>QWOQ01000009.1 GCA_003669585.1 Planctomycetota bacterium | reverse complement strand
CTTCGCGACGAGTGTTTGAACCAGCACTGGTTCCTATCGCTCGATGAAGCACAGGCCGTGACAGAAGCTTGGAGGGATGATTACAATCGCGTTCGTCCGCATGGTGCTCTGGGCAACCAGACGCCGTTCGAATTCGCGCGGCGGGTAGCTGGGCATGCCCAGCTACCCGCCCTGCATGGCTAACAACCCGACTGGTACCAAGTTGGGGGCAGCGTCAACACCACCAGATTCTCTCTCTGAAAGTGGTGCTGTTTAAGGGGGGCAGGTCACCGTGTTAGACGCAGCGACGACAGCCGGCCATGCGCGAATACCAGCACTTAGCTTTTTCTTGAAATCGAATGGCGTTTCCACTATAGTTTCATCATGACTCTCGACCTCAAAATTCGGCGTGTCGGCAACTCGTTGGGCGTAATCATCCCGACGGAGACCTTGGCGTTATTGAACGTTAAGGAGGGGGATCACCTCTACCTTACGGAAGCCACTGAAGGTTCGGTCCGCCTGTCGGCACAGCGGCCTAATTTTAATGAAAAGGCGGCTATCGCTGACGATCTGATCCAGCGGTATCCCAACGCCTTGAACGAACTCGCGAAATGAACGAACCGGTGTGGGTGACGGAGGAAGACTGCCTCTCCTTCCACGATAAACTGCTCGCGCGTTTCGGTGGCGGCTCCGGCGTCCGCGACAAGGGGTTGCTGCTCTCGGCATTGGCCAGACCGCAACACCTCTTTGTTTATGAGAAACCGTCCCTCTTTGATCTGGCTGCCGCCTACGCGCACGGCATCATCAAAAATCATCCGTTTATCGATGGCAACAAACGGAGTGGCTTCTTGGCTGCCGCCCTATTCCTGGAGGCAAACGGCATTCGGTTCAATGGCAGCGAGCGTGATGCCGTCATCCAGACCATCGCCTTGGCGGCCGGCGAATCGACGCTGCAGGATTTTTCCGCCTGGCTCGAACGGGCCACTATCACACCGCCGGCTGAATGAGGTTTATTCGCCACCAACACTTCCGTTCACTCGCCCGCCAATTCGCGGTGGCATTTCTTACCCTGTGCGCGGCGACAGACTGTACCGCGGCGTTCGAGATGACGACTGCCGTGGCCTCTTCTAGGCAAACTGATAATGCCGTGAAATAAAATCGTTTTGAATCCAAAGCAATTTATGAAAGGCTTGCAGCGTGCGTATTTCGGTTTCGCGTTCGAGACCACACGACACAATCGTGGAAAGAAGAGCCGTTGACACAAATCCTAGCAAGGTATTCATTTGAACCAGCGGAACGTCAAGCGTTTGGCTTCCGGCGGCCGGTGTGTGAATTTTCCCCACGAGATCCAAGTATTCAACCATTTCGCCATCATAGGCGCCCGTGACCAACCGGGTCAGATAACGACCAAGATGTTGTTTCCGAAAAATAACCACGGGATGGTCTTGGCCGAGGGAATCGATGTTCTCTGGAACAGGGCCTTCATATCCGCTTTGCTTCGCGATGAAATGACGTTTGGTCGCGTCATACGAAAAGAGTTTTTCGTAAACGGCATCCACAAGCGAGGGGACCAGCGGACCTAGATACGCAGCAACTGCATGGATTGCAGCAATGTCTTCCGCACCGAATTCCATGAATTCTGATACGTAGGCAAAACGGTATGCATTGTCGGTTTCTAGTCGGGTTTCGTCGATGTGCGCGATCGTCATGAGTGCATTCCTTTTTGAAAAGCCGTCTGGCAACAGGAGCCGCCGAAAACACAATCCTAATAAAGGACATTTACATCCTGAATTAACATGATCATACTTCAGCTCGCTCGACTGTCAATGTTTTTTGACTGAGAGGAACGATTGAGTTCGTAACAGACTGTCACCCGAGCAAAAATAGTATGCTCTCACAAACCGTCGAGTATGCGCTTCGTGCGGTCACCTATTTGGCCACGGCACCAGATGTATCGCGCACCGTAGATCAAATCGCCGAGGCAACACACGTGCCGGTTGCGTATCTCGCGAAGGTGATGCAGCAGTTGGTTCGCAAAAAGATTGTTGCGAGTCGCCGCGGCGTTGGTGGCGGATTCATACTGACATGCTCGCCCACGAAACTGAGAATTCTCGAAGTCGTGCAGGCCGTCGATCCAATTCGGCGGATCACGACATGCCCACTCGGGTTGGCGGCCCACGGCAAACATCTCTGTCCACTTCACAGACGGCTCGACAATGCGATGGCTTCCATGGAAAAAGCGTTTGCGGATTCCACGCTCGCCGAGATTCTCGATGAGCCTACGACAAGCGTTCCGCTGTGTGATTTTCCGAGCATCTCAAAACGTATATGACTTCCGTTGTGTCCTGAATGCGAGGAGCGAACGCGGCCTTGTTGCAATCTTATTTGGTACCAGAACTCCGCCACCATTGCACAGTCTCAGCAAGCCCCTCTGTAAAATCTTTCTGCGGAGCCCACTTGAGAAGCGATCTCGCTCGACTGATATCAATGCCGCGACGAGGCTGGCCGTCTGGCTTCGATGCGTCCCATTGAATCTCTCCTCGAAAGTCACACGCAAGAGCAATCTCGCGGACAAGTTCGCCAATCGCAATTTCTCGCCCACCTCCAAGATTGATTGGTGTGGGTTCATCTATGACCTCGGCGGCACGCACAATCGCCTCCGCAGCGTCTTCCACAAACAGAAATTCCCGCGTCGCCTTCCCTGTCCCCCAGCATTGAATCGAGTCGCGGCCTGCCACGCGTGCCTCTTCGCACTTGCGAATCAATGCGGGAATCACATGGCTGGACTGCTTGTCGAAGTTGTCCCCCGGCCCCTAGAGATTCACCGGAACCACTACAGCACTTTTGAGTTCATATTGCCGATAGTATGCGTCGAGCATGGTGAAGAGAGCTTTTTTTGCGATGCCATACGGAGCATTGGTTTCTTCTGGAAATCCGTTCCAAATGTCTTCTTCTCGAAATGGCACAGGGCAGTTTTTTGGATAGGCACACACGGTTCCTGTGTGAACAAACTTCGCGATGCCGTTTAAGCGAGCATGCTCAACGAGATGAAGACCCATTGCCATGTTGGCAAAGAAAAATCGGCCAGGAGCATTCATATTCGCACCGATGCCACCAACTTCAGCCGCCAGATGAAGAACGATGTCTGGCTTTGCATCTGCGTAGAGTCGCTCAACATCGGCTTCTCTGGTGAGGTCGTATGACGCGCGTCTTGGAATCGTAATCTGTGATCGTGGCACGCCTCGCTCTTGAAGCACTCGCACTACATTGCGGCCCAAAAATCCTGCGCCCCCGGTGACAACAAAGCGGTGTTCAATAAATGCAGTCATTCGCAACCTTCTTCGTTTCTAGAGTGAAACATGTGTTTCATCGATTCAGAGATTTTTGTGCCGGAGGTCTACACTGCAACTGCTCGCGATGGGTTGCCCCGAACTCGCTGCATTTTGTGAAATGATCGGGTCGGGTGTCTTTCGGCGCACGTCATTGATTTCAACAACGGACCAAGAATACGATAGATGATCGATCGTTCACGCACCTATCGAATGTTCACCTATCGAATGTTCACCTATCGATCGTTCAGGCATTAAAAACGATTACCAGTAGGTCCCCGACAGGAGATCATCAAAAATTCAGTTCAAGACAGCGACAGTATAATAACTGAGAAAAACCTTTTTATTGAACCTTTTTGAACTCCCGCATCTCTCGGGTTGACTCGCTCTGTTCGCCTAAAAACCTTGATTTCAACTGCTTTGGCACGTTTTCCAGTGACACGCAAATCGCTTGTGCATTTTCTTGGCTTAAAATGGAATTGGGTGGTACGTTTGATCCGTGCGATCGGTTCAGATTCCGTAGTGCAAAAAGTCACTTTTCAATACTGGTGAGCATGATCTATGGCCTTGATCGGGTTTCTCAGAAAAGCATTCCGAAAGAGCCCTCGCCCTGCGGCTGAGCCGACGCTTGTCATGGAGTCGCTCGAATCGCGGCAGATGCTTGCGGGCGGTCAGTTGACGGTTGTTGAAATCGAGGCGATTCTTAATCGAGCTTCAGCGGCCACTCCGAGTACCGATGGAATTTTTGCCGTCGTCGATCGCAGAGGGGCAATTCTCGGAGTTCGCACCGAGAGCGCCATCAATACCAGCGACATCAACTACCTGGCGTTTGCGATCGACGGCGCCGTAGCAAAAGCCAGAAGCGCCGCATTCTTTTCCAGTGGTCAGGGAATCTTGACTTCGCGAACGGTTGGATACCTGAGCCAAAGCACGATCACGCAGCGAGAAGCCCAAGGCAATCCAAACTCCACGTTGGCCGTGTCGGCACCAACAATCTACGGACCTGGTTGGGTGGCCCCGGTGGGTGTTGGCGGCCAGTTTCCTCCCGGCATCATCAATCAGCCACTCGTTGATCTCTTTGCGATCGAACACTCCAACCGCGTCAGTACGTTTGTCAACGGACAGCAAATCACCAACCGCGATTCATACGGCGTGCAGTCGGGGCGAGTGCCCCGCCAGATTTCGCGTGGGATCGGCACACTGCCCGGTGGTCTGCCAATCTATCGAAGTGGAACCGATGAACTCGTTGGCGCTATCGGCACATTCTTTCCGGGGCCGGATGGATTTGCGACGTTTGAACAAGGGTTTGTTCCCGTTGCCTCGCAGACGCAAAACGATCGTCGCAACGCACCGAGAGTGCTCGAAGCGGAGTTGATCTCGTTTCTGACTCTGCTCAATGGGTCGGCCGAGCATGTCTCATTTTCCCCGCAGGGACTGATCAATATCGCGGGAATCTCACCTGCTACGTTGTTGAATCCGGCATCGCAGCAGGCGGCAGTTACGGCGATCAATGCGGCGGCCCGAATCAATCTGGGCGGCATTGCACTGCAGAGTTTCGGACCCCAAGCCGGGCCACTTGGAATTCAGACTCTCTTCACGCTGACTGCAACGCTTGGCCCTGGAACAGTCAACGGAACCAACCAGGCTGTGACAATGGCCGCCGTCGTGATTCCAGGCGTGGCTGAAAGAGAAGGCTGGATTGTGGGCCCCACAGCAGGCACGCTCATTACGAAGGCACAGGTCATTCAGTTGGTGTATCAGGGCGTTGCTCAATCGCTCGTCACAAGGGCCCAGATCCGCATACCGACAACATACTCACGGATGATTTTTGCCGTCTCCGATACCGACGGCGGTCTCTTGGGCCTCTATCGGATGCCCGATACGCTCTGCGATGCTTTGGACGTTACTCCGGCAAAAGCCCGCAATTCCTACTACTATGCGTCGAGCGATTTACAGGCACAGGATCAGATCGCTGGCATTCCAAAGGGAACGGCGTTCACCACCAGAACATTCCGCTATCTTGCCTCGCCGTTTTATCCGTCTGGTAATAGTGGTGCCCCCCCGGGCCCATTCTCGATTTTGAATGAACCGGGTATCGATCCCGCGACTGGCTACAACATTGGCGCCCCGAAACCTGCTGCCTCGTTTCAAACCGTGCTCGGGTTTGACTCATTTAATCCAGGCAGAAATTTCAGTTGTCCGACGACTGGTCCTGGCAGCCAGCCAGCCTCCAATCAGAACGGCACAATCTTTTTCCCTGGCAGTTCAGCGGTGTACAACAGCGCCGGCGTGCTCATCGCCGGCTTTGGTGGAAGCGGTGACGGCGTCGATCAGGACGATGTGGTGACATTCTACGGAGTGGTTGGTTTGGCCGCGCCGATTGCAAAGCGGGCGGATCAATATTTCGTGCGCGATATTCGTTTGCCTTACACAAAATTTTCAAGAAATGCTGACGCTGGTCCGAGCCCCGCTGGACCTGCCGGTGCCGCAGAACTGGCAAGGGTCTTGGCGGCCAATAATGCGCCACATTTTATTCCGCTCTCAGATGTCGCCGCAGTGTACGGAGTCAATCCGGTCGTCACGCTCGGTGCATCCGATCGCGATAACGATCCGCTGACCTATTCAGCAACTCTGTCCGGCTTCAGTGGATCAGCGGCTCCCGCCACGCTTTCGATTTCTGGCAATCAGCTCACAGTCGACCCAAACAATGGGTTTTCGGGATCGTTCACTGTCAACGTAACGGCCACAGACGGTCTTGCGACAAGCGCTGTCAGATCGTTTCGCGTGACAGTGTCGCCGCTCTCCTCGACGCCTCCTTTCAAGGTCAACCCTTCTTCGATTTTTTCCGGCGCGGTCGAAAGCTTTTTGTGGCTGGGTCGACAGGTGCAGGCTCGTGTCGACAAGTGGATTGTTCGTTGCGATTCTTCGGCGGTCCCATCCGGCCTTTTTGGATCGCAGACTTCGTGGCGATCTCAAACGCTGGGATCGAGCGGCAATAGCAGCAGCCATTTTCTGGCGCTCGATACATCAGGAACAAATCGGCAAGATGTCATGAGCTGGGTCTGTAATGCCCAAGGAATCGCATCGATTGAACCCGATTTTGTCATCAATGCTTCGGTCACGCCAAACGATCCAAGCTACCCGTTGCTCTGGGGCCTCAATAATACGAGTCAGTTTGGAGGCACGATCAATGCCGACATCGATGCTCCCGAAGCCTGGAACCTGACAACCGGCTCCCGCAGCGTGGTGGTCGGCGTGATTGATTCAGGAGTCGACATCACTCACCCCGACTTGGCGGCAAATATTTGGACCAATCCCGGTGAGATTCCTGGCAACGGCATTGACGATGAGGGAAACGGCTACATCGATGACGTGCATGGCTGGGACTTTGTCGACAACGACAATACGCCTCAGGATGGTGCCGGTCACGGCACGCATGTTGCGGGCACAATCGGTGCGGTGGGAAACAACTCCGTGGGCGTAGCCGGTGTCAACTGGCAGGTATCGTTGATGCCGCTTCGATTTCTGGGTAACGACGGATCGGGGTCGACCAGCGGCGCAATTGCAGCGATCAACTATGCGACGATGCTGCGGCGCAGTTTTGGAATCAATATTGTTGCCACGAATAACAGTTGGGGAGGTGGCGGCTATTCGAATCTCTTGGAAGACGCGATTCGAAAAAGCGGTGAAGTTGGAATCACATTTGTCGCTGCTGCGGGAAATGAAGCGAGCAACAACGACTCCGTGGCTCGTTATCCAACCAATTACAATCTTCCCAATGTGATCTCCGTAGCGGCGATTGACGATCGCGACGCGCTGGCCTCGTTTTCCAACTACGGTGCCACCACGGTCGATATTGGCGCTCCGGGCGTTTCAATTTATTCTACGCTGCCAAGTAATTCGTACGGCACGTACAGCGGCACATCGATGGCCACACCGCACGTCGCAGGTGTGATTGGCCTGCTTGCCGCAGCAAAGCCGGGGATCACGGTGGCCGAGGTGCGTGCGGCAATCCTGAATTCAGCCGTGCCGATTGCCAGTCTTACTGGAAAAACGCTGAGCGGCGGCAGACTCAATGCAAGGGCCGCACTCGAAAGCCTCGGCATGGCGGTGCAGGCGAGCACTCCCGCAGTGGGAAGCATTGTGTCGGTGGCACCGGCGAGTTACACGATCGACTTTTCACAGAACTATTCCTCGAGTAGCGTGTCTGCTTCGGATTTTACGGTGAATGCCATTCCTGCCAGTTCGTTTGTGCTCGTCGATGCCAATACTATTCGTTTTTCCTTTGCGTCAAGTCCGGTGACGGCTCAGGGATCGCAGACGATGGCAATTGCCGCCGGCGCGATTGCAAGAAGCAGTGATAGCCAGGGAATTACTGCCTGGTCGGGTTCGTTTTTCTTTGATCCAATCGTGACAGCAGTGGCTTCGGTGACGCCAGCCAATGGCTCAACCATGTCGACTCCACCGACATCGATCACCTTTGTGTTCAATGAGCCGCTCTTGACGTCTTCAATCGCTGCGTCGCAACTCGTCTTGAGCATGGGAAGCGTCACGGGCGTGACAATCGTCAATTCAACAACCGTGCAGTTTGGTGTCAATCTCATTGGCGTTGAAGGTGCTGTGAACTATTCGATCCCCAAAAACACACTTTTCGACGCATTCGGTTCGCCCAATCAAGTAGCGATAACGGGATCTTTTACGCTCGACGATCCGTATCTTGAGCGGTATTCGGCCACCGGTTTGCCAAGAGCGATTCCAGACACCAACACGCTCATAACGCAGTCTTTGGTGGTGAGCGATTCGTTTGTGTATAGCGACATCAATGTTGAAATCGATATTTCACACACGTGGAATGGCGATCTCGAGGCAACGCTTGTTGCGCCCGACGGCACGGCGATTTTACTTTTTTCACGCAACGGATCGTCGGGCGACAACTTTACCCGTACGGTGTTTGATTCGGAGGCCGCCACGCTGATTTCAGCTGGAACTGCGCCTTTTACGGGTCGCTTCCGGCCGTTGCAATCACTTGCTCCGCTGTATAACAAAAATGTGCAAGGCACCTGGCAACTCCAGATTCGCGATTTAGTTTCGGCCGACGCCGGCACGCTCAATACATTTGCCCTCGTATTCACTCGAGCCAACGCCGTTCCTTCGCTGGCAGTTATTGCAGATGTTTCAGCAGCCTACGGCGCGAGTTTTTCTGCGATCACGCTTGTGGGTACCGATGCCGACAGCGATCCACTCACATATACCGCGACGATTCCAGGCACTACGCCATCAACGGCTCCTGCCACTGTGTCGG
>QWOQ01000004.1 GCA_003669585.1 Planctomycetota bacterium | reverse complement strand
TGTTGAACCTGGAAGTGTTGAACCTGGAAGTGTTGAACCTGGAGGTGTTGAACCTGGAGGTGTTGAACCTGGAAGTGTTGAACCTGGAAGTGTTGAACCTGGAAGTGTTGAACCTGGAAGTGTTGAACCTGGAGGTGTTGAACCTGGAAGTGTTGAACCTGGAGGTGTTGAGCCTGGAGGTGTTGAGCCTGGAGGTGTTGAACCTGGAGGTGTTGAACCTGGAGGTGTTGAACCTGGAGGTGTTGAGCCTGGAGGTGTTGAGCCTGGAAGTGTTGAGCCTGGAAGTGTTGAGCCACCTAGCGGTCCGAAACCGGGTATGACAGCACCGGGAGGACCGCCCAATTGATGAGGCAACCCAATTCCAGGAGGTTGCATGGCTCCGAGTACTCCCGTTCCACCGCTGGAATTTTGCGATGAGGCAAATTGACCGACGAGTGGGGCCAGCATCATTGCGGATCGCAGTGCGCCCGAATCTGCTGAAATCTGCCAGCCGACGCCACGAGGAATCGGTCGCACGAGAAGTTGCAGAATCGCTTTGTCTTTTGCCGATCCTTGGCGGGACAGAGGAAATGAAACCTGTTGTTCTTGGTACTTTGATACGTACGAAAGAATCTGATGCATGTCGAGTTGAAGAGAGATTCCTAGTTTTGAATCTGAGTCTGGATTTCCTGTTTTTTCCAAGAGTTCTTCCAGTCGCGCTTGTGGATCTTTTGTGCAGAGCACAAATGCATATTTCGGGGTGACTGCGATCGTCAGTTCAACGCGAGGAACTGCTGGAGCAAACAACGAATCAGATTCGCTACTGGATGGCGCGATCGTGATCGTGTGAAGATTTGCATCCCCCACTTTCCCAGAGTTGAGCGCAACGCCAAGTTCCTTTGGCAGGTTTTGTTCAGGGGCGAGCAATTTTGCGATAGATTCCTCAAGTGCACGACCATCTGCGATTCGCATGCCTGCGATGAATTCAAGAGGCTCTTGTGAAGTCGCGCATGCTGCTGCTATGTCAAGTTGACCACTGTCGACGATCGAACGAAGAGCGGCGGTAGCAAGCCCTTGAAGAATCTGGCCAATGTTGCCAACATCGAGAGCTTTACCTTCCACCGGTTGTGTGTCAGTCGCCGGCGCAGTCGACTCCAAGAGTGCGCCTAAAATCGCCTGAGCAGCCAGAGGAGGAATCGATTGGGCGACAACCAGTCGTACGGCGGGTTTTTCCAAGAGATTCAGCGGCACAGTGGAAGTTGCGGTGTTCATTTCTGAAATAGAACTGGCCATTGCAGAACCGTCTGATGCAACAGTTCTGCTTTCAATTTTCAAGCGATTTTTTTCTTCATCAATTCCTAATCCAAGCGTTATCGACTCGGCTTGGAAAAACTCCTCAGGGATTTCTGGGACGATGTTTTTCTGGGGATCCGAATTGGAGGCTTGTTGAAGGAGTTTCGTGAATTGAACACGAAGCGATTCAGGAACCCGGCTCGGGAAAATCTCTGCGGCAACCGTAAATTCTTTGATCAGCGGTGTAAAAAGTACGGAAGGATCAAGATTTTCGCTGGAATCCATTCCGGCCATTGAAAGAATCGCCCAGCGTTTCTTCTCAATAATTTGAACAACGCCGCCACTCTTAAGATTCAGCCGATAGATCTTTCCCTCTTTTTGTATCTGCCCGTAAACACCCTGAATCACCATGAGCAAGCGTTCGAGTTCTTTGACTGGCACATAGGCATGGGCGGACATTTTCAATCCGTCAGTGGTGAGAACGAGTCCTACCGGGCGGAGAGGATCGAGGCCGGCAAGTCCTTTGCCATTGGTTGCAAAAGCGAGTGCGGATTCCATCACGCCAGCAAGGCCGGGATTGTCAATCTGTTTTCCACACCACGCGACCTGTTTTTTAAGACTGCTGTACCCGTCGCACGCGATTACGGCAACAACCTGTTGATCGGCTGCAAATCCACTCGCGCATTCAAAGTGAACGAGCCCTGCAAAGAGGATCAAAAGTAAAAAAAGAGAAACCGAACGATTGTCACATCGTTTTACAATGCGGGCCTGATGCATTCCCGGCGACTCGAAAATTTTTGTGATGGGCGTTTTCAAACACCACGTACAATGGAGATATCTTTTCATTCGACATGCCTCCGAATTTTTAAAGTGCGATGCGCAACCTAAGGAGCATTTCGGATTCATCGTTGATTCCGTGGAAGCGATGCAATGTGCAGGCATCCCCCAAACAAAATCTATCTTAAACCCTTCATGAAGAAAGGACTTGTGTTCAACCAGAGTGAATTTGAACTTCCGTCTGTCGGTCAAATCATAATCGAATGCTAGCCACGTGTGCCGCACCCGACTTTTTTTGAAGCCCCCCAACCAGAGAGCCGCCTGCTTCAGTGAAAAAACGGGCAAAAATGGAGCAGGGTGGGAAGGAATACGATGCGAGCAGTATTCTTAAGGTTCTTTTGAGTTTAGGGAACGTCTCCTCTCCGAAGGCCGCTGCAATCGCCGTGAAATTAATCTCCTCGACGCAAGCGAGCACGATTGGCAAAACAGATCCAACTCGGGCCGGTGAGATCGATCGCCCGAATCGAACGATGCGTTGGACAATCCATGTGAGTCTTTTTGCCTGTACTGCTTTTACAACGTTTCTCGCTGGTGCGAGCGGATGGCAGCCTCTGGTACTCGGTCTGGATGAAGGGTTGTGGGAAAAAGTCGCTCTGGGTTGGCCGGACGGACTCATCTATATGGTCACCGTGCTGGCCGTCTTGGGAGCGCATGAGTCAGGTCATTTTTTTATCGCCAAATGGCACCGTGTGCCAGCAACGCTGCCATTTTTTCTTCCTGTTCCAGTCCTCCTTACTGGAACGCTCGGTGCCGTGATGGGCATGGAGGGATCTCGAGCTACTCGCCGGCAACTCTTTGATATCGCGTTGGCCGGACCAATTGCAGGACTTGTCATTGCTCTTCCGTTTCTGGCGATCGGATTGTTTGTCTCGCAGGCGGATTCTCGCGGGCCATTCGCCTTGCCACTTTTGGCTCGCTGGCTGCTGGGCATTCTTAGACCGGATCTTCCGAGCGGGTCGCTTGTTGCTCCCAATCCCCTGTTCATGGCGGGGTGGGTGGGGCTTCTCGTTACCGGACTCAACATGTTGCCAATCAGTCAGCTCGATGGTGGGCACGTTGTGTATTCCCTTATTGGTCCAACCTCAAAGTGGATTGGCAGAAGCCTGCTCATAGCGGCGATCCTGTCCGTGGTTGTCCTCGGGGCCTACAACTGGATTGTGTTAATTGTAATTATCACACTCATCGGCACAGATCATCCTCCAACGGCAGACGACCAGATGTCACTGGGTTTGTTTCGAACAATGCTCGGAACAATTTCTCTGTTGATCCCGTTTCTCACGTTCATGCCAGAACCCTTGTTGTTCGATTAAGTCGCTTGACGATGAAAGCTCAAAAAAATGCGAAGTCGTTCTTCGTTTTGAGTTTTCAGGTGAGAGAGAAGCGAGAATGGATCTTCCCAGTGCAGAGCGGATGCTGTTTGTTGACGCGGAAAGAAAGCTCCCGCACAATTCTCAAAGAGATGGGTGAGTGAATGGTGGTGCAATCATCAATGATGTTCTTAAAATTCACTCGCGCGATGTTTCTCAGACAACGCACGCTGATTGCAAGGAGGAAACCCCAATGAATTTCATCGAAATGGACGACCCAGACATCTGGACAGCGATTTCCGCGGAGCAGGCCCGGCAGCAGGATGGCCTTGAGATGATCGCCAGTGAAAATTTCACCAGCCCTGCGGTCATGCAGGCTGTTGGAAGTGTACTGACCAACAAGTATGCCGAAGGCTATCCCGGTCATCGTTACTACGGCGGTTGCGAATTTGTGGACAAAGTGGAAGAGATCGCGCGGAATCGCGCCGCTGCGCTTTTCGGTGCTGAACACGTCAATGTTCAGCCACATTCAGGGAGTCAGGCAAATTCCGCAGTCTATCTCACGGCAATTCAGCCCGGCGATACAGTGCTGGCATTCGATCTATCTCACGGTGGACATCTCACGCACGGGATGAAACTCAACAGTTCCGGAATTCTTTACCGCTTTGTTCATTACGGCGTTCGTCGTGACAATCATCTGCTTGACTTCGATCAGGTGGCAAAGCTTGCTCGTGAACACAAGCCGAAGCTGATTGTCGCCGGGGCAAGTGCGTATCCTCGCGAAATTCAACACAGCCGATTTGCCGAGATCGCCCGTGAGGTTGGTGCCAAGCTCATGGTCGACATGGCTCACTATGCGGGGCTTGTTGCGGCAGGCATCCACGATAACCCAGTGCCTGTTGCGGATTTTGTCACGAGCACCACTCACAAAACACTTCGCGGTCCGCGAGGTGGCATTGCGATGTGCCGCGCTGAAAATTCAAAGTCATTGGATCGGTCTGTGTTTCCCGGAACTCAAGGTGGCCCACTCATGCATGTGATTGCAGGGAAAGCGGTGGCTTTTGGCGAAGCACTCAGGCCCGAGTTCAAACTTTATGCCATGAAAGTAGTCGACAATGCCAGGGCCTTAGCGTCAGCCTTGGCTTCTGGTGGTGTGAAACTCGTCAGCGGCGGTACAGATAACCACTTGATGCTCGTAGACGTTACCCCTCTGGGAATCGGCGGAAAGTTGGCAGAAGAAGTGCTCGACCAGTGTGGCATCACGTGCAATAAAAATATGATTCCCTACGACGAACGCAAACCCATGGACCCTTCCGGAATCCGTCTGGGAACTCCGGCGCTCACCACTCGTGGTATGGGCACGGACGAAATGAGCAGTATTGCGACGTGGATTTTGCGAGTTCTCAAGAGCCCACAGAGCCGTTCTACGATCGATGCAACCAAGCGAGAGGTGTGTGAGCTCGCCGAACAGTATCCTGTTCCGGCTGCAAAGCTTGAGGCGGTTGAGAGATGAGTCGCATCGTTCGCGTTGGGCTTGTGCAATCGGCGTGCACGCCTTTGCGTGAACAGAATATTGAACAAGCGATTCGTGGAATTGCCGAAGCGGCCAGGCTTGGAGCAGAGGTGATCTGTCTCCAAGAACTTTTCGCTGGCGAATATCCTTGTCAAAGCGAAAATCACTCGAAATTTGAAGAGGCGGAGGGGATTCCAGGACCGCTTACAAACCGTCTTTCCGCTGCGGCAAAGCAACACGCGGTGGTGCTCGTGGGGAGTGTTTTTGAACGCCGCGCCGCAGGACTCTTTCACAATACGGCCGTCGTGTTTGAGGCTGACGGAACGTGCGCAGGGACCTATCGCAAGATGCATGTCCCGGATGATCCGCATTACTACGAAAAATTTTATTTTTCACCGGGCGACACAGGATTTCTCTCGATACCGACTCGCCGAGTCAATATCGGACCGCTGATTTGCTGGGATCAATGGTACCCCGAAGCTGCTCGACTGACAGCGATGGCTGGTGCTGAAATACTTTTTTATCCAACGGCCATTGGCTGGCTTGACGGTGAAGAAAATCTGCATCAGGCGCAGTATGAATCATGGAACACAATGCTTCGCAGCCACGCGATCGCGAACGGTGTCTTTGTCGTCGCCGTAAATCGCACGGGCCGTGAAGGGCCGCTGGTTTTTTGGGGAGGCAGCGTCGTCTACGCCCCAAACGGAGAAGTCATTCTCATGACACCACACGATTCTCCGCAGACGCTCGTTTGTGAATGTGATCTTGAACAGATTGAGTGGTCTCGAACGAGGTGGCCATTTTTTCGTGACCGTCGGATCGATGCCTATGGTGATCTTTTGAAACGATGGGGAGAGTGAACCTCATGCAAGCATCAAAGGAGTACGACTCACCAGCAATCGAGTATCGCCTTGCAGCTGAATGGGAGCCGCATGCCGCGACATGGCTTGCGTGGCCGCACAGAAAGGCGACATGGCTTGGCGACTTTGCGCCAATTCCAAAAGTGTTTGAAAAAGTAGCTCGTTTACTTGCGGCCTACGAACCCGTTCGAATGATTGCCTCTGGGTCGGTGCTCGAAGAGGCACGCAGTTCTATTGGATCAGTTTCGAACATCGAACTCGTTGACATTCCAACCAACGACGCTTGGTTACGCGACACAGGACCGGTGTTTCTGTTGCCTCCTGATCGACAAGAACCGCTTGCAGTGGCTTGGAAGTGGAATGCGTGGGGTGGAAAATATCCACCGTGGGATGCTGATGCGAAAGTGGCTTGTGCAATTGCACGACGGCTTCAAATGAATGTTGTGGAGCCGGATGTCGTATTGGAAGGGGGGGCGATCGAGACCGATGGCGAAGGGACGCTGTTGGTGAACTATCGATGTATCGAAGACCCGTCTCGCAATCCGGGCCTGTCGCGCACGTATCTTGAAAGAGTGATGCGAGAGCATCTTGCAATTGAAAAGGTCTTGTGGGTAGGGGGAGAACTTGTCGGCGACGATACAGACGGTCACATCGATCAACTGGCAAGATTTGTATCGCCGGGGCGTGTGGTGGTAGCACGACAACCCGATTCACTTGACTCCAACCATGCTGCCTTGGAAGCAAATTGTGCGCTCTTCAGTACGCTCGTTGATGCACGCGGTCGGCAATTGGAAATAATCCCAATCGACATCCCATCGAGGTTTGTTTTTGAGGGAGTTCAACTGCCTGCAAGTTTCATGAATTTTTATATTGCCAACGGAATTGTTGTGGTGCCTATCTTTCGAGATAAGGCAGACGATGCGGCTCTGCGACAATTCGAACAATGTTTCCCGGGCCGTCGGATTATTCCTTTTGATTGTTACGAACTGATTCGAGGCCGTGGCGCTCTTCACTGTATCACCCGAGACGAACCTGCACGACAAGCCTGACGTTTTGATGCATGCCAAAAAGCGGTTCAAATCGTTCTGAAAAATAGGGCTTGCCTTCATGTCCCACTTTTCGCGAACATTCGGATTCAAGAAAATGGACTCATGCGGGCAAAAGGTTGCTCGGATCGAAAGACAGGGTTTTCTTACAGCGTAAAGGAGTTTCTCGTATGGCAACCGCACTTCAAGGATTAGTGGCACTGTGCGCACGATTGATGCTCGCCGCGATTTTTCTTGCGAGTGCAATTGGAAATAAGATTCCACAATTTCAGGCGACCTCGGAATACATGCTTCAGCAAGGCGTGCCTCAGCCCAAGCTTGCACTGGTGGGCGCCATCGGCTTGCTGCTGCTTGGAGGATTGGCGATTATCGCTGGTGCATGGACGCGAATTGGAGCAATTTTTCTTCTCATTTTTTTGACAGCAGCAACCTACTATTTTCATGATTTCTGGACGGTTGCAGATTCGAGCATACGCCAGTTACAGACTATTCAGTTTATGAAGAATGTCGCGATTGGCGGCGGTCTCTTGTCGCTGGTTGCCTTTGGCCCAGGTCCTTGGAGTGTCGATGCGTGGATCGATCGACGACGCGAGGAAGTGGAATCTGCCCCTGCCAGCCAACAACAGGCGCGTGTCCCTCGCACTGGGCAAAAGACGACTACAACAGCCGCTTGAAATTGCGTGACGCCGCATAGAAACTCTCAGGGATGCTTTGGAGAAATGTTTTCCGGGCATACGCAGCCACCAATACACAGGAGAGCGCAGTTCAATGTGTTACGACGCTTTTAAAATCAGGTTCACGCGATGTGCCGGTTTCATCGCAATCGGAGTGATGGCGTTTGTGAGTGTTGAACTTCTCGGGCAGCAAGTTGATCAGCCGCAAAAAAAGGGAGTCGTTTCGATGAAATCGTTTGGCGCACTCGGGGATGGTCGTGAAGTAACCTTGTTTACACTTGAGGTACCGGGTGGATGGCGCGCCACCATCACCAACTACGGTGGAATTCTTACGAGCTTTACGGTGCCTCGTCGCGATGGAAAGCCGATCGATATCGTTCTTGGGTTCGATTCAATCGAAGGATATCTTGCCGGTCATCCGTACTTTGGAGCAACCTGCGGCCGTGTGTCGAACAGAATCGCTGAAGGAGCTTTTGATTTGAATGGAAAAAAGTACACGCTTGCAAAGAATAACGGAAACAATCATCTGCACGGTGGGATCGTTGGATTTGATAAAAAACTCTGGAAAGCCTCTGAAAGAATGACGGCCGATGGGCCTGCTGTTGATATGGAGGTTGTGTCGAGTGACGGAGACGAGGGATACCCTGGAAATGTCACTGCGAAAGTCACCTACGTACTCACATGGACAGGAGAGCTTCGAATTGCAATGTCCGCAACGACCGATGCTCCTACGATCATCAACATGGTTCACCATTCCTACTGGAATCTCGCCGGACATGCTTCGGGCACGATCGAAGGGCACGAACTTCAAGTCCAAGCCGATCGATATCTGCCGGTCGATGCCGGTGGAATTCCCACAGGCATGATGGCCGAAGTGGCTCACACGCCGTTTGATTTTCGCCAACCCGCAGTACTCTCAAAATCAATTCAGGCTCTCCCGGCTTCGAGCGACAACACCAACCCCGGTGGCATTGATCACAACTGCGTGATGCGCAACTGGAAACCAGACGGAGTTTCGCGCATGATCGCGATGCTCAAAGACCCCTTGGGTGGTGTCACGATGGAGATTCTCACGGATCAGCCCGGAATTCAGGTTTACACCGGCAATTACCTCGATGGCACGATCAAGGGGAAAGAGGGGGCGGTATATGCCAAGCACAGCGGAATCTGTCTCGAAACACAGAAGTATCCAGATTCGATTCATCACTCAGACTGGCCAACCACGGTTCTCAATCCGAATGAAACCTACCGTCATACGATGGCGTTTCGATTTACGAAGTAACGCGCGCCTGTCTTCAAGAGACAAAAAAGATTGTCCTGCTGAGTAAGGATTAACGACGACGAACACTTCCGCTGGGCGTTGAAGACACCGCTGCCATGCAGTTCATGCCGTACACAGCAAATGCTGTTTGTCGCTGAAGTTCGTTGGTCACACTGTCGCGAAAACCCATCATCCGAATCGATCCAACGGAAGTGCCAGTTGGCATCGCTGCGAATTCCAGTGAGATCTGATAGACACCGGTCGAACCATTTCTTCCGGAGTTGGCTCGATTCGGGTTATACGCAGCGTTGCCGTATCCAGAGACACCAACGTAATACGTGCCGGAAGTTCTTGCCGTGTAGATCAAGAAACTATCGTACGAGTTTCCGAAGTCGTCATTTTTGGAAAGTTGGCGTCCGAAAGCGTCTAAAACTCGCACGTAGCTGTCGAGGGTGGATGATCCGGAGAGCGTTCTCGCATCGATATCAACAACAAATCGCTGACCGGCTTGTAAGGTAATCCGATAAAGATCGACATCTCGAGAACCAAAACCGCCATCGCCAATACTGCCGGAGAGTCGAACGTTACCGCTGTTCACAGGAATTGCGGCAGCCGTTGCGAGCGTGTCACCGGCATCGACGAGGGAAGCGGCATTGACTGTCCAAGAATCTGAAACCGACGCAGAGAGTGGGCGTCCCGTTGCGTCGACGATCCGACCTGAATCAGCATTGAGCGAGAGCGTATAGACGCCCGTGGAAAGTGTGGCCGACGCAAGACCTGAAAGCGTCCAACGTACGCCATCAGTCGAGGTGATCTGAGCACCATCAAGCGGCACAGCGATTCCGCTTCTCACCAGCCGCAGGTCTGCGAGAGTGAGTCCTGTCACTGGAAGGTTGAACACGATCACAACCGCATCAACAGCAGTTGTGCGAGGATCGGGGGTCACGTCGACAATATCGGCCACCAGCGATGGCACGACGACCGGAGGAGATGATCCTAACGCCTGCAGTGCAGCGGCCACATTCAACAGTCCACCGGTTGCAACTTTGCCAGCGAGACCCGGCACGAGCGTTGTACTGGAAAGAATTGCGGCTCGAATTTGGGCCGAGGTGGCCTGCGGAGCGGCTGCTGCAAGTAATGCCACGGTTCCTGTCACGTGTGGCGTGGCCATCGAGGTCCCACTGTAAGAAGCGTAGGAACTGTTTGGTGTTGTTGAATAGATGCTGACGCCCGGAGCAGCGAGATCGACGCTCGTGCTGCCGTAGTTCGAGAAGCTGGCAAGAGTGTTAGAACGATCAGTGGCGGCAACCGAGATGATCGCATCACTGGAACCACTTGCGGGATAGGATGGAGAGATATCGTTGTTGTTCGATTCATTCCCTGCCGCAGCCACAAACAGAATGCCGGCGCGACCACCGGCCTCGATTGCATCTCGCAAGGATGCCGAAAATCCTCCGCCGCCCCAGCTGTTGTTGGTGGCAACAATATTGATTCCGAAGTCGCGTCGCATACGCGTGGCATAGTTGATGGCCGCAATAGCGGCACTCGTCGATCCGCTCCCGTCAGCATCCAGAAATTTAAGTCCCATAATCGAAACCTGCCAGTTCACTCCCACCACCCCGGTCGCGTTATTTCCAACTGCGCCAATGGTCCCTGAAACATGAGTACCGTGCCCGTTGTCGTCCATGGGAATCGAGTCGCTGTTGGCAAAGTCCCATCCGTACACGTCGTCGACATAGCCATTGCCATCGTTGTCGAGGTTATCACCAGCAACTTCACGCGGATTGTTCCATGCGTTGGCGGCGAGATCGGGGTGATTAAAATCAATGCCGGTGTCGATGACGGCAACAACGACGCTGCGTGAACCGGTGGAAGTATTCCATGCTTCAGGAGCATCAATATCGACATCGGTGACTCCTCCAGACTGGCCTATGTTGTGAAGGCCCCAGAGTGAAGAAAAAGATGGCTCGTTTGGTAAGACTGTCGAACGAATCAAAAAATCGGGTTCAACGTAGGCAACGCCACCTGTTCGCGAAGCCCAGCCAAGAACGTCTTGGGTAGAGGCACCGGGGGCCGTCAGCGAATAAAATCCTTCTCCAAGAGACCGGGATTGCCAACCAGAAAAAACGCCAATGGTGGCACTTGCCGACGGCGTCGTTGTGTGAACGATCCAGCGATCGGTACTCGCTGTAACCGTGTGACCTTCCCACAGCATCTGATGAGTGGTGGCACTTGAAAGAGGCGCACTGTTGATCGATAGATAGGTTCGCTGTTCAAGCGATTCAAGAGAGAGCCTGAGGCTTCGTCTCGAGCGACGGCTATGGCTGCTATGACGGAATACGTCAGTGCAACTATTCGCAGCCTCAAAAAATCGGCGTAGGCTACGACCACCGAAGCCCCCGTTTCCAGAGCCACGATCTGATTCAGAAAATTCGCCGTTGTTTCCACTGTGTCGGAAGTGGTGGTGAGACATGGATTCGATTCCAATCAAATTTTGGGATGACTGCCCAGCATGTTCGGTGAATTGACCAAACGTTCATCCAGTCGCAACAGGTAAGAGGGAGGCTAGTGATTCCGGCACCAATTCCCCCAGCGATGCGAACTATAGTACGTACGTATCGAAGAGTCTACGGGGGGCATAAAACCGGTGTACGAACATGACGCAGAAAGAAATGTGAAGCGAATACAAACAGGCTCTCAGGCAGATGAAGTTTTCAACGATCACTCGTAGAAGTCAGGCTGACAAAGATCGTCGTTCCATAAAAAATGATCGTTAATCGGCCTGCAAACGAATTCGATCACTTGAAAAGACACTTGGTATGCTGACACGTATCTTGGATAAGACTTGAGCCACCGGAGAATTGACGCTGTGGTTTTCCCCGTATCAGACGATAACTCGGATCGAAAAGGGTTCCCGTATGCCACCGTTTTCCTGATCCTTGCCAACGTATTTGTGTTTGTTGTTTTTCAGGGTATGGGAAAAAATGATGACTTCACGCTGGCCTACGTTCAGGTGCCGGCCGAAATTATTTCTGGTCGCGATAAAGTTACGGATGCTCACACTCGGACCGTCGCCGTGCAGGGGCAGCAGGTTGAAGTTTTCATTCCAGGGCTCAGACCCACTCCGATTCCTGTCTGGTTCACACTCTTGACGGCGATGTTCATGCATGGCTCCGTTATGCATCTCGCAGGAAACATGTGGTTTCTTTGGCTCTTCGGAGATAATATTGAAGACGATATGGGGCGGGTGCGATATTTGATTTTTTATCTGACGGCCGGCCTTTTGGCCTCGATCGCATTCGTTGTGCTCAATAGTTCTGGCGAAGCATCGCTGACGCCCTGTCTCGGTGCCTCCGGTGCAATTTCAGGAGTGCTCGGAGCATACCTCGTGCTTCATTCGCAGCGACGAGTATCGGTGATCGTAATGCGAATGATGGTCGACGTGCCCGGCTACGTCGCTGTGGGAATCTGGTTCGTTTTTCAGGTCATCAGCGGCTTGCTCGATCAGCAGGGAGGCGGAGGAGTTGCCTACTCGGCACACGTCGCCGGATTTGTTTCGGGCCTCATTCTTGCCAAGTCGATGAGCCTGATGGCGGCGAGGGAAAAAGCAGATTCACTCGTGCGAATTCATCGCAGAATTCCCTGAACGCATTCTGTAAGGTTTTTTCACTGTAGCGGTTTCTGAATAACATTTCAGAGATGTCAGCAAGACATCTCGCGCTTTTTGAATCGCACCGATGAGCCTGTTACGATCTTGAACGGAGATGTCATGTTCGAGTTGTCGCAAGAGCGAAAGTCTTCGATGAGCTGCTTCGATAATCATGGTTGGTTGCTTGCAGAAGTCTTCGAGCCCGAGGAGTCGATGCGGCAGATGAACCTCGAGAGGATCAATTCCTAATCGTTTCAGAAGTAGCAGGCTCTGGCTGCTATTATGAAAAACCATATGGATTCAAAATCTTCCCAGGAGAATATCGGTCGATCTCCGTTACAAAAAAGCTGAACCGAGAATCTTTGTCGGGCGCCTCTCCTCCTACTAAGGAAGAGCGAGTGAAATGCCTGTGAGGGGACACAAAAAAAGCAACAAACACGTTTGCGGGCAATTGTGCGAGCCAGCGGCAACTGACGAAGAGCGTCACAACAGCTGTTTTTCGATGATTTTCGCGGAGCCATTCTCAAGCCAGACCGGCACCTCCCTGCTAGAATTCCGGCCTTCAGTCGTATGCCTGTGTTTCGACCTGCCCCAAAAAACTTCTGCGGAGAATGAAGTTAATGCGTAGAAGATTTCTTAGGAAAATCATGAATACTCGTACCCCGATTCAATCTTTTGGATGTGCGTGGATAATCGCATGGAGTATCGCGACAAGTGCGAGTCCTGCTCAGGCAGTTGACGACGTCAAAGCGATAGCGCCAGTGGAATGGAATCAGTGGCGTGGGCCAGCCAGAGACGGATTTGTTTCCGGCTCGTTGTGGCCTGATGCACTTGATCAGAGTCGACTTCAGAAGCTCTGGAGAGTGGATTTAGGACCGGGTTATTCAGGGCCAATCGTAGCGGGACAATCTGTTTTTGTGACAGAAACTCGCGACAAAAAAACAGAACACATTCGAGCCCTCGATCGCAAGACAGGGAAAGAACTCTGGCAGTCTGGTTGGGATGGAGCGATGAGCGTTCCGTTTTTTGCATCCTCTAATGGCTCATGGATTCGCGCGACGCCAGCAATCGACGAAGGGCGAATCTTTGTGGCCGGCATGAGAGATCTTCTGGTCTGTTTTGACGCGTTAACAGGCAAGGAGATCTGGAAAGTCGATTTCATGAAGGCGTTCGAAAGCCCACTTCCAGCATTTGGATTTGTTTCGAGCCCGCTGGTTATCGGAGACTTTGTGTACGTACAGGCCGGCGGAGGATTTGTGAAACTTGAAAAGGCTACGGGCGCCGTGGTCTGGCGCGTGATGGTCGATGGTGGCGGCATGTCTGGCAGCGCCTTTTCTTCGCCCTACCTCACGACCCTGAGTGGCACCCGACAGATTCTCGTTCAGGGTCGCGAAGAGCTTGCAGGAGTCGATCCCGACAAGGGCAATGCGCTCTGGAAAACCCCGGTAGAAGCATTTCGAGGGATGAACATCGTCACTCCAACAGTGTTTGAGAATCGTATTTTTACAACGAGTTACGGTGGTGGATCATTTCTCTTTTCAATCGATCAAGCCCTTGCCGATAAGGCGGTGTCGAGCGTTTGGCGAAACAAGATACAGGGTTATATGTCGAGCCCGATTATCATCAATCAGCATGCCTACATTCACCTCCGAAATCAGCGGTTTGCCTGTCTCGATTTAAATACAGGAAAAGAAGCCTGGATCACGACCCCCTTTGGAAGCTACTGGAGCATGGTGGCGCAGGGTGATCGCATTCTTGCACTGGATGAAACTGGAGATTTAAGGTTGATCCGTGCTTCACCAGAAAAATATGATCTCGTTGGGGAAATGAAAGTTTCAGAAAAACCAAGCTGGGCCCATCTGGTCGTTGTCGATGACGAGATCTATGTGCGCGATCTAGAAGGCGTGACTGCGTGGCAGTGGAAATGAATCAACGGGAAGAGTGATACTCCGTGCACTATTTTCGCGGCGAGGCAGTTTTCTAAAAAAATATCTTCTTGTTGCCAGCGGCAATGCGATGTCTATTCAAAAAGAGGTGTGAGAATGCGATTGAGAATATTTGTTGTTGTCGGCATTGTGGTGGCATGTGCGTCTTGTGTGCATGATCTGCCAGCCCAATCGCCAACCGTGAGCCTAGAAGCAGCCATCGACTTGTTCTTTGCTGCCAAGCCGAATGAATCAGCTCGAATGTTTGATGCGATCGTGAAGGCGCGACCCACAAGAGAACCCGAACTTTGGCAACGAGGACTCGCGCTCTATTACGCCAACCGCTTCAAGGATGGAAGGGAGCAGTTTGAACTCCATCGCACCGTCAATCCAAATGATATTGAAAATCCAGCGTGGCATTTTGCATGCGTCGCGCGTCAAAGCGATCTCGAAGCGGCAAGAAAGCAACTATTGCCTGTGGGCGAGGATGGGAGAGTGCCTCTGAAAGAAGTGATTGGCTTTTACAGGGGCACCGTCGACGAAGACGCCGTTCTTGCGGCAGCCGATGCCGGTCCTGAAGCGGCCCGACGCAATCAGCGATGTTACGCGCATCTTTACCTAGGGCTTTTTTACGAAGCAACCGGATCTCTTGAAAAGGCACAGGAGCAAATGGTTCTTTCGGCGGTCAAATACTCGATGGATCACTACATGGGAAAGGTTGCACAGATGCACGTACAGTTGCGAGGCTGGGACGTGTCTCAAGTACAAGAAAAAGCGGAGTAACGCGAAACCAGAGGACTCATCCGCGAACAAGCGATCACCCGTTCGTGCAGGTCTCCCGAGTAAGGATTGTTGGGTACGATTGTTGAAAAAAGTCGTTGAGGAGCCATCATCACGATGGCATAAGTTCTTCGATCACGGGATTACTCAGGGCTCCGATCTGATCGATTTCAATCGTGATCGTGTCGCCCGCCTTCAGAAATACCGGAGGCTTTCGAGCGGCGCCAACTCCGTGCGGTGTTCCGGTAAGAATCACCGTACCGGCGGCGAGGTAGGTGCTGCCGCTCAAAAACTCGATCAATGTTGGAACATCAAAAATCATGTCTGAGGTGTTCCAGTCTTGCATCGATGCTCCATTGAGAATTGTGCGAATGCCCAACGCATTTGGATTTTCGATTTCGTCAGTCGTCACAATCCATGGTCCGAGAGGACAGAAAGTGGCAAATGTTTTTCCTCGGCACCACTGGCTACCACCCCAGTCCATCTGCCAGTCGCGGGCGCTGACATCATTGGCGCAGGTATATCCCAAGACATGGTTGAGCGCGTCAGCTCGTGACACGTTGTGACATGCCGTTTTAAGCACCACGGCCAATTCACATTCATAATCGACAGAGTCGCTGCGGAGTCTACGCGGCAGCACAATCGGTCCACCGGGATGCTGGAGAGTCCCGCTATTTTTCATGAAAACAACCGGGTGTTCGGGGACCGGTTTATTCCCCTCGGCGGCATGTTTTCTGTAGTTGAGACCAATACAAATAATGTCGCGTGGCTCGATTGGCGCAAGAAGAGTATGCGGAGTGACGCTCGTTCCAGTGTCTGCATAGACCCCCAAAATATCTCCGTCAATGCGAGTCGTATGTCCGTCGGCGTGACGATTTCCAAAGTGAATCGAGCCAGACGCATCCTGATAGCGAACAATTTTCATTGCAAGACGTTCCTTATTAAAAACAGAAAATAATCACAGCGTGAATAGTTTAACGATTGACATGCACCACTTTTGCTGGTGGAAAGCCATTGAAATGCGTACTGCTGGCTGCGGAATAAGCACCGATGTTGTCAGTATAAAGAAGTTCCCCAAGTTCCAAGTCGGGGAGTTGTTCAGCGAGACTGATGGTGTCAAGAGCGTCGCAGGTCGGCCCAAAAACAGCGCAGAGTTGCGTCGCGCCTTTCTTAAAACTTTTCATGTGATACACGCAGTGGTCGAAAATGATACCCGAGTAGGTGTGATAGACACCGTCATCTATGTAGTAGCAGAGCTTGCCGCTGCGAATCGCCTTGCCGATGATTTTGGAGACTGCGGTGCCGGCGGACGCGACAAGAAAGCGCCCTGGCTCCGCAAGAATCTCGATCGTTTTTGGGAAAAGTCGGTTGAGTTCAGAGTTGATTGTTTTGGCGAGTGAACTCAATGCGGGCACGCTGTCGTCGTAGGCGGCCGGGAAGCCTCCTCCAATATCGAGTAAAGTGAGATTAAATCCTTTTGACTTTGCCTCTGCAAAAATGCTGGCAGAAAGATGGAGTGATTGGATGAAATTCTGGGGATTGGTGCACTGGCTACCAACGTGAAAGGAAATCCCTTCCACAACCAGTTTGTGCTCGTGAGCATAGGCAATCAGCTCCACCGCTTCCCCAGGGAGGGCACCAAACTTGCTTGAAAGCTCCACCATCGAACCGGTGTTTGGAACTTGCAGTCGTAATGCAAGGCCGGCGTGAGGGGAGTGCTTGGCTATTTTTTTTACCTCCTCATGATTGTCAAAGGTAACCAACGGTTTGTACTGATCGAGTTCTTGTAGAGTTTCATTCGGCTTAATCGGATTGGCGTAGATAATTCGGTTCCAGATGAAGTCTTGTCGCTGCTTTGTTGGAAGGTGAGCGATCAACTCATGGACGGTGTGAAACTCTTGCATGCTTGCGACATCAAAACTGGAGCCCTCGTTGTAAAAGGTCTCAACAATTGCCGGATCACTGTTGACCTTCACGGCGTAGTAAACTTGCACGCGGGGAAAGTGTTTGCGAAACAGAGCATAATTTTTTCGCAATTCTTTGTGATCTACGACAAACAGAGGAGTTCCGTGCTGTTTGACAAGTGATCGAAGGGTTTTGTGCTCCATAAGTGGATACTCCTGAAAATGACTCTTCGTTGGGCCACAGGATAACCGGCATTGTGCGCGGACCAGACAAAAGATCGTAGGCACGTCTGCGAAGATTAATCGCCGTCGGTAATCAGGAAATTTTTAAATTGCCAGGGATCGGCTCGATCAAGTTGGGGATTATTGTACTGACCAAATGCGTTGGCATAGTGAGCAAGCGGCGTCCAGTCGGAAGGAATTGAAATAAAAGTGCCAAGATAGGGCTTACTGATACGCAGAATAAAGTCGTGCGGAAGGTCGTCAGGAAGGTTTACACCACGGTGTGGATTGTCGATCATCCACATGGTTGCAGCCACGACAGAGATGGCAACCTGCATGGTAGTCGCATTTTGGTGCGGGACGAGTTCCCTCGATTGTTCGATTGAGAGGTCTGAACCACACCACCAAGAGTTGTACGGATGTCCCATCACCAGTGCCCCAAGAATGTCTGAACCGCGAGTGATTTCGTCGGTCATGATACGAATCCGCGGCTGCAGACGATAATCGTTGCTTCGGAGTTCATTGAGCGAAGCGATGGCACTATCGCACGGGCAGTAGGCGTAATGAACGGTGGGACGATACATCGTTTGATCGCCTTCGCGGACGGTGAGCTTCTCGGTAATACTAAATGCCTCTCCGTGTCGAACAACCATGCCCACGATGGTGTAGTGAGGAACCCAACTCGATACCAGTGTGTTCATTCCCATTCGCGCCAGACAAATCTGACTTTTCGGACCGTCGGGATGTTCATAAGCCAATGGAGGAAGTTCTTTTTCATGAGTTCCCCAGCCCATTTCTACAGTGGTCGTGCCCTCTTCGCGAAAGCCCTCAACGCTCCAGGTGTTGACGAACTCGTCCACCTCTTTTGGCACGTTTGTAATCTGAGTATCGCGTTCCGAGCAGTGAATAACCTTCACACCGAGTTGATGAGCAAGATGGTTGAAGGCCAGCGCCTTGGCGTGATGCGCGATGCGTTCGGCAGTTTCGCCAGAGAATTTTTTGTCGGCGAGTGATCGTTCCGCAATATCCAACAGCGCCTGCTTCGTGAAATGGCTGATGAGCCCCGGATTTGCACCATGCTCGAGAACTGCTGTTGGCCCTGAAGAGGTCCACCCAGCAATCAAGCGTCTTAGATTCATGTGCCGCCAGTAGAGCGTGAGCTTACAGGGATGGGCATCTTTTGAATTGGCATAGGGATCCCAGAGTTCGACTGACGTATTGAGATACATCACTCCGTTCTCATGGCACCACTGAACGATTTCGCAGCAATCAATATTCCACGCCAGATCGATAATCACATCGCCTACAGAAGCGTGCTTGCCAAGCAACGCTCCAAGATTTTCAGGAGTGACTCTGTCTTGTACAAAATGTACCCCTCGTTCGATCCAGGGCCTCAGTGCGGCTTCGTTGGGATCAAATTCCAGAATCGTAATTTGTGAGGGTAGAACTTCGATGTGTTGAAGTAGGATTGGCAATGTGCATCGGGCGACAGCGCCAAAACCGATAAAGACGATGCGATTGTCGAAGCGAGACATAAGCGTTTTCCTTGGAGAGTATGCAGGAACCCGTAGCATCGAGGGTGAGCGTTAAGAATAAAAGAATGCTCACGACAAAATGATTCGTGGAGAGGAGGAGTATATCGAACGCTCCCCATCTACCACAGTCGCCCGCGCAATACATTTGCAGAAAATTCTTTCGCGACCCTCAAGGAGCAGGAAGAGGCTTGATGGCATCGGCTGGCGGTGCCTGAAATCCATCTCGGCGGGGCTGCATATCGAGTTGATCAACTCGATCGTTGTCGATAACCGCTGGTATATTTCCAGCTGGGGGAAATGTTTCGAGTTGAAGGAGATCGGCGAGAGTAACCGAGCCATTCCAACGCTCGGCCTGCGCCTCGACGTAGGCCAGTTCCGTTTCGGTCAACAGACGCTGCGCCTGAAGCAGATTTAAAAATGAAGTTTCACCACGCGAATAAAGTGTCTGAGTGACGGTGACGGTCTCTCGGGCTTTCGGAAGAATGTAATCCTCGTACCAGTCGACTAATCGCTGCGAGGTACGATAGGCCGCAACGGTCTGTGCGGTTACAGTCGCGAGATCGAGTTCCACTTGACGAAGATCCGCACGGGAAGACGCGATCTCAGCTCTCGCGGAGCGAATATTTCCCTGATTGCGGTCAAAAAGTGGAACCGACATCATCACTTGCATAAGCCCCTGATCTTGTACGGTGGGGCCGACTTGTCGTTGATAGCCGCCAAGCAGATTAATGTTTGGAATTGGCTCCACGACCGACCGCTCCATTGCCCACTGGGCGCGTGCGATATTTGACTCGGCAGCTCTGGGTTTTGAATTGTTCTGAAGAATCGATTCCTGAAGACTTTTAAGATCGAACGTTGGCAGATGCTGAAACAGATCACCGTCTACCATGCCGATATCCGCACCAGGAACAGCCATGGAGGCCGCAAGCTGCCGTCGCCCTGTTTCAATAAAAACAGAAGCATTCAACAGACGCACCTCGGCACGATCGCGTTCGATACTCCAAAAAAGCCCGTCGGCCTTTGAGCCTTCGCCAGCCTCGGCAAGCCTGCGTCCAATGTCATAGGACTTGGTGGAAATCTCAAGCAAGAGTTGAAAAATTTCGAGGCGTCGCTGGGAGACTAAAAGTCCATAGAAATCACGTCGAACTCCGGTCAATACATCGAAACGTGCGCGAATGAGTTCATACTGCGACACCTGTACTTCACGAAGTGCTGCCTGTTGAGCGAGTCGCAGTTTGCCGCCTGTCACAATGTCTTGCGTCACAAATCCGTTCCACTGACTTTCGTTGCCTGAGATCTGCGGTGAGGCGGAGGCAAGAACTGGATTTGGGTAGAGTCTTGCCTGCACCGCCTTGCCACGCGCGCCTTCAACATTTGCGCGTGCGGAACGCATCCTAGGATGGTTGCGCTCTGCGATCTCGACAAATTCAGAAAGTGTTTTTGGAACGCGTGCAGGGAGTCCGAGTGGATCGCTTTGATGGTGCTGGACGACCGGGCCGTTCATGTCGGACTCAAGCTGCATCAGGCGATCGGGTGCTTCTGACTGCTGGGCGTGTGCAGCGAAATCAATACCCCAAAAAACACTCACCAATACCAACACTCGCACGACGAATGCTGTCAAAGAGCCCGCATCGGCACGGAGCGATTCTGGATGAACGGTTTGATGTGCGTGATCGATGAAATCAGAAGATGCACATAAAGTTCGATGAAAGTGCATTGCCAACCGGCTTTCGATCAAGATAAATATTTATTGGAATCAGAACCACAATCGATATGATCTTTCCAAATAATCGGCATAACTCGCAGACTCGCTTCAGAGTTTTGCCGTTTCAATAAACAGCCTATTTTCTAATTTGAGTGACTCATCAAAGAGTCTGGTGAAGCGAGGCGACTCAGGGAAAGTATGGGAAAGACGGGCTATCGCACAGACTCATCCGATACGCTGTGAGAGGCAGTCTCGGTCGGTTCAAACCATCGATAGATTGCCGGAAGCACCAGCAATGTCAAAAGCGTGCAGGTCACCAAACCGCCAATAACGACAGTGGCAAGAGGCTTTTGCACCTCTGCCCCGGCACTGACCGAGATCGCCATCGGAACAAAGCCCAAAGCACCACACGTTGCGGTCATGAGAACCGGTCGCAATCGATCAAGAGAACCTTTGATAACAGATGAGTGTTGGTCGTGGCCTGTGGCACGCAGGTGCCGAATATGTTCGATCAAAACAACGCCGTTCATAACGGCAATTCCAAAAAGAGCGATGAACCCAACTCCCGCCGAGATCGAAAAAGGCATGCCACGCATCCAAAGTGCAAAGATTCCCCCGGTTGCCGCAATGGGAACATTGAGATAGATCAACAGTGCAAGACTCAAGGAGTTGAACGTGATGTAGAGAAGTGAAAAAATCAAAAGAAGAGCAACCGGTACTGCAACAAGAAGCCTCCCCGTGGCCTCTTCGAGGTTTTTGAATTGTCCTCCCCACTCGAGAGAATAGCCGGCAGGAAGAACGACTTTTGTTTCAACTGAGTGCTTGGCATCGTGAACGAATCCGGAAAGGTCTCGGCCTCGCACGTTGCACTGTATGAGAAGGCGTCTGCGGATGGCATGTCGACTAATTTCGGAGGGCCCATCCTCAAGACGCAAATGGGCCACTTGTGCAATCGGAATAGGACGTCCAAGCCGATCGTCGATCTTGAGCTGACCGAGCGTCTCGATATCCGTACGCCACTGCGGTGCAAGACGAACCTGCAGAGGAAACCGTCGCTGTCCTTCAAAGACTTCTCCGACCGTATGTCCTCCGATGGTGCCGACAACATCGAGTACATCGCTGGCATTGATTCCGTAACGAGCCATTTCGTTTCGTTTAATTTGAATTCGCAGATAAGGAAGACCAGCAACCTGCTGGGCTTGCACGTCGGCAGAGCCTTGCACTCCATTGAGAACACGGACAATTCGATCACCGAGAGTTTTGAGAACGGTAAGGTCATCTCCATACAGGCTTAAGCCGATGTCGGATCTGACACCGGCAACGAGTTCTTGCACGCGCAGTTCGATTGGCTGTGTAAAACCATAGGAGTTTGAAGGCATTTCTTTTTCAAGTGCCTCCTGCATAGCGATCACAAGAGATTCTTTGGAAATTCTTTCAGGCCATGCTGCCGGGGGTTTTAAACGCACAAAAATGTCTGTCTGATGAACCCCCATTGGATCATTTGCGATTTCGGGACGACCGGTCTTTGACACGACAGTTTCGACCTGCGGAAATCGAAGAAGCACTCGTTCCATTGCACGAGTCATATCGAGTGACGCTTCGAGCGACACGCTTGGCAGTCGCACCGCCTGAATAGCGATGTCACCTTCGTCAAGCTTGGGAACGAATTCAATTCCAAATCGCATTGCCACCAGAACGCTTATCGCAAATACTCCCACGGCACCAAAAACCAATACGGTCGGCATGCGCAGAGCAATTCGAAGCAACGGTTCGTATGATGCTTTCAGCCCGCGCACGAGAATGGTGTCGCTTTCTCTGGTACGTCTGGCGAGAAAAAGAGACGCCATAACAGGCATCACCGTTACCGAAAGAATGAGTGCAGCGGTAAGGGCTGACATAAATGTGAAAGCCATTGGCCTAAACATTTTCCCCTCGACTCCCTGCAAACTCAAAATTGGAAGAAAGACGATGATCACGATCAGGCCGGCAAACAAAATCGGTTTGCCGACCTCAGTCGCCGATTCTCGAAAGACTCGCAAAGGCACTTTCTGCCCGCCGTGATCGCGACGATAGAGCGTTGCACAACGCACAGCATTTTCGATCATAACCACTGCGCCGTCGACGATAACCCCAAAATCAACGGCTCCAAGGCTCATGAGATTTGCAGAAACTCCCGCCACTTTCATGCTGATGAGGGCGCACATTGCCGAGAGCGGGATAGCGGCGGCAACGATCAGTCCTGCCCGAATGTCACCGAGAAGCAGGAATAGCATCACGATCACAAGCGCTACCCCAATGCCGATGTTTTCGCTAATCGTATGAATTGTTTTTTCAATCAGTTCGGTTCGGTCGTAAAAAGTGTCGATCGAGACGCCCTTCGGAAGCGTTTTTTGAATCTGGGCGATCTTTTTCTTTACATCAGCAACAACCTGTCGTGAGTTGGCTCCCATGAGCATCATGACCATGCCGGTTACGGCTTCGCGCTCGCCGTCTCGAGTAACCGCTCCCTGCCGAAGCATCGGAGCAAAGCGAACATCTGCAACATCAGAAATACGAATTGCAGTGCCATCTCGGCGCATATCGAGAACGATGGTAGCGATATCGTCAAGAGAGCCAACAAGTCCTTCACCGCGAATTAATCGCTGTTCAGCACCGTGGGTAATGGAACCGCCACCGGCGTTGGAATTGTTTTCTTCAAGTGCTTTCAGCACGCGCGAGAGAGGAATGCCGTAATTAAGAAGGCGATTGGGATCGATTTGTACTTCATAGGTTTTCAACTCCCCACCAAACGTGTTGACCTCGATCACTCCAGGTACGCTGCGTAGTTGAAACGCAATATCCCAATCGAGAATTGTGCGAAGATCCATCAGGTTGTAATCGTGTCCCGGCATCGAGCGCACTTCGAATTGATAAATCTCACTCATGCCGGTGGCGATGGGACCGAGTTGCGGATCCCCCATGCCCATAGGAATATTTTGGCGAGCTTGCTGAAGCCGTTCACTCACAAGATTCCGGGCCCAGTAAATATCGGTATTATCCTCGAATGCAACGGTCACTGCCGAAAGACCGAAACGACTGATGGAGCGAATCTCGCTCACTTTCGGAAGGCCACTGAGCGCGTTTTCAACCGGAAACGTGATGAACTGTTCAACTTCAACAGGACCAAGCGCAGGCGACGTCGTTAGAACCTGAACCTGCACGTTGGTGAGATCTGGAACGGCATCGAGTGGCAGCGTGGAGGCTGCTAAAAATCCTGCACCAAGAATGACTCCTGCGCAGAGCATGACAATGAATCTGTTTTCTAGTGACCACTCAATGACTCGTGTTACCACGGAAATCCTCACAAGTGTGAATGAGAACGGATCGAGCATCGATTGAGCATTGAACGCATCGGTTATTCACCTTCAAGCAGACTGGCAAGCATGCGAGACTTCAAAGAAAATCCTCCTGATGCAACGATTGACTCACCGACCGCTATGCCGCGAATGATTTGCACAGAAGAAGGAGATCGCTGGCCGATCTCGACATCGCGTCTCTGAAAACGCTCTTCTCCTTCGTAGACGAACACGAAGGGCTTTCCTTCGTGTTCAAAAAGAGCATCGGCAGGAACTTGAATCACGCCAGTCTGCTGAATTCCGGGAAGATCCACGGTTACAAACATGCCCGGTTTCAAAAAGCCTTCGGCATTGTTTGCAACCGCACGCATCGCAATGGTTCGGGAAGACTCGTCGACAATGTCGCCCGTATAAAAAATTCGTGCCTCAAAAGTTCGCTGTGGCCAAGCAGCACTTCGAACCGAAAGAAGACTGCCAGAAAGATTTTCAAGAAGTGGAAGGTGCTGCTCAAAAATGTCAGCTGTGACCCAGACTGTTGAGAGGTCGGCAATGCTGAGGATTTGTTTCTCCGGTCCAACGCGTTCGAGTAAAACCACATCCTTGGAAATAATGGTTCCGTCAAACGGTGAAGCCACCGGGTAGTGAGAGATTGCCGATCCCTGCGTTGTGGGATCGATGTTGTTAATTTCGTCATCATCAAAACCAAGAATTTTAAGATTTGTAGCATCGACCGCTACCCGTGTTTCTGCTTCTTGCACCGATTGACGGGAGAGCAGGAGCGACTGCCGAGTCTGCTGTTCGATTTGCTCGAGTGATGATTGCAACGTCGCAAGATCTGCTCGATTTTCAGATTCTGCAATCATGATCTGCTTGCTCGGCACTATTCCATCGAGAGACAAGGGCTTGAGCCGCTCGAGATCCTTCGTGGATCGGTACAGAGCGATGTATGCAGAGAGCAACTGCTCCCGAAAATCACCGAGAGGGAGATCTTTAAACTTTTCGTCAATCGCGTCGAGTGAGTCGCCTTCGCGAAGACTCGCCATCAAAGCTCGCGCGTTGGTTGCGATTTCGCTCGTCCAATCCGCACGTGTGACAGCCAACTGTTGTCGAAGTCGATTTTGGAAAAAATCGAGTTTGGCTTGTCCGACCTCCTTGCTTTGCACAACAACCAGAAGGTCTCCTTTCTTGACGCGATCTCCAAAGTGAATGCGCACTTCATCAACGCGTCCTTCCACGAGTGGAAAAATATGCGCCACATGATCTTCGTTGAGTGCAATTTTTCCTGTTAACTGCAGGTTCTGAGAAAAGGTTCCGATAGTCACAGGTTGGATCGTAATGCCTGCCCCGTTCCACGAATCACGGGACAACGTGATCGCCCCAGAAGGGGGTTCTAATGTGCTCAAAACCGGAGCAGCTTCCTGATTGAGTTTCCTGATCACGGGAATCTGTTTTTCAAAAGACGAAAGAGAGAACCACAAGAGTGCCCCGCCAATTGCCGTCACCGTTGCAAGAATCGCGACGAGAATCCATCGTCGAAAATGCGAGGAAGGCAGGAGAGAAGCGGTGTGTGAAAGTGTCATGCGATCACTCCTTCGAAAAGTCACGGCAACGGAATTGTGGAAAGAAGTTAAGAAATTTCTGATTTCAAGAAAGTCGAAATCAGCGTTCAACGAAAATGTGCGAAAACGACTGCCACGGGAGCGGATCAGTGTCTCACAAAATGTGTTGCCAACATCAGCAGCGCATCACTGAAAAACGCAGTGGAAGTGGGAGTGCTTCTGCGAAAGAAGAAAAGAATCCTGGCATACTGTGATGCAGTGATTGCGTTCGAAAAAGTATGTCGAACAAGCGAGAACCACAAAGCAGCGTTCTGAAAAGTGAATCGTCGTAAAGACTCTCGAATTCTGAAGAAGTGAGGGAGGCCGTAAGTGAATTTGCTTGCCCGCGAGCCTGACTGGCTGAAATAGGAATTTCGGAGTTGGATGGAGGAAGCAGGACATGAAAGTGCCAGTGACAAGCATGGCATTCGTCATCACTCAACGTGGGACACATCCAGTGGAATGCATCGAGGTGTCGGGCCATCGCCGGACTCGACGAGGAAAGCATGTTGTGGCAATCAACGACAAAAAGCGGGCCTTGCCAGAGAAGGCAGGTTACGAGGAGCAGAGAGAACCAGCGGCGCGTTTCATGCATGGCAGAAGCCTTCAATCAGATCGACTTTCAATCAGTGAGAGGACTGATTGAAAGTCTTTATCGTTTCCCATTCACAATGGAGAGTGTACCGCTGTTGTTTCTGGTGAGCCACACACGTGTGGCATTTCATGTAAATAGAGAACCATTGTCTCGACATTCTAGTTGTCTCTATCTGGCTCTTTTTCGCACTCGAGTGAATAAAAAGTACACAAATCCCCGTCCGAAATACCAGACGATTTGGGGTGCTGAGACAGGACGCATGCCATTGAATGCCAGAAGGAATTGACCATCGGAGCCTTCGTCTATCACATCATGTTTTCATTTTGCCGCACGAAAGAGACCATGGAATCAAACATGACCGGTCGTTACCGATACTACAAAGGCAACGAGTACACCATTCTTGGTGTTGCCTGTCACAGCAAAACCCTCGATGAGTTGGTGGTCTATCGGGCCGAATACGGTGAGTGCGGGATGTGGGTGCGACCTCTGAAAATGTTTTTTTGAAACCACTGAAATCAACGGAAAAAAGATTCAGCGATTTGAGCGAATGTGATCAGACCATAACTCGCGGCAACGCCTGCGGTGGTCTGCTCAGCTCACAAAAAATGTACACATCCAATAGAGCCCGCCAGAGAGGCTCATGGATACAGGCAGCGTGAGGATCCAAGCCAATGCAATATCTCGCACCGTCGCCGCTTGAATGCCCGATTTGTTCGCCCACATCGTGCCGGCCACGCCGCTGGAAAGCACGTGCGTAGTGCTCACCGGCATGCCGAACGAATCGGCCATCCCGATCGTTACGGCGGCCACCAATTCGGCCGCGCCTCCCTGAGCGTAAGTGAGGTGCGTCTTGCCGATTTTTTCGCCGACTGTTTTTACGATCCGCTCCCAGCCCACCATCGTTCCCAAACCCAGGCACAGGGCCACGCCCATCACAACCCACTCCGGCACATATTCCACGGGCTTGGAAAGCCGGCCGGCAAGGCTCGTGAGCACCCGGCTTCGATCTTGGGCCAATTGGTCGCCGAACCGTCGCACCAGTGTGCGCACCGAGGCTCCGAGTTCTACCAGTTGAGTGCGTACCTGCCAGCGATCTTCGGGACTCAGATCTTTAAAGTTCCCCTGGCCTTCGAGGCTCGCCACTACAGCTTTTAAAAGAGGCAGCGGATCGAGTGTTGCCAGCACCGCATCGTTTCGTAGAAACGGATTCAACATGGAATCGACCATCGGTGACTCCATCGTCGAGGCAGCCGCAACGCTTTCGCTGCGGCTCAGTCGTTCCACTTTGCGCATCGCCAGATGCTGCTCCTTAAGCGCATGCATCAACAGAGACAAATCGGAGCTTTCTAATTCTCGCTGGAGTTCTTTGGCTGCTTCAACGGTGAACGCGATGTCTGAATGCGAGGTGTTCATGTTGAGCGCGTAGGTGGCAGGTACAATTCCGATGAGCACCAGCATGATGAGCCCCATTCCTTTTTGGCCATCATTGGAGCCGTGTGCAAAGCTCACGCCGGTGCATGTGCCGATCAAGAGCGCCCGGATCCACCACGGCGGCGGCTTGTCGGAGGTGGGAGGTTCGTAGAGTTCTTTGGCCGGCACGAGCACCTTGGCGATCAAGAGCAGACCTGCTGCCAGACCAAATCCAATGACAGGCGAAATCAAAAGTGCCATGCCAACCTCGCTGGCTTTGTGCCAGTTGACGCCCTTGAAGAGAGAGCCGTGCTCCATCAGAGAATTCATCATGCCCACGCCCATGATCGATCCGATGAGCGAATGCGAACTGCTCGCAGGCAGACCGCGGTACCACGTGGCGAAATTCCAGACGATCGCCGCGATCAGTAGTGAGAGCACCATCGCCAGGCCGCGGCCTGTCTTGATGTTGATTAAAAGATCGACCGGTAGCAGGTGCACGATGCTAAAGGCGACGCCGATCCCGCCAGCATGGACGCCGATGAAGTTCCACAGGCCCGACCAGATGACCGCTGGCATCGGCTTCAATGACTTGGTGTAGATGACCGTGGCCACGGCATTGGCTGTGTCATGAAAGCCGTTCACGATTTCAAATCCGAAGGAAACGATCAGGGCGGAGAACAGCAGAAACAGTTGCCCAGTGCTGAGCGTGTTGAATACCTCAAAAATTTCCATAGAAGTAATTTCTCATGACTCATGAGGAGGGATGCTGTTGACTCGAACATACTTGCAGCCAATGAAACTATTGGGGTTCACAGGTGATTACAATCACGTGCGCCGATTACATAGAATTCTCACAATGCGAGCGGAGTGTTCGTGCAAGCGCCCCGACATCCACCGTCCCTGACGGTTGCTCGGTCTGATGGCCGAAATTCGGGGAGAGACTCGCGCCGAGTATGAAAAATGCTCCTGTGTGCGATGGTTGGGGAGTGGCCAAAGATTTTTCAAAACATGCGAAGCAGTTGTGTGACTGCGTGGTTAGAAAACTCCCCGGTTGAATCGGTGGAGTCGCACAGCAAAATTCGAGGCGGACGAAAACACTCGCGAAAACAACTGTTCTCAAGCGAAAAAAGAGAATTAATGAAGAAACAAAAAATCGGGGCGACACGATTCGAATACATAGCGTTTTGCCGGGAAATATCGTACCTGACGGCGAATCCGGCGCAGAATCCGGCGCAGTTCAAGTCGCCCTTTGCCACGTTTTTGATTCGTGGGGATCGCTGACCGCTGACGACCGACGAAGGATTCTCGCGATCATCGATGGACGGATGGCATAGGTGCACAGATGGTGATCTACGCTGACCGCAGGCAGCGTGAGCGCGCCGCAAAACTTTCACTCCCTGCACACAGAACCGCGTCTTTCTAGAGCGTGCCCGCAGGTATTGAATCAAAAACAGGCTAGGCGGCTCAGCATGTACTCAGAGCCAGTGCCTTGGCGAGCATAAAACAGATCATGCTCTGTTTTGTTGTGCGACTCATCTGCGCATCAACGGCCCGTCGCTATCGCGTCCCACGTCCCGTGAGTAAGGTTCACTCGGTCACCACACATTCAAAGGAAATTCCATGCGTGTCGCTGTTGTCGTTGCTGCGATGTTGTTTTGTATGGCGGGTTGTTCTCGAAAAGAAATACAAAAAAGCGTTGCCGTAGAACCGCGGGGAAGCGTTGCCGATTCAATTGGCATGGAGTTGATTGAGATACCAGCAGGGAAGTTCACGATGGGCAGTCCGGCGGGTGAGACGGATCGTGTCGAAGAGAGAGAGGCACAAGTTTCCGTGACACTGACGAAGCCATTCGGACTTGGCAAGACAGAAGTGACTCGAGGTCAGTGGGAGAGCGTGATGGAGTCGGATCCTTGGAAGGGCAAAGACCTCATCTCGATATTTTTAAAAAATGTCTCTGGACAGGCTGGCAAGGACTGCCCTGCTACTTGTGTGAGCTGGGAAGATGCGACAGAGTTTTGCCAGAAGCTGACAGCGATTGAACGCAAGTCTGGAAAGCTGAAGGCAGATGAAGAGTATCATCTTCCGACAGAAGCTCAGTGGGAGCGTGCGTGTCGAGCAGGAACAACGACAGCGTTTTCATTTGGCGATGATGAAAAGCAGTTGAGCGAGTACGCGTGGTTCGACGGCAATGCAGAAAATGTTGGCGAGGATTATGCTCATAAGGTTGGCTTGAAGAAGCCCAACCCCTTGGACTTGCACGACATGCACGGCAACGTGTTCGAGTGGTGTTCGGATTGGTACGGCGAAGCACTTTCAGGTGGCATCGATCCAGTTGGCCCCGAAAGGGGCTCTCGCCGCGTGTATCGCGGCGGCGGCTGGTGGGGCGAACCTGGCCGCTGTCGGTCGGCGATCCGCCGCTACTCCGGCCCGTCGAACCGCTACGACTACCTGGGTTTCCGTGTGGCCCGCAGTCAGTCGGTGCAGTAACAGCGTCGGGCAGAACTCGTCGCTACCGCGTCCCACGTCTCGCGGGTAAGCTCATCCCGGTCACTACACATTCAAGGGGAATTCCATGCGAGTCGCTTTTGTCGTTGCTGCGATGTTGTTTTGTACGCCGCTTGCGGAAGTGCCGTTGATCGGGCTATCCTCGGGTCGGGTAACAGGGGATAAACGACGTGGATACTAGGCGGGAGAGGTGGCACAAACGGAGGGGCAGAAAAGGTCCGTGAAATCCGTTATTGTGGTGGATCTTCGGCTCAAACAATCAAATCAGAACAATCACACTTCTTTTAATATGCAAGCCGCCAAGGGACTCATTAACTGGATCAAGATGGGCATCAGTGAGGTCACGTCGGCTATCGACGCGGAGCGGGAGGCTCGCATTAATGCCCATGCAGGCGTAATAAATTTGGAATTCGGACGCCTCAAGAAAGGTTTTGCGTTTGATGCTGCGGTTGAGAAATTCGGCATAAGTGGCGGGGATCGTTCCGCAGTGGCCGAGCGGGTTTACAGAGGGTTTCTGGCCCGCACGTGGAAGGATCTCAGCCAGACAGACCGTGAGACAGAGCTTCTCAGTTGGGCGGCTGGCTGCCTTGGAATCTCGACCGACAAGGTGAGTCAACTGAATCAAGAGGCTGCCGCCAACGCCTTTCAGCAAGTTTTGGTTGCCGCTCTCGCTGATAACCAGATAAACGACGCAGAGGCTGGCCAACTTTCCCAGATTGCTGCACGCTGCGGATTCACCGTGCAAACAATGATGGCGACCTTCTTTGAACACAAAGGTGAGGCGCTCATTCGATCCGCCTTCACCCAATACAGCAGCGATGGAAAGCTTGAACGCGACGAATGGAAGCAGTTTCTACAAACCGTCGAGCAGCTCGGCGTGCCGCGTGACAAGATGCTGCACGCTATTCGACAGCCCGCACGGCAACTTATTGAGCATGTGCTAGCAGATGCTCGCAGCGACAAAGAGATTTCTGAACGTGAAGAGAAAGTGCTTTCGTCTCTGCTGAGCAACTTGATTGATGACACAACCTTCGTGGCATACGTTCGTGAACAAATAGCTGAGACGAAATGGATGGCTGAAATCGAGAAAGGACGACTACCCAGCATTGGCTCGCCACCGGAGGCAGCTTTACGTGCCGGGGAAATCGCGTACTACTCTGGACCAGTTCGTTATGTTCGAACCCGAGAACTCTCCAGCGGGAAAAAAACCGAAGAACTTGATGGGCTCGCGGTCATCACCGACACACGATTCATACTCAGTGCGACAGACAAGTCATTTCAGATATCGCACCGAAAGATTCTTGGTCATAGGCTTTCATCCGCAGGCTTAGAAATTCGATCCGACGGCAAGGGAGCCGGCACTTATTCCTTTCCGGTCGACCACGACAAGGCGTTCACCATCTGGCGGGTAGCTATCGGCCGCGCGAACCAGACCATCGTTGAAACGGGAACCAACAATACGCGGCACATTTCACGGGATGTGCGACAGCGAGTGTGGCAGCGATACGGTGGCCGCTGCGTCGAATGTGGCGCCGCTGACTACTTGGAGTTTGACCATATAATTCCAGTCGCAAAGGGTGGAAGTAATTCGGACTCCAACGTTCAGCTCCTGTGCAGAAAATGCAACCTTAAGAAGAGCGACAGGATTTAAAGCATGTCAACATTGAACCCGAGCCGGCACGTTCGGGTTCATCGAGGCAAAGATTCGCCAAGAAGCGAATAACACGGGATTTGGCCAAGACTTTGAGTGGTTGTGCAAGTGTTATCTGGAAAACGCTGCAATTTACCGTGGTCTCTTTCGCAAGATCTGGGGTTGAACCGATTGCCCTGACCGTTAGGGGCGGGACTGCGAATTCGTGGGGCTTGCACAACATGCACGGTAACGTGGGAGTGGTGCTCGGATTGAACGGCGAAAAAACTTTCAGTTGGCACCGATCCGGCGGTCCCCAACGGGGGCTCGTTCCGCGTGAGTCGCGGCGGCTGCTGGTGGCGAAACCCAGGCTTCTGTCGGTCGGCGAACCGCTTCAACCGCGCCCAGTCGTTCCGCAGCAACAACATGGGTTTTCCGTGTGGCCCGCAGTCAGTCGGTTCAGTAGCAGTAGCGAATAGGCCCTTTGTTCTATATTATGCGTTGTTGGGGGTACCCACTTGCTTAATTGGGGGGTCATCCCTATTTTTAGGTATTAAGCCACTTGACCTCTATTTAAGAACTTTTTCTGTGGCTGAACCTTGCCGAGCCAAATGAACTCTGTTGCACCTGAGCTTTCATTCGGTCTTTGGGAACACGTCAGTCTGAAGCACATCGAGGAGAAATCCGTCATGCCTTCTTCCAACTGGGCTGCTCGAGCATTTCAAAAAACGTTTACGAACGTTTTCCAGCCGCGTGGAATTCACGCTCGTCGCCGACGCAGGAGGCGGCCCGTCCAGCGGATTTCGCTTGAGTCGCTGGAGCCCCGGCAGATGCTGTCGGTGAATCCTGCGTTCAGTGGCTCGTCTGCAAGTTCAGCCAATGACAGTTCAAGCATCGCGGCTTTCGTTTCACAAAATACAATCGGTATTCTTTCCACCGTTTCCAACAGTCCGACATCGGTCGTAGCCGTAAGCGGCAACGCCCAACTGGCTGTGACATGGGTGGCTCCTACAAACACTGGCGGCTCGCCGATCACCGACTATCTGGTGAAGTATTCGAGCAACAGTGGTTCGACATGGACGAACTTTGTTCATCCAGTATCGACAGCTCTTTCGTGCACCGTCACGGGCCTGACAAACGGTACGAGCTATGTGATCAAGGTCATCGCTAAAAACGCCGTCGGCATCAGCCTGCCATCGGCTAATTCGGCACCAGTCATACCCGCTGCAACAGTTCCCAGTGCGCCAACATCCGTAGTGGCCGTCAGCGGCAACGCCCAGCTAGCTGTGACGTGGGTGGCTCCTGCGAGCACCGGCGGATCGCCAATCACTGACTATCTGGTTAAGTATTCGAGCAACGGCGGCTCGACATGGACGCGGTTTTTTCCATCTTCGGGGCTGCCAGTTACGACGACCTCATGCACCGTCACGGGCCTAACCAACGGCACAGCGTATGTGATCAAAGTGATTGCTAGGAATGCCGTCGGCATCAGCCTGCCGTCGTCGAACTCGGCACCAGTTACACCGCTAGCTGCTGCATTGACTCCAACATTTGGAAGCACGACAGCAACGGCTACTGGTTTTACGGTGCAGATCACGAACTACAACGCCGCCTACACATGGGCTGGGACAGCGACCGCATCGGGCACGGTAGTGGTCAGCGGCACTGGTTTCGTCACGGTGTCCAATGTGGCTGCTGGAACGAGCT
>QWOQ01000006.1 GCA_003669585.1 Planctomycetota bacterium | reverse complement strand
GGTTTGGCACCTCGATGTCGGCTCATCACATCCTGGGGGTGGAGAAGCTCCCAAGGGTTTGGCTGTTCGCCAATGAAAGTGGTACGTGAGCTGGGTTCAGACCGTCGTGAGACAGGTCGGTCCCTATCTGCTGTGGGCGTACGAAACTTGAGGAGATTCTTCTTTAGTACGAGAGGATTTGGAAGGACGTTCCTCTGGTGTTCCAGTTGTCGCGCTAGCGGCACGGCTGGGTAGCTATGAACGGAACGGATAAACGCTGAAAGCATATAAGCGTGAAGCCCGCTCCAAGATCAGGTTTCGTAGAGCTTTTGCTCGGAAGTCCCCTGGAAGACGACCAGGTTAATAGGCCGGACGTGTACGTGCAGTAATGCACTCAGCCAACCGGTACTAACGGACGAATGCTTGACCACTCGTATCGAGTGCTCCTGGCACTCTTAAACCTTCACAACAAATTTGTTGTGTGAGCGTTGAAGAACCGGAGCGTGCTAATTACCACAACCTTTTCATATTCGCATCGACGTGTCGCGAAAGCTTCACGTCGATGTGTACGAGCTTTCCGGTGAACATATTTGAAAGGTCACACCCGTTCCCATCCCGAACACGGTAGTTAAGCTTTCAGAGCCGATGGTAGTGCCAAAAGTGCGAGAGTAGGTACCGCCGGAATTTATTTTGCAAGCGGTCGAACTGCAGTCTGCGGTTCGACCGCTTGTTTTTTTTGAGAGACACGGTCTCTCTTTTTAATCCAAAATTTTATTTGGAATCTGTTGTTCGGAAACCTTCTATTTTTTCCGTCAAGGTTCTCTTTGATGGAATGGCTGGGTAAAACTGAACTGGAGTTGGTGTTTTACTGCGAAGTTGAGTGCTTTTTACCTCAAATTTCTTTCGTGAAAAAATTTCGATCTGCTCGATTGATTGCTGTACGGTTTCCAGCGGAAGCCCAACCACGTTCGAACTGCTGCCAGCGGTGAGCACCAGCCACGCATGGCCGTCTTGGTAGCCAATCGCGCCAGCTTTTCCGATCCAACGATTTGTGCTGAGATAGGTTTGAATTGAGTCCTGCGAAAGTTTTTCCATTCGCAAAAGACTCTCCGTAACGGCAAGAATCGGTTCTCCCTGTGATGGCCTCCACACGCAGGTGCCGGTGAGTACTCGATGGGATTTTCCAGAAAATGCCAGCATCATACGAGCGGCATCGGAGCGATCTTTGGGTTTACCAAAAGTTTCTCCATCGACTTCGCTCAGCGTGTCACATGCGATAAGCGTTTCTTGCGGCTCCATCGTAGCTGCCATCAATCGTCCGATTTCTTCGGCCTTCGCCCAGGCTAAACGGGCAACAAATCGCTCAAGCGATTCTCCGGCCGCCCGCGGAGGTTGCGACTCTTCAACTTCCTCCGATGGGGGTGCCACGCGGACCGTCCAGCCCGCTTCTCGAGCTAGTTCCAGCCTTCGTGGCGAACGACTTGCAAGAAGGATCAATCGACGCAACGCTGCCATTATGAAAAAACGCCGTTCCAGAACTCCGTCCAATCCCAAGTCAGGCCGTTCACAGCCTGACAGCACGCCTCGAAAGCCTACGGCTTCTCTTGGTTCTCGACGAGCCTTGTCGCATCAACGACCTACAAACCTTGCCAAGCCTCCACTGATTCCAGCGGGGTTCTCTTCGCATCGATCAACGATTCGAGTCCTCTTTGAAGATTCGAAGTTGATTGTTGTTGATAAACCTGCAGGGCTCGCTACCGCCCATGTGCCGGCAGACCAAGAGAGTCTCTACACATGGGCTCGGCAGCATTGCCGCACCAACGAAGCTTCTCCTCCGCCGTTTGTCGGAATCGTGAGCCGCCTCGATGTTCCCGTATCGGGCGTTGTGGTGATGGCCAAAACACAACGGACCGCAGCTCTCCTTTCGCAGGCGTTTCGCGATCGACACGTCGAGAAAGAGTACGTCGCGATCGTGGAAGGACGATTTCCCGCGCCACTCGAAGAGTGGGTGGAATGGAACGATCTCGTAGTTCAAAACAGTGTTCGGCCTTTGCAGGAATATTCCACAAAGCGCCCTCCGGATGTGCGATCGATTGCATCACGATCGATGAAACGCGAGCCACGAATCACTGCTTCGATCGACCCTCGCAGCCCACAGAAGAGTGACGATGAATCTGACGACGTCTCCAAAGAATGCTTGTTGCGAGCGAGAGTGGTGCGCCGCATGGGGGAGGTATCGCTCGTAGAACTGCGACCGTCGACCGGTCGCCGTCATCAGTTGCGCATTCAGTTAAGCCGTCGTGCCTGTCCGATTGTTGGCGATCGAATGTACGGAGCACGATTACCGTTTGAACTTGGAATCGCTCTCCATTCTCGCAGCCTTACGCTCGATCTTCCGCACCTTGGAGGACCTCGAACGTTTCGGGCAGACTGTCCAGATTCATGGCGGTTACGGTATCAGTCTCTCCTTTTGGAACGTAACAGAAAGTAGTTCTTTATCCGACTCATTTTTCATGAGCACCCTTGGTTCGGGGTCTTCCTGCTCCGGTTTGGGCGGTACGAGACACACTTTTTCCTCAGAAAACCTCCGATGGTCTTTGTGGCCGGCTTTGTTCGTCGTAAAAATACTTTTGGCGACGATGCACATTGTTTCAGTGCAAAGTATGGGCAAGGTAACAAACCGTAGTGTTATGAGTGACCTTCCTAAAAAATCGATCCCTCGTTTTCGCGATACTGCAATAGCCAGCAGTATCCTCGACGCGCCTGCGATCGACACTGCCGAGACAATCGTTCGCAGCCAGTGTGGTTTCGTCACTCTCGATCCTGCCGATCTCGACGCTGCAATATCCAAGGTGCTTGTTGAACAGGGAAAGCTCACCCAATTTCAAGCCGAACAGATCCTTGCCGGTCGGCGCAAACTCACGCTTGGTCAATATCGAATACTCGATGCAATTGCGCAGGGGGGCATGGGACAGGTGTTCAAGGCCGAACACGTGATGATGGGACGGATCGTGGCGATTAAGGTGCTGCCAAGGGCAAAGAGTACACCTGAAACTGAGTCTGCGTTTCAACGCGAGATTCGTGCACTCGGTCGACTCGATCACGACAACCTTGTTCGAGCATTCGACGCCGGACACGATGGGAAGGTTTATTACATGGTCACCGAGCTGGTGCCTGGACTTGACCTCAGACGGCAGGTTCTTCGCTATGGTCCGATCGATGAAAAATCTGCCGCATCGATCATCTCGCAAGCTGCCGCCGGTCTGGCCCATGCTCATGTCGCGGGTCTTGTACACCGAGATGTAAAACCCGGAAATCTTCTTGTGACTGATGATGGACGCGTGAAGGTTTCTGATCTCGGGTTGGCCGGATCGCTCCTGGACGATTCCACGACAAAGCTGGGGCGTGTGGTGGGAACGGTTGATTACATGGCTCCGGAACAAATTCGCTCTCCCGACGAGGCTGGTCCACCCGCCGACATCTATGGTTTGGGATGCACTCTCTATTTTGCCCTGACAGGTCAGGTTCCATTTCCAGGCGGCACTCGCCAGGAAAAAGCTCGTCGTCACCTCAAAGAACGGCCCACTCCGATCCGTGAATTGGCGCCAAAAGTATCGGCTGCCTTTGTTGATGTCGTCGAGGCGATGATGCAAAAGAATCCCCTCCATCGCCTCAATTCGGCGGAGGCCGTCATAGAACGATTGCGGCGCTGGGCCCCGACGCATCCGATTCCAATGTCTCGATCAACGGAAATGATCAAGAAACGTGATTCAAAGCGTTCCCCTCCTCCGTTGCCTTCTGCAGTCACAGGTTCCGATGCCGCATTGTCGCAACCACCACACAAGAGCGACGGTTCATCGCCTCCTGCAGTGCCTTCGCGAATGCCGCATATGTTTTCGAGTAGTTCAAACATTCCAAATATGGCAAGCCTACACGAAGCCGACGTCGGCAGTTTGCTTGCCGATGAGGCCTCGTTGAACAACCGCTCTTTCGTCGAACAACTGAATATTTTTGCAGTCGGCATTCACACTCTTGTCTTGATTGTCGTAAAGATTGTGATGCTTTCGGCAGCGATTGGCTCAGTAATGTTTCTCATGATGAGCATTTTAACATTTGGCCAAACTTTGTCTGAATCCTGGTTCAATCCAGCCCTCATTGGTGTACTCTCATTTCTCCTGATGGTGATCGCATTCTCTTTGGCGTATCTGCCAGACATCTATCGTCGCCGTTAGCGTTCGCGGGCGTTTTTGCGCATCGTGCGTTGACAATCGCTCTGTTTCGGCCTAACACATGAGGCTTGTTGTGCATTAAAAAAGGCCATTTGAATCGTTCTTTTGGAAGCTCATTGGAGCAAACCTTCGGTCACGATCGATGACCTTTTTTGCTTTGGACAACTGGACAGGTAGCTCAGTTGGTAGAGCAACGGACTGAAAATCCGTGTGTCGCCGGTTCAATCCCGGCCCTGTCCATTCTTCAACAATCGCCATCCTCAAGGGGATTATAAGTTTCTTCCGTCCGGTGATGGCCGGCTCGATGACTCGATGTCCTCGCGCGTGGCCGCCTGTTGCCACGATTCTGCGCCTCCGCTCCAAGCACCTCCTGCTTGATCGCTCCCTAGTGTCATTGAGGTACTGTCTATATTTGAATCCCATGTTTCTACCACCAGCACAATCAATGGGTACTTGCGAAAGAGGTGGAAGGCACTCGACGCGGAGCCGAACAGCAGGAGGGAGTTGTCCAACGATTTCGAGCCACCAATTCACATCGCTTCCGTGCAAGAGATCGAACTGAACGCTGTTCGTGTTTCCGATAACTCGAGCGGATTGCTCCCGCTACATTGAGTTCCTCCAGCGTCAGAAGCGTCGCATCAGGGACAGTCTCCGAGTTTTTTTCTTGCTCGTCGCTGGAGACCGCAACGGCGTTGATGCTGTTCTGCCCGATTGTGCGCACCGCACGGTGATGCACCAAAGAACACATCGATCTATTGTGCTTGCAATCATGGAACCCGATTTTCTTGTGATTCACAAACCCGTTCAGCAAAACTCTATCTCGAGTGCTCCGGAAACTGACATAGTCCGTATGGAGCGCGAGACTTCGAGAGATGTCTCATTTTCAAGGCTCATCTCAAGTCGGCTGTTGATAAGACTTTTGATTTGAGGAACTCATGCCGGAGAGACGCTTACGTCTTCTTCGGATCGAGAATCAAAATCTCAACTTTCCGAAAATCGATTGGATGGCTCTCTGATTGCAGCGATATGGTTCCGTGATCGAGTTTCAATCCGCCGTTTTTTTGAGCCAGTTCGCGAGAGTGTTCTTCTCGATCATCCAACTGAGGATCGTTGTATTCTAGAACTACTTTTCCTGCGATCTTGTGTCGCATAACCGTATTTCCTCGCACTTCGGTTTCGGTTTCGACCCACTGCTCGCCGTGATAAGTCTTCGACGTTGAATTCGTACAGTGCGGCACAAACAGTTTTCCATTCATCACAACGTTTGTTCCTGGCGTACACAGATTCATCGTACTGCGATCACTTTTTCCATCCCCACCAAGAATCTGAACTTCTATCGACACCGGGAAGGACTGATCCTTCGCCATTGTTTCAGGAGCCTCGCCATGCAGCATCATGCCACTGTTGCGAATTGCCCATTGAGGGCCGCCCGGACATTGCTCGCCGACAAACCGATATTCGACTCGAAGAATGTAGTGCGAGAACTCTTTGTCGTAGAAGAGGTGGCCGAACGTTTCATCGTATTGTTTGTATCCGTCGTAGCGAATCTTGAGGAGACCGTCTTCGACGCGAAAGGTGTTCGCAAAATTGTCTCCCAGTTCGTGATACCGAATCTTCGGCTTCCAGCCAGTAAGATCCTTTCCGTTCAGAAGGGAAATCCACTGGCCTTCTTTGACAGGATCAGCTGCAACTGCGGTGGAGGCAACATGATCCAAGTAAAAGATCAGGGCCACAACGAAAAAGGGATAAAAGAGGCGCATGAAGCCACCGTATGGTGAGTGTTTTGAATGACTGGAAGGAATGCCTCGACGCCGAGTGTTTTCACGCCTGTTCCATTTGAGATCAACAGCATTCTGCCAGTATCTCAGTTCGACATCTACTCTCCCGAGCGGTGACGCGTGCGAGTCTGTTCTCAATCTTCAAATTTTCTCAGCGAACTTCTTTGCGTTTGAAGTTTGCAACGATGACGTTCAATGAAAAAAGAGGCGGCATCCATTTGGACACCGCCTCTCCTGTTCGTCTGCGTGACGTTTTTTCTGCGGACATTGTCCACAGTTTATTCGCCTTACGGCGTGACCATGGCCTTGAGGTTTTTGAGCGCGCGCACGCGAACCTTCACGCTCGCAGGCTTCGCTGGACGATCCTGAAGTTCACCTGTAAAAGGATTTTTGACACCCTTTTGCGCCGGACGCGCCGGAACTTTGCGACGCTCGACCTTGACGAGGCCGGGAATCGAAAACACACCAATGCCGCTTGACTTCAAGGCCTTCTTGATTTCATCCGTAAGGGCCTCCATCACTGCGACTACGTCCTTCTTCTGCAGACCGGTAATTTCCGAGATGCTTCTCAGAATTTCGGTCTTCGTCATCGGCTTGCTGCCGGTTTTCTTCGCTGACACGTTCTAGGTCTCCCATTCAAAAAGCTCTGGCGGCGATAACCCCACCGCGGACTGGAGCCCGGCTCACTTCGCCGGAAGCGAGGCTGATTAGATTGTTTCAAGTTCAAATTGCAACCCGAAAACTCCATTTTCTTAGGGGATTTTGACTTCTCTCCCTAAAAACATCTGTTTTTTAGGCGAATTATGTCATTTCTTGCCAGTCTTACGGCGGCAGTTCTAAGATGCTTTGAGATCAACAGTCATCTGGGATGGCCAGTTTTTGAGAATGGCGAGGTACTGATGCTCGCCTGAAAGGGCCAGCGGTTGTGATGTGTTGGCGTCTCCAGATGATCCCAACTTTCATTTCGTTCGACGCTGTAAGACATTTTTTTTGGATCGTACACAGAGTTCCGACAGTTGTTTTTATGGAGACGCGTATGGATCGACTCAGACACAATTGTTTCACTGGTTTCACTGCGAAGGCAGTCTCACCGTCGCAGCGTTTCATTCAGCGAATTGTACCTGTTGTTTTCCTATTTTCATTTTTTTCTGTCGGGCTTCGTGAAGTTCCTGCGCAGAAAATTCGAAATACTCCTGATCAAAAAATAGCCGATGCCGCAAATGCCGAAGAATCTGAAGAGCCTGTTGAGGAAGGAATCTTTCTCCCAAACGATCGCATGGCCGAACGCCGACTCGACCGCGCCGAGAGACTCGTGGAAGAACAGCGATGGAGTGATGCATCAACACTCTTCGATGACATTTTGTCTGCTGACAATGATTCTTTTTTCAAGCCCGACGCCACTCGTGACACCTGGCTGAGCATGAAGACCGAAACGACCCGCTTGATCGGCGCAATGCCGGCAGCCGGACGCGAGTCGTATCAATTGCAATTTCGCGCCCGTGCCCAACGAATGCTTTCAGAAGCTATCGCGTCTGCCAACAGCGACCAGATCATTGCAGTCGCCAGACGCTGGTTTCATACGCCTGCCGGATACCGGGCCACGCTTTTTGCAGCCATCGAAAACCTAGAGTCGGGACAACCACTCGCCGCTCTTGCATGGCTCGACAGACTCGCCGCAGTCGGCGAAGAGTCGTTAGAACTTGAGCCTACGCTTTCCATTATGAGGTCACTTGCCGCACATCGAGCAGGGGATGACACACTTGCAATCTCTCTTTTGGATGCGACCCGAAAAGGAAGTCGCCTCACGGCGAGGATCGGGGGACGGGATGTTTCAGTCTCATATCCACCAGACGGCGCCATGGCATGGTTAGCGAACATCGCCGGTCCAAAAAGTCCCTCTGCCAACAATCAACCTGGGGAATGGCTGGTTCATCGTGGCAACCCTGCGCGAAACGCAATGTCTGCCGGAGGCCGGCCACTCTTAGTGAGTCGATGGCGAGTTCCAACCACGCGTCATCCCGAAGAAGCTCGGTTACTTGAAAAATCGCGGGAGCACGCCGCCGATCGGCAGGACATTCCCTTGTTGCCCGCAAGCCATCCGCTGGCAGTTGCCGGTACGGTGCTCATGCACACACCGATGGGTCTTTTAGCAGTTGACTTTGAAACTGGTAAACGTATTTGGTGGGTGCCATCGCCGCGACAAAGCCCCTCGGCGGTTTCCGAAACTGATACCGATAACGTCATGGGAGCGATGGATGTCATGGCAGATGCCCAGCGACAGCGAGCCATCGAAGCAGTTTTCGATGATGCCACCAGCGGAACCTTGGCCAGCGATGGACGTCTTGTATTTGCCGTTGAAAGCTCCCCTCGCGCAATTGCCATGCAGAACAACGGAATGCCGATTCGCGTTGCACAAAATGGGGAATCATGGCAGTCGGGAAACAGACTTTCTGCATACGACATTGCCAACGGAGGAAAACTTCGATGGCGCCGACCGAGCAGCGGAAGTGAACTCGCTGAACGAAAGACACCGCCCGAACGAGAAGACCCGCCTGCTGGCCCCTTGGGTGTCGCTGCGCCGATGGCCTTATGGCATTGTGGTACACCGTTACCGCTGGGCGATCAGATATCTGTATTAGTCGAGGAACGAGGCCAGATTCGGCTCGATGTCTTAGAGGCGGCCACGGGAAAACCTCTCTGGTCTCAACCGCTTGCAGAAGTCGATGAAAGTCGTTCGATCGATAATCCCAACAGCCGCGGTCGTCGCACGGCCGGGCTTTCTCCTTCCATGGCTGAAGGGGTGCTCGTGTGTCCGACTGCCGCCGGCGCCGTTGTTGGCGTTGACGTGGCAACGCGCACCCTGCTTTGGGCATACCACTATCCGATCAGTACCACAGAAGAACGAATCGCACAGGGTATTGGCATAGGTGGGCGAAGGCCGCAGAACGTTGTGGTTTTTAACGGTCAGGTCGTTCCTCCAGGAGCCGAGCATCGTTGGATTGATTCGGTGCCGACTCTTTCGTCCGGATATTCTGTTCTCACACCTTCGGAATCGAATGAGCTTCACTGCGTCTCGCTTCGCAGGGGCACACTTTCTTGGAAACTTCCTCGAAAGGAAAATCTCTACGTTGCAGGCATTGTTGAAAACATGGTGGTGCTTGTTGGTCGTCGAAGTGTTGAAGCGGTCTCGCTTGCGGAAGGCAAGAGCATCTGGAAAGAGCCGATTTCGTGGGGTGACGCTGGGATGCCCAGCGGACGTGGATTCATCACGGGCTCTCATCTTTTCGTTCCGCTCGATACGCCTGAAATCGTCGACATCGATTTGAAAACTGGCACTATCGTCGGCCGCTCGCCGGCACGGGGAAATCATGTGCCTGGAAATTTGATCGCCTACCGAGGAGAAATTCTTTCTCAGGGCGTCGATTCGCTGGATGCTTTTTATCAAGAGTCCTTGCTTCAAAAACGAATTGAAACTGTACAGCGTGATGAGCCTCGCGACCTCTGGGCGACCACATGGCAGGGGCAACTTTCTCTTTCCGCAGGCCACATTCAAAAAGGAATTCTCCAGCTCGAGTCCGCTGGCAAACTCGATTCTTCACGAGTCACTCGTGACATGCTCGCCGACGCGTTCCAGTTTGCATTGCAGCGCGATTTTGCCGCGTCGAGCGAACGGTGGCGAGATGCCATTCAACTCGCCGGTGACGGTCGCGTCGCTCGCGATATGCTTCGAACCACCGTCGATGGATTTTTGAAAACAAAAAATATTTCTTCTGCCTGGGAAGCCTCTCGCGAACTGATTGGACGCTCGACCTCACGAGAAGATGAAGAAAGCCTTGTTTTCGAACTGCCCACGCGACGCTCTTCCTGCCGAGAATCTCGTTGGCTTCAGGGTCGATTTGCCGATCTTCTCAAGTCAGCGGAATCGCCTCTTCTCACAACGATTAACGGCTTTGCATCCGAATCGCTTGAAACCGCACTGGCATCAACCACAACCGAATCGCTTGAGTGGTTTCTTGATTGCTTCGCTTCGCATCCACTTGCTGAACAGGCCCGCAATGAACTGTTGACCCGCCTTACGCAGCGTGGCAATGCAGGAGATACTTTTCTCGCGTCTGACCCCGCTGCTGATCCCGAGGTGAGACGAGAACTCATTCTGCTCTCAATGCTCGCATCGACCGATGCTGCCAGCCGATCTCGCGCATCGGATCTTCTGGGTCTTTCGAAAGTATTTCCCACGGAGATGCTTCCATCCGCATGGCCGCTGGGCGCAGTCGAGCAAACCCAAAAAAATCGCCGCCCTCAGGACAACGCTCAGCAGCATCATGGATTTCGAGTGATTCCAATTCCGATCGATGGTGATCGTGGGCCGTTTATGCCATCGCTGCAGATGGGCTTTGATCTTCAACAACAATCCTTGATTGCCACCGATGGCATGGGCCGGCAAATCGGGGCTCCTCTTCGACTCGATGACCGAAACAGCATGGGAGGCATGATGATCATGCCTCACGCAGCGGAAGCCAGTGTGGTGGGAAGGATCGTGGTCGTGAGATCTGGCCTACAGACATCTGCAATTGAATTAGCTGACAGACCGGGAGGCAAAAACCGGGTTTTGTGGCGCAGTCCTGATGACGGCAGTGCCGTTTTGCGAAATCAAATGTTCGGCGTCTTCAACGCCAACGGTGTTGGCCAGCGTATTCGTCGTAACCATCAGCCGCTGGGAATGCGTATTGTAGAACCGGACATTGACGCCACTCAGGTTGCCACGGTGCAGGGTGGACAGGCAACGATTGCCGGCGTACCGATGCTCTCTCATCGCACGCTTGAAGTACGCGACATTCGTACCGGTCGAATTATCTGGGAACGACATCGATTGCCGGTTGATGGAGAACTTGTTGGCGATGACACCTTTATCACAGTCTGCCCAAAAAGTGGCCGCGGCGCCGTTGTGCTTTCGATGGTTGATGGACGAATTGTTCGGACGTGCGATGTTCCTCGAATTCATCAGCGACTCGGCTCCTCTGGCCATCGTTTGGTTGTCATTACTGGCAGTGACAAACGGCCCACTGATCGAGCGGGTATCGAGCTGTTCGATCCAGTCACCCTTGAGCGAATCTCTCTTGGCGAGTTTTCAGGTGAATCCCGAGTAACTCCAGCCGGTCCTCATAAACTCTCTGTACTCGAACCAACAGGCCAGTTCACGCTGCTCGATCTTGTACGTGGGAAAAATATTTTTTCTATACAACTGCCCGGCATGCCATCGACTCTTCAACAGGTTCATGTGATGCCGTGGGAGAATCGACTTCTGGTGATTGTTGGCCGACAAGAGACGCCCGAAGAACAAAAAATGCTGGCGGCAGCTGGACAAATTCAAAATCTTCCTTGGCACGGACATGGTGAACCCAATCCAATGATCACAGGTTCGATTTGGTCAATCGATGCGACAACGGGTCGTTCGCTCTGGCAGGTTCCTGCAACCATTCAGCGCCACGGACTGTTGCTCTCGCAGCCCTCGGATGTGCCGTTACTTTTTTTCGCACGGCAAATCATTCCATCGGTTGGAGGCGAAAAACCCCGAATGTCGGTTTTGTGCCTCGATAAACGAACAGGGCATGAAGTGTTTCTCGAGGACAAGATCGCCGCTGAACATCAAATGCTCTTCAACTGCTCAATGACAGGTGATCCAGAAAATCATTCCATTGCTTTGGAACTGGCGGGACGAAGCTATCTTCTGCGTTATCGAGGCCAGCCGATGGCTCCTCAGCCACCCTATCAGGCATCGATTCCAGCGGCTGGAAAGAACGACCCCTCCTCGAATATCGGCCGATGGCTTCAGGACACCATGGGACTTCGATTTGATTTCTTTTTTGAACCTTTTCCGGATCAAAAATGATCGTCAAGCGGACTCGAACACTCGTATGATGAAACCTCTTTTCTGGGAATTCGCGAAAATCTCTTTCAACAATCAAAGATGTCGCACATGAAATTCTAGAAGATTTTCCGTAGACTTTCGCTGATCTATTTGTTTTGTCCTTAGTCTCTATAACGAATCGTTTTGGAGAACGCCGGTCTCCAAAGGAAATAACGATTTCTGATGTCCTCCGTATCACCCCAGCGAGTCTGCCAACGATGAACTCTGTTCGTTCACTCTTTCTGCTTGTGATGCTGACTCGTCTACGCGTGGGGACATTTTTTCTTCTGGGCATCGCAGTGTTTTTTTGTATCGGCACACCGATGGCAATGGCTATCGATTCGCAGCCTGATCGAACTCTCGTCGTGATCACGAAGGGGCTCGACTGGCTCTCTCGAAAACAATCCCGAAGGGGAAGCTGGTCGGCCAACGAAGGTCGTTATCCGACTGCGATGACTTCGCTTGCGGGCACCTCGATGCTCATGGAAGGATCCACAACCACGCAGGGTCGATATGCCGAACCGATTCGTTTAGCCGTTGACTATCTCGTGAGTCGTTCGAGAGCCAACGGACTCATTGGCGATCCAAAAACAGATGATCGTTACACGTACGGGCATGGTTTTTCGATGCTTTTTTTATCGCAGGTTCTCGGCGAGGAAGAGGACGAAAGACGTCGCGACGAACTGGTACGGGTCTTGGAGAAGGCGGTGGAATTTTCTGGTCGAGCACAGACTGTTGACGGAGGTTGGGGATATGTGAGCGCGAAGGATGGAAATAATTTTGACGAAGGCTCCACCACCATTACTCAGGTGCAAGGGCTTCGTAGTTGCCGCAACGCCGGCATTGCAGTTCCGAAGGAAATTATCGACAAAGCCATCGGCTACATTCATAAGTGCACGATGCCCGATGGTGGAGTGCAGTACAGCTCGAAAGGTGGTGGGGGGCGTCCAGCCATTTCTGCGGCAGCCATTGCCTGTCTTTTCAATGCTGGCGAATATGACGACACGCATGTTCCACGAATGCTTGACTACGCAGAAAAACATCTCGGCAACATCAACAACAATGGCTTTGGCCACTGGCACTATGCGCACTTTTATTACGCACAGGTGATGTACCGTGAGGGAAATAAAAAATGGATCGGCTACCGTGATCAGATTGAAAAACGCTTGATCGGTGAGTCGCAGCAGGATCGAGATGGCACGTTTTGGTCGCAGGGCTACATCGGTCCTGTGTACACCACCGCAACGAACCTTACGATCCTGCAACTCGAAAAAGGAACGCTTCCCATCTATCAGAGATGACTCCTGCCATCAGCGAGTGATCCATGAGCATTTTTTTGTTGCCAAGTATGAAAACTTTTGACTTTTCTGTTTCTTGACCCTCCGGAGTTCGAAATGGCGTCCTCTACGAACCTTGATTCATCGATGATTGGCAAGTTGCTTGAAGCACGACATCGCATTGAAGAACAGCTCTCCCGAGTCATCGTGGGACAAAGCCAAGTCGTTGAAGAACTTCTCATCTGTCTTTTTAGTCAAGGTCACTGTTTGCTTGAGGGCGTTCCCGGACTGGCAAAAACGCTCATGATCAGCACTTTGGCGAAAAGTCTCGACTTGTCTTTTAGTCGAATTCAATTCACTCCCGACCTCATGCCAGCAGACATCACGGGCACCGAAGTACTTCAGGAAAATCGCGCTAGTGGAATCCGCGAACTTCAGTTTCTCCAAGGACCGCTTTTTGCAAACGTCGTGCTCGCTGATGAAATCAATCGGACTCCGCCAAAAACGCAATCGGCTCTCCTTGAAGCAATGCAAGAAAGACAGGTCAGCGTAGGACGAGTCCGACATGCGTTGGTCGATCCCTTCTTTGTGCTGGCCACCCAGAATCCAATTGAACAAGAGGGCACTTACCCGCTTCCCGAAGCTCAGCAAGATCGATTCATGTTCAAGGTTTTCGTACAGTATCCGAGCTTTCTTGAAGAGTTTGAAATTGCACGCCGAACCACCGGTACCTCACCGCAAGAAGCTTCTGCGGTACTGAACGCTGCCGACATCATTGCTCTGCAGAAGAACGTGAGAGAGGTTCCAGTCAGCGATCATTTGGTTCGTTATGCACTTGCGATTGTCCGTCAGACCCGCTCCGGTCAGCGTGGAGTACCAGAATTCGTTTCCGATCAGCTCGCTTGGGGTGCCGGCCCGAGGGCAGTTCAATTTCTTATTGTTGGAGCAAAAGCCCGGGCGCTGCTTCAAGGACGAAGTCACGTTTCAGTTGAGGATATTGCGTCGCTCGCCGCACCAGTATTGCGACATCGAATTGTCGTCAATTTTGCCGCCGAGAGTGAAGGGATTACTCCCGATCGAATTGTCTCGCAGATCATTGAACAAACACCCAGCAAGGAAGATGAACTTTCTCGCGATGCCCGCTTCCAAAAAATATTTGCATCCTGAGGCGATTCGCCGAATTGCACGGATGGAACTCCGCGCCCGCACTGTTGTTGAGGGCGTGCTGGCCGGACTGCATAAAAGCCCATTCAAAGGGCAGAGCGTGGAATTTCTCCAGCACCGGGAATACGTGCGGGGGGACGATCTCAGACGAGTTGACTGGAAGGTATGGGGCCGACAGGATCGTCTCTACGTAAAGGAATTTGAAGAGGAGACCAACCTTCGCCTGACGTTGGTGGTTGATGCCTCGGCAAGCATGGAATATGGACGCGGACTATTTACAAAATTTGACTACGCAGCAACGCTTGCTGCCAGTCTGGCCTGGCTTGCGATTTCTCATCAGGATGCCGTGGGCTGCGTGCTCTTCGATGATCGCGTTCGTGCAAGTACGCCATCTCGTATGAGCCGTTCGCAACTCACAAGTGTTGTCGAAGTACTCGAAACGCCTCGCGGTCGTCGCACCACAGACTTTGCTCCGGTACTTCGTGGGCTTTCTGAAACATTACCCAAACGGGGCATGGTGGTGATCCTGTCGGACCTGCTCGGTGATCGAGAGGGGGTTTTTCGCGGCATGCGTTTCCTTCGACAACGCGGCCATGAATTGGTGCTTCTGCATGTCATGGATGAAGACGAACTTGAATTTCCATTTGAAGGCCCTACACGATTCGAGGGACTTGAAATCCCCGAGCATCTTGCCTGCAATCCCAGGGCACTGAGGAAGGGCTATCTCGAGGCCGTTGAGGACTTTCTCTCCACGGTGCGCCGACGCTGCGCATCGTCAAAGTGTGACTATTCGCTCGTGCGTACTGGCGAGGGAGTCGACGCAGCGCTCGTCAAGTTTCTCTCTCGCCGTTCTCTCCTTGCCATGTAATTAGCACCCCAACTCGCCGACCGTATCCATGCCATCATTCGATTTTCTTCCGTTGCTGTGGTGGGGACTGCCCCTCGCTCTCGCGCCAGTGATTATTCACCTCATCAATCTCCTTCGACATCGCAAGGTGCCATGGGCGGCTATGGAATTTTTGATTGCCAGTCAGAAAAAATACCGCACACGCGTGCTTCTGCGTCAGTTGCTGCTTCTGCTTTTGCGTGTGGCTGCGATTGTGGGAATTGCGCTCCTCTTTGCGCAACCAAGATGGCGCAGCGCCGTCGGAGCCTTTCTCGGCGGTTCACGCACCGCCCACATTGTGCTTCTCGATGACAGCTATTCCATGAGCGATCGCGTAGGCGAATCAACAGCGTTCGATCGAGGACGGGGCGTCATCGAACGCATTCTTGAAGAACTTGTTTCGAGTCGTCACTCGCACGAACTTCTTGTTGGCCGATTTTCAACTATTTCTTCCACGGATTCAGCCACGCCAGAAGATCTCGAAAGAAAAGAAACCACTCGCTGGGATGTTACGCGTCAGATGGTCAGTCCTCAAAGCGTTCAAGCGATTCGCAATGAGATCAAATCACTTGTCGTGTCGCAGTCGGCCGCTACGCCTCGAGAGGCAATTCTTGCTGCAACAGAAATGATTGGCTTTGGATCAGGCACCTCAAACGTTCTCTGGCTGATCACCGACTTCCGCTCCAAAGACTGGAAAGTGGCTGATGAAACTGCTGCTGCACTGCGGCAGCTCAGCGATCAAGGCGTCGATCTTCGTCTGGTCGACTGCGCACAAGGAGACCATGGAAATCTCACCATCGAAAGACTCGATGTCGTCGGCGGTGTTTCGGCCAAGGGAGTGCTCGTGCCACTGGAAGTGACCGTTCGAAATAGTTCTGATCGTCCCGTTCGCAATGTCTCGATTGATTTCAAGGAGGATGGCGCCGCTCGCCCAAGTGTTCGATTGGAAGAGATTCCCGCGAGAGGGATCTCCTCTCAGCGACTGGAGTCGATATTCTCCACAAGCGGAAGCCACCTTATTTCTGCACGACTCGAGAACGATGCAGTCGCTGTCGACAACACACGCAGCACGGTAATCGATATTGCTGACTACGTTGATGTGCTCTTGATTGATGGCGATCCAAACGGGGGATCGCGCACCGGAGATGCTTTTTTTGTTGCTGCAGCACTCGCGCCTGGCTCCGGCGTAGCAACCGGATTACGTCCGCGAATTGAGCCACCGCGTGCCCTTGGCGAACTCGATCTCAAGACCTTTGACGCTATCTGGCTCATGGACGTTGAACGCTTGGATGAAGCGGAAGTGGCTGCGATTGAACGCTATGCGCGGAGTGGTGGCGGAGTTGTTTTTTTTCTTGGGCCACGATCGAATGCCACCACGATCAATCAACTGCTCTATCGCAATGGAGACGGACTCTTTCCCGTGCCGCTGGCAGGTCCCGTCGATATGCTTGTCGATTCCGTTGAGAAGAGCCCTGACGTGATCGTGCAAGATCACCCGGTTGTTGCAGTTCTTTCTGGCCAGCGTAATCCTTTGCTCGGTGGCGTATCGATCAATCGGTACATGGCGGTTGAGCGAGGATACATCGCTCCGACTGGTTCAGGACTTCGTCGTCTCCTTGAACTGCGAGGAGGCGCTCCGCTTGCAGTAGAACGACCCTACGGCGAAGGTCTCGTCGTTGCATTTCTTTCGACTGCGTCACCCACGTGGAATAATTGGGCTCGAGGAAACCCCAGCTGGGTCGTCGTCATGCTTGAACTGGAAAGTCATCTGGCGCACGTCTCACGCAAAGCATTATCCCTTGAGGTGGGCGATCGGCTTGAAGTCAAACTGATTCCTGGAACTGATGAATCCGAAGTCGATTTTTTACTTCCTCCTGACGGTGCAGTTCTGCGAGTTGCTGGAACAATCGACGCCGCTGGATCCATGACCGCCGAACTAGAAGCTGCGACAATCGCTGGGCCGTATGCGGCACGCTGGCAGCGAACCGATGGAAGCGAAGCCGAAAAACTTTTTTCTGTAAACGTCGTTCCCGAGGAGGGAGATATCGAACGAATCGGTCGGGAGCGACTCGATCGCACGCTCTCCGGCGTGAAGTTCACGCTTGAAAAAGCTGCCGAGTTACGTCCTGACTCGGAAAGTTTTGCAGGAATCTCGCTCGTCACTCCGTTTTTATATGGACTGATTGTCGTGCTGCTGCTCGAACAATTCGTCGCATACCTTTGCAGTTACCACTCTCTTTCACGATCGAACCGAATCGGGTGAATTGTGCCGGCTCCATTTCCAATACTTCTGTCCGCCGCAACCGATGTCGTTCGATCGCGTATTACAAGCGCGCGGATCGAAACTTTTTCGCAGTGGTGGGAACTGCCTGCAGTGGTCATTGCTGTCGTTGCGATACTCGCACTGGTCTTCTGGATATACCGACGCGACTCAGTGGAACTCTCGCGTAGTGCCGGAATTGGTCTGGCTTTGTTGCGAGGATCGGCCCTTGGGTGCTTGGTGGCTGCATACCTTGACTTCGAACGAACCACCGAGCACGAACTGGTCTTTCCATCACGAGTCGCCGTGCTTGTTGACTCAAGCGCCAGCATGACGATTGAGGATGAACCTCCAGAGAATGTCGATTCGGTCTCGCTGCCTGCTTCCCGGATGAACCGTTCTGAACATGCCATCAATGTTCTTGAATCGGGGGGACTTCTCGAAGAAATCTCAAAGACACACGAAGTCTCGTTATGGCGGTTTGATGCTGACGCCCAGTCGCTTGCTGTTTTTCCGATTGATTCCTTTGCATCCACCCTTTCCGATGGCGTCAACAACGGTGAGCAATCTCCGGACGCTTTCCTGAAGGATCGCGACGAATTGTCTGAACACAATGGCGACTCGTCGCTTTCACAATCGGAATTCGCCCGTCAGCAGACTGCGCGCTGGCGGGATGGAATTATGCCACGAGGAAGCGAGACTCGAATTGGGGAAGCTTTGAAGACGGTGGTTGATCAGGAACCGCCAGGACTGCTTGCCGCAGTGGTCGTACTCTCCGACGGCGCCAATAACGCTGGAATCGATCCACGTGCAACCGTTTCATCGCTTGTTGCTCAGGGAGTTCGAGTTTTTCCTCTCGGAATCGGCTCGCAGCGACTCCCTGTCAACGTGCGAGTTGCCGATCTGCTCGTGCCAGCTCGTGTTTTTCCGGGAGATCGTTTTGCTGCCACGGGACAACTTCAAGCACAGGGACTCGAGGGCAGTTCAGTGCAAGTCGAACTCTCTGAAGTTCCATCCGACGATGGCAGTGGGACTCAGCGTGTCATCGATCAGACTTTTGTCACGCTTGCTGCTGATGGACAGGTCACTTCTGTGCGTTTTGATGTTCCCGGAATGCCCTCTCCGGGCCGCAGAATGCTCTCTTTGCGAGTTGTGCCGCCTCCATTGGATCGATCGGAGTCCGACAATCAGCAAGCTGTCGAAATCGAAGTGGTCGACCGGGTTACGCAGGTACTTTTGCTGGCCGGTGGCCCTGGACGCGAGTATCAGTTCATGCGAAATGTGCTGATGCGCGATGACAGTTTCGCAGTTGATGTTCTGCTGCAGACGGCCGTCAGCGGTGCATCTCAGGATGCTCGACGCATTCTCCAAGAATTTCCTGCCACTGCCAAAGAAATTTCCGAGTACGACGCAATCGTCGCTATCGATCCCGACTTTCGAAAATTTGATCCCGCCGCCATGGCCCGTCTTGCACAGTGGGTTGAGAAGGAATCTGGAGGACTCCTGCTCATGGCTGGAAACGTCTTTATGGATGCGTGGCTCGCTGATCCAACAACGGCCTCAATACGAAATCTCTACCCAATTGAACTGCGTCGCAGAGTCCAATTGGTTGTCGATGAACCTGCTGGATTTGATGAACCGATGCCGCTTGAGTTTTCACGCGACGGTCAGGACGCTGAGTTTCTCTGGCTTGCATCGAGTGCTATTGCCAGCCAGACGGTTTGGAGTGAATTTCCTGGCGTTTATTCCTGTTTTGATGCTGTCCGCGCAAAGCCCGGTGCCACCGTTTACGCACGTGCAAAGCGACTCGGCGCAACGGGCGCACCCGACACTCTTCCAATTTATTGTGCGGGTCAGTTTTACGGATCAGGAAGTGTCTTCTATGTGGGAAGTGGTGAAACATGGCGGCTTCGCTCTGTGGATGAAACGTTGTACGAACGCCTGTCGACGCAACTTCTTCGACACGTTTCGCAAGGCCGACTTCTTCGCGGATCAAGGCGAGCAAGCGTCTTGATCGAGCGCGATCGATACGTCGTCGGTTCCAACGTGGTGGTGCGCATTGTGATGCCCGAAGGAGATGCGGCGAAGATCACAACGTGCCGCGTCGTCTCTCCAGATGGCACCACAGCGCCCATGCCACTTTCGATCGATCCTGTTCGCAGCGGCATACTCTTAGGAGGATTTGCTGCAAATCTTCAGGGCACCTGGAGAATTGATGTGACCTTGGGAGATGGTTCGGGAGAAATAATTACCAGACGCGTGCAGGCACGGTTGCCTGACCGGGAACTTGAGCGCCCAAAACTCGACCGATCGCTGCTTGAACAGATCTCCGCGGCAACCGGAGGTGAATCCACCATGCTTGATGGCGTTGTTTGGGATCGAGACGACTCTGTTGCCTTGGCTCTCAAAATTCCTGATCGGTCTCGACGCGAGTATGAAGCAGGGGCGCCAGATTCATCCTTTAAAGAACGCCTCAACTCAATTCTGCTCGCTTGCGGAACCGGGCTTTTGTGTTTTGAGTGGATTCTTCGTCGTTTGATGAGACTTGCATAACTCCAGAGCCCGACCCAGCGGAACCACGCCATCATGTCGACTGTACTCACGCACAAAACAAATGACGTGTCTTCTGCGATCGATACGCCGAGGCTCGCGGCACCGCTCGCCTCGCTTCTTGATCGATTGCGAAGTGCGGCCAGAAGTTCTATCTGGATCGAATCGCTCTCGCTCATCTGTCTTTGCGGAGTCGTCATTTTCTGGAGTTCGTTACTGTTGGACTGGCTGATTGAACCTCCCAGATGGGTGCGTGCAGTTGCACTTGGAATGGTTCTTCTTGGATTTCTCTGGCTTATCATCACGAAATTATTGGTGAGACTCGGCGTGAGCATGCGAGATGCCGATTTGGCATTAATTGTGGAACGGTGCTATCCGGCATTTGGCGATTCTCTTTCGACTTCTGTTGGATTGACAGAATGTTTTTGGAATGCGGTTGACCTTGAACTTGTAGGACAAACCACACGTGAGGCGATTGCCGTTGCGCCAACAGTGCGTACGGTTCGTCTCATTCGAATCGGTCGCCTCATCGCGATTGTGACTGCCTGTTCCGGGGGTATCGCAAGTATTGCAGCACTTGCACTGATGCAACCTGCCGTTGCCGATGTGTGGGTTCGGCGGGTTGTGCTTTTAGGAGAAGAGTCTTGGCCGCGATCGAGCGCACTTGAAATCGAGGGATTTCGAAACGGTGTTCGCAAAGTCGCACGCGGTACCGATGTTGATCTTCTGGTAAAAGCCGATGCTTCAAAAATTATTCCGGAAATTGTTGATCTCCGTTCTCGCGGCTCCTCTGGCTGGCAAACCGATCGCATGGGAATGCGTGGGGGAGTCTCCGACGGCTTTCAGGTGTTTGGCCATGTGCTGAAGGCCGTGCATGAGGATCTGGCGATCGAGGTGCGTGGAAACGATGCCCGCATTCAGAACCTTCGATTGCAAGCAGTCGACGCCCCGGCGTTGGCGGAACTCGAGATTACCTACACGCTGCCAGCGTATTTAGGCAGTGGCAATCGCACGGCGTCGGCCTCCGGAGTTGTCCAAATTCCACGAGGTTGTGATGTCTTGATTCGCTGTACTTCAACGAAACCACTCATTGGCGCGTCGATCAGTACGACACAGGATGGAAAACAGGTCGAAGTCTCGCGATGGGATTCTCTCGCTGAGTTCGATCAAGAGCCCTCATACATCAAAGATGGAATTCGTACGGAATTTAAAAACCTTGACGGCCAACGCAGCATCTTTGCCACATTCACCGACACCGACAGCCTTACAAATCGCGATCCCATTACCTTTGTGCTTTCGTCGGTGGCTGACGAAGCGCCGCGAGTCTCAATGCGTCCGCGAGGCATTTCTACTGCCGTGACGACGCGAGCACGCGTGCCTCTCGAAGGGACAATCAGCGATGACCATGCCCTCGAACGGGCAGTTGTGGTACTCGCCCCTGAGGGCAGAGATGAAAGAGTCGTGGCGGTTGATCGCCTCCGCGCAGCACCAACGATCGTTGAATTTACTGAAGAGGATCCAGAGATCATCTCGCTTGACGGACTCTCACTTTCTATCGGCGATAAACTCAAAATCAGTATCGAAGCATTCGATGCGTGCGATCTCGATCCGGTTCCTCATCGCGGAGTGAGTGACACCTGGTCGCTCGACGTTGTTTCGCCAGAATCACTTTCCGCCATGCTTGAAGCGAGGGAGCTTATTCTTCGAAGACGATTTGAACTCGTTGTGAATGAATTGGAGCGTGCGCGCGAAGAATTGGACGCTCGATTGACAGCACCAGAACCCGATGCCGTCGACCTTTCTCAACCAGCAGATGAACTCGATTCTCTCAATTCTGATTCTGATACGGATACGGATCGTTCATCAGGAATCGTTTTCGCTCCGAGTCGACTTGCTGAATCGGCATCTCGCGTGGCCGGCGAAACGGGCGAGGTTGCCGAAGCCTTTTTTGACATCCGACGTGAGTTCGACAACAACACTCTTTTAACTGATGAACTCGATGCGCGTTTGGGAACTCAGATCGCCGAACCGCTTCGAGCAATTTCCAAAAATGATCTCCCTGCCCTCATTCGCCTGTGCCGATCACCTGCGGCAACCCCCGGTTCTGCAGAGTTTGCCCAGATCGTCGTCCAAACCGACCAAATCCTCGCTCGCATGCGGGCAGTTCTCGATAAGATGATGGAACTGGAAACGTTCAACGAGGTTCTTGAAATTCTTCGCGGTGTAGTTCGCACTCAGGAAGACATTCGATCCGAGACGCTCAAGCGTCAAAAGGAGCGGGCGAGAGAAGCGCTCGATCGGCCATGACACGCGTGCACTGTAAAGCTTCCGATTCGCGTAGCGTTCTCGCACGAGGAACTGAACTGCGTTTATGGATTGGGAATATTTTCACGACGTTCGGAGTGTTGCTGGGATGCTTTCTTGCCTCTTCTTCTTTGCATGCTGAACCAGTCGGTGGTCCAACGCCGGAAGACCGTTTGATTGCCCGAGAAGAAGCCGTGGGCCAGCAATTTCGCGAACTGGAGAAATCACTTCTGCGACTGGCTGACCTGCTCGCATCGAGTGATCCCAAACGGTCTACGCTCCTGCGAAAAGTCTTTGAACGAGCCCGGGACCTCGGACTCGAAGACCGACTCGATTTGATCGTCACTCAGTTAAAAGATGGTCAATTGCTCAAAGCTGGCGTTTCGCAAGCCTTGTCGCTTGAAGAACTCCGTCAGCTACTTGATCTCCTCGAATCTGGAGATGCACAGAAACGGCTGATCAACACAAAGGAGGAGGTCAAACAGTACCTCTCTAAACTCAACAAATTAATTTCGCGTCAGCGTGAGGTGGAAGGCGAGACAGAATCTGGAGCCGATGAAAAAAGACTCTCTGATCGTCAGGATTCCCTCGCCAACGATACCGAAGGACTCTCCCGTGAAATTGGCAGCTTTGCGCAGCGACTTGAATCGCGAGAAGGCTCCGAGAAGGCTGGTGCTCAGCCGCCTGCCAAGACCAAGGCCGATGAGAATGATGATGCGTCTCGCGATGACAGCGAACCCAAAACCGAAAACAGTGGCAATGACAAGGATAAAAAATCAGACAGTTCTGGCGAAAGTGATAAGAAAGAGAAAAGTGGTACAGAGAAGTCTGACGACACTCAAAAAAGTTCGGCAGGTAAAAATTCTGAAGAAGCTGAATCAAAGCCCTCTGAAGGAGATCCTTCGGAAGGCTCCCCTTCGAGCCCAAAGCCCTCGGAGTCATCCGAGTCGCCTCAGGGAGAATCGGGGGCATCCGAGAGTGCCCCGCAGAGCGAGCCTCAAGGAGATGATGAGGCCAGTCGCGCCCAAAGAACGCGAAAGCGGCTCAAGTCTGCCGAAGAACGCATGCGAGAGGCGAGAAAAAAACTTGATGATGCCAAACGTCGCGACGCCGGTCAGGAGCAACAGAAGGCACTTGAGGAGCTCGAGACGGCCAGAGCTGAGTTAGAAGAAATTTTAAGACAGCTTCGCGAAGAGGAAGTGGAACGCTTGCTCGTTCAACTTGAGACTCGCCTGAGAGGAATGCTGCGAATACAGAAAGCAGTACTTGCTGCTACAGAAAAAATAGCCTCCGATGAATCACGACTGGCAGATCGTGAAACTCAGATTGAAGCGTCACGAATTTCCAGAGATCAAACAACTGTGGCCAACGATGCCGAGCGGGCTCTGGCCATGGTGCGAGATGATGGTTCAGCGGTAGCCATTGCAGAGGCGATCGAACAAGTTCGCGACGATGCTCGGCAAGTCGCTGCACGACTTTCCCGCACCGATGTTAGCGCGACAACGCAGGGAATTCAGCGAGACATTGTTACAGGTCTCCAAGAGATGCTTTCGGCTCTCGAAAAAGCGCAGCGCGATCAGCAAGCCAGTGAGAAAGGACAATCTGGTGGCCGTCCTGCCGAGCCTGGAGAACAGCCGCTGGTCGATAAACTGTCCGAACTTAAAATGATCCGCTCTCTTCAAATGCGAGTAAATACCCGTACCAAACGGTTTTCAAAGCTTTTAGCGGATGGCAAGGAACGAGCAGAAGAACCGGAACTTCTAGATGCTCTCGACCGTCTTTCTCAGCGACAGGAGAAAATCCAACAAGCCACTCGAGACATTGTCGTAGGCCGTACTGAATAACAGTCTGCCATGCAGACTTTATTGTGTGACGATACGATATTGAGAATGGTGCCTAGACTACGGAGACTTTCTACCACTACCTTTTTTTTCCGACATGCTTGCGATGTTTACCATGTCTGCCATGCAGCTTTTTTTCGAACGATCCAGTATGCAGCGTCCTTGTGGACGACTCTGCCAGATCCTGTTGCAGTGGAAATTCCTAGCGACCCTGAGCCTCTCAATCGGGCTTGCTGGAATGCATGTCCGCGTCGCGGCGAGCAGTGAGCCAGTTGCTCCGACGGCTCCTCGCTCAGGCGAAACCTCGGATGAACGCTCGAGTGAACTTGAGCGAGAAGCGAGCTGGAAAAATCCTACACCCGAAGAAGTACGAAACCAAGTTCTTCAGTGGCTCAATGCGGTTGATGTTCCTGCGGACGTTGTTGCTCGCGCGAGACTTGAATGGCCAGACACTCCTGCTATGCCTGACGGCGATCTGCTCGACCATATCGTACTGACAGTTGCCATTGTTGAACCTCGTGCCCAACGACTGTTGAAAGCAGCCCATGCACTCGATCGAGTGGCAATTGAATCGGTCCCTGTTGATTGGATTGAAGAATCGGTTCTTCTTCCTGTGCGCGATATGATCCGACTCTGGCTGGGTCGCGAATACTCTCGACGAAGCATGTTTGACGAAGGCATTTTGCAACTTGCCGAACTCGATCTCATGACTTCCGTTGATCCCGCTACGTTGTTATTTCACCGTGCAGCATGTCAATGCTGGCTTCTCGATGCCGAAGCCGCCATTGAATCAATTGATACCCTCTTAGAACGTGCCGAAATGATTCCGGTTCGTTATGAACGGCTTGCTCGTTTGCTGCGGGCTGATGCAACGTCTCTTGAAAGCGAATCTCTCGATCACATTGCTCGTAGAATGCGTGACATTACAAGACGACTGGATCTCGGGAGAGCCGGCCCCAAAACTCGCGGTGTTCAAGATGGTGTCATCGAATCGCTCGACAAACTGATTACCGCTATTGAAAAACAACAGCAGGAACAAAATCAATCGGGCTCTGGCGGAACAGGGTCTGGCAAAGGAGGCAGCGGCCAACCGATGCAGGACAGCAGGCCTGCTGGAGGCAAAGGTCCGGGCGAAGTCACCCGACGTGAGCTCGGAGATGGCGAGGGCTGGGGAGATCTTCCTCCGCACAAACGCGAAGAAGCCCTTCAGCAAATCACCCGCGAGTTTCCAGCACACTATCGTGAAGTGATCGAACAGTACTTTAAACGATTGGCCACAGAGGAACCCTAGACGCATGCTCTCGATCGGAAACAATCTCATTCGCCGAGGCATGCCGTACGCCCTCTTTATGCTGAGAGGACTTGTGGTTTTGTACGCAGTGATGCTGCTCCCTCGAGTGTTTGCAGATCAACAGGATCGTGTTGAACATTCGGGCGGGGATTCTGTGTACCGCATCGAACTCAGCGATGAAAAGACCCTCTCCGGCCGAGTTGAATCAATCGACGCGCAAGAATTAGTACTTCGCTCGAATGAGGAACTCTGTCGCGTGCCGATCGCCACGGTGCGATCCATTACGCAGATGCCATTGTCCGATGAGAAGTTTTGGCCGATCGAACTGACGCTCGTCGAAGGCTCCACTCTTTGTGGAGATCAAGTGTCTCTCTCTGGAAACACCGTCAGCTTGAGTCGCTCGGGCACAACCATCGATCTTCCGTCAACAAGTGTGTTCCTTGTTCATTTTCATTCTTCCCAAGAAAACAAAATGGCGGTTGATGACTGGCGAAGTGAACTCCCTGAAAAACCGGATGGAGATTCCGTTTTCGTAAAACGTGAAAACGGTTTTGAAATTGTCTCCTGTGCGATTCTTGAAATCAGCGACGATTCGGTGACGATCTTGCTGGATGAAGAAAAAATACCGGTGAAACGATCAAAGATCGCCGGACTGGCATGGTTGAGGCCAACTGATGACTCTTCTCCGATTGCTGGCTCTGTGCTGGTGACACTCGCGGGAGGACGGCTGCTTGCAAAAGCCGTGCACGTCGAGAACGATACGGTACAAATCGATCTCACTGCAATCGATCCGATTCACCTGACGCTTTCTGACATTCGCTCACTCGATTTCACTGCCGGACGGGTCGTATCGTTAGTCTCACTGAAGCCCGAAAAGGTCGAAGTAGAACCTTTTTTTGGTTCACTTTTCCTGATCGAGGGTTTCTCGGAATACTTTCGTCCTCGCTCTGTTGGCAGCGCAGCATCCATTGATGGAACAGCAACGATTGAATCACTTTTTATTCAACCTCGTACCACTATGACGTGGAGAATACCTCCGGATTCACTTCTCTTAAGAACCCGAGCTCGGCTTTCCAAGGATGTCGGACAAGGGTCGGCGCTGATGCGAATTTTGCTCGATGACAAGGAACTCATGCGACAGGTGTTCGCTTCAGGCGTTGGAGCAACTTCTGATCAGCACACCAATTCTCAGAATGGTTCTGTCACTGATCTCGATATTCGTCTTTCTGTGCAAGGGGCTCGCAAACTCCAGATCGTTGTGGATTACGGGCCCAACGGCGATGCAGGGGGTACGATCAGGTTGGAAAAACCAAGGATCGAAAAATGACTCTGTTCCTTTTCATTGCACGTTTTTTGCTCCTGTGCGCCGCTGTGAATGCATTGCAGCCGCTTCCTGTTTTCGCCGAGGAGAATCCTGTTTCTGCTGCCGTACTTGCGGCGCAGCAGCAACGTGTTGCTGCTATTCGTCAGGCTTCAATGGCCGCGGTATCCATTTTTGCTGGAGGGCAGGGGGGGGGCTCGGGAGTCTTGGTGAGCTCTGACGGCTTCGCGTTAACCAATTTTCACGTTGTTCAACCTGCCGGTGTGTCCATGAAGTGCGGGCTGAATGACGGGAACGTCTACGACGCTGTGCTTGTAGGACTCGATCCAACCGGCGATGTGTCGCTGATCAAGCTGCTTGGTCGCAACGATTTTCCTTTCGCGATGTTGGCGGATAGTGACACGGTGCGCGTAGGCGACTTTTGTTTTGCGGCAGGCAATCCATTTCTGCTTGCCACAAATTTCCAACCCTCAATTAGTGCCGGCATTGTTTCTGGAGTTCATCGTTATCAGTACCCGGCTGGAACGCTCCTTGAATATGCAGATTGCCTTCAAGTTGATGCTGCAATCAATCCGGGAAATTCAGGTGGCGCGCTGTTCGATGCCGAAGGCGGACTGATTGGCGTCAACGGTCGCGCCTCGTTTGAAAAACGTGGTCGGATAAACGTCGGTGTTGGATATGCGATCTCATCAAATCAGCTACGCAATTTTGTAGGCATGCTGCGCGGTGGCAGGCTGTGCGATCACGCCACCCTGGGCGCAACAGTTGCCACCAGCGAAGACGGCCGCGTGGTGGTCGCGGATATTCTTGAGTCTTCGGATGCCTATCGTCGCGGTCTTCGCTACGACGATGAAATCGTATCGATCGCTGGTCGCCCGGTGCGGACTGTCAATGCCATGAAAAATATCCTAGGCACGCTTCCTTCGGGCTGGCGGGTGCCATTGGTGCTACGACGAGAGGGCCGTCCGATCGAGATGCTTGTAAGACTCGCCGGTGTGCATTCGCCAGCGGAACTCGCATTACTCGTGGAAGGAGGAGGTGCTCCAGCTGATCCGAGGCAAAAAAAACAGAAGCCACTCGATAAAGATGCTCCCCAAAAAAACCCTCACGACGATACTCCTGAAAGTGGCAAAAAAACGGCACAAGTTCCCGACATCGTGAAACCTTTCTACGAGCCACGAAACGGTTTTACGAACTATTATTTCAACCGTCTTGAACGGAATCGGGTAGCGGCACTCATCGCATCGCGTGGCGACTATGCCGTCTGCAAGGGATCGTGGATTTTTTCTGGCACGCTTGTTGGAGGGGGAGACTTCAGAATTGAACTCGCCGAAAACTTTGCTTCTATTGACCTTCCAACAGGCACAACTCGGATCGATACGACTGGCGATCTCGATGGGAATCCAAGTCCACCCGGAAGCGGAGGATTGCTCGCGTCGCTTGTGCTCTGGAGGCGTCTGCTGCAGTCAGGTCCACAATCGTTGGGGCGCACTGACTACTGGGGCACCGCGCCTCTGCTTGGCGTGGAGGAACTCTGCGACGTTCTCCACTCAACCGTTGCGGCGGTTGAATTACAAGTTGCCTCGTCTCCAGCCGATGGCACCGTCCGTGGACTGGAGCTTTGGCCATCTTCTCAGGATGATCCATGCGAAGTTCGATTTCTCGACCATACCTCTTTAAATCAAATTGAAATGCCTCACCGATTTGAAGTGCGTCATGGGAACGAACTCTTCGCCATTTTTCAGATTCGATCGATCGAATTCACGGAAATTCCTTCGAATGATGAAGCTTCCGATCGGGTCTCGTTTCTCGAGCCGGGGTTGGAGTATTTCACTGCTGATCGATCGCTTTGAAAGTAATCGCTATGGTTCCAAATATTTTGAGAAGGGGAGTGTGGGTGGCTATCGCTTTGTTTCTTGCGATGACCACTGAATCGATGGCCCTTCGTCCAGAGGAAACAATTGCTTCAGCGGCGAGAAAAGTTGTGAAACTTTACGGCGCTGGTGGTTTTCGAGGTCTTGAGGCCTATCAAAGCGGCGTGTTGATTTCACAGGAAGGCCATGTGCTTACGGTGATGTCGACGGTTCTCGATTCCGATCAAATTGACTGTGTTCTCGACGACGGAACGCGTTATGTGGCAACGCTTGTTGGCGTCGATCCACGGCGAGAATTGGCCGTACTTTCGTTGCAAGCAACCGATACGCCTTTTTTTGACTCAAACAATATTGAGCGATCGCCGCCGGGAACACGGATTTTTGCTCTTTCGAATCTGTTTGGTGTGGCGGTGGGGGATGAACGAGTAAGCGCTCAACACGGTGTTATCGCCACTGTTATTCCGCTCGCGGCCCGCCGAGGCGCGTATGAAGCACCCTATCGCGGTGATGTCTACCTGCTTGATTGCACGACCAACAATCCAGGTTCTCCAGGAGGAGCACTCGTCGATTACCGTGGACGTCTCATCGGGATGCTTGGCAAGGAACTGCGTTCGTCGACGAGCGGCATTTGGATTTCGTATGCGATTCCAATTGATGAACTGCTACCGGCGTACCGCGATATTCTTGACGGAAAGAGTGTCGAACCGGAAACATCGTCTCTCGTTGTTCGAATAGACCCAACGGTATTAGGAGTTGTGCTGCTTCCCGACTTGCTTGACAAGACGCCACCTTTTGTGGAATCGATTCTTCCCGACTCGCCTGCTGCTCGGGCAGACGTGCGAGCGGATGATCTTGTTGTGGCTGTAGGACTCGATTCCGTCGGTTCTCGAATATCGATGTCCAGAGCGCTCGGACGAGTTCCGGCAGGCGATCCAATACAAATCACAGTCGTTCGAAACGGGGAACTGATTGACCTCGATTTGGGTCCATTGCCAGACACAAAAAAGGCCGCTCGCCAATGATCACCCACACGCTTCCGCTCATGACACGAATGCGATTAATGGTTTCAAGCAGTCCATTTTTCTGTTCGCATTCTCTCGGTGTCATCTTGGGAGAATCCCTGAGATTTTTTGTATTTCTCCTCGTGGGACTTTTATGCGAGTCCTCCCGATTTCCTCGGTTGCTTCAGGCCGATGACATTTCGATCGAAGAGGAAGATGCCTTTCGTACAGCAGTCGCTCGTGCTGAAATGTTTGCCGTGCGCATCGAAGTGATCGGCGCCGCAGAGGCTTCGGAGGATACGGCTGGTGCAGGGCCTTCAACAGGCGTTGTCATTGGGACCGATGGTTGGATTATCACAACGTCCTTCGCTATTACCGACGAAACAATTGAGGCAATGGTTGTGTTTCCCGACGGACTCAGACGATCTGCGAAAGTTGTTTCCCGGGACCGAAGTCGCGGATTGGTTCTTATAAAAATCGAGACTTCGGTGCCTCTTCGAATTCCAGAACCTGCTTTGCGTCAGGGACTCGAAGTCGGACAATGGACGCTGGCGATTGGTCGCGCCTGGAATTCGAAAACACCCTACGTTGCCGTAGGTATTCTTTCTGCACTTGATCGCGCTTGGGGCAAGGCGGTTCAGACAGACGCTTCAATTTCACCTGCAAACTACGGTGGACCGCTTTGTGATATCGAGGGCCGAGTGATCGGCGTCCTTGCGCCTCTTCCAGCCGACACCGCAGGCATGCAATCAGGGAGTGAATTGTACGATTCTGGAATCGGATTTGCCGTTCCGCTGGAAGACATTCTTTCCGTGTTGCCTCGCCTCCAAGCGGGTGAAACCCTTTCTCCTGGAATTATTGGCATCGGATACCGCGCCACAGATCCTTTTACCTCACCTGCGGTGGTTGCCACGTGTCGTTCAGGTTCTCCGGCGTTTGCAGCAGGTCTGCGTTCTGGCGACGAAATCATCAAAGCGCAAGGCAAGTCAATCTCTCGCATCGCGCAGCTTCGTCATGTGCTCGCTCCTCTCTATGCCAATGACACCGTTCACCTTGTCGTCAAGCGAGCTACTGCACCACGCACAAACAATACTGATACTGCTTCCGAAGAAACATTTCAGCAACTTCCATTCACAGTCACTCTTGTGGAAAGCCTGCCTCCGTATCGTCGGCCCTGTGCAGGGATCGTCTTACAACGTTCAACAGGAGATTCACAACCGGCTATTGTTTCATGGGTCTGGCCGAACAGTGCCGCGTCTGCAGCAGGCATCAAGCCCGCCGATCGAATCGAGCGCATTCATGAAACAGTTATTGAATCGGCTACGCAACTCAGCGGCATACTTGCCGGGCTCGAACCCAAAGCACTCGTGCCATTTCACATCAAGCGAAACGATACCCTGATCGACATTGAGCTTACGCTTGGCGAAGTGCCTGTTGGCGTGCCCGATCTCATTGCACAGGCCGACTTGATTGAAGACGCTGTTCAGATTGAGACTCTCGAAGCACCTGAAGTGGCAAAGCCTCCTCTGGCGGTCCTGCCAAAACCCAGTCCACACGATGACCCTTCTGACGATACAACCAACAATGAGATGCCGCTGGGAATCCTTTTTTTCTTTGATGAGCCACGTGGACAAGTTGACAAAGATACCGGTGAACTCTGGCGTGCGGCAGCTGCTCGATACGGAGTCGTCGTTGTGCTGCCGGGTTCCACCGACACCAATCGCTGGGGCCGTCAGGATTTGCCGCTCGTCGCTCGAGCCCTTGATTCGGTTCGATCGAGGCGACCGATTGATCTGAGTCGCATTGCGGTTGCGGGTCGCGGTGCAGGGGGTGCTTTTGCCTGGATGGTCGCCGAGTCGTTTGGAGGAGTTTTTCGCGGCGTTGCCTTGATCGACACAGGACTTCCACGTTCGGCAAAAATCACTCCATCCGATCCGGGACTTCCACTTTCAATTCTTTTTTGTCAGACCGTTGCACAAAAAGCAAGAAAGATAGACGCCGATCGATCGCGTCTTGAAAAAGCAGGGCTGCCTTTCGGTCAGATCGACGAAGTCCTCAATGACCCCATCCCCACAGAACGTCTCGCGGCATGGGTTGAATCTCTTGGCGTTCTCTAACATCGCACTGTCGCCAGCGTGATTCTCCGATTTTTGAGGATGTCTGATTGTTTCATGGAGTGAGCCTTTCGTGCATCCAATTGCTCCTGCTATCCGAGTTATTCATGACGATGACTGGATTCTCGTTATCGACAAACCGTCCGGGATACCCAGCGTTCCTGCGCTTTCCCCTTTTGATCCCCCGAGCGTCTGTGAACAACTTGCCGACGCATGGGGGCCGCTGGAGGCCGCACATCGACTCGATCGAGACACCTCTGGCCTTTTAATTCTTGCCCGAACGACTCTGGCTCGTCGGCAGTTGGGCTTACAGTTCGAAAGCCGGCTCGTTCGCAAGCGATATCGTGCGATAGTGCATGGCGTACCGCGATGTGCTGGCGGCACACTGCATTTGCCACTGGCACGAGATTTTGACCGGCCTCCTCGCTGGAGAGTTGATCCGATCCTTGGCGTTCGCGCAGTCACTCGATGGAACGTGATTTCTCCGGCAACGGGCTTTGCTACCAGCAACCAATCCGTCATCGAACTTGAACCACTCACCGGGCGCTCGCATCAACTTCGCATTCATCTGGCGTGGATGGGGCTGCCGATCATCGGTGATCAACTCTACGGCCCGGTCGATCATGCTCACAGACTCCACCTTCATGCCGAATGGCTCGCAATCGCTCATCCTCAGGATGGCCGTCCGGTTGAGTTCTTTTCTCATCCGATCTTTGAAATGCAGTCCAGCACAGGTGCCAAAGCGCCACCGGAGCTGCTTCCACTTTTTTGACGTTCAGCTGTGCAAGAGACCTCTCATCGAATCTCGTGCGATTCCAAGATGCTCCCTGCACATTCTTCGCGCAGTGCCATGCCACGAAAATAGGCTCTCTCAAAAATTCTATCTCTTAATAGCAAACAGAGAGTGCCGATATTTCTCATCGATTTTTCATTACGGTCTTATAAAAAAGCTTTTTTGTAAATCGTACATTTAAGAATCCGTATTGTTTTCAGCCTCTGCAGATTTTGGCACGTGCTTTGCAAAGTGATTAATTCATCACAGACTTTTTCTGTGATTCGTCGGTGATTGCAGTGAGGCATTTCGCTGTCGGCCATGTGTATTTTTTTGGAGGCGGTGATGGGACAGTTGGCGGATAAATGGAAATGGTCTTTCTTTCATGGTTTTCTTCGACCGTGTTGTACACGCACGCAGTTGGGCACAACGTTATTCTTCACCACAGTCATGGGTTTTTTAATCCTGTCTCAACCGTCGTGGGGACAAGACGAAACACAATCCAGTGCTGGTGTTGAATCTGCGGTTATTGCACTAGATGCTACGACGACACCGCCGGTTGCTGCCGATGTTTCACAAGCCTATGCACCCAATCTCATGTCGCTTGAGCAGATGGTAGAGAAGCTCTGGACTGGGGCTGATACCGTCTGGGTTCTTGTATGCGCCATGCTCGTATTTTTTATGAATCTTGGCTTTGGTTGTGTAGAAACTGGTTTTGCTAGATCTAAAAACTGCGTCAACATTCTGAGCAAAAATTTCATCGTGTTTGCCGCTACGTCAGTGGCCTACTGGCTGTTGGGTTGGGATCTTATGTTTGGCTCTGGTGACGGAGCTTGGATAGGAAATTCGGGGAGTTGGGGCGTGGGTGGCGGCGACAATAGCCCGTTTATGGGAGACCGGTATCAGGGGGTTTATAGCGCCATCAGCTGGACACACGTTCCGCTCTGGGCAAAGTTTTTCTTTCAACTCGTCTTTGCAGGCACCGCTGCCACGATTGTCTCTGGAGCGGTCGCTGAGAGAATTCGTTATCACGCATTTATCATCTTTAGTTTTGTGATGGCGCTGGCAATTTATCCAGTCGTAGGCCACTGGATATGGGGCTTCGGCTATCTCGCCAAGGAATGGAACTTCTGGGACTTTGCTGGTTGTTCAGTCGTGCACTCCGTAGGCGGTTGGTCGGCCCTTACCGGTGCACTGATTCTAGGTCCTCGCATTGGAAAGTATGGTTCCGATGGCAAGGTGCGTGCCATTCCAGGACACAATATGACAGCCGCGTTCATCGGCTGTTTTGTGCTCTGGTTCGGCTGGTTTGGATTCAATCCAGGAAGCACTATGGGAGTGGCTGGAGACGGTGGAGCATTAGCGGCGCTGGTTGCTGTGAACACCAACGCCGCCGCCGCCGCTGCTACTCTCACTGCTACGGCCACTGCGTGGATTCTGCTCGGCAAGCCAGATATTGGAATGACTCTCAACGGCTGTTTAGCTGGGTTGGTGTCAATCACGGCATGCGCCGCCTACACCTCCGTACCGTGTTCGCTGATTATCGGAGCCATTGCCGGAGTGCTGGTGATCATGTCAGTTTTGTTTTTTGATCGAATACACATTGACGATCCAGTCGGCGCGACAAGTGTGCATCTGGTTTGTGGAATTTTCGGGACGCTCTGCGTCGGTCTCTTTACTGTCGCCGATCTCTCAGGAACGGTATTGAACACGCCGTTTGGAACAGCAGCTGCTGGCGGTCCCTATGCAGGCCTCTTCTTTGGCGGCGGCGCAAAACAGTTGATCGCCCAGTTGGTCGGCGTGCTCCTCGTAGGAGCTTACGTTGTGCCAGTGTCAGCCATCGCTTGGCTCATCATCAAAGCCACCGTTGGACTTCGCGTTTCGCCACAAGACGAGATCGAAGGACTCGACATCTGTGAACATGGGAACGAGGCCTACCATGGCTTTGTCATGGTTCGCAACGAGTAGTTCTCCAATCCAGAAGGATGCCCCAATGGCTTGGGTGAGCATTCCGCCTTGCTCACCCAGGCCGGGGCATTTTTCTTTTTTCCTCATTCTCTTCTCATCATTCCGACTTCAGAGCGATTCCCCGCCGAGCCGTCTCTGTTACGGCTTCGGTTGTGGAGGAACAAGGTTCATCGCTACAATTTTGAGTTTTGAACCGGAGGCGTGAAACATTGAAACTCATTATTGCAATCATCCAACCTGGAAAACTTGAGAGCGTCAAACAGGCGCTCACTGAGGTGGAAGTGTTTCGCCTCACCGTCATGGATGTGCAGGGATTTGGAAGACAAAGAGGACACGCCGAAATCTATCGAGGTCATGAGATTGCAGTCAATCTGCTTCGAAAGGTGCAACTGCAGATCGCCGTCAACGACGAGTTTGTAGAGCCGACGATCTCGGCAATTGTCAAAGGAGGCCGCTCAGGCGATCGAGGAGAAATCGGCGACGGAAAAATATTCGTACTCCCCATGGACGATTGCGTTCGAATTCGTACTGGTGAGCGCGGCAGCGAAGCCATCTAAGAAGTTTCTTCAACTCACAATGCGAACTTCTGTGACAACAGTGTTCAGTCGGGGCGATGCGGATGCAATCGGGGGGATGCGCCTGCGGCAATTCGATTGACTGCCGAAAGAAATGCTTTGGCCGACGCCTCCAGACTGTCGGTCGATACCGCTCTTCCACGTTCAACGCGGGAATCGTACTCCAGTTCGACTGTCACTTCGGCCTGCGCATCCTTGCCTACAGTGACGGCCTGCACTCGAAAATCCCGACACTTCGTGATGATTCCTGTCAGCTTCTCGATTGCCAAGAAAATTCCGTCGATCGGTCCGTCTCCCGAAGAGATGCTCACTGACTGTTCTTGATCCCCTTTATCATCACCGAGTTTTACTCTGAGTGTGACCGATGGAGGACTGCCACTGGCGCACGAAAGCTTATAGCCAACAAATGACCAGCGTTCCGCGATGTCGGTAAAATTTTCCTCGCACAGTGCCGCAATGTCACCGTCGTAGATTTCCTTCTTGCGATCGGCGAGCGTTTTAAATCGCTCAAAGATCGTCTGTAATTGCTCCGCTGAAACCACGTAGCCGAGTGCCTTTACGCGATCGGCAAGCGCTGCCCGGCCACTGTGCTTTCCCAGCACAAGATCCGTACGTTCAAGCCCTACATCCTCCGGGCGCATAATTTCGTAGGTTCGCCGCTCTTTGAGCATGCCGTCCTGATGGATACCAGCTTCGTGAGCAAAGGCATTGCGGCCCACAATCGCCTTATTTCGCGGAACTTGAATGCCTGTAATATTTGCCACCAGACGACTTGTTGGAACCAGACGTCGACTCTCAATACGGGTGTCGGCCTCGTAGAAATCGCCTCTCGTACGCAGCGCCATGACCACTTCCTCAAGCGAGCAGTTTCCGGCACGTTCACCAATTCCGTTAATGGTGCACTCTATTTGACCGGCTCCCGCGCCAACCGCCGCGAGGCTGTTGGCCACCGCCAATCCAAGATCGTCGTGACAGTGAACACTGATCACTGACTGATCGATGTTGGGAACTTTGTCGATGAGTGCCCGAATCACACTGCCCATCTGCGTTGGCGTGGCATACCCTACGGTATCGGGAATGTTGACTGTTTGGGCTCCAGCCTCAATCACTGCTTCAACCACACGGCAGAGAAAATCAATCTCCGTACGAGCAGCATCCTCTGGTGAGAATTCAATGTCGTCGCACAACGCTGCTGCGCGACGCACGCCGGCTACCGCGCGAGCGATGACTTCTTCTTGCGTCATTCGAAGTTTGAATTCACGATGAATCGAACTGGTTGCCAAAAACACATGGATTCGCGGTTGGTGAGCATGCTTGAGCGCCTCCCATGCTCGATCGATATCCGCATCGTTACACCGAGCCAGACCGCATACCGTAGCTCCCTTCACTTCTCGAGCAATTTCACGCACGCTTTCGAAGTCGCCCAGTGAGGCAATGGGGAAGCCCGCTTCAATAATGTCAACTCCGAGAGATACCAGTGCCCGAGCGATTTCCATCTTCTCGGTAAGATTCATGCTTGCACCCGGAGACTGCTCTCCGTCACGAAGCGTCGTATCAAAAATTCGAATGAGTCGTGTCGCCATGAATATCCTGCTTCTTATAAAAAACATGCCCATGATCGACGTTGTCTACGCATCACAAAAATATTTATGCGAAAAGCGTCGACCTCATTCCTGAGGCATTCATTATCTCTTCTCAATAAGAGAAGACTGCGGTTGTAGGAGAATCTTACGACCCGTTCTCTTGTAAGTTGAAGGGGACTTCCGCTCACCCCATTGGAAACGATTTTCATTCAAACATTTTCCAGATCCGTCGTTGTTTCTGGTTGGTTCAAGGAGTATGCAAAGCAGACTCCTCTTTTTAACATAAAACCCTCAGATTGCGGATTGCCGCCGATCTGTTTTCGAACATTCTGATCGGTGCCATACTTCTTGAGATTCTCTTGAGTCACTCTGCAAGAGTAGATGCCGTCAATCCACACAGAGCCGCTCTTTAGAGTCGGAAGCAATCCGGTCACAAAACACATTGTATCGTCCAGCCCTCGCAGAACTCGAATGACACTTACTGAACTTCAATCCCTGATTCGAACGATGTACCACGACAAAGATGCGTCGCGTGGTGTTGAGGGAACTTTCATGTGGTTTTCCGAGGAGGTCGGGGAACTCGCAACAAGCCTTCGCAGTGGTACGCACGAGGAGTGCTCGGCAGAGTTTGCCGATGTGCTTGCATGGCTGGTAACAATGGCAAATGTCATGAACGTCGATCTCGAATCTGCAGTCGCAAAGAAGTATGGCCGTGGATGCCCAGGGTGCGGAGAATTGGCATGCACCTGTCCGGATGCGGAGAAACCATGATCCCTCATCACTGGTTTCGAGTTGCTGTGTCTTACGGCATCTGCTGGATACTTTTCGACTTCGCTCTGCTGCTTTGTGGCTGCGAAGTTCTTGCCGAGTCGCATGAGTATCGAGTGAACATCGGTTTTAATGGCATCTTCCGTACGGGAGAATGGACCGCAGTTGAAATCGATCTGCCGACAGATGCCTCCCATGAAACAACCTACGTATGGTCAGAGGATGCGGATGGTCAGCTCGTTCGATCTCCAGCCTGTACGATTTCCAAAAAGCCTGATGGCTCCTCATCAGCCCGCACATCGATTCGATTTGGCCGCCGCAACGGACGCCTCTTCCTTGAACGAGAAAAGGCTTTTTCTTCTCAGTCCAACACAGCTGCCTCTCATCGCACCCTTCTCGAGTGCGGCAACGCGCTCCCTTCATCCCAACGAATTCTTTTGGTACTCGGTGAACTTCCGTCGATGGATCGTGCAGTACGTCTCATGGCAGATGCCGATGGAAGGCGACCTACGGTAGTGTCAGTTCAAAATCCAGATTCTCTTCCGATCACGTCTCGCGATTTTGACAGTGTGGACGACGTGATCGTGTGTGGAACATGGATCAATTCTCTGCTTTCCAGTGGCTTTCCCAAAGAAACAGTGGAGGCTGTGCCTCCAAGTGACGATGCTGCTGAGCGTTTTGATGATCGTTTTCTGTCGGTACTCGCAGCGCTCGATGGCTGGGTTCGTCGTGGAGGAAACGCCGTATTTATTCTGGGAAAGAGCGCCGAGCGAGTGGCGAATTCCAAAACACCTCTTGCAGATTGGATTCCAGGAAAAATTGATCGCATGATCGCCCTTCGTCGATTCGGAGCGATCGAAACATTCGCTCATTCAAGCAAGCCACTCGAAAAGGGCAGGGGACTTTCTATCGATGTTCCTGTATTACGAGCAATCGATGGTCGCGGTCTGTCGGGAGCAATCGAATCCTACGAAGGATTGGTGCCTGGGGATCTCCCACTGGTGGTGAGAACGGCTCATGGGCTCGGGGTGATCACTTGGATCGGATTCGATCTTGATCAATCACCTTTTTCATCCTGGCAAGGAACCGACACGCTACTGACGGAGCTTCTTCATGCCGATGATTCTCAAAATGACATGTTTGCTAATTCGTCCGAAAAAGGCACCCTCGAGACTCAACTTCACACCGCTCTCGATCAGTTTCCTGGAGTGAGTCTCGTTCCTTTTGAATTTCTTGCACTTCTTTTCGTGCTCTATGTCGCGAGCTTATTTCCTCTCGACTGGTGGCTGGTGTCAAAGGGATTCGCGAGGCCTTGGGTGGCATGGATCTCGCTCCCGGCCATCGTTTTTATTTTCAGTGCGGTTGCGATTGTTTTGGCCGATCGCTGGAAAGGGTCTTCATGGCAGTTTATTCAGGCCGATCTTGTCGATGTGGACGCTTCGAGTGGACTCGTAAGAGGCACGTCGCTCGTCGGAGTCTGGTCGCCGATCAACACAACCTTTGATCTTGATGCCACGCCCACCAACATTCTGCCTCCACTCGTCCGAGTCGACACAGCACTCTCCTGGTTCGCCAAGGCGGGGCAGGGGATCGGCGGAACCGATGCCGCGGCGGCTCACCTTGCACTGTCGCATGCCGACTATGTTTATTCCAACACGCTTGGCCGCTTGCAATCTATTCCCATTGCTGCCTCATCGAGCCGACTCTTTGAAATAGAATGGACGGCCAACGTCGCAGACACGTGGATCGAATCGTCACTCGACAGAGATGCGCAGGGGACAATTCGTGGAACTCTTCGCAGTCACCTACCGTTTCCTCTTGAAGATTGCCTGCTTGTGCATGGCGGTTGGCTCTACGATGTTGGGCTTCTCGTATCAGAAGGTACGTTCGATCCCTATCAGGGCAGGGGCCCTCGTTCGCTTGCCAGTGTGCTTACGCAGCGATCGAGTTCGCAGGATCGCGATCGCACAGTGCGATGGAGTACGGCCGACCGTGATATTGATCGGGTGCTTCAGGTTGCCGGATTTCACAATGCTGCCGGCGGAAAGGCTTACACCACACTCGATGCAGGGCGACTCGATCGACTCGATTTTTCCAGCCTACTCACCATCAATCGCGCGGTGCTCGTTGGACATGGACCGAGGGGAACCGCATGGCACTCGACGCCACCGGATGCCGCGAGAGAATCAACATCACATTGTGTATGGAGAATTGTCTTTCCCGTACGTTCCTCGCTCTCGAACCCGACCTCTGAGAAAATGACTCCTCAGGAACCTGATCGGGAGTACCACCAATGATTGAAACTGTTGATCTGACAAAGCAATATGGCGACTTTTATGCGCTGCGCAGTCTCGACTTAAAACTCGAAAAGGGGGATCTTTTCGGATTTATTGGCCCCAATGGTGCCGGTAAGACAACCACGATCAGAATTCTTTCCACGCTGCTGGCACCAACATGGGGAGAGGCGTATGTCGGGGGTCAGTCGATCTACACCAATCCTCGCGAGATCCGTCGCGCCATCGGATATATGCCCGATGCATTCGGCGTATACGACGACATGCGAGTTATTGAATACCTCGAATTTTTTGCAGCTGCCTATCGCATCAATGGAAAAGAGCGACGGCGAGTCGCAGAACATTCGCTGGAGGTCGTTGACCTTGTCGTAAAACGCGATGCGCTTGTAACGAGTCTGTCTCGCGGTATGACGCAGCGACTCGGTCTGGCTCGTGTTCTTCTTCACGACCCACAAGTGCTGCTGCTTGATGAACCGGCCAGTGGCCTCGATCCACGGGCTCGAATTGAGATGCGCGGTTTGCTGCGACGGCTGCAAGGTATGGGAAAAACGATTCTCGTATCGAGTCACATTTTGCCGGAGCTTGCTGATATCTGTAACCGAGTCGGCATCATTGAACACGGACGCCTGCTTGCTTGCGGTGACGTTCAAGAACTTCTCTCCCAAGTGCGGGGACGTCCCTGCGTAGAGATTCAGGTCGCCGGACGACCGGAAGATGCCGCCACACTTCTCGAAACCGCGCCGGAGACGTTCGGCGTAACGGTGCGCAACGGAATTGTTGTTGTGGCGTTAGCCGATGGAATCACCGACTATTCGGGGCTCGCTTCCCGACTTATTTTAGCGGGACATCATCTGCTTTCTCTGCGACTGGAAGAAGTGAACTTGGAAACCGCCTTCCTTTCACTCACGCGGGGAAATCTCGGCTGACATTCGTTGTCTCATTTTTCTTAAAACCACGCTGGCTGCGTCAGAAATTTTTTCGCGTCTTGGATCGCGCCGATTTGCCTCGCCTGCGGATGCCATTCCATACACCTGTCTTTGAACCGTCCAAACAGCTGTCGCCGTGTGCACTCACACTGGCTTACACTTACGACAAGTCACACGTGTGTCACGCACGCAAACATATACATTGTGAATGGATTTACTTGCTGTGAAAAAAAGCTCATTTTTTCTATTCGCCGTCTCTGACGTACCACCCGTGCGCACTCGTCTTTTTTTCTATCGCTTCGTATTGGCAATAATTTGCTGCTGTCTCTCGACCGGTCGAGCACACTGCGAGCCGCCACGCACTGCACCGGCAAAACCCGCTCAAGCCAAGACGCCGGCACTCATTCCTGCACCTGCATCGTCTGTCGAAAAATCGAAGGCCCACGTGGCTGGTCTTTCGAGTCCGGAAGGAATACTTGGTTATTCACTCGGCCTCAGCATCGGCAATCGAATCATCGCTGATTTCAAAGCCCAAGGTGTGATTCTTGATCCTGCAGGGCTTGCTTGCGGATTGGCAGATGCGATTTTGGGTACGAAGCCACAGATAAAAGAATCCACAATGACCGAGTCGCTTCAGGCATTTGAACGCGTGATGAAAGATAAAGCAAAAGAACAGGAGAAAATGTTTGCGATTCAATCGGCAGATGCAGCCAAGCGAAATATTGTCACTGCAAAAAAGTTTTTGACCGACAATGCAAAAAAGCCGGGTGTAACAAATCTTCCAAGTGGATTGCAGTACGAGGTACTCAAACATGGAACTGGCGCAAAGCCTCTCTCTTCTGACACGGTGTCAACGAGATACCGCGGCACTCATCTCAATGGAACGCAGTTTGATGGCACTGAACCCAATGGAGAACCTGCCATCTTTCCAATTGAAGGTGTTGTGCTCGCATGGCAAGAGGCGATTCCGCTGATGGCCGTCGGTTCGCAATGGAAACTCTATGTTCCTCCCGATCTTGCCTACGGCGTGCGAGGATCACCTCCAGATATCGAACCAAACGAGATGTTGATCTTTGAAATCGAATTGGTTGCAATCGTCCCAGCCCCAGTGACAGACCGATGATGCTGCATTCTTTTCCGCAGTTCCACAGGGTTTTTCTCCAGAGATTGCTCCGGATTTCATCGGTGTTTGTGGTTTTATGGTGTGATATTCATCAGAGCAGGGGAGGGGACCTCTTCGAGACTCTTCGAGAGCGAATGGTGCGAGATGATATTGCCGGCGGTGGAATCCAAGACCGCCGTGTCATTGAATCGATGCGAGTCACTTTGCGCCACGAATTTATGCCGATTGCCCAGCGAGATCTCGCTTATTTTGATATGGGCGTTCCCATTGGCGAAGCGCAGACGATCTCCGGCGCTTTTGTCGTTGCGTACATGACTGAGAAACTAGAGACCAAGCCAACTGATACCGTTCTCGAAATTGGAACCGGAAGCGGATATCAGGCGGCAGTGCTTTCACCGCTTGTCAAAACAGTCTATTCCATTGAAATCAATAAGGTGCTCGGTCGTCGTGCAAAACTGGCACTCGACAAACTCGGTTATCGTAATGTGATCACCACCATTGGTGATGGATTTCAAGGATGGAAAGAACACGCTCCCTTTGACAAAATTATTGTTACGTGTTCACCAGAAAATGTTCCCACACCACTTGTCGCCCAACTTGCCGAGGGTGGGCGAATGATTATTCCGGTAGGTGAACGTTATGACCAGACGCTGCTACTGCTCGTCAAACGGAATGGAACGCTCGTCGAAGAATCGCTCTGTCCGAGTCTCTTCGTACCCATGACAGGCGCCGCCGAAGATGGTCGACGAGTGCTTCCCGACGGCAACAAGCCCGCTCTTCACAACGGATCGTTCGAGAACCGCTTAAAGGATTTGGACATTCCAGAATCCTGGTACTACGGACGGCAAATAACTCTTCATCGCTCTCCAGACGGAAATACATTTCTGCAACTCACCAATGAGCAACCCAGTCGTCCTTCACAAGTGTTTCAAGGATTTTCAATCAATGGCCGGGTTGTCGATCGTCTTACAATTCGTGTTTCGCTCCGCGGAGAGGAAATTCTTGGTGGCCCGTATCCTGATCAAATACCGGGTATCTGCGTTCAGTTTTTTGATGAGAAACGCAGTCGCACATCTCGGGATCGCATTGGTCCTTGGAAGGGAAGTTTTGATTGGAAAGAAGTACAGGGCTCAATATCAGTACCACTGTGGGCCAATGAAGCGATCCTTCAAATTGGACTTTTGGGGGCCACCGGTCGGCTCGATGTGGATGATATTTCAATTGAAGGACGGAAAAAAACACTCACTAGTGCAATGAAGGAAGTTGAAATTCAGCCAGAAAAATGAGTTTTCTTGGGATTTTCGAACGATATTCGACAAAAATACCCTATTCATTATTTCTTCCCTAGAGTCCTTGCTTTGCGTAATCATCAAATTATCCTTGAGCGTTATTGGAGACGAGCTGCCTCGTCCGTTTTCTTTTTTCTATCCGCTCACGGGAGAAGTATTCGATGGGTCACTTTCGTTGGAGCAGGCTCGCTGGTTGCTTGACTGCTGCTGCACTGTTTGCATACGCGTTGGATGTCGAGGCTGGGTGGCACAACCGCTACCGGGCGTCTCAAGGTTCCTCGGGCGGTAGCTCGGGTGGTTCCTCTGGCGGAAGTTCGGGTGGAAGCTCCTCCGGCGGTTCTTCGGGCGGAAGCTCGGGTGGCAGTTCCGGTGGAAGCTATTCAAGCTACGGATCTTCTGGCGGCAGTTCTGGTTCGAGTAGCGGATCTCATGGTGGAAAACGTCACCATGCTCGTCACGGTTCGTCAGGTGGTTCGTCAGGTGGTTCGTCAGGTGGTTCGTCAGGTGGTTCGTCAGGTGGTTCGTCAGGCGGTTCGTACGGTGGATATTCTGTTCCTTCCTCAGGCGCGCCAATGATGGGAACCCAGCCGGGTACCTCGTACCGCATCATCGACGATCGGCCCGCAGGAGCCGCACCAAGTACTGAAACGATTCAAGCTCCTGAGGCTGCCGCTCCTGAAAAACCGACAACTCGTTTGCAGCTTCCCACCGATGCAGCGTTGATGGTGCTCACAGTTCCGAGTGACGCAGCAGTGTTTGTAAACGGTTCGGCCACAACTGCTACAGGTGCGATTCGACACTATGTGTCGCGCGGACTTGAAGCAGGCAAGCAGTATGAATTTCAGGTTCGAATCGTCGTTGATCGCAACGGCTCTTCGGTAGAAGATACCAAGCTTGTTTCTCTTTCTGCGGGAGATCGTGCAGCAATCTCATTCAATTCAAACCGTGGAGAAACTACGGCCGACGTTGAATCGAATCCGGCTGTCACAACGAGCCTCACGCTTCATGTTCCAGAGAGCGCAACAGTGTGGCTTGCTGGAAACGAAACCGGTTCAACCGGAAACGTACGTCTTTTTGAAACGACTGCTCTTGATGCTGGTCGCTCTTGGAAAAACTACGAAATTCGGATTTCCACAATGATCGACGGAGAGGAAACGGTTGTATCCAAAATCATCGATCTGGTCGCTGGAGGCTCGATCGAACTCACCTTCGATTCAATGACGTTGAATTCGGAAACCTCGATTGCCGCACACAATGCGGCAGTATCGCTTCGCTAGTCCTCGTTTGATTTTAAAAAGGCAACTTACTCCTGCACGGGATCTCACCGTGCAGGAGTTTTTTTGTTTTGGTACCTTTCCTTTTCCTCTGTAGACCAAAAATCTGAGCTAGGCTTTCAAAGTCAATCCATCAAATGGAGATGGACTCCCGTGATAAATCCTCGAGCCTGCAAGAAGTGGTGATCTCCTCTATGGTTCAAAGATTTCTTTATCGAGTGGCTTCGTGGCGCACGATTATTTCAATTGCCTTGGCATTGCACCTTATGGCAGTCGTTCTCGCCCCCTTGGCGTCTCCGCCGCCGTCGAGCATGCTGGCAGGTACGTTGATTCAGCCTTTTCGTCCATACATCGGGTTTCTCTATCTGGGACACGGCTATCGTTTTTTTGCGCCCGATCCGGGCCCCGGTCATTCCATTCGCTGGTCGATCGAGCAATCGGACGGTTCGACCGTCGTTGGATCCATTCCCGATCCCATCAACAATCATCCTCGACTGCTCTACCATCGATATTTCATGATCAGTGAAAAAATTGCGAACTTGGTTCCGATGCCCAACGCTTCAGAGGAAATAAGACGCCGAGCCAAGCTCGTGTGGCTTCCACTCGTGAAAGGCGTTGCTTCAGAACTGCTTCGACGCCATCCGGGGAAAACCATTTCACTTGAACTCGTCGAACACGATTTGCCTACTCCAGAAGATTTTCTTGCCGGCCGAAGTGCTCCTGATCTGGTGTTATCGCTCGGCTCCTATCGCCCTGCGGAGGCCGCACAATGAACCTGTCAAAATCTTCTTCCACCGTTCTCTCGCTTCGCTGCGCAATTCTTTGCTGGGTACATGAATGGTCTTCCGGATGGAATCGTTTCTGGTATACGCCAGCAGATCCCACCATACTGGCAGCGATACGCGTTGCTACCGGATGCCTGCTTGTATGGAGCAACGCTGTGTGGCTGATGGACGTAGAAGGTTTTTTTGCTTCTCGTGGATGGCTTCCGGCCATTGACACATGGTTGATGAACGATCAGCCATGGCAATGGAGTTGGTACTTTGCAGCTCATACCCTTGAGATGCAATATTCATTAGCCATTTTTTCTCTAGTCGCATCCGTATGTCTTCTCTTGGGACTTGCCACGCCGATTGCTTCTGTAATTTCTCTGCTGGGACTCATTTCAACAGTCAATCGTGCACCACTTTGTGTTTTTGGTCTCGATGACGTTCTTGGAATGATCTCTCTTTCGTTGGCCATTGGACCTTGCGGCGCAGTATGGTCTCTCGATCGTATTCTTCTTGATCGCTGGTTTCCCAATCGCCGTTCTCTCACTCCACTCGGTGCTCGGGCAAGCGTTCGGGCAAATGTTGCCGTTCGCTTGCTGCAGGTACATCTCTGTGTGCTCTACGGTTTCGCCGGCACTGGAAAACTGCTCGGCGGAAGTTGGTGGGAGGGAACGGCGATTTGGGGAAGTGTCGCCAATTCACAATATCGCACACTCGATCTGACCTGGCTTGCCAGCCATCCGCTCATCGTCAATGCGATAACGCTCACGGCGCTCTTCTGGGAGGTTTCCTACGCGGCATTGATTTGGCCACGACTCACCAGACCGCTTGTTCTCATCATGGCGATCTTTGTCCACATTGGAATTGGTCTGGCGATGGGCATGCTGGAATTTGGTCTCGCCATGCTCGCCGCAAACATAGCGTTTTTGTTGCCCTTGGCTGCGAGTGCGCAGAACCCTGCGGATCCGATCTAAGGGGTAATTCCATTCATTGATCTTTCTTTTGAACACCTTTTTTCAACGTCCCCAAGGGCGTACTCTTTTCAGACCAACGGACGCGATCACAATCTATTTCGATCTGTTTCCAAGCATCTGAACCGAACACTGACTTTCTTTGGAGATCCACGTGATTGAAACCGTAGCCGTTGTGGGCGCGACTGGCGCAGTCGGCCGAATTATTTTGGAGTTGCTTGTCAGTCGAAGATTTCCAGCATCACGAATTAAAGTGCTTGCCTCCGAGCGATCGGTAGGGAGAACCATTCTCGTTGGAGGAAATCCGCTGACCGTAGAACTTCTTTGTCCTGAAGCCTTCGACGGTGTCACCCTTGCGATTGGCAGTACACCCGATGACGTGGCGGCTGAATTCATCCCGTGGGCGGTCGCTCGCGGTACCATCGTGGTGGATGAAAGCGGCACGTTCCGAATGGACCCTTCGGTACCGCTGGTTATTCCGGAAATCAATCCACACGCTCTCGATCGTCATCGTGGGATCATTGCCAGCCCAAACTGTTCAACCACGCAAATGGTAATGGTGCTCAAACCCCTTCATGATAAGGCACGTGTACGTCGAGTTGTGGTCAGCACCTATCAGGCCGTGAGTGGAGCCGGCTTAGCTGCGTCACGTGAACTGGAGCAGGGGACCTCCGCGTGGTTGACCGGCTCCGTCGAGCCTCAGCAGATTTTCAGTCATCCAATTGCGGGAAATCTTATTCCACAAATTGGCTCTCCTCGAGATGGCGGTTTTACCAGCGAAGAAATAAAGATGGCTCTGGAAACTCGGAAAATCCTTGAAGATGATTCGATTGGTGTATGCGCAACCTGCGTTCGAGTACCTGTGGCGAATTGTCACAGCGAATCGATCATTATTGAAACAGAAAGAAAACTTTCCGTCGAAGAGGTTCGACGCCTGCTCTCCGCAACTCCAGGCATCACGATCGAGGATGATCTCTTCAATTCCAAGTTTCCAACTCCTCGTAATTCAAACGGGCGAGACGATGTGCGCGTCGGAAGAATTCGCGAGGATTCCTCCGCTCCAAAGAGCATCGCGCTCTGGTGTGTTTCCGACAATCTCCGCAAAGGAGCGGCAACCAATGCTGTTCAAATTGCCGAACTTCTGACAGCCCACAGAGGATAGGTGAGAACATGGCAAATGGGCATGGCAGGGTGGGGCCGGCGCGTGACGGGTGGATCGGATTCGCACAGCCTGAACAAGCCACACATGGAGAGCCTCTTTCGAAAGACCTTTCAACGACGTCGCATCAAAAGCTGCGCACCATCTGTGTACGACTGGCGTACGAGGGCACTCGCTACTGCGGATGGCAGATACAACCAGGACGCATGACGGTGCAGGGGACTCTTGCCGAGGCCCTCAAGAGTATTACCGGGGAATCCACGAAGCCCGTTGGTTCCAGTCGTACCGATGCTGGTGTTCACGCGATTGGGCAGATGGCTGTTTTTGAAACCCGCAGTCGACTGACTCTCAATGTACTTTTTTGTGCGATTAATGCTCGATTGCCGCCTGATATTGCCGTGTTGGACATTCGTGAAGCCGCTTGTGGTTTTGATCCGATTCGATCCGCGATTCGAAAAATGTATCGCTATCGAATCCACGATCCTCGCTGGCCACCCATCCTCGGAAGACATCTGGTCTGGCGGTGCCGATCTCAACTCAACATCGACGCGATGCGAACTGCAGCAGAGCACCTTTTGGGAAAACATGACTTCACAAGTTTTGAAAAGGTTCCGTCGTTGCGTCTCTCGAAGGTTCGAACCATCTATTCGATATCAATTCGACGAGTGTCCTGCGATGACGATCAACCCGACGCTGAAATCTGGATCGAGATTGAAGGAAATGGGTTTCTTCACAACATGGTTCGAATTATTGTGGGCTCGCTGGTCATGGTTGGATCGGGACGACGTTCACCCGAATGGATGCAAGAAGCTCTTGCGTCTCACAATCGTCTACATGCAGGCCCAACCGCTCCCGCGCAGGGTCTGGTTCTTGTGCGGATTGATTTTTCTGATGACGCTGGACAGATGCCGATGGACTATTCTTCTTCTTTGATTCAATCGCAAATCATTGACCACCCGGAATGAAATTCCACGAACTGTTTTTCCGTGAGCATGTCGCATGACAAAACTTCCTGAAAGACTCGGTACCCTTTTGCTTGTAAAGCAGCTGGGCTCTGGGCGACATTGTCAGATATGGGAAGTTCTCGAAGACTCCTCTCAGAAAAGACTCGCCATCAAGGTCGTGCCGCCTTTGATGGCCCGCGATCGACAGCAACGCCGCTTGCTCTCGCATGAGTCGCGTGTGGGCCGATCGACCAATCATCCCAACGTCATTCGCATTGATCGGCTCGATGAAGCGGAAGGTATTCCCCATCTTGTGATGGAACTTTTTCCTCATCCCACCTTAAAAAAGAGAATATTTGACTCGCATGAAACAGTTCTTGCCGTCGCTCCACGCATTGCGATTGAGGCAGCCACCGCCATTCATCACTTGCATGAACGCGGCTGGGTGCACCGCGACATCAAGCCTGACAATCTTCTTGTGACCGCCGAAGGGGCGGTGAAGCTTATCGATCTGGCAATCGCCGATCGAATTCCGGGCCTTGTTGGGCGTCTGATCTGTCCGGGCATTCGAGTCCAAGGAACTCCGAGCTATATGTCACCGGAACAGATCCGTGGAAAACGAGTGGATGGTCGCGCTGACATCTATTCGCTGGGCTGCATGATCTTTGAATTACTCTGTGGAAGACCTCCTTTTTGTGGTTCTTCAACCAATGAACTGCTCAACAATCACCTCTCCCAATCAATTCCTGTCGTCGACGCAGTCAACCGCAGCGTATCTCGTTCGATGGCCGTGCTGGTGAAGCAACTTCTCGCCAAAGATCCTGCACAGCGTCCGTCTTCGATGAAAGACGTGCTTTGCCAACTCACCGCTGTTCGAGTGTTTGACAAGCCTTTTCAGAAGCTCGAATGAATCTTTGGCATCGATTACAAACCCGTTTACACAGTAGACTTTTTTGATGCAAATTCCCTGCGACTGTTTGTGCTCTCAACCCGAATAAAATTCACCGATTCTCAGGATACATTCATCCATGGCAAAAGGCCTACACCGACTTTCACTGGAACGTCCAATCTACGAATGCGAAGACCGAATAGTCGAACTTGAGGGTCGCACAACATCCATTGATGAACAGGAAGAACTGCGCCGCCTTCGACGTGACGTCGTCGAAATGAAAAAGCGAATTTTTCGAGAACTTTCACCATGGGAAACCGTTGAGGTTGCAAGACATCCTGATCGACCAAAGACCAGCGACTACCTCTCTCTGGTCTTTGACGAGTTTGTAGAATTGCATGGAGATCGTTCGTTTGGAGATGATCGAGCAATGCTCACAGGATTTGCAAAACTCGATCAATACAAAGTGCTTGTCGTCGGCCACCAGAAGGGAAAAACTCTTGCCGAACGTCAAGCGTGTCACTTTGGGTGTGCACATCCAGAAGGCTATCGAAAGTCGATGGGTAAAATGCGACTCGCCGCAAAGTTTGGCCTTCCTGTGATCTGTCTCATTGATACCCCAGGAGCCTATCCCGGTATCGGTGCTGAAGAACGCGGACAGTCTTTGGTGATCGCCGACAGCATGTTTCTGATGGCAACTCTTCCGGTTCCAATCGTCTGCGTGGTTATCGGTGAAGGCGGTTCCGGGGGGGCACTCGGCATTGGTCTGGGTGACAAAATCGCTGTTCTTGAGCATGCTTACTACAGCGTCATTAGCCCCGAAGGGTGTGCGGGAATTCTCTGGAAAAGTGCCGACTACAAGGCAGAGGCTGCCAAATCACTCCGGTTTCGATCGAAGGATCTTGTGGAATTTGATGTGATCGATTCGGTTATTGAGGAACCACTTGGAGGCGCCCATCGAGATCCGCGCCAGATGGCAGTCCGTCTCAAGACTTTTCTGGTTCGAACGCTTCGCGAACTTGTAGCCAAACCGACGAACGAACTCTTGGCTACCCGGTATACAAAGTTTCGTCAGATGGGTCAGGTGCTCGAACGGTCACCGGAAGGACTCAAACCATCGAAGCCCTGAACATCGGCAGCGAGCAGATCGACATAAATAAGTCCATTACTCAATTCATCAATCCCACTCCCCAACGTCCGATAATGTCTCTTATGTCCGGTTGAGGTTTTTTGATATTTTTGGCTCGTTTACAGACGCAAATCGATTCCTTTCTCTCAAGGCGTTTGGCATCTTCGCTGATATTGGCCGACGCCCTTCCGCTTTACAATTTTGCGGAAGTGCATTGGAGCGAACGATGCGCACTTGGGCAGATTGGCAGATTGACCAACTCCGCAGACTTTTCAATTCAAGAGTGTTCCCGAATCTCGACTGGGAACAGAAGTGACTCGTTTATTCACCGCCCAAATTGCGGTAGGGGATTGGCGTTTGTTGGCCGAAAGGAAGCCGGCGAACTTGGAGGTGGATTTTGTTCTTTCGGAACATACCAACGCGAGCCCTCTGGAAGGGTGCCGACGGTGTTCTGAACCCCCTGCCCCCCCTGCTCTGTTCCAACCCAGGCCGAGGCCGAACTGACCCCTTCCCACATTGCAGCCAACGGGGACATGCCCGATCCACCCCCTGCGATAGGCTTTTCAAACGTAACGCCAGCAGCCTGTACCTGCTCCTCAAATTTCTTTAGGTACGGTTCAACGGTGTCATGAACTTCTTTTGGAAGGTAGGCGTCGGCCTGCACGATCAACTGCGCCACAATCCGACCACTTTTAGAATGAATAATCTGGTCCCGGTATTGCGGAGCTAATGTGACGGCAAAGAACGTGATCACAATGCAAAACAGTGCGCCTTTTGCCGCACCAAAAAGAAGACCAAGCTGATGATCAAATGCTGACAGATGCACTGCATTTATCGCTTTTGAAATGATGCGGAAGACAAGCCAGACCACAATCGAGGTGCCCGCATAGAGGGCGAGCATGGCAATAAAACGATTCCAAGGTGCCTGATCTCCAAAAAATGGGGTGAGCGGTCCTGCAAATCGAATGGCCACAAACGAACTCAGTGCAATACCAGCGATCCATGCAATCTGCCAGACAATTCCCTTGAAGTAACCAATGACTGCGGCCGCCGCGAGAATTCCCAGCATGACCATGTCGTAGCCATCGAGTGAGACGTTTAGCACCGGTGGGGCTCCTTCACTGACTGTCGTTCTTCATAAACCAAACGCGCAAGCATTCACCCTCTACATCATTCAGAAGGTGAAACAAAAAACCCATGACGACTTCGCCAAATCTGTACACGACTGATCACAGGGGGAGGGGAGTATAGGAAGACCTTGCCGACGTACGAAGAGCACATCTGCCGCACTAAATTGCCATTTTGAACCCTGCACTGCGACGCATGGCATACGGCAACGTTTTTCTTGTGTGGAAAGAATCCCCGATCTCCAGCGTGTCGAGACATTGCATTACAGCGATGGTCACTCGCGATCCCTTCAGCTTTGAACGCCAGGGAAATGCATCGAATGGGAGGTCGTGCCGCTCGATGTCAACGCACTCCAGACCCATTGCCATCGATGCCGAAGAAACTCTCCGGATATCCTTTTTTTGTTCGCATGGGGCCCGCAACGAGCAAGGCCGTCGATTATGCCCGGGTTTAAAATCCACATCACAGGTTCAACCATCGTCGGCGTGGCTTACGGTGCAGGGGCGTGGTACTTGGGAGGCATTCCGCCAGAGACGTGCGTATTAGCAGCCGGGCTTTGTAGTGTTTCGGGAATGCTCCCCGATCTCGACAGCGGCCCTGGGGTGCCCTTGCGCGAGAGCTGCGCATTTGCTGCCGCGGTTGTTCCAATGTTGATGATTCACCGCTTTCATCAGATGGGTTTTCCTCTTGAAACCATGATTCTTGTGGGGGCCGCCATCTACTTAACGATTCGTTTCGGCGTCTCAACATTGCTGAAAAGATTTGCCATTCATCGCGGCATGTTCCACAGTCTTCCTGCGGCATTGATTGCTGGAGAGATTGCGTTCCTCGCCTTCTCTTCTGAACAACCGCTGTACCGCTATTTTATTTGTAGCGCAGTGGTCGTTGGTTTCCTTTCACATCTCATCCTTGATGAAATTTGGAGTGTGAAGCTAGGGATGTTCGGGCCGAGTTTTAAAAAGTCATTCGGAACGGCACTCAAGTTTGCCGGCCCCACGCTCTGGTCGAACGTACTCACGTATGTTCTCGCCGGTCTTTTGGGAATTGCAACGGCGCAGGATGCCGCTTGGAGCGAAAAAACTTCCATTGCAAAACAACAACTGGAGCAGGCATCTCGCACGATTCAAACAACGCCAACACCTTGGGTGAGGCGATAAACGTTGGTTTAATTTTTCCTGCGCATTGAAATCCGTAGTGATCTCATGAAACCTCAGGAAAGCAGGTCGCCTCTGCTCCGTGGACGTATTGAGGCATCAAAAAGACCAACGGCTTGCCGGTGAGTTCATAGATGCTCATCATGGCTTTCTTGGACACTCTCACGTCGTCTATTCATCGTCCCCCAATGAGCGTTCTGCAAGAAGCATGTTTGTCTTTACTACTACCATTTATTGCATTCTGATTATTTTTGCCGCCGTGGCCGGCGGAACGACTGCTGCTTTATTTTCACTCGGACACCGACCGATGCAGACGCTTTTGTCGTTTACCGGTGGAGTGATGCTCGGAGTGGGCCTCCTCAATCTTGTTCCCCATGCTTTTTACGAACTTGATGAACGAATCGACATTACCATGGCCTGGATGTTGGCCGGCTTCTTTGTGATGTTTCTTCTTGAACGGGCATTTCATGGTCATTCTCACCACGGTCACAGTGAACAAGACAACCCCATAACAACACTCTCTTCAGCGGACGATCATGCCGGCTGCACCCATCACTCACACGCTTCCACAGATACTCGTCGTGGTACATCGACCGGACGATGGGCTTGGTGTGGCGCGTTTACTGGATTGGCCCTCCACAGCTTGGCCGATGGAGCGGCAATTGCCGCAAGCGTGCAGGCTGATACTGAAAATGGTGTCATTTTTCTGGCCGGCGCGGCGACATTTGCAGCAGTGATCCTTCATAAGCCTTTTGATTCGCTTTCCATCGCTACACTTATGGTTTCCGCAGGTTGGAACGCCAAGTCGCGTCAGATAGTCACCTACGTCTACGCCCTCACGGTTCCACTGGGGCTGATTTTCTTTCAAGCGAGCCTTGGATTTCTTGGAGATCGTTCCGGGGATGTGCTCGGTGCAGCGATGGCACTTGCAGGCGGTGCTTTTGTTTGTATTGCCGGAGTTGATTTACTTCCGGAAGTGGAGTTTCACAGTCATGATCGCCTTCTTTTATCAGTTGCGCTGGCGTGTGGGATTGGGTTGGCGTGGGGCATCGGAGCTATCGAACACGGACACGCTGACCATAGTGATTCGCATGGGCATTCTCATGAACGCCCACACATCGAACGACCACCGGCATGAGGATTCATCTCGGATTCAACCGGGTGCTATTCCTGCGGCGACGTTTTTTCGCCGGTGACTGCCTGATCGTCAACCTCTAGGCCGCGATCAATCCTGATGGTTTTGACGTTTTTCATCACATCTTCAATCAGTATTTGCTGATCGCGAATTGCGTCGACTTGACGTGAAAAACAAATCGCAATCAGTGTCACACAGGTGATCGATCCGATCAGATGCGGCGTGACCCACGCCTGCGTACCGGGTCGCCCTGTTGCCGGATCCGCTGCTCCACCAAGGATGATAATCGCAATCACCAAAAACACACCGGCAATCGCAAACGGAAATGCTCTTTGCTTCAGCACCTTCGAACGATGAACGAACCGCTCCGACAGTTGATAGGTTTCGACAACTTCTCGGCACCAACGTCCCGTACCAATAAAATACGTGACCGCCATGCTGTTGACGAGCACTCCCATGAGGGCCGCGAGTACTCCGGAAAGCCTGTGCACCGTTCCCCATCGCAATACATCGGGGGCAGTTTGACCATGCAAATCACCAATCCAAAGTCCAAGCATCGCTGTGGCAATCATCAGTGACACTGCAAACGTTGCAGCCCTTGTGAACATCAGCACCATAACGAATTCTCCACCTCAATGGTGTCTCCATGAATCGCGCATCATCTCCGGCACTCTGTCTCTAAAAGTGTTATAGACACAGACACTTCCCGCAACAGACCTCTTCCACGTCGCCCCTCGCTTCTTCCGGGCAGCCGGTAGCCGTCGATTCCACGCGGAGTTTGTGAGCGTTAGAGTAAATCTCGGTTTGTACTGCTCTTCTTGTGAGGTGACTTCATGCTTCGTCTTCCACGAGTGCTTCTGACTTGCGGCGATCCCTACGGCATCGGTCCAGAGGTATGTCTTGGTGCGTGGAATACTCCGCAGGTTCATCGCGAAGCATCACTCCGCATTGTGGCTGACCCATCTGTCTTGCAAAACGCCATCGACGCTCTCAGCTTTTCTCGCGGCATGCGGATCGAAGTGACATCGGCATTTGATACTCGAGCCAGCGGAGCAAAAACAGTTTTAGTGATCCCTCCAAACCCTCCCTCCACTACACCCCCTGTGCATGAACTTCTTCACGACTGTGTTGAAAACAGTTCGGCCTCTACGGCCCTCGGCGGACATGCAGCAGCATCTGCAGTTGAAACAGCAATTGCGCTGGTGCTTGCTAAAAAAGCTGATGCAATCGTGACCGGACCACTGAATAAAGTTTCACTGCATGCAGCAGGATACGATTTTCCAGGCCATACGGAGATGTTGGCAAGGGCCTGTCAGCTGGCCGATCGCGATGTGTCGATGATGCTTTATCTGCCAAAGGGACCACCTCTTGAAGGACCCCATGGACTTGGAGTTGTGCATACCACGCTGCACGAATCCTTGCGCAGTGCTTTGGATCAAATAAGCACCACAAGAATCGTTGAAGCTGGCCTGCGACTCGTGGACATGCTTGCGCACCTAGGCACAAACCCTCCTAGAATCGCTGTTGCTGCTTTAAATCCTCATGCTGGCGAAGGAGGACTCTTTGGGAATGAAGAGCAGGAAATCATCGCTCCGGCCGTAGAAGAACTTTGCAAAAAAGGATGCTTTGCAGTCGGTCCGATTGCTGCCGATACGCTCTTTCTCAAAGCCCGAGATGGAGCCTTTGATGGCATTGTGGCCCACTACCATGATCAAGGACATATCGCTATGAAACTCCTTGGCATGCATCGGGCAGTCAACGTCACTCTTGGGATTCCGCTGCTTCGCACGAGCGCCGCGCACGGAACCGCATTCGACATTGCAGGTACCGGCACAGCAGATCCCTCAAGCATGATCAATGCCGTTCTCACCGCAGTAAGGCTCTTCAGATCTGGATGGCCGACATAACAAACGACACCATTTTCCATCGCGAAGAGTCGTTTGATTGCTCTTTGCCTAGATTAGGGGCGTAGTGGCACCACCTGGTTGACGTACGACTCTGTGTAATCAATGAGCCCTGTTGCTGCGGGTCGGTACACGAAAGCCGAGGCATCGACCGGATCTCCGATTCTCACGTCAAAGAGTTCAAAAAGCGACATCTGCTCTAGGGCGTGACTCTCTTTTTGTAACGACAATAATTCGATTCGAAACGGAAAGAGGTCTCGTTGCCCAAGTATGAGCCGAACGGTGTGAGGCATGGTCTCTGGCATTGCTTCCGGAGACAGACCTTGTTCAGAACGAATTGTCTCCGCCTTATCAGGAAGAAGAACTGCAAGTTTTTCTGGATTCCATCTGCCATCAATTTTCCAAACCGGCACACCATCAAGCAGCTCAGCGGTTGCCGACGTGAAGAGAAACCATTCCCGAACCAGGGCAAGCGTCCGCTGAATTCCTCCCATATACGCTGACACCGCAGGCATGTCTCGATGCTTCACATTGAGTAATTTTTCCAACTGGGAACGAACTCGACGAATGTCAATGCGTTCAATAGATGGAGCGTCTGTTGAGTTCTTGCGGTAGGTCCAGAACACAATTCCATCTGAGATTTCCTGCAAAACAAATTGCTCGGTATCTCCTTTGAGCGTTGACTCAAATCGGAACCGCTGCTCACTTCCTATGCCCGACTGTACATAGGTGCCTGCTCCGACAATCAAACGGCCTGAGAAAACAACTCGCTGGCGTATTCTTGCCTGAATGGATTCTGCGCGGGCAAGTCCTGCGAGCGATGCTGTCACCATGCGTTCGGCACGTCCCGCCTGATCTGATGCGGCGATGGCAGAAATTTCTGAGCCGGCTATTTCCTGTTCCCGGGAAGGCGTTGCAATCGGTGCGGAAGCTCGTCGGTAAATCGAACTATTTTGTCCTGTCTGAGCCGTTACCAAGTTTGCCCAAAGCGCCAACAGTAGAAAAGAAAACCATCCCAAACGGTACCGTACGATTGCGAAATATTTTCGATTCTTTTTTCCCATCACAACGAACACCGTTTTGTTCCAAGAGGGCAAACGAGGAATTTCAGCAAGGTTTTCACGCGATCGCACGTTGACAAAGAACAAAGCCCACACTGCCGATTGGGCTGACGCTAACGGTTTTTCCAAAGAAACGAGCTGCGATCTGTCGAAGAACCCTCTTAGGAATCGGTCGAAGCCGAATCCTTCGGGACCACCACCAACGTGTGCTGGCTCCTGAGTGTACGGGTTCAACATGATCCGGCCCAATGCCGGATCGCTAGAGATTGGCCGCGACGCAAGCGTTGGAGGCCTGGGAGGAATGTCGATGGATGTGCGACATGCGACGGGAGTCTTTGGGATGGCCCTCATTGCGACAGCAATAGGCTGTCACATTCCAGCCAATTCACCACTTACGGGCTTGGCTCAGCTCCGACCTACTTCAACACCCCACACCAACGTTCTCCCGCCAGCAGCGATGCTGCAGCATCCAGGGCCGGGCGTTGAAGGACCTGGACCGGGTGTGATCATGCCCGCCTCCTATGAACTGGCTATGGATTGTGAAGACGGCTCTGGCATGGCCTATGCACCGACTTCTCAGATTGGTTTTATCGGACCCGATGGCATGCAAGTGCGATGGGATGTGGTAACCCCAGGAACTTTTGATTCCGATCCACTCATTACGCCAGGACGATACGATTTTCCTCAAGGAGCAATCTATCGACTGAAGTTAACTGATGTCACAGGACGCGAAGGAATCGAACTCTATCCATCGCTTGAAGTTGGGCCGGCAACTCCGCGCACCGATGCCTTTCTGGCTCATAACGCTGTTCCATTCCAGTTGACCGAAGAGGATTTCGATCAGGTACTTTCGGGGAACTTCGTCACCAAGGTGGTCTATCTGCCCGATGCTGAGTATCAAGAACTTGCTGTCGCCGGTGTTGAAACACTTGTGAGCACCAGACTCGATCCAGGAGTTGATCCGGTTGTCGAGGCGGATCGCCGCGGATCGATCCTGGCAATTATTCGTATCGGCAACAAGGATCTGCAGACCGGAAACACGAATGGATTTGCTTCTCAAGACAGTGGCGTGAGTCCCGTGGGCACCGCAATGCCTCTTGGTATGCCTGCTGGTGGGAATCCTGCCCAGATGCCTCCTGCGTTTATCGCCGGCCTGACTGCCCCTGAGTACGGAATGCCAATTACTGGAACGCCGATTGGGCTTCCGGGCCCAGCGCATATTCCGCTGGGCGTTCCGGCCGGACTTCGAAAACACACGATCACCAATCACACTCGAACCGCGATCCCCGGCCCGTCACATGAAATGAATATCCACGTTCAGCAGCAGCTAGGTCTGAGCTATCCGAAGCCTGCAAAACGTGCCTACATCACCGAACGGGCCAACATTCCAAAACTGCACTTCAAACAGCCGCATGATCAAGAGACTCGCATGATCGACAACGGTGGACCCGATCAGGGGTGGTGCCCGCCCGAAGCTGATTGTCCTCCGGGCGAATGACTCTTACCTCCGGAATCAACGCAAAAAAAGTTCCCACTAAAAAAGAATTCTCCGGTCGCACAGAACATCTATTGTTTGTGAATCCTTGAAGACACCATCAGATATTCATTGAATGACGCATGAGCATGTTCCACTCATATTCGTTCCCTGCATGGAACACGTTGACGATGCAATCAAAACACCTTGGGAGAAAAAACGTCCGGACAGGGTCCGCGCTGCGGTTTGCGGGATGGCTGCTGACAGTCACCGTGTTCGGCTTGGTGGGTTTTGCAGGCATGCCCTGCGAAGCCTTCGAGCCGAGTGCGGTGAAACATGCCAGCATGCGGAGTTCCTTGGGAGCGATTGGCGCCAACCAGCAACCGCAGCCCGGTCCCTGTCCGGAATATATTCAGCCTGTAGAGATTCGTCTTCCAGCGGGTGCGTTGTTGTCGATCGAAACAAGCTCCGGCTGGTCTCAATCGCGGCCCGGCCCCCTACGGATGCAACTGGTAGTCGGAGCTGCCTACCGTTTAAAAATCACCGCAATTCCTCTGAATGACGGTGCCGAGGTTTTCCCTTCACTTCGCATTCTCGGTGCGCTCGATACACCTCCCGGACAGTCTTGGAGATTTCCTGTAGAGATTGATATCCATGAAGACGATCTCAACCTCGCGATCGAAGGAACACTTGTCCGACGAATCGTCTACGCCGTGCACGATTCGAACGATGTTGAAAATGTCGGGGGGTTCGATGTTCGTCCTCTTGATGATCCGTTTGAGGTTGCCAAAACGCTTGGCGATCCGCTTGCCGAAGTGATTCTTGGAAATCGAGTTCCACCTCTGAATGACGCTCTGATTTCCACCGTCGGCAAGGTGAACCGATGACGTGGTTACGGATTGGAGCCATAGCGGTCGCCTCTCTCGTGCTGGCGTCATGCCGCTCGATTGATGCTCCTATGCGACAGGGAAATCTGCTTCACAAAAAAGTTACCACATCGAATGAGCATGCGTTTCAAGAGCCTCCGACGGTTGCCTCCGCAAACACTTCCAACACTCGCACGCGTCCTGTGACAATGAAACAGGTGCACTATGACAATCTGTCGTCCGACATCCTCGCAACACAATCCAATTTTTCTTCCACAGAATCGTTCGCTCCTGCAGAAACAGAAGAGCTTTTCCTTGCTCCCACTCCCACTCCCCTTCCCTCCCCTGCCCCGATTGATTTCACTTCAATAGAAGCGGTGGACCACTGCAAAACGTGCCACACTCCCCTGCTGCCACGCATCAACAACTGCGGTTCTGCGGTCATCTGCGCACCGCCACAGGGAAGGCTCTTTGAGGCACACCCATATCTTGTCTGCGATGGTGGCGACCTTGGTTCTCCCGTGAAGGCAAAGGGCGAATTTGAACTCGTCAATTTAACCGAAGGCGACACTGCAGCCCGTTACAGACCTGTCGATGATGCTGATGATGTGCGAGTGACCATCTCAAACCGTGTCTGCGTGTATGCTCCGCGGTTCGCATCCGTCAGGCATATCACGGTGCCTCACGAAGATGCTTCGCCTTCGGGCCTGGCCGGCGTGACGCTTGATTCCAGCACACGTACCGACGGCGGTCGCCAACCCATCTGGGAAAGCGAACAACGAATCCAACCATCGCTCACGCGTGATGCCCGTAGCGGCCTGGGGCTTCTTGATCGCAACGTTCCCTTGGAAGTGGCAAAGGATGACTTGCCGTCTGATGAGGTGGGAACCGAAACCACCAGGGCTCACGCTGTTGATACGCATGCTGCGCTTTCGATTGGCCGTGACAAACCTGTTCTCGCGATACGATTTGAAGTTCCTGTGGCATGGACGCGTGTCACAGGCGCTCAGGTCATGCTGATGGGACGGCCTGCAGAAGTGATCTCCGCCGATCGTGGAACCGCCATCCTTCGCATCGAAGAACCCGGTCGTGCACAGCTGACTATTTCAAAACAAGCCGGCGGCACGTCAGCGCGAGAAAACGAGGAACTCGACTTCACAATCTATGTGCTTAATTCCGGAGACCGTCCCCTTTCCGACGTGATTCTCTCCGATGCTCTTCCCAAAAGACTCGAACTGATTGCCTCGAGTCCAGATTCGAGCCTTCCTGCTGAGTTCTCGACCGAACCCGCCAGCGACGGCTCGGTAACGTTGACATGGAAGTTCACCAATACGCTTGCTCCGGGACAAAGTGGCTTTGTTCGCTTTCGAACAATTGTTCATTGATCGCGCCACAGATTTGAAAAACGTATTCTCTCTGAACAAAAATGCTCTCGCTCGACGCGGCAAGAACGTCTGTTCACACCTCGACTTTCTCCCTCTTCCTGCACCTTTGTTCGAGAGTCCTCCGGCGGGCACATCTCAAGGCTTTCAGTATCAACGGTTGCTAGACGTGGCTTTACCCGTGTACTATTTCGATCGAGTTTCTCGGTAGGAGGCTCGACCGAGTAGGTCGTTGATCCCCTCCTTTCCCCCTAAGTGGCTCCGTTGGCTTCGTTTCATTCGATTCCAACCGAGCATTTTTCAATGAGGTTTCCGATGCGAGTGAACCGACTCTCTTTTCTCTCGGCCTTGCGTGTATTTGCATGCATCGTGTGCGGTGTGTTCGTAATTGAAAGTGCGTCTCTCTCGCTCTTCGAACGCATGACTGTTGCAGCCGAAGTTGAAGAGGCCGAAGCTCCAAAAACTGGTGCCGCAGAAGTACCGGAGGTTCCGGATGGCACGCCAGAAGAACTCCTCGCATTTGCCCGCAGTCTCCGCGAAGACGAGGTGCCTTCAGGAAGTCGCCAAGAGATGACCGCCTACATGAAAAAAGTTTCAGCAACGTCGGTAATCGCAGTTGACAAAGCGCTTGAAAATCTCAAACCGACCGATCCTCTCTGGGAGGATGCCGCAGAGATCAAGATGGACGGTCTGATGATGCTTTCTCAGATGGGTGATCCCAAGGCTGCCGAAACGCTCAACGCGTTTGCGAAAATCGTGACGAAGAGTCCTTTCAAAAAACTCGCCAAGCAGGCCGATCGCGTACTGCTTATCAGCGAGGCTAGAAATGTACTTCAGGGCAACATCGAAAAAGCTCCTGCACTGATCGCTTCTATGACGAAGATGCTCGCAGCAGATCCCGATGACATACAAACAGCGCAGCTTGCTATGCAACTTGCAGGAGCATTTGAACATGTCAAAGGAGGAGAAACTCTTTCGAAAAAAGCCTATGCTTCCTTCGGTCCTCTCCTTGCAAAAAGCAGCAATGAACAGGTACAGGAACTCTCGAAGAGTTTTGAAGGGATCCTTCGCCGACTCGACCTTCCAGGCAATGTGATGAAAGTCACCGGAATGCTCCTCGATGGCACTCCTTTCGATCAAAAGACTCTCAAAGGAAAGGTCGTACTTGTCGATTTCTGGGCTACTTGGTGTGGTCCATGCATTGCCGAGATTCCAAACGTCTTAGAGCAGTATGAAAAGTATCATGACAAGGGATTCGAGGTGATCGGTATCAGCTTGGATGAAGATCGCGATGCGTTGGAAAAGTTTATTGCCGAAAAGAAGATTCCTTGGCCCATTCTTTTTGAGGAATCGGCTGGGGGGTGGCAACATCCGATGGCAACCTACTATGGAATTAGTGGAATTCCAACCGTTGTTCTCATTGGACGAGATGGGAAAGTGATTACGCTCGATGCGCGTGGCGAGAATCTCGGAGAACAACTCGACGTCATTTTCAAAGATGCAGGTTGATCGATTCGATTGACGTTTTCTTATAAACGAAATGCTTCATGCCATCTCACCATCGTATCATTTCAAAAAGAGCAAGTGCCTTTGATTCATCCGGTATCAGAAAGGTCTTTGATCTCGCAGCAACTCTGCACGATCCAATCAATCTTTCAATCGGACAACCAGATTTTCAAATGCCGCAGGCTGCGTGCTCGGCTGCAAAGTCAGCGATCGACGCTGGACGAAATGGCTACACTCCGACGCAGGGTATTCAACCGCTTCGAGAACGTCTTGAGTCGGACATGCGTGCTCAACTCGGCCAACCAGATCGTCGGCTGTGCGTGACAAGTGGTTCGAGTGGGGCGCTTGTGCTGGCACTCATGACCTTGGTCGATCCCGGGGATGAGGTGATCATCTTTGAGCCGGCGTTTGTCATGTATCGACCGCTTGTGGAGTTTCTTGGCGGAATATGTATTCCCATCGATACATCTCCCTCTTTTACGATTGATGTCGACGAGGTGGCCCGCAGCATTTCACCTCGATGCAAGGTCATTCTGCTCAACACTCCTGCAAATCCAACCGGTGCGGTTGCGTCACCGGCAATTGTTCGCGATATCGCCAAACTCGCTGAACAGCGAGGCGTGACAATCGTGAGCGATGAACTCTACCGTTCGTACTGTTACGACTCGCCGTTTACTTCTCCCGCTGCTCATAGCGAAAAAGTTGTGGTCATTGATGGTTTTTCAAAGTCGCACGCCATGACTGGTTGGCGAGTTGGCTGGATTCACGGTCCTCGCGAAATCGTTGAAGCCTGTACAACGTTGCAACAGTACACGTTTGTCTGTGCCCCTCAGCCGGGCCAATGGGCAGCTCTTGAAGCTCTTCGCTGTGACATGAGTGTGCCGATGGCAGAATGTCGTCGAAAACGAGACCGGCTTATCGATGCGCTCCACGGGCACTATCAATTCCAGAAGCCCGGCGGAGCCTTCTATCTTTATCCCGAGGCACCAGGTGGGTCGGGGCAGGCTTTCTCCAATCGAGCTGTCGAAAAAGAAAATTTGCTCGTTATTCCAGGAAACGTCTTTGGGGCTAAAGACACACACTTTCGAATCGCCTACACGGTTCCCGACCATGTACTCGATCGAGGAATTTCGGCACTGATCCGTTTGGCGAATTCTTTTACTCAAGACGTTGTCTTGTAGAACACTGTTTTCCTACAAGCACGTTTATGTCTCACTGTACCAATCGCAGTTCGGTTTATGCACTCTTGTTTCGTGGTTCCTTCACAGGCTCAACCTGCTCACCACCGGTGACGTTACGCTCGTGAATAACGTAGGACGATCCAGCGCGTTCTGGAAGTTCAAACATAATATTGAGCATCACATCCTCAATAATTGAACGCAGTCCGCGAGCGCCGGTTTCCTTTCCTCTCGCCCGTTTAGCAATCGCTTGAAGAGCACCAGTCGTAAACTCGAGCTGACAATTTTCCATACCAAAAAGTTTTTGATACTGCTTCACGAGGGCATTCTTGGGCTCAGTGAGTACCTGTACCAATGCTGACTCATCGAGCGGCTTGAGTGACGAGATAACCGGAAGACGTCCGATCAGTTCGGGAATCAATCCAAATTCAAGAATGTCATCGGAGTCCACCTGTGGCAACAATTCAGCGAGATCGGCATCTCCTGTATACCCTTGCCCCTGACCAAAACCGATCGTTCTTTTTCCGAGCCTGCGTGCGATAATCTTGTCGATACCAACGAACGTTCCTCCACAGATAAAGAGGATGTTCGACGTATCGATCTGAATGTACTGCTGCTCGGGATGTTTACGGCCACCCTGCGGTGGAACATTGGCGACCGTTCCCTCGAGCATTTTGAGAAGTGCTTGCTGAACACCTTCCCCCGAGACATCCCGCGTGATCGATACGTTCTGGCTCGTTTTTCCGATCTTGTCGATCTCGTCGATATAGAGCACGCCACGCTGCGCGGCTTCGATGTCATAATCAGCCGCGTTGAGAAGTTTGAGCAAGAGATTCTCGACATCCTCTCCCACATAACCGGCTTCCGTCAGTGTAGTGGCATCACCAATGGCAAACGGCACGTTCAAGATGCGAGCAAGCGTTCTCGCGAGAAGTGTTTTCCCACATCCAGTAGGACCAAGAAGAAGAATGTTCGACTTGTCGACTTCAACATCCGATCCCTCACTTCCAAGCGTCAACCGCTTGTAGTGACTGTGAACAGCAACGGCAAGAACTCGCTTAGCATGTTCTTGACCAATGACATATTCATCGAGGTGGGCAACAATTTCTCGAGGCGACGGAATTTTTGAGAAAAGTTGCTTGCTGGTGCCACGTCTCTTTTTCTCTTGGTCGAGAATCGATTGGCACAGTTCTATGCACTCTCCACAGATGTAGACATCTCCTGGCCCTTCTACAAGCGGCCCCACATCGCGGTAACTTTTGCGACAAAAAGAACAAAAAGCATTCTTTTTTGTGGTCCCACCGGTACCGCGTCGACCTAAGCCTGTGTCTTTCCCGCTTGGCATAGAGAGCATTCCTCGCTGAATAGTTGCGCCTTAAAGTCTTTCTGAAATCCTTGTGATTTCAGTTTTATGATTCGGAGATTTCATTGGGTTCTTCTTGGAGATGCATCCTATGGATGTCTCTCTCAAAGACCTTGGACATCTGCCCGCCTCTTTCCACTGCCCGTCAAAATTCATTTCGAGCAATCATCGGAACTTTCAAGTGGTTTTTCTTGGGGATCGGAAACCGGAGTTTCTTTTGTTCCCTTCCCTTTTAATCTCACGCCGAAAGATGACGATAAACCCCCGAACTGTGTATTCAACCGAACATGTGGATCAAACAGTGCTCTTATCTTTCGGTATTCTTCTTCGTTGAGAACACCCTTGTCTCTCAGATTTCTGTATTCGACCAGCCTTCTTTCCCATTCCGCACGATCGTCACTCGCTTTGTGCCATCGGGAACGGATCATAACGATTGCCCCAATACCACCGCTCACGAATGCGATGAGCAACAACGAACTCCATATCAGCGAGGACATGTCATTGACCTCCGGTAACAACCCGGGATGGAATTCTTTTTCGGACTCTCGTCCCTAAAGTGATTCTCCTCAAGAGAAAATCGGTCTGAGGGCAATGCCATGCCCAACGTTTCAAATTATGGGGCACTTGCGCGGAGTCCACCAGAGCACCCAGCCTGCCTCGTTTTACGAGAGCTCGTCAAGCTCGTTCTATCGATGTGAAAAATTGCCGATTTTTCCGAAAAATCCTTCTTCTTCGAGAGGTATTTTAGCCGATTTCACAGAAGAGACGTCAAAGCCTCTTTAAGTCCGATAACCCTCTCCTTGATCAAAGCCATGCGTTGTTTCACAGGCCACTGCAGAGCGATTTTCTATCACGGAGGCATCGTCGCGTTCTGCGTCTGTATTTTTGTCATTTTTCTCAACGGTTCAACAACGAAACTCAGTGCGCAGCAAACTCCGACGGCACCTTCCCCGAGAAGCGATCCACGCGCAGACTTGCTCCCAGATGCACCTACCGTCGTGCGGACAAAAAATAGAGTTTTTTCAATTCCCTTTCGACTTCCCCCAAAAAAATCTACTGATGCTTCTCCTCGAAGCGTGATGCTTTCAGTTTCCAAAGATCTGGGAGCGACATGGGAAACTGCCCAGGAAGTTGCTTCGAATGTTGGATCGTTTACCTACCGAGCTGAACATGATGGTGAATATTGGTTTCGGCTTCGTGCTGTCGACGCAGATGGACGAATGCGAGGTGGCCATGCCGCCGACATGCGAGTGATGGTCGATGCTGCAGGACCAAGAGTCATTCTACACGCTTGGAAAGGAACCGACGGCGAAGTGATTTGTCGTTACGCCGCCGCAGACGATTCACTGCGATTGGATACGTTGCGATTGGAATACCGCACCAAACAAAGTGAAGCATGGAAGCCTGTGGCAGCCGAGGGAATTCTTGCTCGCGAATCTCCTGCGCATCTTATTGGTGAAGAAATTTGGTGGGCAGGAGAACAGACGGAGGGACTCATCGTGAGGATTTCGGTTGCTGACAACGGCGGTAACCGTACGGTGAAACAGACTCCACTTGGAACTTCTGATCCACAGATCGATCAGTCGATGATGGCTCGTGACCTAGGAGTTCCCGAACTTCCTACTCAATCTTCCGGCTTCGAAAAAGGGCCAACACTTGCTGATGCTACAGCACAATCGACTCCTGTTTCGCAGGCTTGGCAAACTGAAACTGGACGGCTCTCAACCACTGGATCCTCTTCTCCAATCGCTGCAACTCGCATCATGGCATCCCGTGTCGGTTCTTCTGAACTGGCTCGACTGAGCGAACAGTCAACATCTTCTGCGAGTACCGAAGAAGAACCGCATTTCCCAGATTCCTCCTCGCTTGCAACTCAACCTGACGCCGCGGCTGTCGAAATACCAGCTGATCAAAAACCTGCCGATTCATTTGAAACAGCAGCTCTTGTGTACCGAGGCAGACCCTTGGACCTCGTACGCAGCAGACGCTTCGAGTGGGACTATGAATTCAACAACGATCGACCGGCGATTGGTCCACTTCGGGTCGAATTATGGAGCACACGAGATGGCGGAGTCACGTGGCAAAAGACCGCCGTGGATAACGATACGGCAAGTCCAATTTCCGTAGAAGTTCCGGAAAGCGGACTCTACGGATTCCGTCTTGAGATCGTTCCCGATCGCGACGATCTCCCAAGCGGACCGCGATCAGGCGAAACGCCGGAAGCCTGGGTGGGAGTAGATGACGCACCTCCTGAAGTGATTCTGGTAAACGCACAGCCAACCACCTCGGGAGAGTCCGGCGGGATTCTCATTACGTGGTCGTCCAAGGATCCACTTCTTGTGCCCCGCAGTGCCCGGCTTCTCTTTTCTCCTCGAAGCGATGGTCCATGGGCCACGATTGTCGAATCACAGGAAACGCAAGGAGAATACCGTTGGCAGCCGGATCGCAGCGTGCCAGCGACAGTCTTTATGCGCGTCGAAGTTTCCGATGCGGCAGGAAATATCGGCCACGCGGTCACTGAAAAAGAAATTGTTGTCACCGCTTCTCGAGTGGTCGGCAAGTTGCGTGCCGTCAAATCAATCGCGCCCGCTGCCAATGCAGGGCCGTAAGTAGTCTTGAATCAGACTCCATCGCTACACTGCTTCTTTCTCCGAACGCCACCGCTGGCCGTTCGGTATTTGTTGAGAAGGAGGAACCGATGGCAAAAAAAAGTCATGCTTCAGCGCTTGATTTACTCGAAAAGTCATTCGACTTGACGAGCTTCGGATCCTCATCGCTCTTCGTTCTTGTCGGCGATGAACCTTTTGTGTCGCATTCAATTCTGGCAATGATGCGAGAGGCTCTGTGTCCTGTTGAAGAGGACCGGGTCTGGGCATGGAGAGAATTTGTTGGTGACGACGTTGCAGACCCACGTGACGTATTCGATGAAGCAGCCACCGTTCCTCTCTTTTCCACCGGTATGCGAGTCGTTGTCGTGCGAAGTGCCGATGCGTTTGTCAGTCGAAGTCGAGAAATTCTTGAAACACTTGCGGCCAAGCCTCGCGGCTCTCGCGGTCTGATTATTTTGGAGGTTAAAACGTTCCCCTCGAATACTCGTCTGGCAAAAGCGGTAGCCAAGAACGGAGTGCAACTCGAAACGTCAATCGATCCGCGTCGAGATCTTGTGGCGTGGATCCGATCGTGGGCGCTCAAGCATCATTCGATCTCGCTTCCGGCCACCACCGCTGGAAGATTGCTTGAGCGACTCGGTCGCGATCTGGGGCAGATCAATCAAAGCCTGGCTGTGTTGGCCGCACAGACGACCGGTTCCAAACAGCCCATTCCTCCCGAGGCTGTTGACCACTTTGCCGGTAGCACGCAGGAACGCAGTGCTTGGAATATGATTGCTCGTGCTTCGGCAGGCGATGCTGCTGAGGCGATCGGGCAACTCTCCGACCTGATTGAATCTGGAGAAAATCCAGTAGGACTTTCGGCACAGGCTTCGGCGGTGCTCAGACGCCTAGCGATTGCCGCTCGCTTAATGTCGCTTCCGCCAGGAAATGGACGACCGGCGGGTCTGCGCGAAGCTCTTCTTGAGGCAGGAGTTGCTGCGTGGCCCAAGGCACTCGATGAAGCAACCGTTGCGATGCGCCAACTCGGACCACAGCGTGCCGTACGACTTCCCCTGTGGCTTTTGGAAACAGATCGCGCACTGAAGGCCGAAGCTTCACGAGGAATGCGATCGAGACTGGCACTCGAGCGATTGATCTGCAAGATGGCGACTTCTGAGCGTTCGAAGATTTCCAGTCCGGGCGACCGGTCTCTCTCAGAAGGCAATCATTCTTCGAGCGTTCACACAAAGAAATTGGTGAGGAGAAATTCGTGAGCGACTCGCATTGTGATGAAGGTCAAGCCGTTTGGGAGAATCCTCTTGTAACCCGGTATGCATCCGGAGAAATGGCTTCTCTTTGGGGAGATCGTCGTCGCTACCGACTCTGGCGAGAAATGTGGCTTGCGCTGGCAGAGGCTGAATCCGAACTTGGACTCTCGATCACGCCAGAACAACTGTCTGAACTTCGCAGTCATATTGAACCTATCAATTTTTCGAAGGCCGCTGAATACGAAAAAAAGATGCGCCATGATGTTTTTGCTCATCTTCACACGTGGGCAGATCAGTGTCCGCTTGCACGCCCAATTTTACATCTGGGTGCTACCAGTGCTTTCGTCACGGACAATACCGATCTTGTGTTGATGCGTGATTCGCTCGAACTCATTGAGCAACGACTTGTCGCCCTTATCGAATCACTCGCTGCACAGGCAATGAACACCCGAAATGTTGTCTGCCTAGGATTAACCCATCTTCAAAGCGCTCAGCCCACGACTATTGGAAAACGAATCTGTCTTTGGATTCATGATCTACTCATGGATCTTGACGAAATCAGTCGTCGAAAAAATCTACTTCGGGCCAGAGGCGCTAAAGGCACTACGGGAACACAGGCCAGCTTTCTAGAACTCTTCGCGGGTGATCATGAAAAAGTACGCAAACTCGACCAGATTGTGGCGCGAAAAATTGGGTTTGCTGAGTCCTACATGGTCACTGGCCAAACCTATTCTCGGAAAGTTGATTCGCAGGTGGTTGCTGCACTGGCGGGGCTTTGCGAATCGGCACACAAAGCAGGAAATGATCTGCGAATTGCGGCCTCTCGTGGTGAACTGGAAGAACCTTTCGAAGACGAACAGGTTGGTAGTTCCGCAATGCCCTACAAACGCAATCCCATGCGTGCTGAACGCATCTGCAGCCTGTCAAGATTTGTGATGGGCCTTGCTTCAACAGCGTCCCAAACTGCGGCCGTTCAGTGGTTTGAACGAACGCTTGATGATTCGGCTGCTCGTCGCCTGGTGCTGCCTCAAGCGTTCCTCGCAACCGATGCGGTGCTGGTGATCTATACCAACATTGCCCGTGGGCTGGTTGTTCAGGATGCCATTATTGAAAAAAATCTTCGGAATGATCTTCCTTTTCTTGCCAGTGAACGGATTCTGATGGCAGGCACCACGGCAGGGGGTGATCGCCAATCGTTGCACGAAGCTCTTCGCCATCACAGTCATGCGGCGACTGCAGAAATTCGAAAGGGACGGCCAAATGATTTGCTCCAGCGACTGAAGTCTGATCCTCTGTTTGCATCGATTTCATTGGATTCGGCGATGGAAACCAGCGGCCTTGCTGGAAGAGCCCCTCAGCAGGTGGAAGATTTCATTAGCGGCCCTGTGGCAGAAACGCTTGCACTGCACACCGTTCGACCGAAGGATGCATCGCTGCGAGTTTAATTGCACCTACACTCTGTCTTGATGACGTGACTGTACACGTCGACTCATGCAAACCGAACAGGTCCCAGTGACGATGAGTCGATGGCCAGTCGCACGGAATTGATGCTCTCTTGCAACAGCATCCCGAATACGCCCCACCTCGTTGCTGGAAAACTCAATTAATTTTCCACACGAGGAACAGTAAAGGTGATCGTGCTGTGGATATCCATAATCATGCTCGTAGACAGCGCGTCCGTCGAGCACCATTTTCTTAAGCAATCCAGCGTCCACCATTTCGTTGAGTGTTCGATAGACCGTAGGACGTGACGCTTGAATGCTACCTACGTGGGCTCGTAATTCCAGCAGCAGCTGCTCTGCGTCAAAATGATCATGCCTGGCATAAACACATTGAATGATCAGCCGTCGCTGACGCGTGATTCGTTTGCCTCGTGCCTGTAGAAATTCGTCAAATCGCTCCAGTGGCGTCATGGCCACTCGAATGCTTGGCAGCGAGAACTCAGATTCAGATGTCATTCCAAACAGTATCCGCACGAGTACAAGGCTCAGGTGGCCTAAGAACAAATGGCCACACCGATGTCAGGAACTCTAATGTAACCTGTTTTGAACAATATCTCTGGAAAACTTGAGAAGAGCACTTTTTCGCAGATCATCATTCCCTGCCAAAAGAACACAACCCGCTCCACACTCGGAACGGGTTGTGCCTGTTTTTATGATCGGCTCGCCAGTATTTCGTCGCAAACCCCTTCCCTCAATATCTCATGAGGGGGCTTCGGACGACCTGAAAAGCCTCTGCTGCTATCTTATCCAAGTCGATCAAGCAGACGCTCAAGAGCGATCTCAAACTTCTCTGGCGTTTCGTAAGAACCGTCAGCAATTGCCGCGCGGATCGATGCTACTCGATCAAAACGAATGTCGGAGACACCCGTTGTCTCGGCTGCCTTCACTGCGTCAACGGACAGCGACACCTCGTCGCGAACATCCGTTACAGGTTGCTGAGCCGACGCCTGAGTCGCCGAAGAGGCTTCAACGCCCTTTAAACCAGATAGAGCATGCGAAGCATGCGTCGATGTGACACCCCAGATTTGCATGGTAACGAGCCTCCTTGCGGTTAGTGTTCGAGTTGTCTTCGGATTTGATAAGGAACAGACCCGGGAGTTCGACTCTTCTTCTTTCCGCGACGTTCGCTTCCTTTCGTGGCGAGTGATTACACAATCACTTCACCGGCGGCGATTGAATCATTTGTTCTTGAGAACCTTTGATCCCCCCTCCACCATCCGTCGCATCCGTGTCTACGCGACACTCGCCGGAATGGTTCAATGGGCTCTTGTGTTCTCGAAAACTCTTGAAATAACTTTCGCCGTCATTCTCTCAGAGCATTGTTTGTCTGAAAGACAAACCGACTCTCATCCTTTTGATCGTCAACCTTGTCGTTTAATCTTGAGACAAAATATTTTTTTATTTTTTCCTAGTTTTGAGCCGACTGAGTGACTTTCCTACAGTTCAAAATCTACGTTCTTTCGGTTCACTTGAGCAAGATGACTCCTGCGGCCATCAGAGAGCGAATTCGTGCCTTCTTGGTTGAAGCTGACCCTGTAATCGCTCGACAATCGCACTGTGCATCTGGCTCACACGGCTTTCCGATAGATCGAGTGTGGCACCAATCTCTTTCATTGTTAACTCTTCGTAATAGTAGAGAATGATGATCAATCGTTCGTTGCGATTCAGTCCTTTGGTAATCAATCGCATTAAATCATTCTTCTGAATACGATGCGTGGGATCGTCTCCCTTATTATCTTCGAGAATATCGATTTCACGAACATCTTTGTAGCTGTCCGTTTCGTACCACTTCTTGTTGAGGCTCACGAGTCCTACTGCATTGGCATCAACCTGGAGTTTTTCAAATTCCTCACGAGTCAACTGCATGTATTCGGCGACTTCATCATCGTTTGGCGGTCGACCAAGTCTTGCTACAAGCGTTTTTAATGCCTCATTCAGCTTGCTGGCCTTACTCCGCACCAAGCGTGGAACCCAATCCATCGTGCGCAGTTCATCGAGCATTGCTCCACGGATTCTAGGGACGCAGTAGGTCTCGAACTTAACACCTCTGGTCATATCAAAAGCATCAATGGCATCCATCAAACCAAACGTTCCAGCCGACACGAGGTCATCGAGCTCGACTCCCTCAGGGAGTCGCGACCAGATGCGTTCGCCGTTGTATTTCACAAGCGGCATATAATTTTCCATGAGCTGGTTTCGCAGATCTTCGTTGGATTGATCCAGCTTGAACTTCTTCCAAATACCCTGAATTTCTTCAGGTGATAATTGTATCGCCATGCATTCCTCCATGAAATTGCTGCTTTTCGGGCGCCACTCTCACGACATCCGAGCATGCGTGAGGGCCAAATCGAAACGTGCCAAACTCATCTGCCGGCTCTGCCGACAACCAATCGCGCGAGCACCTTCTCTTGAACTATCCGATCCTTTTCGTCTATTGATTGATCAATTCTTGAATAAATTTTAATTCGTCCGCATTGTTACCCTATTTTCACATTGTCTGTACATGCAGGCTCCTTGTGTTGTCATGCCGCAGCCGCCAGTTCCACTGACACCGTTGCAAACACCTCTACACCTTTTTCTCCTGCAATTTCTTCTTCTGAAAGAACCGTTGCTAGGGGATAATGTACGGCCATCACTTGTCGAGTTGCCGCTCTCACGTTCGACGGCACAACCAACACCGGTACTCCGCCCCGCTCAATCGTTGGCCGAGTGGCGCGACGCACCTCTGCAGCAACTCGAGCCCACTCGCGCGAGGACCGAATTGCATTCCCTTGAACAGTCTCTTCGATTTTGATCCGAAGTCGTTGATGCAAGGCCTCTGCCATCTCGACGACCACAAGCTTGCCGAACTTATTGCGAGCGCGTCGACAGATTGTTTTCGCTATCCCCAATCGCACCTGCTCTGTCATCTGCGTTACGTTTCCCGCGAGTTCGGCATGATCTGCCATCAACTCTAGCAGCGTGGAAAGCGGACGAATTGGCACTCCTTCACGAAGAAGACTTTGTAGGACCCTATGAATGTGTGAGATTTTCAGCACATTCGGCACGAATTCTTCGACGAGCGCGGGCTGCGATACCTTCAGGGACTCAATGAGTCGGGCCGTGTCGTCATGCGTGAGCAGTTCATCCGCACGTAAGCGAGCAACCGCTTCGATCTCAAGAGTAATGACTCCCGCAGCATCGAGCAATGAAACATCTGCGGTTGATACGGTGTTTGATAATCCGGCATCAATCCATATTGTCCGACGGCCATTGAGCGGGTTGGTCGAATCAATTCCATCGAGGTTCAGCACTGCATCTGTGACAGGCACGGCGAGTAATCGATTTTTCGGAATTTCTTTTTCTACAAGCGATTCTCCCAAAATGCTCACTCGAAATGCATTGTCAGGCAGTGAAAAATCATCGCAAAATCGGATTTTAGGAAGCATCAGTCCCAAATCACTTGCCAGCTCATGGCGAAGCCGTGCTGTGCGATCGAGCAGTGGAGCCTGTTTTCCGGCAATGAGAGAGACGAGTTGTCGACCAAGTTCGACCAGCACTCGATCGTCACCGGTGATTGTTTCAACGACCTCCGAAATTCCACCACTTTTTTGAGATTTACTCTGTCCCTGAACAGTCACCTCACTGTGTCGAGTCTTTCCTCTCGCGCTGATAAATGCCAACCCAACGAGCAACGCTGAAATTGACAACAGTGGCACTGGAGGAAGGTTCGTAAAAGCTAACGTCGAGAGAAAACAAGCGGCAATCATGAGCACTCTTGGGCTCGATGCGAATTGCCGACCCAATTCGCGAGAAAGATCTACGGCCTGACTCGATCGTGAAATAAGCAGTCCTGTGGCGACCGACACAAACAGAGCTGGCACTGCGCTGACGAGTCCATCACCAATGGTGAGTCGTGAATAAACTTCTATCGCGAGAGAGACAGGCATTCCATCTTGAATCACTCCGATTGCGAGCCCAGCGAATAGATTGACCATCGTAATAATCACACTGGCCACCGCTTCGCCGCGAATAAATCGACTGGCACCATCCATGCTTGAGAAAAAGTCTGCGTGGCTCTGCAGTTCCTGTCTCATGACTCGCGCCTGTTCTCGCGAAAGTGACCCAGCCTGCACCTCGGTGTCAATCGCCATCTGCCTTCCAGGTAGACCGTCGAGAGCAAATCGTGCAGCAACTTCACTTGTGCGAGTGGCACCGGCGGTGATGACAACAAACTGAATGATTGCGATGATTGCAAAAATGACTGCTCCAACAACTAAATTATTGGCCGCCACAAACTCACCAAATGCTTCGACAACTTGCCCGGCCGCTCCTGCCCCGTCGGTTGTCGCGCGGGTGAGAATGAGTCGTGTTGTGGCAATGTTGAGAACCAATCGCATAAGCGTTGAGCCGAGTAGGAAAGTCGGAAAAACACTCATTTCCAGTGGTGTTTTTGCCGCCAACGCCCCCAAAAGCGCAAGAACAGAAACGGTAAGATTGGCTGCCAACAGAACATCCACAATCCCTGCTGGTACTGGCGCAAGCATCACCATTACAGCCAATAGAATGGCTGCAGGAACCACGTAGTCTAAAGCGTGAGCCGGAAGTGCGCGGCCGCCAGCCGTCTGCGTTCCGATAGACTGCGACATAGTAGGAAAGCGCCTGTGAACCTTGTGTCTCCGTATGAGCGTGCATGAACTCTCTGCAGCGATCACGTACTGAGTTGGGGCGGGGACAATAGCGGCAGCAACGTAGTCGGTCTAGACCGCTCTCAATCGGGTGCGAGTCGCTTTTCTCGTGGATCGCATGCCGTTCAACGAGAAAAATGATCTCTGTTTGTTACAATCTCGTAACAACCTTTCCCCCATTTTTCATCCTTGCATCCATCGTAAATATTTCCCCTTTCCTGCTTCTTGAGGTGCCGATGCGATACGACCGGCTTGGAATCCAATTCGACTATCCAGAAAACTGGACGATTGATTCAAGCGACATAGAAAATCGAAAGGCCACCGTTACGATTTACTCTCCAGATGGTGGTTTTTGGTCAGTGAGCGCCCACGCAACAGGACATCCTGCTTCAAAACTTTGTGAAGCAGTGCTGAGTCAGATGCGAGAGGAATACCAAGATCTTGATAGCGAACCTGCGGAAGAAACTATCAACTCTCATCGCTTGACGGGGTTCGATCTCAATTTCTATTGCCTCGACCTGACAAACACCGCGATCGTGCGAACGCTTGAAACGCCTGCAGCCACATTTCTGCTTTTCTGTCAGGCTGAAGATCGCGAATGGGAGTGCGTTTCCAAAGTATTTGCTGCAATGACAGCTAGTTTTATTGGAAAGTTGCCCGATTCAATCAAGTCGTGAACTCAGTGTGCGTGACAGATCCAGACGAGTGTTCTGAATCCTGCAACGGACTGATTCAAGGCACCGTCACAAGTTCACGAAGTGCGAGCCAGTCGGCTGCACGCTTTGGCCAGTCGCTTGGCCCCGTAGCACCGAACCGCGTTTGCATTCCAAATCCGTGTCCACCCCGCTCATAGATATGAATCTCCGATGGGAGTTTTCGTTTCACCAGTTCCAGATAGAGCATCGCAGATCCCTGCGGTAGAGAAGCGGTGTCATCGCTCATCTGTGCGATAAACGTTGGCGGTAAACCGGCGTCTAGATGCACATCGCTTCGCAGTGCTCCGGTCTCGGGATCAAAAATCTTCCACGGATAGAGCAGCATGAGAAAATCGGGTTTGTGTGACGCTGCCGTGTGTTCCTTGAACCGTTGCTCATTCGTTGCGGCAATGAGTGCCACTTGTCCGCCAGCAGAAAATCCAAGGACTCCTATCTTTGATGGATCGACCCCGAGTTCTTTGCTGCGAGAACGAACGACACTTACTGCCTTTTGCGCATCGAGTACAGGTCCCTCGCTCGGCTCCGGATGTTTTGAAGTCGGCGTACGATGAACTAATTGAAAACCGACGACTCCGAGTTCCGACAACCATTGACAAGCGTCTTCACCTTCATGCCCATCTGCCAAAAGTCCAAATCCACCACCTGGCACCACGATCACAGCGGCCCTACCACCACTGTGTTGAAGAGATTTGTCGCTAGTATCTTTCGGTCGATACACAAGAAGTCGCGGTTTCGAAACATCGTACCTACGAGCAATGCCGTCTGTTCCTTGTTCTACTTTTTCTGGCAGTGTCTCAGGGACCACGGGCCCAGGCATTCCCATCGGCCAAAGCATGATCTCTCGCACCTCTTCGGAGAAACAAACTGTTGAGCATCCGACCGTTACAAACAAAAACGTTGTTGCGTGCAAGACACGCTCGATCATTGTGGCACGACTTTTTGACATTCTTTCGATTCCCTTTGCATAGTTTTGCTTGATCCTTCAGATCGACTTCAGAATTCGACATTGTGCAGGACTTCCAACCCCCAGTCCACGGCTTGAATTCACTACGTGCGTCAACCGATGCCTGCGGGTAGACTTTCAACAATGTTTTTGAAGCGTCTTGCCTGTCACGACATTTTTCATCCCAGGACTCACATGATGTCTCTTCATCTGTCTCGTCGAAGTTTTTGTGTTGCCGCAGGAGTGACCGGAACAGTCTCAGTGTCTCAGTGGACGGGCGTCGCTCTGGCATCAAAAGCCAATACCTTGAATCTCGGTATTCAGATGTATTCGCTTCGTGGATACAAAGTTGACGAAGCACTGCAGCATGCCAAGGATCTTGGTTTCAAATACATTGAATTTTACGGGGGCATGTTTCCAACGGATTCAGATGCAAGTGCCATCGCTGCAATGCGGAAAAAAGTTTCAGACCTCGGGCTTACGATGACAGCCCACGGAGTCAATCACTTTTCTAAAAATGGTGAAGCCAACAGAAAACTTTTCGAGTTTGCAAAGGCCGCCGGTATTCCCACGATCACTGCCGACCCCGACCCCGATTCTTTTTCAAGTCTCGAAGAACTTGTAAAGGAATTCGATATTCGAGTGGCGATCCACAATCATGGGCCGAACCATCGCTACAACAAAGCGATTGATGTACTGCACGCGGTGGAAAAACATGACCAAAGAATCGGTGCTTGCGCCGATCTTGGTCACTTCATTCGATCTGGTGAACGTGCCCCGGAGGTGATTCGGCTGCTTCAAGGCCGTCTCTACGGCATTCATCTCAAAGATTTTAAGGAAATGCAGGATAAAACTCAGGGTGTGATCCTCGGTCGAGGTCATCTCGATGTGCTTGGTGTGTTTGCTGCGCTCAAACAGGTGAATTTTCCGATCAATGGCGCGCTCTCGCTGGAATATGAGGAAAATCCAAACAATCCACTCGATGATATTCGCCAGTGCGTTCAAGTCGCCAACGACGCTCTCGCGAAGACATGAGTTTGATTCCTTTTTAACGTTATCGCAGGTCGAGCATTTGAAGAAAGTCTAGAAAATATAATTTGGATTTTATCTTCTTGTTGACGGGATGATGCCATGCAAGATTTTTTAACCCCGCGCTTGATAAACCCTCTGTTCCCGGGCCGCACCGGACGCCGTGCCATGATCACAGCATCCGCCTGTGGCATGGCTGGGCTTTCACTTGGAAAAATTGTTGGGGAGCAGCCAACTTCATTTAACGGAAAAGCCCGTTCGACGATTCTTTTTTTTCTCTGCGGCGGTTCTTCTCACATCGATATGTGGGACATGAAGCCGAATGCGCCCTCCGAATACCGCGGTGAATTCCAGCCAATTCGCACCAGTGCAGCCGATCTCACGCTGTGTGAACACCTTCCGATGCTCGCTCAACAGGGCCACCATTTGGCAGTCATTCATGGCCTCACCGATTCCGGACTCGCAACCGGAGATCATCATGCTGGTTACTACTACAACCTCACAGGCCACGCTCCAGATACAACGTTTCGATCTCAAGGAAACGATCGCCGGCCGCTTTCGGGAGACTGGCCTCACATGGGATGCGTGGTTGGCTCCCGACGCCCTCCGCACGAAAAACTTCCGCAGGTCATCACGCTGCCTTACAAGCCGAGCAAGCCGCCATACACACGTCCAGGACAATTTGCGGGTCGACTCGGTCTCGATCACGATCCATTTTTTCTCCAGGGAACATTCAACGAACCACTTCGGTTCACTGCTCCATCCTTAACGCTTGAGGCAGGCCTCACCGCCACTCGCTTGGACGATCGACGAGGCCTGCTCGATGCAATCAACGCTTCTCGTCATGAACTCGATCGAGAATCGGCGGTTGGAAATTACATTCGACAGCAAGAGAAAGCATTTTCACTTCTCTCATCGAATGCAACTGCAGGAGCGTTCGACATTCACCAGGAACCGCGGGCGATTCTTGATCGCTACGGTCCAACCGTGAACGGAACGAGTCTTCTCATGGCGAGGCGATTAGTCGAAGCTGGAGTGCCGTTTGTGACCGTCTTCTGGTCTGAAGAAGATGAGGTTGTTTCTAAAAAATGTGCCAGTGGTGGTGGCTGGGATACTCACGCCAACAATTTTAATTGCCTTCGAGAAAATTTGCTTCCTGAATTCGATCGTTGCTTTTCGGCGTTGATCGAAGATCTTCATGATCGTGGAATGCTCGATTCGACACTTCTCATGGTCAGTAGTGAAATGGGTCGCAAACCAAAAGTAGGCGACCCTCGTTCGGGAGGCACTACGGGTGCCGGACGCGATCACTGGACTTCCTGTATGAGCGTAGTGCTCGCCGGAGGAGGTATTGTCGGAGGTCAAACGTTGGGACGTACTGATCCGCGGGCTGAGTATCCAGCTGATGTTCCGATTCTTCCTGCAGATGTCGTGAAGACCGTCTATCACGCAATGGGTGTTCACGACCTCGAAGCCATCGACCAGCTCGGTCGACCTTACAATCTTCTTGATGAAGGCCGTCCGCTCACGGAACTCTTCGGATAACTGCTTTCGCATCTTCGGCGGAAACACTTATCACTTTGGCGATTTGTCGTTCGATGCCGACGGTTCGTGCTTTTGTAACCGTTGCCACGAAAGTCCGGGCTTTTCAACCCGAAATTGTACCAGTCGCTGCTTTTTTACTTCGGTGACATAGACGGTGCGGCCATCGGGACCACCGAAACAGAGATTGCTCGGCGATTCTCCAAGCACGTCAATTTCTCGAAGCACTTCTCCCTTGGGTGACAACACCGCGACGGTTCCCTTTCCGTAACGCGTGATAAAGAGATTCCCTTCCACGTCGCATCGCATACCATCAAAGCCGTGGTCGGGAAACTGCTTCAAAAGTCGTTTGTTGGCAAGCGTTCCGTTCGATTGAATGTCGAAGGCCCAGACATTGCGTTGCACACTTTCATTGACATAGAGAATTTTTCCGTCCGGACTGACATCAATTCCGTTGGTAGTCCCCATTTTTTCTGCAACGAGCGTAACCTTTGCGTCGCGCCCGATGCGCCAGACCTGGCCGGTGCCAGCAGTCCAATTGGGATCGCTCGCCCAAAGTACATCGTCTGGGCCGATCGCGAGATCGTTGGGTTGATTCATCTTCGGCTCGTGAACAAAGACTTTGATTTCCTTGGTTTTTGGATCAATCTGCAACACGTTGTGTGCACCGTAATCCGCCACATACATCAACCCTGATTTGTCGAACACAATTCCGTTGCCTGCACTGGCGTTGGTAAGCGTGACCCATAATTCTCCCTTGCCATTTGGCGCAATCTTGCCGATTGTCTGATCTTTCTCGTAACACACCGCATAAACATTTCCTTGCCGGTCGCAGGCGGGGCCTTCAATGCCCAAAGTAAAACTTTTTTCCTTGGTGAGCGGCGTGGCAATCCACAATTGCTCTGGATCACTGACGTCAACGTTATCAGCGGCACAAAGAAACGTGGTAAACAAACATGTAAAAACAACCAACACACCGCGGCAAAAAAAGAGCATGCAAGAATCTCCATGGTAAGAACAAACACCGAGCACAATGAAGAACTGTTTCATGCTGAACATTGTCTTCCACCCCTACAACGCCCGTCGATGTTTCTTTTTTTCTTTTGTCGCTTGACCGGTGGTAGTCGAGGCACTCTCCGGTTTCGGCCCAATACTTTGTGGCCGAGCGGCGCGATGCGGCTGCGGGCCGCCTGTATGTCCGCCACGAGTGCGTTTGTGGCGAATACCGCTCGATCGCTGCCCTCCACGATTATCACCGCCTATGCCCGAAGCACGACGATCGCCGGGACGCTGTCGACCTTGATGCTGCCCCCCTTCACCAATTCTTTTTCCTTGAGGAACACGTGGTTGATCACTCGGTTCGCTCTGCGGCAATTCTGGGAGATCGTTACGAGTGGGTATTGCTGTTCGCAACAGTTTTTCAATCGCCTTTAACCGCGGACGCTCTTCACGATCGCAAAAGGTCACTGCCTCACCTGTCAATCCTGCGCGGCCAGTCCGACCAATTCGATGCACGTAGGTTTCCGGTTCGTGCGGGAGCTCGAAGTTGACTACGTGAGACACCTGATCAACATCGATGCCGCGAGCTGCAATATCGGTGGCAATGAGCACCGGAGGATGCTGTGACTTAAACGCCGAGAGCGCCTTTTCACGCTGATTCTGGCTCTTGTTGCCATGAATTGCAGCCGAGCGAATGCCCGACTTATCAAGGTCTCGCTGGAGTTTGTCGGCTCCGTGCTTCGTTCGCGTGAAAACGATGACACGGCTCATCTCCTTATTTTTTAGAAGATGTACCAGCAAATATCGCTTCTGTCTTTGCGGCAGGAAAAAAACTGACTGTACAACCGTTTCAGCAGACGTCGCTTGCGGCGTAGTTTTGATTTCCAAAGGATCACGGAGCATTGAATCGGCTAATTGTCGCACTTCATTCGGCAAAGTGGCGGAGAAGAACAACGTTTGTCGTTCCTTCGGCAACATGGAAACAATGCGACGTACGTCATGAATAAATCCCATGTCGAGCATGCGGTCAGCTTCATCAAGCACGAGAAATTCAACGGAACGAATATCGACGAACCGCTGATTGATGAGATCCAAAAGGCGCCCCGGTGTCGCAACGAGCACATGAACGCCTCTCATCATGGCTGCAGCCTGTGGGCGTTGATTGATTCCACCGTAGATGACAGTCGACTTGATGTTCGCGTTCTTTCCATAGGCGCGAAAACTTTCATAAATCTGACCTGCCAGTTCTCGCGTTGGCGCCAAAACCAACACGCGACAATGACGGGGAATGAGTTGCTGCGGTTTTGCAAGCATCCGCTCAATGAGCGGTAGCGCAAAGGCGGCAGTCTTTCCGGTGCCAGTCTGAGCACAGCCAAACAAATCACGACCGGCGAGCACGTGCGGCACGGCCTTGGCCTGAATCGGAGTCGGCGCATTATATCCTTCAGCGACAAGTGCTCGCAGCACCGGTTCGGTCAGTCCCAAACTTTCAAACGTCACATTCTCAATCGTTGTCATCGTAACACGTACTCTCAATTCTGTTCATCACACAACATTCTGATACGGCCTTTCGATCGCGAAAGACGCGACATTTTCTCGAGGGTGATTGCGCTTTTTTTTTGCGCCGATCAATCGCTGCCAATCAGACTTGCGGATGTCATTCCGCGAAGCAAAAAAGCAGTCGACCCCACGTACTCACCGAACTCAGGGTTTGCCGAAACTCGCGTCTGCGACAGTTGCACACAATGCATCTGCCAACAATCTCGCGGCGGCAAACAACGCGGCATTGATCCGCGCAGTTCGGCGGAGGGGGCAAGTAAAAATCGCGGTCAAGTGACAGAAGTTTTCCAGTTTTCTCAGAGCCAATGCCCAAAAAAATAAAACGGCCGCTACAAGAAATGCAATCGTGACGATCAATCCTTTGTCTAAAAGCCCTCAGGAAGATCGCTCTTACCACCTCATGCCGAGGGAAGCATACCATGCCGAAACTGAGAAAATCCACTTCTCGGAGAATTTTGACTGCCGGAATCCTTGTCTGATCCTCAGGATTGAACCTATTTTGACTCAAGCACGTCATAGATCGGCAAATGCCGATAGTTCACTTCCAGCGTGAGAAGATTCAGCGTGGTCACATAGATACGACCACCGAATGCCCCCCAGCGATCAGGTACGCCGCCAGCAGGATTCCAACTGCCGGCCATCACTCCCTCCTTCGCCTGAGTTCGAAGGAGCAGATCATGGAGTGCCGTATACCATTCCTTCCACACTGGTCCACCAACGTGATAGAGAACTTGCGCAGCATAGTACCAGTGGTAGCAATCACGAGTCGGTTTGGTTCTTGTGCCAACCGATGGACGTAATTTGGATAGCATTGCAGTGCCCTCTATCACACGTTCATCTGCCTTGCTCCATCCGGTATGTAATCTCATCAGGAGACCAACTGCCGTCATACTTGGAGTCGGGCTTCTTCCCGCTCGCTGCTCGGGCGTGTTTGGAGCGCGAATGTTGTAGGCATACCCAGAGCCATTGTTTTCCGGATGTGATTGATCGAGCATCAGCCGAATCTTTTCGTACGCAAGGGGATCGATCGATAGACCAGCGAGTTGGCCCGAACGTATGGCGACAAGCATCCATCCACTCACACTCAGATCGGATCCGACTCCGGGTGAGTATCGCCAACCGCCTCGCTCGGGGTGCTGTGTTGCCACAATAAAGTCACATGCTTTTTGGGCGTGCTTATGCAGCAATGGATCGCCTGTCATGCCAACCGCTTCGCATAGTGCTATCGCAGCGATACCGTGGCTGTAGAGCCATGCACTTCGGTTTGAACTTTCATCCGCTGGAAGAAACAGATCGCCATCTGGCTTTTGAATACTTACCAGAAACTCCAAGCCGCGACGGACGGTGTCGCGATGCCGTTCTTCATAGTGATCGTAACCAGCTCCCAGAAATGAAAGTAACGCCAGGCCGGTTGCGGCAGTATCGGATTGAATGCTTCCAGAATCCGTTTCTGTTGCTCCTGGAAAACGAGAGAGACTCCATCGACCATCAGGCAACTGCGCCCGCACAAGAAACTCTAACCCACGTTCAATCGCTTCTTCGGACTCTGGTCCGAGCCGTCCGCTTGCTCGTGAATTTCGCACGCCCCGGGCTCTCATTTCAAACGACTTCGCTGGCTCTCTTGCGCGCGACTGAATCGGAAGTTGTGTGATGCTGGCCCTCGCAAGAAATCTCGACTCACCGGTACCGCCAACGCTTGATTTGCTTCGACTAGAACGCGAAAGAACACCAGGTTGTGGTCCTGGTTCGTCATCGGTTCCGCCCGGCCCTTCTGGAGCACTCGCCATAACGACCGCACTGCCGCCGGTGCTTTGGCGTCCCTGCAGTTGTGCGGCCATCAAAGGGGTAGAAGACTGAGTGCCGGGGGCTTCGGTCGGGCTTTCTTCCAAAGGTTTGACCGATACTGTTTTGGATTCGTCTTCGCGCATGGGTCCGACTGTGGCTCGCTCCGGTCGATTCCCTGCCGAGGCGGTTTGAGTATTTTGTTGTTCGTTTCGATCAGGACGTGATGTGGGCGTTGGGGTCAAAGACACTTCGATCAACTCGTCACCCGGCGAAGCGTTCTTCCCACGAGCAACCCCTTGCACTGTCTGCAGCGGGGTTTCAGCGCGACCACCAGAACGCATGGTCGCGGCCACCGGCGGCGTGTCAGGCGGACCATCTCCTAGTGGCTCAGATGTTGGCGACACGTCAGGGCCATTGATTACAATCCCATCCGTGCCCGAGTCGCTTCCTGCCGATGCTTTTGCTCTTGAAGGAGTGCCGATTGCAAATCCTCCACTCGGTGTTCCGGATTGTGTCCCTCGATTGCCTTTTGTTCTGGAAAGCGATCCTGCAGTCGGAGATCCTCCTGGACTTACCGCCACTTGATTGGAATCAGGATCACCGCGAGGCCCCGCTGGCGTATTCCCCGATTCACGACTGACAATCGCACTTCCCCGACCCGCCGGCTGGCGAGAACGATTAAGCACCGAAGAATTTTGCGGACGCGGAGAACCTTCGCTCGAGGCTGTTGCCGTTTGCTCTGTTCCTAAAGTAGTGCCCGAGATTGACTCTGCCTCGCTTTGAGAATCGCCAGAGTCTGCCTGAGCTCGAACACGAGGAACTGCCCGCTGGTCTTTGACTGCAAGAGGCGCTGACAGAGACGTCGCCGCTCGCGCCGGCCTTCCTTGGGACGTTGTTTTCGGAAGGGCATTTGGCACATCGACAGCGGCCGACTCTGAAGGTTTCGAAATGAGTGGCTGCTCATTTGACTGTTTTGGGCGTGAAACCACCTGCGCAGGATTCAGCTGCGAAGGTGCTTCGATCGGAGTCGGTTGTGCTGTTGTGGGGGTCGCTTCTGCTCGTGCGTTGACTGGCTGTTCGGTCTCACTTATCGCTCGATCCAGCAAACGAGAAGGAGATGGCAAAAGCGTTTCTGACATCGGTCGATCGAGCTGTGGCAATGCAACTGCCACAGGAGCAACCGTGTCGGCTTGTTCCTCCGTGCGACGCGCCACTGCGGCAGACACTTGTCTCGATGGTGATGCCGCATTGGGTTTCGGCTGAAGAGGTTCTTTGGTTGCCTCCAGAACAGGTTGATCTTCGAGGCTTGCAACGGACGCAGAGGCTGTCGGAAGTGGTGTACTGACTGTTTGTCGCGAACGTTGAGCCGTTCGTTCGACTTGCCGTGCAGCCGAAGGACGAGATCTCGGTATCTCGGTAACAGTCGCCACGGTGGCCTCCTGAGCAATCTCCTGTTGCTGCCGAGTTTCAACCGAGCGAGTCTGATGCGAGTGTTCGGCTGGCTTTGCATCCTGAGTCACCTCAGGTTCATCAAGTGCCAGTGGCTCTTCATGAACCGGCCTCTCCCGGTGACTGCTGTTCACTTGAAGAGCATAATCGGCCCGCTGGTTTGATTTGGATTCGTTCCGAGAATCCACTTCCGTGATCGTCCCGGTTGGAATGACATTCAGACGGGTCATTGAAAGCCCACCTGCCGCAATCAGATGGATCATGACACTGACGAGCGCTGCGAGTTGCAGCCGTCGTCCTCTCGCACCGCCAGCAAGACTGGCAAGCACCATCAATACGACCATGCTTCCCATCAACGACACGAACCGCACCTGTCCGGATCGAAACAGATTTGTGGGAGGCCATGTGAAATCGCTCGTGGCAAAAATCACGCCCGCAACACAGCCGCCAAGCACTCCAAGGGCCACATTCACCGGCCAAAGATGCTCATCAAAATCCGCGCGAACAATTTCAATTTTTTTGACCGTGCGATTCAGCATGGGTCCCACCATTTTTCTGAGCGTTTGAACCGTTACTGATTCTCTGCCGACTGCACCTGATAGTCGTCAATTCCAGACTTGACGCAGGCGTTCATCGCTCCGACCACAAACTTATGGGCGACGTTCTCATCTGCTCGAACAACAACGGTCTGTTTTCCTGGATTGTCGGCAGCGGCCTGTCTTAAGAAATCCTCCAACTGCTCGAGCGACACAGGATTCGAACCCGAATAGTACTTGCCTTCACGATCAATATTGACGATCAACTCTCGCGGCCGACTCGTTAATGGCTTGGCCTCACTTGCACGCGGCAGCACCACGTCGATCGAGCGATCCGCTTCCTCGAGCTTCGAGGCCACCAGGAAAAAAATCATGAGTAGGAACACAATGTCGATCATTGGAGTCATTTCAAGGGACCCCGAAAGCTTTCCTTTCTCAATTTTTAAACTCATATGTCAATTTTACTTTTTTCTTGACTCACAACGAATCTCTACCGGCGATTCTCTACCGCCGGCCTTGACTCTATCCCTGAATTTTTGGAGCAGAAACTTTTGGCGACGCGTCGAGCGTTGGCCGCGATACTGGTTCGGCAGAAGTTTTCGACGATCGAGCCGGGGTTTCAGATGCTAATTGCCGTGCCGTTACGCGTTGCACATTTTCATAGCGTTCAACTTGTGGCAACAAACTTTCAACAACGCCGTCCACTTTTCTAAAACTGTTGATGATTCGTCCTTCAAGATAGTGCGCAAGGATTGCCGCCGGGATGGCAACGCACAGTCCGGCAAACGTTGTAATCAACGCCACGTAGATGCCCTGGGCTAATTCCGCAGCGCGATTGGCTCCCGCCTGCAGATTCGCAGTCGTGTAAAAGGCGAGAATCATTCCTTGAACGGTTCCCAAAAGACCCATCAACGGCGTGACCGTAACAGCCAGACCAATAGGCCGAATATTGGCGTAGAGATGCGACGCTTCTCGATCTTTTGTTTCACTTACAGCGTGTTCCACTTCGGACATTGGCCGACCAAGCCGGCCAAGCATCGCCCGCACCACCGTTGAAACAACTGATGGATTCTGCTGGCACAAGCGATAGACCTTGCGCGGATCGAAGGGCCCATCGGCCGTTATTTCGCCTAAGTCACGAATGAACGATCGTGGCACGATTTTCGAAGGTCGCAGCGCCAACGATCTTTCAACGCCAAAAAGCACAACCACCACCGACATCAGTGTGATCGGCCACATCAACACGCCGCCAGCCAGAAAGAGTTCTAAGAGTGTCTGGCCTTTAGTCGTTTTGTCAGAAGAAACGGCGTCAGGCTGTCCCGAAACAGTTTCGCCAGAGGGACCGGCAAGAGCCTCTTCAGCGCGTCGCTCTGCTTCATTCGCGACCGGCTGCGCATGGCACCGTGCTCCTCGATCACCGAAACAGGCGCTCGCGACCAAGAGAACGAATAGTATTGCGATACGCCGATTTTTCAACAGAGTGGCTACCGGGTGTTTCATAAAAATCATTTTGCTCGGGGAGGAGATGTCGTCTTCGGCTTTCCAAGAATATCGAGCCGCTTCTTCGCAGCAGAAACCTGCTGCGATTGTGGATAGCGGTCGATCAGTTCTTGATAGAGCAATCGGGCCTGGTCTTGTTTTTCAAGCACTTCAAAACATCGTGCCGATTCAAAAGTTGCCTGTGCTTGCCACGGATGATACTCCGCCGGAGCCGCTCGTTCACCAAATCCATAGGCAACTTTGAAAAACGTTTTCACTGCTTCACGGTGCTTTCCCTGTTCGAAAAGGATTTCCCCTTCCATCAGTCGAGACCGCGCAGCAAGTGCCGTACGCCCCGAGTCGGCTAGGGCACGGTACGCCACGAGTGACTGATCGAGTTTTCCAAGGTTCTGATTGGCCCATGCCGAAGCGTAACGAGCCAAAGGAGCGTATGTCGACATTGGAAATCGACTTATCAGCTGCTCTGCTGCAACAAGACTTTCGTCCCAACGCTGCTGCTGCGCCGCGCATTCGCTCGATCGCACGAGCGAGAGTGCACGAAGATCATCCGACGAAAGTTGTTTCTCTTCAGCAATCGCTTCACGAAACGCCACTTCGGCAGGTGCGTAGGCTCCTGTTTTAAAAAGGGATTCGCCTAACATGCAGCGGGCGTCAGCAGCCAACGGTCCCTTTGGGGCTGCTGTGAGTTGCGACTGAAACCCCTTCGCGGCTGCGGCGTAGTCTTTTTTCATGACGGATGTCCAAGCAAACTTGTGTCGAGCCTGATTGGCAATCGCAGCGGAGTCGGGCGACGCGATCGCGGCCGTGTAGGCAGCGGCAGCAGTGTCCCATGACTTTTCCTCCCAAGCAGCCTCGCCGGTTTCGAACCACGCCTCAGCTGCACGCGAACTTTTTGGAAATCGCTCGAGCAGTTGCTTGCGAGTTGCTGCGGCTTCCGCAGTCTTACCAATTGCTTTTTGTGCCCAGGCAAGTTCCGACAACACTCGATCCAGTGCTGCAAAATTCTGGCCATCAAGAACAAGCTTTTCCAGAAGCGGCACAGCAACTTGAGATTGTCCGTCTCCTATCAAGCAAAGCGATTCAAGAAATCGTGTTTCAAGTTTTGACTGATCTTCCATCGGGAGTTCGAGCGCCTTGCGGGCGTCGAGCAGTCCACCCTTGAAATCACCTGTTCGTTGTCGAGCATCACCTCTGGCTCGCAGAGCTTCGGCCATCGCCTCAGAGGTTGAATAGGAATCGATTAACTCGCTCCAGGACTTGATGGCATCGGCCGGTCGACCTGCCGTGTCGTGTGCCCAGCCTGTGGCAAGCAGTGCCCAAGGAACGCGAGGGCCATTTGGTTTTGCTTTTTGAGAACGCGCAAATGCCTCGATGGCAGCATCGAGTTTCCCAGCCTTCTGGCGGAGTTCGCCAACGCGGTACCAAGCCGTATCTGCGCGAGGCCCATCGGGACGGGTAGCCACCATTCGTTCGGCCAAGACCATCGCCGCTGCATCATCTCCCGCCTGACGAGAGGCGCGAATCGCCAGCAACAACGATTCATCCGCACGCGACCACGCTGGCATTTTTGTAACAATCGCCTCAGCCAGCAAAGCAGCTTCTTTTGGCTTTCCTAACTCAAGGAGGCTTGAAGCATCCAGCAGCATGGCCTCGCCAACATCGTCTCCTGTAAGACCGGGAATCGCTTGTACAAGAACCTCGTGCGCTTCCTTCCACTGCTTGAATGTCACCAGCGCCGCTGCTTGCCTGAGCATCCATGTCGATCGCTGCGGTGCGGCCGGATGTGCGGCAGAAAGTGATGCATACGCTGTCACTGCTCCTTGAAAGTCTCCTTTTGCAAAGAATGCCTCTGCCCGAATGCGTCCCACGTCGACGGCAAGCTTGTCAGATGCAAATTGTTTCAAAAACGTATCTGCTCGCTCGATCGCCAGTTCTGGCTTTTTCATTTCCAGTTGACCAAGCGCCGCCATCGAAAGCGCCTGTTGTAAAAGCGGGCTCAGAGGATACGCCGTCAAGAAAGATTCGTACGCCACAAGTGCTTCGGCACGCCTATCAGGAATTTCCCAGATCGCATCTGCACGATCGATCATCAGACGCGGTTCGATCGGTAAGCCTTTTGCTTTTGGCATGACCGCGTCGATTGCGGCAATCGCCTTGGCTGGGGCCCCGGCATCAAGCTCAAGCGTTGAAAGTAGGTGAGCGGCATCGAGTTGATGCGGTCCCTCTGTCTTGATGAGTCCTTCGAGCCACGGTCTGGCCTTCTCAGGTTGCTTGGCCTCGAGTTGCGACGTCGCGGCGGACATCGCAGCTTGCGAAGCAAATTGTGATCCACTGTAATCTCGAGCAACCTGTTCAAAAGCTTCTGCAGCCAACGCATGCTGGCCAGCGGCAAACCTAGCCTGACCGAGCCGCAAGAGCACATCGGCTCGTCGTTCGGGCTCAATCTTCAACAGTGGTTCAAGCAGTTTTAAGGCATCTGCCGGAAGCCCCGCTTCAACTGCAAGATCCGCTCGCCACATCGCCACATCGAAGGCAAGACGATGTTCTGGAAACTCGCGAGCATGCCGAGAGAGGGCCGCAGATGCCTCTTTCGGTTTTTTGAGTTCGGCCAATCCCACTCCGAGCGAATAGAGCGCATCTGGTAGCCGCGATGCCTGAGGAGATTTTTGAATCATTCCCGACCAAACCTCGATCGCTTTTTCTTTTTTGTCGGACTGCCAGAGCGATTCACCATCGAAATAAAGAGCATCGGAGATGTGGCTATGTTGAGGATGTTTTGCAATAAAATCTTCGAGCGCTGTTGCAGCCGCCGCATACAGTTCTCGTTTTCCAGATTCTGCTTCCAGAAATGTACTTCGACCGAGTTCCCACCGGGCATCACCGAGGGTTGTTTCATCGCCACCGGCTTTTATTGCCGCTGCAAAAGCAGCTCTCGCACGATCGATTTTATTGAGCTTCAGCTCACAGATCCCCAGGTAATAGCGGGCCTTTGCGGCAAGTGGATCGTTTGGGAATAGCTCGATGAGCGAGGTCCACTCTTCACTCGCTAAGTCCCATGCCTCTCGATTTTGAAGTGCAGCCGCTGATGCATACGCGCTACGAGCCGGTTCGGTTGAAGGTTTTTCCGGCTCGGCGGCCAACGGAAAGCTCGCCAGAATGGCAACCGCGACTGTCAACAGAACTCTCTGGTGAAGCCGACACATTCGGGGCAATACAAACAGACGCTCTGTGTCTGCGCATGCTAGGAAATTATATCGCATTCTTAAGTGTTGCTTGGTTAGCTGCATGAAAGTCGGCTCCGTACTTTCTCATTCGATCTGAAAAGAATGCTCACCAGAAGACCTAAAGTTCTACAATTTTTCCAAGAGATACATCTCAAACGCGCATGCGGGGAATTCGTTCGACGGCTCTTGACAAGAGTATCATCGATGAAAGCCTTTGTGGCGAGCCAACCACTTTACTCAATTCTGTTGAAAACCTTCTATTTTCCTCCTCGTGTCTGTTCGTGTTCCGAAAGAGGTTCGAAAGCCTAAGAGTTGAGGGCGACTCTTGTCTCGCTACGTTCGGCGACACACTTGAGAATAGATGGCGTCATGTCCTGACACCATCGCGAGGGGAGAGTTTCGACGTGAGGCAAGTGCGTGGCCATGTGCACCGAGCAGCTGTGAAAGTTGTGCATCGGCAACCAATGTGAAAATTGTGTTGGCAAGATCTTTTTCATCATGAGGAGCGTGCAGGAGACCGGCTTGGCCGTGATCGAGTAATTCTGGAAACGCGCCATGTTTCGGAGCGACGACGGGCACACCGGCAACAAGTGCTTCGATGGCTGAGATCCCCTTGCTTTCGGCATACTGCGTCGGAAGGGCAAACAGATCAATTGAATGAAGCAGTTCAATCTTTCTTTTTCGGTCGATCTGCCCGAGCCACTCGAAGCGATCTCCCAATCCACACGAGTTGGCAGTTTGTAGGCATCGCTGGAGATAGGGATTCTCGGCCGGGATCTCCGCTCCTGCTGCCAGCAGTTTGATGGTTCCGCAGCCTGGTCGACTGGCAACATCACTCACCGCGCGAATGAGTTGCAGCAGACCTTTTTCCTGACAGACCCGGGCAAGATAACCGATCACAACTGTGCCTGGACGAGATTCGCGACGAGCCATCAGATCGGGTGCATGCTCCGAAAAACCTTCGCGATCCACACCGTGGTGCACCACGTCGATACATGATCTTGAAACGCTGAGATATTCGCTCATGAAGTTGGCAAAGTATTCATTGAGCGCCACGAAGCGATCAACGTGCGCAGAGCGTTCGCGAAGAAGTTTTCTGACCAGTTCGTAGTCCGTTCGGGGAAGCTGTTCGATGAAAAGGTCTTCGCCCGAAAGACTCGTCACGATTCCAGCGCCGGTGACTTCTTTTAATCGCTCTGCCAACCCAACAAGCAACACATTTGACAAGTGAATAACATCGGGCTGAATCTCTTCCTTGAGCCAGGTTGCTAATTTTTCAACTTCCTTTCGCTGATATCCTTGCTCCCCCTTGAGCGAAGAAATCGTAATCGCTCCAAGATCGACGGGGCGCGCGTTTCCGGTGCGGGCAGAGAGCCACGAGACAAGTACCGGAAGATCAAAAAGACGATCCAGAAAGGCTGGCGTTTTTCGAAACAGCGGAATGTATTGTTGAAGCCATACGTTGATGCCGCCTAAAACAACTTTCGATTCAGAAACGTTCTCCTCGTCGGTGGTGGTGGGAACGTACGCGGATACAAGAATCGCATCCCGGCCGGCCTGTCGTAAGCTGCGCACAAGTGCGTTGTCGTGCAGACAACTTCCACACAGTCTTCCCCCTGCTCCAGCAGTGATGTGAACGATGCGCATTGGAAAGACTTTTGTCGCCCTCTTTTACAGGGAGGCAAGGCCCTCTAGATGTATCAGTACCAGAGCCAGATCCGCCGGCGTTACTCCACTGACTCGCCCGGCCTGTTCGAGTGTGCGAGGCTGAATACGCGAGAGTTTTTCCTTTGCCTCTGCCCGCAGGTGTTGCACCGAACAGTAGTCGAATCCCTCCGGAATGACACGTTTTCCGAGCTTTCCTCGCCGCTCAATCTGGCGGCGTTCGTGTTGCAAATAACCCTCGTAGCGAACATCGTTTGAAATCTGTTCTGCCACCTCGGAAGAGACTGACGCCAAGGCGGGTTCAATTGCAACGAGATCGCTCCACTGAGTTTCAGAACGCTTGAGCATCTCAAGGAGTGTCGCACCTCGGAATCGTTTTGAGGAAGCCGTGGCAATCGCAGATACGATCTCCGCGGATTTTTGTAGAAACCGTTCTCGTCGTTTCTCTTCCACAAGCCCGAGTTCGATGCCTAGCGGCGTCAGTCGGCGATCGGCATTATCGTGACGAAGGGCAAGACGATGCTCTGCTCGACTGGTGAACATACGGTAGGGCTCATCGACTCCACGGGTAACAAGATCATCTACCAGCACTCCTATGTAAGCCTGCTCACGATCAAGCACGAGTGGTTCTCGATTGGCCGCCAAACGCGCGGCGTTGGTGCCGGCGATCAGCCCTTGTGCTGCCGCCTCTTCGTAGCCCGTGGTGCCGTTGATTTGACCGGCAAGCAACAGACCTAATGCACGCTTGGTCTCAAGCGAGGGTTTCAACTGATCGGGCGGTGAGTAGTCGTATTCGACGGCGTAGCCGTACCGCATGATGATTGCACGACCAAGACCGGGAATCATCGCAATCATCCGGTCCTGCACATCGCGGGGCAGACTCGTAGAAATTCCGTTGACGTAAACCTCTTGCGTTTGACGTCCTTCTGGTTCGAGAAAGAGCTGGTGGCTCTCCCGTTCGGAAAATCGAACTACCTTGTCCTCAATACTCGGACAGTATCTCGGTCCACGCGACTCAATCTGTCCGGTATACATAGGAGCCCGATAGAGATTCTGGCGAATCAGTTCGTGTACCTCAGGCGTCGTGTGAGTGATCCAGCACTTCATCTGATCGACATCGATCGACGGTGTGAGAAATGAAAAGGGTTGCGGTTGTTCATCGCCCGGCTGAGCGAGCAACGCCGAGTAATCGATTGTGCGTCCCAAGAGCCGGCACGGAGTGCCTGTTTTAAATCGTTCAATGCGAAAACCGAGTCGAATGAGTGACGCACTGAGCCCGGTACTGGTGCCCTCCCCTGCCCGGCCGCCTGAGGTTTTTGCTTCGCCGGTATGCATCACGGCCTGCAGAAACGTTCCTGTTGTCAGGACAATCGCTGCCGCTCGATATTCTGCATTGCCTCGCACTCGCACGCCGACAACTCGCCATGCTGGCTGATTGAGATGGTTGGTCTGAAGTGGTTCGACGATCAGATCTTCGACCATTTCCTGTCGAAGTTCGAGGTTGTCTGCTTCTTCAACAAACTGTTTTGCAATCAGCTGATACTGTTTCTTGTCAGCCTGCGCACGGGGGCCGTGCATGGCCGGCCCTTTTGAGCGGTTGAGAACTCGAAACTGAATTCCCGTTGCGTCAATGATGCGTCCCATCGCTCCACCGAGAGCATCCACCTCGCGCACTAACTGCGCCTTCCCAAGACCACCAATCGCCGGATTGCAACTCATCTGCCCGACAGTGTCACAGTTTCCTGTGAGCAGGGCCGTCTTGGCGCCCAAGCGTGCAGCAGCGAGAGCAGCTTCAACCCCAGCATGGCCCGCGCCAACTACAACAACGTCGTACTCGTATCTACTCATGATGCGTCCAGTAGTCATGAATCTCTCGCTTTTGTACCGAAGGCACACCGATCGGATTCCGAGAAACCCTTTTATCTGGCGGGATCACTTCGAAGAATTTTGGGTCTCCGATTCTCACCACGAGAGATTACCCGACGGACAGTCAGGTTTTTTCTCGGTTTATTCCGGGCCGACCTATTGAAGGGCTTTTCTAGCAAATCGCCAGAGATTATGCCGCTTCAGTGATCGTGCGGGGTGTATGAAGATTGAACAGCGCAAAGAGTTCTTCTTGGGTTAATCCTCCAGATTGCGGTCCTTCGGCACAGGAAAGAATTGTCTCAAAGAGGGCTCGCTTGCGCGATAGCACCTCGTCGATTCGTTCTTCGATTGTGTCGACGGTAAGAAATCGTGTTACCGTGACTGCGCCCACTGCACCGATTCGATGCGCGCGATTAATTGCCTGATCTTCGACGGCCGGATTCCACCAGCGATCAAAGAGAAACACATACTGCGAAAACTGCAGATTGAGCCCCACTGCACCGGCACCGTAGGAAAGAAGTAGAACGGAGCACTTTGGATCGTTTCGGAATCTTTCAATGGTCGCGTCGCGATTCTTGGTCGACATGCCGCCGTGGTACTCAAGCGCACCAAACCGAGAAAGTTTTCCAGAAAGTTTCTTGAGCACCTCTACCCATTGACTGAACACGAGCGCCTTGCGCCCGCTTGAAGCAACTTCTTCGAGTTCACTTGATAAACGCTCCAGCTTGGCGCTTGATCCGGTAGCGGTATCGAAATTGCAAATCTGTTTGAGTCGCAATACAAGTTCAAAAACGTGTCGAATCGTCGCCTCTTTCCCCATCGACGAAAGCCTCAGTATTCCTTCCTCCTCTGCAAGCCGATAGGTTTCTCGTTGCTCTGGCAACAATTCAATTCGCTCGTCGCGATTCATTCGCGGAGGAAGATCCTTAAGAACTCGATCCTTGGTTCTTCGCAGCACATGGTCAGTCGCTGCCATGCCCATTGCGCGAGGCGACATTTCGCTGTTTATCTGACCGGGTGCAACGAAATTAAAAATTCCCACAAGGTCTTCTGAACTGTTTTCTACAGGAGTTCCGGTCAGCGCCCAGCTTCGTTTTCGTATCAAGTTGCACACCGCGTGATTCGTCTGACTGGAAAGATTTTTAATGCGCTGTGCCTCATCGAGCACTACAAGATCGAACGACAGTCCAAGTTCCGTAAGCAATTCACGGTCGCGAACGAGCACCTCGTAGTTCGCCACAGTGACCGGCACATTGAGAGACCATTGCCAGCGTCGCCGTTCAATCGGGCCTTCCACGATGGCCACAAGGATCTCTGGAGCCCAGTCTTCTAGTTCCTTTTTCCAGTTTGTAACGAGTCCCTTGGGGCAGACAACGAGCACTCGTCTGGCTTCCTTTGAGCGAATAAGAAGACGAATCGAAGAGATCGCCTGCATCGATTTTCCAAGGCCCATCTCGTCGGCCAATATGGCACCCAATCGCGGCAGGAGAAACGCAATTCCTTCAAACTGAAATGGAAATGGTTTTCGAGGAAATTCGAGGCGACACGTTTCAAGCATTGTCTCGAGATCAGGCTGCAGGAGGTAGAACATCCGCTCTTCGAGTTTCACGACATCTGCCGGCACACCAATGCGCGTTCGCGGCGATGTCGACTCCGAAGATTCACGAGTTGGCCGTGGAAGTCGAACGGCGATCTCTGCAACGTGATTGAACTGATCGACGGGCAGAGGTGCGACCGGACGAAATGTAAATTTCTGTGTCTTTGGAGCACACAGTTCAAAGGGAATGGAAACCGCAGCACATCGAGGCGGATCTATCGGCACGCGAAGCACGCCAGGGGTCGCAATGTTTTCAATTGAAATGTGCGCGACATTGCATGGAGCGATTTCAAATTCGCTCTGTCGGAGTGACCATGCCTTTCCCACCGTGCTGTCAGTCATCCTTGAAGCATTTTTCTCGTTCCTGTCGATCACTCTTTTCTCGATGGTGGATCCCCGTTTCGATGCTGTTAGCGTTTCTGCGCTTCCTCAATTGCCGCGCGAATTCGTTCAAAAGGTTCTGCAACATCAAATTGAGGATCGAGGAACGAGAGCCTCTCCCGCATAAGAGAGACGAGGGATTCATTGTTTCCGTCGAATCGAACACTTCGCGAGCCGATTCGAAGCATTCCCAGTTCGCACGACGATGACTCCTCCTCATTGGTTTTCACCAGGCCGAGTGGCACTGAGGTGTGGATTCCGGCGTGAAGCATTGCCGGCAAATCGGTGAGCACTACGCGTGGTTCGAGGCTGGATTCCTCGATGAGCGTGGCACCGATTTGTTTCCCGTGAAGATGACTCTCCAGCGTATGGCCATAGAGAATCTGCTGTGCTCGAGAAACGCGTATCGGAGCGGTGCAGTAGAACTCCAGAGGTCGTCCCACTGTATCGACTAAAAGATAGCCACCAAAGATCCCATGACTTGGAGAGTCTACTGCTGTGAGAAAGCCCGCCGCACAGGTTTCTCGCGAACTCACGCTACTCGCCGAGGGACTTCCAACCATAGTCTGCTCCGTCTCGATACTGTCCGCTGGATCAATCGTGTTCGACCTTCAGCCACCACAAATTCCAACAGAAATCTGCCTGATGAGATTTCGCATTGAGAAAGTCGGGTCGATTGACCTGCGACTTGAGGCCGCCAGTGACGCTGACGAAGGCCCGTTTTGGGAGTTCCTTTTTAGCAAGATGGGCAAAATTTGATGTCTCATGGAGTCTTGTGATGTGACCAAACAATCGGCACAATCGCTTGACCTTTTCTCCACTCCACTTCAATCGGTTGTTCATGAACTCCGCTCAAAAGTCTCCAACTCAAGTGCAGACAGAGAGTTCATTACTCTAAAATTCATCTCAATGCTGGAAACTTAGATGATTTCGGCATACTATCTGTTAAAGAGATTGATCTTCACGCCGTAGCCTCTTCAAAGCTCTGAACTCTGCTGATGCAACTTTGTTTTGGAGGGAAGGCGAATATGGTCCGACGAATCGTTTTGGAGAATTTTTTTTGAACCACACACCACAACTGTTCACTCAACTCGATATTTCTGCTGCTGCCGCACCAGAAACAATGTCGGGCCCAGCACTTTCACCCGCGGTAGACGAACAGGTTCGTCTCATGCGAGAGATGGTTATTTCGCAGCAACGAACATGTGAACTTCTTGCGGAGCTGCTCTCTCAAGTCTCTCAGCAACAGCGTCAGCGGAACGCTGAACTCAAGGCGTGGAAAGAGGCCAATCCAGATTTGGCGAAATCCTGTCGAGAGGCGGCCGAAGCTCTTTCAAGCGTACACACGGAGTTTCTCGGTTCGGTGGCCCGAGAAGCCGCTGAAAATGCCGATTCTTTTACTGACAGCGACTACGCCCTCGGCGAATTTGTCGATCGCTACGGACCACGGCTTGCCCATTTTAACGGTGTTTTGCAAATGCTCTCACAACTTGGCTCACCGGCGGTGTCTCCTCCTGCCGAAGCATGATCTTCAATCGTTGCAGTTTTTCTGCGATGAAGGCAGAGTTTCATGCGTATTTTTCGGATGAGATTTGCTTCATTGCAAAGAGATTTCTACAACAAGTTGCGAAACTGCGTTCCATATTTTTGTGTTCCCTGTAGAAAATCCTTCCTGAACCTTGCCGAACTATTTTGAAACGGCTTCTCGCGTGAAGGCTCTCTTTTTGATCGTATGCTTTGTGGTTTTTTGGAGCATGCGTCCTTCATCATGCTCGATCGTGTCAGCCGTTTGTCCACGTTTGGATCAATGCCCTTCGTACACTTTTGGAGCGTGATTTTCACGATTATTCTCATGTCCACCACGGCAGCAAAGTCAAGCGTGTTTGAAGTCGCCAACGATACGCAGATTGCCGAATCCAAGAAGAAGCTCGATGCCCATACCGCAGAAATGGTGGCATGGCATTTTCATCCATCGACGGGCTGTCCGTTCTGGTTGGAATACGCAACGTCGCTTTCGTTTGACCCTCTCAAAGAAATTCGGTGTTACGCAGATCTGACGAAGTTTCCTCCCTTTGAAGATGAGTGGCTGCGTGGAGGTCCAATGCGCCGATGGGTTCCTCGAGGGAAAGCGGATCAACCTCTGTATGTCTTCGAAACCGGCGGTACGACAGGCATTCCCAAGAGCCGAGTCAACATGCGCGACTTTCGAACAGACTACGAACAATTCAGCGACACGCTTTCAGAAGAGTACTTTCCAAAAGGTGCAAACTGGCTCATGCTCGGGCCGTCTGGGCCTCGACGGCTAAGGCTCTCGATCGAGCATCTCGCTCAACATCGCGGAGGGATGAGCTTCTGCATTGATCTTGATCCACGCTGGGTAATCAAGCTCATCCAGAAAGGATGGATGGAACATCTCGAAGCATACAAGCAGCACTGCATTGATCAGGCGATCACAATCCTCGAAGCGGGCCACGAGGTTCGATGCATGTTTACAACGCCAAAGCTCCTTGAGTCGCTGGCGCTGTCTCTGGAGAAACGTGGTACAACCATCCGAAAAATGGGCATCACAGGAATCTTTTCCGGTGGCACAGAATTTACTCCTCAGTGGACTCGTTTTGCTGTCGAGGAACTGCTCGACGGCGCATTCATGACCCCGACCTACGGCAACACGCTGATGGGATTGGCAGCTTCCCGACCTGTCATACCTGCTGACGGATACACCATTGCTTACTACGCTCCTCAGCCACGCGCAGTGATCGAAGTCGTCGATTTTAAAAACACGAATGAAGTGGTTCCTTACGGTGGCACCGGTCGAGTCAAACTCACGACGCTGACTCACGAAACATTTGTGCCTGGATTTCTTGAGAGAGACGAGGGAGAACGTGAACATCCGTATGTAAAATATCCATGGGACGGAATCAGCGGTGTGCGTCCGTTCCACGAACTCTCTTCGAGCACGACAGTGGGCGTGTATTAAGTAGTGCTCGACTCTCGGAAAAGGTAGTCCAGCAGCTATTATAAAGGGTCGTCATTTTTTTACGCTCTGATTAATGGAGTTGTTCATGCACTTGCCAGCCCTGAGATTTGGAACGCCGTATGAATCGCTTGAAAAAACGCCGCTCGTTCACTTTCTTACCGGTGAATTAGTTGCCGAAGTAAGTCAAACCGGTGGGGCGATGCTTTCCCGTGACCTGCGTCATGCTCAAAGAGCGCGTGAATCGTTGCGAGCGATTGACCCTCTTGAGATGGTACGTCGACTCAAGAAAGCAGGTTCACTGTATGCCGAGGCTGCACTTCCAGTCGGAGATTCGCAGCAGACTCCGGAAGACTTCGTTCGACAACAGTCGGCTACCACGGGCCTGCCTGAAACACTCTGTCGAGCGAATATGCAGAAGAATCTTTTTGTGCTTTCAAATATGGATCGCATGCTTGATGCTCTCACTCGCGGTCTTCCAATGGAAATTTTGTCTCAGGGTTGGGGACGGGAAAAACGTGGTGTCATCGTGAGCTATCAGGCGAACTCGCCGGTGCTTGGCCTCGTGCTTCCATCCAATTCGCCAGGCGTTCACACACTCTGGCTTCCGGTGATTGCCTTGGGTGTTGGATTGGTTATGAAGCCGGGTGGCCAAGAACCTTGGACTCCATACCGCATGGCGGCAGCGATGATACAGGCAGGCATCCCGGCGGAGGCCATCGGCCTGTATCCCGGTGCTACTGATGTGGGAGCTGCTGTTCTCGCAGGTTGTCGACGCAGCATGATCTTCGGCAGTACGCAGACTGTAGAACTTTATCGCGCAAATCCAAACGTGCAGGTACATGGTCCGGGATTCTCAAAAATTATCCTCGGAGACGATCTGGTTGATCGCTGGCCAGAGTATCTCGATGTGATGGTGGAAAGCGTCGCGGTGAACAGTGGTCGTGGATGTATTAACGCTTCCGCGATTTGGGCCAGTCGTCATACAAAAGAGATTGCCGCCGCCATCGCGGAGCGTCTGGGTCCTATGGATGTGAAACCGCCCGATGACCCCGATTCCACGCTTGCGGCATTCACGATTCCTGGAGCGGCAGCGGCTCTCTGGAAACAAATTGAGGCTGGCATGAACACACCTGGAGTTGAACACATGACCGCAGCCTATGGTTCTCGCTTCGTCGAGGGCGAACGTTGTGGCTGGCTGCGACCGGTTGTTGTGCATGCCTCGTCACCGGAACCGTCAATTGCAAAGGCCGAGTATATGTTTCCGTTTGTGTCCGTCGTCTCTTGTCCGCAAGAAAAGATGCTCGACGCAATCGGTTCAACTCTGGTCTGCACGGCGATTACAGAAAACCCTTCATTTCGTTCAGCATTGGCTGATTCTATTCTCATCGATCGGCTGAACTACGGTCCAATTCCCACAACGCGTCTGGATTGGTTGCAACCACACGAGGGAAACATTGTTGACTTTCTCTACCGTTCAAGAGCGCTGCAACTCCCGGCTCAGCCTGTAGCAGCGGCGAGTTAATTTTTCCTTTGTGATGGAGACCCACCTTTGGTCCCGGAGCATGCATTCGAGTGATCACTCCCTTTGAACTTTGCCTGCCTACAAGATTAGTCGTCGGAAACGGCACCATGTCACAACTTGGTGCCCTGGCCTGTCAACTCGGATCAAAGCGAGTGATGGTCATCAGCGATCCCGGCGTAGTCGCTACAGGACACGCCGCTCGAGGCATCGATTGTCTTTCGAAATCGGGGCTTGTCAGTTGTCTGTTTGACGCGGTGAGAGAAAATCCGACCACAGACCACATCAATGCCGGAACAGATGTTGCGCGTGACTTTCGTCCGGATCTTCTGGTGGCCATCGGCGGCGGAAGTTCGATGGACTGCGCCAAGGGAATTAACTTTCTCTTTTCTTGCGGCGGACGCATGCAGGACTACTGGGGACGCGGGAAGGCCGGCAAGCCCATGCTCGCTTCGATCGCGGTTCCGACTACCGCTGGCACGGGCAGTGAGACTCAATCGTTTGCATTAGTGAGTGATGCTCACAGCGGTGTAAAAATGGCCTGTGGTGATCCGGCCGCAGCGTTTCGAATTGCCATTCTCGACGTCGGACTCACCCTCACGCAGCCTCCTCGCGTGACGGCACTCACCGGCATCGATGCGGTTTCTCACGCTCTTGAAAGCTATGTTGCAAAGGCCCGAACACCGGTATCGATGATTTTTTCCAGGGAATCGTGGCGATTGTTGTCGCACGCTCTCCCGAGAGTGCTTGCGAACCCGACGGATGAAAAGGCTCGAGCCGATGTACAACTGGGAGCTTCGTTGGCAGGCATTGCTATCGAACATTCAATGCTTGGGGTTGCACACGCGCTGGCCAACCCGCTCACCGCTGATCATGGTGTTCCACACGGTCAGGCGGTGTCGCTGATGCTGCCCCACGTCATTCGGTTCAACGCTTCAATCTGCGGCCCCGACTACGCCGATCTCTGGAATGATCTGATTGATGAATCGTCTGAGGGCCGCCGCATCGACCGCAACGACCCTGAAGGAGCTTTTCACCTATCACAGTGGATTGAAAACCTTGTGCGACAGGCTGGCCTCGCCACCAGTCTCGCAGAAGCAGGTGTTCAATCTCCGCAGTTTGATCGACTTTCTGTTGCGTCACACGAACAATGGACCGCCGGTTTTAATCCCCGTTCGGTCACCATCGATGATCTTTTCGCCCTGTATAAATTGGCTGATCAACGTCATCACTAAAATATCTCTCACGCATCGTCGACTCCAATTATTCCGATCACTGTTTTGATCAAATACCTAACGATCTACGCTCTATGTTCTGTTTCACCAATCATACATTTTGTGCAGCGAGTGCGTTTGCATGGCTCTCGTATCTTTTGCTGACAGGATTCGGTGCGGGGCTCTGTGCAAACGAGCCGTGCGCCACAGTCGATACATGGCCTTGTTTTCGAGGATGTCTCGATGGGAGTGGGACCTCTGCGGTTTTGCTACCGGATAATCCTCAGTTGGTATGGAAAAAACAATTTGGAAAAACAGCCTTTGAAGCAACTCCTGTGATTGCTGGTGGGATCATCTATATCGGGGATCTCGACGGCACGTTTCATGCGATGCAGTTGAAGTCTGGCGAACTTCTTTGGGAAGTCAAAAACCAGGCGGGGTGGTCGGCAGCGGCGGCGGTGACAGAGAAGGTTGTTATTGCAGGTGACATGGATGGCGTTATTCACGCATTTGATCGAATCGATGGAAGTCTGATCTGGTCGCATCATGTCGGCGGCGAAGTCTCCGGTGGACCCAGTATTCTTGGCACTCGAGTTCTGATTGGTGCTCAAGATGCAACGCTCAGTTGTCTTTCGATTACCGACGGAAAGGTTCAATGGACACATTCGATCGGCGATCAGATTCGATGCACTCCCACAGTCGCTGGTGGGAAAGTATTTCTTGCAGGATGCGACGGAAAATTGCATGTCATCGATGTCGAGCATGGAAAAGCAATCGGTCAGGTTTCTATAGACGGACCGACAGGGACCACGCCAGCGACTGCGGAAGGGCGTGCCTTTTTTGGATCGGAGGGCGGCGCTTTTTGGGCCATTGATTACGAAAAACTCGAGGTCGCCTGGAAAGTAGTTCCTGCTGTTGGTGGGCAGGCGTATCGTTCGAGTGCCGCAGTCGCGGAGGGGATCGTGGTCGTTGGCTCGAGAGCGCGCGCGGTTGAGGCGTTTGCAACGTTCGATGGATCGCGTCGCTGGCGATTTGCAACGCGCGGACGTGTGGACAGTTCACCTGTGATCGTCGGATCGAGAGTTTTTGTTGGTGATACCGCTGGAAAAATTTTTGCCTTAGATGTTTCCTCCGGTAAACTTTCTTGGGAATTTGATGCGGGCGTGGGATTTAGCTCGTCGCCTGCCGTGGCTGCCGGATGTCTTGTCATGGCTTCTGAAGATGGAACCATCTGGTGTTTTTCAGACAAGAACTAATGGATCCGATATTTTTCACATTGAACAGAGGTTGAGCCATGCCTTCTCGCGGATTCATACAAATACATTTCATCCCAAACAGGAACGAGAAACACTGCGAACACGGCTGTCCTTTCTGTCTGAATTTTATCGAAAGGATCTCCCGACTCGCACATGCCAAACTCAACAGAATGCTGTCGTTTTGCTTCGTTCTACTATTTGTATTGGTCGGTTTTATTCCAATGACTGCTGCCGGCGACAATGCTCCCGAGAAGGAGAATGCCTTGATCACACCAATGATGTTCTCTGAGGCAAAACTTCCTCGTGACTATCCCGCTCCAGGACCTGTCAATGAGGTCATTGTAAAGACGTACCCCACACATCGTCTTGCCCGTGTTACCGGCGAGGTAGGCGACAACAGCATGTTCATGCGACTTTTTCGACACATCGAACGCAATGACATCGCCATGACAGCGCCGGTCGAAATGAATTGGTCGAAAGAGCCCGCTCCGGATAAAGCTGGTGGAGCAGAATCGATGGCCTTTCTCTATCGCTCAACAGAGATTGGGAGCGTTGGTGTTGATGAAAAAGATAATCGTATTGTTGTGACCGACACCGTCGAGATGTCAGTGGTCTCAATTGGTGTACGAGGTTCCTACGACCAAAAAACTTTTATGCGTTCGCTTCATGCACTCGAGGCGTGGCTGGAGGTTCATCCTGAATGGACCCGATCAGGTTCCCCAAGAATGCTTGCTTACAACAGCCCTTTCGTGCCGTGGTTTCTTAAGTATTCAGAGGTTCAAATCCCCGTTTCATTCGCAGGCAAACAGAAGCCTTGAGATGGTGTGTGCTCTTAGGATTTCTGAACCGTGTGCTTCTCTACTCTTTAGGGAAAGCCTGTTGCCAATCGCTCTTTGTAACTTCTTGTCTGCACTGACTTTGGAACCAAGAAGTGCCTGCGCTTGAGATTGAGGAAAAATTCCTAAGTGTCACGATCGATTTTTTCTGTATTTCTTGACCTCATCGTGCCGATATTTTCGACCAGACTCCTTCATACCTTCGCCCAACAGCGGCAGGGATGGACGAAATCGACCGGAATTTGTACTTCTTGAGAAAAGGCCTCACCGCCGACCCAATTTCCCTGAGCTGCGTAGTATTGAGCGAGGTTTTTTGCATCGACCTTTAATCAACGTCCAAACGACCTTACGAACCGGCGATCACCGACCGACGGCTTCGTGGCACGGAACCTGTCGAGTCACGATGGGGAAGACGGTGAAGGATGACACCAATGGCACGCAAAGACGCCCTTCTCAATCTCCGAAGTATTCTGATTCGCAGACGTGATGCGCTACGCAGTGCGCTTGCAGGAGATCTTTCAACACTCAAGGAAATGCGGGGGCAAACCCACGGTGACGTGATGGATGCGGCCCTCGATTCGGCGCAGGATGAAATAAGCTCCCAACTGGCCGAAGTCGAGAGTCGGGAATTGGGAAGCATCGAAAACGCGATCGAACGGTTGCGAGATGGTCAGTACGGGCTTTGTGAAGTTTGCAACTGCAAAATCCCGATGGCTCGTCTTTTGGCTCTTCCGTACGCCACGATGTGCATTGAATGCCAGCGTGACACCGAGCGATCTGGTTTTACATCCGTTCGGGAAAAAGCCTCCGAGAATAGCTCGAATGAAACGGTAACAGGCGATCTCGAAGTTGACGTTTGATTCTTGCAAAACAACTTGTCTGAGCCGTTACTCAACGGCGAAGCGGTATGTCATTTTCCGCTGGCGACAAAACTCCTGTCGTTTGAGTATCTTTTTGCATTGCCTTGAATTGAATTTGACTGAATAAAGTACCGCCTTATCAAAAAAGGTTGACTCCATGTGCCCGACTGCTCCTTCTTGTGCCAACTTTTTTTCATTTCATTTTTTTCCCCATTCACAAAAGATCGGGCGGGCCGATCGTTTTCTAAGAATTCTTGTTGTGGGAATACTGGCTGGCATTGGCTTAGAAACGTCAGAGCACATTGTCCATGCAGAAGAACCCGCATCGATCGCTGCTGAGTCTTCAAAAACTTTGCCTGCGTTACCGTCGGTTCATTCCTTAAGTGATCTTTCGTCGAGTGAACGTGAAACGATGTATCACGAACTCAAGCGAGACGCCGAATTGTTAGAGCTCCAAAGTTCTGTTCTGAGACGTCTGATTCAGCTGGTGAGCCCGACGGTGGTGCATATCGATACTCGTAAACCACTTCTGCGGCCCCGTAACGGAAAGGCAAGCGAAGAAGAGGCCGGTTCGGGAGTCATCACGGAAATCGGTGGGAAAAAAGTTGTGCTGACCAATCGCCATGTGATTCATCGTGCCGAATTAGACAACATCGTCATTCGACTCCACGACGGCCGTGAGATGCACCCAGTTCGCATGTGGAGTGATACTGGAACCGACATAGGCGTACTTGAGGTGAACGATGACAAACTCGTATCTGCCCGGATCGGGAACGTCAATACAATTCAAATCGGCGACACCGTACTTGCCATCGGAAGCCCTTTCGGACTTTCCCACTCCGTGACGATGGGAATCGTATCAGCCAAAGGTCGACGCGATCTCGAACTCGGTGATGGTGGCGTGAAGTTTCAGGATTTTCTACAAACCGATGCTGCCATTAATCCTGGAAACAGCGGCGGTCCACTGGTAAATCTTCGAGGCGAAGTGATCGGTCTCAACACAGCGATCGCAAGTAATTCTGGAGGAAGCGAAGGAATTGGTTTTGCAATTCCAATGTCGATGGTGATGTTTGTAGCCCGTCAGCTAGTCGAAACAGGTTCTGTTTCACGTGCTTATCTCGGAGTGACACTCGACCGGAAGTTTTCGCAAAAGACTGCGGAAAAACTCGGGCTCAATCGCACCATTGGCGCAAGAGTTTCCGGAGTACAGCCGCAGTCACCAGCGGCGACAGCAGGAATTCAATCGGATGACATCATTCTCGAATTTGATGGTATATCGATCGAAGATGATGACCACTTGGTAAGTCTTGTCAGCGTCACCGCAAACTCTCGAACGGTAAAAATGATTGTCTTTCGAAATAAGAAGCAGATTCCCATGTCTCTCGACCTTGCTCTTCGCGAACATTTCGAAAAGGTATCGCCTTAATCGGTTTCAAACGAACCTCGCAGAGCCTACGCTGCTGACGTTGTTCATCCCGTCAAACGAGCGGCCTGTGCCAAGCTACGAAGAATACAGTCATGCACAGCAGCGGCATCGACGTTCACGAGCATGTCTAGGTTTGGTTGCCACCCTGCAACTTCTCTGCGATCGATAATCAGGGAGCCAGTCGTGAGCTCACCGGCTGTTTCAACATCGGCCGCAACTGTCAAACGCTCAAACAGTTCGGGATTGGTAAGCGACACGAGCGTGACGACATCATGGAGGCAAATCCCTTCGCGACCCAGCAGCTGTCTATACGCTCGAAAGGCATGCGGGAGCATGCGTCGCAGCAAGCTCCCTGCTCGAGATGACTCGTCAGGAACATCTTCAAGCAGATCAAATCCGAGCACGACTTGGCCGGTTGTTTCCAATGGCACAACTGTTTTTCGCATGGGCGTACGAAGAACATGTCCAGCGGCCGTGGGATTACAAAAGAAATTGAAGTCGGCGCACGGAGTGATGTTTCCAAAGCCGTTCGAGGTACCCCCTGACACGATGACTTCGCGTACGAGATCGACTGCCGAGGGATCTCGCAAAAAAGCGCGCGAAATATTGGTCAGCGGACCGAGAGCGATAATCGTCACTTCCCTGGGATAAGCCCGAAGAGTTTCAAGAATCACTTTTTCAGAAAGGTTGCTACCGTGACGACCCATCAAAGGGATGCCGGCATCACCGAGACCATCTTGCCCGTGAATACTGCGATATTTTTCTGGGAGCACCACGTCCGTCGGCGCTGAACCGAGTCGAGGAAATTTTGGCGGATCGAGCAGCGACACCAAAGAATGCAAATTGCGGGTCGCTTGCTCTGACGACACATTTCCTCCCGTTGCAGTGACGGCAACGACCTCAAGTCTTGGGTCGAACAGAGCCATGCACAGCGCTACTGCGTCATCAACCCCAGGATCCATATCTAAGATCACCCGTCGCGGCACTCGACACATCTCTCTTTAAAAGAATTGGGGGCTGGAAATAGTCCTCTTCCGAGTACGATTATCACTTTGGTGGAACTTGCCATCATCCTTCGAATAGCTCCGCAAGAAGTCCACCGAGAATCAAAGAATCGTAGCGCCAAAGCCTCCGCTTCGCAATCATTCATGCTCTGGCACTTACAGGACTCCTGAACTCATGCAATCTCTCGTCAACAGAGCGATCGATCAGATTCAATCCGGACAGCATCTTGATCGAGAACAGATGGCTGCGATTGTGAATTTTGCGCTGGAGGAAAACCTCGACGAAGAACGCTTTGGACAACTTCTACTCGACATGCGAACAGCCGGAGAGAGCGCCGAGGAGATTGCTGGTGCTGCCGATGCGCTGCGCTCGCGAATGCAGGTGATCCAAACCCGTCACAGCGTTCTCGGTGATACATGTGGGACCGGCGGCGATGCAAGCGGGTCGTTTAATGTGAGCACTGCGGCGGCGATCGTTGCGGCTTCGGCAGGTCTACCGGTTGCCAAGCATGGCAATCGCGCAGTCTCTAGCCAAAGCGGTTCAGCCGATGTACTTGAGCAACTTGGCGTTCGGATCGATCTCGAACCAGCGATGGCTGCTGAGTGCCTTGAACGGATAGGGATTTGTTTTTGCTTTGCCCCCAAGCATCATCCAACGATGGCGCGCGTGGCGGCATTGCGTCGAAGACTTGGAGTTCCAACGGTTTTCAACCTCATCGGGCCCCTGTGCAATCCCGCAATGGCCACCGTGCAAGTGATTGGCATTGGTCGAACCGAAGTGCAGGAACGACTCGCAGAAGCCGCATCCTTGATAGGACTTGCGAGAGTGATTCTCGTGACGGGCGAGGATGGCGTAGACGAGGTGGGACTGTCTGCAGGCACTCGCGTAATCGATGTCCTTGGGAGAGTTCGCACGAGGCTGCGATGGACTCCAGAAGACTTTGGACTCAAGCGTGCCTCGCTTGAGTCTCTGAGAATATCGACGCCCTCCGAAAGCGCGGAAGTGATTCGCCAAGTGCTTCACGGATGCGAAGGCCCCCGACGCGACATCGTCGTTGCCAATGCTGCCGCACTCTTATACGCAGCCGAGCTTACCGAAGATGTGGCCGCAGCAGCCCGCCTCGCTGAAGCAGCTATCGATTCTGGTGCAGCCTCGTCGCTTCTTCGCGAATTTGCCTCATTTACAAGCCATATCGGGCAGACACGAGGATAAATTCTTTTTACGAAAGAGGCACCTCGAGGCCATCGAATGCCAACTCCACGCCCTGCGGAAGAGTCGCTGAGACTTGTTCGTGAGAGAACTCATGAGAGAGGTGAGTGAGCAGCGTTCGACGCGCACCAATGTGAGCTGCCACTTCGAGCGACTCTGCAAGGCTAAAATGAGTTGGATGTTTTGATGGCCTCAGGCAATCCAACACAAGCACATCAAGTCCTGCAAGCAGGGACATTGTGGTCGGAGGAATAAAATTGGTGTCCGTACAGTAGGCAACATTTCCAAATCGAAATCCGAGAACATCAAATATGCCGTGCGTCAAACGCAGTGGCACAACACGAATTCCAAACAGGTCGAATGGTTCCGCTGATATGCGATCGAATGTCAGTTGCGGAACTCCGCCGCCCGGCTTTACGAGTGGGTCAAACGCATAATCAAAGGCTCGTCGAATACGACGCTCAACGCGCTCTTCACAAAGCACTCGCATTGGTTCCTTCGTTCGATAACACAAGGGGCGTATGTCATCTAAACCATAGACGTGATCGACGTGATCATGCGTATAAAGCACTGCGTCAACTCGGCCAATTCTTTCTCGTAACAGTTGTGTTCTTAAATCGGGAGTTGTATCGATCAGCAGAACTCCTCCCGGAAGACCAAGGGCCACACTCGACCGAGTTCGAGAATCGAAAACCGATGCACTTGTGCAGGTAGAGCATTCGCACCCCACTACAGGAACACCAACACTCGTGCCCGTACCGAGAAATACAAATCGACCATTAAGATTTCGAAAATATTCCTGTGCCGCCACGGGGTCCTCGTCATCAATAATTTTTCAAACCCATTCCTCTTGGGCAAAAAGTTTTGCACATGGAATCCAAGAAGTGTAACTCGTATTGTCTTTTCTCTGAGCGAACTCGCTCAGAGGTCTTCTCAAAGGCCGTGCTGAGATGCTCGATTTTCTCGAGTATCTTTTCCAGGCACCCCAGACGATGGCAATCGCCCTTTCAAGAGAGACACTTTTCATAAAATCTCTTTTTGCAGCCTAAATGGTCTTCTTCTGACATGCACAAGGACTGAAGAACAGCGATTTGGCTTGACCCATGGGATCATCGTCGCTCACAATCACCTTGAAACCGAAATTTGCGAGAATTGCTGCTGCTTCGCCTTGGCATCTACGATGCGAAGACCGATGAAATCTTCGCTGAGAGTCTCACTCCCAGAGATTGGCTCGGTATCGCTAGAATGTGCGAAGATTCTCAAAGGATCCGTGGCGTATTGAGCCGTCCCTCGAGTCTCGCAAAAACATAGATCAAGATAGGGTTCGCTCCATCGCCGCGACCCACCGCACTCAAAACGTATACAAGTCACACTTTTTATGATGGAATTTCTTGAACAACTTTGGGAAATGCTCGGCAACGTTGCCGGTACAATCGCTTCCGGCACAGAGCGATGGCTCACCGGGCTCTTTGGTTCCTCCAACGCTCGTCATATCCGTACGCTTGAGCCTCGCATCGAGGCAATTGCGGCGCTCGAAGCACGCTATCAAGCGATGTCGAATACTGAACTTCGAGGCCAGACCGACGAATTTCGACGGCGGCTTCAATCTGGCGAGACGCTCGACGATCTATTAGTCGAGGCATTTGCGGTCTGTCGGGAAGCTGGGTTTCGTTTTCTCGGGATGCGGCATTACGACGTGCAGTTGATCGGTGGCATGGTTTTGCACTCCGGAGCGATTGCCGAAATGATCACCGGTGAGGGAAAGACGCTCGTGGCAACACTGCCCGCGTACCTCAACGCCATTGAAGGCAAAGGTGTCCATGTTGTCACAGTCAACGATTATCTTGCACGTCGCGACATGGAATGGATGGGGCCTCTCTATATCGAACTTGGACTCACCGTTGGGGCTATTCAATCGGGCATGGAAACGGCTGAACGGCAGAAGGCATACGACTGCGACATCACCTACGGAACCAACAATGAGTTCGGTTTTGATTATCTACGCGACAACATGCGCAATGCAGCCAGAGGCGACAATCGTTTTCCAAAGTACATGCAACAGAGTCAAAAACAGCTTCATTTTGCGATTGTTGACGAAGTGGACAACATTTTAATCGATGAAGCTCGAACTCCTCTGATTATCTCCGGTCCCGCACATGACGATGTCACAAAATATTCAAAGGCTGATCAGATTGCCCGGCAGCTTCGCCCCGAACAGCACTTCGAAGTCAAGGAGCGAGAACACACTGTTTCGCTGACCGAAGAGGGTGTTCGATACGCAGAAAAACTTGCCGATGTTGAAAGTTTTTACACGGCCGGAAACATGGAGTGGCCTCATCTCATCGACAACTCTCTCAAGGCGCACTACCTGTATAAACGCGACGTCAATTACGTCGTGCAGGGAGATGAAGTTGTCATTGTGGATGAGTTCACCGGCCGACTTATGCCGGGCCGTCAATGGTCTGATGGACTTCATCAGGCGGTTGAAGCGAGAGAAGGGGTGCGAGTCAAGGAAGAATCTCAGACACTTGCCACAATTACTCTTCAGAATTTCTTCAAGCTCTATGGAAAACTGGCCGGTATGACAGGCACCGCCATGACTGAGGCAAGCGAATTCTGGAAAATATACAAACTCGATGTCGTGGCAATTCCGCCGAATCGTTCCCTCAAACGGTTGAATCATCCGGACGTTATTTATCGAACCGAACGGGAAAAATGGACGGCCGTTGCCGAAGAGGTCGAGCGACTTCATCGCTGGGATTGTGTTGTGATGGCCGACAAGTCATGGCGAATCGGAACCATTGTCAAAGAAGACGATGAGGCGATTGAACTTCAAGAGAAGGGACAGAAAACCAGCGAGCGTGTCGTTCGATCTTCCATTAAGGAGATTCAACGAAAGGGCTGTCCGGTGCTTGTCGGAACCGTCTCGATTGAAAAGAGCGAACGCCTCTCCTCTTTGCTTGAAAAGCGAGGCATCGATCATCAAGTGCTCAACGCCAAACATCATAAACGTGAGGCAGAAATCATCGCGCAAGCCGGTCGAAAAGGGGCTGTGACCATTGCTACGAATATGGCCGGTCGCGGTACCGACATTATTCTTGGAGGCAACGCCGACACGATGGTTTGGGCAATTCTCCAAGATCGATACCCCACTCGATTGGATGTGCCTGCGGCGGAGTGGAAATCACTCGTTCTGGAAATCACCGCTCGCGAAAATATGAAAAGTAACGGTGAGCTTGTCAGAGAGTTGGGCGGCCTGCACATCGTGGGCACCGAGCGGCACGAGGCGCGACGAATCGATCTTCAACTGCGTGGCCGTTGCGGCCGCCAGGGAGATCCTGGATCGAGTCGCTTTTTTCTCTCTCTCGAAGATGACCTTCTGCGGATTTTTGCCGGCGAATGGGTGAAGAACATTCTCACACGGCTCGGCATGCAAGATGGCGAAGCAATCGAAAGCTTTATGGTCACCCGTAGAATTGAAGGCGCTCAGAAGAAAGTTGAAGAGAGAAATTTTGACATCCGTAAAAATTTACTCGAATACGACGAGGTTATGGATGAGCAGCGCAAGCGGGTGTATGGGTTTCGTCAACGAGTTCTCAACGGGGCTGATTGTCGGGCTATGATTCTCGACATGGTCGATCGGCAGGTCGACCAGCACATCAATCTTTTTCTGAACAAAGATTACGGCGCCGAATCCTATGCCACGTGGGCCGCTTCCCAATTGGTGTGTGAGCTCGATGGAAAAGATTTTCGAGGACTCTCTCCTGACGAAGCAGAACGCCTCTCTGTCGAGGAGGCGCAGCGACAGTCGGGAACTCTCATTCATGATGCCGTCGAAGAAAACCTTCCAAGCGAAGAAGAAGAATCCGAGTGGAATTGGGAAGCACTCGCAAAATTTTCGAATTCTCGATGGAAAACGTCTTTTCGAGATCGAGATCTTAAACGTTCTGGTCGAGATGGTGTCGTCGAATTTCTGCAACAACATGCACACGAAGCAATCTCTAAAATCGATCTCTCGGAAGGCGCCCGTTTTCTTTCCCACGATTACGGTCTGCGCTCGGCATGTGGATGGACGATGTGGCGATTTGGCGTCGAGCTTGATCCAGCTGCCGTTGAGGCGCTTGATGCTCAAGCATTCTGCGCATTCGTGCGGACAAAAGCTCACACGGTCTATGCTCGACGAGAGATTGAGTATCCGGTTCTTGTTGGTTTTTCACATTTCTCATCTTCGACCAATGGAGTTCGCCAGTTCGATCGACAGGGGCTCCTCACATGGGCGCGTCAGCGATTCAATGCATCTCTTGATTCTGAATTGCTTGACTCAGCAAGCCTCGATCGTATTCGTGTTGATATTCTTGAGGCGAGTAGTGCATCTCACGCTCGCGCAGAAGCCATTCGCATCGAATCAATGGATCGCATTGCTATTCTTCAAAGGAATCACGGGCGTCATGAGCACGGGCCTCTCGAAAGCGAGGCAGAGTCGCTCGCCACATGGCTCCTCAATGAGGCGCATGTTGAAGCAGCAGCGACGGCAGCCCGCACAAGCGACATCACGCACCTCCAGGATGCCGTGCTGTACGCCCTAGATGAATCAGATCGTCAGGAAATGCGTCACATGGAGCGAACAGTGCTTCTGCAGATTCTCGACAATTCTTGGAAAGATCACCTCTTGGCAATGGATCATCTGCGATCAAGCGTTGGTCTGCGAGGCTATGCTCAGGTTGATCCAAAAGTCGAATACAAACGCGAAGGCATGCGAACATTTGACCTAATGTGGAAAGGGATCGATGAACGAGTGACAGACATTGTCTTTCGAATTGAACAGGTGGAGGACGATGCTCTTCAAACCACTTGGAAGGAGACTGCGGCCATTCACGAAGAGGCAACTCCCACCATTCTCACGGCCGACAGTGGTGAACCTGCGTTGATAAATCCAACTTCCGACACAAAGGTCGAACCGATTCGGAATCTCGGACAACACACCAGTCGAAATGATCCTTGCCCATGTGGCAGTGGAAAAAAGTTCAAGAATTGCTGCATGCGATCAGGCAGCATTCCCGCTGCTGGTAGTGCCGGCGATCGCAAGGCCTGAGTTGCTTTTCGTCGCTCACTCATCAGCGGCACGTAAGGAAGGATTTTTGAAGATGACCCGTTGGGCATTCAACGCGGTCTATGTTGTTTTGGCAGTGGCGCTTTTGCCTTGGGTGTTTTTAAGACTTTTGCGAGGAGGTCGCCCAGTTGCCGCTCCGCTGGCCCGCGCCATTGGTGCAGTACGACGAATGCCCCCGCCAGATCACGCCCGGGGCATTCGACGAATCTGGTTACACGGGGTCAGCGTCGGAGAGGTGAATCTGCTTCACACTTTGTCACAGATGCTGCACTCGATCGACCCAACGGTCGAGTGCGTTGCATCGAGTTCAACAACTACCGGAATCGATCTTGCTCGCAGGAAGTTTGGTGATCACTCCACCTTTGCGTGCCCCCTTGATTTCTCGTGGGCGGTCAGTCGGGTTCTTGATCGTGTTGCTCCCGATCTTTTGGTTCTCGGAGAGCTTGAACTCTGGCCCAATCTTTTGGATGTAGCGCATGCCCGTGGAATTCCAATTGCTGTTGTCAATGCACGGATGAGCCCTCGGAGCTTTCGTGGATATTCAAGAATCACTCCTTTCGTTCAACAAATGCTCCGAAAAATTGATCTCGTCGCAGCACGATCGCCCGACGACGCACATCGATTTTCAACACTGGGGGCCAAGCATGTTTTCATGAGCGGTTCGATGAAATTTGACGGAGTCGTTGGTGATCGCATGTCACCCGCGATTCTCGCGTTGCGATCACTTGCGAACATTCTTCCAAGCGACGTCGTTTTTCTCGCCGGCAGCACACAATCTCCGGAAGAACTCTTGGCGATCAACACTTTCTGTGCGCTCTGCGGTGAGTTTCCTGCACTGCGATTGATTCTGGTTCCCCGCCATACCGAACGATGCGGGAGTATCGCAACAATGCTTGATGACATGCAGGTCCAGTGGCAGCTTCGAAGTCGTTTGGATCATGAGAATATTCATTCTTCTGCGCGAGTACTCTTGGTTGACTCGATTGGCGAACTTTCGAACTGGTGGGGCACTGCCAGAATCGCCTTTGTGGGAGGGAGTCTCGATGGCCATCGGGGAGGACAAAATATGATCGAACCGGCTGCCTACGGCTGCGCCGTGGCATTCGGTCCTCATACCTTTAACTTTCAAAACGAGGTTCAAGAACTTCTGGAAGCAGATGCCTCCAGAGTCATTGACGATGGTGATTCGCTCACCGATTTTGTTCGTAAATGCCTGCTTGAATCGGAGTGGGCGGAGCAACTTGGGAAGCGCGCGGCCACACTTGTAGCTTCCCGTCGAGGCGTTACTCGGGTAACTGCCCACGCCTTACTCGACCTTCTGAACCGACGTTGCAGCCACAATGCAGGCACGCAAACGACAACGCCATAAATCTCCAGGTCCTGAAATTCCGTTTCCATTCCTATTCTATTGGGATTAGGAAATGTTCCCGTTGCCGAAACATTGTCAAATGTTGATAATCCCCAAAACTTTTAATCTTTAAAAAGTATTGCAATATCAGGTTCTTTACTACTTCCATTCATCGAGAGGCACTCCACGTGGCTGCAGGAAAATATCTTTTTACGAGCGAATCCGTCAGCATGGGCCATCCAGACAAATTGGCCGACCAGATTTCTGACGGAGTTCTTGACGCCTATCTTGCGCAAGATCCCACCAGTCGCGTTGCTTGCGAAACGCTCGTAACCACCGGTTTGGCTGTTATTGCAGGCGAGATCACATCGCGTGGCACCATCGATTATCAACAGGTGGTACGCGGCGTCATTCGTGATGTCGGATATACAGATGATGAAATGGGGATTTCTGCTGATACCTGTTCCGTTCTCGTGGCGGTGGGAAAGCAAAGTGGAGATATCGCTCTGGGCGTGGATGCAGACAACTCCTCAGGGAAGGACATTGGAGCAGGTGACCAAGGATTGATGTTCGGTTACGCGTGTAACGACACCCCTGAACTTATGCCGCTGCCAATTGCGCTGGCGCATCGTATTTTGAATCGACTCACTGAAGCTCGGCAACGCAAGGAAGTCGACTGGCTTCGTCCTGATTCAAAGAGTCAAGTGACAATCGAATTCGAAGGCAATCGTCCGGTACGCGTTGACACTGTTGTGGTTTCAACCCAGCATTCTCCGAATGTTTCCACCGATGAAATCAAGCGTTACGTTATCGAGAAAATCATCCGCCCGTTACTGCCCCGAGATCTTGATTCCTCAGATACTGTCTATCACATCAATCCTACCGGTCGATTCGTCGTGGGTGGACCGCATGGTGACTGCGGTCTTACGGGTCGAAAAATCATTGTCGACACCTACGGTGGATGGGGACGGCACGGCGGCGGTGCATTCTCAGGCAAGGATCCAACGAAAGTCGATCGAAGCGCCGCCTATATGGCTCGGCATATCGCCAAGAACATCGTTGCCGCTCATCTCGCCGATCGCTGCGAACTTCAACTCGCCTACGCGATTGGCGTGAGTGATCCTGTGAGCGTTCACGTTGACACCGAGGGAACTGGAAAACTTGAAGACAGTCGCCTGTGCGAAGTCATTCGAGAATTCTTTAAGCTCACGCCTCGTGGAATCATTGAGTACCTTGACCTTCGCAAACCGATCTACAGGCGCACTGCTGCCGGTGGTCATTTTGGAAGAGATGGTTTTACCTGGGAGCAGACCGATCGCGCCGCCGCACTGGCTGAAGCCGCCAGAGCCGGTGCCACCGTCGGCTGATGCTTGTGGCCAAGGATGCAAAACATTTTGTCAATGTTCGTGAGGGCACTGACGACCTCTATGTCTCAATCGATTCTGTCGGTGTCGGCTCTCTTGGTCGTTACGGACAACCGACAGCTCGCCCATGGAATTATTGTGATCGTCCTATCGATCAAGCTTTCACCCTATTTTTTTGTCTCGTGCCAGGTCTGACAGCAATTGCCTGTGGACTGGTGCTGGCTCTGCGAAGATTTGAAGGGGCACTTGATGCTCCTGCTCGTCCACTCACGATCCTGTCGGTCGGCATGTGTGGCGTATTGATTATTCTTGCGAGCGACGCCGCAACATGGTTGATCGGCCATGGGTTTCTGTTTGGAAGAGTCACATCCAGAATCGGATTTCTGTTGGCTATCTGGGCAATGGCATTGCCTGGAGTGAACGGCATTGCCATCGGAACGATACTTGCAGTGGCTTTCACCACAATTGTATTGCCTAATCTCATTGCTCTTCGTACTTATTTTCCTCATCGAATTGCTCCCTCACGTTTTCCAGCGTCACGCTTCCCGCAGACTCCATTGTTTGATCATCAAACGATGCCAGAAAAATCTTCGACGTCGTTTCGCAGCTCCACCGAGCAACCTTCATTCGACGCTGTTTCCGACATGCGGATTCGTCAATGGTTTCAACGAGGCGACTCACCCGAGGGAGCCGATATTCTGACGGGAACTCTGACTCTTCACGTACTTCAAGGAACCCGAGTTGCGTGGGGACATATTGGATTTTGTCCCTCTTTTGCACACACTCCAACGCTTTCGGTCTCAACGTCATTTGACGGAACCGAGGCCCTCGTGCAAGCAGCTGAGGTGTTGCCGTGGGGCGCACGAATCGAATGTCGCCTCGATGATCCGGCCGAAGAAAACTTTTATCTTCCAATCGATCTTGTAGCCAAGTACGTGCCGCCTTTACGATCCGCAGTCGAATCCGATGGTAGTCACTTTATTGGCCTTCCAAAGGGGCCCTCCGGTCCACCATTATTCTGAGCGTTTTTCTCAGAATAATGTGCCGAAAAACAAACCAATGGCGCGCTGGCCCGAACGACTCTGGACCACCCTCTTCACGTATTCGGTGATCTTCGTGGGATTCCCTCTCCTTTGCTACATTTTTTGGTATTGGGTACGAGGAAAATCTTAGTACTCGGCACGTTTCGCGACAGTTTCACTGTTTTTTATTTATTGAACGCCGACTTTGATTCCTTTGATGCAACTCCCAACAGATATCGCTGATCGACTTCGGACACTTGATCAACCATCGATCGTACAAGCGTGGCATTCGCTTGACGATCAAGGACAACAACGCCTGCTCCAACAAATGCGTTCGATCGAATGGTCGCTTGTGAGTGAATGCCTCTCTCTTTCAAAGCCTGGCGATCCTGTACCCCAAGCGGCCAGTCTTTCATGGCTTCACCAGGCTCGGTCACCTCAAGCACTTCTGATGGGAAGTTCATCCAATCACGTGCTTCCCTGCGATGCGTTGCGTACAGGTCGACACGCCCTCTCTCGGGGAGCCATTGGAGCGATTCTCTTGGCTGGGGGGCAGGGCACGCGGTTGCGTGCACATGGTCCCAAAGGTTGTTATCCGATAGGACCGGTGTCCAAAGCCAGTCTCTATGAAATTCTCTGTGGAAAGCTTTTGGCTGTTGCAAGGCGATATGGTCGCAATGTACCGCTGGCAGTCATGACAAGTTGTGCGACTGATGACGATACTCGACAGTATTTTGAAAACCATTCATTTTTTGGACTCAATTCTCACCATGTATTCTTTTTTTGTCAGCAGGAAGTGCCTGTTCTCCATGCGACTGACAAGCAATTCATGTTGGAGACACCCGATCATATTGCCATGGCTCCCGACGGCCACGGTGGCATGCTCACATCGCTTGCTCACCGTGGTGGGCTCGATTGGTTTGTGTCAAAAGGCGTTGAGCAGTTGGTTTCATTTCAGGTCGACAATCCTCTCATCGAACCGCTCTCGGCAGAATTTTTAGGCTATCATCTGCTGTCAAAGGCTGAGATGACCACGCAGGTCGTTCGCAAGGAAAATCCTCGCGAACGAGTCGGCGTGATCGTCGAGCGAGATCGTACTTTTCAAATCGTAGAATACAGCGATCTTCCTCACTTGATTGCCGACGAACGATTGAGCAACGGTTGCTTGCGATTTTCCTGCGGCAGCATCGCCGTCCACTGCTTTGATATCTCCTTTATGATTCGCATGTCGCACAATCGCAGTGCCCTGCCCTTTCATGTCGTGCATAAAGCGGTACCACTTCTGCTTTCCAATGGCACCATCCAGGTGCCAGAAAATCCCAATGCGTTGAAATTTGAGCGATTTATATTTGATCTTTTGCCACAGGCCGAGCGCGTGAGCGTGGTCGAGGTTGATCGAAACAACTGCTTCGCACCGCTCAAAAATCCACTGGGTTCTCAATCGGATGGCCCCGAGCACGTACAGCGATCCATGCTTGCCAAAGCCCGAGCGATGATGGAGTCGGCTGGTGTGCACGTGGACGATGGCATCCCAATCGAGATTGATTGTGCTCATATTCTCGACGTAGACGATATTCCACATTTCATCGCCCCCGGAACTCGCATGACTGCACCCACCGTCGTTGGACGATCGATTCCAATATCGATAACTGTCTCTGAAACCTTTCACAAGACACAAGGAAATTGATCCATGTTGCATGGAATCGTAATGGCGGGTGGATCGGGAACGAGATTCTGGCCTGCCAGTCGCGTTACTCTTCCAAAACAACTGCTTCCCTTAGCCGGCCCAACAACTCTTTTAGAAGACACCGTCGGCCGCCTTGCTGGCCTGATTCCGAATAATCGGATACTCGTGGTATCGAGTTCGCGAATCGACAGGCAGGTTCGTGAACAACTTCCACACATTCCTGCCGAAAATATTGTTGGGGAACCTTGCAAGCGTGATACCGCTCCCTGTATCGGCTTGGCCGCGATGCTTGTGACTCGAAACGATCCTGACGCCACCATGGTCGTGATGCCCTCTGATCATGTGATTGCGTCACAGGAAGAATTCCAATCTGCAATTCGACAGGCCCAGGCGATTGTGGATGAATCACCGACACGCTTTGTTACCTTTGGAATCAAGCCGACCTATCCAGCGGAAACATTTGGATATATCGAATGCGGGCGAGTCATCTCACAGGGCCATGGCCCTTCGACCGTCCATGCCGTGGCTACATTCAAAGAAAAACCTCCAGCAGACATCGCTGCTGCATATCTTGCCGCTGGTCATTTTCTCTGGAATGCAGGAATTTTCGTCTGGCGAGCTCACACCATTCTTGAGGCACTCAAGCAGAACCAGCCCGACTGTCATCAGCGACTCACTCGCATTGTCGACGCGTGGGAGACTCCCCATCAGTCACAGGTCTTTTCAGAAGAGTTTGCTGCAATGAAGGGCATTTCGATTGACTATGCTGTGCTTGAAAATGCGCGTAACGTTGTCGTGATGAATGCTCCATTTTCATGGGATGATTTGGGTGGGTGGTCTGCAGTCGCACGGCAGCGAGGCACCGACAACGAAGGCAACACGATTGTGGGAAAGCACCTTGGAATCAATACGGTGCACACGATCATTCATTCAAACGAAGATCACCTTGTGGTCACGATGGGTCTTGAAGGTATGCTCGTAGTGCATACGCCCGATGCCACGCTTGTAGCCGATCGAAACCATGAAGAGGCGATTCGAAGAGTGGTCGCAGAACTCGAAAACCGAGGATGGAGTGAGTTTCTCTGATCTTTTTCGCGTAAAAACTTGTTTCCGTTGAACACAGAATCTGGCGAACGACATTCTTGTGAAATGTTTTCATTCTCCCATGTGACCCTCCATGTTTTTTTTACCAATGCTCAGAAGACTTTTTCTGATCGGTGTGTTACTCGAGATCGCAGCCGGTTCTTCAGCTCTTGCAGAGGACTCGATACACACACACGCCGTTGGTTCCCAAGAAACTTCTTGGCTCTCATCGCTCAAAGGAATGTCCGATGCGATTGAATGGTCCGATCAACTTGTTTGTCACGACTGGCGACTTCAGTCAAAACCTTTTACTGACTCCTGGCGACTTCTTGATCCAGAAAATCAGTGCTGCATCGAGGGTTCTCGCGATGACTGCATGGCTTTTTTTCGTTTCCGTGAAGAGGCCGGTCTCATTCCTTCCGTACAAGGCTCCGCAGTGCTTGTACTGCATGGACTTGGTCAAGGCCGGGGTTCGATGCGTCCACTCGTTGAGTATCTGCGAAAGCATTCTGACGCAACGATTATGAATGTGGGGTATGCCAGTCCAAAAGCACAACTTGAGGATCATGCCCGATCGCTCGGCCTCGTGATTCACAATCTTCCAAAAGTCGACCGTCTCAGCTTTGTAACGCACAGTCTCGGCACGCTGGTGGTTCGTCGGTGGATGAGCATGGCTTCTCCTGAAGATCTCAAGCGACTCGATCGCATGGTTATGCTCGGTGCGCCAAATCAAGGTTCGGAACTGGCCCGAATAGTATCTCGAGTGTGGTTCCTTTCATTCTTGGCCGATGGGGCAGCTCGCGAAATGGTTGTGGAGTGGAAACGCATCTCTGATCAACTCGCGATCCCGCCATGTTCATTCGGGATTATTGCCGGAGGACGAGGGGACAATCGGGGATTTAGTCCTTTGCTCACTGGTGATGACGACGCCATTGTGCGAGTTGAAGAGACTCATCTTGCAGGTGCTGACGATTTTCTGCTTCTTCCGGTGCATCATGCAGACATGATGCGGAATCCTCAGATTCAGGAGGCGACAATGTCATTTCTCAAAACTGGTTCTTTTACAACTCTTGAAGATCGAAAAGATACCGAGCCGGCGACCCTGAGACCGATCGAACCACCACAATGAGTGAACATCCGGGAAGAATCGAACTACCGCAGGGACGCGTTGTGGGCGTTGACTATGGCCGCAAGCGAGTTGGTCTTGCCATTTGCGATGCACATCGGATTGTTTCCAGTCCATACGGTGTCTATCAGCGCCATGGAAATACTCTCGCGGACGGAGAGTATTTTAAAAATCTTGTCCGCGAGGAACAGATTGTTGGTTTTGTTGTAGGCCTGCCTCTTCATACAGACGGCTCCGACAGTGTTATGTCGATTGAAGTTGAACGATTCGGTACATGGTTGAGCACGACCACGGGCGTGCCGGTGGTATTTCACGATGAGCGATTCAGTTCGGTCGAAGCTACTGATCTTCTTTCATTATCGGGGCTTTCCAGAGGAAAACGAAAGGCCCGTACCGATTCACTTGCGGCGCAGATCGTGCTCACGGCATGGGTTGAATCTATCGGTAGTCAACAAAAACATCCTGGAGCCCTCGACGGATGACGCTCGCGCACCTGACTACAACCTCGCCTCAACGCCGCAGGCTGATCGTGGGCTGTGGGTATCTCGGGCTCCGCGTGGCAAAGCGTTGGCTCGCTTCTGGATCCCAAGTATGGGCCGCAACTCGAAGCAGTGACCGCGCAAATATATTTAAGAACGCAGGCCTGCTTCCGATCGAAATGGACGTCACGAAAGCTTCTCTTCCTGAGCTTCCAAGTGTTGATACCGTTCTTTGGTCGGTCGGATTCGATCGAGCAAGTGGAGTTTCTCATTACGACATTCATGTCCGTGGACTGAGTCGTTTTTTAGACGCATGCCCCGGAACACCGCGCATTGTGCTTTGCAGCTCGACGGGCGTGTGGGCAGACGAGGACGGACGCGTGGTCGACGAATCGACACCTCCACATCCAACCCGTGAGGCCGGACGGGTACTTCTGGAAGCTGAACAGTTACTGAATGACCACCGCCTTGGTCCAGGAATTATTCTACGTTTCGCCGGGCTCTATGGTCCCGGTCGTCTCCCAAGAATTGACCAACTGAGGGCAGGTATCCCGATTCCGGCAGATCCAGAAAGCTGGCTGAATCTCATTCACATTGATGACGCTGCCAACGTGATTGAAACACTTGCTGAACGAATACACGCTCGCAAACTCTATGTGGTCTCTGATGGAACACCCGTGCAGCGAAAAATGTGGTACGAAAAAATCGCCCTCCTGACAAACAGTCCTCCTCCTCGATTTGACACCGAGGCTCCTCGAACACGCGGAGCTGACAAAAGAGTAGACGCCCGTCGACTCTGGAGCGATCTTGGTCGAGGTCCCATGCACCCCGACTCGTTTCATGCTGTGAGCGAATTATCTTTGAACGAACCCTGACCAGGATGCTCGTTACTGAAGAACTGGCACCGCTCTAGGAGCAGCCGGTTCGGCCTCCGGGTTTATTTGTGCAAGGCTAGCCACTCCACCGGAAAGAGCCGTGAGGTAATCGAGCGTAACTCGCATCGCCTCAGCGAAGTAGTAATCTCTCTTCACGATTGGTCTCTTTGGGTCTTCTGAACGTTCAAGTTTTTCTTCTTCGTCACCAACTGACTTGGATTCATTCCAACTTTTAACGAAATCCTCTTCCACAAGTGAAATTGTTTTTTCGCTCTTACGCTTTCTGTATTGAGCGATGTCCCGCTCTACTTTCTGGAAATCCTCATTTTTCTCAACACGATTGGTAGAACGATCCTGCAGGGCTTTGACAAGCTCTGGCGTGAGCCTGTTGCTCGATTTAAAGCTGGCCGCTGGAACCTTGTCAAACGCCAATGCGTAATCCAAATCAGACTCTCCCACCTCCAAGTGTGTCGTAAGACTCGGCAACTCCACGTCGCTCTTTACGCCTTCAAGCTGCGTACTCTCTCCCAAAGGACGATAAAACTGCTGCATGGTAATTTTAATTGCGCCAAGCGAAGGAGCGTTGGGGAGTCGTTGAAAGAGCTGCCTCCCAAGATCGAGCAGGCTCTGTACCGTGCCCTTACCGTGCGTAGCTTTGTCTCCAACCACTAGTCCGCGGCGATAGTCCTGAATGGCTCCGGCGACAATCTCACTTGCGCTGGCACTAAATTTATTGATAAGCACTACAAGCGGTCCATCCCATGAAATATCGGGGTCCACATCGTCGTACTGCTGGATGCGTTTGTCGGCATCCTTGATCTGCACGACCGGACCGGTATCCATGAACAGACCCGTGAGTGAAATAGACTCGGGAAGCGAACCGCCGCCGTTGTTCCGCAGGTCGAGAACAACGCAGTCAACACCTTTCTGGCGAAACTCGTCGAGCAATCGCTTGCAATCACGCGTCGTGCTCTTGTACTCGGCCTGCCCCTGACGGGCACCTGCCATGTCCATGTAGAAGCTAGGGAGATTAATAACGCCTATCTTGAATGGAGAGCCATCTATTTTCTTTCCCTCTTCAATCACTTCGCCTCGGGCTTCGCTGTCCTTGAGTTCGATTTTGTCTCTCGTGATGTCGTAAATTTTTGGAACTGTTTGGCCAACTGGAATGACCTTTAGTCGAACGATCGTGCTACGCTTTCCACGAATAAGTTTCACGACTTCGTTGAGGTTCATGTCAACGACGTCAGTCAATTCGCCAGTGGCCCCCTGCCCCACACCAATCACGCGGTCCTTGGGCTGCAGACGGCCGTCTTTATCCGCCGCTCCTCCCGGAACAAGTTCGGCCACGGTCGTGAACCCATCTTCGCCTCTGAGTGATGCGCCGATTCCATCGAGTTGTAAACGCATGCTGATTTCGAAGTTTTCTAAGGTTCCAGGAGACATATAGCTCGTGTGCGGATCGAGGCTACTAGTCAAAGCTGAAAGATAGGTTTCCAAAAGTTCGTCAGCCGTCATCTGGTGCATTCTTTTTGCAAAACTGCTGTATCTTCGCGTCAATTTTTCCTTGGCTTCCTCGGGAGACATTTTCTCCATCTTCTGAATCAGGAGGTCGTACTTCACCCGACGACGCCATAGATCCTCCGCCTCGGCCTCGCTTGCGGCCCATTTGGTCTCATCGCGGTCGGCAATAATTGAATCTTTCTGTGTGAAATCATGCGGTTCGGAAATGAATCGTTTAATGAGCGGAAGACGTTGATCCAATCGCTGAAGAAGTCTGTTGGAAACGTCGTACGCAAATGAAACATCTCCGCGTTTTACAACCTCGGCCAAGGAACTCTGCCTCTTTTGGAATTCATCGATGTCGGCCTGCATGAGATAGACTTTCATCGGATCGAGTGCTTCCAAAAACGTTTTGAACCATCGAGATGAGATTTCGGCATCGATCGGACGACGATTCAAATGTTCGCGTTCGAGATAGCTTCGAACTGCCAGCGTGATCTGTCGATCATTTGGACCAGGTTTCGCGCCAGACGCTGGAACGGCTGCGACCGTCTTTGCAGGCGCATCTTCTGCCACAAGCAGAGCCGAACAGTTCCATAGAACAAATCCGAGTGCGATTGCAATTTCAAAACAATATCCCATTCGACGATCAACCACGACTTGCCGACATGTGTCTCGAACCGGATTGATGAATTGTTGATCGTTTCTGCTTCTGCCCTGCACGTCGCACCTCCTGTCGCGAATCACAACGAAATTTGAAAGAATCTAGAATCTAACAGAACATTTTGAATTGTGTCTGCCCTAAATCGTCTCCCGAATTACAAAAAACACAGGGTACAGGCTTGCTCGAAAGGATTTTCTGACAATCGAGACGCCGTCAGCAGGGTCGAGTCCATTCAATGTGGATCGTGAGCGATTCTCCAAGAGAGGTCCTCAGGGGATGACTGCGGTTGCCCTGTCGAGCAAAGACAACACCACCGAATGGTCACATCCAAGTCGTTTGGCCAGAACCCACTCCGTACGAGGGTACGTTTTTTGTGCAGAAGCCACCGCTGTTTGAATCTCCATTTCAACCTTTCCTGCGAAAAGAAGGTGTGGCCTCACAACCACTCGTCGAGGAATCTCTGAGGCCGCGTTTTGGATCGCTTCCTGAAGCGACGGTTTTGCTACAGCCACGAAACCAATGTGAGTTCGAGTCTGACTTGTCTCCGACTGTGCGAGGCTCAGATCGGTGCCCCGTGCAGAAAGTGCCGCAAACTCCAAGAGATGATCGAGGGCCTCCGGATCGCTCGAACCCCTTCCTACAAAAAGATCGATCGATTCTGAATCTTCGCATGGCGATAACAATCGGATTGCTTCGTGACGTCTTCGTTGAGAAAGCGCGACGAGTTGAGGATGGCATCCCAGCACCTCTGCTTGAAAAACTTTAATGCCGCTGACTTTACTTGCTCTCGCCAACTCTTCTGGAACATCACGCATCGCGTGGCCAGCAGAAAAAAGCAGCAACGGTGCAGCAATAATCATTGAACAGCCTCGCGATGCGAGTCGTTCGACTCCTTGAGAAATCGTCGGTTCGACACACTCCAAAAATCCAAGTTCTACCGGCACTCTCGCGAGCACTTCCTGCATTCGGAGTGCCACTTCTCGAGCTTCGCTCGCTCCCGTTTCGTTCACCGTACCATGCCCCACGACCAGACAGCCGATCTCTTCTGGCCAGACTCTCACGTGTTCCGTTACCGATTGTTGGCTCATGATGACTCACTAAATACATGTGGGACTATTCACTTCGCATTCGACTTTTTGCATAACTCACATTGACTATTCAATGTGTATCTCAATTCTTCTGCACGTGCACTCCCCTTCTCGATCGGCGGTCCTCGCGTGGCCCCTTCTTTCGGTACTTGGCTTGCGTGCTTCTCTCGTTTTTAAATCCTGCGATTTTTTCGCGCCACACATCAGAACCTATTTTCGCATTCGGCCCTCGTCGCATAAAGACCGCCAATATTCGCGTATCATCACTGACGCCCATAGATCTCCGAAGCAACGATGCTTGATGGGAATCCGTCGTAGCAATCATTTGCGATCGAATCGCTTGGTCGAACGGGAGGAGCATTTCTGCTGTCACAACGGTTTCTGGAGTCAGTCGATCTACTCTATAGTAAATTTGGATTTCTTGAGATTCGCCGGGGACACAGTACTGATCGTTCGATACGATTGTCCCAGAGACATTCTTGAGAGCATTCCTCACTTGTTGGAAAGAGTTACACATGCAATTTCAAAAACAGTGTTCTGGAAAGCATTTTTTACTTCCTTCTTGCAAGAGTGAGTTTATTGTCTGTCTGATTTATTTTTCGACCAGCTTCATAACCTGCATTTGTGCGCTGACTTGCTTACTCACGCTCACATCACTCGCCGCAGAATCGACTGACGTGCCTCGATCGCCAGACCATTGGCCTCGTTGGCGAGGAACCGATGGAGCGGGACAAGGAGGCTCTGCGAAGTTTCCTCACACGTGGACAGACAAAGACTGGGCATGGTCGGTTGATTTGCCAGGAGTTGGTCATGCGTCACCTGTTGTTTGGAATGATAGTATTGTGGTTGCCTCCGCAGACCCTCTGACAGGCACCCGAATTGTTACGTGTCATTCCACCTTAGATGGATCGGTGAAGTGGCGAAGCGAAATGCCCGGGAATGTTGAACGCGTGCATGCGCAAAACAGTCTCGCTTCGAGCTCTGCGGCGGTGGATCAATCGGGGATCTACTGGACGTGGGCAACCCGAGATGGGCTCAACGTCGAGGCATTCTCGCATGACGGCAAACGACTCTGGCATGCCGATCTTGGACCCTACGAATCCGAACATGGTTTTGGCTCATCGCTTGCTTTGTTTCGCGATCTTTTAATTGTGCCGATTGAACAGGATGGCCCCAGTTCAGTGGTTGCGCTCGACACGAGCACTGGAGATCTTCGATGGAAGCTGCCTCGCAGTACTGCACGCACTGCTTACTCAACTCCGCTCATCATGGAGAGCGATAAACCAGTAGCCATTTTGGCCAGCATGGCCCACGGAATCACTGGAATCGATCCGCAACGTGGAACCATTTTGTGGCAACGGGCCTGCTTTCCCAAACGCACAGTCTCCTCTCCGGTGCTGGTGGGAAATTCAGTTGCGTGCACCTGTGGTGAGGGTGGCGGGGACAATCTTCTGATCGCGTTACGACTGCCTACCGATGCATCTTTGGATGGATCTCCAGTGGAGCCAGCGATTTCATTTGAACTCGATAGAAGCATCGCTCCGTACGTTCCAACACCGGTCTGCTCTGGAAATCGACTTTATCTCTGGGGTGATCGAGGTGTGGTGACATGCGTTCATGCCATCAGTGGCGAGGTTATCTGGAGAGGTCGCGTCGGCGGAACTTTTTCTGCTTCACCGATTGTTGTTGGTGGAACTGTTCTGAATGTTTCAGCCGACGGTGATATTGTGGTGATCGCCGATGACGATGAGTTTAAGCTGCTTGGCACCACGAGCCTCGGTGAACCATCCCGCTCGACACCGGCGGTTGCCAGAGGAAAAATGTTTTTTCGAAGCATCAGCAAACTGTATGCAATTCATGCGCTGGTGGAAAAAACTCTCACCGATCATTGAGGCTTCAGTCTGATGGCTGTTGGGAAACTTTCCAGTCACCACCTTTTCGAACAGCCAGCAGAAAAAGAAGCAGTCCAACCGCAGAAAAAAGGGCCGCACTCCACGCCGGCCAGTCGATTTGAAACGCCACAAGTGGCATGGCCACAAGCGGCCCAAGAATTCTTGCCACTGCGGTTGCCGATTGCATAACGCCCAGCACTGCCCCCTGATGCTCAGGATCGCTACCACGGGAAATCAGACTCTGAACCGAAGGAGTCACGCACGCAAAACCGATCACTTCAATGGCAATTGCTACAAGAAAAAGATCGAAGTTCCCCTGTCGGCTGGTCCATCCGATGGCAATCAGACCGACGATCGCAAATATCCATCCCGTTGTTGCCATCAATCGTTCACTGACACGACCTGCCAGCCGTCGAACAAGAAACCCCTGCGCAAGGGTGAGCACAAGTCCCAAGTAGACAAAGACTCCCAGCACAACAACGCTGCGGCGGTTGTCGACCGACCGCATTCGTTGATCGGGATCGAACCATGCGAGAACTCGCGATGCTTCCTGCGGTATCTCAGTCAGTTGTGAATCGATTTGAACAATCTTATCGATGACCAATGAGAGGCTCGATTCAAACTGAGAGAATGCCAACACCGATGCAAACGCTGTTCCGATGAACGCCAGCACGCTTGGAGACATTCCTGCGAGCATGCCGCCTTTGGACGCGTTGAGCCGTTGGTTTTGATTCGACAGCGTTCTTGATTCTGGAAGACGCCTCCACGCTAGAAAAAGCGCGATTGCCGAAAGACCGCTAGCAACGAATCCTGGCCATGGACTTCGAGCAGCCGCAGGCCCCAACAACAATGCCGCCGAACCGAGAAGCGGTCCAAGCGTAAATCCAAGCGCGAATGCCGCGCCAACCAGCGCCATTCCTTTGGCACGCCCTTTGGGAGTCGTCGAATCTGCAATGTAGGCCTGCGCCGTAGAAATCGTTGCACCGGCGACGCCTGCCCCGATTCGTGAAAAAAATAATCCCCAGAGGCTTCCAAAGGCCGCTGAAATTCCAAAAATCGCATAGAAAATTACAGAACCTGTAAGCCCCATGAGTAAGACCGGCCGCCTGCCAACGCGGTCCGACAATCGGCCCCAGATTGGTGCACACACAAACTGAGCTGCGGAAAAACTGCAGGTGAGCAAACCGAGCATCCAGCCTGTTGTCCATTGATCAAAACCACCCGACTCAGCAAGCGATTTTCCGTAGAGTGGCAAAAGAGGCAACACCATTCCGAACCCGAGAAGATCGATGAACACCGTGAGAAAGATAACGCCGAGAGAGCCCTTTGCTGGGGCTTTCGCTTCTTCTGTATTTGGAAGAACTGAGGTCGTCGGCATTGTCATACGTGGTCTCATCTTGTGAAGTAATTTTTTAGAATACGCGGTAGAGCGGTTTCATCGAAATTCAGTTTACAAACACCGTAACTGCGTCACATCCGCTACACTCAGCATCCTGTATGGTTGCGCGAAAAAAAAATATCGTGTCTGAAAATCGCCCTGACGGCATGAGCGTCTCGGAGATTACTGCACTCGTCAAGGAAAACGTTGAAAAAAACTTTCCTGATATCTGGATCATTGGCGAGATATCAAACCTTACCAGAGCCTCTTCAGGTCACATCTACCTGACACTCAAGGACGAGTCGGCACAACTGCGAGGCGTTGTGTGGCGGGGAGCGGTGCCCATGCTGGCCATTGAGCCGGCTGATGGGCTGGAAGTCCTCTGTCACGGGAGATTGGAAGTCTACGCTGCACGAGGCACCTATCAGGTGTCAATCGACAAAATGCATGTGGTTGGCATGGGAGTTCTGGAATCTCGACTTTTGCTACTGCGTGAAAAACTTTTGCAGGAAGGTCTCTTTGATCCTCATCGAAAACGACCGCTGCCAGAATTTCCAAAACGAATTGTTCTTGTGACGAGTCCTTCGGGCGCTGCGATCTGCGACTTCCTTGAAACCTTAAAAGCTCGCTGGAGTGTCGCGGAGGTCTTCGTTATGTCTGTCCGCGTTCAGGGTGCTGGAGCCGCTGAAGAAATTGCCGAAGCGATCCGACAGGCGAACCTTCTCTCGCTGCCGATCGATGCACTGGTGATCGCTCGTGGAGGCGGAAGTCTTGAAGACTTGTGGGCCTTTAACGAAGAGGTACTCGTCCGTGCGATTGCAGATTCTCGAATTCCAGTCGTTTCGGGAGTCGGTCATGAAATAGATATTACCCTTGCAGATTTAGCAGCCGACGTCCGCGCGCTCACGCCAACGGATGCCGCGGTCAAGGTTTCTCCTGTGTTGACTCAAGTGCTGGATCTATTGAATGGACTGTTGCATCGTGCTCACACGGCACTCGTCCAGCGTGCCAACCAAGCCAGCGAGCGGTTTGATTCATGGAGCCGTCGACTCGCGATGCACGAACCAAGCCGTACTATCCAAGATCGAAGCGATTTTCTCGATCGAACGAGCAGCCACCTCGCATCTGTGATGCGAGTAAACGTCGAACGCGCCTCCGAACGGCTTCGCGCAGCAGCAGCACAACTCGAAGCCAACAGCCCCTTGGCAATTCTGGCGCGAGGATACTGCGTGGCTTGGACAGATGATCACGTCGGAGTTCTTCATTCGATTGCCAACGTTCAGTCTGGAGCTTTCCTGACAACGCAGTGCACGGACGGACGCATCATCAGCCGAGTTCTAAAAACAGAATCCGTCTTGCCAGTTGCCCCGCATTGATTCTGCACTCAGTCCGAATACTTTTTAGAATATGAATTCGTTTTTTGTAACTTCCACCGATAGCATTGGATCCTTATACACCTGAAACATTGCGAGCAAGAACCTTCAAGGAGTGATATGCTCGGCGAGTATTCGAATTCACTCTTTTCACAGCCGTGAAAAAATATTCTCTCCAGAATAATCTTCCACGCGATCGTACGTACCGCTTCAACCAACAAAACAAAGCACCATGCACGCCGAAACCTCCCCTCCAGAAAAGTCTCCGCACACTGCCTCGTTTGAAGTCTCTTTACAGGAACTTGGTGGTGTTGTTTCAAAACTTGAAGGTGGATCTCTTGGATTGGCAGATTCGATCGCTATCTATGAACAGGGGGTGTTGTTGCTTCGACAGTTGCACGTTGAACTGGAATCGGTGAAGCAACGAGTTGTGTTGCTCACCCATATTGATCCACTGGGACAAGCTTCTATCGAAACGATGCCAACTCCTGCTCAATCGGCCAGTCTTAAGACTTCTCGTGAAGAGCCCACGCATTTTGTCACGAGAAAACGTCGACCTCAGAAAGACCTTCCGGGGATGGACGATGGATCTCATACAAACTAAGCTGTGTGGCGTTGTATCTCTCATGAACATTCGGCGGTTCCGACAAAAACGGGGCAATCGCCAATGCAACCCACCTTCGTGCAGGTCAGGGACGGTGCATGGCAACACAACCCGCGTTGGTATGTGATTTTTCGAGCGTTCTTCTATCGCTTTCTCGCGTCCGCGAGTTTGTTGATCCACTTCTTGCGCAGGCCCTTGAACTGTCAAACGATGCCCCTGATCGTCTTGCGGAAGCGATGCGGCATTCGCTTTTAGCTCCTGGGAAACGCCTCCGGCCGGCACTGGTGCTCTGGAGCACAGTGGCTTGTGGCGGCTCTTGGGAATTCGCCAAAGAAGCAGCGATGGCCGTTGAGATGATTCACGCGTATTCGCTGGTGCACGATGATCTGCCCGCTATGGACGATGATGATCTTCGTCGTGGACGGCCAACATGCCACCGACAGTTTGACGAGGCCACTGCTATTCTCTGTGGGGATGCGTTGCAGGCATTGGCATTCGAAACGCTCTGTCAACATGCCGATCCAAGCATGGCCGGTCGATGGTGCGCGGTGCTTGCGAGAGCCGCTGGAGCCGAAGCTCTCTGCGGTGGCCAAGCAGATGATCTTGCGGCTGAATCAAAACATGCCGCTCTTCCTGTGAATATGTCAGCGATAGAAAGTGACCAACTTGGCTGGCTTGAAAAGATTCATCGGCGCAAGACTGGCGAACTCTTTTGTGCCTCGATTGAACTCGGGGCCATCGCGGCTGGAGCCGATACCCAGCATCGCGAGGCGCTGAGTACCTACGCGCGATCCTTTGGGCTCGCCTTTCAAATCGCAGACGATATTCTGGATGCTCAGGGATCCGAGGTAACTGTTGGCAAACGCGTTGGCAAAGATGCTGACCGCGGGAAACTTACGTTTCCTAGTGTTATCGGTATCGAGAAAAGCCTCATTCGAGCAGAGTCTCTCGCTCAACAAGCGGTCTTATCGCTCGAGTGTTTTGGAGACCGAGGTACTGAATTGGCAATGCTTGCAAGATGGATCGTGGAACGGGATCACTGATCTCGGCGATCTATTCCAACGTCTCCAAATCCCTGTTCGTGCTCGAAGAGCAGTTCGCGTTGAAGGATGAACGATGAAACATATTCTGCCGTCTATTTCATCTCCCCACGATCTCAAGAACTTGTCTCTTGAGCAACTCGATCAACTTGCAGGCGAAATGCGCAGAGCCCTTTGTGAAGTTGCTGCATCACGAACAGCTCATTTTGCCTCCAATCTTGGAGTCGTTGAACTCTGTTTGGCAATTCATCGCGTTTTTGATTTTAGTCGCGATCGACTGATCTGGGACACCGGCCACCAAATTTATCCTCACAAACTCGTCACGGGACGCTTTCCTCGTTTTGGTTCGATTCGCACCAAGGGAGGACTCATGGGCTACCCCAATCCCGATGAGAGCCCTTATGATTTGTTCATGACCGGGCATGCTGGGTCGAGCGTTTCGACGGCACTCGGCCTCGCCAGCGGTGACGACCTTGCCGGACGATTGGATAGGCGAAGCGTTGCCGTTATTGGCGATGGGGCTCTTCCATCAGGCATTGTTTTTGAGGCGCTCAACAACGCCGGCTTTCTGAAAAAGAAACTGCTTGTCATCTTAAACGACAACAAGATGTCGATCTGTCCGCGGGTTGGTGCTTTGGCTGAGTACCTCGATTGTATTCGTACGAATCCTTGGTACCGCGGTTTCAAGCAGGAGGTCGGAGAACTGTTGAATCGTGTTCCTGTTGTTGGAGAAACAGTTGAGCGAGCGCTTCATCAGGTAAAAGATTCACTGAAGGCAACGCTTCACGGTGGAATGCTCTTCGAGGCCATGGGCGTACGCTATTTTGGACCCGTCGACGGGCATTCACTTCCAAACCTGATTCGTTATCTCGAACTGGTCAAGGATCTCGACGGGCCTGTGCTGCTTCATGTGCTAACTGAAAAAGGGCACGGATTCAAACCCGCTGTTGACGACCCTGTTTTTTTTCACACGCCGGCTCCCTTTGAATGCGATGACGATGATTGTATTGTCTCGGTCAAGAAATCCTCTTCACGGGCATACACCGATGTAGCCTCTGAATCGATTGCCCAGGCTATGCATCGCGATCATCGTGTCACGGTGATTACGGCAGCCATGTGTCAGGGCAACAAGCTCGAAGCAGTGCGAGAAGCTTTTCCAACCCGATTTTTTGATGTTGGAATCTGTGAATCCCATGCCGTCGCCTTTGCTGCAGGTCAAGCAAAGGTGGGGGGACGGCCGATCGTCGACATCTACAGCACGTTTTTACAGCGGTCCTACGATCAGATTTTTCAAGAGGTCTGCCTGCAAAATCTACCTGTCATTTTCATGCTCGACAGAGCGGGTCTTACAGGGCCAGATGGTCCCACGCATCACGGGGTCTTCGACATTGGTTACCTGAGACTTTTTCCAAATCTTTGCATTTTGGCTCCTGGGGATGAATACGATCTCGTTGCAATGCTCCAGTGGGCGCTTGGTCAGAATGGTCCGGTTGCGATTCGCTATCCCAAAGCCACGGTTGAACGACACTCTGGCTCTCGCGAACCAATTGCGCTTGGTCGCAGCGAAATCCTTCGTCAGGGAGACGATGGATTGATTGTGGCCTGCGGGACGCTGAGCAGTCATGCACTTTCTGCCGTCGATCTGCTGGCCAAAGAGGGACTCGCCATCGGTCTGATAAACGCTCGATTTGTAAAGCCACTCGACTGCGTGCTTCTGCCAGCAGCCGTGGAACGAGCACCGTGGGTGATCACCGTTGAAGAGCATGCATTGGCCACGGGATTTGGCAGCGCTCTGCTGGAGGCGATTTCCGATGCTGGTGTTCACGCATCCCGAGTTGTGAGGCTTGGCATTCCGGATCGTTTTATTGAACACGCAGAACGTTCGGAACTACTGGCGGATCTTGGACTCGATTCAACCGGTATTGCCGCTCGTTGCCGCAGTCTTGCAGGGCTCTCCTCTGTCATCGCCGTTGAGGGAATTTGATTGGACTGTTGTGTAGAGTTGAATAAGACTCTGCTTGAAAATAATCTGTCTCAATGGTGCCACAATGAGTTCCCGTCTCGTCTCACACTCTCCATCGCCCCTCGACATGCGAGTTTCCGTCGTCGGCTCAAAGGATATTCCGCGGGTTGTTCAAGAATCGATTCAGCTTTGTCGGCTTCTCGAAATGCAAAACTATTGCGCCGTGAATCGTGTCAGCGGCCAATCTTCAGCCGAGACCGATGACGACTGGTCATCGATTGATCTTGTCATTGTTCTTGGCGGAGACGGCTCCATTCTGCGCACCGCACGCCGCATGGCGTATACGCAAGCTCCTGTTTTAGGCGTGAACATGGGCACGCTCGGATTCCTCGCCGCGTTTCCTCCTCGTGAAGTGCCAGTGGCTCTTGAAAATCTTGCCCAAGGTCAGTTCCAACTTGTTGAACACCTCCTGTTTGAATGCCGAATCATTCGTGATGGAAAATGCATAAAAGAGTCACTCGGTTTGAACGAGACAACAATTGTGGCAGGGCCTCCTTTTTCGATGATTGATATCGTGCTGCATGTCGATGGCGAGCGCGCTACTACGTATCGCGGAGATGGGCTGATCGTCAGCACGCCAATCGGCTCAACCGCTTACAACCTCTCGGCTGGAGGACCAATCGTTCGAAAAGACCTCGATGCTTTTATTTTCACTCCGCTGAATCCGCATACCTTGACGAATCGTCCGGTGATCGATTCCTCATCGCGGGAATATGAACTGCTCGTACCGCGGCCAAATCCGGGTTCCACCTGCGTGGTTGATGGCGTCGTGCTAGCGTCGCTGACCCCCGGCGATCGCGTTTGTGTGCGAAAAGCAATCCCTAAGTTCATCTTGGTTGAAACGTGTTCTCACGGGTATTATCGGACTCTTCGAGAAAAGCTCGGATGGGGTGGCGACATGCGAACTTCATCCGGTTAAGGATTTATTTCCCGTTGACTCTGCTCATTTGTGAGTGAAGTTAAAATTTTTTACGCCGAAAGGAGTCGGCCTCATGCACAACTTCATTGCCAACACGAGATATTCCGTAGAGTCTCTCTCACAGAATCATATTTGGCGAAATATTTTTCCTTTTAGCCTTTTCATTGCGTTGACTTCTGCGATCGCAGGAGATCCTGAAGCGTCATCCGTCCATCTTCAGTATCACTTTCGAATCGGTCAGAAAATCTCGATGCGAGTAGAGCATCGAGCCATGACAGACACGACGATTGCCGGCAGCGCACAGCTACTAGAAACCGCGACCGATTCCACAAAAATATGGACTGTCACCGACGTCGATTCCGCCGGCAACGCAACCGTCCTGCATTCTGTAGAAAACGTCACAATGACTTCGCATTCGACTGATCGCGCAGAAGTTCGATGGAGCAGCCATGATGGAAAACAGCCCCCTCCTGGATACGAAGCGGTTGTTGCTAGCCTTGGTGTGCCGCTTTCTAAACTTGTAATCGATCCTCATGGAAGAATTCTTGATCGACAGCAATTGGTACCTTCTCAACCATCCAACACCGGCGACCTGATGGTCGTGCCTCTCCCGGAGGAACCAGTTCCCATCGGACATGTGTGGAATGTTCCACAGGAGGTTCTGGTTGAAGTTGAGAATGGACCACGAAAGGTCGTTCGCACTCGTCTGCGATACGAACTTGAGAACATGAACGATGGCGTTGCCACGATTCGCGTTGACACCACCGTGCTTACACCGATGGATGATCCCAGAATCGAAGCGCGTCTGATTGAACGAATCTGGGATGGCACAATTCTGTTCGACATTCAGCGAGGCTGTGTACTTCACAGAAGCACGCAGATGGATCGCAGGGTGGTGGGCTTCAACGGCCCCCAGTCAAGCCTGCGATATAAGGCGCGGCTCGAAGAACAATTAAACGAGCCGACTCGAACTGCAGTCAAACCTCAAAAGCCATGACGCAAACGGTTAGCCCGCTCGAGACCTCAGAAGATCCTCAACACGTCGAATAGCTTCTTCGGCATCCCAGAGAGTTCCTGCTAACTGAACGGGAACTCGTTTACTTACCCATTGTGCGACCGATTTATGAGCAGAAATCACTGTGGAGTGGCTGCGTCGACCAAAGTAGCTTCCTATTTCGACCAGAGCCGCAGGCGTGTGCTTCCGCGCAAGAAACATTGCAAGCATTCGTGGTTGGTTGACCGTACGACCGCGCTTGGATGACTGTAAACATCCACTTTCGAGGCCAAATGCTGAGCAGACTGCTTTTTCAATATCCGTAAGACGAACGCTGCGTCCACTCGATCGCATTAAATCAGCCAGTGATTCCTCGGCAAGCGAAAGGGTAATTGAAACTCCCAGCATCAGGCTCGCTGCTTCAAGCCGATTGATTGCCCCAGAAAGTTCACGCGCGTGGCGAGTCATGTGCGTTGCCACAAACTGAACCACGTCATCCGAAACGGAAAGGCCTCGCCGTTCGGCAAGCCCCCTCACAATGCCACATCGGACCTCGAAATCAGGAGGGGACAGACGCACGTGCATACCGCCATGAAGTCTCGCCAGAAGTTCGGGCCCAATCCCTTCAATTGAATCCGGATCTCGATCACATGAACATACGACCTGGCGTCCCTGTCTCAGAAGAGCATCTACGGTGTGCTGCAACTCCATCACGGTGGCCTGCTTGCGACTGCCTCCAAAGAACTGCAGATCATCAATCACCAGAATATCAGCGTTTCGACAAGTTCGTCGGAACGCTGGAAGTCCACTGCCATGAAGCGCTGAAAGGAAATTGGTCGTAAATTGTTCTGCCGAAAAAAACTGCGCATTGATTCGCGGATTTAATTCGCGTGCGCGCGAACAAAAACCTTCCAGAAGGTGCGTTTTACCAACACCCGTTGGGCCATGGATCACCAATGGTGATACATCGCCGGGCTTTCGTGCTCCCTGTTCGACGGCTGCTATTGCTAATCGATTGCTCAAGCCACTGACAAAATCGTTCAGACTGAAACTACGTCTGGTCGATCGTGCAGCCCCATTTTCTCGAGTTGAACTTTCTCGCCTGTGCGTTTGCTCAGCAACGCTGAGAGAACGCCCGATTGACTTCTTTCCAAGGGGCTTACAAAGTTCTGTTGACATTAATTCTGAAGCATGACTGAGAGAGTCTTCATTCTCTTGTGCCGTTCTTCCAGATGGTAAACGACTTTTCCAATCCGGCTGGGAAATTTCGCATGAAGTATTTCCCCCTTGCGAAAGAGTCACTCGCCGAACTACAGCCGCTCTGGCGGCTGAAGCCACTCCCGATGGACTCGCTCCAACTTTCGACATCTGCTGCAGATTCGAAACACCTGCTGTGGCGGGATCTGATGCAACTTGAAAAACGACTGTTGCAGAACTTCCCAGCACCTGCCGAACGGTCTCCTCTAGTTCTCGGAAAAACATTCTTCGCAGAGCATCTTGCGCAAACGAAGAAAAAGTCTCGACGACAACTCTGTCAGCCTGCAGAATTAAAACAGTTTCGCCCGCAAACCAGAGATTAAACCGATCGGCACCAATCCGACTGGAAAAAAGATCGCAAAACGATGGCTGCAGTTGATCCGGTGCTCGTTGATCGGCTTGCGTAACTGTTATTTCCATCGATCGGCCTTCCCTGGCTTCGCAATCTCTATGCACTGTTCAACACGACAACATGACTGACGCTTTATCGATCCCTTTTGCACGGTCAACCGTACATGCGTTTCGAAACGCAACCCGATTCCTCTCCCCTTCACACTCTCACTCCACAACAGACTCGCGGTTCACAGAAAGCACTTTTACAGACAAAAAAGCTGGGGTAATTTCTCAGATTATTTGCCACGCACTCTCGTCGGGTGGGGCGATTGTATGAGTGCATGCAGTGCTGTCAAACAAGTCGTCGACAGCGACGACAAATTGTCTTGGACAAAATTTTTGTTGACCTCATTTCTGCATCTTGTGCCCGGATAAAAGTTTTAAAAAAGACAAAACTCCCGGTTCGAATTCGGTGGAAAAGCTGTCTGAAGGCCAAGTTCAAGAAAATGCTGCGGGAAATCTGAGACTTTGCCTATACTGTGGCCTCGGACGAGTCTCGATGAATCGCTCTTGCGATTCCACCGATCTGAATGAAATCGAAAAAATCTGCTTTCTGAAAGCGATTTTCTCACCGCTTTCGGAGAACGTTCACCATGGAACATGTCCACTCGATTCAAGACGCTTTCGAATCGGCTTCAAATTCGCGTCAATTCAATTTTTTGACAAGAACGGCCTCTGGTTCTTGCGCTGTCACACGAATCCTAATTTTGACAATTCATAGTTTTGCGTTCTCGCTTTTTTGGAATGTTGTTGCTCCCGAATGTATTGGAGCGGCGGATCCAGAAAAACAGGTTTTGCCTGCCGCGGTTTCCGAATCTCCTCCACTGCCTATTCAAAATGGGACCGTGCCGGAAAAAAAGACTTCTCGATTTTCCCGGCCAGCCACCGATTCAAAAACTGGTTCGGTACCCCTCCTGTCCGCTCCAACTGTTGAATCGGGTGAGCAATCGCTGCAGAATCGATTTCCTCGTTCTTCTGAAAAGGTCGCTGCCGATGCGATTCAGAAACAGACGCCGCCCTCTGCTTCTGCGACGCTCTCACCAGACGTTTCCCGCGAGGAACCAACGGTCTCTGTACTGACATCGAGTCAAACAGTTCCTGTGAATCCTCTAGACGCTCCACAAGAACAGGTTTCCGACTTGGAAGAGTCTCCGTATCCTGCTGAGCCGACGCTCTCGGCCGAAGACTCTGATTCTCTTATTGCCCCAGAATTCAAGCCTGATATCAAAAACTCATCCACTCTGGCGCCTCTGGATAAGCCTCTTGTCAATGCAACTCCAGGCAGTGGATGGCTTGGGCTGGTCGTTGATGAACGAATTGTGACCGGAAGGCTCACCGTTGTAGAAACTGTTCTTGGAAGCCCTGCTGCGGGGTCCGATCTGCTCGCAAGTGATACGCTCTTGGCAATCAACGGAACGCCTCTCAAAGTTGCCGATGAACTTGCAGCAGCGTTGGCAGGGCTCACTCCCGGCAAAGAGGTTTCCCTTTCCATTGAACGTAATGGAAATGTTCGGGAGATCCGTCTTCTGGCTGCCGAACGCCCAATACGATCAACTCTTTCAACGAAGTCGGCTCCACCGAGAATTCTCGATCCAGTCACCGTCGCCAAAGCAAATACATTTTCTCCCGCCCAACGATCGGCGGTCGATTCTCTCCCTACGCCGGTTCAGGAATCTGATTCCTTGACTCATTCAATGCGCGAAGATGAATCTGCGGTGCCCGCTCGTCCCGGAAGGATTGCACTGGGAGTACGGACCTTGCCAGTTGATCAAAGCACTCAAAATCGATTTGGTCTGGACAAGGCAGCCGGGGCATTTGTGGTTGGAGTTATACACAACATGCCTGCTTCAAAAGCTGGGGTTCCGCCAGGCTCGGTGATCATCGCGGTCGGTGAACAACCGATTCATTCTCCTCAGCAATTAACTCGTGTTGTTACGTCGGGTCCCATCGGCGTGCCGGTAGTTCTAGAATACGTTCTTCCAGGAGGATCAAATCATCGAACGAATGTCATACTTGAACCGATTGAAAAACTATTCGAAACTGCGATTTTTGAAAATTCGTCGCCTGTGGGTGTTCCAAAAATAACCCAGCTTCCTCGCTTCAATTCCCCTGAACTGGCTCCCGAAGTGCAGCAGACAGAGCGACAAATCTCTGGAGTGAATCCACCTCCTGCCTCCTATGAAGAACTTCTTCAAGAGGTCCGACGACTTCGAGCAGCTGTTGAATCCCTCGAACAAACGCTCGGAGTGACCATCGGCGGGCGATAATAGTCTTATGCAGCGTTGCATTGGAGTCGACTGAGTTCATCGTCAAGTTCGACTGCTTTTCGAGGTTCAAGAAGAATATTGCGAGAGGCATCGCGAGAGGGCTCTCGTCGAAGAGGTTGTTCGCCTACCACATGGGCCCCTGATCGCGCCCATGCCTCGGCGTCTTCGGAAAGCTTCGAAAGCAATCGTTCCAGCCCCTGACGATGCCACTCCACTCCTTTTCGATCCAAATTAGGAGGAATCGCAATTGCACGACTCACGATTGCTCGCGCCCGTGAACCAGGCCTTGGAATCGCGAACTGATCCCACGTTTTCATTCGCCACGGTCGATCGTAGCCACATCCCATCGCCACGATTGGAATGCCGAGCGTTCCAGCAAGATAGATGCATCCGGGTGCAAGCTGACGACGAGGACCACGCGGGCCATCCGGTGTAATGGCCAAATTGGAGTGCTTCGCATGCAACGTCAATTCACGAAGTGCCACTGTACCGCCATTGAATGAACTGCCTCGGACTGTTCCAAATCCCATCATTCCAGCAACGCGATCGAGAATATCCGCATCCCAGTGACGTGACAGCAGCATCGAGGTGCAGGATCTGCCACGAATATGAAGCGGGAAAAGAATGTTTTCGTGCCAGAATATAAATATCTTTGCGCCGCGATAGTTTGCATGCACAGGATCTACCGTTGGGTCTTCGTAGTGACATCTATAGTGAAGAGTTCCCATCCAGCGACGAATAAGGGCCGTGGCCAGAAGGGCCATTGTCCCCATCGCGAATTTTCCCTTCACTCGAATCTGTTCCTTTTTTATCAATCCATTGTTCCTCAGGCCCATCTGCTGCATCACCCAGAAATAATAAAACCGTCCATCGCTCAATTCATCATTCTTATTTCAAACAATAGTTTGAAATAAGAATGTTTTTAAGAAGTGTTGTTTTCTTCTCTCAGGTCAGCATGCTTTGACCGGCCATCGACCGCGAAACACTTCTTCCGCTGGCCCAGTCATGAATACAGTGCCACTCGACTCGTCCCAATCGAGTTCCAAGTTGCCACCGGGTACTTCAGCAACAATCTTTCTGTGACTGCGTCCGGAAAGGACCCCCGCCACACAGACTGCCGAGGCACCCGTTCCGCAGGCCTGCGTGATTCCACTTCCGCGTTCCCATGTCCGCATGCGCACACGATCCGGCGAGAGTACCTCGACAAAATGAACGTTGATGCGTTTTGGAAAAATGGAATGGTTTTCAATTGCTGGACCAATGGTCTCAAGCGGCACCAGAGTGGTGTCGCGACAATAGAGCACCACATGAGGATTACCCATGGAAACAATTGTCATACGAGGATCAAGACCGCTTGTTTTCCACCAGCCTTGAGCCTCACCCAGCGGCGAACACAGGCCATCTACAATCGGTTTTTCCTGGTTCTCTTCGATCACGAGAACCGGTACGTTTGACGGCTTGAGAATTGGTTCTCCCATGTCCACTCGCACTTGCGAAGTCCGGGGGCCTGTCTGCGTCACCACAAGCGAGAGCACTCCTCGTCCTGTTTCAACAGATACCAGAGGAGCCTTTGCATGACCGTTGGCAACGGCCAAATGTGCAACACAGCGAACGCCATTGCCACACATTTCTGATTCACTGCCATCTGCATTAAACATACGCATGAAAACCGAAGCACCTTGGGATTTTTGCATTAATACCAAGCCATCGGATCCCACTCCACAATGTCGGTCGCTGATCACACGGGCCAATCTACATGGATCCAAAGGAGAGGGTTGATTGAAACAATCAACGTAGACGTAGTCGTTTCCGGCACCGTGCATTTTCACAAACTCAAATTCCATGCTGGTCATTCTCTACGCAGGTCACAAAATACTTTTCGAGCAACAATTGATTGTAGGAACCTTCGATTTTTTGATCCATTGAGACTTTTCTCAGGAGCTCACCGCTGTCGCCTTGCCGCAGCCGCTGCACGCAATCCCTCGGAGTTCTCACGTTGTGACTGAAGTTTTTGGAGCGCCGCATTCAGTGTTGGAAATGCTTCGCTTGTCATGTCTGGGTGAGAGAGAGTTCCATCCACATGAATTAACATAAATTGACCACTTGCTCCGCCAAGAACTTTTTTCATCACAGGCAACTGGCTTTCCGAGTCACCCACAATTGACCGGAACGTCATATTAAGATTGGTATCAAAATCCATTTCTCCCATTCCAACCAAGCTGATTGCATCGCCGGAAAGTTCGATGTTGTCAAAATACGCATGAGGTCCCTCGATGCGAAAATCAATGACACTTGAACTAAACGCTTTTCGGTCGGGAGCCTTAATGCGAAGTATCTTGAGTGTTGAGACGATCAGTGGCAATTCGTACAAATCGGCGTCTCGAAGCCGCATCTCTCCTCGTCCAGACAGCGCATGAGTGCCGGCTCGAGTTCCATTGATTTCAATCGAACCGAATACTTTTCCAGTGTATTTCTGTGAGGAACCGATCGCCTCGCCTGCAAGGCGTTCGAGATCAGATTCCTCAAGAGCTGCCGTAACAGAAAATGTTCCTTGATCACCCGATTCTACCCGTCCGTCGACCAGCAAGGATCCGCCGGCAAGTCGTCCTGAAATTCTTCGTGGCCCTTTAGGGTCGTTTGCATTTGCCGCAGCAACACCAAAGCGAACTCCCGATGCGTCCATCGCAAGCGGTCCGCGAACATTGGTGACCTGCACTCCCTTCCACATCAGACTATCAAAATCGATATCGCCACTCGATCGCCAGATGATGCCGTCACTTTGTCCCACCAGTCTCACACCACCGTGAACATGATCCAATGGAACACCTACGTCCATTGCTCCTTGTTCCATGTCGATCTGCATGTCCCACGCTGCAGCCGGTGGCCCCGGAACACCTGTCTGATGCTGTTGCGTTGAATAGACATCAAGCGTTCCGGCCATCGACATCAAACCGCGAGGACGCACCGCAGAGATCGCCTGTTTGAGTCGTGCAGGAAGGGCGTCGAGCACATCGTGATCTACTCTGAAGCGATCGGCTGCGATGGAATCGAAGCGAACATGCCAATCACCCTGTTTTGAAAAATGACAACTTCCTTCTGCGGCTACGGTAGTGCGCGCGTGCGAACCACGTACATTTTCAAAGCGAAGCTGTCCGTTTCGCCAGACGAGACGTCCGTCGAGGTGTTCAAGTCGATAGGGAAACCAAGACGGCTCTATCGAGACGGTTCCCGCGTGCGGAGTTGCCTCCAAATCAACCGCCGTTGTTCGCTGTTGAATATCGTGGCGAACCGTTGCAACCACATCAGCACTTCCTCGCGGCTCAATATCGTCCCAAACCCGCTGCATTCCCGACGGCAGAGCATCTCTCAGTTCACGTTCGAGCACCATTGCCGATCCCGTAAAGTGAAGCGTTAGCATCCCGGCTGACCCCAATCCCGGATCAAGCACGCCACTGCAGTGCACCGCTCCTGAGTCGTTGGTTCCTGAAACATCTTTAATCGTCCATCGACCTTCTTCCATTCGAATGGTGCCTGATACGCCGGAGAGCGGATACGGAAACCCGGTATACGACATAGTGCACTGAGCAAGCCGAATACCAAGGGAGTTGATTCCACCCACAGGCCCATTTGGGATTCGCTCGTGACGGTACGCGAAATCGAAAAGTCCACTGGCTCGCATCGATCTGACAATATCTGCCGATCGCGGCGGCATTGCGGCAAGCAATCCATCGTCAATGCGCATGCCTTCGCCACGCACCTCCAGATAGCCTTGCGACTCGGGTCCAGGATTCTGAAAAATTCCATCCACATGAACCGCATGGCCGCCGGCTTGGCCTGTGAGATGAAGCGTCAGTTGATTATCGTGAAGTACCACCGTGCCGACAGTTCGATCGACTCGATAGGGAAAGCGGTAATGTGTGATTGAAATATTACGACAACGAACTGAGATTTCCGGATCCAGTCGTCCAGCAGTTCTCATGAGATGCACCCGCAGATCAACCTCCCCCGCAGGCAAGAGCTTTTGCCACTGCAGCGCGAGCGATTCGGGCAGTAATGACTCCCAGTGACGTCCGACAAGCAGTCTCTCTGCCTCCAGTTCACAATCGAAGTCCGCATTCTTGCTCCAACCAGTAACTCGCCCACTGCCGCGCAGCGATGTGGCACCCAGATGAGCCTGAAATGAATCTACGACACTTCCAGAACGATCTGCTTTAAAAATTGCAGACACCTCGCTGAGCGCACCGGGAAGAGAGGCGTGCTCATATCGACCAGACTCCAAACGGCCCGCAACGACAACCGTGGACTCGTTGAATCGAGCAATACTTCCAGCCACGTTCCACTCCAAGTGAACCATGCCTCGAAGTCCTTCAAGCGGTTCACCGATCTGGGGTGGTATCTGTGGAATAAGAGCGATGAGCTTCTTTGATATCTCAAGCGACTCAACGGTGCCACCGAGTTCGAAGGCACCCTTTTCTGGAGCAACACGCCCTTGGAAGAGCGTCCGTTCAAACATGTCACCCGATACACTGCCTTGCACTTGGGCCCACGGTCCACCCGCCGTGAGTTGTATTTCTGGCTTGAGATCGATTTCGACTGAGCGAAGCGACGTGCGCATTTTGGAAAGCGTGTCATCAATGAGTAGTGTGCCATCCTCAACCGACACGGGAACCATCGTGCGAAAACTTCTCCCCTTAAAAAGCCTTTCCACATTCCATGCACCATCTTGTTTTCGAACAACATGCACAACAGGTCTTCGGACCCGGATCGCTGTGACATGCGGCATTCCGCTTGCGAGTTCGGCCAGAGTTGTACCGCATGCAAGACGCAGTTCATCGATCCATAGAATCTGTCTCCACTGCTGAGGAAGATTGGTATCGTTGATCGAAATTCCTCTGACAACGATCCCCTCGTTCTCGACTAACTGCGCACCCTGAACCGCAACCACTAATCCCGGATATTCAGAAGCAAGATACGCTTCCACCCGACGACGAATCTGATCGTCGACTTGTCCAATGCCCACCGCTCCTGCGGCAATGATGCCTGCAACGGTGAGGGGCACTGTCCATCGCACAATCGTCCAGAGAGTGTCGGAGAAAGAATTCACGTTGTATATTTCGCCTCGCAAGGAGGCGACCGGGCGAATGACTGTGGATGGAGCGAAGCACCCGCGCGCGGGAATTTCCTTGAGAAGTGAACTCACACCATCGGGGCAGAAACATAAAACGGAAACCGAACGGGTCCGAGACAGTACGGACTGCTATGGGAGGGGGTCAAGGCGAAGCCACCTGATCGACCAACTCGGCCTAAAGCCCGTTGTTTCCGTCTTCCCCGAACCCTTGCTATAGTACCGCCTCTGAAAGAGGTACCTTCGACGGGTTACCGCAAGATTCAGCAAAGAGTCTTGGGCTTCAAAAATTCGCTACTCCTTAGCTTGCAGGATGCCAATGACTCACAGCACATCAGGTTTGTCGATTGACCCTAGCTCTGTCCATGCCAACGCGCGGCGTCTGCTCTGGGCGGGTTTTATGGCGATTCTCGCGGCAGGTGTTGGGTTCGCGATCCGCGGCGGAATTTTTGACAATTGGAAAACAGAATTTAATTTTACCGATCTTCAACTCGGCGCAATCGGCGGTGCTGGATTCACTGGTTTTTGTTTTGGAATCATTGTTGGTGGCGTGATCGTTGACAAGCTTGGCTACGGAAAACTTGTTGCGCTGGCATTGCTTGGTCACGTTCTATCGGCCTTCATTACATTTGCCGCCAGCACTCCCGAGAACGCTTACAACTACCTGTTCTGGGGCATGTTTATTTTTGCCTGTGCAAACGGCACGCTTGAAGCAGTAGCCAATCCGCTTGTCGCCACGCTCTATCCAAAAAATAGAACTCATTACCTGAATATTCTGCATGCATCATGGCCGGCAGGCATGATTCTTGGCTCAGTCGCCGGCTGGATTCTCGATGACAAGATGAACATTGACTGGAAATGGCAACTCTCTCTTTATCTCATTCCGACAGTTCTCTACGCAATTATGTTTATGGGTCAAAAGTTTCCGAAATCTGAAGCTGCCCAAAAGGGCTCTAGTTTTGTAGAAATGTTTAAGGATGTTGGAATTCTTGGTTCATTGGTTGCTTGCTTTTTACTTTCGTTATTTTTTGGCGACATTTTGAAAAGTTTTTATCCGGAATATTCAAAAACTGTTGGTTCTGTAATCGGCGGAGTGCTCCTGATTGCAGTCGCCGCTATGACCCGTTTTTCACTCGGATCTTTTCTCCTCTTTGTTCTTTTTATTGCGCATGCTCTTGTGGGTGCAGTCGAACTCGGTACCGATGGATGGATCCAGAACATCACCGGTAACCTATTCACTTCAGAACAGGGGAAATATCTTTTCATTTGGACTTCGGCAATCATGTTCGGTCTTCGTTTTTGTGCCCATTTCATAGAAACAAAGCTCCGTCTCTCGCCAATTGGATTACTCTTGGTGTGCTCTGTTCTTGCTTGTATTGGCCTTCAATTGGCAAGCACGATGCAAACCTTCTCAATGGCACTGGCCGCATTGGGTATCTATGCCATTGGAAAGACATTCTTTTGGCCAACCATGCTCGCCATTGTGGGTGATCGATTTCCACAGACTGGTGCTGTGGCAATGTCCATCATGGGAGGAATCGGGATGCTCTCTGCTGGCCTGATCGGCAGCCCAGGCCTTGGCTACTGCAAGGATCGCTTTTCAGGTGAGGAACTGATAAAAGTCGATTCTGCTATCTACGAGGATTACAAATCGGAAAAACCCAGCACTTTTCTGAATCTCGCTTCTACTGAAGTCTTCGGACTTGATGGGAAAAAACTCGGAGATGCAAAGAAAGAACTCGAAAAAAGCCCTGCTCAAAACGCTGTTGTGGAGGCGGATCAGAAGGGCGATCGAAAAACGCTCAAGGCTGACTCGTACATTCCCATGACGATGGCAGCAATCTATCTTCTTTTGATGGGCTACTTTCAATTGATTGGTGGATACAAGACGCAGACCATTGAAACCAAACAGGCCCACTGACGACGCTTGCGCTTTTCTGTTTATGCGGCTTGTAATCGCAAAGAAACTCAGCCCGACGTTGAATTCCTTTGGGTGAGGAATTCAGGATAACCGCTTGAGAGTGAGCGTACAGCGTGTCGTATGCGTATTCATTGCCAGCACAGTTCTAATCTGACCCGGAAAATCAGCCGAGCAATATTTCGCAACACATAATTCCTGTGCGCGATTTACAATCGAAGCCAATTGACTGAAGTGCCTTGCAGTCATATCCCTGGCAGGCCACTGTTGTTGTTTCCAAATCACCACGAATATCTCGGCCAATAGATGTTGATCGAGAGCAGACATCGCATTGCACTGAACAACAACTCCGTCTGCGGTCGCTGACGTATAAAGCTCGATAAGATGCTCCGCTGCAGATGACAGAGCAGACGCACTTTTGGAGGCCTGCGCACCCAAGCGCACAAGCGATTGAGATGCTCCTGGAAAAGGTCCTTCGATCACCGGCCCCAAAATTTCATGCCTCAGAAAATTTCTCGCAAACGCAGTGTCTGCGTTGGATGCATCCTCTCTCCATGGCTGACCGATTTCGTCAAGAAATTTTCTTGCTTCCTGACGAGAAATCGTGAGCAAAGGACGAACTAATGCAATCTCACTCGAAAGCGCTCGACTGGGAACCATTCCTCCAAGGCCATGCAGTCCGGTGCCTCGAAAAGCCCTCAACAAAATCGTTTCCGCCTGATCATCGGCGGTGTGACCAACCGCTACCTGCCTGGCCCCAAGACGTTGCGCAACATCCTCAAAAAACTCGTATCGAAGTCTTCTGGCTGTCGCTTCGAGGCCGTCAGCCTTGACATTGTCATCGTTTCGAACGAAAAGATTTCTTGTATGAATGGCAAAGCCCATTCGTTTTGCAAGATCGATCACAAAGTTCTCGTCATCGATCGCAGATTCCCGAAGATCGTGCCTGGCATGCACAATGACCAACGGTCGTCCATGCACTTTTTCCCCAAGCACGCACAGAAGTGCAACGCTATCAGCACCACCAGAAACACCTACGAGCACCGGCCCTTTGAGTCTCATGTGCGTGTTACAGAAACACTCCACCTCATGATGCACTCGACAAAGAGCACTGGTCTTTGATTCACGTGCAGTTTTCATGGGGCTTTGTCGAGCTTCATTGGCATTGCCCCTATTCATCACTAAACTTTCATCTGAATTCTCGTTTCTGATGTCTGATCGACATTCAGAGACTTCTTGAACGTAACGAAAAAAGTCTACTCTGCTGGATGTGACTCGGATGCTTTTTTGGTATTCGGAATTCATAGCAGTGGGTATTGGAATCAAGAAACGTGCCGATGAGCTTTTCTGCTTGTCTTCGCATGTGTAAAAATGAGTTCCTGCGGGTGCCTTCAATCGCTGTTTGCGATTATCGACATTGCGGGGTCTGAGGATGTGACGAATGGATGTTTTTCAGTCCCTTATCAAGTGGATCGCTATCGCCTTCACATTGAAGCTCTCGGATGAATCCGGGTTGCTCGTGAACACGGACTCAGCGAACCCCACGATCGGATCACCCGGTCCTTTCAACGCGATGAAGAGGGCTGCGTGTGGCGTTCTTCTTTCACCGATCGTTGGATGGAACAGTTCCATCGATCGCAAGGGACACTGCTCTTCGAAAAACACTCCGTCGATCGACAGCCTATCGACGCACGCGAGTGCACGATCTCGTCTTCGAAACGGTTCTGGTCATCTCTTGTCCTAGATCGTTTCTTCTTGATTTTGATCCACTGTGTCGGATTCCGGAGCCTGCCTCCGATCTGCTCCTCTGCAGAGTTGCCGCAAGGTTTCAATCGACAACATCACAAGGAATACCCTCTCATGGATCCTACGTTGCTTACAAATATTGTCTTTACTTCAGTCGGCGTTGTCGTCGGCGTTGTTGTGATCATGTACCTCAATCACATTCGAAAAAAGGATGCCGTTTCCGAACGTAATCGACTTCTTGAACAGGCCAAACAAGAATCTGCGGCCCATCGTCGAGACGTCGAACTTTCGCTCAAAGAAGAGTCTTTGCGTCTCAAGACAGAGGTGGAAAAAGATCTCGTTTCCTTACGGGACAAACTGTACCAGCAGGAACGTCAACTCGAGAAAAAACAAGACCTTCTTGAACAGCAGCAGGAGCATCTTCGCAAGGCCGAACGCATGGTTGAAACCAATCAACGTCGCCTTGCAGAACGAATCGATGAAGCGGGACGTCGAAACGACGAATTAGCGCGACTTCTCGACTCGGAAAGGCAAACACTCGAGCGCGTTGGCGGCATGAGTCTTCAGCAGGCACAAGACCGCCTTCTGGAAATTCTTTCACGACAACTCGAGGATGAACAAGGTGCTCGAATTATCAAACACGAACGTCGGATTGCTGAAAAAAGTGAATCTCGTGCCCGTGACATTGTTGTTACTGCCGTTCAAAGATTTGCTGCAAATCACACTGCCGAAAGCACGACGAGCTCAGTTGATATCACCAATGATGAAATGAAAGGTCGAATTATTGGTCGTGAAGGGCGCAACATTAAAGCCTTTGAAAAAGCCACTGGTGTTGACGTGATCATCGATGAGACACCTGGAATCGTCGTGATGAGTAGCTTTGATCCAATTCGACGTTATGTCGCGCAGGTGTCTCTGACAAAGCTCATCGCTGATGGTCGAATCCACCCTGCTCGCATCGAGGAACTTGTTCTTGCAACACAGCAGGAAGTTGATGTCGCGATTCAACGTGCTGGAGAAGGAGCTCTTGAGGAGGCTGGCGTACGTCGCTTGCATCCCAAGCTTGTTGAACTTCTTGGACGGCTGAGGTTTCGCACCAGCTACAGCCAAAACGTTCTCAACCATTCGCTCGAAGTATCGGCAATTGCAGGACTCATTGCTGAAGAAATTGGAATGGATGGGGATATTGCACGTCGCTGTGGACTCTTGCACGATATCGGAAAAGCAGCGGACCACGAAGCTGAAGGTGGTCACCCAAAGATTGGGGCAGAGTTGCTCGAGAGACACGGAGAGGGGCCTGATGTTGTCCATGCTGCACTCGGCCACCATGATGAAATCACCATCGAACATCCCTACACAGTACTTGTTGCGGCCGCTGATGCCATCAGCGCTTCCCGTCCAGGAGCAAGACGAGAATCTCTTGATCGCTATATCAAACGCATGGAGGAACTTGAATCGATTGCTAGAGGATTTTCAGGCGTCGAGCAGGTTTTTGCGATTCAGGCAGGACGTGAGCTTCGCGTTATCGCCAGTTCAAAGCTCACGACTGATGAGTCTGCTGCAAAGATCTGTTATGACATTGCGCGAGCCTGCGAAAAACAGCTGACCTATCCTGGTGAGATCAAGGTAACACTCCTACGCGAAACTCGAGTGATTGAAGTTGCACGTTGACGTCAATCACACGGTGGAACACTGATGCGTATTTTGTTTATTGGCGATATTGTGGGCCGTCCTGGCCGAAAAATAATTGAGATAAAGCTTCGGGAAATCGTACACGAACATGCAATCGACTTCGTTATTGCGAATGCCGAGAATGCAGCAGGAGGTTCCGGGCTTACTCGTGATGCCTACGCATCTCTCATGAAGTCAGGAGTTCATGCGATAACGATGGGCGATCATGTTTATCGAAAAAGCGATATCGTGAATATTCTTGAGTCCTGCAACAACATTGTTCGACCGGCAAACTTTCCAGCTTCTGCTCCTGGTAAGTCCGTTGCGATCGTCGAAACACTCTTGGGAACTCAGATCGCAATTCTCACTGTGCTTGGCAGAACTTTTATGCGTCCAGTCGACTGTCCCTTTGGTGCCGTTGACCGAGTACTTGATTCGCTCGACCCCACTATACGCGTGATTGTGGTCGACATGCATGCCGAGGCGACCAGCGATAAACAACTCATGGCAAGGCACCTCGACGGACGAGTAACTGCCGTTCTCGGGACTCATACTCATGTTCCGACTGCCGACGAACAGATTCTTTCGGGAGGCACAGCGATGATCTGCGATGTTGGAATGACTGGCCCTCATGAAAGCATCATTGGCAGAAGAGTTGATCGAGTTATGCATACAACACTTCATTTTGTACCCACCGCGTTTCTCGTGGCCAGTGATGATGTTCGGCTAAATGGAGCCATTGTGGATTGCGATCCAACGACCGGGCGAGCGCACGCTATTCGTCGCCTTCGAGTTGACTTAGACCCTCTCGATCACGCAGAGCACTGATCGATCTTCAAATGGGCTCCTGTCTTCGTTCCACATTATGAAATATCCCCCACAAAATGGCGATTTGCAGCAGCCAAGCGGGATTGAACGCACTGACCAAGATCACTATCCTCCCGCGTCAATGGAGCCTCTTCAACTCACAAAACGTCAACGGTTGTTTTGTGTTCTGGCGGGACTTTTTGCGTGGGGTTTGTTGCTGATTGCGTCTCAACTCGAACCCGACCCCAGTGGTCGTGGAACACATCGTCAACTTGGTCTTCCGCCATGCAGTTTCATTCTTTTTCTCGGTGTTCCCTGCCCTGGATGTGGCATGACGACATCCTGGACACTTGCAACCAATGGTCGACTTGTGGAAGCTTGGACGGCCAACGCTGCCGGAACCCTTCTGGCCGTTTTCTGTTCTGGAATCGGTCTGTTTGGCCTTCTTCTGGCCTTTCACGGACGACTTACGAAGGGACTGATGTACCTTTTGTCCTCCCATATCCCTCACTACGCTATCGCGATACTTGTTCTGATAGCGTTCCTCGATTGGCTCCACCGACTTTTTCAAATCTGACAACTACTACACTGCCGCAGTTTTTAGGATTTTTTGGTTCTTCCATTCTTTGATCACTTTGCTCTGTGAAGAAATCTGTCGTTCAAAGCTTGATTCGTGCACTCGGTTTCAATCGCGAGAAAAGGAATTCTCTCCAATGTCTGCAAGTTCTAAAAACGTGCTCGTTTTTTTCCTTCTGTTGGAATGTGTGTGCTCTCTCGGCTGTTCAACGCTCGGAACGGTGGCGTATCTTATTGCTCCCAATGACGTATCAGCTGAATTTAAAGGACTACTCGGAAAACATGTGGCAGTCGTATGCCGGCCAATCGTAGAACTCGAATTCAGCGATGCCGGATCAGCTCGGGAACTTGCCCGAGTGACGGGAGTGACGTTGTCTCAGAATGTGAAAAAATCTCGCATCATTGACCAGCAAGAAATTGTCCGCTGGATCGACGAAAATAACTGGGTCGATTATCCCACACTTGGAAAATCACTTGACGCTGATCTGATTGTCGGAATCGATCTTGAAGAATTTAGACTTTACGAGGGAGCAACTCTCTATCGCGGTCGTGCAACGGCCCACGTTCGGGTCTATGACGTGTCCAACAATCGTGTCGTCTTTGAAAAACGTTTTGACGATGTTGCATTTCCACCAGAAGGCGCTATTCCCACAAGCGACCGTTCGGAAACCCAATTTCGTGCTATGTTTCTTCAGGTACTCTCCAACCGAATAAGTCGTTGTTTCTACTCGTACGACAGTAGAGAACAATTCGGTGAAGACAGTCTTACCTTCTGAGAGAATAAACCAACCGGGCAGGAGAGTTGTAATTAAAAAACTCTGATAACCAATCTGCCTGTTTCTGCAATCAGAGCTTTGGCAATGGCCTCGTCGGCATCGGCTTTGCAAGCATCTTCTTCTTGTCATCGGCGCGAGCAGCAGGATTGTTGTTGTCTCCGCCAGCGGCCATCTTAGGATCGTTTACGCCGGTGTGAGTCTCTTCCCAACGATAGCCCAGAGGAATCTTCAACTCTTCGCTGGCGATCATCGACCACGGCGTTTTGGGATGCTCCTTCACCACTCGTTCAAGATACATTTTTGCCTGCTTGGCCTGCTTCTCTATCTGACTACCGACTGTAAGAGCATTATCGGGAACGATCTCCCACGTATCGCTATCTTTTCTTTCAAACTTCATGCCTGCCTTTGCTTGAGCAAGCATCATATTGTAAGCCTCTGTTCGCACTTTCACCGCAAGCACTCGTCCCATCGCCAGATCGTACCCGGCCTTCCAACGAGGCTCTTCTAGCTTTTCTCGATCCTTTTCCCCCTGCTGAAGAACTGAATAGAGCGCCGATATTTTTGGTTCTAACTTTGCTGCTGATTGCTGTGCGTCACCCAACAACTTTGCCAATTCTCCGTCACTTCGGCGTTCGAATTTCGTTTGGGGAGCTTGCATCGGTTCGATTTCGGAAGCCTTGGCAGCCTCCACGAGAGCCTGTCGAGCTTTGTTTGATGCAAGTAACTGCTTGTACTTTTGCATGGAAATATAATCGGGTTGGTATCGGCGCATGACATCTGGATCGTAGAAGTATCGAAGTCTCGACGACATCGCTTCAACGTCGCTGTCGGCAACTCGGCCTTTTGTATCGCGACTCGGATGAACACAGAAGTAGATACCACCGGTATCTCGGCAAAGCCTCGAAAGACTAAACGGACCATATCCGGAATCGATGGCCTCTTCTGCCATACGAGAAGTATGTATTTTCACAAGCTCGGATTCCATTGACTCAGGTCCTTGCTCAATTTCTGCCCACTGAGTTTCTTGGCTGTACTTGGGATCAGGATCAATGTATTTAATTTTCACATCTCGCATTCCAAATGGTGCTGGAACGCCCACAACGTAGACCGGAACTCCTATCGTGGTGCAATACTTACTCGTCATGTCTGTTTTGGCCTGATCATTTCCAACCTCATCGGTAAAGACGATGATCATCACGTTCTTTTTTGGCGAACTCGTTCGATACACTTTCATGAGTTCTGCTGCTTTGTGAATGGCTTCAAACGTAATCTCCACACCGGAAGAATCGATCGCAATCGACTCAACAGCCTGAATCACCTCATCTACATCAGATGTGGGTTTCTTTGTGAGAAGCGATACTGACTGCCCGAATGCGATCACACTGTTTGTCAGTTTTTTGTCTGATGCATCGCGAACACCAAGTTCAGCAAACACACGCCCAAGCCTCTTTGCAATCACTTTTCGCTGAGGCGCAAGACTACCCGACTGATCAAAGAGCCAGCAGACAACTGTCGGGCGTTCATCGAGAGAATTTCGTATTTCAGCCGTGAGACGATCAACCGCTCCAACAGCACCTGTCATACCAACCCCCACGGCCCCTTTGACAATAATATTGGCGTCAAGACTTTGGGCTGTTGGCATTGCATCGATCGGTTCTAATTCGATTTCACTTACCAAATCCGGATCCGCTTCTACGGGCACAACAGACACATCCGAAAGTGTTGGAGCGAGTGCTTGTGCGACCTCATCGTTCATTTCGCTTTCTGCACCAATTGTTTCCTGAGGCGTCTCTGAGATCGCAACTTCCTGCGGAACAATCAGCACATCCTCGTCAATCTCCTTCGGGGACTCGATGATCGTAAAGTTACGAATGGGCTCCGGGATTTCTCCCATGCCAGTCAATGCAAGCCCCAGCAAAATGCAGACATGGACAAGAAGACTGACCACCCATGAAGGAGTGTCGCCATCAAAGGGAGTGTCTTCCTCGCCGGTATAGCGTTGCCACCATTCTCTTACTTGCTGCATTTGTTGTTGCATCATTGGATTTCCATTCCCTGTACACGGTTTTCAAAAAGAGCCTCGCGAAAACTTTTTCGTACTTCGCTTGGTCTCCCTAAAATCCTCAGGACCCACGTACGAATGCTTCGATGCATACGTCACTTTTTACTGCCACACAATTCCCACAAATGATCTTTTGTATCGCTCAGAATGAATCTATTTGATTCCCTGATACTTATTCGGAAGCCTTCTTGAACTTTCAAAGGATACTCGATTTATCGCCATTTCACATGCGGAACGTCCAAAAACGTGCTGATTTACGAGCGAGTGATCGCCCTGCTTCAGAAAACGAAAATTTGTTCGCACATCACGTTTTCGGCTCTTATTGCAGTTTTTATTGCTGAAAACTGACTTTGTTGCCCTAAGTTACTTCATTCAGAACACCTTCTTTTAGAAAACCAAGGCCGGCTTTGAATTTTATGACAGTATCCCGGCGATTTCAAAGCTTTTTGAGTACTTTTTGGGAAATAGGGGCTTCGGTAGTTGGAGAGTGCTCTGGGGGCAAGGATGATTTTTCTTTGACCCCACATCTCGCAATGAAACCTTTAGATTTTGAGGTGATTCAGTCTCTCTTGTCTCTGTCTCGATACGGTGAAAAATATATTTTGAGAGCCACTCACTTCTCTTATAACATCGACGAGTGTCGTTGGCGGGCCCGTTACAAAACTCTTTTTTACAATTCCAAAGGTGAGCGTATGCGGAATTCTCGATTGTTTCTGTCACTGCTTCTCTTCGTTTCAATCGTAGGAACGCAAAATATTTCCGTGGCTCTTTCCCAAACTCCAAATCTCACCGGCTCAGCAACAGCCAAACTTGCCGCTCCTGAAAAAATCGAACTTCAAACCTCTGACGGAGTACAGTTGGCGGTGTGGTATTACCCTGTGCCAGAAGGCACCAAGCCGATTGCAACGATCATTCTTCTCCATGGGCTAGAAGGTAGCCATGAGACCGTGGAGACACTTGCTTTATTTCTTCAGAAAAACGAATGTGCGGTTGTATCACCCGATCTTCGAGGGCATGGAGAGAGCACCGATTGGACCGGCGGCAAGAAACTCTCTGCACGAGATTTGAAGGCTCGGGATCTTCTTGCAATTGCAGCGTCAAGCGGAGGACGCGTTCGCGAGCAAGCCACTGTTCAAGGAGACATTGAGGCGGTTCGAAACTGGATTAAGGAAAAGAGTGACGCTAAGGAACTTGACCTCGATAAACTCATCATTGTCGGAAGTGGAACTGGCGCGACACTTGGGGCGATCTGGACAGCCAACGATTGGCTTTGGCCTCCTCTTGCCGCCCGCGTACAAGGACGTCACGTAAAGGGCATCGTCCTTATCTCACCCGTCTTTGCAACGAAAGGCCTCAATATATCACCGGCTCTTTTAAGCGAGGCCATCAAAACCTCGTTGCCTTTGTCAGTCATTGGTGGTATTTCGGACAAGGATACCAACAACGTCATAGAAAAACTAAAGAAGAATCGTCCAAAAGAATGGTATGAGATGCGCGCCGGCGAAGAACCCAAACAAGCTCCAGGACTTGATACACCTGAACACGCCACGATCTTCTGCATGCAGGTCAATTCTTCGCTCATCGGCGACAAACTTTTGACTGATCCTGCCGCACAGTTTTCTGATTGGATTCTTGCTTTTGTTCGGAATGTCCTCCGTAAAAAAAATTAATTGAGGCTCGAGATATTCCTTCGATACGAAACCATCTTTCTCTCACTCGCATCGCTTTTCAAAATTCATATCTATCAGGGCAAACGCAACTCGATTCCCGGGACCAATAACTGCGGGCTTCGAACTCGATCCCGATTCGCTTCCCACAGTGGCTTGGCCATCGTGGCATCGCCATAGAATTTTTTTGCCAAAATCACAAATGTATCGCCAGGGCCAGACTGAATTGTCTTCGGACGACTTGATGCTGGATTCCCTAACGCGTCTCCTGTTGCAGGTCTGGAATGAACTAACCACGGCACACTGGAGACTTGAACACCCGGAGGAATAGCTGAAACATAGGTTGAGTTCGCCGCGATCGGTAGACTCGCCGAGGAAACAAAGTTCCCGGTTGATTTTTTTGTAGACGAAGAAAGCTCCGCTGTGTTTTCAGGAACACTTGGCGCGATCAAAGGTTCAATCATCTGAACAACGTTCATGTCAGCCCCTGAAAGACTACGTGGAAAACCGGCATCTGCAGGCAACCGAAGGGGGATGCCTATCGGCAGCAGCGCAGGATCAGTCATTTGATCTCGATTGGCCATCCAGAGTGCCTCTGCAGCACCGGAGTGCCCATACGCCTGCAACGCAATCCTCACAAGGTCATCTCCGTCTTTTACAATATGAGTATCACTGTAGCCCGGCAGACGTGATCCGAGGTGATGCACGCGAGTCGCCTTTGAAATTGACGCGACCGATTCTTTGATCGAGTTGGTGACCACTTCATTTTCGCTTGTTATCGATTGCGTCTGGAGAACGTTTTTTTGATCTGCATAAGGCTCTGCAGTGAGCGGCAATCCTTGATCGTCACTCTTTGTACGTAAAAAACTATTTTTCGCCATCGGCCAGACGCCTGCCAGTGGTGGTGGAGCGTTGGCATCTAGAAGTGGCGGCGGGGGTGATTCAAGAGTCGGTCTGTATTCTTCCATCACGCGTGGAATTTCAGAAGTCGCCGTTACTGATCGTGCCGGGAGCGGTTGCATGACGTAAGCATGTTTGTCAAACGATGATTCTCCCGATTTTTTTGAGACTTCGACTGATTGTGAATCATGTCGTTCAAGTGCTTTGGCAACCTCCGACAGAGACTTTTTGAAATTTTCATTCGACGATGAAAGGTCACCCTGATCAGGCGACTGGAAACTGTGCATCACCGGCAGTCCATCGGAGGGTGCCGTCTGTATCACTGACGATGACAACATGGTTGAACCGAGCTGCCTTTTTTCATTCGACACTGCAGGGGTTTCGATCGCTTGCGACAAAACCCTTGTCTGAGTTTCTCGGTCTTCTGATCGTTTCACCGGACCGAGAACCAGCGACAACAACGTCCATAGTCCAACAATGAGCATCGCAGCACTCGCTGTGATTCTCATGACTCGCTTTATAAAATCCATTTCAGAACGGTTCCTCTCGCGCAGTTCCACGCGGAATAAGTATCACCTCCATTTCGTAGAGCGGATTTTTGAAACGTTCCTCTTTCTTTTATTTGGGTCGTCACATCGTGGACTCGAGAACACAGAAAACGCAGCCTCGAGGTCTTCCCTGCTCCTCACAAACTGCATAACCCGTACACATTCATATGTGCCAAGACATACACCCCAATTTAAAAAATGAGGAAATCTGTTTTTAAAATGTAACCCGAGGATCAAGTCGACGCAGATCTCGCGCGAAGTTGAAGCCCGGGACTAGCCGGCTTGGCCTGCAGCCACAGAACGATTGGCGAAGCAATATACACCGTGCTGTACGTACCCGTCACAATTCCGATGAGCATCGTAAATGCAAACGTGTGAATTCCCGTGCCTCCAAATACGTAAAGAATGATGGTTGCAAGAAGTGCTGTTCCGGAGGTGAGAATCGTTCGACTCAGCGTCTGATTCACCGCCCGATCAATCATTTCACCAGTTACGAGAGAACTCTTGCCACGGATTTCCCTGAGTCTGTCGAAGATCACGATCGTATCGTTTATGGAAAAGCCCACGATTGTCAAAAGTGCGGCAACAACATCGAGGCTAATTTTGAAGTCATCCACAAGTGCCCATCCCAAAAATGGTGCAACAAATTTACTCAGCGCCAGGCATGCAACCGTTACAAGCACGTCATGGACCAGCGCCACAACGGCTGCTAAACCAAATGCCAAGTTCTGAAATCGAAGCCACACGTAGAGCACAATCATCAACATGCTCGCCAGCAAGGCATACACCGCAGTCACCTTTGTGTTTCCCGCAACTTTCCCACCAATGGTATTGGCCGAGAGATAGACCGGGGTCTCGGCGAGCGTGCGAGCCATCCGCTCAAGCACACGCCTTGTGACTTCCATGTCAGCCTGTATTGAAAGCCCCCAGCTTCTATAGGCATGCGTTTTGGAAATCATGCCTTCGGTTGCCAACTCAAACGGAATGTCGGCAATGCCCTCCGCTCGCAACGCATCCTGAACATTGGATCGTAAGGTCCCCCAGTTGATCTGTTCTGGAAAATCAAGCGCGGCACTCGACGTGACCTGAGACACCTTTTCCACATCATCCGTAACAATCGTAGGACTCGACTCTTGTTTTTCCGGAGTGACAACTAGATTTTCTGGTATCGATTCATCTTCGGCCAACATTCCCAAGAAAAGCGTTCCAAATGTTTGCAGCGAGGCACCCTCTTTTGGAGACGGAGCATCTTGAACTTTGTCTGCTTCGGAAGATGAATCAACCGGAGGCTCTTTTTCTTTCTCGGGAACCTCCGGCAGAACTGCATCCCCGGGGATCGCTGGAGGAGCGTTTGGCAGCACTGGCGTGATTTCACCAAAACCCATCGAGTATGTCGCCAATCGTCCAGGAAATTTTTCCTTCAAAAGTGTTTCAACCTGATCGTCATTTCGCAGCGACGTATCGATCTTGTATCGCAGGTTTGACTGGCCGTCATTGGTCGTCACCGTACTCACCGAAACATCGGGGAGTTCCGCAACAGCGTTTCGCACATCCAACACATCGAGTCCCTGATCGGGCTTAAACGCTATCTGCACCGATGTTCCACCGGTAAAGTCGATATCAAACAGTCCTTGCCCTCGATACACACTCGCTAACAACCCCAACAGAATAAATGCTGTCGAACCCACAACGGCGGGCCGCATGTATGAAACGAACTGAAACGTAGTCTGCCCAAACATCCTTGCCATCGACAATTGAGTGATCCAACGATTGCGTTCGGCAAGGTCAAACACCACGCGAGCACAAAAGACGGCCGTAAAGAGATTGAGTGAAAGCCCAAGGATCAGCGTTACGGCAAAACCCTTGAGCTGATCCGTACCGATTGCAAAGAGCACAACTCCCGTGATAAGGGTCGTGAGATTCGAGTCCACAATCGTTGAAAAGGCACGTTGAAAACCGTTTCGAATCGACATTCGCAGCGACGCCCCGCGATCGACTTCTTCACGCATCCGTTCATAAATCAGAACATTTGCGTCAACCGCCATGCCAACTGAAAGCACTAGTCCGGCCAATCCTGCAAGCGTGAACGCAGCCTTCACCGTAATCATCAAAGCTACGACAAGAAGAACGTTGAGTATGACGGCAAGATCGGCAACGGCGCCTGAGAAGCGGTAGTAGGCCAACATGAAGAAAAGCACAACGATCATCGCAAGCACCATCGCGCGAGCACCGGATCGAATGGTGTCAGCGCCGAGTTGTGGACTGATTCTCTGCTCGCTGATCGGCTCGCTATAGAGCGCCGCCGGTAGGCTACCGGCATTCAGCACACCCACTAGAAAATCAACGTCGGCCTGCTTGAACGATCCTGTGATCTGCCCTTCTCCAGAAATCGCACTGCGAATGGTTGGAGCAGAAAGTAAAACGTCGTCGAGAACGATTCCCAGACGACTTGTCAGCCGGTTGGACGGATCGGGAAGATTCTGTCCGGTGAGCGTTCCAAAAAGAGCAGCACCGGCCGAATTGAATGCAAAGTTGACGCAAGGCTGCAAATTAGCGTCGTAGCTTGAAAGACTTCGAGTCAAAAATCCGCCCGTGACGTTGAAGCGATCGAGCACTACGAGCACCTCCACCGTTTTGTCAGAAGCGATGCGTGTGACGAGTCCGCTCTCTTCATCGGCGCTGATTTTAGCTGTATCCAAACGAACCCATCGGCCCATCGGCCGGCCAGCCTCACCAATCGTTGTTCCACCACTGGCCATAGCCAGTTCAATGACAGGCTTGTGACGGGGATCGTCTCCGTTGGCCACAATTCGAAATTCGAGAACTCCTGCACTCGACACAATGCGTTTGATGAGATTGACCTCGGCTTGGTCTACCTCTGGCACGATGACTTCAAGCTGACCAATACCGTATCGACGAACCGTCACTTCTTTCTGTCCACCCGGATTCACTCTCCGACTCACCGCTGCAACGAGTTTGTCCATATCGATGGAAATCGACTGTCCAATGACATCAAAACCGAGTGAAAGCGACTGTTCCGAATCATTTCGTTTTGCGAGCCGAACCGTTGCGTCCCCAAAGTCAATCTTCTGCACGCCCGCCAAAAAACTATCTCTCAAAGCCTTGTCCGTGGTCTTGAGTTCAACGGTAACTCGTTCGTTTGATTCTCTCTTGAGAGTTCCAAAACGACCATCTTGACCAACTAACAGTGCCTCAATTTTTCCGATCGCGTCATCGACTCCTTCTGAGGACTGTTTGGACGAGTCAATTTCGTAGACCAGAATCACGCCCCCCTTCAAATCAATACCGAGTCGCGGTGGCCATCCTTGCGCAACAATTGCGCAGCCCGCAACCAGCGAGATGAGCACAATCGCCATCCGTCCAGACATGTCAACCGCTCGCAATGCAGGCGCTATCAACCGGGCCATCAGCGCCGGGACGAATACCACAAGCACCGTCAACACCCAGAGAAACCAGCTCTCTTTCCACCAGGCAGTTGCTTGTGAAGAAGCCTCAACCACTTGGCAAAAAAAAGGAACAATCGTCTGAAACATATTCATGAAGGACTTTCCAACACCGTTTGAGAAGCTTCCTTAGGGCCACCCAATGCCTCGCCGGTAGAACACCGGACGGACATTGGCCCTCTCAGGTCGCTGATTCGCTCGGTTCGTTCTGTAAAACTCGGGCGATTGATGCGAGCGTCACATCAATTTTTACACTGTTACTTTCATCGATTCGAATCGTGACTCGGTCTATATCTCTTTGCACATTGGCCACTGTTCCATAAATTCCACCAGCAGTCAGCACCCGGTCGTTCTTTTTGAGTGCGGCAAGAAGTTCTTTATGCTGTTGCTGTCGCTGTCTTTCCGGACGATACAAAAGCATCCATGCTGCGGCTACAATCGCAACGAGCGGGGCGTATTGCAGGAGATTTTCAAAAAGCTGGGGCGGTGGCTGGGCACCAGCCTGAGAAAGAACCGGTCGCAATCCAGATGACACAAAATCAGCCAACAACATAAACATCTATTCATTTTCCAGAAGTGATCTGCATCCAGAGCCTCCGGGAATCGGCGGTTCTTTGATTGTGCAGTTCCAATCGAAGCGAGCATGATAGAGACGATCTTGCAAACCGGACAAGACCGCACAGCATCACCGCCCTCAAGCAGGCTTATCAGGCGTCATTCTCGGCCGAGGACAGCGGCTCTCCACCTGACAGCGAACGCTCCAGATTCTGCTTCACTTCATCAAAGCGATTCTCGATGATTGCCTCGCGAAGCAGGCCCATCAGGCGTGAATAAAACGTGAGATTGTGGATTGACACAAGAATCGGACCGAGCATTTCATTGGCCAGAAAGAGATGTCGCAGATAACTGCGACTGTGTCGGCAGGCTGCGCAAAGACACCCCTCTTCAATGGGTCCTTCCTCGAGCGAGTGGCGAGCATTTCGAAGACGAATTGTGCCGTTCAACGTATAGGCAAGAGCGTTGCGACCGCAGCGGGTCGGCAACACACAGTCAAACATATCGACCCCTTGTGATACCGCCTCAAGAATATCCTGCGGGCGTCCAACTCCCATTAAATACCGGGGCTTTTGAAGTGGCAGCACTGGCATGACCGATCGAAGAGTGGCGTACATCGCGTGGGGCCCTTCTCCAACGGACAACCCGCCAATGGCATAACCATCAAAGCCTATGTCGATGAGTTTTTCCGCGCTTTTAAAACGCAGGTCCTCTTCAAGCCCTCCCTGAACAATCCCAAATAAGGCTTGATCCTGACGCTGATGGGCATCGCGACACCTCACTGCCCAGCGAAGGGACCGCTGCATTGCATCATCGACTTTTTCTCGTGAGCTTGGCAATGCGACGACATGATCGAGTTGCATTGCGATATCGGCACCGAGCCGCTCTTGGATCTGCATTGATCGTTCGGGAGACAACTCGATTGCCGATCCATCGAGATGCGACTGAAAATGCGCTGCCTCTTCAGTCACTCGTACCTGCTTCGCGAGACTGAAAACCTGAAAGCCTCCGCTGTCGGTCAGCATCGGGCCATCCCATCCCATGAACGCTTGAAGACCTCCCCTAACGGCCACCTGATCTTCGCCAGGACGAAGGTGGAGGTGATAGGCGTTTGCCAAGACCATCCGTGCACCGGTATCGCGCAGTCGACCGACATCCACACCTTTAACCGTCGCTTGAGTGGCAACGGGCATGAAGAAAGGAGTTTCAAGCGCACCGTGTGGCGTGGTAAGCGCGCCAGCTCTCGCTCCCGATGCTGTCACTCGCTCCACACAAAACCCAAATCCGCGAGTCAACGCTCACAACACTTTCTCAAAATGAGGCACTCCAGCAATTTTGAAAATGGACATGCCACAGACATCGTCATCGAAATTGAATCGGGACTCCGGAACAGAAACTTTTCAAAAGATACCCATCGATTCAAGGCTGTATCGCACAACAAGTCCTGCGACCACCACTGCCACCATGCTCATCAACTTGACGAGAATATTGAGACTCGGACCGCTTGTGTCCTTGAATGGATCGCCAACGGTGTCGCCCACAACAGCAGCTCTATGGGCATCAGTGCCCTTGCCACCGTGAACGCCCGACTCAATGTACTTTTTCGCATTGTCCCAAGCGCCACCAGCATTTGCCATGAACACCGCCATGCAAAAACCAGTTGTCAGACCTCCCACAAGAAGTCCCATCACACCTGAAACGCCAAGAATCAAACCCACTACCACCGGAGTCGCAAGCGCCAAGAGCGACGGCAGGACCATCTCTTTCTGGGCCGCACGAGTGCTGATCAAAACAGGCGCTGCATAATCTGGCATTTCTGTACCGGCCATAATGCCCGGCTTCTCACGAAACTGACGACGCACTTCTTCCACCATTCCCTTGGCGGCTCGACCTACGGCCTTCATCGTCAATGCACAAAACACAAACGTGCTCATCGCTCCTATAAAAAGGCCGACTAACACTTTGGGATTCATCAGCGTGACATCGTAAAAACGCATATAGTCAGCCATCGTCGCAGTTTTGACAGATTTAATTCCGAGCTTTGATTTCTCTACAGCATCGGACGGAATTCCCGCGATCACACTGCCGGCAGACTGCTTTGCGAAGCCGTCGAGCACCGACGAGTCAAGCACAAGCCACGTTGTATTGAGCTTTGGTTCTGCTCCCACTTGAACTGCAACGCCACTGGATAATTTCACCCAATCGCCGGGGTTTAAATTCTTTCGTTCCCCATTGTGCGTCACAAACTGTTCCGGAGTACCCTCCACATTTTCAGTAATCACTTGGCCCCAACGATCGAATCCAATTCGAATTTCCTCGACATAGGCCGCCAGAAGCGCCAACGCCGTAAGCGCTGCGGACCCAATCGCAAATCCCTTGCCAGTGGCAGCTGTCGTATTCCCCAGAGCATCGAGCGCATCGGTTCGCTCTCGCACCTCAGGAGAAAGCCCGGCCATCTGTGCATTGCCGCCGGCATTGTCGGCAATCGGCCCGTAAGCATCCGTAGCCAGCGTAATACCAAGCGTTGAGAGCATTCCAACAGCCGCAATGCCGACCCCGTAGAGCCCCAGCGCAAAGGCTCCTGGATCCTTAAAATCAAATCCGTTTGCAAAACCAAACGAAAGAAGAGTCGCAGCACCCGTGATGAGCACCGGCGCCCATGTACTGAGCATCCCCTCAGCAACACCTCCAATAATGATCGTCGCTGGACCAGTCAGGGCCTGATCGGTCAATTCACGAGTTGGCTTGTATTCATTGCTCGTCGAATATTCAGTCCATTTTCCGATTAACCAGCCGGCTAAGAGTCCGACGATCACACTGACTGCAACGCCTAGATGACTCCAACCTAAAAGCAGAAACGTGAGCACGAAAGAAGCAACTATAATCAGTCCCGTCGAAATATTGATTCCACGAGCAAGTGCCGCCAGAAGAACCTTCTGCGAAGAGTCTTCTTGTGTTTTGACCTGCCAAATTCCCCAGATCGACAGAAGTGTTCCGGCGGCGGCAATTGCCATCGGCAAAAAGAGAGCCGCCATCTGAAAGTCTGGTGTGGTATGGAACGCAGCAACTCCGAGCGCACCGGTAGCCAAAATGCTTCCGCAGTAGCTCTCGTAGAGATCCGCTCCCATGCCTGCAACGTCACCGACGTTGTCACCAACATTGTCGGCAATCGTAGCGGGGTTCCTCGCGTCATCCTCTGGAATATTGTGCTCCACCTTACCAACCAAGTCAGCGCCCACATCCGCTGCCTTTGTAAAAATACCCCCTCCAACTCTGGCAAAGAGCGCTTGCGAACTTGCCCCCATGCCAAAGCAGAGCATCGTCACCGTAATCTCTTCGAGCGAAAGCGCAGCAAAGCCGAGCCCTGGAACGAGCCAGTAAAGAATGAAGAACCAGAGCATGATGTCGAGTAGACCAAGACCAACTACCGTCAGTCCCATTACCGCTCCAGATCGAAATGCGACCTGCAGTCCTTCGTTGAGCGATCGCTCCGCGCCAGCGGCTGTGCGGTTGCTCGCAAGCGTCGCCGTTTTCATACCGAACCAGCCTGCAAGCCCAGAAAAGAATCCGCCTGAAATAAATGCAAATGGAACCCACGGGCTTTGCACTTCCAGAACGAATGCCATGACTGCCAACAATAAGAAAATGATAAGAAAAAATCCGGCCACCACCTTGTATTGCTGCTTGAGATACGCATCGGCACCTGTGCGTACATAGCCTGCAATTTCGATCATTTTCGGAGTACCTGGATCTTGAGATTTCATCCAGATGAAAAACTGATTTGCCTGATAGAGCGCAAGCACCGCGCCGGCTACGCACAGAGCCCACCAGAGACCGAACCAGCCAAACAGCCACCTCTGCTCAATCTCTTCGGCTGCCAACGCCACCTGCGGCATCAAAGCCAAGCCGATACATGCGAGAATCCCAACGGAACACGCAGAACACACACTCCGGCACATTGTTTTTAACCTAGAAAAAGACAACGGAATATCGATCGATGAATCTTGAACAAACGGCTGCGGACGTGACATCGTAAAACGGTCCCTCTTTACGCTGGGAATGGATAAAAACATTCGGTTTAGGATCAGAAATCTACACACACGGAAACGAACCTGTCAAACTTTGACGGCTGTTTCGCCCGATCATTGATCATTTTCGGCGCTGCTGCCTAACTTTTTTCCATCGTGCGGTTTTCGACTGCATGGATCGGAGGCTTTCCGATGGGGTAATACTGGAATCCTCGAGCATGCATCTCTTGATCTGAATAAAGATTGCGTCCATCGAAGATGACTGGTGACTTCAAGAGCCTGACCATTTCGTCAAAGTCTGGCCTTCGATAATCTCCCCACTCGGTCACAATCACAAGGCAGTCGGCCCCCGAAATCGCTTCGAGTGGAGTCAATGCGTAGACCAAACGATCGCCATACATTGCTCGCACATTCTCCATGGCTTCTGGATCATGCACTCGCACGCTAGCCCCGCCGGCAAGCAGTTGATCAATCAGAACCAACGACGGCGCATCTCGCACATCATCGGTGCGAGGCTTGAAAGCAAGCCCCCACACGGCGATCGATTTTCCCGTCATGATTCCACGAAAATGCCGAAGCACTTTTTCGCCAAGCACATTCTTCTGCGCACTATTTGTCTCATGAACAGCAGTCATGATTCTCGGCAACACCCCCACTTTTCTTGCCATGGCAGCCAGCGCCTGAACGTCTTTCGGAAAGCAACTTCCTCCATATCCCGCTCCTGGAAAAAGAAACGCGAATCCGATTCGACGATCATGACCAATGCCACGCCGTACATCGTCGATATTGGCCTCAAGATGCTCGCAGAGGTTTGCCACCTCGTTAATAAAACTGATCTTTGTCGCGAGTAGAGCATTGGCGACATACTTCGTCATTTCTGCACTCTCGGGACTCATGATGAGAAAAGGATTTTCGGTTCGCAGAAATGGGAGATAGAGATTTCGCAGTACGCCTGCGACATCGTCGCATCGCACACCAACCACCACACGATCGGGCTTTTGAAAATCTTCAATGGCAGCCCCTTCTTTGAGAAACTCCGGGTTGCTCGCAACCCGACAATCTCTTCCCAGTCGATCCTTCAATCGTTTCTCGATTCCTGCACAGGTTCCAACCGGTACGGTACTTTTGGTGACAACAACGGCCGTCGTTGAAAGGTGAATTGCGATCGAGTCAACAACACTCCAAAGCGCCCGCAAGTCCGCCGATCCATCTGTCAGAGGCGGTGTGCCAACGGCAAGAAAAACGACCTCGGCACCAGCAATCGCAGTAGAAACGTCTGTGGTGAACAGAAGTCTTCCAGAAGCAGTATTCCGGTGAACAATTTCCTCAAGGCCCGGTTCGTAAATCGGAACCTCGCCGCGGGAAAGCCTGGCAATTTTTTCAGCGTTGATGTCGAGGCAAATTACTGTATTGCCGCTGTCGGCAAGGCAGGTGCCCGTCACCAGTCCAACATATCCTGTCCCGACGACCGCAATTTTCATGAGAATTTTACACTGCAACAACAGATGGTGGCGAGTATCGAATCCGCCTAAAGATCCTCTGAGAAAAATTAGACTTGGGGCGAAGGATCGGCAGGTTCTTCCGTCGACTCTGGAGAGTCCGCACCGCGATCATCTGGTGGAACTCGAACGACTGCCGCAAGCGAATCCCCCTCATCAAGTCGCATGATGCGAACGCCTTGTGTGTTGCGGCCGATCGGCTTTATTTCGCGAACAGCCATTCGCTGAATTTTTCCACGGGAAGTCATCATGAGCACTTCATCTTCATCGCGCACCGAAACCACCGCAACCACTTCTCCGTTACGAGCAGTGGTCTTGATGTCGCGAACCCCCTTGCCTCCACGATGCTGAGTACGGTACCGAACCTGACTGCCGGAAGACTCATCCTCGGTGATGTCTGAATCGACGTTCGAAACCTCGGGTTCAATACTTTCCTCGTCGCCTGTTGGTGCCGGACCAGAAATCGCGGTGCCCACGCCGAAAAGAGTCCGTTTGCCAAACCCATTGGAACAGACAGTCAAAAGAGTCGCCTCTGGATCGGCCACGACCATGCCTACAAGACGATCCTTGGACGAGAGCCTGATGCCTCGTACACCACTGGTGCCGCGGCCCATTGGTCGAACATCTGATTCTGGAAATCGAATCGCTAAGCCATTCGCCGTTGAAAGCACAAGTTCATCTCCGGCACATGTCACTAACGCATCGATGAGTTCGTCTCCCTCTCTGAGTTTGACGGCAATCAGCCCCTTGGATCGCTTGCGGCTGTATTGCTCGAGAGCAGTTTTCTTGACGACTCCTCTACGCGTCGCAAGCATCAGATACTGTTCCGTCGCTTCAAAACCAGCAACGGCACGACAATCGGCAACTTTTTCTCCCGGTTCCAGTTCCAACAAGTTCACAAGTGCTCGTCCACGAGCATCGCGGGCAAGCTCTGGTAACTCGAAGACTCGCAGAGTAAAGACCTTGCCTAATGTGGTGAAAACCAAGAGCCAGTCATGCGTGCTTGCAACGAAGAGATGCTCAATCGGATCCTCATCATCGGTTCGGGCACCCGTGAGCCCCTTGCCTCCCCGACGCTGTGCTCGGTAGGTGATCGACCCGGTGCGCTTGATGTAGCCAGCGCGACTGATCGTGACCACCATCGAAGCCTCAGTGATCAACTCCGCCATATCGCGAATGTCGGCAGCCTCGCCGCTAATCTCAGTGCGGCGCTCATCTGCATGTTTATTTTCGAGGTCGAGCAACTCTTCGCGAATAAGAGCACGAATATTTGATTCACTTGAAAGAATTCTTCGGAACTCACCGATCTTGATGAGCAGTTCCCGATGTTCTCCAGAAAGTTTTGTTTGTTCAAGATTCACCAATTGTCCCAGCGTGAGACGCAGAATTGCTTCCGCTTGCACAGGTGAAAGACCATAGGTTTCAGAAACACCTCTCTCTTCCTGAAGCACGGCGAATCCTTCTTCGCCAATGGCCCGTTCCAAGAGCGAGGAAGGAGCGGCGATCAACGTGAGTCGCTGCTTCGCTTCTGCTTGTGTAGGAGAACTGCGAATAATAGCAATCACTTCATCTAAGTTTGCAAGCGCCACAAGCAAACCTTCGAGCGTATGCTTGCGACTTCTTGCCTTCGCGAGAAGATGCTGAGTGCGACGTCGAATGACCGTTGTGCGGTGTCGCAAAAACTCTTCCAGCATTTTCTTAAAGGGTAAAATGCGGGGCTTTCCGTCGACCAGTGCTAAGAAAATCAGCGAAAAGGTGGTTTGCAACGAAGAGAATTGATAGAGCTGATTAAGCACGACTTCAGGATCGGCATCTCGCTTGAGTTCCAGCACCAATCGCACAGGATCCTTCAAGTCACTTTCATTGCGAATTGCAGAAATGCCCTTGATACGGTCGTCGGTCACCAGCTCTGCGATCTTCTCTTCGATCGAGTCCCGAGTCTGCTGATAAGGAACCTCTGTGACAACGATACGACTGCGATTTTTCCCCATGTCTTCAACCGTGGCGCGCGCGCGAAGCGTGATCGTGCTGCGACCGGTCAGATAGCCCCGAATCAGCGCATCCCGGCCCATGACAATTCCACCGGTTGGAAAGTCTGGCCCAGGAACAATTTGAAGCAGTTCACCGGCAGTGGTGTTTGGAAAATCAATCAATTGTACAAGAGCCTTGCAGACCTCACCAAGGTTGTGCGGCGGAATGCTCGTGGCCATGCCAACGGCGATTCCTCCCGCGCCGTTGACGACCAGATTTGGAAATCGGCTCGGCAGGACGACAGGCTCTGTGCTTCGTTCGTCATACGTCGGAACAAAATCGACAGTATCGAGATCGAGATCGTCCAGCAGCAGTGCGGCAATGGGCGAAAGTCTCGCCTCGGTATATCGCATTGCAGCTGCGGGAAGACCGGCGATCGAACCGAAATTCCCCTGCTTGTCCACAAGCACATGTCGCATATTCCATTCTTGGGCCATGCGCACAAGTGTTGGATAGATAACACTTTCACCGTGGGGATGGTAGTTGCCGCTGGTGTCACCAGAAATCTTCGCGCACTTTACTCGTGACGATCCCGGGGAAAGATTGAGATCATTCATTGCCACTAAGATGCGCCGCTGCGAAGGCTTGAGACCATCGCGAACATCCGGCAAAGCGCGACTGACAATAACGCTCATCGCGTATGTCAGATAACTTTCCTTGAGCTCCTGCTCAATTGGAATTTCGATAATCAGTCCGCCTGCATTATCGCGAAGTGCATCTTCCCCAGGAGAAGGCGAGGGGACTTCAGACGGCATCGGTTCATCAACCAAAGGGCACACTCCATGCGGGTCGTGAGGCGGCATCCGCCACCAGAATCATCGCTCAACATAACCGCCCCGGGCGTATGGTCAACCGGCTCAAAACACGTTGAAAAAGGGCGTTCGTCTTTGGCTTGACGGTCTGGAATGGTCCTCCTACTCTCCCAGCCCGTTTTGGCCCCAAAGTTCATTCGTTGTGCCCTTCGGTTTCTCGCGAGGTTTTTCAGACGTGATTCCAGTTCGATTTCATCTTCCGCTTGTACTTTTCGTAGCAGCAACCGTACTGCTGACGAACCTCGGCGGCTCACCTCTGTGGGATGAAGACGAACCCAGAAATGCCGCGTGTTCCGTGGCGATGATGAGCCGCGCTGACTGGGTTGTTCCCACGTTTAACGGTTTACTGAGAACCGACAAGCCGCCGCTGGTGAACTGGATTCAATTGCTCAGCTTCTCTCTGGCGGGGCGCACAGAATTTACCAGCCGAATCGGTTCCGCGTGCCTGACCATTGGAACCATTTTTTTGACATACCTGCTTGGTTCTCTGATCCTGCGACCGCGCGTCGCGATCTGGGGATCACTGGCCATGTCCAGTTGTTTTTTGACGGCCGTCGTAGGACGGACAGGAACACCAGATGCTCCCTTGTGTTTTTGCACGACGTTGTCACTGCTCATTTTTGCAATCGGACTTTTTCGTTCCGGAGAGCCTACTGACTTCGATCGATGGTGTCCCACGATGCGGCCGCTGCATTGGTCGTTTGCCGTTGCCATCGGAATTTCATCTGGCCTCGGCATGCTTGCCAAGGGGCCCGTCGCATTGCTCTTACCCCTTTTGAGCATGATCGTTTTCTCGATTTGGCAGACTTCCTCCCTTCCTCACTTTCATTCAACAGAGACTTCTTACACCGGTGGAAAATGGAGGACTTTTTTCCGTCACGCATCGGTGTTTGCCAGTTCTGTTTGTTCTGCTGTTGCAGTGATTCGCCCACAGTTCATTGTCGGCACTGCGATTCTTACAACGATTCCGTGGGTTGCATGGGTCTCACTGCGTACCGAAGGAAAGTGGATCAACGATTTCTTGCGAGTTCACAATTTTGGACGATTCTACGAAACCATGGAGGGACATTCTGGATCGTTTTTTTACTTTGGAGTCATTGCTGTTGTTGGTTTTTTTCCTTGGTCGATTGTCACCGGTACGATGCTTGCGCACACCGTTGGAATTCTTCACGCTGAGCCATTGGATCCTCGGAAGCCGGCAGTGCGTTTGCTGGTGAGTTGGACCGTGGTGTGGATCGCATTTTTTTCTTTCAGCCATACCCAGCTTCCAGGCTATATATGGCCCGCTTTTCCAGCACTTTCAATGCTTTACGGACTCTTTCTCGCCGACTGGTGCCGCACCCCACATCCACTCGTTTCTCGAATGATGTACTACGGATGGATCTCTCTTGGAGTGATCGGTGCTGGCATGTTGTTTGGACTCTGTTTGCTCGCAGCCCGTACAGCTCCCGGGCAAGAGTGGATCGGTGTGATTGGATTGGTTCCGCTTCTGGGTGCTTTTGCAGGATGGTCCTGTCAGTCGCGCGGCAACCACTCAAAGGCTGTCGCCTCTTTGGCTGTAACTGCCGCTATCACGATGATCCTCCTGATCGGCGTAGCGGCTGACAGAATCAGTCACAATACGGGAACAAAATTTCTCGTATCGCACGTTGCAAAAGACCAGAACGTTTCTCGTTGGGCTTCTTACCAGCACGTTGTGCCAAGTCTCGTTTTCTATTCGCAGAAGGATGTGGCGAACCTTCCCACTCCGATTGCCGTTCGGCAACATCTGCGGATTTACCCCGATTGCCATCTGCTCTTTGATGACATGTTTGAGCAAGATGTTCTTCAAATACTTCCTGATGGATACGGGATTCTCGGACGAAGCCATCACGTTTTTTCGTCACGGTCTCTTCTGCTCGCCGGACCGCTTACGAAATCCATAATTCACACCGCGCACACTCCAGAACATTCGCCGCAACTGCTCTCCAGCGAACACTACTAACATTTTTTATTCCTCGCTTCATTAGAAATTTCTATGCAACTTTCTCTCGTGATCCCTCTCCGGGATGAAATCGACTCGGTGGATGCTCTGCTTGAGGCACTCGATCGCACTGTTCCTCTTATGGGAATGTCGTATGAATATATTTTGATTGACGATGGTTCTGTGGACGGCACCTTTGAGCGACTTCAGACGCTTGCCGCTGGTCATCCTGAAATTCGCATTCTCAAACTTCGGCGCAGTTATGGTCAGACCTCTGCCCTGCACGCCGGTATTCAAGAGGCACTCGGAACAGTGATCGTGACGCTTGATGGCGATCTTCAGAACGATCCTGCTGATATTCCGAAACTCGTTGCCCGACTCGATGACGGATTCGACCTCGTCTGTGGGTGGAGAAAAATTCGCCACGATTCCTTGGTTACTCGTCGACTTCCGTCACGAGTGGCCAACGCACTGATTCGAATGCTCACCCACACGACCGTCCACGACATCGGTTGCACATTACGGGCGATGCAAGGCGATATTGCGAAAGAACTTCCACTTCGGGGCCAGTGGCACCGATTTATTCCGGTCCTGGCCGCTTGGAAGGGAGCGCGGGTCACCGAAATGGTTGTCACCCATCATCCGCGTGTTGCCGGTCTTTCAAAATATCGACTGTCCCGGTCGCTTGGGGTGCTCGTTGATCTCGCTGCAATTCTCTATCTGACGCGATGGTCGGACCGTCCTATGCGTTTTTTCGGTGTCGTCGGATTCTGGTTGTGCGCTATCTCCTGCGGATGCCTGCTGTCATCGGTTCCACTGTTCTCGATGGGATCCTTTGCGACGGCCGTCGCTGCTGTATTCGTCTCAATCATTGGCGGGTTTACATCATTACTCTTGGCGTCTTTCGGATTTCTTGCCGAACAGATGGCAACCGCTGAAAACAATTCGCCTCACGGCAGACCGTGGAAAATTCGCGCGAGATTTTCTGGAACACTCGATGAGATTGATGATTTACATCCCGACATTATCCGCCACGAATACTTTGGATTCAAGGATTCTCACCATGCCGCATGAGACACGTTCCACCACAAACACGATGAGTCTTGCCCGCGCCACTTGGCTCATACTGGGACTCTCGACGCTTGTGATATTGGCCACCAATCTTTTGTCACCACCCTTGTGGGATGAGGATGAAACTCGATTTGCCGCTATCGCTCAAACAATGCTGAACACGGGCGACTGGATTGTGCCGACGTATAACCAGACACTCGCCGTTGATAAACCGGTGTTGATGCACTGGTGCATCGCTGTCGCATTTGCTCTTTTTGGCACCTCCGAGTTTGCCGCTCGTCTGCCAGCCGCTCTGGCAACGATTGTCACGGCACTGGTAATCCTGCGCACGGCTGCACGTTGGTTTGATATCCAAACAGGTCTGCTTGCCGCGATTGCCTTTATCAGTTGTGTTCTTATCGGAATTGAATCGCATGCTGCTACACCAGATGCAATTCTTGTCATGCTGACGACGCTCACAACGATACTCGTTGCGGATGGTCTTTTGCCATCCACTTCCAACGGCACGCTCACCCGCATGAGTACGCCTCGAGCCATCGGCATTGGTTCACTGTGCGGCCTAGCGGTATTGTGCAAGGGGCCAGTTGGCTATGCAGGTCCACTGGGAGTTGCCGGAGTGTGGGCAATGTGGATCGCATGTGAGGAACATTTTCAACGAGTCTCCAGTGGAGAACGACAAGGGCTTTTTTCAATCGCTCGAATCGTCGCAAAGAGCGCCGTGCAAAGCCTGATCTGCATTCGTCCAATAGTGATCACACTCGCCATGCTGGCAGTCGCTGTTCCGTGGTATCTGGCGGTACACGTGCGCACCTTTGGTGAATGGACCAGCGGCTTCTTTCTTGTCCATAACGTTGGGCGTTTTGCTGCCCCCATGGAAAATCACAACGGTGGTCCTTTCTTTCAATCCATTGCACTTCTGATCGGTTTTTATCCTTGGTCCTGTTTTCTACCATTGGCTCTCGGAACAACCGCCTGGAAACTTTGGAAGAACACTACCTCGCGAGAGACCCGCGCTCCCCTTGGATTGTTGATGTTGTGGATTGTCATCTGGTTACTCACATTTTCTTTAGCCGCTACGAAACTTGCCAATTATGTTCTGCCTGTCTATCCGGCGGCGGCACTGCTTGTTGCTGCTATCGGCGTGGAGGCATCCCGCCGCGAACGCTGGCCACATCCCAGATGGATGATTGCGGGAATTGTGTCTTTTGGACTCGGCGGCATTGCGCTGGCAACTGGGATACTCGTAGCATCACGGCTTGGACTTTCTGGTGCTGAGGCGGCGGCTCTCATCGGAGTGATTCCGATTGTCGGTGCGGCGATGTGCTTGCGCGCGGCACACAAAAACGATCCACTTGCGGCGATCCACTGTTTTGCAGTGACCAGCCTGATCTTTCTTGCGGTTTTGGTTGGACCGGGCGCCTGGTACGTCGGTCGCTCCAATACACTTCCATCCCTGATCAGCGATGCCCATCGTTTGGCCGGCGGCCGTGCTCGCCTCGCGTCCTATCAGGAAAACGCGCACAGCGTGGCCTTCTACGCTGGTAGCCATGTTGCGCAGCCAGATTCTCCAGAAGCAATCGTTGCTTTTCTTGAATCTGGTTCCGATGCATTTTTGGTGATCCCAGAAAACTATTTTGATGAAATTTCTCAACGACTTCCTGAGGAAATAAAAATTGTGAAACGTGTTCGGCCGATTTTTCGGAAACAAGACTCATTGCTGATCGGTCGTGCACGCCGCGATCCAGAAAATCTCGAACAGATCGGAGCGAATCCCGGAGGTGTCATCCGATGAACTCCACAGCTGCATTCGATTCTGATTTCGTCAAATCACACTCTTCACCACAGAGAACTATTCCAGGCATGTTGTCGATCGTCATTCCATGCCACAACGAAGAACCGGTTATTGAGACCACGCATCGACGTCTCAGCCAGATTCTTCGTGACATTCAAATGGACTACGAGATTCTCTACATCGATGATGGAAGCCGCGATTTGACACTCGCGAAACTTCTTCAGGTTGCCGCGAACGATAGGCATGTTCAAGTCGTCGAGCTGGCGAGAAATTTTGGCCAGCAGGCTGCCATGTCGGCGGGCCTGGAGTGCGCAAAGGGAGATGCCGTTGTGCTGATCGATGCCGATCTTCAGGATCCTCCCGAAGTCATTCCCGAGATGGTTCAGTCGTGGCGCAGCGGTGTCGATGTGGCCTATGGACGCAGACGATCGCGCGAAGGAGAAACCTGGTTTAAACTCGTGACTGCCAGTCTGTTTCATCGATTGCTCGCGTCACTTGTTCCGCATCCTGTGCCAATCGACACCGGAGATTTTAAGCTCCTTGATCGTTCAGTTGTCGATGCCGTCTGTGCGACTCCAGAAAAACGACGCTACCTGCGAAGCCTTGTTGCATGGACCGGATTTCGACACGAAGCAGTCTGGTATGACCGACAGGCTCGCTCCGCTGGTATCACGAAGTATTCCATCCGAAAGCTCATCGCGCTTGCCGGTGACGCACTGATTATTTCATCGGATGCGCCTATTCGCCTTACGTGGATCATCGCAGGCGTGTTGGCATGTTGTGGGATTGCCTGTGGTTTGTCGGCTTGGCTTTTTTGGTCCACTGAAAGCGCACCCCTCGTGGCGACGATTGCCGCAATCGTGATGGCGGCAGGATCACTCCAGACAGTAGCAGTGGCTATCGTTGGAGAATATGTGGTTCGCGCCTACCGCGAGGCGCAGGGCCGCCCCACTTCAATCATAAAACGAGTGGTTTCTGGGGGCACTGCGGCACAGCGCAGTGCCACACACATCCTTGCAAATCCTCTTGAAAATAAAGCGGTCGGCGAGAATGAAAAAAAGCCATCCACGCCGACCGCACGAGCTGCTTAATTCGCAGTGATTTTGTCGTCAACCCGCCTTGCCAAGTTCAGCTTCGACCGCACCTGTAATTTTTGGATCTTCCGGAGTCACTGCGGTTTTGTAACGGCCAACAATCTTTCCATCGCGACCAATCAGGAATTTTTCAAAGTTCCACGATATATCTCCGGCAGGATTGGCCGTTTCCGTGAGCGTTTTATAGAGCATGCATTGGCCTGGTCCCTTCACAACGACCTTTGAAAACATGTCAAATGTCACGCCGTATTTCGACGTGCAAAATGTTCCAATTTCGGAATCACTTCCTGGCTCCTGCTTGCCAAACTCGTTGGCTGGAAATCCGAGAACGACAAGTCCCTTCTCTTTGTACTTGTCGTAAAGCTTTTGTAATCCTGCATACTGCGGAGTTGCTCCGCACTGGCTGGCCACGTTGACAACCAGCACCACTTTCCCTTTGTATTTCCCAAGATCGACTGCCGTTCCATCAATCTTTTTGACTTCGCCTACCAGTGGCGATGCACTCTGCGCAACGTTCACCAGCACGCTGCACAATATCAGTACCGCAAACATTGCCACACATTTACCTGTTTCCATAGGAACTCAACTCCAGAGGATAAATAACCCGTCGCAGTACTTCTTGCAGCTCCAGCCGCAAGAACAAAAAAATGAACTCATCCAAAACTACGCCTGTGACTCATTTTCTGTCAATGGTCGGAACAATCTATTGGCTTTCGATGGGTTTCAGATTCCCATGAATTGAGCAATTGAAAATTATTTTCTGGCCACAGGGCCCGGAAAGTCGATTGGGAGAGGACGCTTCATCACGGTTCCCTCAATGGCCCACTCGGTCCCTCGTCTAAGAATTTCCTGAAAGCCCGGACATTTCATTGCACCCACATCATGCCCCATCGGGGTGTGAAATACCCTCCCTTGTCCATAACTCACCGTGATGATCATCGGTTCGTGCTCTCCGCTTCCTCCGGTAGCAGGGTTACTGTAGGCCGTGGCGAGCACCTGCATATTTTCGGCAGGCCCCCGAAGCCGATCGTAGAGTTCATCGTTGGCGTGCATCCACGTAGTGGGAAGACCTTCGACAATCGGATGGGTTTGATCTCGGACCACGACGGCAAAGGGATGCATGCTGCCATGATGGCCGCCAGCCCCAGGAGAATTGTCTTGGACCATCTTTCCATCTTTCCAACGCACAAGCGGCCCACTTTTCTCGTTGCGACCTCCCCAGCCACCGAGTCCTATCAATGTATTCCATTCTTTCCATTCCGGAAACGAATTGTTGGCTGCATGTACCACGACAAGTGCTCCGCCCATCGAGACGAAATTCTCCAATGCACGACAGGTTTCCTCAGACCAAAGATCACCGTTGTAATTTGAGAGCACCGCATCGTATTCGGAAAACTTTGGACGGAAGGTGTTCATGTCACCGCCGTGCGGAGGACTTGTTGCAACCGCAACATCGAATCTGCCGTCTCTGGTGAGAGCCTGCACGAGGATTGGGGTTGTTGACTTCCAGTCATGGTTGTTTTGACCATCGATCAGAATTACCGTACCCGCAGCAGTAACCACTGTTGGTGTTCCAAAAAGCAAGCACATCGCAACGAACGAGAACAAACGTGTTGTCACTGAATTCATAACAAGACCTTTCAAGCGTATTTGTCGGATTACACATTGTGATCACCTGTTGATCGTGCACACAACGGCTGACCATTGTGCACTTGCAGCTTTAGAGTCGCCTGCCTGAGAACATTTTGAGAAACAATACTCTTCACACTGATGGCCCCGCCGATAGAACCTCATCTCCAGCCGAGGACGCAAACTTCACGAAATTTTCACGGAAACGAACCGCCAACCTCTTTGCCGCGATCTCCCAACTACCCACATCGCTCCAGGACTCTTGCGGCACCATTCCACGTGCGTCCATTCCCGGAATTTCCGCAATGGCATCGAGACCAAAAATCGAGTCTCGATGCACAGCCGCGCTGTTCAAAGTGCCAGCATGAATCGCATCAATGATTCCACGAGTGGTCGACAGTGTGATTCGACTTCCCAGGCCGTACGGACCGCCGGTCCACCCAGTATTGACAAGCCATACACGAGCTCCATGCCGGTGAATTTTTTCGGCGAGTAATCTCGCGTAGACCGCTGGCGCTCGAACTAGAAACGCAGCACTAAAGCAGGCTGAAAAAGCGATCTCCGGCTCCAACACGCCCACTTCTGTACCGCCCACCCGAGCGGTGTAGCCGGATAAAAAGTGGTACATCGCCTGCTCTCGCGAAAGACGGCTCACCGGTGGCAGCACCCCCGAAGCATCGCAGGTAAGGAAGATGATATTTCTGGGGTGACCCGCGAGGCAGGGAATTTTTGCGTTTGAAATAAACTCAATGGGATAGGCGGCACGGGTGTTCTCTGTGATCTCATTCGATTCAAAATCGACCTCTCGCGTCAATGGGTCGTACACAACATTTTCAAGCACTGTTCCAAATCGAATGGCCGCATGAATTTCAGGTTCGTGATCCGCTGAAAGATGAATGCACTTGGCATAACACCCGCCTTCAATATTGAAAACACCGGAGTCACTCCAGCCATGCTCGTCATCCCCAATGAGTCGACGGTGGGGATCCGCTGAGAGTGTCGTTTTTCCAGTGCCTGAAAGCCCAAAGAAGAGCGCCACATCGTCATCGGGCCCCTCGTTGGCTGCGCAGTGCATCGAGAGAACACCACTCGATGGAAGAAGCCAGTGCATGAGAGTGAAAACACCTTTTTTCATTTCACCTGCATATTGTGTTCCAAGAATGACTGCTTCTCGTCTTTCCAGCGAAAGATCGACACTGGTGCGACTCGTCATTTGATTTGTCAATGGATTGGCAGGAAATTGGCCGGCGTTGTAGATCGTAAAATCTGGCATTCCAAATGCTTCGAGCTCTTGTGCCGTCGGCCGAATCAGCATGTTGTGCATAAACAAGGCATGGTAGGAACGGGCGCACACCACGCGAATTCGAATGCGATGGGCAGGATCCCATCCCGCGTATCCATCGCACACATAGATTTGGTCACGCGTGTTGAGATAATCGATCGCCCTCTGGCGATTCACCAGAAAGGTGTGATCGTCAATCGGGTGGTTGATCGGCTCCCACCACACAGAAGATTGAGAAGCCGAATGCGCAACGATGTGTTTATCCTTTGGGCTGCGACCGGTCTTTGTTCCCGACCGTATCGCGATCGCACCACTTGAAACGATTCCTGCATGCTCCCGCGCGACCGCATCCTCATACAGACGAGCCGGCGAGGCATTTCGAATAACCGTGGGAACCGTAATGTCGTGCGCAAAAAGGTCAAAAACACGTGACATAAGAGACCAGCTGTATGGGGTTTGAAATCAAAGATTTTACAAACAGGAATCTTGATGGCACCTTTTTGTGTTGCTGCTCTTTATAAAAAGAATCAAATACCGATTCCAATCGAAGTGAGCCAGATCTTCCATTGGCCGTTCAAAGCTGTGAATCCGTTCCATGCAAAGAGTCCTAGGCTGATCGTGAGAAAGACATATCCCCAAGGACTGCGTCGAACTCGCAACTTTCCTACCGATTGCGCAAGTTTGCGAGAGAATTCACTCCATCCTTCGATCGGTGGCCGTTCTCCCAAGGCAATAACCGCAACGGTGCGCATAGGAGAGTTTCCGTCGACATGCACCTGCACGCCACGAGATGGAAGCGCCACGCTCTCACCAGCCCACCGCGACAAAGGATCAAGACCCATTGCAACTTCTGCAACGAGGGGGCGCAATTGTTGTACGGTTGTGTTGTAGATCACCATGCGCGGCCTCGCAGCCAAGACGCACAGAGCAACGATTAATCCGTACAGCGTCAGAAGCATTGGCCAACTCCACTTTGCTGCTCCTGCTGCCGGTTGAACAAGTGCCAGAGGGCCCACGACAACCAACCCAATGGCGGCGAGAGCGATTCCAACCCAGTCCCACGTGCCTGAGATGACACGAGGCCTGCGTCGTAAGTGAACAATTCCAAGCGATATGAAGTAGATCGCCATTGGAATAAATGCGACTGATAGTGGCATCGTATTCATCACGAACTTCTCCAGGTCAATATCCTTTGCACCAGAGAAAAAACTGGCCCTTCACAGTGTACCTCAATCGCCGGGCAGCTCATTACGTCCGCCACGCCATCCAAACGAGGATTCCAAGCCAGAGAATTTCGATCAAAGATATTGCAAACAGTATTCGGATAGTTGCACTTTCAGGAGCGTACTGTCGTTGTTGAAAAGAGAGCATGGAGCCAGTCACGCGATAAAAAAAGATCAGCCATTCTTTGTATTCGGTGAATTGGCTGGAAATGTAATGCGGTAATCATTCGTAAACGCCTGCGCAAAATCGTAGGCATCGTGAAAATCCTCGCGTTTGTCCTTTCGCGTTTTCCGCATTTGTCCGATTTCAATCATATTGAAAACGATCTCTCCGAAATCAGCGGTCTTCTTAATCCCCCAACTCCCTAACACGGTCCTCGCCATATAACCGTACTGTTCAAGAGCATAGATTCTTGCAGCTTCGCTGAGTTGTTGCCCCGACAGGTGCCGCTCAACTCGTTTCTTACGGATGCGGCCAGATTTGGCGATTGGCTTGGATGATTGTTCACCAAGTCCGGGTTCTAAATCTTCTGTTGGCGGTTCCTCTCCCATGCCCATCTGATCGTGAGCGTAGGAGAGTGCCTCCAAAATAAAAAGGTAGGCATCGAGTTTGTAGCGGCGATCCTCCTGCAGGAGTTTCGACAGCGGATGGGAGGGATCGACCAGCGTCATCGATAATTTTTACCGGGGAACCCGGCGCTTCCAAAGTTCACTCACGCTCTTACCGCCGAGGCTGTCCACAATGCCTCACGTCTGCAGAGAGCTCTCTCCTTGCTCGGAGTGAGAAGTATACAAGCCCCCATCGAACAGACCAATGATCTCGTCTCTTACAGGGACCGTGGAGCGGTCTGAGGCAATCGTTCCGGGGCAACTGCTGGAGCAGGAGGCCCGGTGGGAGCATCTTCCAGAATGAACGTGTACCCCAGTGGAGTGCTCGGCTTGGAAAAGTCACGGATCAAATCGAGACCCTTGTCAATAAGGCTCGTTTTTGAATCAAACTGATACACGTCTCGGTCCTGTCCTCCCGGCTTATAAATCTGCATGGCGAATGGCATCAGATCTCTCGACTGAAGAATCAGCTCAACTTTTGAAAAATTCGCTGCGTCTCCTTGCCAGCGAGGAATTGCTTCTAGCCATACCTGATCGGCGACACCTGGTGGTGTGATGATTCGCATAAAGTAGCGCGTCTTCAGTGTTTCGGCCTTCGCACCAAATACAAACGGCAGTGGTCCATCGCTGATTGCACGACCTCGCATCTCAGGGGGAAGTTTTGTTTCTCGCAGTTGCCTTTCGGCATGACGAAATTCATAGATGCTTGTTCCGCTTGAAACCCAGTGTTCTCCAGGCTGATCCGTACGCTGTTCGTAACGACGCGTCTGAGCGTTCCACTGTTTTGATTCCTTGATTCTGAAAAGGCCTTTGTCTGGCGAAGCGTATTTTAATTCGCCCGTATTTTCAGACCATGCTAACTGTTCGCCCTTTGTGTCAGCGGGACTCCACGTGTTGTATTCCCACTTATGAAAAGAGCAGCTCCACGTCGTAACGGCAGAACTGCGAGCTTCCCAGGCCGCAAGCAGTCGTTCGAGTGCCGCACTTTCTGCCGGTGACAGCTGTTGCACTGGTGCAACTTTGATTCGCTCCTGTGTTTCAGGCGACACCGCTTTTGGTTGAACTGCAGTTTGTGCGGGTGCCTGTCGAGGAGGTGATTGAGGAGATTTTCCAACTCGACTCGCAGGAACTTGAGCCAGAATTGTCGAACACATACAAAAAAGACAGCCGCCACAAATCGTGAAGACAAATCCTCTTCGTGGAATGTTGCGACGTGCGGAGGTCGGTCGGATTCTGAACACAGACTCACTCCACAGGCCGTGTGAAAAACAATTCGGATCGGCCCGGAGTGTAGCAACGAAGCCGAAACCCGCCGAGGCCGCTTTGGCCCTTTAAAAAGACTGTTTTCATAGGTCAAGCCAGCGAGCGAGCCGTTGATCGCTCGCTGGAATCTGGATCGCGCGATTTCTGTATTGCTTAAACTTTTGATGGCACAATAAATGGCGATCGATAGTCACGGGTGAGGAGCTTGTCAGCTTCTGGGTCGCCAAAACTTTCCTTCTCGGCATTCCACAGAAGTGATCGCCCGAGTTGAAATTTAGACTGACTCGGGTTGAGCCCCACATACTTCACTAAATGCGATCGCATTTCCTCGAACGCCTGAACCGATCTCGCATGGCCAGCAATGGAATCAGGAACCGTGTCAAGCGAAGCACCAGCACCAACTCGATACGAAATGTTTCCCAGGTGACAAAGCACGCTTGAGAGATGTCCTTCAAGAATTTCCGCATTCAGTTGCTCGCGTTTTCGGCTTCGAACAGCGTCGATGAAATTTCCAAATGGACCTCCCGGATGAGGCGCAGGATCGGACGCCGGAATCTCTTCTCCCTTTTCGGAGCCGTTGGCAAAAAATTTTCCGTCTCGGAGCATGCCACCCTCGCAGAGAAATTCATTGGAGACCCGTGAAGGTTCAGGTTCTCCACTTCCGGAAACAGGCTTTCTGCCAACTAATCCCCGATCTTCAAAGATCAACTTCGGTCCTCCAAAATCGATGATGGTCAGTTGCGTATTCGGAGTCTGGCCCTGATCCTCGTATCCAAAACGGCCTCCCATACTCACAACGCTCTTCGGCGTAGCACCGGCTGGCATTCCCCAGCGGGCTATATCTATTTGATGTACGCCCTGATTTCCTATTTCTCCATTTCCAAAATCCCAGAACCAATGCCAGTTGTAATGAACGATGTTTTCGTGATACGGCTGCTGCTGCGCAGGCCCAAGCCAGAGATCGAAATCGAACTCTGGTGGAACTGGCTTTGATTCCTTAAATCCAATGCTTCCACGTGGCTTGCTTGCATAGCCGTACGCAACGAGCAATTTTCCATACTTTTCACTACGTGCAGCGTTAGCGAGCTTTGCCCAATTGTTATCAGAACGATTTTGGGTGCCGTGCTGAACGATGCGATCGTATTTTCGTGCAGCTTCAACGAGCTTTCGCCCCTCAAATACGTTGTGGCTACAAGGCTTTTCAACGTACACATCTTTACCAGCCTGACAGGCCCAAATGGCCAAGAGCGCATGCCAGTGATTGGTCGAGGCAATTGACACAACATCGACCTCCTTATCCTCAAGAGCTTTTCTGAGGTCCTGCACGGTCTTCGGTTTAAAGCCGTTGAACTTTTTCCCAACCTGTTCCAAACGTCCCGGAAACACTCGCCTATCAGGGTCGACGAGATACGTCACTTGTGTTCCCTTTACGCCTGAAAAGCCATCGATATGAGAGGCTCCTCGTCCATTGATCCCTGCCACGGCAATGCGTATAGCATCATTCGATCCGATCACTTGCCCCGAGGATTTCGTTCCTGCGATTGTAAATGCCGTGGCAACACCGGCGCTTGCCGCTGCGCTTTTGAAAAGAAACGTGCGTCTTGATAACGGTTTCGCGATTCGCATGGAATTCTCCATAATTTGAAAATAAATCTCTCGGTGACTTTTCCGACCCTCCCTTAGGGTTCACAAGTGTAGAGCCGCCTTCAATGGTTTCTCAAGCGGACGGATTCGCTTTCGTGGCCAAGCCCGAAGCAATTCGTAACTCAGCCAGTTCTCGATCAAAACCTCCCGATAGAATCGGAAATCGACACCACGACTTTGGATCGAGATCCTCGTCATCGAGATGAAAGGAGGGGGCGTAGCGTTCTCGTTTCCACTGATTACGGCTCCACAAACGGAAAAAACGCTCTGTCCACTCACTCAGCTGCCTGGGTGAATGAGCTGGAAATGCAACCACGAGTTTGCGCCACACTTCCAGCGGAGTTTGCTTATCGCGAATTGCCGCTCGCTCTGCTGCATCGAGCACATCGTAGGGCATGAGATCGGCTTCATCCGTCTGCAAGTCTCTCGGAGGCCGCAACTCCGCTGTTGGCGACTGATCATTCACGCTTTTGAGAGCGGCAATCGGACCAAGATCTTGCGGCCCCGTAGTTTCAAGCCACAACAACCAGTCTCGAAGGTACGCCTTGTCGATACCTGCAATCGGCGCGATCCCACCAGAGGTGTCTCCGTCCATCGTCGCGTATCCTACGGCGGCCTCTGACCGATTGCTTGTCGAGACCAACAGGGAGTTGCGTATATTGGCAAGCATCCAAATCCCTGGTGATCGAACTCTCGCTTGAATATTTTGCCGAGCGATATCATCCCGATTCCATTCCAAAGAACGATCAATCGCTTTGGAAACTATCTGTTCATAAAGGCATACGATTTGATCGACGTCAAATTCGAGAAACTCAGCACCTATTGCCTGCGCAACGACACTCGCTGCGGTGCGTGTTGTGACACTTGAATTCGCCGTCGATTGGTAGACGCATGTCAGGACTTGCCGAATAAGTTCGCGAACGGCAGTCGAGGGTTGTGAATTACACAGTTTCGAAAGAACTTCGCCAGCAAGCCCGATTCTCGATGCAAATTTTTCAAGAGATTGCTCTCTCACGCCACGCTCCACGGCGAGCGACACCAGACATGCAACCGCCGATGAATCTGCTCCACCGCTTGCTGACACAACAAACCCGCTTGAACGACTTTTGCGAAGATAGTCAATCAATCCTAGGCCAACGGCTCGAGTAAATTCTTCTTCCTTGATGCTTGGGCTATCCTCCCACGAATCGTAACCCACTGTTACCTCGGCCGATTCCGTCTGCGTCGTAAACGGTACGACGAATGGCACATCAATGCAGTCCTTCGAATCATTTTGTAGAGAAGGAGCGAGGTGTGTGACTCTTGATTGAAAAAGTCTTGTCGCATCAAGATCGACAACCGCATCCGACACCGACACGTCGCAAAATCCGAATCGTTTTCCCCGCGTCACCATTCGACCAAGCGTGGCAATCAGTACTCCGCCGTCGTAAATCGCTCTTCCCGATTCGTTACCGAGAAGATTCGTGTAGATGTAAGTCACTCCGAAGGCCCTCGAACCCTCCAGAACAAAACGCCTTCGGACCTCGTTCTTTGCAAATGCAAAATGGCTCGCTGAAGGATTGAGAAGCAGATCGACTCCCCTTGAGGCCAAGGCTGCGCCAGGTCTCGCGGCGGCCCAAGCGTCCTCACAGATTTCAAAGCCGATTCGAACTCCACCACAATCGAATCGAAAATCTCCAAATGGCACTCGGCGTCCTTCAAAAGTTGCGATCACACGACGACCCGCAGGCCATGCGCGAAACCATCGGGGCTCGTAATGAATTCCATCTCCAGCGAGATGCTGTTTTGCAACGACACCCTCGATTTTTCCATTTACGACAACCGCCACCGCATCGTATACGCCACTTTCAAACCGCACCGGCAGGCCAATCGCGACGACCACACCGTGCGTGAATGGAACGATCTCTTCGAGGACCGTCCACGCCATTCGCTGAACACCCGGCGATTGAAATGCGTCTTCACATCCATATCCCGAAATACACAGTTCTGGCAGGCAGATGACCGAAATTCCCTTGTTGCGGGCTATTTCAATCGCCGAAACAATTCTGTCCCGGTTGCCATTCCAATCCAGCGGCGTCTGATTGAGCACCGCAGCACCAACATGAACAAGCTGCATCGAAAACACCGTGGGAGTAAGGAATCGTCTGCGGATCACCTAACTATTGAATGCGAGGCCGCGAGATCCTTCCCGCTTACTGTTTCTCTGGCTCTTCAAGATAGGTATAGCCCCCGAGTCCCTCTTCGTAGAACTTGAGAAATCTGCCAGCCTGTAAATCGCAGATTCGGCCTTCACGAACGGCCTGTTCAATTGAATCTCGAAGTTGCTGCACAAGTCGATCGGGAGCGAATTCCACATATTCGAGCACTTCCCGCACCGTGTCTCCCTTGATCACGGCATCGAGTACCACTTCTCCTCGCTCATCAGTGCTCACGTGCACTGCATTGGTATCGCCGTACAAATTATGAAGATCACCAAGAATTTCCTGATACGCACCTATCAGAAATGCGCCGAGGTAATATGGGTCTCCCTCCCACGCATGAAGCGGCAGTGTGCGTTTTACATCGCGGCGATCTATAAATTGGTCAATTTTTCCATCTGAGTCGCACGTGATGTCACCCAACACCGCTGCGCGGGTTGGACGTTGATCGAGCCGGTGAATGGGCATGACGGGAAAGAGTTGCTTGATCGCCCAGCTATCGGGAATCGATTGAAACAAAGAAAAGTTGCAGAAGTACGTGTCAGAGAGTGACGCTTCAAGTCCCTCAAGCTCCTCCGGAATAAACTCCAACTGTTTGGTCAACTTGCAAATGCGACGACAGATCGACCAGTATAGATTTTCCACAGCCGATCGCTGATCGAGCGGAAGATAGCCACTGGAGAAAAGACTCATTGCCGTATCGAGTGCCTGCTGGGCATCGTGAAAGCTTTCAAGCAGATTGCGGACGTTGACGTTTTGAAATGTCTCCATAAGATCGTGCAAAGGTTGCTCGGCGTCAGGAGATGGCTCCATATTTTCACCTTTTCCAACCTGTTCGGAAACACCGAGCACTCCGAATACCAGCACGCTGTGGTAGGCCACCACCGCCCGTCCACTTTCCGAAATAATGGTTGGATGAGGTACGCCTGCCTCATCACAGGCGTTTTGAATGTGATAGACAACGTCGTTGGCATATTCTTGAAGACTGTAATTGACACTCGACTCAAAATTTGTCTGCGAGCCGTCGTAATCCACGCCCAGCCCGCCACCGACATCGAGATACCGCAGGCCAGCTCCTCGCTTCAGCAGCTCCGTATAGATTCTCGAAGCCTCGCTCAACGCCGCTTTGATATGTCGGATATTTGTGATCTGACTTCCCTGATGAAAATGAAGTAACTGCAAACAGTCTTCCATTCCCAGCCCCTTGAGCAGCTCTAATCCTTTGAGCAATTCGCCCGCCGTTAATCCAAACTTGCTGCGAACACCACCCGATGCCTGCCATCGGCCAGAGCCCCGCGTGGCAAGCTTTAGCCGCATTCCAATTCGGGGCCGAACCCCCACTTTCTCCGCATATTCGAGCACCAGGGGCAGCTCAGAAAAACGCTCTACCACCGGGATGATGTGTCTGCCTATTTTTTGCGCCAGCATCGCTGTTTCAATAAACTCAGCATCTTTGAATCCATTGCAAATAATCGGTGTCTCATTGTCGGCAAGTGCCACAACCGCCAGCAGCTCAGGCTTACTTCCAGCCTCGAGACCAAAATGAAACGGCCTGCCAAATTGCAACACTTCCTCGACGACCTGACGCTGTTGATTCACCTTGATCGGATACACGCAACAATACTCTCCGCGATAACCACCTTCTCGCATCGCTGAAGTAAATGCATTGTGAATTTCACCGAGTCTATGTTTCAAAATTTCTGCAAAACGTAGAAGAATCGGGAGATCAATTCCTCGCACCTGAAGTCGGTCGATTAAGTGCTTGAGATCGATTGATTTGGAAGGATCCTTTTCAGGATGAACCAGCAGATGTCCATTTGTTGAAACGGAAAAATAGCCGTTCCCCCAACGTGCAACTTCGTAGAGTTCCGAAGCATCTGCGCTGCTCCAGCTTTCGATGTCCAAGTCAACCGCCATCGAGTTCACTCCATACTGAGAAAATGCGGGGTGTTGTTTCGTTTCTGTATCTTTTCGTACGCGCAGATCGCTTCATTTTTCAACTGAGTGTAGCGTGCGTACTCCTTCCGAACATCCCGGTCTGGCCACTGCCACCCCAAGGCAGTGTTCTTACACTCGCACGCGACTCCATGTTCCCCAGTGAAACATCGCGCACATGAGGAGACCGCGCGTTGTAAGATCTGCAGCCATCGCCAGCCACGCCCCCACAACTCCCAAGTTCATTCCAGGAAGCGAGATGACTCCACCGGCAATCTCAACTCCCGGCCACGCCAGAATCATTGCCAGAGGAAGACGAACCACGAGAAGTCCGAAAAAATTGACCATCATCGGCACTCTGGTCTGACCGGCACCACGAAGGGCACCTGAAAATACCATCAACATTGCCAAGGGTGGTTGTGCGAATGCAACCAGACGAACGAGTTTTGCCGTCAAAACAGCAACATCCTGATGTCCGGTGCTGCCAACAAACCATGCGGCCAGTGAATCCGAGCTCAAATAGAAGACTGTTGCCACCGCTGTCATCAGGAAAACGCACCCTACCGCGGCCATCCAGACGCTTTCTCGAGCCCGGCGTTCGTCGTGAGCACCAAGAAACTGACCCGAAAGGGTTGCAGCAGCCACCCCAAATGCATATCCGGGCAGATAGGCCATCGATTCGATCGTGATAGCCAGAGCATGCGCCGCAGCATCGATGTTTCCGAGTCGATTCACAATTGACAGAAACCAAAGGTGGCAACATGCATTGCCTATGGCATCAAATCCAGCGGGTACACCTATTATTAAAATACGTCGAATCCATTGCCAATCAGGCCACCAGTCAGCAGTCCGGGGAGAAATCGGCTGCGAAGGCCTCATTAACAGAAGAATCACGAGTATCGCTCCGACGTAGTAACCTGCAAGGGTTCCCCATGCTAGACCGGTCCACCCTAGATTCGGAAACCCAAACATCCCGGTCGCCAAAACAAAGCTCGCCCCGGCGTTGACTCCATTCACAACCGACATGGTAATGAAACCAGCCAGCATGTCTCCGGCTCCCCGAAGAATTGCCACACCAACTTGGATGAGCATCACTGCCGGCAACGCTGGCAGCACGATTTCTAAATATTCCAAAGCGAGTGCTGTTGATCCTTCTGGCAGACCAAGGCTTCTGATGAGATGACTCCCAAAAAGTATGCTCGGTACGATCGCAAGCATCGCCACCATCACTCCAACAATCAACGATTGCGCCGCGGCGCGTCTCGCTCCAGCTTCATCCGTGGCTCCAATCATTCGAGCCACCAAAGCTGTCGCTGCAATCGACGGAATTGCAAAAATTCCTGGAAGGTACCCGATCATGTACCCCACCAGTCCGATTGCAGCCAGATACTCTGCCTCAAAAAGAAGATTGCCCGTAAGCCACTTGTCGGTGATCCCTACGGCCAAAGCCAACGTCTGCTCCAGAAGCACTGGCAAAACGAGCCATGCCACCGGAGCAAACGTGCCACTCAAGTGAGCGACTGCGTGCACTCCCGACAATCGCTCGGTTGGAATACGCTGCGGCACTCTGATCCCTCACTTGCCACATAAATTTTCACAGCGAAGAACGATTCGACGCATGAAAATTACGCAACGCGGCGTGCCCTGCAAGAACGTGGTGAGCATCACCAAAACTATGGCGAGAGATCAAGAAAAGAGTTCTTTAATAACTTTCCCCGAGTTCGCAATCTTCATTGGACGACCGTTCTTGGCAGTAAAAGTCGTCTCCAGCGAAACACCAAGGCTCTTGAGAACGCTCGCCATCACGTCTTGCGAGGAGTATGGCTCGGTAATCACTTCTTTTCCGTCAGAACTCGTTTCGCCGACCGCAACACCTCTCTTAAAACCAGCGCCACCCACCACCACGCTCCAGCTTCGAGCCCAGTGATCACGACCACCGTTACCGTTGATGTTTGGAGTTCGACTGAACTCACCCATCCAGATAATCGCGGTGTCATCCAGCAGGCCGCGTTCAGAAAGATCACTCACGAGTGCACTCATTGCTTTATCAAGCTCTGGAAGCTTGCGATCCGAAAGGGTCTGGAAAATATCGGCATGCATATCCCAACCACCAAGATCGACTTCAACAAACGGGACACCGGCTTCGACGAGTCGTCGAGCAAGCAGGCATCCACGCCCAAAACCAGTTGCACCATAACGATCTTGGACTTCCTTGGGCTCCGACATCACTTTGAATGCCTTCATCTGATCGCTTGTCATGAGCTTCACGGTCTTTTCGAGCACCTTGGCATGATCCATGGCCGAGCTACCACGATTCTCAGCAACGAACTTCTTTTCGATTGTGGCAAGCATTTCCATCCGCTGCGACAACCGAGCGGCATCCATACCCATGTCTAAGTTTCGAACTTGCCCATTTGAATCAACGACAAAAGGAGCCCATGTCATTCCAAGAAATCCTGGACCAACACTTCCGCTTCCAACGGAAACAAATGGTGGAATATCAAGCTCCGGAACCTGATCGGCCAATTCGTGCGAGATAACAGCTCCGTAGCTCGGATGCTCCACATTTGGATTCGGCACATAGCCAGTATGCATGTAGTAGCGACCACGCATATGATCGGCTTCGCGAGTGCTCATCGATCGCACGATTGACATGTGGTGCATCTGCTTCGACATCAACGGCAAATGCTCACTGATTTCCACTCCGTCAGCACTCGTTGAGATTGGCTTAAACGGGCCTCCGGTCGGCGCGCCTGGCTTGAGATCCCAGAGATCCATCGTGCTCGGGCCGCCACCCATCCACAAAAGGATCGCGGATTTGTGTCGCTTCTTCAGGTCGGTGACATTCGCCATGAGCGAATTCGTAAATGCAGTCGCGGGGCCAGCGAGAGCCGCGGCTCCTGCCATGTGACTCATGAAATGACGGCGGTTCATACCATCCGGAACTCTGGAGAAGATCGACATATATTTACTCCTTCAATAACGCTCTCAAAAGAACCGTGCAGCTTTTCAAGTTTAGACAAAACGTTTGTCTAACGCACACCAGCGAAACCCTTTACACGAAAACAGCAACCCTCAGACCGCCTTCGATCGAGCACCCACAAGAATAGATCAAAAAGACGCCAATCAAAACAGCCTCTATCCCAAAAAAAATCGCCTTGTCCTCAAAAAATCTTTAATTCTGAAGAACCGATCCCTTATAAGTCGTTTTTGAGCGATTTTCTATTCCCAAGAATCCCCAAAATGTCAGAAAAAGCCTTGGGATAATCAATTTTTACCCGAAATAGCAACTTGTCTTCAACTCAAAAGCTTTTCGAGCAAATTAATGATTGATGATGAACTCATTGGAGTTCAGGACCGCCCACCACACATCCTGAAGTGCCCCTACGGCATCTCCCTTCCTGGCAATAATCAAACTGTTCGCCATTTTTACTTCGCCAGCCGACGGAACCCTTGCGAGTGCCGCGCGATACAGAGCGTTTATTTTCTCCGGGTTCTTCATTGAACTCGATGCGATTTTATCCAGAAATCCACCCTTACCGGTGCTTGTTGCGCTCTTTATGAGATCACCATTAAACATCATGAGCACCTGTGGAATCGAACCGTTAAATGTTGTTGAGTCATCTCCTTCGTCAGTTCCAAAAGCAATGACAAACTGATTGAGCCATTCGTCTTTTTTCTTGGCAGCAGCCTCCCCACCTCCTCGCAATTCATCAGCCTCCGTGGCAACCAAGAGGGATTCGTAGAGTTCCTCTGCCTTCATCTGCCTGAGATAGAAATGAGAGAACTTTGGTTTTTCTCCCATAGAAGGATCGTCCCCTTTGTTTGACTGTGTTGCCTTACTCGAAAGAGAGTAAGGCTGAGAAAGCACAATCCACTTCGTTAATTCCTTTATGTCAAAGCTCTGTTCGCGAAATCGTTCGGCCAAGCCGTCAAGCAGTTCTGGATGCGAAGGTGCGTTGTGCTCTCCGAGATCATCGATCGGTTTTGTAAATCCGTAACCCAGAAAATGTCCCCACATACGATTCACGATGGCCTTCGGCATAAATGGACTTGCAACGATCATGGTTGCAAGTTCTTGACGACGATGAGCTCCGTACGGAGTTCCGTCATCCATTTTTGCAGGCAGATAACCGCTCTTCGATATTTCGGTTCCATCAATAAAGACTGGATACGCAACCTTTGTCAGGCCGTTACGAAGTTCGTAGAAAAGTTCCGCCTCTTGAACGTTTCCTCCTTCTCCCGCGAAGTCTTCATCCACCAACTCGATCGACTGAATATCTCGCGTACCTTCAAATTTCCTCAACGCCTTTGACTGCCTGAAAAATGCATTGAACTCCCAAAATTGATTTTGTTTTCCTTTGTTAAAGGGATGGTTGTGACACTGCGTGCACTGCACCTGAAGGCCAAGAAAAACCTGCGCTGTTTTGGCAGTCGCCTGTGCACCATTTTCCTCCATTTTTCCAGAAAGAAAATTGACTGCCCCGTTAAAGTTTTCGGTTCCCGGTGCACTCGAACCTGATGCCGTCACCAGATCAATCACAAACTGCTCGTAGGAAATGTTCTTGGAAAAAGCCCGTCGCAGATACTGCCTCATGCCCTCTCGGTTGACCATCTTATTTTCAAGATCGCGACCGATGAGCGTTGTTGTCCAAACACCTGTCCAATTGCGGGCATACTCGTCAACAAAATCATCACCGAGCAATTGATTCACGAGGTCGAGTCGCTTATTGGTAGTCGAAGATCTGTCAAATGATTCAAGCTCAACAACACTTGGAATCCGCCCAACCACATCGAGATAGACCCGACGGCACCATTCACCGTCGGTCGCCACAGCCGACGGTTCGATCTTTGCGTCTTTCCAACCTGCCGCGACTTGTTCGTTAATAAACTTGACCTGCGGCAGCCCAAAGTGCATCGCTTCTTTTGATGCAGATTTTTTTTTGGATTGTTTTGAATCAGCTTTTTCTTGAGGAGCTTCCGACTGCTCTTCAGTTTCCTCCGCTGCAGCCGTTGCAATTCGATTCCCAAGAGACGACATGCCAATGCCTGCCAAGAGCATCAGCATGTATTTGAAACTCTTTTTTTCATAACCGTACAAGCTTTTCTTGGCAGCCATATTGTTCATCGACCATTTTATTTTTGAAAAACTCATGCCTGTATTTTTCTCCATGGAATCGATGCCTCTATTATTTAGACTCGCTCAGAAAATGGTATGCACTCTTCTGAAACGCTACCGTTACCGTACAGTCACGGAAAAACTTTTTATAGCGATTGCCTCACATCGACCAAGCGACGCACTTGCCTGAATCTGCATTCTATTCGTATTGAACCCGAAAGCCTATTCCACTGGACCACTAGGGCACTAGGCTTCCAGGCTTTGTGTGGCGATAGACACCCTTTTATTTGAACCAGAATGCTCTCTTTTTAAAACCCAAGGGCAAGGAAAAGAGATTTTTAATCACACAATACTATTTTCTGCCAAAAAGAGAACCTATTTCCACTCTTTATAAACCGGGCAGGGGAGGTGCGATCTGCCGTTTTTTTACGGCGCAGCATCACTGAGAAAAGAGATTCGACGACTTTGAGGCCCGCTGTGCTTACGTTCCTGACGGGCTTGAACCGGTTCTCTTGCGACCAAGGGTTGGACCGCTTCCCTCGACCGACTCTACACGAGGGGCGGGCGATCGCTGTACCCTCGCCTCATCCCCAACAAATTCAATGATGGCCCGAGGACCTGCGTCACCGAGTCGAGGCGTTGCCAACTTAAGAATCCGCGTGTACCCACCGGGGCGATCTACATACCGTGGAGCAATTCGTTCAAATACGATTCGGGCTGCTTTCTTATCCCCGAGCAACTGCACAACTCGTCGTCGGGCCACGACAGCTGGCGCCGAAGCATGAGCCCAGTTCTTCCAACGGTCGCTCAATCGCCATTTTTTCCATTCTGCCGAATCTCTTTTTGCATCTGTGGAAAACTCTCGAGCGCGATCCTGCGCAGCCAATCCCTTTCGGGCAATGGTAACGCATCGCTCAACGAGCGGACGAACCTCCTTCGCCTTGGCAAGTGTTGTCGTGATTCGACCAGCGACCTTTGGGGCTCCTATTTCGTCCGCCTCATGCACTCGTTCGGTGAGCATCAAAGCAGACGCCAAATTCCGCAGAAGCGCCCGCTGATGACTCGGACTTCGACCTAAAACACGACCTTTTCGACGATGACGCATCGCAACCTCTTTATGAATGACAAGGCGAATTTGCCCCGACAATCTTCTTTCAAATAGTAGATTTTTCGAACTCTATACCTGCCGGGAAAAACTTGCTCACGCTTCCGCCGAGGCCGGCATGCTCATGCCCAAACGCAACCCTACTTCAGTGAGACGCGACTTTATTTCAAGCAGCGTTGTGTCTCCGAAATTGCGCATTTCCATCAATTCCTCTTCTGTTCGAGAGACAAGGTCTCGAAGCGAACCGATTCCTTCCGACTCAAGGCAATTGCTTGCCCGCACCGAAAGCTTTAGGTCTGAAAGCAGCATTCCAAGGCGACTTTCAAGGGGTGCCTCTAGCGTCAGAACATCGACCGCCGCGGTAGTAACCTTCAACCCAGGCTGGGTGTACCCAACAAACGGATTAAGATGCTTGCGAAGAATCTTGGCCGCCTCGACAAGAGCCATCTCCGCAGAGACCGTTCCGTTGGTCCAAATCTCCATGGTGAGTTTGTCGTAGTTGGTCTTCTGGCCGATTCGCGTCTCTTCAACGTCATATCGAACTCGTGTCACTGGACTGAACACCGCATCCACTGGAATAATTCCGATTTCTTGCGTATTTGGACTGTGCTCCGTAGCGGGCACATATCCACGACCGTTCTCTACGACCATCTCAATTTCAAATGGAACGTCATCCGTGAGCGTTGCAATCAACAAATCTTTGTTAATAACATCCACGGCTTCGTCCGTCTGAATATCAGCACCTGTGATCGGACCCTTGGTGCTTTTTTCGATTCGAATGACTCGGGTTGAATCACTGTGATTTTTAACAATCAAACTTTTTATATTAAGTACGATGTCAGTAATATCCTCAAGGACTCCCTTGATCGTACTGAACTCGTGCAACGCACCGGCCACCTTGATCTGCGTGATGGCACTGCCCTCTAAACTCGACAGCAACAAGCGACGCAAACTGTTTCCTACAGTCGTACCAAAGCCTCTCTCGAAGGGTTCTGCCGTAAATTTTCCATATGTCGTCGAAAGCGTTTTTTGATCGGCAACGACGGACCCCGGAAGCTCAAGGCCTCTCCAGCGAATGTGCATTCGGAACTCCTTAAACTGTTTTTGTGTGTAAAAAAGGTGATGGACGAAATTTATTGGTAACGATTAAACGCGACTTGTATCCAGCTGCATCTCGTAAAATAGCGACTCAATCAACGACACCGTTGGGCGAAAATTACTTGGAGCACAACTCAATAATAAGATTCGCGCGAACTGGGATTGAGCAATCATCGGCCCCAGGCAATCGATCGACTCTTGCTTCGGGAATCAGTTCCTCACTCCTCGAAACGAAGTCTGGAACTTGCCTCTGATGCTGAGACATCGAAGAGTGCACTAACTGCAGGCTTTTTACGCGATTTTTTACGCGAATCAAATCTCCAGCCCGAACCGAGTAACTCGGAACGTCAACTCGACGCCCATTGATCGTGATATGACCGTGCATCACCATTTGCCTGGCTGCTGATCGCGACAGCGCAAAACCGATTCTGTGAACAATATTGTCGAGCCGACGCTCCAAGAGCGACATCAATATTTCGCCAGTATTTCCGGTACCTCTTTCAGCCCTAGAAAAATACGTTCGGAACTGCCTCTCCAGCACGCCGTAATAATGCTTTACCTTCTGCTTTTCTCTCAGGTGCAATCCGTAGTCCGTCGGCTTACTGCGACGCTTCTGAACCATGCCCGGCGGAGTACTCCGACGATCAAAGGCACATTTTGGCGTATCGCAGCGACTCCCTTTGAGGAATAGCTTCAGACCATCACGTCGACACAGCCGGCACACCGGCCCTGTGATTCTTCCCATAGGGCAACTCAACTCTCCAAAACGAATCGATCAACCGAGTAATACGCACACATTGAAACGCGAGAAAATCAGACGAAATTTGAAAAAAATGGACACTCTTTTGAACCGGGGAAACCACATCAAAAATGGTCCGGTGACAGCGGCTTACACTCGCCTCTTCTTGGGTGGACGACAACCGTTATGCGGCAGCGGCGTAACGTCTTCAATACTCTTGACGTTCATGCCTGCGGCTTGAAGTGCCGTAATTGCGCTTTCACGTCCACTTCCAGGGCCACGCACTCGCACTTCTAAATCTCTTACCCCAAATTTTGACGCTTTTTCGGCGGCTTGCTGAGCGGCACACTGGCCGGCAAATGGCGTGCCCTTGCGACTCCCCTTGAATCCACACGTTCCACCACTTGCCCAACAGAGCGTGTCTCCCTTGGCATCAGTAATTGTAACGGTCGTGTTGTTAAAACTCGCCATAATAAAGGCGATTCCGGACGACACGCTTTTCTTTTTGGACTTGGCTCCCTTGGACATGAGTCGACTGCATCTCTTCTGGGTAGTTGGGAATGAAACGGTGACTTAAAAACGCATGTGAAATTTTGTGTGAAGAAGTCTCTGAACTGAAGTCAACGGAGAAATTTGACGAGGCAAACCAAATACCTCGACAACGAAAAACTACTTCAAATCCTTGACGCCCTTCTTACCGGCAACCGTCTTCTTCGGTCCTTTACGAGTGCGAGCATTGGTTCTGGTGCGTTGCCCACGAACTGGTAATCCCCGGCGATGTCTTAGACCCCGATAGGAATTAATATCTTTGAGCCGCGCAATATTTTGACCCACCTGACGTCGCAAATGCCCTTCAACAACGTAATCCTTGTCCATGAGGGAGGCTAATCGTGCCAACTCATCCTCGTGAAGGTTGCGGGCTGTTCCCTCAGGATCAACACCAGCCTTGTGGCATAGCTCTCTCGCTACTCGCTGACCAACACCATAAAGGTACTGGAGCGAATAAATGGTTTTCTTTTCCGACGGTATGTCGACACCAAGCAGACGGGGCATGAGCTACTCAACTTCCAATTTTCATAAAACCGTTGGAGACAACGGCACAAAACAAATCAAACACAATCCCTCCGTAAAACGACAGGTTAGCCTTGTCGCTGCTTGTGCCGAGGATCGGCGCACACAACGAACACAACTCCGCGTCTACGGACAATTTTGCATTTTTCACAAATACGACGAACGCTGGCGCGAACCTTCATCTGGGTAGGTGGCGGTTGAAGCCGACCACTCTTCTCACGGAGACAAAAAGGGCTGGAAGGTGAGGAGTATAGAAACGCCTCTGGCTGATCCACAAGGGGGGCCTCGCGATCTGCGGAGTGCGTGGAAAAAGCCCCGTCATTCGGCTCAAATCGTTTGCCAATCAGCCGATCAGATCGGCGTCAGTTTCACCTTTTCGCGGTGCGGCCGTCAGAATCTCTGGACCATTTTCAGTCATTGCAATGGTGTGCTCAAAGTGGGCGCTTGGAAGCCCGTCGACGGTGGCCTGAGTCCAATGATCACTTAAAAGCCTCACTCGTTTGGTTCCCATGTTGACCATTGGCTCAACTGCAATCACAAGGCCCGGAGCAAGCTCGAAATCATGGCTACGACGGAATTGAGGGGAGCAGAAATTTGGAACTTGAGGATCCTCGTGCATATTTCTACCAATTCCATGACCAACAAAGTTTTCCACTACAGAAAACCCTCTGTCTCGAACATACGTTGCCATTTCCGTCGCCACTTCACTCCAACGATTGCGCACCGCCATTAATTCGATCGCAAGCGCAAGCACACCTGACGTGCAATCGAGCAACTCGGCAACTCTTGGCTCAATTTCCCCTACTGGAAAGGTTATCGCAGCATCGCCGCACCAGCCATTGACTCGACATCCGGTATCAAAGCTCACCACATCTCCCGCAAGCAACACTCGCGGCCCAGGAACGCCGTGCACGACCTGATCGTTGACTGAGATGCAGCTGACTGCTGGAAACGGAACTTTTCCGGGAACGCCTTTAAAGAGTGGCTCGGCACCTCGCTCCATAAAAAAAACTTCGACCGCCTGATCGATCGCTCCGGTCGTCACCCCGGGAGCGATCATGGATGCCGCAACCTGCTGAGCGCCCCAAACCAGAAGTCCTGCGCGGCGCATTGCCGCAATCTCACGTGCTGAACGAAGGTTAACCACAAACGCCCCGGTAACTTTTACACATTACTTCAACTACAAGCGAACCAAACACTCGTCAACTGAAGGCTTTCGATTATAGCGGCGGTGACGGCCGTCGCGAGCCATTTCGTTTTGATCCTTTGAGATTGACAACATTTTTAAATCGTTGAACCGCTTCAAGAACTCTCTTAAAAATTGACTCGGCATCTCCAAGACCGTCGATGGTCGCAAGTTTTTTTTGACTCTGATAGTATTCGAGCAAGGGAGCAGTCTGTAGCTCAAAGCTTGCAATTCTCTTTGAAAATATTGTTGGATCATCGTCTGCTCGCTTGCGCGCCATCATCCGGTGAATAAGCTCATCGTGCGGAACTGCAAGCTCAATCACACCATCAACGCTCATGGCGTGTCTTTCGAGAAGGTCGTCAAGAATTTCAGCCTGCGGGAGCGTGCGGGGAAATCCATCGAGAAGGCATCCACCGCGACAATCTCGATACTCAAGCCGCTTTGTTACCATTTCAACAATGATAGGGTCAGGAACGAGTTGCCCCTGACCCATATATTTTTCCGCCTCAATTCCTTCCGGTGTTCCAGCGCGAACGGCCGCTCGGAGCATCTCCCCGGTTGAGAGATGGGGAACACGGAGATACTCAATGAGCCTCTGGCACTGAGTACCTTTCCCGGCGCCGGGGGGCCCGATAAGAATGATCCGCATGGCAATGGCTTGCCGCAGCCGAACGCTACGCTGGCACGGCGATCAGGATTTTTCCAGAAGACCTTTGTAATTCCGCATCACCAAGTGACTGTCAATCTTCTGGACAAGATCGAATGCAACGCTCACTGCGATCAAGAGGCCTGTGCCTCCGTAGAAGCTGGCGATTTGGGCAGGAATCCCAAGAGCGCCCGCGACAATCGTTGGAATAATCGCAACCAGCGCGAGAAACGCCGCGCCGACATAGGTAATTCGTTCCATGACTCGTTCAAGAAAATCTGCCGTCCGTTTTCCCGGTCGATACCCTGGAATAAAGGCGCCGAAGTTTTTCAGATTGTCTGCCATGTCCTTGGGATTAAACGTGATTGCCGTCCAGAAATAGCAGAAGAAATAGATCAGAACGACGTACAGCACATTGTAGAGGTACGACTGACCGCGGGTGAATGAATCGTGAAGACTCCCAAGAATCGAACTCCCAGGATTGGCATTGTGCAAATACTGAAACAGCATCTGAGGAAAAAGAAGCAACGAACTTGCAAAAATGATCGGCATGACACCCGCTTGATTCACACGAAGCGGAAGATACTGTCGAGTGCCACCATAGACCCGTCGACCTCGCACGTGCTTTGCGCTTTGCGTTGGAATGCGCCGTTGTCCCTGTGTCATAAACACCACGCCTGCGACGACACTTATAAAGAGAGCCGCCAGCACAAGCAGGGTCTCGATTCCCATTTTTCCACCACCTCCGCCAAGCTCCCAGTTGGTGTCACTGGTAAGCTCCACGAGAGCGCTCGGCATAGCAGCCAAAATGCCCGCCATAATGAGCAGACTAATTCCATTGCCGATGCCGAACTCATCAATCTGTTCGCCCAACCACATCAGAAAAATCGTGCCTGCTGTCATGGTCATCACCGCCACAAGTTGCCAGAGCAGAGGCAGCCTGCCATCTACAAGAAAACTCGATTGAATAAGAGGCATTTCTCCGATTCGCGTTGACGCAAGAAATGCGACATAGGCCCAACTCTGAACAAAGCAGATTAACACCGTCGCGTAACGGGTATATTCGTTGATCTTCTTCCGACCGCCCTCTCCTTCTTTCTGCAATCGCTCCAATGGCGCCCACACAGTGCCAAGGAGTTGAAAAATAATTGACGCAGAAATATACGGCATGATGCCAAGCCCAAAGATCGTGGCTTGCGATAACTGACTCGCTGAAAAGACAGCGACTGTCTTGAGAAGATCACTGATGCCGCCTGCTTCTTCGGCAAAAGCAGTCATTGCTTTTGGATCAACAATGGGAAGCGGGACTTGCCATCCCACACGGTAGATTGCCAATAATCCAAGGGTAAGAAGAATCTTCTGACGCAGCTCGGGTATCGTAAAAATGATGCGAAGTTTTTCAAACACGCCGCCGTCTCCTTCCGTGGCCGCTCTCTGAGAGATCGGGGCTCAACCATTCCATCGCACAAGCGACGCGATACTTGAGCATCAACATACACATGCGTCAATACAAGCATCAATCAACATGACTTTACAGATCAAATAATTTAAACCATAGACCAAGCAAAGGAGAATGAGCATCAAAATCTTAACGAGAAGGAACTGGCTTTCTGATCGTTTTCTTGACGCCCTTTATGACCGGCTTTGGACCCGGAATTTCTATCACACTTCCTCCTGCAGCCTCAATTTTCTTTCTTGCTTGCTCGCTAAATCGATGTGCCGAAACCTTCATCGATTTTTTAATTTCCCCATCGCCAAGCACTTTCACGAACTCCCAAATACCTTTGGCCAATCCACACGATCGAAGCGTATCGGGAGTGACATCGCTGCCAGCAACAAATGCCCCATCGAGATCTCCGACATTAATGCTGATGATTAATCGTGCATGCCGATTATGAAATCCTCGCTTGGGAATTTGGCGGATCAAGGGCATTCGAGCACCTTCAAAAATTGCGGGCGAACTCCATCCCGCAAGTTGACCTTGGCCCTTGTGACCACGACCCGACGTTTTTCCACGACCAGACCCAGGACCTCGACCTATTCGCAATCGTTTTTTGTTCTTATGAACGTCGCGATTAACGTCGTTGATTCTCATGATGAAGCAATCCCTTCAGTGATCGCAGTGCGATCAGTTTTCTTTTTTTAAATAGGGAGCGATCAGACGCCCATTGTGAAATTTGTTTTGAAAACGGTGAACATTGATTTTCTACTACGAAAGGCTCACGCCCCGAAGTCGCTCAACTTCGCTACGAGTCCGAAGTTGCCCAAGCCCATGAATCGCCGCTTTCACAAGATTCACTGGATTGGTCGAGCCGTGTGATTTGCTCAACACGTCACGAATTCCTGCCGATTCACACACCGCACGCACCGCTGCGCCAGCAATAATGCCCGTACCAGGACTCGCGGGAAGCAAAATGACTTTCGCCGTTCCGGAAGACCCAACCACTCGATGGGGAATTGTTCCAATCTCCACAGGAACATCAATCAAATTTTTCATGCCGTCCTTGATCGCTTTTTCGACAGCTGACGGCACCTCTTTTGCTTTGCCGTATCCACAACCAACCTTGCCGCGACCATTTCCGATCACAACGAGTCCGGCAAAACTAAATCTGCGACCACCCTTCACCACGGTTGCACAGCGACGAACTTTCACGACGACTTCAGCAAACTCTCCACCGCGTGATTCTTTGCTTGACACTGTGTCTCTCCTGAAAATCGCCTGACAACTAATTTTTGTATGCAATGCGTCGCTTCAGCGACTTAAAGACAAATCAGAACTCCAAACCCGCAGCCCTGGCTGCATCGGCTAACGACGCCACTCTGCCGTGATACCGAAATTCTCCCCTGTCAAAACAGACTTTTTTGACTCCAGCTTCCTGCGCTCGCTCGGCAACTGCGCGACCAATCGCTTCGGCCGCCTGCTTATTGCCACCGTAGCCCACGCTTTCTCGAAGCAACTTGTCGTTCGAACTTGCTGAAGCAAGCGTTCGACCTGCAGCATCATCGATTACCTGAGCATAAATATGTTTGTGCGTGCGAAAGACAACGAGTCGCGGACGTTCCGCAGTTCCGCGAATGCCCTTGCGCACACGATGGCGGCGACGAGTTCGTTGTCTTAAAATCAGACGAGCATGATCCATGGCGACGCTTCCAACCGAATGCCGCAGTAGGTGCGGCGGTCAGTGATGATGGTGAGAGTGAGTGAAAATCCTTGTGTACGATCTCTTGAATGGCTTTTCAAAAAGCCATTCTTACTTTGTGACAGCCTTACCAGCCTTTCGGCGAACCTGTTCGTTTTCGTAACGAATTCCCTTGCCCTTGTAAGGCTCAGGTTTTCTGCGAGCTCTGACTTCTGCAGCAAACTGACCGACCAACTGCTTGTCGATTCCCTTGATTACCACGTGTGTCTGATCTGGACACGTGACGGCGAGTCCTTTGGGGATCGGCACCTGAAGTTCATTGGCAAATCCAACGCGAAGCTGCAGAATGTCTTTAAGCACCGCTGCGATATAGCCGACTCCGACGATTTCAAGCTTTTTTTCAAATCCTTTACTCACACCTTCAACCATGTTGGCGACAAGCGCCCTGGTCAGGCCGTGAAGTGCTCGAGCGCTGCGGGAATCTGATGATCGACTCACCACAATGTCTCCCGAGGTTTTGTCGAGCGTTACAGTCACTTCGCTATGGCACTGTTGCTCAAGTTTTCCAAGCGGGCCTTCCACTTTGAGCGCAGATCCGTCCAAGGCGACCTTGACGCCTTTGGGAACGATGACAGGCATTTTTCCGATGCGGGACATTCGAGTGATCCGTCTAAGCTGGGAAAATTGAACCGGAATCTTATTGTTCTTTGTATCTGTAAAAAACTATTCTTCTTCTGCTGCTACTGTTCCTAAAATACTCAAAGCCTTCTGGCATCAAAGCCTGGCTCTTCGACTGGGCTCTTGGATTCATCTCACCACAACTCGCAGAGCACCTCACCGCCGAGTTTTTTCTGTCGAGCCTCACGATCGCTGACCACTCCACTGCTGGTTGAGAGAATTGAAATCCCCAAACCGCCGAGAACTGGCCTCAAGAGCACCGAGCGACTGTAGACGCGACGTCCAGGCGAACTGACTCGTCGAATATGCCTGATGAGACGCTCTCCGTTGGGTCCGTACTTGAGCTCCAACTGTAAGTGAGACACCGGCTTGGATTCAACTTCCTTCCAGTCCCAAATAAAGCCCTCTCTTTTGAGCACGTCCGCCAATCCTCGTTTCACTTTAGAAACAGGAATCTCCACGGTAGCGCGTTCGATTCGCACCGCATTGCGGATTCGGGTGAGCATGTCTGCGATTGGATCGGTCATCATGGTCGAGGGACCTCTTCAAAAATCCGTGTCTGGCTGAAGTTCATAGTGCCGCTGGTGCGGCTGCGTATTTCGTAAAACAATTCGTTTTGACCTTTTGATATTTCAACTGAATGAAAATCGCGACTCCCTTGTAAACCCAACACTCCTCGACTCCGCCGAGGAAACTTTTTTACCGCTTTACCAACTTGCCTTGCGGACTCCGGGAATGTTTCCCTGATCGGCAAGTTTTCGGAAACAAATTCTGCAGATTCCAAATTTCTGATAAACCGCTCGTGGCCTCCCACAGAGCATGCATCGTCTTACAAGACGCGTCGAAAATTTCGGCGTCCTTTTTGCTGCTGCAATTTTTGACTTGCTGGCCATGAATGATTCCAAAACCTTCGCAAAGGCTTCCCTATGTACAACGATCCACCGCTACGCTGCGGCGTCTGATCCATCTTCTTTCTTCAGAGGCATTCCCATTGCACGCAAAAACTCCCTCGCTTCATCATCGTTTCGAGCGGAGGTTACCAGTGTGATATTCATTCCCTGGGGTCGCGAATATTTGTCCGGGTTAATCTCTGGAAACACCATCTGTTCGGAAAGTCCCAAGCTGTAGTTCCCATGTCCGTCAAACGCGGTGCTCGAAAGCCCTCGAAAGTCGCGCACTCGCGGAAGCGCCAGCGAAACCAATCGATCAAAAAACTCATACATTCGACGGCCGCGAAGCGTGACTTTGCAACCAATCGGTAGATTTTCTCTCAGCTTAAATCCGGAAACCGCAATCTTCGAAAGCGTTGCAATGGGCTTCTGCCCGGTCACTTGCGCCATTGCACTAATAGCTTCTTCGAGAAACTTTTTCTCCGTGACAGCAATTCCAACTCCCATATTGACAACAATTTTTTCCAGCTTTGGAATCGCATGCGGATTGTCACGCTTGAGCGATGCGGCAAGCGCCGGACGAACGGTATGAAGGTAGTGCTCGAGGAGGCGAGGAGCCCCACTCGCACCGACCGGCGATACCTTTGTGGTCGCTTTTGATTTACTCTGCTTGGCCATCGAAGTATTCCTGATTTCTCTTTCTGTTTACTTCCATCCGCTTGGTGTCGATACTCAACGACGTGAACTTAAACCTTTGGCTTGACGGTCTTTCGTGGTGGCCGAAGAACGCTGAGTTCCGCACTGCAATGTTTGCAAAATCGAACCTTCGATCCTTCTGGCGTAAATCGAATGCCGATTCGAGTACTTTTTGCACATGCGGGACAGACGATCAGACAATTTGAAACGTTGATCGGCATCTCTTTCGACAAGCGACCGCCCTGGGGATTTTTTTGACTTCTTTTCATGTGGCGGTAAACACGATTCACGCCCTCAACAATAATCTTGCCTACTTCAGGCTGTACTGAGACCACCTTGGCTCGCGTACCACGCGAGTTGCCAACAATGACCTCAACGGTGTCTCCGGCTCGAATCAACATCAAACCACCTCACTGGCCAAACTGACGATCTTCATAAAATTGCGGTCTCGCAACTCTCGTGCAACCGCTCCAAAAATACGTGTTCCGCGCGGATTTTGCTCGTTGTCAATGATGACACAAGCATTGCTGTCAAACTGTACATAGCTTCCGTCGTCCCGTCGCGTCGGACGCTTGCAGCGAACAATCACTGCCTTTACTACAGCCTTCTTTTTGACCTCACTGCCCGCAATGACACTCTTCACGCTACAAACAATCACATCCCCCAGACCAGCCGTGCGCTTTTTGCTCCCTCCGAGCACTTTAAAGCACATGACCTCTTTGGCCCCAGTGTTGTCCGCAACATTCAGTCGCGTTTGCATTTGAATCATTGGTCGTATCCGTTTCGTTTTCTCTTGCGCGTTTGGTAGTGCTTACGTGCTGCACCTGTTGAATCAACTCAGGACGTTTTGCCTTCGCTTCCGGTCGCGACGGCCTCTTCCTTCCGAGCTGCAGACTCCTTTAACGCCGTTGCCCGTGCACCAGATCGTAATGAAGAGATGTCGACCGCTGTACTCTTCGCAATAATACGGACAAGCTCCCAGCGTTTGAGCCTACTTTTTGGCCTGCATTCGACGATCTCAACTTTGTCCCCAAGGCCCGACTCCTCTTTTTCGTCATGCACATGACAAACCGTGCGACGGTGAAGAATCTTTCCATACTTAGGGTGCCTGACCACGCGGGGAATCTCCACGCGACGAGTCTTGCTCGATGCTGCACTGGTGACTGTTCCGAACTCAACTCGTTTGGGCATTAGAAGGCAATCCTCATTGAAAAATTCATGTCGCTCTCTGTGTTGCTTGTTATGGTGATTGGTTTAATTGTTTGAGACCGGTGTGCCGCTTTGAGTCTTGTCTTATTTTCCACTGCTTTGAGATCGCTTTCGAATCGTACGAGGCATTGCACGAGCACCAGCCTTTTTTGTTGCGCGAACCGACGCCCGACCCGTGAGTCGCTGTTTTTTTATGCGTTTTCCACTCTTGGACGTAGCCTCTGCATGCGATTGCTGACCGGCTGCAGAGGCAACAACCCCGAGCGCGAGCAGTGGACCAACTTGTCCGGCCGCCTTCATTCGTTGCACAAGGATCGTCTGACAGCGGGCAATGGTCCGTCTGTTTTTTTGGACTTCACTCGGCGAGGCAAGCTTTTCAGTCTGCGCTTCCATCCGCAAACGAAACAGCGACTCGGCCGAGTCTTTCCAGACAAGCCGTATCTGTTCGTCGCTCATTTCGCGAATTTCTTTTACCTTGTTCACGCTTTCGCCCTATTTCCAGTTCTCTATCGCAACGCTTCGTTATTGAGCCCGTCGTTTTACAAAACGAACTCTCAGTGGCATCTTGTGAGCCAATCTTGACAAACACATTCTTGCTGCATCTTCAGTCACACCACTAATCTCGTAAAGAATCGTGCCTGGTTTTACAACTGCTGCCCAAAAATCGGGCTCACCCTTTCCTTTTCCCATTCGAGTTTCCAGCGGTATCGACGTAATCGATTTGTGTGGAAATACGCGAACGAACAGCCGCCCCTCCTCACGGAGATATTGTTGTGCAGCAACACGACCCGCCTCGATCGTTGCGGCAGCAAGCCATCCTGGCTGTTCGGATTGAAGACCAAACTCGCCAAAAACAACTCGATTGCCGCGGGTGGCCTCACCTCTTATACGACCTCGTTGGCTTTTTCGGTGCTTGACCCTCTTGGGCATCAGCGCCATTGCCAGTCTCCTCGTACATGCCTTGATTCACCCACACTTGAACACCGATATTGCCCTGCGCCGTGGGAGCCTCGCAGAACCCGTAATCGATTTTTGCCCGAATTGTTGAAAGCGGCATTGCACCGGCAATCGCTTTCTCGCACCGCGACATTTCCGCGCCTCCGAGACGGCCGGCAAGCTGAATCTTCACACCCTTCGCGCCGGCGCTCATGGTTGCTTCCATCGAACGCTTCATCGTCCTTCGAAATGCCGCTCGCTTGTTCAACTGATCTGCAATATCTTCGGCGATGAGCTGAGCTTGAATCTCAGGTCGCGTGACCTCTTCAATTTTTAAATTGACTCGCCTTCCGAGAAGCTCCTGCAACTCACCCTGCATACGATCAACTTCCTGCCCCTTGCGACCAATAATCACTCCGGGCCTGGCCGAATGCAGAATAACTCTGACCTCATCGCGAGTACGCTCAATCTCAATCTTTGGAATTGCTGCACTGCGATATTTCTTCTTTACGAAGGATCGAACCTTAAAATCCTCAAGCAGGAGATCCTTGAACTCCTTCTTTGAGGCATACCAACGGCTTCGCCACGGCTCGGTCACTCCGACCCTGAACCCAATTGGATTTACTTTTTGACCCATTGTTAAAAATCTTTCCTATGCACGCCCATTCGCGAGCGATCACGCGGGCGAGTCGAGCTTTACCTTGATATGAGACATCCGTTTCCTGATTACGAACGCCATTCCCCTCGCACGCGGACGAATTCGCTTGAGCATGGGACCTTCATCAACTCTTGCATCGACAACAACTAAATCATCCACACTCGCAGCACGCAGATGCTCGGCGTTTCCCAAGGCACTTTGAATCACTTTTTCAAGCATTCTTGCGCCGCGATGAGGCTGAAACTTGAGAATGTCAAGCGCTTCGTCAGCAAACTTTCCTCGAACAAGATCTGCCAAACGGCGGACCTTGCGGGCGCTGATATGGGCGTATTTATGAGTGGCTAAATAAGGCATTTTTTATCTGGCTCTCTTTGGCCAGCCTGTCGACCGAACGATTACTTTTCTGAAGCTGCTCCACCCGACTTCATCGCGGCTGGCTTGCCACCATGTCCCCGGAACGTCCGGGTTGGAGAAAACTCACCAAGCTTGTGACCAACCATGTCTTCTGTCACAAAAACTTTCAGGTGCTGCTTTCCATTATGAACCATAAACGTCAGGCCGATGAACTCTGGAACAATGGTGCAAGAACGCGACCATGTTTTGATCGGATCTCGTTTTCCAGAAGTGAGCTGACGCTCTGCCTTCTCGAATACTCGAGGATCCACATACGGCCCCTTCTTTGCACTGCGTCCCATACCATCTATTTCCTGAAAAGTGTCACTGAAATCCGCTGGAAGTATTACTTTTTTTCGTTGAGCGGTCACCCTAAAAACAGCAACCGATCAACAGAGACTATCCTTATCGCAACTTAAGCTGTCCATACCGTCGACTCTTGCGACGCTTCAAAATAAACGCACTCGATGGTTTTCTTGGTTTTCGAGTACCGCCGCCCTTTGAGCTTTTTCCTGTCGGACTCACCGGATGACGTCCACCCTTGGTACGTCCTTCACCTCCACCGTGCGGATGATCGATTGGATTCATCGCGGTTCCACGCACGTGAGGCCGAATCCCCATCCATCGCTTTCGGCCAGCCTTGCCGAGCACAACGTTCATATGCTCTGCGTTTCCAAGAGCACCGATTGTTGCGCGACAATTAGACGGAACACGACGGATTTCACCAGACGGAAGCGTAATCTGAGCCCACAGCGACTCTCTTGCAACAAGCACTGCGGAAGAACCAGCTGAACGACAAAGCCTTCCTCCGCGCCCTTGCTGCAGCTCAATATTGTGAACCTGTGTTCCCAGCGGCACCGCCGAAAACGGAAGACAGTTGCCTACTTCAGGCGGAGATTCAGGCCCGCTCAATACAGTTGCGCCAACAAGCAGACCTTCAGGAGAGAGAATAAACCGCTTCTCACCATCGGCATAAAAAACAAGCGCAACCCGGCAAGTTCGATTTGGGTCGTACTGAATGGACTCCACTTTCCCAGGAATACCATCTTTATTGCGACGAAAATCAATGAGACGATATTGCTGTTTATGACCACCACCTCGATGACGAGACGTGATCTTCCCCTGATTATTTCGACCGCCGGTTTTTTTCTGGCGTACCTTCAGGTGCTTGGGTACCGTCGCACCTCGCGACAGTTCCGCAAAGTCAGAGACGCTCGCATTTCGGCGACCGGGACTAGTTGGATTGTATGTGCGAATGCCCATTGATGCGCTCTATATACTCAGTGTTCGATTGATGTTCTTTATTATTTCCAACGAATTATTTTGCAAAACGAGCAAACCGTAACAGGGATCAAAAGAAACTGATCTTAAACTCAGGACGAAGCGTCACGATCGCCTTTTTCCAATTACGAGTACTGGTGCGACGCATCCGACTGCGACGAATCTTTCCTTTGCGATTTTGAATCGCGACTTTCGTGACCTTGACATTAAAAAGCTCCTCGATCGCCAGACGCACATCGAGCTTTGCGGCTTCCGTAGCCACCACAAAGGCGTAGGCATTTTGTCGATTGGCTTTATGAACGCCCTTCTCAGTCACAAGCGGACGCAGAATAACCTGATGCGCCGAAAGACGTGGATTTTGACTTGGGGGTGGTGGAATTGGTTTTGGCACGACTTACGAATCCTTCCCTGTCTTGGCTGCAGCACGGGCAATAGACTTTTTTGAATCTGCCTTCGGCTTCACAGGCTTGGACCTAGACTCAGCCTTGACCTTGGGCTTCGGCTTCGCCTGAATCGGTTTTCCAGAAGTACGCGACTTCTTGGCATCCTTCAGACCTTTTGAAGCAACCTCTGCCGCGGCTTTCTGGCGAAACGAATCAATTGCGGCAGTCGTCATCAGGATTTTGTATGGCGTGAGAATCGTCAACGCATTGAGATCACCGACGGGCGCTACAGAAATTCCTGTAATATTGCGTGCGCTCTTCCAGAGATTATCGTTGTGCGATTCCGTCGATACGAGCACTGTGCGACCACCCAGATCAAGCGCGGCGAGAACTTTCGCCATGACTGCCGTTTGCGGCTTCGAAAACGGAAGACTGTCAATCAATTTAATTTCGCCGTCAGCCAGTCTTGCCGCAAACGCCATTCTCGCAGCAACTTGCAAGCTTCGACGAGGAAGACGAAAACCGAAATCTCTAGGATTCTTTGCAAAAATATGACCGCCGCCGCGTCGAACTCCGCTGCGCCTACCACCAGCACGAGCGTTGCCGGTTCCTTTTTGTCGGTAAAGTTTTTTGGTCGATCCAGCAACTTCACCGCGAGTTTTAGTCTTCTGCGTGCCCTGCCTGAGATTCGCCTGATACATCACAACAGCTTCGTGCAACAGCTGCTTGCTGATTTTTGGCGCAATTTCCGCTGGGTCAATTTCGTATGATCCGACTTTTTTTCCAGTCGCATCATGAATGGTCAGATTCATTTTGAAGCCGCCTTCTTTTTGCTGATCGGTGCCGCCGTAGGCACTCGAACGATCTTGTTCGTGGGACGAACCACAACATAGCCACCGATTGGGCCCGGCACCGCTCCACGCACCAGGAGCAGACCGTTCTCCTGATCGACGCGCACAACCTTCAGGTTTCGCATTGTTGATCGTTCGTTACCGAATCGCCCAGCCATACGCTTTCCTTTGAAAACGCGAGCCGGAGAGGTATTCATGCCCGTTCCACCTTGATGACGATGCACCTTTTTTACGCCGTGCGAGGCTCGTTGACCGTGAAAACCGTGACGTTTCATGACGCCCGCAGTTCCCCGGCCCTTCGTTGTTCCGGTGACATCCACTGCCTTTACATCGGCAAATACTTCGACTGTGAATACTTGACCAACTGTAAAATCTTCCGCAGAACTGCGGAACTCGCGAATAAATCGCTGAGGCTCACAATCGGCCTTGAGAACCGCCACGCTGCCGGCAGCAGCGAGACGCTTTGATCTTTTGCTGTCGAGCTTAGCAACCTGACCACGCTGAGCCCGCGAGGCAAGCCGGCGAGGCTTATTTCGAAAGCCCAACTGAACGGCCTGATAGCCATCGCGATCCACCGAGCGAACAGTGAGCACCGGACACGGACCGGCTTCAATCACCGTGACAGGCACCGCCGCACCCTTCTCATCAAAAATCTGTGTCATGCCGATTTTTCGGCCAAGAAGTCCAGGAGCAGCCATAGTTTTTTCGCACTGGGGAACTTGAGAGCGATCCGCACAAAGCGAACCTGCTGTTCATTCCATTTTCACGCTCGAAGTCATCGATCGCTCGGGAGAACACGGACTTGCCGTACCTTACCCGTAACGTCTTCCAAGCATGCTTTTTTATGCGCTCCTCATGAATGATGTTCAAAAAATCTGACGACTACACCAACGCCACGCAAACATTCTCAACTGGACTCAGTCCATCGCTCTTCAAAATCACCTTACGCTTGTTTTAATTTTGATATCCACACCGGCAGGAAGTGACAATTTATTCAGTGCTTCAATCGTTTTCGCAGTGGCCTGGACAATATCAATCACTCGCTTGTGAGTCCTGATCTCATATTGTTGACGGGCTTTTTTATCGACGTGCGGACTCGAAAGGACCGTGTATCGTTCAATTCTTGTCGGCAGTGGAATGGGGCCGTGCACCTCGGAATTCGTCCGTTTTGCAGTGTCTACGATTTCTGCGGCACTCTGATCGAGCACTGAGTGATCGTATGCCTCCATACGGATACGGATAATTTCCTGAGTACCGGCCACAAGCATTCTCCAAAGCAGACGTTTCTAAACTTCCAACATTTCGTACTTCATTTGCAAAAGTCAGAATCGGTTTTGATTCACTTTCACAACAATCTTTTCATTCAACCACTGCCAACATCGAGCAAGCAGACGCAAATCACCTCACACGGCGATTTGCGAGCGACGTTTTGACATTCTGTCGAAACGGCACCGTGACATGCTTTAAAATCCGACGTTTGGCACACCGGAAAGGATCAAACCTCAAAGGCATGTGGCTCAACGGAAGGACTCGGAATCTAGAAAGGGAACCAAACACTGTCAACATGCTTCAAAACAATGGCTTTAACTCCACAAGCCGACCTCAAAACGATCACTGTGACGCCCCCAAAAGAGTCGCGTCACTCTTAGACAAAACTCTCTGCGGTTTCCGCCGAGGCTGGCCCATACTTGAGAGGGGACATCGTAAAACTGGCTCTTCCTTGGCTCACACTTCGCACTGCGGCGGAGTATCCAAACAGACTCGACAGCGGCGATTCAGCTTCGATCACCGTGACACCTGCTCGAAGATACGTGTTGGTAATCACCGCGCGTCGTTGCTGAAGATCATTAATCACGTCACCCAAATGAGCTTCCGGCACGCTGACTTCGAGTTTCATAATCGGCTCCAGCAGTACCGTGCCCGCCTCGAAGATCGCCTTGTCAACGGCATCGGCTGCAGCAATACGGATCGCAACATCGCTTGGAAGCGGATCTGGTAGCGGACTTTCAAGCAGCGTGAATCGAGTAGACCAGAGAGGGCATCCCTTCAATCCACCCCGCTCGGTGCTTTCGCCAATGGCCGTCACCATGACTGCCGCGACATGCGACGAAGAAGCATCTTGCGGAAACCACTCCTGAACTGTTTGCACAGCCGACTGATCTTCAGTTGTCTCTGCTCGCAATCGCACCGTTGCAAACAAAGTCTGTCCGGCGATCTGACGATTCGATTGTCCTTCTACGACAACTTGTCTTGCAACGGTTTCCTTATAACTCACTCTTGGTCTGTGAACTCGGCAATGCAGATTAAATTCTCGCTCGAGTCGATGTCGAATCACTTCGAGATGTAGTTCTCCCATTCCGCTGATAATCGTCTGTCCGGTCTCCTCGCTTTCGACTGCGCGAAACGTCGGATCTTGTCGCTTCATCATGTCAAGAACTTCTGAAAGTTTTTTGCGCTCCAGACTTGTCTCCGGCTCGATCGCCATCGAGATCACGGTTTCTGGAAAGCAGATGCTTTCCAGAAGTATTGGGGCCGCTGCGTCGCACAGCGTGTCGCCTGTAACACTTCCTCGAGGACCGATCACTCCGATGATGTCTCCGGCCGAACACAGGAGAACCTGCTCGCGACGATCTGCCTGCAGATGCCAGAGTTGCGCAATATTTTCTTTCTTTGCGAGTCGTGGATTCCACGCGCGACTGCCCGCCTTGAGTGTTCCAGAATAGATCCGCACGTAGTGCAAATCTCCATGTTTGTCGGCGACAATTTTGAATACCAAGCCACAAAATGGGGAATTGGGATCGGGTGGCCGGCGTACCGCAATCTCCGTTTTTCCAGACAGACTCATCCCCTGTACGTCAGGTACATCGGCAGGCGAAGGCAAGTACGAAGCCACCGCATCGAGCAACGGCTGCACACCGATGCAATCAAGTGCAGATCCACCAAGGACCGGCACAATTCGTCGCGCAATGGTGGCCTCTCGAATCACGGCTCGAATGAGTTCGCATGGAATTGGCGCCTCGGCCAGAGCAAGCTCCGCTACTTCATCGGAAAAATCAAACAGCGTCGATACAAGATCATCTCGCCAATGCGTTGCCGTCTCGAGAAGTTCTTGAGGAATCGGCCCCTGCGTAGACGTTGCGCCGTTGTCCTCCTTTGAGAACGTAATGAGTTGCATCGAAATCAGATCAACCAACCCACGAAAAGGGTTGGCTACATGCGGCGGTCCCATGCCCAGCGGCACCTGGAGGACCAGCGGCTTCGCCGACAAACGGGAGCCAATCTGACGAACCGTACCAAAGAAATCTGCTCCTTCTCGATCGAGCTTATTAATCAAACAAATTCTCGGAACACCGTATTTGTCTGCTTGCCTCCAGACAGTTTCGCTTTGCGCTTCGACTCCTTCTCGTGCGCTGAATACCACCACCGCGCCGTCGAGCACTCGCAGACTGCGTTCGACCTCAGCCGTAAAATCGACGTGCCCCGGCGTGTCAATCAGATTCACTGTTATATCGTTCCACTGAAACGATACTGCCGCTGAGTAAATCGTAATGCCTCGTTCTTGTTCCTCGGGATCAAAATCCGTGATCGTGGTTCCACGGTCGACATCGCCAAGACGATGACTCGCCTTCGAGAAAAAAAGCATGCGCTCCGTGACGGTTGTCTTGCCCGCATCAATATGCGCGACGATGCCGATGTTTCGAATCTGTTGAAGTGCTGGGGGCATGGGTGTAGATAAAAAAAGGAACGCTCCTACAATCGGTCATCGAGACAAACATGGTATGAAAACTCACTTGAAACGAAACAGATCTTTATCCGTTGAGTCGGTGAGCCTCTCACATTTTGTCAACAACCCTGATTCCAAGGAGTTCGAGCCCGCTTCGCAGGATTCGACCGGTCAAATCACAAAGTGCCAGGCGGTGAGGCCGTTCGTTTTCTTCTGCTTTTAGCACCGAAAGTGCATCGTAAAAAGTTGAAAAACGTCCGGCTGTGTCAAAGAGCCACGTCGAAAGCCCACTCGGACGCGAATCGGCTTCAACATCTTCAAGGATTTCCGAAAATCGTAGCAGTCCCATTGCCAGTCGGCGTTCAAGTGGATCGGCAAGCCGCACCGACTGCGTTTCACTTCGAAGGAGCGTTCGATCAATTTCACCTTTTTGAAAAATTCCTTCCACTCTCGCTACGGCATATTGCATGTACGCAGCTGTATTTCCAGAAAGTTGAAGCATTTTATCAAAGCTAAATACGTAATCGCTCGTACGGTTCTGCGATAAATCTGCGTATTTAATGGCACCAATACCAACCGCATGGGCGATGCGTGATTGCTCCTCCTGCGAAAAGCAGGATTTATTCGGATCTCCGTTGGCCACGACCGCCGCAGCTCGTCGCACTGCCTCATCGAGCAGGCTCTCCAGCCCCACCGTGTCGCCGGAACGAGTTTTGAATGGACGTCCATCGTCTCCAAGCACAGTGCCAAACTCGACATGCCTGAGGTCAATTGCATCAAAACCCCATGCCCTGGCTGTCGCAAACAACTGCTGGAAATGCAAACCCTGACGATGATCAACCACATATAAGATTCGGTTCGGCTTCCAATTCTCCATGCGCCATTGAATGGTGGCCAGATCGGTCGTGGAGTAGAGAAATGCTCCGTCTGCCTTTCGCACTACAAACGGCGACGCGAAACCGTCGAGAAAAACGCAGATTGCGCCACGACTTTCCTGAGCCAATCCTTTTTCCAGCAGATCACTCACCACGCCGGGAAGCATGCCGTGATAGAAACTTTCTCCAAGCGTGTGGTCGAATGTGACGTCAAGCCGTTCGTAGACTCGCTCAATTTCACGTCGACAGGCCGGCATGAAACTCTCCCAGAGAGAAACGCTTTCCGGATCCCCTCTGTGCAACTTGGCCGTCTCTGCGAGGACCTGCTGATCAATGTGTTCATGCTGATGATCTCGCACGATGCGGGCGAGTACCGGATCAGACTCCACATCCACAATTGCTTTCTTCCATTGAGAACTGGCCTCACTGAGCACAGCGTGCTCGCGATTGAGCGCGGGTCGTTTTGACTCTTCTCGCGAAGTTTCTCGTGCATCGGGAGGAAGCTCTGCAAGTGCCGCAGCAACTTTCTCTATTGCCGCAAGTGTGTGTGGCAACTCGCGAACCGCCGTCGATGCGTCGACGAGTTTTCGCACCATGCGATAAAGCCGACCAAGTTCAACCGTCGGATTCGATTCAAACGCCTGTTCGTTCCGAAAGTGTTTCCACCCCCAGAGAATCATGCCAAACTGCGTACCCCAGTCACCCAGATGGTTGTCGGTGATCGTTTCGTGGCCTCGAAATCGAAGAATTCGATGAAGCGCGTCTCCGATCACTGTCGATCGAATATGCCCAACATGCATCGGCTTTGCGACATTCGGAGAACTGTAATCCAGAACGATTCGCAGTTTTTGCTCCACCGCCGCAACCCCCATCCGAGAGTCGCCTACTGCACGAGCCACTGCTGATTCAAGAGCCGCATCGGAGACTCGAAGATTGATAAAACCCGGCCCGACCGGATCTCCTGGAGGATCAAAGAGCCCCGTGACATCGAGCCTCTTGATGACTTCCGCCGCAACACGCCTCGGTGGAAGAGCAAGTCGTTTTGCAAGTGACATCGCAAAGGTAGCCGTATAGTCACCGAAGCGTTCGTCGTGCGTCTGAATGACACCGCTGAGCAGTTCTGAAATCTCGTCCGCGCGAAGATCGAACACCTTGTCGGCGATAGCGAGCTCGAGGGCCGCGCGAAAAATTTTGCGCAGAGCACCGCGAAAGTTCATTGAATCACTTCCGGTTCAGGAGGGATTTCAACATGCCTTGCATCCGACCAGAGATTTTCTAAATCCCAGTAATCGCGCGACTCGGCATCGAAGAGGTGCACGATGACATCCCCGTGATCAATGACGATCCAGCGACCTTCTTCATATCCCTCCATTCCTCGTCGAGTGTCAAAAAGTTCTTTGGAGAGCATCGCTTCTACGTCATCCGCCATCGAGTGCAACTGCCGACTGCTGGCTCCTGTTGCGATGACAAAGAAATCAAACACTTTTGTAATGTGACGCAAATCAAGAACCTTGATATTCGTCCCCCGTGATTCACTTGCAACACGAGCAGCCGCGAGCGCCGAACGCATTCCCCTGTCGATATCGACCGCGAGACTCGAACTTATTTCTGGCCTAGCATTCATGCGTCATGCACCTGAGAGATCATTCGTATTTTTGCCACAAGAACCATCGAAAACGTATTTTTCTGAATTTGATGCTACGCAGAGTCTATCGCTTCGCAATCCTCAGGCAAAAAAGCCTCTCTAGGGTCTTTCAAAAATTTTTTACCTGCAGCGATCCGAATGTCGACGGCAGAATATTTATACGGTCCGTTTGACGAATTTCGTGAGTGACACTCCCAAAAGCACGAGATCCGGTATCTCGATCGCATGCGGCAGACAGTCGATCACACTCCATCGACATCCGCCGGTAAGAAAAAGATCGGCTTCCACATCGAGCGATTTCCTCGCCTCCTCAACCAACGTTGTCACGGCACCTCGGATCCCCCAACCGATGCCTGCGGCAATCGCCTCCTTTGTTGATCGCCCGGGTAGAGCAGGCGGACAAGATCGTTCAATCCCAAAAATATCCGGTAACCGACTGGTGCCTGCGGCGAGTGACTGGGCCATGAGAAATGGGCCAGGCAAAATTGCACCACCACAAAAGACACCTTTTTGGGACACGAGGTCAACGGTTATTGCCGTTCCACAATCCACAATAATCGCTGCGCGTAGGTGATGCCGAAAACAGTTCGCAGCGGCAGCCGACGCCACTCGATCGATACCAACACTGCCCGGATTTTCAAGATCCATCTGCAGCGGAAGATCGTGGTACACGATGCGTTGCTGCTGAAGTGTTGCGGAGAGTTTGGCAATTGTCGATTCAAGTCTTGTGGCAGCGGCATCATGCACGCTGGCAATCAAAAAAGAATCTGATCCAGGTGGCACCTTTTCCAGCCATGCCTCGAGATCCTCGGAACGAAATGAGTGGCTACACAGATCGGCATGATGAGACAGTATCGGCATTTTTACATCAGGAGACATCCCTGCAACGGCCAGTTTTATTTTTGTGTTTCCAACGTCGGCCACAAGCACTCTCCCCAAAGAGTTTGCTTCGGTTTTATGGAATTGAGAAGCCATGGTTTTTGTCTCTTGTTGATTGCCAGCGGCATCTGCGCCTCTCGCACAAGAAGGAACCCTTCACAAATCGTTTCTTTGTGAAGCGTTTGTTGGATTTTATCGTTGAAACGGCATCATTCGCGGAGGTCGTGGGCTCTCGAGGGCGAGCGACTCTCGGAGATGAGATCCAATCGCATGCAGAAGCGTGTCGAGCCCCTCACCGGTAACGGCACTCGCAAGAAGTACCTTTCGTCCAGTTTCCACAGAGAGTCGCTGCTGCACGTCGGCTGCATCAGGCAACTCACTCTTGGTGACAACTACAATTTCTGGACGCGCGGCGAGCCTTTGATCGTATTGTTCAAGCTCATGACGGATCGCCCTGTAATTGACCAGCGGATCGCTTGAATCCATCGGCTGTGGCTCAACGAGATGCACAAGAATTCCAGCTCGTTCGACGTGACGCAAAAACTCATGACCCAAGCCATGCCCTTGATGCGCTCCTTCAATCAAACCGGGCAGATCAGCCATCACAAAGCTTGAGTCTCGGGACAACGCGACAATGCCGAGCATCGGTGTCTTCGTAGTAAATGCGTAGTCGGCAATCTGTGGCCGCGCATGCGAAAGCCTTGAGAGCAGCGTACTTTTCCCAGCATTTGGTTTTCCTACGAGACCAACATCCGCAATCACCTTGAGTTCGAGAAGGAGTCGACGACTCTCCCCCTGCTCTCCCGGCTTGGTCTGACGCGGTGCTCGATTGGTCGATGACTTAAAATGAACGTTTCCAAATCCACCAGCGCCACCGTGAGCTGCCACGATTGACTCACCGTCGTTGGCGAGATCTCGCAACATGATTCCGCTCGATTCATCGACGATCATTGTTCCTGGGGGTACAAGCAGAACGAGATCCTCTCGAGAACGTCCTTTGCAATTGCTTGAACCACCCGGCTCTCCATGCTCGGCTCGCCACTGCTGACGATGCGCCAACGCCGAAAGCGAATCAACTCCAGATCTGGCTTCGAGGATCACGCTCCCTCCGTTCCCGCCGTCTCCGCCGTCCGGGCCTCCCATTGGAATATATTTCTCCCTGCGGAAGCTCGAACTTCCTCGGCCGCCCTTGCCTCCAATGACTTCAATTCGAACCCGGTCAACAAACACGAGAAAAATTCTCCTGATGATTTATTTTGCATCATCTCTAGCAGGAACTGAAAACTTGATGAATCTCGATCGTACCGAAATTCAGTGCAACATTTCTAGCGCGCACGACAATTGATCGAAACAGCGATTCACTCGCACTTTTGAAACCAGCCGGTCAGCGTCCCACGAGGCGGTTGATGCGACAAGTCGCCCTCGTAAGAACCCTCCTTCGAAATAGAGCTTGCACAAAGCTTTGTCGTTTTTAAGAGGGTAGCTCCCAGCCTTTTCTATATTCTTTGGACAGCAGCATCGACGCATCGGGACGATTGGCAATCGTGAACTCTTTTGAATTCCACTCAATCGGCATTCCGATCCGATGTGCTAGCACTCCGAGGAGCACTGCTTCGGTGAGAGGCACCGCGTAGGAAAAATTGCACAATGCCTTCTCGCCCCCCTTGCAGGCTGCGATCCATTCAGCGTGATGCCCGATTGATTCAGGAATCGAAGGTGCTGGCGGCTTGTAGTCTGCGAATTCAGATTCAGGATAAAGTTTCCACGAACTATAATCGGCTCTGAGCATTCCTTTTGTACCTACAAAAAGTGTCCCACCACCGCCGGTTGGAACACTGAGAATCTCCTCTGGAATACGATCGCCGTCATACCAGTTCAGCGACACCGCAGGCCTGCTGCCACGCGAGGGAAAAAGATACTGCACTTTCAAACCATGTGGACATCCTTCTGCTTCGGCCGGTGGCCCGAACGATTCAATGCGAGTCGGAGCATCGAGAGAAAGCGCCCAGAAGGAGAGATCCATGTGGTGACATCCCATGTCGCCAAGATTGCCGCCGCCAAACGCGCGGTATTTTCTCCAGTTCGCTGGATGGTAATCGACGCTATAAGGACGCTCAATCGCTGGCCCCAACCAAAGATTCCAGTCGAGCGTGGAGGGGGCACCTGATTCCGGCGGACGTCCCTCCGCCGACCAGGCTCTGCCGGCCCAATTGTGCGCCGCCGTAACCGTACCGATTGCACCGGAACGAATAATTTCGACCACACGACGATAATTGGAATCGGCATGAATCTGTGTGCCCATTTGAGTCGCGACGTTTGCCTTCTGTGCCGCTTGAAGCACTCGTCTGGCCTCGTACACGGTATGCGTGAGCGGCTTCTCGCAGTAAACATGCTTGCCGCAGGCAATGGCAGCGAGAGTTGCCGGTGCGTGCAGATGATCGGGCGAAGCCACGACGATCGCATCGAGATCCTTTCGATCGACCATTCTGCGAAAATCGGAGCACACATACGCCTGTGGGTACTCTTCCTTCGCCTTTCCCAGAAAAATGCTATCCACATCACAGAACGCCGCGAGGTTCTGATTCGCGAGACTTGAAATGCTGTAGCGAGCTTGATTGGCAGTCCCCACAAAACCAATTGAAACTTTTTCAGAAACAGCCTTTGAGGCAACCGCGGAGCGACTTGACCAAACGCCTCCTACCGTTGCTCCCACTCCGACTGCAGTCGTGCTGCGAAGAAATTCGCGCCGAGAGATTCCCTTTGTTCCAAGAGTATTGTGAGAAAATGATTTCATGATTTCCCTTTTAAAAGCGTGCCTCTCACTATTTTCGGCGATGAACTGTTTCGTCGCTGCGATATGTCATTCCAGTCGGCGAACCATGAGACAAGACTATCTCCGGGATCAATACGGAGGCCAGCGCGATACGGAAAATTATTCGCGAAACTAAAAGAACGAGATTTTTTGATCAGACTCGTTCAAAGCCGTTTTGCATCGCGCAGAGAAAGCCGCCTGACTTTTACGTTTCAAAGAAACTGTGCGCAAAAGACGCAAACAGAGATTATGTCTTTGAGACCGCCTTACGAACTGATGAAACTTTGGCGGGCACTGCTTCTGGCAAGAGAACGTTGATCCGACGACCTTCACGATCGAATCCCACGACTCCGTCTATCAGGGCAAACAGTGTGTAATCAGAACCCATGCCAACATTGCGACCGGGATGAAACTTCGTTCCTACCTGTCGAATGAGAATGTTTCCGGCAATCACTTTTTCGCCACCGAACTTCTTGACTCCACGCCGCTGGGCATTTGAGTCCCGACCATTTCGGCTTGAGCCCTGACCTTTTTTATGTGCCATAAAACAAACTCCTCTGCTATCCACACTCACTCAAAACCGGTGCTCACCCCACATACGATTGCTGCGGTTACACGGTGGTATTCACTCTACTGTCCAGCAGTTTCGTATCGGAAAACCCATTCGTGGTCAATGCCCTCTCGAACACCTGTTGCCCCTGTATAGAGTTGGGGGCCTTCTGCTCCGAAAAGTCCTTGGATATGACGCTGCCTGGCAGCGTCGTCGGGCAAGCGGTCGAGTTCTGATCGAACTGCTTCAATCGCCTCTCCTGAGAATACGGTCCTGAGCCTTCTCGTATCGACTTCAAGGTCATCAAGCACTGCTACGGTCCTACCACTTCGAAAGTCGCGCAGCAATGTATCGAGCGAACGAGCATCCTGACCGAAGACGGACTGTTTCATTTCATATCTTTCCACTCGCTTGGCGATTGCATCAAGTTTGTTGATGACCTCAATGACACCCTCAAGCGGATTCTTTTGGATTTTTTGCTCGTCAAGTCCTAGCTTTTTGAAAGCATCGCTTCGCTGGCCGGCCCTTTCGTTCTCTTCCGGCTTGGCGATCGAGGACGCGAGCGACTCGATCGAACGATCTCCAAAATCACCAAATATTTTCCGAACCGCCTCACCTCGATCCGCTGGACTTTTCATTGCATTGATCTTTGACAAGATCGTTGCCAGCGGCTTGAGACTCGGTGAAATGCCTTCCCGAAGGACATCTGGATCTACCGCAGGATCGAGCAGTTTTTTCCAGTCGAGCCCCAGTTCTGCAAAGCCTTCGGCCGGAAGTGACTTCGTGTCGTTCACTCGACTTGCAGCAGCTACAAGCCTCGCACCGCATGTCAGTCTTTCAAAAAGTCCTTTTTGCCCAACGTTTATTTCCTCATCAGACTCATCAAGATCATCACCGGGACGCCAGAAATCCAACCGAAGACTCTCTAAGGAATATTCGTTTTCATTTTCGGCCGGATTATTGTTATCGTTTTTATTATCCTCTCGACTTCTCCAACGCATCGAGTTCGTCAGTCCGCGAACAAAGATCGTAAAAAAATCAATTCGCGGGTCGATATCCTCCCAGATGGCCACGCCCCAGCGTTCTGTATCAGTCTCGATCTCTCCGATCGACATTTGCACACTGTCTAGCAGCGGCCTGTTTGGATCCTCTCGTTGTTGAATGGCCTTCATCGCGGTGGGAACCAATCGATCAAGATACGCTCGGTACGCAATTGTGCCGTCGGACTCAGAAATTCCTTCGTTGGTTTCAAGCACAAACTGAGGAAAGAATTGGACCGGGGTGTCGAAGACTTTTGTTGTTCGCTGACCTGTGTCTTTGTTCTCCTGCATCATCCTTCCGCCGGTGTTGCGAACCCGATAGACGAGATACCAGATTTTTTTTTGCTCCATCTTCAAACCCGCAACGGGCACATCGACATTCATCATTCGCGGTGGCTTGAACGCAAACTCAAGGCACCACACATTGCGGTTGAACTGATACTCATTGGCCCTGGAAAAAAGCGTCGTTTCTTTGGCGGCGAGCTTTGGATCCCACTGTTTTGCGACCTTTGTAATTTCAGGAATTGTTTTCCGCAGCACAATGTCATCGGCCGAAGCATCTGGCGGAATGATCGTCAAGACACCAGGTGCGAGATTTCGAAAACCGGCCCGCGCCGACGTCTGTCGAGGAGAATCCTCTGAACGAACAATGTCGAAACCCTGTGCACAAAACAGGCTGATCCCAACAAGTACGCTCCACCAAATAAAACTTCTGCCGGTCATATCCCGATCACTCCTCGCATAAACTTGTTTTGAATGGCTCTCGCGAGCGGCACTCTCAAAATGATGATGACACCAAGGCCCCTGAGTCGCCAATGGAACTCTTCCAAGTATTCCCAACCGACCTCAGCAACAGAGTGTGCCTCGGCCTGAAGAAGGCTCCAAGGGACTGCGGAGCAATGAAGAGAGCCAGAATTTCAGATTTCAGGTCAGATTTTTGCCACTCTAAACAGGCAAAACCAAAAATTGACAGTATCGCGAGACGTTCAAAACTCGACAAAGTCTTAAAAAACAGTCGATTTTTATATTTTAAGACTATTTTTCTGAAATTCTTGAACTCAGAAACAACGCAGACTACCCTTTTTACGGAATCGTAAAATTCGATGAAAACTGGTCTACAGCCTAGAGAGCGTCCGAAAGACACTCTTGCCGGCTTTGGTGTTCCGGGTTTTGAGAGGGCTTCCGAGTGATTTTTTTCAATCCTTTGCAGTTTCCGCACAACACGATCCAACCGAGACGTTCTGAGAATCTCTCGGCAACGTCGCAGTTGTCGCTTGATCGCATGGAATTTTCCGATTCGGATGCATTTGACGCAACGGGCATTCTTATCGGTATGGACGTTTCATCACCAACTTATTGGTGGGTTCCGGAACTTTCTGCTTCCGCCATTGGCACTGAAAACTTGCATCTTTCTTCTTCGCCACAATCGCTCTCGCATTCACTTGATACGACACTGGTGCGAACACTTCGCTCCGGCGGAATTTTCACACACGCGAAACTCTCCCAGCGAGGTCAGGTCGCCTGAAAGATTTCCGAAACCCTTTTCAAAAAAGGGCGATGTTGCTGTTGAAACAATCAAGCAACATGTCGCAAATGTTTTTGCGACACAACCGCAGAGGAGAGAACCTCTTTTGCAAGGCTTTCGTAGTCGCTTGCTCCATGTGAATCGGGTGCATACTCGAAAATCGATTGCCCAAAACTTGGAGCCTCTGCCAGCCTGATATTGCGTCGAATTCTCGATTCGAAAAGTCTGGCTTCACTCCAGGATGAATGACGGGATTCCCCTGCTTCAAAGAACGACTGAACATCTCGTCCAACTTCAGTGGCGAGCCGCGTACCCGATTCAAACATGCAAAGGACAACCCCGAGCAGACTGAGTCGAGGGTTGATCTGTTCCGAAATAAGCTCAATCGTTTCGAGCAACTTGCTCAATCCATGAAGCGCAAGAAAATGCGGTTGAAGTGGTAGCAGCACTTCATCAACGGCCGCCATCGCGTTGAGCGACAAAAGTCCAAGTGATGGCGGGCAATCAATCACCATGTAATCAAATGGTCGATCGGTATCGCTGGTTCCCGCACACCGGGAATCGGCTTCAATTTTTTCCCGAAGAATTCTTTCTCTTCCGTTTCGACCGGCAAGAGTGACATCCACTGCAGACAGATCGATGTGCGATACGATAACGGAAAGATTTTCCGAAACATCGACACATGCTTCGGCCAGCGGAGCATCAAAAACGAGAACGTCATATCCTGAAACCGGATGGGACCCAGGTGCAATGCCAAGGTGAAGCGTCGTATGGGACTGCGGATCGAGATCAACCAGACACACTCGTTGTCCGGCACGCGAAAGTCCCACGGCCAGATTCACACTGGTTGTAGTCTTTCCAACTCCACCTTTTTGATTTGCTACGGCTATCGATCGCATCGGAGACTGCCCTCGAAAAGAGCGAATATCCCGCCCGAGAAAATTTCTGTGACTCTTGATCCCGTCATCCCGTCATGGCCTGTAGGAAGATCGATGCCGGGTGGAAGCGTTCTTCTCAACACGAGATCGTAGTGTTGACGGCCTTGTCTCCCTAGACCTCTTTTAAGCCTCACAAAAGGCGTCTTTGTATCGAATTCATCCTTTTTATTTGCTTTTCCAGAGAAACTACGGCTGGAATCATTCCTCCATTTTATGGCACAGGGGGTGCATTCGCCGTGTCTTGAATCCATGTGGCAAGACCGCTGCGCAACCAACCCAAACCAATTCGTCCAGGCCGCCCCACCACGGCAAGACTCCCGGAAGCATGCGTGAGATCCAGCACAAGAACTGTTGCCCCATCATTCGTTGTTCCATGTGTGGAAACGCTAGAAAAAACGATGGCCCATTCCCATGTCGGGCATGTCGGCCATGTCGCCCATGTCGAATGCTCGTCGGTGGCGTTTTTTTCATCCACAATCGACCAGTCGTAGTTGGCATCTTCAACCAATCCTCGCCGAAGGTGCACAAGCCCTCTTGCCTTTGAGATGTCCAGAATACGAAGGGGATTTTGTTCGATCAGTTCACTCGATTGTCGGTTGGGATTCAGTTGCCACAACTCAACATGGAGTGAGTGATTTATTTGATGTGCGGCAGAAATTCCAAAAAATTCCAGGCATCGCCTTGTTTGGTTTCGTTGAAACAGGATCGCCGATGATGCAGCGATCAGTCCGAGCAGAAGCAATCCAATGACGACGAACACGCCTCGTGTCGCCATACGCCCCAATGCCTTTGGATTCAAAGGTTTTCCGTCGGACATGTTTTTGTTGACGGTCGCGGTGCGCATCCTTTCTGTGCCTTCTCTCTCAATCGTTACCAAGGGATCCACTGTCGATGATTTCAAAAAACCTTCGAGGGTTCCATAATTCTTGCATCTGTTCTCTGAATGGGCCGAGTTTTCAAGGGGTCGATGAATGCCGGCACGCGCGATCCTATACTACAGAGCCGACAAGGTGTATCTCGAAGATCGGCACGAATGCCAATGACGGAGAGTACGATACTTCCCCAACTATTTATTTGTAAGAAACGAAGGGTCTCACTCTGGGAACTGATGACATGTCCAACAAGTTTGATTCATACCGTGAGGCACTCGTTGTCGAGAATCACACGATTTGGTCGGATGAATTTGATGACTGGTCGCGAGAAGATCGATCTCGAATGGAAGCGATACTTCACGCAAACCCCGAGCAGGTCGCCTTTCTTGACTATGTTCGCCAGCACACCGGTTTTGCAAGACAAATCACGGTGACCGCAGCCGATCTCCAGCGACTCTCAGCCCACTAGCCCTCCTTCTATAAGTATTTTGCCGTTACTGATATGCCTCGCTCTAACCCCAATGATTTTGGCGATGTGCCGCAGGGATGTTCGATCCCTTTGAATTTTGCACGATCGTCTCACGAACGAAATTATTCGATTCAGATTGGCAGGGGTATTCTCCGCACGATCGGTTCGGAAATCGCTTCGCGAAATATTTCGCGGGTTGTGATCATTGCCGATGAAGCAGTTGCTCTCTCGCACAGTCTCACGTGTGAAAAATCGTTCTTGGATGCGGGCGTTGAAACCTCTGTGATACGAGTGCCTTCGGGAGAACAATCAAAATCAATCCAACAGGCTGAGCAACTCTGGATTGCTCTTGCCTCTCTGAACGTCGATCGACGCACAGCGATCATTGCCGTGGGAGGAGGAGTTGTCGGAGATCTTGCCGGATTTGTTGCGGCGACATTTTCTCGCGGGCTGACGGTATGGCAGGTGCCAACCACACTCGTGGCGCAAGTCGACAGTGCGGTTGGTGGCAAAACCGGCATCAATCTTCCGTGCGGCAAAAACCTTGTCGGAGCATTCTGGCAACCTTCGGGAGTGATCGTCGATATTCACGCGCTCGATACGTTGCCGTCTCGCGAATATGGAAGTGGTCTTGCCGAAGTGGTGAAGTACGGAATGATTCTCGACCCGACCTTTTTTTCTTGGCTGGAAAGCCACTGCAACAAAATACGCCTGCGCGACCCAGACGCGGTGGAACACATTGTCTCTACATGTTGCCGGCTTAAAGTGCACGTTGTCGAACAGGACGAACGAGAGGAAACAGGGCTTCGTGTTATCCTCAACTACGGCCACACATTCGCTCATGCGATTGAGACCGCTAGCGGCTACGGCGTCTTGCTCCATGGCGAGGCCGTTTCGATCGGCATGGTCATGGCAGCGAGGCTCGCAGAACGACTTGGCATGATTGATGCCGATATCTGTTCACGGCAAGAGTTTCTACTGACTTCATTTGATCTGCCTGTTACTTCGGCAGCATTTGATCCAGACATTCTTCTCGACATCATGGCTCGCGACAAAAAGTCTGTTGCCGGCCGCTTGCGGTTTGTTCTTCCAGAATGCATCGGAAAAGTGCGATTGGTCGACTCAATCGATCACAACATTGTCAAAGAGGTTTTGACGGCCTCTTCGCGATAACGTCACTCGCATCAGAACAAGGAGCACGTGCCATTGTTCATCGCGAAGTTGTTTCTTTTTTGTTTTGCACTCGTGGAACACTATGGTTTTTTTCCGGCGAGGAGCTGGGCGAGAATTGCTCTTGTGCAAACCACCCACGCTGTCTCCAGCGTCGCCGCGGCGGTCGCGCAGAAGACTGCGTCGCGGGGGGATGATTTCCACCAAACTCGATAGCACCAAAATAAGGGTCTGGAAATTGCCAGTCATTTTGGGCGACTGCATGAGAGGCTGAAAGAGAAAATAAAACTCCTGCTGCCAGGATCGATCCAAATACGCTTTGTACTCGACATCGATCTTGCATCTCTCGCAAAATCTTTATCACAACTCTCTCCTAGAATCACTTTAAATAGCTTCAGCCGTTCACCATGTCGCTTCGATTCCCAGACCACTCGTGCCAGCCATTGGAATTGGTACGACGCGCACCTGCATTCCTGCAAAGTGCATTTCTGTTCGGCTCACCGCCACAGCGCTTGACCACGCCAGATACCAGCCCAAAAAAGCCTGCGAAGGATAGTGTGCGTTATCGGTCATCCGAGAAAAACCGACAAACGTAGAACATACGTAAAGCGTGCCTTTGGCCCAAGGATTTTCAACCATTTCGGCTGCTGCGAGAAATGGAATTGCACCAACAAAGGCGTGCCCGCTCACACCGTTGTCATCTTGAAAAGACTTCCATTTACTGCCAGCCGAACTCTCCAACGGGCGAGATCCTCCGGTCGCCAACTGCAAGAGATATACCGGTGGAGCGCCTACAACAAACATACGCAGCGACCTCGATCCCCATTCACCGACAATATCTCCCGCGTAGTTTCCTTCCAGCAAGAGTCCTGTTGCCGTTGCCAATCCAAAAATTGGCAATGCGTATTTGCCTTCGCCAAGTGGTTTTGTATTGGAAAAGAACGTACCTACTCCTGTTGGCGTTACGCTTGTTTGCCACGCAGTCTGCATCGTCGTATCAAACCCGGTGTTGGCCATCAGAGCGCCTGCTCCAAACGCCGCCGTCAGGCAGACGAGATTTTCACAACCATAGAAATTTTTATAGTCCTGAAGCACATTGTGTCCCGCATGCGAAAGCTTGGGATATTTACTGCTGGCCCAGGGGAGCTGCGATGAATTGCCTGTAAATAATTCTTCTCCTTCAATCGCCGGTAGTGTGTAGACCGGTTCGCTTCTCGGCGCCATTTGTGCGGCTAATCGCGTCGCGATATTTTGATCCCCGTTTGAATTTTTGCCTTCGGCTTGCCACATGCCAGCCATCTCGACGTCTGGTGCAACGCCGAGCGACTCTGTCTGCATCACCGCTTCAATCCAAGCACCGCCAATGGCTGGTACTACGCGAACGCGGATCCGCTGTCGCTGCGGTGGCCAGACAGATTGCCCCGGCGGCTCAAGCCACGCCGATTCAATCAGACCATCAAGAGGCGGAGAGGAAATAAAATCCGGCTCTCTTGTGACTGCGATCGGCCAGTCACTGGAGACTGTTTCGAGCGTCTGTTTCCAGAGTTGCTGTCCGTCGCGACCGGGAACAAAAACTTGATTTTCCTTACTTTTCTCAAAAGAGTTTCTATTTTGAAGAGGAGAAATCGTCGGACCTTCAAATACTTCCAGCGGAAGAATCGAACCGGTGAGATCAATTCCGGGCCTCGGCTCTCCTTCGACGGCCCCGGCAACATGTACCATCAAGATCAACATGATCATCACTGCGCCGCACACGAATGCACTCAACAATTTTTCCGCCCACCTGCGCGCAGCACTCCGCTTGAACACGTCAAATGACGCGATGCAGCACAGCCATGGGGCGACACAATGCATAGTGTTTGCGCAGTCAGTATTTCAGTCGGTCTGAAACACGACACTTCGTGTGTATTAAAAAACGAGGAGCGAAGAGGAGAGATTGGGGGAATGATGAGATGGGGGAGTGTCCAAAAACACTCCCGTGAGAGCAAGACAGATTTCGCAGCCACATTCTTTGCTGATTTCAGAGTTCTGAAGCTTTTGCGATCGGTAGCCGCTCTCTTTTAGTGGCCATCCGGATGACTCGCGGCTGCCTTCTCCAAAGGCTTCACACTTTTTGATTCTGAATCTCCATCAATAAAAACTTCAACTTGCTGGCCCACGAACATCGCTGGCCTGCCGTTGGGATCACATTCGTAGATGACCTGCAACACGCGAGTGTCGACCCGCTCAGCACTACCGCCTGTGAGTGATTTTTTCGGAACGACAAACGGCTCTATTCGCACGAATTCCAGCGGATACTTTTCCTGCAAACTTCCACGGGGCATAGCAAATGCTTTTGAAGACTTTTGAAATCGTGCAATATCAAACTCATCGATATCGACTCTCACGCGAAGTTTGTCGACATTGCCAAGGATCACCAATGGCTGGCCCGGAGGGGCACCCACGAACTCTCCCGGAAGAATATTGACTTGCAACACTCGACCATCCACGAGTGAACGAACCGTGAGTCGTTCGATTTCAATTTCAATGTGGGCGACCTCTGCTTCCGCTTGCTTGATCACGGCTCGCGAAACATCAAGATCGTATTTCCATGTTCCAGCCTGAAGTAGATCCAGACTTGCTTCTGCCTTGGCAAGTGACGCCTGTGCACCGAGAAAACTTTCCTGAGCTTGCACGACATCCTGTTCTGTCGCAACTTTCCGCAAGGCAAGGTCTTGAACACGTTTGAAAGCATCCGACTCTCGAGCTTTTGCTGCGCGTGCAAAATCCACATCGGCCGCCGCCACGGGAATTTTTTCCTTTCGAGGCTCAGCCTCAAGACGAACCAGCTCTGATGTGGCCGTGTCAACAAGCGCTCGCTTCACGTCTCGCTGTCCCTTTAGAGCTCGATCATCGAGCTGAAACAGTGGAGATCCGACTTGAACCTCATCCCCAACCTGCACGAAGACTTCCACAACCACACCCGCTGTAAGCGAACCAACCGAGATGTTTTCTGTCTGTGCTTCAACCACGCCGGAAGCGGCGAGCGTCTCGGCATAAGGACTGCGGGCAGGCTCGATCGGCGGCAAAGGATTTCTGTTTATCGGCCGGGTAGACAGTACAAACCAACCTGCGAACACAAAGAGTGCTATTCCCGCCAGAGGAACGCCGAACTGCGTGAGGTTGTCTGCAAAAGTTCGTGGCCGAGTCAGTCTTCTCCTGTGAATTTCCACGACAGCAGTTGGCTGAATCGTTTCGGAAACGTCACGCAGCGACTGTTTCGCCACAGAATCAGAAGGGCTTTTCGGCTTTTCCATTTCGTTCCTAGGTTTTTTATGAATTTTCTAAAGGGGGATTTTTGCAGGCATTCGTCCGACAGTCACGAACCGACTTGATCTGTCCATCTTCCATTGACGCAATCTGATCAGCAAAATCGTAAACCCGTGAATCATGTGTTACTACAATCACTGCGCGATCCGGTTGAACTGCGATTTTGGAAATAAGCTCCAGCGTGATGCGACCATTTTCGGCATCGAGTGAGCTGGTTGGTTCGTCACATACAAGAAGTCTCGGCTCATGCACAAGCGCTCGGGCAATCGCAACTCGTTGCTGCTGACCGCCAGAGAGTTCCGTAATCAGACTCGTCATTCGATTACCGAGTCCTAATTGGTCAAGAATTTCGCTGGCGGCCTCAATCGCATGGGAACGCCGCCACCCTGCAATGATCAGAGGTACCGCTGCATTTTCGACGACGGTAAGTGCCGGTAGGAGATTATAAGACTGAAACACAAACCCCACATTATCGCGTCGAAATCGAACTTTCTGGGAACTTTTCATAGCGGCCAAATCTTTTCCCAACACGATCACTTCGCCTTCGGTCGCTTGCAGTGTGCCTGCGACAATCGAAACAAGCGTTGTCTTGCCGCATCCACTCGGACCGACAAGCATCAGCAGTGCACCGTAGGGAACATCCAGATCGACTCCCCGCAGGGCCTTCGTCAACCAATCACCAGAACCGAATTCCTTTGTGACGCCGCGCACCCGTACCGCAACGTCAGTCTCAGACAAGGCATCCACGGGATCAAAGAGTGTCATGTACACCAGGGATTCTTGAACGGTTTTATCCTCGGAAAACAATCGCCGGATCGACGACAAGCACTTTGCGAATAGAAAGTAGACTTGCCAAAAGAATGATTAAAAATACAGCAACGGCTGTCAGTACCAGCACTTGCCACGGCATAAAAAAAGCGAGTTTTGTCAGACCGCGAGTTCCCCAACCGAAAAGTGCCGCAAGCCCCACCCCCACGCCGTATCCCACAATGCCCACCTGTACTGCCTGCGAAAGCACCATCAGTAAAATCGTCCGATTGCTCGTGCCCATCGCCTTGAGAGCACCAAACTGCTTTATGTTCTCAATCGTGAAAAGATAGAATGTCTGTCCTGCGATTGCCGTACCGACAAGGAATCCCAGCATCACGGTAATCCCAAAATTGACTGGAATGCCTGTCTTCATAAGAAAGTGTCGAATAGTTTTCTTCATAAACTGATCGCGGGTGAGCGCCTGCAGTCCTGTCGATGTAGTGATCGTGCGACAAACGTCTTCGGCTGGAATTCCAGGCTTCGGGTTCGCAAGCACAAAGGACAACACTTTTCGTTCTGAAGGAGCAAAGAGAACTGCTTGGCTATAGCGAGTGTAAATGATTGGAAAACTCTGAAACGTGCGACTGGCCTTGGTGATGCCCACGAGTACTGCGCGATGATCGTTCATCTCGAATACTTTCCCGAGAACAAATGGTTCTCCCGGCCAGATTCTTGCATAGCCTGCGTCATCCATAATCACCGCCTCTGGCGTACGCAGATCGCTCAGCGTTCCCATGAAGAGCCCTTCTGGTGCACCAATGAGCGTAGCATCGTCAATTCCCAAGAGGATCACCTGATGAAAATCCCCTTTTTCCATCCGCGCTCGAACGAGTCCCTTATAAAATGCAACCGCCCAGTCGACTCCCTTCACTCCTTTGACTCGAAATAAATCCGTATCGGACATCGGTTTGATGTCATCGATGAACTCCACATTTCGATCCATGACCCATATGCCGGGGCCCTCAACATCGCGAATCTGACCAATCGTGAGCAGCATGATGCCGCAGAAGATTGAAGATTGCTGTGCGATCAAAAGCGCTGCAAAGACAACCCCAAACACGATGCCGAGGTATTTCACTCGGTTTCCGATCAGCATTTTCCAAGCGATCCAAATCACGTGAGGGGATTCCATAGACTGCAGGGCGTGTCAAACAATCAATCTCTCGTCCATTCGAACAACGATTCGCATCGACTCAAAACACTTCGGTGCGATGCAATTGTTGTATTCTTCGTGTGTTACAGACTTTGATTTCGAATATGGTCAGTGCAAGACACAACATGGTAAGTTTCTTATTATCGAATACATTTTTGTTCTGTCGAGGTGTCGAGTGCTAGGGCAAGTTCATTCAACGTCGCAATCTTCCAGCGACATCGTTTCACGAACATCGAATGCCGCGTGCGAGCCACGTTCGGCAGAGATTGAAAAGATTCTATCGAGATGGTGGGGGTTTGATCGACTTCGGCCTCTTCAGTCGGAAGCGATTTCGGCGGCTCTTGACGGCCGGGACTCTCTGGTGGTGATGCCAACGGGCGGAGGAAAAAGCCTTTGCTATCAGATTCCACCACTTTTAAGTGAGTCGACTGATGTCGTTATCTCGCCTTTGGTGGCACTGATGAAGGATCAGGTTGATTCACTCGATTCGATCGGCTATCCCGCCGCCGCACTCTACTCGGGCATCGATGATGCCGAGCGTTCGCGGATTCGCGAAAAATTATTGGCGGGACACTTGCGACTTCTGTTCGTCGCACCCGAACGCCTTCTCAATTCCGGATTGCTCGATCTTCTCTCTCGCGTTGATGTGAGACGATTCGCCATTGACGAGGCTCATTGCATCAGCCACTGGGGGCACGATTTCAGACCCGAATACCGTCAGCTTTCGATGCTTCGCGAGCGATTTCCTTCTGCAAGCTTTCATGCGTTCACCGCAACGGCTACGCCGCGCGTGCGCGAAGACATTGCCTCGCAGTTATCTCTTCACAATCCAGAAATTGTGGTGGGCTGTTTCGATCGTCCCAACCTCGTCTACCGTGTGATTCAACGCACTGACCGCATAAAGCAGACGCTGCAGATTCTCGGTCGTCATCCCAAAGAAGCGGCCATCGTTTACTGCATCTCTCGAAAAGAAACAGAGCGACTGGCGACGCATCTCGCTGCAGAAGGCATTCTCGCTCGACCTTATCACGCCGGCCTCGAGGCCCAAGAGCGTCATCGCACGCAAGAAGCTTTTGCACAGGATCGAGTTGACGTCGTCGTTGCAACGGTTGCCTTTGGAATGGGAATCGATCGATCGAATGTTCGGCTTGTGCTCCACACGGCGCTTCCCAAAAGCCTTGAGGCATACCAACAGGAAACGGGCCGCGCAGGTCGTGATGGACTCGCCGCCGAATGCGTTCTTCTCTACTCTTCGGCCGATGTCTTCAGCTGGGAATCGCTTGTTCGCAAAAGCGCTGAAGAATCAGATCTCAACGTCGATGAGGCTGAAGCTCTCATCAAAAGCCAACTGGAACATCTGCACACAATGCGGCGATATGCCCAAACCGCTCGCTGCCGTCACGCAACGCTTTCAGAGTATTTTGGACAGACCTATCCAAATGACTCTTGCGGAGCTTGCGACGTCTGTCTCGGAGAAACCGAGAACATGGCCGACTCTACGATCGTCGCACAAAAGATTCTGTCATGCGTAGCTCGAGTCGAAGAACGATTCGGCGTGCGGCATGTGGCGGAAGTCCTGCGGGGCGCAAAGACCGAGGGAGTGTCGAGGCATGGTCATGACCAACTCTCCACGTTCGGCCTGCTTAATTCACTCGACCAGAGAACATGCGAAAATCTTGTTCATCAACTTCTCGATCAAGGATTTCTTTCTCGCAGTCCTGGCGATCGGCCTGTCGTCATGCTCAATGGTGCATCTTGGACCGTGCTGCGCGGTGACCGCAGCGTTGTGCTTTTAGAACCAAAGGTTCGCAGTACGAAAAAAAGCACGATCGACAACGATGACTGGCAAGGCGTTGATCGCGAACTCTTTGAAAAACTTCGGCAATGGCGCAGAAACATTGCGGAAATCCGAGGCAAACCAGCATGGACGATTCTCGATGATCGGGCTTTGCGATTGATCGCCAAAGACATGCCAACTTCACCTGCAGCACTGCTTCGCATCAAAGGAATCGGGGAGAAACGTCTTGCGGAGTTTGGCGAGTCGCTCCTTGACCTTGTTGATTGTTCACTTCGTATGCGAAACGGCTGAGAGCACTTCTTCGTCTCTCGCCTTCGACGCCGCAAATTCGAGACTGATCACACTCTCTCTCTTTTCAACAAATGCTCGCGCTGACTGATGCCGTTTTTCACGCGTCTCCAAGATAGGCATCTCGCACGCGAGGATCACTGGCAAGAGTTTCTGCGTTTGCAAACAGGGACACACGACCGGTTTCCAAAACCCATCCGCGCGAGGCAAGTTTTAGTGCAGCCCGAGCGTTTTGTTCAACAAGCACGACGGCAATTCCTCGAGCAGTGAAACCGGCAATCACTTCAAATATTTTTGAAACAACAATCGGAGCGAGGCCAAGAGATGGTTCGTCCAACAGGAGCAACTTGGGTCGCGAGAGCATGGCCCGTCCGAGCGCAAGCATCTGCTGTTCACCCCCTGAAAGCGTTCCACCCATTTGTGACATTCTCTGACCCAGTACTGGAAAAAGACTGCATATCTCTTCGATGTCCCGAACGATTGCGCCGCGATCAGTGCGGCAGAAAGCACCGAGTTCAAGATTTTCTCGCACTGAAAGTCTTGGAAAAATCCGTCTTCCCTCCGGAGCATGGCCGATTCCGAGCCTCACAATTTCGTGCGAAGGCATACCGGTAATAGATTGCCCCATAAAACGGACAGTGCCTTTCCTGGTTGCTACCACGCCACTGATCGCTAAGAGCAGCGTGGTCTTACCAGCACCGTTGGCGCCAATAATCGCCACAATCTCACCCTCAATCACATCAAGTGACACTCCTTGAACAGCACGAATGGGGCCGTAGCCCGCTTCTAGGTCACATACTTCGAGCAGTGGCATCAAAGACCTCATCTTTTCCACAAACCGTCTGGGATCAAGTGATCCAGACAACGCTGTTTTTCGAATACATACCACACCTGAAGAGATGTGGTGCAAGAGTTAGGTTGTCGCATCACTTCCCAGATACGCTTCAATCACTTTGGGGTTATTTTTTACCTCTGTAGGCGATCCTTCACAGATCTTGATGCCGTAATCGAGCACCGCCACTCGATCGCTGATTCTCATAACGATATTCATATGATGTTCGATGAGAAGAACCGTGATTCCACGCTGACGAATTCGTTGCACAAGATTTGCAAGCTCAATCGTTTCAGATGGATTCATACCGGCCGCAGGTTCGTCGAGCAGAACCAATTGTGCACCCGTCGAAATAGCGCGAGCAATTTCGAGCCGGCGCTGATCGCCATAGGCCAACTGACAAGCCAGGCGATTTGCCTGAGACGCGAGTCCGACAAACTCAAGTGATTCCAATGCTTTTGCATTCGCCTCTCGTTCGCGACGCCGGTTGTCAGGCGTTCGAAAAAGCATTCCAACAATACCGCCGCCGATCGTACGATCGAGTCCAATCAGCACGTTTTCCAAGACCGTCATGTTTGAAAAGAGTCGAATATTTTGAAACGTTCTGGCAATTCCAGCACGTGCAACGACCTCGGGCGATCTTCGCCCTCGTCGCCACACCGCGAGTGCGCCGGTCATTCCAAGAAGTGTTCCAGTAAAGAGTCCAATCCATCCACGACGCCTGATCCGAACTTTTCCGGCAGCAAGTCGGTCGAGCACTTCAGATTTTATGCCCGGAGTTGCTTCCGCTGATTTCACAAGGTCACTCGAGTCGGGAACGGTTCCGGGACCTGCTCGACGAGCAGTGACCGCCGCCTGAAGTGAATTGCGCAGAGACTGCGCCTCTTCGCGAGTGCGTTTAATGGCAAGCACTTCCGCACCGTCTGCGCTCACCACTCGCCACTTCCCTGAAAATTGATCGATCGCCAATTCGGCACGAAAGTAGCCTCTGAGTCGCGAGAAAACGTCCTTGATGACAAAAGGCTGTCCGGTCGCGACCCCTCTCTTGACAACCGCAAGCCAGAGCCGATCAACGTCTACCGCTGCGGTTGCCACGAAAAGTCCGGTGATCAGACCGATGATAACGATGCCCCATACTGTTGAAGCGGTCATCTCTCGCTCGAGTCGTCGCCCCTGAAATCGCACCGTGCCAACCGAAGGTTCATAGATACCACTGATCGTATTAAATGCCGTAGTTTTGCCCGCACCATTGGGGCCGATGAGTGAAACGATACTTCCTTTTTTAACTTCTAGATCGAGCTCCGAGACTGCCGTTAAACCACCAAATCGAACAGTGAGTCGATCGATGTCCAAGAGTGGAATTTCAGCGGCGCTCTCCGCTAACGATTTCTGTTGATTCGTATTTGTTCTCATCGCATTCATCCATCGGCGCCAATCGATTAAAACCCTTTTGTGATCGCAGCGTGCTCTTCCTCGCGATGCAATTCAGCAGCAACTCGCCGGGATGGCACAAGTCCCTCGGGCCGCAATCGCATCACCAGGACGAGAGCGACACCAAAAATGGCGAGACGCCAGCCACTGAAACTCAGCATGCTCGAGCCTGTAGGATTGATGTCGAGCTGTTGAATCCATGAATCTGCCCATGGTGCAAGAACCGTATCGAATCCGACGAGAATTCCAACACCCAGTAGCGTGCCCGGAATGCTTCCGAGCCCTCCGAGAATGACTGCACACAAAACCATAATCGAACGGTTGAAATCATAGGCATTCGGATCGGCTGTGGTGGAAAGGGATGCTGCATAGAGGCTGCCCGCAAGTCCGGCGATTGCTGATGACATTGCAAATGCCGACAACTTTACTCGCGTTGCCGAGATCCCCATGGCGGTTGCGGCAAGTTCATCTTCTCTCACTGCCATCCACGCACGACCGAGCCTGGAATTTTCAAGTCGCCGCATCGCAATGACCACGATCGCGAGAATTCCAAGAGACAGGTAGTAAAACCACCGCGGATCGATTGCAAACGAAAGTCCCACATCGAGGCCACCGAGTTTCACGCCGGCTCCAGGAGGAGGTACCGGATTGAGTCCTTTCATTCCACCGGTAATTTGCTCGAGATTCCGCAACGTTACTTTTACAACTTCTCCAAATCCAAGCGTGACAATCGCCAAGTAATCTCCCCGCAGACGTAGGGTCGGCGCCCCGAGCGCAAGGCCAATACCTGCTGCGACCACGATGCTTGCAATCGCAGCTCCTAGAAATCCGATCTGAAACGGATACATCGGTACCGTCAGGATGCCGGTGACATAGGCGCCTATGCCAAAAAAAGCCGCGATTCCAAGGTGCACAAGCCCTGTGTATCCAACCATCACATTCAGACCCAGCGCCAAAATAGAGTAGATAAAAAGCGTGGTGAATTGTCCGCCAAGCGCTCCGCCAAGCGCAGGCACTCCCAGAGGCGCAATCGCAAGCACCAGCAGTGCAGAAACGTCCCAATGATCCTTTATCAAGACCCATGCTTGCTGGCGTTGCGATAGCTCTCCCGAATTGCTCACAAAAGTTTCCTTCTGGCTTTCAGACTTTTTCTCGCGTTCGACGCCCGAGTAATCCTTCTGGACGAAATACGAGAATCACAATCAAAATCGCGAAGACGATTGCGCCGGTCCATCGCTCTCCCACATACGCGCTTGCCAACGATCGAACCAACCCAATAACAAGTCCACCGACGACTGCACCGGGAATGCTTCCGATTCCGCCAAGCACCGCTGCAGTAAAGGCATAGAGTCCATTTTGAAATCCCATCTGGAAGCCGATTGTCTTAATGTAGAGACTGTAAATAACACTCGCTGCTCCACCGAGCGCGCCGCCTATAAAAAATGTCGCCGCGATCACTCGGTCAACATCAACGCCAACCAGTGCCGCTGCTGTGGGGTCTTGAGAAACTGCACGCATCGCCCGACCCAAACGTGTCGACCGTACAAGCACCGACAGCGCTACCATCAGCAGCACGACGACGACCACCACCAATAAATCCTGATAGGTAAATTGCAGCGTATCCCCAGAGAACAAATTCGTCGGGGGTACAAGTTCAGGAAATGAACGGTCGGCCGGACCGAGCCAGAAAAGTCCAACATTCATAAAAATAAATGACACTCCAATAGCCGATACGAGCGGTGCCAATTTGCTCGCATTTCTCAGCGGCTTATAGATAAAACGGTCTACGGCCATATTCAGCGTGCCGCAAAACAGACCGCACGCCAACAAGAGCAGCACGACTCCCCACCAAGTCGCCGTTGGCCCGGCATCTACAAGTCCACTGGCACCTACAAGCGAGAGCGCCAAGCACGCCCCGAGCATAATGAGATCGCCATGCGCAAAATTAATGAGCCCGATGATTCCGTAAACCATCGAATACCCCATCGCAACCAGTGCAATGAGTGCTCCATTTGTCACGCCTATCAAACACTGCTGGAGAAAGAATTCCAGAGAAATCATGGCAAGATGAGGTGGGAGTGCAGGCATGATTCCACGCAAACAAAGAAGAAAGAGGACATTCCAAACGTATCATCACTGACTGCAACACACAGTCCGTGCTATCACTTTTGTTTGCTCACGCCTTTCATTGAAAGAACTCGACTCAAGACTTTATTGATTTGATTTTCCGCCATCAGCATCTGCTTCGAGAGCGTTGTTCTTGCGATCGGCTTCCAATATTTCCTCGAATTCAAATCGACCGTTTTTTACTACGCTCACCGTGAGCGTCTGCATCGTTGTGTCGCCATTTTCATCAAAACCCCAATTTCCAAGCGCGCCCTTAAAGTCGCGAATAGCGAGTGCTGCATCAGCAATGGCACGACGATCCTTTGATCCGGCCCGTCGAATGGCTTCGATTGCTACGCAGGCTGCTTCGTAGCCATACACGGCGTATGCCTCAGGAACATCTCCGTACTTTTCCTTATAACGTTCGACAAACTCGAGCCCCTTGCCCGTCAGTTTTTCCGGTGGCAGGCCGCCAAAAGTGACAAAGCACCGCCCCTCTAAATTGCTGGCTCCGGCTGAATCAATAAAGACCTGTTCGCGACAACCATCCGGTACCATCAGCATCGCCTCGACTCCGGCCGAAGACATATCCTTTGCCAACTGCCCCCCTTTGCTCTGCGTTGTTCCACCAAAATAGACCAGATCCGGCTTCGCAGCTTTCACACTAGCCATGAGCGATTTAAATTCTTGTGCTCTTGAATCAATCGAATCATGTCCGAGTACTTCAATGCCAATCTCTCGACATCGCTCATCAAAAAGATCTGCAACACCTTTTCCATACACTTCGTTGTCATCCAGAATGTAGACACCTTTTACACCTCGCTTGGCGGCCCAATCAGCTGCCAACGGTCCCTGAAGATCATCAGCCGGCACAACCCGCATGTAGTTCATGCGTCCTGTTGGACGGTAAACCTCCGGCTCTCCCGGCGCACCTAAGCCGGGCTTCGTTAGGCCAACGGCCGTATTGGCTGGAGAGATCATCATCAGATCTCCGAGGTTCAAGATCGGCATCGAAACTTTTGCCGCCCCTGAATTAAATGTGCCAATATACACGCAGACATCTGGATCCTGCATGGCGCGCCGTGCATTGGCCGCTTCGGCCTCGCTGGTCCACTGTCCGGCTGCTGCCGTGGAATCATCGAGATCGAGATACTCAATATGAAAGGGCCCTGCCTTGTTTTGTGCCTCTTCAATCGCCATGCGGATGCCGCGAACGATCGTATCGGTTTGCTGCTTTGCGCTGCCCGTGCGGGGAAGACTCGACACAATTTTTACACGCGTCGGATCGGCTGGCCGACATCCCGCCAGAAGCCCCACGGTGATGATCGGTAGGATCATTACGCGACACATCAGCTCCCATCGGGGGGGCTTATGAATCGTAACCCTCTGAAGGATACGTTTTCTCACAACGCATGTGGAGCGAGAAAGCCCCTCAGAACAACAATATCGGACAACTTCACTGAGAAATCGATAACACATACAGCGGAATGTACGGGCGACTCCTCTTCCGCGTCAAATTGGGTGCTGCGAATCGTTTGCTGACGCTTGTTGAATTCCGCCAACCACCATGCGCCACGCTGAATGAATGCGTTCATTTCGAAAATCTTCTGGAATCGTTCGAGACGTGATCTCACGCAGTGAGTACGTGGCCGAGAGTCGATGAGAATCGAGATGGAATTTTCTAAAGTTGGTTGAAAAATAGACGACACCCCCGGGCGCAAGCTGCTTCGCGAGAAGTTCCAACAACTCAGCATGATCCCGCTCAACATCCCATGGAGTGTCAGATTTTGCAGACCGAGAAAACGTCGGCGCATCAACGACGACCAGGTCGAATGGAGATTCCTGTCGACGAACACGGTGCTCCAAAAATGCTCTGGCCTCATCTCGGATCGTTCGATGACTCCCCGCATCCTTGAAACCATTCTTCGAAAGATTGGTGCGAGTCCATTCGAGATAGGTGTTTGAAAGATCCACACTCACCGTCTCCTTGGCTCCTCCTGCTGCTGCGTACACCGAAAAGCTGCCGGTGTAACAAAATAAATTGAGAAATCGTTTTCCCTTCGCCTCCGCTCGCACCATCGACCGGGTCTGACGGTGATCGAGAAAAAGCCCCGTATCAACGTAGTCAGAGAGATTGACAAGGAATTCGAGATCGCCCTCCTTGACCGTCACCAGCGACTGTCGTTCATCCATTCGCTCGTACTGCCCGCCTCCTCGCTGCCGTCTGCGTACTTTGAGAAATGCCTGAGACATCGGCACTCCGAGTTCGCAAGCCGCTGCCTCGATCATTTTATCGAGCCAGACCTCGTGCTCAATTTCGGTGCGTTCATGTGGCCGTTCATATTCGGCAGCATGCAGCCAACCGGCGTACCAATCGATCACCAGTGGAATTTCTGGGATGTCACGATCATAGATTCGAAATGCTTCTATTCCCTGTCGCCTCGCCCACTTCGACAGATGCTTGAATCGCTTAAAAAGTCTCCGCCGAAAATCACCAATTTGATCGCCCACCGTGCGATTGCTTCGCAGCGGCTTCGACGCACGAGAGGTTTCGCTGTGAGACTGCTCGCTTGGCAGTTCTTGTAAAAGCGATGGCTCAATCGTTTGATGTTCCTGATCAAAGCTGGAAGTGTTTGGCCATTCTTCTGGTTCTTTGGCGACTGTGTCCGGCAGAATGTTCTGGGAAGTTTCAATCACTTCCCGCAGACGGATATCGACTTCAAGAAGCTTGCAACGAATCGGACCGTTCATCAGCGTCGTGCGTCTGTTGGTGCGCAAACCGAGTCGACTTGAAGCGGGAGTATCGGCAGTAAAAATTGCTGCTCGCCATCCACCGCAGGCATTCACGAGCCAATCACCGATGCGACGAAACATGGCATTGGCCCGGGGTAACGGCAGTCGTTCGCCGTAGGGTGGATTCGTTACCACCAGGCCTGTTGAATTTTCTGGTCGAACTTGCTCAAAGTGCCGCTCCTCGATCGAAATAAATTCCAAAACGCCTGCGGCACTGGCACACGCCTTTGCTGCTTGAACCGCGAGAGGGTCAAGATCGCTCGCCATCAATCGACACGTTGGCACTTTGAACCGAGATTCAAGGTCTTTGAGAATCTTCTCGAGAAGCGTTCGATCGCAGTCTCGAAACCTCTGAAAACCATGCGCTTTACGACGCGCCCGAAAAAGTCCTGGGGCAATTCTGGCTGCTATGGTGGCCGCCTCAATCACAAATGTTCCTGAACCACACATTGGATCGAGCAGCGACTCTTCAGGAGTCCATCCCGTGATTGCCAGAATACCCGCCGCGAGTACCTCCGAAAGCGGAGCTTCCACTTCCCCCATTCGCCATCCCCGCTGATGAAGCGAACGGCCGGCTGCATCGCGATACACCGTGGCTGTTGATCCGACGAGATGCAATGCAACTCGAAGCGTCGCGCCTCGCAACTGCACATTTGGCCGTTTGCCACTGGGCGTTCGAAGTTGATCGACAATCGCATCTTTGACAACTTGCGATGAGTAAAGCGAATGATTGAGAAACGTGTCGTGAATCACAGAATCGACTCGCAGTGTATCCGACGACTTGAGCTGTTCAGTCCAGTCGACTTCCTGCATTGCACGATAGAGAGCTTCCGAAGAATCAACGCGGAACCGTCCCAGCGGCTCAAGAATACGGATGGCCGTACGGCTTTCGAGCACTGAGCGGTAGAGTGTTTCGGTCGATCCAGAAAATTCAATCGTTCGACGGCCGGCACGCTTAATCGTGGCACCGAATGATTCAAGCTCTGCTGCAAGAATCGATTCCAGTCCTTCGAGTGTGCGCGCCGTCAGAGAAGGAGGCTCTTCACATAACGGCGCTGGCAACGGTCGCAAAACCGAGGAATCAAAATGAGTGTGGTCCATGGCATTCACGATCATCGCAGAATTTGAACGCAGCGAAAGCAGCCGCCCTGCAGATGGCACAAGAGGCTGACATTTTGCGGCCTTGTCACTTCTCGAGCAAGATTGGCGTTACAGGCGCTCCTGTGTCTGAGCCGGTTTTGGAAATCTGTCCTGCAGTGCCTGCACAGACAACGGTTCATCTCGCATCGCTTCCATAGCAAGAACAACGGCGTCAGCCGCTGGAAGGGTTGTGATGCAGGGAACACCATAGAGCACGCTCGCCGCTCGAATGCGACCTTCGTCTGTTCTGGCTCCTTTGCCTCGCGGCGTGTTCATGATGAGCTGCACACGTCCATCGATGAGATGATCGATCAGGTTGGGATGTCCTTCTTGAAGTTTTTTAACCACTTCTACAGGCAATCCTGCGTCAGCGATCGTTTTGGCAGTGCCCGAAGTGGCAAGCAGTTCGAATCCCATGGCGATGAGCTTGCGGGAAATTTCCACCATCGCTTCTTTCGCCTGACGGCTGGCGACACTTACAAAAATCCGACCCTTTTCCGGAAGTACAATACCTGCGGCAATCTGACTCTTTGCAAACGCGATACTCAAGCGGTCGCTGACTCCCATCACTTCACCCGTGGAACGCATCTCCGGCCCGAGCACGATATCGACGCCGGCAAACTTCACAAATGGAAACACACTTTCTTTCACGCTGATATGCGATGGAATCGGATCGGTAGTGATCCCCTGCTCTCGAAGACTCATGCCGGCCATCACCTTGACCGCCACCTTGGCTACAGGAAATCCAGTCGCCTTCGCCACAAAGGGCACCGTTCGGCTCGCACGCGGATTGACTTCAATCACGTAGAGCGTCTGTTCGCCGTCCTCTCGTTTGACAGCGAACTGCACATTCATCAATCCCACCACGCGCAGACTTCTCGCAAGTGCGGTGGCAGCCTCTTTTATGCTGGCAACGACTGAAGGCGATAGGCTATGTGGCGGAATGACGCAGGCAGAATCCCCTGAGTGCACGCCTGCCTCTTCAATATGCTCCATCACACCAGCCACAATCACATCGCGACCGTCGCAGATGCAGTCGACATCGACTTCGATTGCATCTTCAAGAAATCGGTCGATCAACACCGGCTGACCCTGCGCAACGACGAAGGCCTCGGCGACGTAACGTTCAAACTGTGATTGGTCGTAGCAAATCTCCATTGCGCGGCCGCCGAGCACATAGCTTGGTCGCACGAGCGACGGAAATCCAATTCGGGCGACTTCGCGTCGAGCCTGCTCGAGCGTGCGCGCGATGCCGCTGGCCGGCTGTCGAAGTGAAAGTCTTTCCAGAAGATTTCTAAACTTCTCTCGGTCTTCTGCCTCTTCGATCGTATCGACACTCGTACCAATAATCGGCAGACCAGCCGAGGCAAGCGCTCTGGCCAGATTCAGTGGCGTCTGTCCGCCAAGTTGCACGATCACGCCGTCGGGCGCAATGCGGTCGGCAATATTGAGCACGTCTTCACATGTCAGGGGTTCGAAGAAGAGCATGTCGCTCGTGTCGTAATCGGTGCTGACCGTTTCGGGATTCGAGTTGACCATCACGCTTTCAATCCCCATTTCGCGTAACGCAAAGCTGGCGTGGCAACAGCAATAGTCGAACTCAATTCCCTGTCCGATGCGGTTGGGGCCTCCACCAAGAATCATGACTCGTTTTTTCGAACCTTTGGGAGGAGTCTCATCTTCCTCTTCCCATGTTGAATAAAAATAGGGAGTTGAGGCCTCGAACTCCGCTGCACAGGTATCGACTGCCTTGTAGGTTGCCAGAATGCCTCGCCTCTTTCGATCAGCGCGCACTTCCAGCTCTGCACAGCCAAAAATCGTCGCGAGTTGTCGATCGGAAAATCCATCCTGCTTGGCAGCCCGCAGTAGGGAATCTTCGGTTGCCCCCAGAGACCCGCATGTTCTGAGCAAACTTTCGGTCTCTACAATCTGCACCAGTTGATCGAGAAACCAACGGTCAATCGCAGTGAGTTCATGAATCTCGTCAATCGTCATGCCAGCCTTGACGGCGTATCGCAGATACCAGACCCGGTCGGGATCGGGCGTTGCGACTCTGGCCCGAATATCATCAATCGATGGTTCTGCCGGAGTGCCCCAAAGGTCCTTTCCGTCACACCCGAATCCGAAGCTCCCCACTTCCAGGCCACGCAGTGCTTTTTGGAAGGCCTCTTTAAATGTTCTGCCTATCGCCATCGTTTCCCCAACGCTTTTCATCTGCGTCGAGAGCCGAGAATCGGCTTCTGGAAATTTCTCAAAGGCGAATCGCGGGATTTTTACGACACAATAATCAATCGACGGTTCAAAGCAGGCTTTTGTTTTTTTCGTGATGTCGTTTGGCAACTCGTGCAGGCGCCAGCCAACGGCGAGTTTGGCGGCGATCTTTGCGATAGGAAATCCAGTCGCTTTGCTGGCCAATGCGCTTGAGCGACTCACTCTGGGATTCATTTCGATCACGATCATCCGACCGTTTGTTGGATGCACCGCAAACTGAATATTGGATCCTCCGGTTTCGACGCCGATTGCGCGGATCACCGCGAAACTCGCATCCCGCATGCGCTGATACTGCTTGTCAGTAAGAGTCATTGCCGGAGCTACCGTGATCGAGTCACCGGTATGGATGCCGCAGGGATCAAAATTTTCAATCGAGCAGATGATGACGGCATTATCGTCTGCGTCGCGCATCACCTCCATCTCGTATTCTTTCCATCCAAGAATCGATTCTTCCACAAGTACTTCGCCGACGGGCGAAAGATCGAGACCGCGAGCCACCTTCTGATCAAATTCTTCGCGATTAAACGCCACACCAGAACCGCTTCCACCAAGCGTAAAACTCGGACGAATAACCGCCGGCAATCCAACCTCTCGAAGAACCTCTCGGGCCTCTGCAAGACTCTTCACCGTTTTTCCGCAGCACGTTTCCAAGCCGATGGAATCCATGGTGGTCTTAAAGGCTTCGCGATCCTCAGCCCGACGAATTGCATCGGCTTTTGCGCCGATCATCTCAACACCGTAACGCTGAAGCACGCCGTGGCGATCGAGATCCATCGCGAGGTTCAGCGCCGTCTGACCTCCAAGGGTCGGAAGCAGTGCGTCGGGCCGTTCAATCTCAATCACTTTTTCGATCACCTGCCATGTCAACGGCTCGATGTAGGTGCGATCGGCCGTCTCCGGATCGGTCATGATCGTAGCGGGATTTGAATTGACCAGCACGACTCGATAGCCGTCTTCGCGAAGTCCTTTGCAGGCTTGCGTACCCGAATAATCAAACTCACAGGCTTGACCGATCACGATCGGCCCTGAACCCAGAAGCAGAATGGTTTTAAGATCGTCGCGTCGCGGCATAGTTTTGTGAAAGAGAGAGAGAGAGGATCGACCGTGAGTGCGATTGAAAAAACGCTTCGCTTGTCGAGATCGAACGGCTTTGTCACTTTGGCTCGCCGTCGTCGCGCGCAAACGCCGTCAACGTACCACCAGCAGGCTACTTCATTCAACGAACCCTCACGAAAGAGCCTGCACAGCCACACTGCTTCTTACGAAAGCCTGCTAAACTCAATCTTCCAGAGGCCGCAGCCGCCGGCAATCGCAAAATGTTCAACCTCTCTTCACTCGACAGAAAACCCTACCACCAATGATTCCTACTCCCTCAATCGATGCTTTTCGCGACACTCTTCCTGATGAACTCAAGGATCTTCGACTCAATCTTTCAGCAGTTCTTGGGGGTGAAAACCTTTCATCGCAGCAAGCGATGCTCGTGGCACTCACCTCAGCAAGATTTTTGCACAGTCAGCCGCTCGTGGAAGCGGTTGAATCGGACATACGCAGCGGATTTTCCCCCGTTGAATCACTCGCCATTATTTCTGATTCGATCGCCTGCGCAGGGCTGATGGCAATGAACACCATCTACTATCGATTTCGCCACATGATTGAGAAAGAGAGTTACCAGTCGCGGCCGGCGCGATTGCGAATGAGCCGCATGTCTCAGCCAACTACGTCAAAAATCGACTTCGAACTCGCATCACTTGCCTGCGCAGCGCTCGCCGGCTGTCAGAAATGCATGCAGTCTCACGAAGCGAGCCTTGTAGGGCTCGGCGTTTCCGAAGAGGCCTGCCACGATGCGGTGCGAATTGCGGCTGTCATGCAAGGCGTGACACTGTAGCAACGAAAAGAGGCCACCGCATGGAGTTCGGTGGCCTCTTCTGTATAACGTGTATTTGACGCGTAACTGACGAACAATCGCTGTTGTGCCGAACAGATCTTATTGAAAATCCGATTCAGAGAGTGTCTTTCGGCTTACTGTGCTTGATCCAGGTGCATCCACAAGGTTGGCTCGAATAGCCGCACCATTTGTTTTGTAGGTTCCTGAAGTCGTGTCATACAGACTGTTTGAAGCGATCAGTTGCGTATACACCAGCGGTGCAATGGTCTCTTTGACAAACATCGTGTGACCATCACAGAAGGTTGCAACACAGCCACCGGGATGATTTGAAGAAGGATGTCCCAAATATCCAGCTCTGTCTGCATCAAGACTATTGATTATTTTGACATCTGCAAGTTGTGCAAATACACCAAATCCTGGGACTGGAGCTGTGGGTAATGTTGTTCCACCAGTGGGATAGGCCACGCCTGTCAACATTGAGTTGATGATTCTTGTATTCGAATTAATGAGTTGTGGAATAGCGTCGTAGGATCCTTGGGGGGAATAGAGTGGACCGCACTTCTCTGAGAAGAGGAGTGTCATCGATGTTCCATCACCGCTACTGATCACATCAAGATTGTTTCGCGCAGCTGAAATATAACTTGCAGGGTTTCCCACGGTATCCATCATGACACCATCCCCTCGGTACTGGGTATAAGGAAGCATCGCAGATCCCGAACCACCATAATCCGTTGAACCAATATTCGCTGCATAACTCAGCGTAGGCTGGCCTTGCGTATCCGGGGGAGATGTCGGGCAGACAAAGATGCTTATAAAAGGACTCACCGTTGCAGGCACACCTGCATTCGTTGAAGTTTCCCACAAACGGTAGACGTCTCTGCGTTCTAAATTTGGTAGAAGCATAATCGGCCAAGAAACTGTTGGGTACGCTCCACTTGCTGCTGCGACTTTATTTGGATGCGCGTTTCTCCAGCCAGGAATAAACTGTCGTTGTCCATCAAACGCGATCACTGCTTTTCCCAATTGATTCAAATTGTTTGTGCAGGAATTTCGCCTTCCCGCTTCGCGAGCGCTTTGCACAGCCGGCAGGAGAAGCCCGACGAGCGTGCCGATAATGGCGATGACTACAAGCAGTTCGACGAGCGTGAAAGCCTCGCGAATGCGCACTGGCAGATTCGAATGTGTTCGAGCGTGATGGACCATGACTGACTCCTTAAATGAATGAACTGCCCACATCAGCCCCAAGCTATGAATCAACCACCGAATATCCGTTGAACTAAAACGCTTCCGGCGTCTTCAGGATTCGGCGATTGCCCATCGACCATATCCCAATTGTGGCTTCGAGCGGCCGCATTGTCCAGCCGAAGCCCTCATTTTTTTATCGCGTTTTTCTGCGAATCGATCCACGGTCTCCGCGCGCGTGCCTCTGCCCTATCTTCATCGGCAGATCGAGAGCCAGTTTACAAGCAGATTCTAAGGTTTGAAACTGAAATTGTGTGAAAAGCTCACCATTTAAAAGTCTTTCGACTCCATTCGACGTGATCTCCGTGAAGACCTAAAAAATCGGAAAACCTATGGTTCACCCGCACAAAAAGACCCTTCGTTTTGAAAATCAGGAGGGTTTTTCTACAACAGAATTTCGCGACTCCTTTTTTTTGGTGAGCCTTTTTAACTCCGGTGGGCCGGTTCGATGAGCGACATTCTTTCTTCGCCGCGCCCATCCCGATTTGGGTCACTGCCGGGCATTCGTCTGGCCGGACTCGGGTCCTACGTGCCTGCGAATGTCGTCACCAACACCGACTTGAGCAGACTCGGTTGCGATCCTGAATGGATCGAAAGTCGTACCGGGATTCAACAGCGGCGACACGCTTCAGCCGACATGGCCACAAGTGATTTGGCTTCACGGGCCGCGACGGTGGCCATTGACCGCAGTGGAATCGATCGTGATCAGATCGATTTGATTGTGCTGGGAACATTTACTCCTGACATGTCGATTCCCTCTACTGCCTGCATCGTGCAAGAAAATCTTGGACTCAATGCCCCGGCGATGGATGTAACAGCAGCCTGTGCCGGATTTATGTTTGCCCTTGTCACAGGCGCCCAGTTTGTGGCCAGTGGTTCCAGCCGTATGGCTCTGGTGATTGGGGCTGACACCAATTCACGAGTCGTTGATCCAAACGACATAAAAACATGGCCTCTCTTTGGAGACGGCGCCGGCGCGGTGCTGATTGAACTAGGAGGTTCAGATCGTGGGTTACTCTCCTTTTCACTCGGCTCCGATGGGCGAGGAGCCAATCTGCTGGCCTGTCCGATGAGCGGATCAAGAAACCCGGCGACGCCCGAAGGCATCGCAAACAAAGAACACTTTATGAAAATGGACGGTCGCGCTGTCTTTAAATGGGCGATTCGTTTGGCAGAAAACAACATTCGCGAAGTTGTGGCCCGAGCCGGGCTGTCGATCGATGCCATTGATCTCTTTGTTCTGCATCAGGCTAATGCCCGCATTATTGAGTCTGTGGCAACGTCGCTTGGCATCCCAGCGACAAAAATTGCCATGAACCTTGATCGTTACGGAAATACTTCCAGCGGTTCAATTCCGCTGGCAATGGACGAAGCGTGGCAAGCAGGGCGCATTGGATCGGGCAGCACGATTGTTGTCTGTGGCTTCGGTGGTGGATTGGCATGGGGCAGCGCAGTCTGGAAACTCTAAATGAACGCACACAAAATTCTCCCGAACCGTCGAGATGTCCAGCCGCAGGACACTTGGGATCTTGCGAGTCTTTTTGATTCGGATGCTGCATGGGATCGTGCGTTGGCAGAATGGGAAAAACGCATTCCGACGTTTGAATCGTTTTCGGGCACGCTCGGACACTCGTCACAGCGGTTGGCTGAATGTCTTGCCTACGATCTCTTGGTCGATCGAGAAGGAGATCGGCTCGGAACTTATGCACACCTTCGGGCAAGTGAAGATCAGGCAGCCGCCGAAGCGCAGCGAATGGTGGGTCGATTCCAGCATCTGGCCACGCTTGCCGGAGAGAAGGCGAGCTTCATTCGACCTGAAATCATGGCGATTGCTCCTGAAACACTTGCCAAATGGCTCTCCACAGCGGTGCTTGCCCCATACCGCCTCTTGCTTGAGCGATTGATTCGCACGCGTCCACACGTGCTCTCCAAACCTGAAGAAAGACTGCTGGCGATGCAGGGCACGGTAAGCCAAACGGCCTCAAAAGTTTTTCGTCAGCTCACCGATGCAGACATGAAATTTGGCACCGTCACCAATGGTCACGGCGAGGACGTTGAGCTTTCAAATGCCACATTTGTCACGCTGCTGCACGATACCAACCGCGATGTGCGACACACGACGTTTGAACACTTCTACGCGCAGTACGGAGCCCACGCCAACACCCTTGCCGCCACGCTCTGTGGCGCTGTCGAACGCGGCGTCTATTATGCACGCGCCAGAAACCACCCAAGCGCCGTTGAGGCGGCACTCTTTTCCGACAACGTGCCGTTGGCCGTTTACGATCAGTTGATCACTGCCGTAAGAGAAAATCTTCCCGTCGTTCATCGCTATTACGACGTGCGAAAAAGAATCATGGGGCTCGACGAGATTCACCACTTCGATACCTATGTACCGCTGATCCCGGAACTTGAAAAAAAACACTCGTGGGATCAGGCAGTTTCACTGGTGATCGAATCGCTCGCACCGCTCGGTTTGGAATATTGCTCGCGACTTGAAAAGGGGCTTTCGGGTCGATGGTGCGACCGCTATCCCAATGCCGGCAAACAATCTGGGGCATTCAGTTCTGGTACGTACGATTCCGATCCGTACATCCTCATGAATTTTCAAGAAGAAGCGGTCGAGCATGTCTTTACGCTCGCGCACGAAGCAGGGCATTCCATGCACACTCGACTCTCAGCCGAGGCTCAGCCCTTCCAGTATGCGGGATATACTATTTTTGTTGCCGAAGTGGCCAGCACGTTCAACGAACAGTTGCTCACCCGATTGCTTCTCGATCGCGCCACGACTCCGAAAGAACGCGCTGCAATTCTGGTTCGTGAAATCGATTCGATTCGTTCGACGATTATCAGACAAACGATGTTTGCAGAATTTGAACGAACAAGCCACGCATCGGCCGAAGCGGGCGAACCTCTCACACTTGAACGAATTCGAGGTCTCTACCGTGAACTCCTCAATGCTTATTTCGGACCGAGGTTTACGATCGACTCATCACTCGAATTGGAATGCCTCCGGATTCCACACTTTTACAATGCTTTCTATGTCTACAAATATGCCACCGGCCTCTCAGCCGCCATCACGCTGGCGCAACAAGTGACCGAAGGAGGCAAGACCGAACTCGACGCCTACCTGGGATTTCTGCGAGGCGGCGCTTCAAAGTGGCCGCTCGAACTGCTCCGCGATGCTGGAGTTGATCTAGAAAAACCCGACCCCGTTGCCACGGCGCTTGAACGCTTCGGCCACTTAGTAAACGAACTCGACCGAGTTATGCCCGATTCCTGATCGATTCTCAACGACGATCAACTGCCGCGAGCAATTTCCACAAACGATCTGACCATGCAACCGCTGCCTCCTCCATCGGTCCAAGGCTTTGGCTTTTCAACGAACGCTGGACCGGCAATGTCGACGTGAGTCCATGGTATTTCGCCGACGAATCGCTCTAGAAACTTCGCTGCGGTGATCGCACCACCCCAGCGGCCGTCGCCAACATTTTTAATGTCGGCAACATCGCTTTTGATCTGGTCGTCATAGTCGCTGTACATCGGCATCTGCCAGACTGCCTCTCCCATTCGTCTCGCGGCGGCGGCCACCCGATCGCACCACGGCTGATTGTTTGAAAAGAGTCCGGCAACGTCATTGCCAAGTGCTACGACACACGCGCCGGTCAGGGTCGCTGCGTCGACGATTGCATCGGGCTTGAGTCCCTTTACCACGTCGAGAACATCGGCTAACACCAGACGCCCCTCGGCATCGGTGTTGTGAACTTCGATCGTCGTGCCACTGCGGGCGATGAGAACATCACCTACTCGATATGCATCTGAACCTGTCATATTTTCAACCATTCCAACAGCTGCAATGACATGGATCGGCAATCGAAGCGCAGCGATGGTGGCAATGGCTGCGATTGCAGCAGCGCCTCCCGACATATCACACTTCATCGAGAGCATCGAATCCGCTGGTTTGAGCGAAAGTCCGCCTGAATCGAACGTTACCCCTTTCCCGACGATTGCGAACTCTGGCTGCGGCGACCGATTTCCGGCGGGCTTGTATCGAAGGATTACCAATCTCGATGCTTTTGCACTTCCACGACCAACTGCCAACAGCGATCTGCACCGTTCGGCCAAAAGCTTTTTCTCATCCCAAGTTTCTATTTCAACTCCTGTACGCTCCGCCATCACTCGCGCTTCTTCTGCAAATGATTCTGGGTAGAGCACATCCGGCGGCATGTTTACAAGGCGCCGCGCAAGGTTGACACCGTCAGCAATGATTGCACCGCGCTGCACTGCATCCATTGGAGCATCGAGCCAAATGGTTTTTCCAAATGGATTTCGTTTTTTCTCAGCTCGATAGAGATCCTGCCCCACCATACCAACAGCAGCTCCTGCAACAGCCTGTTCGACCTGCGCAGAGGTCCACGATGCCTCCGCTAAAAATGCAACGCTTCCTCGTGGACGAGCCGCCACCATACGACTGGCTGTGGCGGCAGCTTTGTACAGCGTTTCAACGTTGAGCAATTCTCGCAATCCAAGTCCAACGACCACCACCACCTGACACGGCACTCCTGGGGGTGACAAAAGCGTTGTGCATTCATATCGCTTACCAGTGATTTCTCCTGAGGTTGCAAGTTTTGAGAGCAGCCCGTTCATAGCCGTATCGGCAAGTTTTGCTCCGCCGCTACCAACGCCCCCTTCGGTGAGAAACACGACGAGCACTTCTGCCTCGACAATTCCTCGTCCGGTCGAAGGTGCTGCAGAAATTGATTTGGACAATGATTGATTTGAAAATTCAATACTCATTCGCAGTTATCCCTCTTCAAATTCGAGGACGATTTCGTCGCCCTTGGTATAGGTGCAAGAAAATTACTATCGATCACGCTCACATCACAAATCGCCCAACGAAGAAGGGGACGGTTGTACCTTGTTTTTTCGCCACGACTACCTGTTTAGAAAACGCCCATGGCTGGTCGTTTATTGCTCTTCGAAACTTCAAATCTGGTGCTCGACGAGAACGTCTCGTTTCTCATGCACTTTTCCGCTGAAAGGCTTTGCCCAGTCGCCAAGCATTGCCAGCAACACCGGAAGCACGACCAGATTGCCGATGAGACCGCCGCTAAGAGTCAGACACGAAAGTACGCCAAAGGAAACGGTGGGAATGAATCCGCTGCTAACCAGCGCAAGAAAACCCACAACGAGAGCGAGCGTCGAAAAAATCATCGCTCGGCCGGCCGTCTGGTGCGCAGTCTCGAGAGCAGCTTCGATGCCGAATCCTTCTGACATTCGACGACGAAATGCCGCAATGTAATGAATCGAACTATCGACCGAGAGCCCCATCGACACTGCAGCAATCATGGCGGTGCCCATGTTTACACGAATTCCACACCATCCAAGCATTCCGAGTACTACAAAAATTGGAACTGCGTTGGGCACCAGTGCCACAGCCGCAACCGCGACATTGCGAAATGCGACTGCTAGCAACAGAAAAATTCCAACGCTGGCCAAAGCAAATGTATACCACTGATCAGAAAGCATGCGTTCGACTAACTGCGATAAAAGAACGAAGAATCCGGTTACTTCACCAGAGTGATTTTCGACAGGAACAATTTCTTCATTGACTATCTTTGAAACTGAATCGATGATCTGCCGCTTTGTGGCGGCGCTCTGTCGCTCCTTGGCTCGAAGCATGACTCTCAGCCACTGCGAACCATCCATCGGATCGCGGCCGATTAACGATTCCCCGAGTTGGGGAAGTTGTGTGCGCAGCATCTCGATCGCCGATTCGAGCAGCCACCCTCCGAGTCGTGTTGATTCCAATCGCTCAATCGACACAGGAGAAATCGCCTCGAGCACATCGACAACACTCATCACCTTTGTCAGGCTTGGTTCCGACTCGCCATCGACCTCTGATGGAACAACAAGTTTTCGTAGTCGATTTTCAAGTCGGGAAACTCGTCCAAGGAGATCGGCGCCGACTTTATCGGAAAAAGGTACAAGCAGATCGATCATTCCTGCGCCACCAAGCCGAGTTTCAATCATGTCGTACGAGGCAACAATCGGACTTGAAGAACGAAAATTCTTTGTGAAATCGGTTTCCACTTCCAGACGGCTCATCCCTGCAACCGCGACTAGAACCACCATCACAAACACCGCGAGGACTCTGCGTGGACAGCCGAGAAGTCGCTTCACGAGACGATCAAGGCCGTTTTCTAGGCTTCCCTCTCCCCACGCGCGCAAAGGGTCACAACCAAAGCGTCCCACAAGCGTGAGGAACGGCACAACGAGGGCCGCCGAAACGAGCACCATCAAAGCACCAATCGCCGTCATGATGCCGAAGTCGTGAACCGGTCCGACTCGACTGGCGATCAGCGAACCAAAGCCAATGACATCTGTTGCAATTGCACCGATTGTCGGCCAGAAAAGAACCGCAATGGAATGCTCGAGTGCTTGTTCCGGCGCGGCGCCTGCGTCTCGCTGTCTTCGAAATTCTACGATTACATGCACGATTGTCGCGATCGCCACCACCGTGATCATTGCCGAAAGCATCGTCGAGACCATGGTCAGCTTGAGTCCCAGCACAGCCAGTACTCCTCGTGTACTCCACAGCGACAAAAGCACAACTGCCAGTGGAATGAGGAGCCATCGAATCGATCGGAAACAGATAAAAATGACTCCCCCAGAAAGCATTGCAGACACAAGTCCCAACAGATTTCCATCGCGTTCAAGCATGGAAAACCCATCGCGTAGCATGACAGGTTCACCCGCAACGGTGCCTCTTGGAAGCTCTGACATAACCAGACGAATCGAATCGATCACATCGGCACGAGACGTTTGTTCGGATGCAGGGGAATCTAAAAGGCAGATCACCGCTACGGTGCGATGATCCTCTCCGAGCGTATAGCCTTCCATTAATTTCACGAGCCTGCGAGCAGTTGGACTCTGTTCGAGTTCGATGATTCGAGGACCCAGCGGAGTATCGGCAAGACTCGTGCAGCTTTTTATACCGTCGAGGGACGCCAACGTTTGGCTCACAACGCGAAGCCTATCAATTCCCGCTGTTGTGAAAAGTTCTGCGTCTTCATATGCCGCGAGCACTATTTCATTTCCGCCAAACATTCGCGCAAGTCGGCGATAGGGACCGAGTGCAGGGTCGGTACGGTCGAACATGGTGTCAATCGATCGCACAAATAAAAGATGGCGGGAACGTTCCACGCTCCACACCGCAAGGAGGATCGCAACAATTGCCAGCATGACTCGCTGGAGAACGAGCCAGCGTGCAACTCGGAGGGCAATTCTCCGCATGGAGATTTTCTGAAATACCATTTTCGGGCAACGGGTCTGATGACGAAAGTGACTTCTGAAAAATGGTAAATAAGGGAACTGGCGCAAGCTCAGGGGCTCCTGCACCACCAACGCATCCTACCTGCGTTATTCTTTTTGTGCGGAATGTTGTCGAACGATTTCCTGAAAAAGGCCATCCGTGCTTAGGCCTTGAAACTTGTTGCAACATACTTTCTAGAAACCACTTACGCTCTTTTTTTCTGTTTGGCTATCACCTTGACCCGGAGAACAGCAAGGTCGTACAGTCTCTCCGCTCATCGTCCTCCTCTTATCTCTGCAATTTTTTTTGTGCGTCGGCTCGCCTTTGGTGCGACCGATCGATCGATCATTTCGCGCCCTTTTCACACGCTGGAAACCTTTCCCAGTGCCCGTGATTCCATCACCATTTGTTACAAGTCTCATCACCGACTTTGGCGGCGCTGGCCCTGTGCGCGCATGGCGTGCGGTCTCGCAACGAATCGTAGGAAATAGCTCCGTCATCGCGGCTCTCTGTTTCTTGTTTCTCATGATTCTTCAGACTGCTGCGCACGCAGAGCCGGCTACAAATGGCACGCCGACGTCGGACAATCCCACAAGTGTTCCGGTGCAACCTTCTGCATCGGCAGGTGCGCTTGCCGCACTTCCAGCCCGAGGGCTTGCCGCTGTGCTTCAGGAAGCTGGTCGCATCGAAGTGCCCTCGGCTGATCCAACGCAAACGATTTCGATCCGTGCAGGACAAGCCTCTCGATGGACGGAGGGTTCCTACGATGTCTGGCATCTCACCGGTGGTGTTCGCATCGCGCAGGGCCACACCGAGGCGACCGCACATGAAGCGGTTCTCTGGATTGAACAGACGCAAGACGCCGAATCACTTTCTTTTTCTGGTGAATCAGCGGCCGACTCACAAGTGCCGATGCGCAGCATTTTGGTGCGCATGGCCGGCGAGGTTACGGTTCGTTCTTCCGCTGCGTTGTCTCACAAAGAACAATCGCAGCCACCGGGTCCAAAGACTTCGGCGATTGTGCGAGGCGACCGATGGACCGGTCGATTCTGGACCGTGCGCGAACCCAAACTTGATTTTGCAAGCGTGGTTGCCTCCTCTGGAAAGCCAGCGATCTACGAAGCGGTTGCCGACGCTCCATCGCTTCCACGCACCTCAACTCCGACTGCTGACGCAAACCAAGAGCAATCCAACGATTCCATTCAGCAAACGCAATTCACCGAGTTTGGTGCACCTGCCTCACCAGTTGTGTCTCCCGCCACAGGCAATCGAAGGCTGCGGGCATTTCCTCGATCGAGCGTGCCTCTCAACATCCGATGGTTCCCAAGTCCAGTTGGAGGTGAATGGGTAGCCGTTGTCACCTCGGGCGTCAACCTGGTGGTGGATGGAGTTGATCCGGCCGGTCCTCTCGACATCTCTGCTGATCGACTCGTGATCTGGACACGTGGAGCCAGCCAACCCGATCTAGAAGGAAATTCCGGCCAGGCTGCAGACGCTCCACTCGAACTCTACATGGAAGGCAACGTTGTCTTTCGTCAGGCTCAGCGTGTCATCGAATCAACCGCGATGTTCTATAACGTTCCGGGGTCGACCGGCACCATTCTGGGGGCGACGGTTCTTACGCCGGTCGACAACTATTCCGGACTCGTTCGGCTCAGGGCCGATGTACTGCGTCAGATCGATCGCAGTCGATTTGTCGCACAAAAAACAGGCATGACATCGAGTCGTTTGGGAGTTCCGAGCTGGGAGTTTCAATCGCGTGAACTCGAGTTGACCGATGAGCAGATTCCAATTCCTGGTCCGACAGGAATGCCTTTGGTTGATCCGGCTACGGGCGAGCCAGCAATTGAGCATGAACAGTTTCTTACCAGCCGGAGCAATACGCTCCGATTTGGCAGCGTCCCGGTTCTGTGGTGGCCCGTATTTTCGAGCAGTCTGAAGAAGCCAACTTTTTACATCAATAGCGCCACCGTCAAAAACGATCAGATCTTTGGAACCCAGTTGCTCACCAGTTGGGATGCGTTCCAGGTCTTTGGCATTCAAAAGCCACCGTCGGGAACAGATTGGGATTTCGATATCGATTATCTAAGTTTGCGCGGCCCGGCGGTTGGCACATCGCTGCTCTACAACCGGCCATCATTTCTCTGGAGTAACACCCCTGCCAATGGAATCCTTGATGGTTGGTTCATCAACGACAAAGGCATCGACAACCTTGGCTACAACCGAAACAACTTTACGTTCCCGCAGAGCTTTCGCGGACGATCCTTCTGGAGACACCGTCAAGACTTTGCATCCGACTGGCAGATGCGCGCATCCGCCGGTTGGATCAGTGACACTAACTTTCTCGAAGAGTACTACGAGAGCGAGTGGGAAGAAGGCTATGAGCAACGTACGTGGCTCGATATTCGTCGGCCGGTCGACAACCGTGAACTTCGTCTGCTTACGAGCGTACGAGTCGATCCATTTTTTACGCAGACCGAGTGGTGGCCTCGACTTGATCACTATTTTCTTGGTCAGCCACTCATGCGCGACGCTCTCACGTGGTACGAACACTCTGGTATTTCCTATGCGAGGCAGTCGCTCCCGCAGACACCGACTGCCGGCCAGGGGCTGAGCATCTGGACAACACTTCCCTACGAAAACAACGTCATCGGTGAACGAATTGTGACCCGCCAAGAACTCGATCTTCCGTTTCAAGCCGGAGCCGTAAAGTTCGTTCCCTATGCACTTGGTGAACTTGGGCACTGGGGCCAGGCCCTCAATCAATCACCGATCAATCGAGCCTATGGCCAAGTCGGCATTCGCTCGAGCCTGCCCTTATGGACGGCCGACGACACAATCGAAAGTCAACTTTGGAATGTTCATGGATTAGCGCACAAAGTTGTCTTCGATGGCGAATTTTCATACGCCCACAGCACGCAAGATGTGTCGATGTTTCCTATGTACGATCAACTCGACGATGATGCCATCAATCAGTACCGTCGAAATATTCCCTACTGGGATTACGGTGCGGTGCCCGGAACCGCCACGCCTCTTCCGCTGCCATTCGGTCCACAGGGGCAATACGACCCTCGGTCGTATGCCATTCGTCGTGGCCTTGCCGGCTCAGTTACGGGACCAACGGAAATAGCAAACGATCTGACAGCGTTTCGTGTGGGAGCAAGTCAACGATGGCAAACAAAGCGGGGCGTCATCGGTAACCGCCGCATCATCGACTGGATTAATCTCGACATTAAGGGCGAATTTTTCCCTGTGAACAGTCAGAATTTTGGCCAAACGCTAGGCCTATGGCAGTATGATTTTCGCTGGCATGTAGGTGATCGCACAAGCATTGTCTCCTCCGCTGATATTGATTTTTTCAGCGGTGGACAGCAACTCTACACGGTAGGAGGCTTTCTGAATCGTCCTCCCAGAGGAAGCTTCTACCTCGGCTATCAGTCATTCGGTGGTCCTATCGATGCGAGTGTTCTTGTTGGGTCGTACACTTATCGAATGAGTCCAAAGTGGGCCAGTACATTTGGTACGGCAGTCGATCTTACCGGCAGAAATATTGGACAGAATTTTCAGTTGGTGCGAATTGGCGAGTCGTTCCTAATGACTTTCGGATTCAACGTCGATTACAGTCGTCAGAACGTCGGCATCACGTTCAATCTTGAGCCACGGTTCCTCTCGCGCACCCAGTTTGCAAGTAGCACTGGGATCGACATTCCAGTCGCCGGTGCCTACGGACTCGAATAATTCTCGCTTTTTGAAGCCCGCCCGATTGCTTCTCAACGAAGACTGTTTTCGTTTTTAAAAGGATCCTCACGACGCACGCGCAACCAATGCATTTTTAGCTCGATCGTATGCGTGCCAGGCGACAAACAGCACTGCAATCAGCAGATACGCAATGCTCATTTCAATCGGACCGCGTCCCGCGGCCTCTGCAGGAAGTTGACCGATGTGCCAAGGTACAAAAAGATGACTATCGGAAAATGGCGAATGAATCACACCGAAAAGTGAAATCCCACCTGCCACCGTACACCACGCTGCGGCTTTCAAAAGACTTCGGTCGAGAAGACTCACGACCACGCCGGCCCAAAGCAGACTCGTCACAATAAATCCCGATGCCAACATGCGGATTGCGTGCAATTCGATGGCGAGGGCACCTGTTGGCGTGGAGCCAGCGGCAATAAGTTTGTCGGTCTCAATCACCAGAAGCGCCGCCAATGCCGGAATGCAGGCGATGACCACAGCAGGATAATGCTTTGAGGGCGTTGCGCGAAAACTCTGCGCGGTAATCTCCAAACCAATAAAAACGAGGACAGGGAGAATCGCTGGGCCGGGAATCGCTTCGTAGAAGTAGGCAAAGCATCCGGTGAGACCTGCAGTTCCGATGAACACTGCGGTGGCCAGGGTATATGCCGCGCGACCACCCATCGACTTGTACGCTGGATGACCAATATAGGGAGTCGTCTGAATGACGCCCCCACAGGCACCGGCTGCAATCGTTGCAATTGCCTCCACGGCCACCACCGCATTCGTGTCGTATTCGTCTCCCGCTGCCGCGGCGCTTTCGGTGCAGTCGATCCCACCAACCACTGTTCCAAGAGCAAAGGGAATTACGATCGGCATGTAGCGAAGCGAATCCTGCCACGCCTCACACCATTCAAAACGCAGTGCCCTGAGCCACTCTGTTGGCCACATCGCGAGGGATGGATCGATATGAGAATGCGAGGCCGCCGGAGGGAGCCATCCGCAGTGACCAAGAATCGTCGAGAGCACGCCACCGATTACCAGTGCAGCAAGAGCACCTGGAATGCGCATTGGAAATGCTATTCCCGCAGTGAGACTCGCCAACACGATCCCCAGTGACACCATGCCGACCATCGGCGAACTCATAATTTCAAGCATCGGCAAAAAAGAGATGAGTGCGACGGCAATTGCTGCAAGCGATCCAAGGAGACCTGCCCTTGGAACAATGTTTCTAATTCGGTTTGCCACCGGTGAGCAAAGAAGCTTGAACACTCCGCTGGCAACAATTGAACACATGCCAATGTGCCATGCATGCCGGGCCGCCATCTCCTGTTCCATGCCTCCTGCGAGCGAGGCGGTGTAGGCGGGACCGATCACAAAGAACACCATTCCAAACGTGCTTGGAGTGTCGAGACCTAGTGGCATCGCTGTTACGTTCTGGCCAGTGCGACGGGCAAGTCGAAACGCCATCCATGTGAAGAGCAAATCGCCAATCACAACGCCCACGGCAGTTCCCGGTACCATGTGTGACAGAGCAAAATCTATCGGATAGCCGAAAACGCCAGACAGAAGACCGACTGCCAGCACCAAATCTGCCAGATTGTCGAGGGAAAGCCCAAAAAAGGCATTGATGTCACCGAGTGATGCCCAATCGTAAAATCTGTATTTTAATTTTTTTTCCACAAAAACCTTGCCACAGGGTCTTACCAAGACGATCAAACTCGGAAATGTGCGTGGTGCCGGTAGAATTGTCAAACCGACAGAATCGAAATGTGAAGCTATAATCGATTTTTCTTCTCTCACCCCGACCGAACCCTACTCCCGTTTTGGACGTACCACAAATGTCTGGTCATGCAGATTCCCCCACCGATGGAGGACTTTCCGCGGTTGCGGAATCCATATCGGACGAGGAACTGCTTCATCGGTATCAGTCGCGGGGTGATTCACAGGCTTTTGAAGGACTCGTACACCGTTACGAAACTGAACTCTACAGCTACTTGCGTCGTTACCTCGGCGATGCAGAAATGGCAGAGGATGTATTTCAGTCGACGTTTCTCCAGATTCATTTAAAAAAGGACCAATTTGAGGAAGGCCGAAGGGTACGCCCGTGGCTCTATACCATTGCAACCAATCAGGCGATCGATTCACAGAGACGAAATCGTCGACATCGCATGGTGAGCCTCGATCGTCGTTCGGGTGAGGACGGAGAGATCGGGGCATTGGTGGATTTGCTTGCAGGACAGAGTCAAACATCAGATGAGTGGCTTGAGGGACAAGAAGCGCAGCAATGGGTTCGTGATGCGGTTTCGGATCTTCCTGAACCGCTGAAGGCAGCACTGATCTTAGTTTATCACCAAGGATTAAAATATCGGGAAGCCGCTGAAGTGCTCGGAGTTCCAGTGGGAACCGTCAAAAGCAGACTTCATGCGGCAATTCTTAAGCTCAACGAATCATGGCACAAAACGAATACAAAATGATTATCACAAAAATCTTCCTGCCAAAAACGATTGCGACTATCGACGGATCGATCGGCGCGATCACAACAACCGTGCAAACCAAGGACTGGTGTGGTCATGCGTGAAAATCTCATCGGATATCTGATCGACGCCCTCGAACCGGAGGATCGTCAGTCAATCGAACGTTCGCTCGATTCATCTGATACTGGCAATTCTTTGCGCTCCGATCTCACCATAATTCGCAAGGCTTTTGGGCCTCTTGCCATCGATCGTGAGCCTCTTGTTTCTCCTCCTGGGCTGACTGCCCGAACCATGCGATTTATTGCAGCGAGACCGGAATTACTTCCCCGGCCGATGTCACCTGAAAGCTCTCTTCGAATCGAGCCAAACCGTAACCTTTGGATCGATCGAATGCTGCTGACAGCCATTGCCTTGGCCGCATCTGTTCTGATTGGTCCACTGTTGATGGATCTGATTTCCGATTCACGACTGACGCAGTGGGAAGGAAAGATCACAAAAACTTCCCACGCTCTTGAAGGATATGTGCAGTCCCATCGTCAACTGCCAACGCCAGACTCCACCGGACCACTCTCCCGAGCCGGTTGGTATGCCCCGGTGCTTGTTTCTGAACATCGTTTGATTGCGGATGACGGAACACTTGTCTGCCCCGGATCAGATCTCGATCGTCGTCGTCATTTGATAACTCCAACGACCGAAGAACTGCGCAATGCGATCGGTACCGATCGATTCGACGATCTCGTTCGCGATATGGGAGGTGACTTGGGATACACGCTTGGCCATCGCGATCAAGACGGTTTGCTTCAACCAGTTGCAAGCCAGAATCGATCTCACCATCCAATCATGGCCGATCGTCCTTCCTTAAATCTTGAATCAAGTCGCAATCACTTCGGAGGATTGCACTACATTCTTTTTGAAGATGGGCACTATGAGCGAAAACTTCTCGAACGACTTCACGATGACGATGATCATCTTTACAAAAATCACGATGGTCAGGCTGCCGCCGGGAAAAATCCTGAGGATGCTGTCATCGGGGCATCCGAAACGCAGCCTTAGTCGACATTCTCTCGGCAGTATTACCGTGAGATTCTTGCGAGAAAACTTACGGCCTTATTTTTTCGAGCTGGCTTGTACCGTTTCCATGGATGCTCGAGCTGCGTTTGCGACTGCTTCTGGTGTGATACCGAATTGCTTGTAAAGATCGGGAGCCGGAGCGGAAGCACCGTAACTTTTCATTCCTACAAATCGTCCCAGTGGACCGATATAGCGGTCCCATCCAAACCCCCCAGCAGCCTCACAAGCTACTCTCGCACGGATGGCTGTTGGCAAAACACTCTCTTTATACGAGTCGAGTTGCTCCTCGAAGAGATCCCAGCTCGGCATACTCACAACACGGGCATGAACTCCCGATTGGCTGAGTATTTTTGCGGCTTCAACGCAAGTTGATACCTCGCTTCCAGTGCCGATCAGAATACAGTCGGGAGTGGCTCCACCAGGTGGATCAAGAAGCACATACGCTCCAGAGGAAACTCCTTCTGCGCTTCCCATGAGAGAGCGATCGACCGTGGGAAGATTTTGTCTGGTGAGAACAAGCACTGCTGGGCGATCGGCTCTTTTCATGACCACTCGCCACATCTGAATGACTTCATTTGCATCTCCCGGACGAAATACTGAAAGCCCAGGCACGGCTCTGGCGCTGGCAAGTTGTTCGATGGGCTGATGCGTTGGACCATCTTCTCCAAGGCCGATTGAATCGTGCGTAAGAATGTAAATCACACCAAGTCCGCCAATGGCGGAAAGACGCAGCGACGGCTTTAAATAGTCAAAGAATACAAAGAACGTCGCGCAGTAAGGTCGCAGTCCGGAAAGTGCCATGCCGTTACACGCAGCAGCCATCGCATGCTCTCGAATTCCAAAATGGAAATTCCGTCCGGCGTGAGCATGAGGACCGAAATCTCCAGCTCCTGCAACGAGCGTCATCGTGGAGGGCGCGAGATCCGCTGATCCTCCGAGAAGCCACGGCACCTGCGAACTCAACGCCGAAAGTACTTTTCCGGAGGAAATTCTGGTTGCCACCCCTTTGGGATCTGTTGGAAATTGTGGCAATTGCGTATCCCACGCTGTGGGCAGTCGTCCGTTCAAGCATTCTGTCAATTCATGCGCGAGCGATGGATGGGCCTGAGCATGCTCTCCACGAGCCTTCTGCCACAAATCATTCGCCAGCCGCCCTCGGTCTCCGAGCGTGCGCTGAAAGTGGACGGGAACCTGCTCGGGCACAAGAAAACTTGCATCAACCGGCCATCCGTAGGACGCCTTCGCCCCGCGAATCTCTTCTGCTCCCAGTGGAGCACCGTGGGCCTCATGGGAACCTTCTTTTTTCGGCGCACCAAAACCGATCCGACTTTTCACGATAACAAGAGTGGGCGCGTCTGTGCGGGCCTTGAATCCCTCGAGAGCCTTCTTGAGTGACACAGTGTCGTTGGCATCAGCAACTCGTTCGACATGCCACCCGAGCCCACCAAATCTCATCGCCACATCTTCACTGAAAGCCAATTCAGTTCGGCCCTCAATCGTGATCGCGTTATCGTCATAAATCCAGCAGAGATTAGAAAGCTTGAGATGCCCCGCCAGTGACGCTGCCTCTGCCGTTACGCCTTCCATTAAGTCGCCGTCACTCGCCAAAACGTATGTGTCATAGTCAAAGAGCGTCTGATCGGGCGTGTTAAAGCGAGCCCCCAGCCATCGTGCGGCAATCGCCATGCCAACTGAATTGCCGCAGCCTTGTCCAAGTGGGCCAGTTGTGGTCTCGATACCCGATGTCATGTGATGCTCAGGATGCCCAGCACAGACACTCCCGAGTTGCCTGAATTTTTTAATGTCGTCAAGAGATACGGCCGGCTCCTGAGATTTTGATTGATCGACACCACCATGTGGAGCGATCGCAGTTTCTCGACGGATTCCCGAAAGATGAATCAGCGAATAAAGCAACATCGACGCATGACCGCAAGAAAGAACAAAACGGTCACGGTTGGGCCACGTGGGATTCGTTGGATCGTATCTTAAAAAATCTCGCCAGATGGTATAGGCAACCGGTGCCAGTGCCATCGGAGTACCCGGGTGCCCACTTTTGGCAGCCTCTACCGCATCCATCGACAGCGTTCGAATTGTGTTAATTGAAAGTTGATCGATATCGACAGCCGATTTTGAATCCATCAAAAAACTCCTGCGTGTTCACTCGAAGAGATAAGTGCAAATATTTTTTCAGTTTGTCGAACATGAAAATTCGATTCTATTCCGAGGAGCTTACTTTGACGAACAAAAACCCGTCAATGCTATCGAAATGTCAGGCACACTCAAGCATCCAGGAACGCTCGTAATAATTGTCGAACATTTTCATCTCAATATATGTTCTCGGTATTCCTCATCGAGAACCGAGAGGGTTTGCTTGCACAATTGCTCCAACGAATCTGCGTTGATGGTTCCTCGATAGACGTGCAAGAGATACTCCATAAATGCCTGACGATAGTGGCCATGTTTTCCATTCATAAAAAAATCTGCGAGCCCAGAGATTTGGCTGTAGATCTGCGGCAGACGAGGATCCGATTGAAAGTCGGCCCGTCCCATCCGAGTTAATTCGATCAGTGGCACATAAAATTGATCTTCTTTGAAACGATGCCGCGCCGCAGGAACCCGACCTGCTTCGATTCCTCCAAGTCGCCAGCCGTAGGGGGTTTGCACAAGCCCTTCCATATAGCAAGCCGCCGCTTCAATCGCCCAAAAACCGTACCTTTCTCCTACGAGATGATTTGATTTTTTAATTTCCGCAAAGAGTTGATGAGTGGCCTCGTGATGAACGGTCAGAAGATTTTCTTCGTCATCGACAAATAAATAGACCGTTTTGGTTACTGGGTAATAAAATCCGAGCGAACGCGCAATAGAAGGTTCAAACTTTTTGAGGTCTGCGATGTATTGCTCACGATCTCGAAATGAAACCGCCAGCATTATCTCGCGAGTTCTCGGATGACTTCTTCCGGTGAGGCGTTTGGACAGTTCCTCTGATTCAATCGCAAAGCAGCCGAAAACCTGTTGCCAGACCGTAAATGTTTCTTCGAGCTCCTCCGCCATCTGCACGGCACTTTGAATTCCCTTTGTCGAAACAATCTTCCAATGATCCGATGAGACCTTCCATCCTTGCTCGAGCGGCGGAAGTCGAGCGGCATCCTCGGCAGCGGTTTTCCATTTTCCTTGCACGTACCGCTGGCCTACTTTGTAACGAGCCAACCGATCCTTCGACATCCATCCAAATTCTTTCTCGTATTCCTCTCCGGCATCGAGTCTTCGAGCAACTTCCGGGAAAATCCATTGTTCGCCATGTCGTACCCAGCCAGTCGCATTCCGGGCAAGAGCATGATCGGGATCATTCCTTAGAACGCGGTAAAGCAATTGCAGCGATTCACATCTACGCCCTTCTTGCGCAGCCTTAACCGAGAGAACAAACTCTGATTCTGCAGTTTTTTTTCTTGCTGTTACAAAATCGTTCCACAGGTCAATTGCGGCGGCATCATGAAGATCCACGGGTCTTTCGACCGATTGTGGAATCCGGAAAATGTGCTGCACGTCACCTGCGGTTGTCATTTTCCACTGATCTATCATCTCGGCCAGCAACTCGTTCTTGAGTGCTGCAGCACGCTGCTGGAGTTTTGTTGCCGTTAATGCCCACGCTTCGTCAATGTCGTCGATCGTCGCAAGTGATGAACTCTTTTCTGGAGATTGCTCAGCGATCTGTGCGGTGTCAGCCTCGCTGGGCATGTGCACGCCCAGAATGCAACACATGATTCCAGCGACTGTTGCACGAGTAACGCGAGATTCACCACGTACAATTCCTTTGAGAAGTTGTACGCCTTTGAAAAAAGTCGCGCCGACTATTCGGAGGCAACACGTTGCGAACAAGACTGGATCTATGAGGTAGTCCCATACATTTTCTGACTCAATGCAACGTGCTTGCCAACATATCCCGGTGACCACCAGCACCCATCCTGCTCGATTGCCATTCCATAAAAGCACTATTGCCGTCACACCGGCGACGGTTGTGATTCCTAACACGCCGTTGCCCAGCTGATAGGGATCAAAAGAGCCAACTCCAATCGCCATCGGAAAGAGAAACAATCCTGAGAAGAAACTCATCCATGCAATGGTCCACCGGGCTTGCTCATCCAGAAAAGGACGTTTTAAAAGTGGCGCCGTGAAAAAATCGAGCAGCACGCACACACATGGAATACTAAAGCTTCCATTCACTCCGTGAAGCCATCGCCCCAGCGGCATGCCATCGATTGAAATGAGCACTCCCGCTCCCGCAACCAACGGCAGCCAGCGGGGGCCGACATTGCAGAGTGTCATCTGAAGGCATCTGGCAATCGCTATGAAGATGATCGCCCAAACAAGCAGCGGAAAAAACCATTCAATCACAGAAGAGACTTTCGAGGTTGTGCCGTAACCCAAGCTTCATTAAAGGCCACGTGCCTTATCTTCTGCATTTGCCAAGTATAAACCAGATCAACTCTGCCACCAGGAGAAGAAATTAAATAAGGATACGCATATTTGCCTTTTGGCTCTCCATCCAGAATCGATATCGAGTTCCAGTGATCAATGCCGTTTGGTGAAATGATGAGCGTCATATTTTCTCGATTTGTTGAACTATTGTTCATCGCCATCAGCACCTCTCCCGTGGAAAGACGAACGGCCGCAACACTTGAATTTGGATTTGGAAGCGACAGGGGAACCGGCACGCTCCACGCCTGTCCGCAGTCGTTCGTCTGCTGCACGAAGACCTGATGTGCGGCAGATCCATCTCTCAAATAGGCCAGCGCATGAGAGCCATCCATGGGAACAATCGCTGGTTGCAAAAATTCATCGCCACCACACATCCGCGTCTTTGTCACCTTGAGACGGCCGCGATCGAATCGCATCCAAAGCATCTCCGGAAACTTCCGAATGGCCTCGTGATACATCGGAATTCCGACGTTTCCAGATTCCAGAGAGACCGGGGCTGCTCGCACAAGTTCACTCATGTTCATCAATGGACTCAGTGAAAGACGCCTCGATGGTTGCCACGTCGCTCCACCATCGAGCGAACAGCATGCATTGAGTGAACTCCCAGACCATCCGCCCACCGCTACTGTTACAAAGACCAGCCAGACTCGTCCCTGATCATCTGGAAAAACGATCGCATTCCCGACCGTGCGAACAAACCGATCAAGATCACGCATTGCTTTTTGCCGACTCATGAGAACTCTCGGGGGTCCCCACGAGATGTCACTGCCCAAGACGGATGCATCTGCACCCCAAATCTGCACGTCTTTCTTGCCTTCACCGCTGCCCGCATACCAGACACAGAGCATTCCACCGTTTGGAGTTGTGCAAATCGACGGGCAGTGCACGTACGGAATCGCTGGGAGATGTTCGAGAAAATGACTTGCAAAAAAAGCCGACTCATCCGGAAGAACCGATGGCAAACTCAATTGAAATCGATCTGCTTGAGCAGGATCAAACATCCGGAATTGATCACGTCCGGGCCAACCCCAAATGGCAGCCGCACTGCCCATCAGGAGTCCGCGTCTCCCAAGATCGGTCATTGATTTACCTCTTCTCAGGCTTCATCTTCGCCAAATGCCGAATCAAATTTTCGACCACTTGGAGCAAAATCGAGTCTCTGAACAAACTCGCAGGCCTCTCGAGCACCAGTTTCTCGATCCATGCCGCAGTCTTCCCATTCCACACTCAATGGGCCATCGTAACTTGCATGATTTAACGCGCGAATAATTTCCTCAAAGTCGATTCCACCGCGGCCGGGTGAACGAAAGTCCCAACCTCGTCGGGGATCGCCAAACTGAATGTGACTGGCAAGAATTCCCTGACGGCCACCAAGAGTAACGATCGCATCTTTGACATGTACGTGATAGATCCGATCTGGAAACGCACGAATGAATTCCACCGAATCGACTCCCTGCCAGTGGAGGTGGCTGGGATCAAAATTAAATCCAAACTCTTCTCGACGGCCAATGGCATCGAGCGCTCGCTGTGCCGTAAAAAGATCAAATGCGATTTCAGTCGGATGCACCTCAAGGGCAAACCGTACTCCGCATTCGGCAAAGACATCCAAAATTGGATTCCATCGGTCTGCAAATTCCGCAAAGCCCTGATTGATCATCGAATCAGGAACCGGTGGAAAAGAGTAGAGCAGGTGCCAAATTCCAGAGCCAGTAAACCCGTTCACGATTGAAACACCTAACTTCTGCGCGGCTCTGGCCGTTTTCTTCATCTCTTCGGCGGCTCGCTTGTTGACTCCTTCCGGTTTTCCATCTCCCCAGACATGCGCAGGCAAAATCGATTTGTGTCGTTCGTCAATTCGGTCACAGACCGCTTGGCCAACGAGGTGATTTGAGATCGCATACACGGCCAAGTCATGCCGCTCAAGCTGATCACGTTTTGCAGCGCAGTACCCACTTTCCTCCAGTGCTCGGGTGACATCAAAATGATCCCCCCAGCAGGCCAACTCAAGCCCCTGATACCCAAATTCCTTAGCTTTTCTTGCCAGATCATCCAGCGGCAGATCGGCCCATTGACCTGTGAAAAGCGTAACTGGACGACTCATGAAAATCTCCTTCAATAGAAAATGCTTTTGTGTATTCGGGGAACATTCATCGAACTCAAGAAGAGAAAACAATCTCCTCTCATTTGAAAGCAACGCCATTCTTACAGATTTTTGAACTGTGACAATCCATTCTCTTGAAGCTCACGTTGAGTCGTCGCAAACGAGACTTGGATGTTCTTTTTTGTAGTTGTGCTGAAGACGTGCAGACTTTGCTCTCTTCGCTTTGTCGCCGTTAGTTTTGAACCACCCGGCGCATGAGCCACATCCCCCAGAGAACAACGACCACGTTCGCAGCCCAAACAGAAACCGGCGGCAATGCTCCCGCTTTGACTCTGCTGATCCCAAACATTAAAAGCGGATAATAGACGAGGAGAATCGGAAGAAAACAGAGAAAAAAACTGGTGAGGAAGTCTGCGTTTTTCATTCGAATTGCCATCGGAATGCCGATTACGACAAAACAGAGACAGCTGAATCCGTTGGCCCATCGCCTCCAAGGCTCCATGACAATCCGTTGGAGGCGTGTATTTCGCCATTCAACGACGAGTTTGTGACCTTCCCAATGCGCTGGAACCAGGTCATTCATGCGACCCGAAAGCAGTGCCGCCGCGCCTTGCGCTGCTTTGACTTGCCCCAGTCGATCAATTTCATGAACCTGAATAATTTTTTCTTTATTGAAATCCACCATTGGAATTTCTGAAGGACTGAGAGATTTCTCAGAAACTCGACTTACAGCGTCGATTGGGATCACTCTTTCAATCGTGTCGGGGAATACCGCAGCAACATCTCCAACATGAATTGTGCCGTTGCGGCAAGTGATTGAGAGAGTGCCGGCCTTGGCATCTCCTCGCAACTGCGCCTCAGCTGCCGAAACGGTGACCTGCGGGCTCGACCCACTCGCTTGAAAAGAGAGCGTTGGTCGAATCAATCTGCGGCCTTCGACTGCCTTTACATTGATTGACATCTGTTTGGTGCTATAGGAACGCTGCTGCCTGAGACGTCCATAGATAATTTCTTCAACGCTCGCCACGATCACGCGACGAACTCCTTCTCTTCCCCATGAAACCGCCACATCGTTGAGCCACACGGAAACAAAACTGACCGCCAGCGCGAGAATCGTGGCCGGCCAGAAGACTACCAGTGGGCTGATGCCGGCGGCCTTGAGCGCGGTGATCTCGTTGGAAGATGCGAGACGACCAAAAACGCTGCATACCGCGAAAAGCATCGTGCCAGGAACGGCAAACCGCATCGCCTCGGGAAGCACATAGGGTAAAAGAGCTGCGATCTGCATCGCTCCGAGACCTTGTTGCTGTGCTTCCTTTACAAGACCTATCACCACCATGAAAAGCGTAAGAGCCGCAAGCGATACGAGGAATACCTTTAGAAGTTCAAGAAGTACGTATCGAGAGATGATGGTCATCGGAAGACTCGTTGTCGACAGCCATAGTTTGCCTGAACACAATGCACACAGAAGAGCTTATCGAAACAGGTTCGTTTCCTGTCAGGCCACTTCTCACGGGTTCTCAGCACTTCGAGGCAGTTTGCTTCTGTGACTTGAAAATGGCCAAAGACTGTCTCACGTACTTTGAATCGATGAGCCGCGAGGCGCATCAATTCGCCGATGAGCCATGAGTGGTTTCACTGCCGCGACTGCGTTCGATTGCCTTGTAATAAATCTCCAAGGCATCGCATAGAGGCATCATCGCCTCTTGGAATGCGCTGTTTTCCACTTTTTTCCTTGCATCATCCATCAGGCTCGCAATCTGTGTCTGATCGTTGGCGTCAAGGCCACTCACAATCTCATCCACGCTCGAAATAATTCCATTAAAAAGCGCCGACGTTGGAGTGCAGTCGTAATCGCGATACGGCCCCTTTCCGAGACGGCCACCAACCGGCAGAAATCTTCCATTGTCAACCGGCCCGGTCGACCATGAGATCGATGCAACCAATCCGCTTCCAAGAGAAATAGCCACCATGATGAGGCTCGCTATTGTCCAAAATGGAGATCCCGCTGGAATGGCTGGAAGGTTTTGTTGAACACTGGGGGACTGCAGAATCAGAGCAAAAAACAGACTCACAAGCGACACTCCAACGGCAATCCATGGAGCCGACTTTGTGGTCTCGTCGCTTTTGACCGGTTCGCTCATTGGCCATGGGGCATCCGATGACGACACAGCGGTGACTTGCTCGACTCCTGCACGAGCCACAATCACCGTTACGTTGTCCGGAGAACCTCGCACCAGCGTCAATCCCACCAGTGCGCGAGTTGCCATTTTCGGAGTCAGCAAAGATGCCAGTAAACCGATTTCTTCATCTGACACCTGTCCTGAAAGACCATCGCTACAAAGCACAAACGTATCGGATAGCTCCACAGGGAGCGGTCCCTCGAGATCAACATCGACTTTAGGATGCGGCCCCATCGATCGAGTAATAATATTTTTTGGCGCTGATTGATTTGCTTGCTCGCGAGTCATCCCTCCAGCGGATTCCAATTCCCATACAAGCGAGTGATCGCGGGAAATTTGCTCCACTTTTGTGCCGCGAATTCTATAGCAGCGACTATCTCCGACGTGCCCTACGATTGCCCCTCGAGGCACAATCGCCAGCGTCGTACAGGTCGTTCCCATGCCACGAAAATCAGGGTTGTTTTCTCCCTTGGTATTGATTTCACGGTTGACCTCCTCGATGGCAAATCGAAGTGAATATGGAGGAGACCGACTGGCGTGTTTTTCGTACACCAGCGGCACACGCTGAGCTGCCATAGCACTTGCCATTTCACCAGCAGCATGGGCTCCCATGCCGTCGGCCACAAGAAAGAGCCAACCTCGCTGACGATACTGCTGAGAATTCGATGGAGGAAGAACCTCCTTGGAGTCTTGATTATTAGAACGTCGGCGACCAATGTCGCTTAACTCGCTGTATTCGATCGAGCTACCTTTGCCCACGGCGTATTTGACCTCGGGAGGCTTTACTCGAATAAGGATGGATGCTCACTCATACTAAACGTGAGATTCTAACGAGCCATGGTAGTTCGGGCGAGATGCATTTCGACCTATACAATCAAACGGAGCGAATGATCTGGCACCGTTTCGAGCCCTAACGTACGGTCTGGACGCTCTTGATTCGACCCCCGTTCAAGAAGCCCTTTACCTCATTCCCTCTCGAGCCCCATCGATCATTCCATGCTTGCTATGCGCCCTCATCGCCTGTCGTCGTGTGTTGTCTCTTGGCGAAAATTCCGCCAAGGAGAAATGCTTACAACACTCAACACAATCCGCTCGCGAATGTTTTGGTGTGCGCTGTTTATCGCTCCGCTTTTGTCCGGAGCAGGATGCGTTCAACGACGCATGACGATTAAAAGCAATCCTCCTGGTGCACTGGTCTATGTCGATGACTATCAGATTGGAACAACACCTGTTTCGACTGATTTTATCTATTACGGAACCCGCAAGATCAGACTTGTCAAAGATGGTTATGAAACACTGACCGTTCGGCAACCGATTCCACTTCCGTGGTACCAGATTTTTCCACTCGACTTTGTGACTGAGAACATCTGGCCAGGTGAGATTCGTGATGAACGCGTGGTTGATCTCTCGATGCTCCCTGCCGCAAGTGTTGCGCCTGAAGAAGTGGTCGCTCGGGCGCAGCAACTGCGCGCGGGAAATGCATCCCTTCCACCAGTGCCTCTGCCACCACCGGCAGCACCGCGACTTGTGACACCACAGCCGATTCCCGCAGCACCTCTTTCGCCGCCAGGTTTCGTTGCACCTTCAAAAAATTTGCCGCCATCGCTCCAACAAGAACCAATTCCCTCGGCTCCAACATTTATTTCACCCGATGCGGGCCCGCGATTTCCAATCACTGCACCAACGACTCCAAGTGGTTCATCGGCTCCTTTTTCTGCACCGCCTGGTAGTCCGCTCGATACTCCAATGTAGAATTTCGCGTTCCAGAAAACCTTATTGCATGACTGTCAGAACTCATTTTTTTGCCTGCAATCTGTAGGACAAAAAAGACAAGCCTGACAGTCTTCTGCGAAGTATTGAGAATCCCCTTCCATGCCGTCAGCATTGTTCAGTACGCGTGATGCACTCGATCGACTCAAACTCAATCGACTCAACAGCCTGCTTGCAACGATTCTTCCTCACAACGATCTCTATCACAGGAAACTTGCGGGATTCATTTCGCCGTTAGAGAGTTTCGACGCGATGGAGCAGTGGCCGTTCACAACAAAATCAGAGCTGGTTGATGGAGCCATCTCAGGAAGTCCGCTCAATCTTACCTGGCCCGTTGAGAGATATACGCGATTTCATCAGACCAGCGGCACGCGTGGTCGACCGTTGCCAATTTTTGACACACCGAATGACTGGCAGTGGTGGATTGATTGCTGGAAGATCATTCTGGATCGTGTGGGCGTGTCCTCCACTGACCGCGCGATGGTAGCCAGTTCGTTTGGTCCCTTCATCGGATTCTGGAGCGCCTTTGAGTCGATCATTGCCAGCGGTGTAATGGCAATTCCTACAGGTGGTCTGTCGAGCGAAGCCAGAATCGACATCATCCAGCGATTCTCAATCACGGTGCTTGTGGGAACGCCCAGCTACTTACTGCATCTGGCAACTGTGGCGACAACCATGGGAATTTCCACGCGGCTGCTTCCGGTCCGTTTGGTGATCGTTGCAGGTGAGCCAGGCGGTTCCATTCTCTCCGTTCGAAAGCGACTCGCCGACTCTTGGGATGCAATCGTGATCGATCACGCCGGTGCAAGTGAAATTGGACCGTGGGGAATTGGCGCGGCAGACGGAGGATACTTGGAAGTCCTCGAAGAATGGTTTCACCCAGAATTTCTATCGATAGAATCGGGGAAAGCTGCTCGCGAAGGCGAACTTTCAGAACTGGTTATCTCAACACTCGGTCGCGACGGATGCCCTGTTCTCCGCTATCGCACGGGCGATGTGGTGCGCCCACAGTGGATTTCATCGAACTCGATAGCAGCAGGTGAGTCGCCGCGAGTACGGCTTGTTGGTGGAATTCTTGGACGGGTTGACTCCATGATGGTTGTGCGTGGAGTCAATATTTTTCCATCCTCGATTGATGAAATCGTGCGGCGATTTCCGGAAATTGGCGAATATCAGCTGACCATTCGGCGCAAGGGCGAACTCGATGAAATTGAAATCGATGTCGAAGACTCGCTGGAACAACTCGATCGGATACGGCAAGCCTTGGAATCGAGCCTTGGCTTGCGAGTCATCGTCCGGCAGGCCCCCTCAGGTTCGCTGCCCCGCACCGTAGGCAAGGCCCAGCGAATCTTTGATCTGCGTCCACACCAAGCGTGATCGGTTCAATTGTTTTGGAAAAACCACCAGTCGGGAACGCTATACTGTGTGACGAAGTCCCTCGCCGAAGCGCTTTTGAAAATACTTTTCTTGTGGTGCGTTCTTGCATTTGAAACCTCCTCTTTCTTTTTACAAATCTCACGCATGACAAACGCATCTTCCTTCGAGCTGTTCCCTTCGAAAATTTCCAGACATGGAAATGATCAGATTGAAATTGAGTGGAGCGACGCTCACAAACGAATGTACGGAATTCGACAGTTGAGAGATGCGTGTCCGTGTGCAACCTGTCGCGAACTACGTATGTCGCCGCGTCCCACAAACCTGCTCACCATACTCAAGGCCGAGGAGATCGCCCCGCTCTTGATCGTCGGCATGAATCCGGTTGGACGATACGCCTACTCGATTGAATTTTCAGATGGTCATTCAAGCGGCATCTATACACTTGATTACTTGAGAGAACTTGGCCGTGAGACACCCGTCTGATGAAGCTGGGCCCTCTCAAAGAAGACGCGTATCACAGAACATAACTTACTCTTCGAACGGATTACTTCGGAGCTGGCAAAGCAGGTGCAGTTCCATCGGCCTCTCCAGCAGGCTCGACTTTCGCCTTTTTCTGAATAACCGAATCTCGAGTAAGGTGAATCTTCTCGTACTCTTTATCGGAAACGACGTAGTACCAATCTGCAAAACGTCCGTTGAGTTCACGCACCCGTTTCTGCGCATTCTTGATTTTCTCGTCGTACTCATCTTGTTTTCGACGATTCTCCCGTTCGACTCGTCTCTTTTCCTCGCGAGCGGCCTGCGCTTTCACTTCGGCCTCATCGGCGTCGGGCTTTTTTTCAGCTGATTTTGCATCCGCTGCCTTCTCGTCCGACGCGTCAGGGGCCTCGTCATCGGCAGCTGACGGATCATCGGCAAGCCGTGCCAATACATACCGTGGAATCGTCACCTTTGCTGCACCAGGAGCTTTCGTTGCATCTGGTTTGTCGCTTTCGGTATCGGCCGGGGGAGCACTCTCGGTAGGCGCATCAGGAACAGGATCAAGTGTTGGCTTCACAAGTAACGACTCATTGAACCTCGACATCACGAGCAAATATCGCCCCTGAGTTTCGATCGAGTCGCTCTTTTGATTCTCCGAAGAGGCTTTGTCTGCTTCTCCTGACACCGTGGTCGATGTACCGAACCGCAGAACATATTCAACACCATCCTTCATGCCGATAATCGTTTCACCATCCGTGGAAAGAATATCGCCGCTTTTGAGAGGCAAAAAACCTCGGCTTTTCAGCGAACTTAAAGCCTCAGGATCGCCGGTAAAGCTTTCGTCTGCCTTCAGGTCAGCGCTCAGGCCCGCCGGCTTTCTCGCAACATCGATGATCTTAAGATCCCCCAGTGCATTGCGAAGATCATTGAGTTTGGTCGATGCCAGTTCTTCGTTTTCACCGAGTTTCTCTTCTTGCGGTTTGTCTTTTATGAATATCTGCATTTTTTCAAGCGACCACGCAGAGTCCTTGTCGTTATAAGCCAGCTCAATGAGTGATTTTCTCGTCTGCTCCACTCGCATTCGTCCCATCGACTCGGTGGCGCCGAGCGAATAATCATCGAGTACAATCGTTCGCACATCCCACGGAGAAATTTTCAAAAGATCTTTTTCAATCCAATCACTAAATTTTTTAGTAAATTTTGATGTATCAATTTCAACGCGATACACCGGGTCTTGACCTGCTTTGCGAACAAATCGGAGTTTCTTTCCTCCCGCCGGAGACGCTCCTCCCTGACGCTTGTCTTCCTTGCCAACAATCAATCGAGCAAGCTTCGTACCGGCAGAATCGCGTATCTCAACGAGTTCTCCGATGCCTGTCATTCCCGGCTTGAGCTTCTCTGGATCGGGTTCGATAACACCAAACGTCTCGTGATCGCCAGGAGACTGACTCACCATATCGAGCGCCTCAAGATCGACCAATTCAGTCGCAGCAGCGGCAAGTTGGTCCTTGGCGTCAGCCGGATATTTTTCATGCGCCGGCAACACCCACACGCCGTCGGATTGCATGACCTTAAATGGATGCAGCGTTGCCAGTGCATCGTCGTAGGAAATCATTTCAAGACTTGCTGCCTTCGACGCATCCGCAAGCTCAGGGAAGAGTACCCGTTGACCCTCAGGAACAATTTTTGAACTCTTGAACCGCGGCTGCACCAACGTGCCTAAAAACAGGAGGCTTACTCCTGCCAATGCAAAAGCAATCGTTTTCCCGACTGCAGGTGAAATTCCGGCGGGCGTCTCATTGGTTGTATTCATAACTGTTCTTTCTTTACTCTTTCGATTGAGCAAACGCTCGTTCATTCAAACGCTGCTGTAATTCACTCTTTCCTCAGACTGAAAAGTTTTCTGCAAATCGATGTGCGTGACATGCCTTTCACAGCCACCCGACTTTATCGAAGTCGAGTTTTGGCAACACCCTCACGCTCGCTTGCGCGACGCCGGAAATAGACAAAGAACGCAACCACCAGAGGCGGAATAGGCGGCAGGAGCACCGCCAACCACTTCTGACGATCCTGTTCGCGGCGTACGGTAGCCTCAAGCTGTCGCTCAACGGCAGCAACCTCAACATCCCGAGTTCGCTTGAGTTGCTCGATCTTTGTGTCGAGCCGCCGCTGTTCGAGTCGCTGACGACTTGCCAACTGCTGTACTGCTCTCATCGCAGCTTGTGGGTCGGAGTCTCCCTCTCCTTCAAGATCCTTGATCTTCTTTTCAAGTTCACCGACGGCCTGCTGCATGCCTTGATTCGCTTCTCCCTCTGCCTTTTCAAACAGCTGAATAAATTCCTGCCGCTGCTTGTCTGCCTGATCTCGCGAATCGGCAACCGTTTCTTCGATTCGCTCAAGCGTGCGATGCTTCGGTTTACGTTTGCGAATATCAAGAAATCGATCGTCGCCGGAGAGCGAATCGAGCACGTTGAGAACAAACGTCACATTGTCAAAATCGAGAGCAAACACCTCATCCGGACGATTGCGAAGTCCAAAAATTCGTCCATCGAGCATGTCGATGTCTGCGACAACAACTGCTCTGATTGCCTTTCCGCTATCAGCAGCAATTGCATCATCAATTTTTGCAACGTTCGCCGCATCTGCTGGAGACTGCTGCGACTTGCGTTCAATGAGCACGGCCAGCACTGTTTGCTCACCTGCACCGCTCGGTTTTTCGTATATCCGCAGCGTTCGCATGTCGCCGCGATTTCCCATGACCTTCTCGACTTCGATCGTTCCGGCAGCTTCTCCTGTTTGAACCAGCGGCGTCCACGTTGAGTCGATCGCGTCGTCCTTTTTTAATCCCCCAGGAAATGGAAACAAGACTTCCTGTAAACCTGATGTGATTTCCTGCGACTGACTGAACGCTGGGACTCCTTTTCCAAGACCACTATCAATAAAAATGAACTCATTTGGAAGTTCGAGTTTCGGATGCGGGTTGTATTGTTGCCAGATCACCAAAGGACTTGTTCCCATAACACCCATCGCAGGTCGTCCTTCAGTTCCTACCATCCGAACTCCAAGAGTTCGCCAGAGCTGGCCGATGTCCCCCTTGGGCTGTCCTCCCTGTTGCTGAAACATCGCCATCGGGCCACCCGGTGCGCGGCGCGGCTGACCCGTGCCGGGAACGCCTTGCATCAACACCGGAAGCGGATCCTCAAAGATGGCAACCGGCTGACCAGACCGTACCGCATCGACAAAATGGTTCATCTGCTCTGGCCCAAGCGATGAGGGCTGCACTGCCAGCAAAACGTCATACCGCTCAGTGATCGGTGCCGAAGCATCAACCTGGACAACGTCGTACTGTTTTTCCAGTTCATCAACAATCGGTTGGCGGGGTCGCTGCTGCCCGCTTGTCATGTCAAATCCACCAAATAAATCGGCGTCGGTTGTGAGAACCCCCAATCGCTTTCTCTTTTGCTGCGCTGCAGTGCAAATCGAGCGGATCATTTCGTATTCGACTGGAGTGCCGCGGTCAAAGAACGGAACGACGACCTTTTCGAGACCACAGGTAAACGCCGCCCCGAGAAAGATTTCTTCTTCGCGGTACGTGCCACGCACTCGCGAGAGCACCGGCACCGGCTCGATTCCAAATTGCTGCGAAGCCAAAGCCGCAGCCTCTGTCTTGGATTCTGTCGAAACCAGTTCAACGTTCACTTTTCCTCGACCGAGTCGCTGCAACTGCCTCAACATATTCAGGAGCGTCAACCGAGTTTGGGCATAGTCCTCAGGAACGCTCGGACTGATGTACGCCTTAATGTCGACTGGACGATCTGTTTCGAGAGTTCGCAGCAGTTGGCGGGTATCGAAAGCCAGGGAGCTAATCTGTTCTGCCGAAAGATCGGCTCGCACATCGATGGTTCTGAGCACCAGCACCACGCCGAGCGCTCCAGCCACAAGCGAGAGCGATCTGAACACGTAATGCAATCCCATCTGGCTGCCGTCACGCCGACCGGCCCAGTGCCTCCGTCCAATCAAGACCATCGAAACATACAAACAAACCAGCACAATACCGAGAAAATAAGCGGTCGAAGAAAAGCTGACAACTCCTCGCCCAAAATCAGAAAAGTGCTCTGACAAACTCCAGCTTTTGATCTGTTCCGCCATCTTCGTACCCATGACGGCACCGGCACGATCGGCAACAACTAAGGGAGCGTTGAATGCCAATCCCAGAATAAATCCCACTGTCAGATTGCTGGTCAAAAAACTCGCCACCATTCCAATGGAAAGCATTGCAACACCGACGAACCAGTATCCTAAGTAATTCGTGAAAAAGAGCCCGCCATCCGGGGTGCCCCACCTCAGTAAAATAATCAGATTGCAGATCAGCGAAAACATGATTGCAACCGTAAAGATGCCGACGGTTGCAAGATATTTTCCGCTGACCACTTCGAGATCACTTGCTGGAATTGTCAGCAAAAGTTCGTCGGTTCCTTGTCGTCGCTCATCGGCCCACACACTCATTGTGATTGCAGGGACAAACACAAGCAGAATGTATGGGAGGTAACGATTGAGTTGATCAAGATTCGCAAGATTTGAGTTAAAAAACTCTGGTGGCCAAAAAGCCGCAAGAGATCCGAGTAACACAAACACACAAATGAAGACGTAGCCTGTTGGATTTGAGAAATAGGCAACGAAATTTCGTTTAAAAACGGCGTCCAGAACATGCCACTTCATAATCGTTTCATCCCTCTGATGGTAAACAATGCACTTGTCTGATTGTGAAAGCGAAGATTGCCTGCGGCAATCCTTAACGCCCCGAGCGTGTCAACTCGTGAAACCGCTCGTCGAGCGGTCGACCGTCCTTACGCAATTCTGCCGGCGTTCCGTCGAACACTCGCCTGCCTTCTGACACTACGATTACTCGATCGGCGAGCGCCTCAACTTCTTGCAGAATGTGGGTCGAAAGGAGGATCGTTTTCTTTTCGCCAAGACGACGAATCGTTTCACGAACTTCCCTGATCTGATTCGGATCCAAACCGCTCGTTGGTTCGTCGAGAATCAGAACATCGGGTTCATGGAGCAGGACCTGGGCCATACCGACGCGTTGACGATATCCCTTTGATAACTTTCCAATCGCTTTACCGATGACACTTCCGAGTTCGCACTGCCGCACCACTGCATCGACACGTTCTTTTTTTCGATCTCCAAAAATTCCACGGGCGTCTGCGAAGAATTCAAGAAGACTGCGGGGAGTCATATCGGGATAGAGAGGACCGTTTTCAGGGAGGTACCCCAGACGAATTGCCCCGGCAAGTCGATCGGTCGACATATCATGACCGGCGATTTTTGCGATTCCTGAGGACGGCGCAAGATAGCCTGTCAGAATCTTCATTGTTGTACTTTTTCCGGCACCATTGGGCCCGAGAAACGCGACAACTTCACCACGAGGAATCTGAAAACTGATGTCTTCAACGGCAATAAAATCGCCGTAATACTTCGTCAATCCAGACGCTTCAATCATCCAGTCCCCTGCGGCCGGAATATTTTTTGTGGTCATGTCAATCTCCTTCAAATTTCATCGATGCGATCTGAAAGCTGTGGACATTGCCAGATGACTATGACTCGACGAATCTCCTTTTGGAAAAGCGACGAGTAAAGGCATCACTCCACATGTACGCCCGCTATTCGGTAGCCTACAATGCCCATCCGATAGCCGGGGAACTGCTTAAAAGTATGCATTTTTGAGATGATGTCCAGCCCCCACCTACTTCCAACTGCACTCTTATCTCGCAGAAATCTCAATCTTTCGAGAGCACCATTTTTGTTGGCAACATTGCAGAAGTCACCGTTTGGTTGATCGATTCATGCCACGGGGCGTTTTGCCCTCGGGTCCACCCAATATGCGTAATCCATTTTTCAAGTGTTTGCGGGCAATCAGAGCGAACGTGGACGCCGCGAGTTTCAGTTCTCTCAAGTGCCGACAGGATCATCAGCCGAGACACTTCAAGCATATTTTGAAGTTGCCAGCCAGCCGGTTCGGAAAATTGAATGGGGAGTACATAGCGGCACCATCCTTCAACCGTACCAAGTGCCTCCTGCAACGACTCTCCGCTGCGTTCCACTCCGACATGTCGCCACATGAGACTACGAAGAGAGTTGCGAATATCGGCTAAGTCAAACGACTCCGAGGATGCCGTTGTCTTGGGATGCGAAAGCGACAACGCCTGAAGCTCATCTCTTTTTTCATCTTTGAGAACTGCTTGAGAAACCTCTTCTCCCACATGGGCTCCGTAGACAAGTCCTTCGAGCAGACTATTACTGGCAAGCCTGTTGGCTCCGTGAAGACCACTTGAAGTCACTTCACCTGCCGCCCAAAGTCCGGGCACGCTCGATCGACCGACTCGATCAACCGCGACGCCGCCAATCATGTAGTGCGCACCGGGACGGACGGGAATTCGATCTCGTGTCAAATCTAATCCAAACGTTTTACAGAGTGCCGCCATTCCAGGAAATCTGGCTCGCACCGCAGTGCCATCGAGATGTGACAGATCCAAGAAAACGTTGGAGTGCCTCGTGCGTTCCATAACCTCGGTGATCGCTCTGGACACAACGTCGCGAGGAGCGAGCTCCGCTCTGGAATCAAATTCAGGCATAAAACGAAAACCATCGCGATCGACCAAATGCGCGCCGGCACCGCGAACTGCTTCCGTGATTAAACTTCGAGCGCCTCCAGCGATATAGAGCACCGTTGGATGAAACTGCATGAACTCCATATCGCGAAGCCTTGCCCCGGCCCGCCATGCCAAAGCCATACCGTCGCCACTGGCCCCTTCGGGGTTCGTCGTTTCACGATAAATCTGGCCAACACCCCCTGTCGCAAGAATCGTTTGTCTCGCCCACACAATCGTCTTGCCGTGTTTTCGATTCCAGACAATCGCCCCCCGACAGATGCCGTCAATCGTCAGAAGATCGATCGTGAACGTATCGGGCCACACTTCGAGGTTGTCGAGTTTGCGAGTTTGTTCTATCACCGCCCGCATCACCTCACGCCCCGTGGCGTCTCCAAGGGCATGGACAATGCGGTGGTGACTGTGCCCTCCTTCTCGTCCAAGTTCAAGAGTGCCATTTCGTTCGTCAAATTTGGTTCCCCAGCCAATCAGTTCGGCGATGCGATCCGGAGCCTCGCGAATGACAAGATCAACGACGCTCTCGTGGCATAAACCACACCCTGCACTCAGAGTATCCTTCACATGATTGTCAAACCGATCTTCAGGATCGACCACACCGGCGATTCCGCCCTGAGCGTACACGCTTGATGACCCGCGAAGATCATCCTTCGTGATGACAGTGACCTTGAGTCCAACGTCAACGGCGAGTGCCGCTCGCAAGCCAGCCAGGCCGCCTCCAAGAATAAGCACATCGGTAAAGCAGTGCGGTACACGTTTGGGATTAAACGCAACGAGATATCTCGGGCCTTCAAACATTGCGATTGGGTTCCAGCGTGATTTAATGCATTGGATGTTGCAGCGCAACATCCAACCCATCTCAACTCATCAGATCAACTTCCGCGACTCCGACATATCTTTAGAGAGATTTCTCATGGCGGCACCCTCGAGCTCAAAAAGCAGCCCTTGGCCCAAAGCATCTTTCATTCAACTCAGCGATTCTTTTCAGAGCCTTGGTCGGCCGTCCCTTGAGTGTAGGCTTTAAACTGTTCGCGATACTCGCTTGGAGGACGGCTGCGTCTTCCTTCTGCCTGACCGCCTTGAGCATCCTTCTCCTGATCGCGAGAACGCCGCACGCTGCTCGGCCGCAGACCGAGGCTCTCGAGAGTTTGACGGAATTGTTCCTGCTCTCGTGGGTCAACACTTGACTGCATCTGCTTCATTTTTTTCCAACGATCAATGAACGCTTGAGCCTGCTCTCGAGTCCAACCAAGCTGCTTCAGAACATCCTCACGCCCTTGCTCCATGGAATTCTCAAGATGCTCAATCGCAAGATCCGCAGCGTTGCGTGCGTGTTCAAAATTCTGATCCGAAAATTTCGTCTCGTTGCTTTGCTCGCTTTGCGAATCATTGTCTGGAATAGCCTCACCAGAGCTGCTCCCGCCGTCTCCAATCTTTGAGCCAGGCGCCCCTTCGCCGACTCCTGGTTGGGCAGGATTCTTTCCAGGTTTTCCTTTGCCAGAATTCTCCGATTTCTGTTCCCCCGGTTCTCCTTGCTCTTCTTGAGGAGCCTGTGAAGATTGGTCGGATTTTTTGTTTGATCCCTTTGTCGAATCGCCATCCTTTGAGGCTTTCTGGCCTTCGCTGGGGTTCTTATTTTCTGCCCCCTTTTTTCCTTCCTCGAGGCCATTGGGGTCGGCAGCGTCCTTGCCATCATTTCCCGATTCTTTTTCAGAATTTCCACCTTTATCAGAAGGTTTTCCAGATCCCTTTGAACTTTTTTCAGAAGGCGCTTTTGAGTCTTCTGCCGTGTCGCCGGACGATGCATCGCCCTGACTGGACTGCGACTGATCTTTCTGATTTTTAGAGGGCTGTTCTTCTGATTTTTTCCCGCTGTCACCTCCCTTTTCCCCCGCTTCACCGCTTCCACTCTTTCCAGACTGACCGGGCTTTCCTGCAGAATTCTTCGACGGGTTCGACGGATCATTCGATGGCTCGCCATCAGATGATCCCGATGATTCAGATGATCCCGATGATCCACTTTTTGCACCTGGCTTTCCTGAAGCACCGCCACCACTGCAACTGGCGCACCCCTCCTTGCCGCAGGGCTTGCCATCCGAGTCGGTGCATTCGGATTTCTTTTGACCGTCCTGCTTTTTGTCAGACGGTTTGTCAGACGGTTTGTCAGATGGCTTGTCAGATGGCTTGTCAGATGGCTTGTCAGACGGCTTGTCAGACGGCTTGTCAGACGGCTTGTCAGATGGTTTGTCAGATGGTTTGTCGGATGGTTTGTCGGATGGTTTGTCGGATGGTTTGTCGGATGGTTT
>QWOQ01000016.1 GCA_003669585.1 Planctomycetota bacterium | reverse complement strand
GGTTTGTCAGATGGCTTGTCAGATGGCTTGTCAGATGGCTTGTCAGACGGCTTGTCAGACGGCTTGTCAGACGGCTTGTCAGATGGTTTGTCAGATGGTTTGTCGGATGGTTTGTCGGATGGTTTGTCGGATGGTTTGTCGGATGGTTTGTCGGATGGTTTGTCGGATGGAGCATCCGGTTCTTGTTGTTTGTCACCGCCAGATTGCTTTGGATTTTTTTCTTTTTCTCCCGGATCAGATTTGTTTTCTGATTTTCCGTCTTTGGAGTCAGCTGATTTCGAATCACCTTGCTTCGAACGAGGCTCTTCGTTCTTCTTTTGAGAATCTTGGCCTGATTCTTTTGATGGAGACTCGGGGTTCTCGCTGGACTGCTTTGAGCTAGGCTTTTTTTCATTCTGTTCGGATTGTTTTTGTTCTTTTTTGTCAGATTCTTTTTTCTCTCTTCTCTCCTCCTGTTTCTGACGGTTTTCAAGAATGCGATCGATTGCCTCGCCGTCGTTGGTCCCATCGCTGGCCACGGACTCTTTTTGAGGCTGTGGCTTTTCTTTCGCCGATGATCCTGCCTTTTCGGAATCCTTGGAATCTGTTTGAGACCGATCAGGCGACTGGCTGTCACTGCCTTGCTCGGATCCACTTTGTTTTTCGCTATCGCCCTGAGGCTTTCCTGATTTTTCGGACTGACTGTTATCCGAATTCAACTCCTTTGTGGGCTTTTCATTTTTTTCTTGATCGCCTGCCGATGACTTCCCTTCTTCCTGATCTTGATTTTTAGTTTCTTGTTTATTTTTTTTATTCTCTTGCGAATTATCTTGAGCAGCCGAATCGGCCTGCTGATCTCCGCTTTGTTTTTCGCTCTGATTGTTTTCTTTCTCGCTGGGCGGCATCTCTGGATCGTGGTCACTTGAGCCTGAAGCAGCATCCGAAGACTTCTCGCGGCCAGTCTCTTTTTCGGCGTCTGTCTCCGAAGGCTTTCCTGCATCGTTGGCAGGATCTTCTTGCGAAGAGTCATCGGAAGCATCTTGAGACGGATCTTTTTGACCGTTCTCTTCTTTTTTTCCGGACGTTTCTTCGTTTGCCTGATCCGTCCGGGCATTGTCGCGCGGTTGGGGCTTGGCAGCGGCATCAATAGTCAACGACATCCACGGCGAGTAACTCACATTTGGTTCTTTTGGACGGTTGTCCTGAGCCATGGCACGGTATTCGAGCGTCTCACCTAATTGAATTTCGATCGTAGACAGATCAATCGAACCCACGCCCACAAACGGACCCGCGTGTTGCTGATCAAGCACTCCAACATCATTGAGCTTTTCGCCGTTTTTTCTTCGAACTTCTAAGGTCACTCGAGCCAGTGCAAAATCTGGATCGATCGCTCGAATCCGAACATCGAACGGCAGTTTTGGCGGAACTCGAATTGCTGCTTCAGTCGGTTTTTCAATCGATACTTCGGGAGCTACGTCCGCAATCACTTCGATGCGATGCTCGAGTTTTTCGGCAGCAGTTTTTTCTTTATTGCGAACGTCTTGACCAGATTCATTTTCAGATACAAAAACCAACCGATAGCTTGCGTGTTTCGATTGACTTCGATCGGCATTCATTTCCAGCAGAACTCTGTTCAGAGTTGCACGTGTTCGATCACGGATGTCGATCGACATTGGCTTATCATTCCGCCCGTCGCAATCGAAATCGAGCCAAGCCCGCTCCAGGGATTGATTCGATTCTGCGATGATCGTCACCGTGGTGCCTTCAATACCCCGCAAGTCTCCTTGCCACTCAACGATCTCGTTTTCACGTCCTGTGTAAGGTGGATAGTGATATTCAACGCTTCGAACGAGCAGCGTTGGAACATCAATGACTCTCACTTGAATTGGTTCAGTGCGAGCATCACCAGCCTCAATCAAAATACTGATGGGTTGATCAACTCCTCGTCCAAGCCCGGGTATAAACGCCTGAAACTCGGCTTGTCCCTTTCCGCGAATCATCTCCACCATCCAGCGATCGCCGTCGTCTGAAGGGATCACCGAAACACTGGGTTTTTCATTCGACTTCAAGCCGTTGATCGTCGCAGATACGACAATCTGCCGACCCCTTATCACCGTCACTTGGTTTCCGTTGAGATCCATCTCGAGAGGGCGGCCGAGTCCGGGAGTGTCTGCTGCTTCTGGAGGAAGCCACTGCAAGCTCAGTCCTTCGATAGAAACTCTCGCCGGGGCGGCGACGCCAGCCCACGGCACGACCAGTCGAGCACTGCTTCGGAGAAAACTTTTCGGAGCGAACAATTCATACAGGCACGCCAGTCCCACCAGTGCCGCCAGCACATAGGCAAGCCGAAGCGCTGCGGCGCGATCGACGACGATATCCGTTGGCACTCGCGAAAGGCGTTTGGCTGCGCGTCGTTCAATCGATCGAACAATCAGTGGAGGACTTCCCTCCGGATGCGTGCGCACTAAAACGGCGTTGACGAGATCGTTTCTGAGTTCGGGATTATTTTTTTCAATGGTCCTTGCCGCGTAGACAAGATTTACGCGATACCGCGCCAACGGCACAATCCATTTTACAATTCCAAAGATCAACACAACGAATCCCATTCCCCACCAGGTGATTCTCATCCATTGTGGCAACCCACCCGAGACCAACCAATGTTCACTGAGCACGCCTATGGCGAGCCATAGCATCAGTGCAACACCTGCACCGAGCACAAAAGTCATGATGGCAACGCTCTTGAAATCGGCGCCAGCAGCGATCAGTCTTCTAGCGAGATACCGATCTGATTTAGATCCTTCTTTTCCATGACTCGTCCACGAGCCGACGGTGAGTGGGTCGTCTGATAAATTTTGTACGGTAGCCATTTTTTCTCCGTAGAGCGTATCGACCGCGGACAACCCTACTCCTCAGAGTCCCCGTCCCTAACCGCTTCAATCGACTTCATCCAACAAAGCGTCTTCGCAAAATGCTATTCAACTGTCATCCGTTCTATTTTTCGAAGCCGCTTTTTTCTTCCCTCCTCGATTCTTCTGTGAACTCGCACGAAACAAAGTAGGAGGCCTACGAAAGTATATCGGCCCGGCAAGAGAGATGCGTTGACGCTGGCTTCAACAGATTCGTAAGGTACGGTCTGTGAAACAATAGGTTCGGTTCTCCTGCCTTTTAATCATCGGTCACTATTGAGTCCTCACCACCTCTTGGAGCTAGCCCACTTATGGCCTATGACGTCACGCTGATCACGGGAGATGGAACTGGCCCAGAACTTGCTGCCGCCGCCAGGAAATGCGTCGACGCAACCGGCGTGGCGATCAATTGGGATGTTCAGGAAGCTGGCATCGATGTCATGGCCCGCACTGGAACGCCTCTGCCCGAGGCATGTTTGGCGAGCATTCGGCGAACCAAATGCGCCCTCAAAGCCCCTATTACAACTCCCGTGGGAACCGGATTTCGCAGCATCAATGTTCATCTTCGACAGACGTTTGGACTCTACGCATGCCTGCGACCGTGCAAACACTACAAGGGCGTTCGCACGTTTTTTGATTCCGTGAAGGTCGACCTTGTAATTGTTAGGGAGAATACAGAGAGCCTCTACGGGGGCATCGAATTTGAGCAGGGCTCCGAAGAAGCCGGCGAACTGATCGATTGGATCAACAGTCATTCGAAAACTGGCACGGTCAAAAGCGATCGGCTCGACACTGGAATTACCATGAAGGTCATCAGCATCGCAGCGAGTGACCGAATCCTTCGTTTCGCATTTGAATACGCTCGTGCGAATCGTCGAAAGAAAGTCACGGCGGTACACAAAGCGAATATTCTCAAGTTTTCTGACGGTCTCTTTCTCGCGCGAGGAAAAGTGATCGCAGCCGAATATCCAGACATCGAGTTCGAAGATCGGATCGTCGATAACATGTGCATGCAACTGGTTCAGAAGCCTGAACTCTACGATGTTCTTGTGCTCCCCAATCTCTACGGCGATGTGCTGAGCGATCTTGCTGCTGGTCTGGTCGGTGGCTTGGGTGTGGCGCCAGGAGCCAATATCGGCCCCCAAGGCGCGGTCTTTGAAGCGACCCATGGCAGTTCGCCAAAATACAAAGGACTCGACAAGGTCAACCCGACGGCGCTTATCCTGAGCGGCATGTTGATGCTTGAGCACCTCGGAGAAACCGACGCCGCACGCAGACTCGAACGAGCCGTCGCCGATGTGATCGCACAGGGCAAAGACGTAACGTACGATCTGAAACTATCTCGGGACGATCCGTCTGCAGTTGGCACGCGGGCAATGGCCGAAGCCATCTGCCGAAAACTGAATGAAACAGAACAAAAATGACATTGAACAGAATGCTCACTGCATCGAAGCACGCTCTAAGAACGCGGTGACTCGAGAGCTCGCAAAAACTGTTCGCAGTAGATTTGGTTTTGCAGCAGTCCTCGTAGAGGCATTCATGCGTCTTGATGCCGAAACGTTTCGATCGCTGGTTGACGGCTCGTGGAAAGGGCTTTTTCCTGCGTTGTTACGCGGCGTTTTAAGCCTGCTTTCATTGGTGTACGGGACTGTCATGCATCTGAGAAACAGTGCCTATGACCGGAGATGGCTCCGAGTTGGCACAGCCCCCATTCCTGTTATTTCCGTTGGGAATGTAACGCTTGGGGGCACCGGGAAAACTCCGCTGGTCGCCTGGATTGCTTCGCGAGCTCGCGCTCGCGGTTTGCGGGTGGCGATTGTCAGTCGTGGGTTCGGAGCGAGTCACGGCGCGCCCAACGATGAAGCGGCAGAACTTCAACTGTTACTGCCGGACGTACCGCATGTCATCAACTCTGACAGAGTTGCCGGAGCCACAATGGCTGCCGAAGAATTCGCCTCACAGTTAGTCATTCTGGATGATGGGCTTCAGCATCGGGCCATTGCAAGAAATCTCAATCTTCTTGTGATCGATGCCACAAATCCGGATGGGTACGGCTGGATCTTTCCGAGAGGATTTCTGCGCGAATCCATTCGCGGAGCGTCGAGGGCTCAGGTCTGGATTCTCTCTCGTGCAAATTCGATCGATTCTGAAAAACGCAAACGCATTCAAAATCATTTTTTTATGGCATGCCCAACAGGTTCATGTTCTGCATGGGTTGAAGCCATTCATGCTCCCGTCTCCTTGCGGTCGTGGCAGGGTACGAGTGAATCACTTGGAGTTTTACGACGCGAAAAAATAGCTGGGTTCGCCGGCATCGGCAATCCTCAAGCATTCCGAATGACACTGGAAAACGAAGGCGCACAACTCGTTGGCTTTCGAATATTCCCTGATCATCATGCTTTTTCTGCCGACGATATTTCTTCGCTTACAAGCTGGGCAGTTGCATGCGGAGCATCGCGTGTGATTTGCACGCTCAAAGATCTTGTGAAAATCAAAGCCGTACGACTCGGTACGATTCCACTTTTCGCAATTGAAATTCGACTGGAAATTCTCGCTGGAGAGTCCTTGCTCGATGCTGCACTCGAACCAGTTTTACAACTGGCTGCCGCAGTGGAGTCAGAGGCGCTCTTCACAGTTCCTGAATAAACTCTAGGGAGCGGAAGAGCGTTGTTCGATCAATCGTTCATCGACTCTCTCAAAGCTCATAGAGCTCACCGACCAGACTACTTCTTCTTTTCCAAGTGAAGCGTATGTTTTCGTAGGCGCGGAGAATACTTTTTGACTTTCAATTTTTCCCCGCCAGATTTTTTCCTGAGCGTGTAGTTTTGGTCGCCAGTTTCCTGACAAACAAGATGGATCACTTCAAGTTTTCGCTTTCCTTTGGCCATTTCAATTCCTGCTTCGCTTCGAGCTGGTATATACCGATCGTCTTTTGAGTCGGCTCAAACGTCCTTCAAGAGTCGAACTACTGGAGCGTCTCAAACATTTCCCTGAAGACTACAATGCCTGATTCGGGTTTCCGGGGAGACTACTCGCACCCAACCGTTGCCGCCAGTCCCCTCAGAACGTTTGGCCTCACTGGAGCATTTCCTCTTCAAACTCTATGCTGTACTGGGCTGTATCGGTCTATTTTTCGAAAATGATTCCATAGTTTTTCAGCACCAGATGTGACCGGAAATATCCAATTTGGTTGAGTGTCCCATACTTCTTGGGCCTTGAAAGGTGGCACAGAAAATCACGCGACTGTTCTCCTGCCAACTGGAGACTCACTGAGAATGGATCCTTCACAATCTTGGTGAATCCCGGGTAAAATGAAGATTCGGCCACACTTTGAAGTCAGCGTTTCGGTGAAAAAAACAAAGCGGATCAAAGTCTTTTTGGCGGAGACTCGGGGTCTTGTTTGCGACATCTCTCTTGGGCGATATTATCAGGAGCGTGGAAGTAACGGCTCAAAGAGCTTTCTGGAATGTTTTTAGAAGGTTCGTGCGAATAGACAGTGCTCGGGGCTCGGGGCGGCATCTTTACCCAAATTTTCTATACAGAGGCTTTCGATGGCAAGCGGAATCGATCCAGATCCGAAAATCGCTCCTCCAAAGCCGGCCGTTGGGTCGACTGCAAAATCGACTGCTGCGCCGAAAGCCGCTGTGCCCCCAGCACCCAAAAATCCTGCAAAAAACACTCCCGTTCCTGTTGCCAAAGAACAAAATGCTCACCCACAGCAACAACGGGAAGGCTCCGGTTTTCTGACCGTTTTGTCTGCTGCGCCTGCATGGGCAGTCAGCATGCTTGTGCATATTGTCATTCTGTTATCGCTTAGCCTCATGTCTAATGATTTGCCAAAAACGGAAGAAAAGCGTGTTATTACGTCGAGTGCTCCAGAGGTTCAGGAAGAATTTGAAGAGTTTGAGGAGATCGAGCAGGACCAACCAGAGGTTGGAGAAATTACTGATGCGGTTGTTGTGCCCGATGCTTCGATGGTCGAAGACGTTCAAATCGTCAGCACGGCCGATGATCTCGATGCTGCAGCGCTTTCCGTTGAACTGACTGATTTCAGCACGGAGTCCGCGCCGTCAAGCGACCTGCTCTCGACTGTTGGCGCGATCGGTGGCCAAGCCGGTGGCTTGGGTGGACGCACCGGTGCGCAGCGATCAAAACTTCTTCAAGCTGGTGGTGGAAATGCGCAGAGCGAAGCGGCAGTCGAAGCGGCACTCAAATGGTTCATCAATCATCAATTGCCTGACGGTGGATGGTCGTTCGATATGAATCAGTGCCCAAGTTGCAAAGGTGCATGTACGCACAGTGGCAATCCAGGAACTTCCCTCGATCGCTGCGGTGCAACGTCGTTGGCTCTCCTTCCATTTCTCGGCCGCGGCTATACGCACAAAGAAGGCCCCTACAAGAAACAGGTTGAGGCAGGAATTGGTTTTTTGGCGGCGATGTCGATGCAGGGTCAGGGCAAAGTCTATGGCCCAGGCGGCAATATGTATTCGCAGGGCTTGGCTGGAATCGCACTTTCGGAATCGTATGCGATGACGAAGGACAAACGCCTGCAGGTTCCTGCTCAACTGGCTTTGAATTTTATCGTAAACGCTCAAGATCCAATCGGTGGAGGCTGGCGGTACAGCCCTCGTCAAGCTGGCGATACATCTGCTGTCGGTTGGCAGTTAATGGCGCTCAAGAGCGGGCACATGGCTTATCTTCAGGTTCCTCCGATCACCGTCAAGAAAGCAGTCGAGTTTCTGAACTCCATGCAGGCTGACGACGGTGCCGCTTACGGCTATGACAATCCTGGAAATGCTCCCGGGACAACCGCGGTCGGCCTGCTGTGCCGAATGTACTTGGGTTGGAAAAAAGATCATCCTGCGTTGCAAAGAGGAGTCGATCGTCTCGCAAAATCGGGGCCTTCAAAAGATCTTTATACAAGTTATTACAGCACTCAAATTCTGCACCATGTAGAAGGAGACCGTTGGGTTTCTTGGAATACAAAGATGCGGGATATGCTTATTACAACTCAATCAAAGGCTGCGCATGAGGCCGGCAGTTGGTATGACGGAGTAGAATCAGGACACGGTGCGCATGTTGCTGGCAGACTTTATTGCACAAGTTTGGCAACGATGATTCTTGAGGTCTACTATCGGCATCTTCCTATCTACGGTGCCTCAAGTATCGATGATTTCAAGGAATAGTTTTCTGCTTTTTGAAATTGAGCCTCGTTTCTTAGATTGCGTTTGTACGAAAAAACTTGTCGCTCCATTGAGATGACAGCCGCCCCCCTCTCTTTCCTCTTGAAAAGATCTCTTTCAGAAAATCCTCTGAAAAAATAGCGATCGATAATTTCTCAAGAGTTTGAAACCGGCGTGCATAGAACCCGGTCAAATGGTCGATTACTCTTTACAGAGTTCCTCGATCAACCCTGAAAACAAAGCTCATTCGTGAAACGTCTGACACTCGGGTTGATCACTTTTCCTTGAACAAATTTCCTCCACGCTACACCAGTGGCACGAAAAGCCTGCCTCACACAACTATCTTCCCTAATCGCGATGTTCCACCAGCCATGCTACGCACGCATACTCTCGACCGAATTTGTCTCGAGCCAAAAAACTCATCGCCGCTGATTGCTCCACAAGCAACTGCGATTGAACGGTTCGTTCAACATCCTGCAGTGCGTTCGGGGTATGCCAGCTTGGTGCTGCATGTCATTCTCTTGGTGCTGCTTGCTCTTTTTGCGATCGAATCCCGCTGGAAACGATCGCGTTCACCTCTTGTCATCGAGATCCTATCGATCGGCAATGGCCAGCAAGACTCACCCGCGGGCATGGAGGGGGTGGAATTTATCGAGGCGGCTTCCATTTTGGAAGAGGCCACTTCGATGCCGACAGACGTAACAGAAAATCAAATCGTTGTCACCGACTCGACTCTTTCAGAAATCATTGAAACTCCAGATTTTCCGGACCCGACGCTCTCCGCAACGATTCTCTTGGAAAAGGGAACCGAGGCTGCGACTCCTCTCGCACCATCACCATCTCAACCACACTCGACGCTCACCACACACAAAGCCGCGGTGCGTTCTCCTGCGTTCGATGCGCGACGCGGCCGCGCGCGAGGCGACGCCGTTCGTGCACGAGGAGGTTCGCCGGCAAGTGAGGCTGCTGTCGAACGAGGACTCGCGTGGCTTGCGGCACATCAGTCAGTGGATGGGTCTTGGCGATGCGATCTGAGTGATTGTCGCTGTAACGGTGCCTGCTCCAATCCGGGAACCATTTCGAGCACAACAGCATCAACGGCAATTGCGCTCCTACCTTTTTTAGGTGCAGGTTCGACGCATCAAGAAGGCCCGTATCGTGAAACTGTCTCGCGTGGTTTCTACTATCTTTTTAGTCGGATGCAGTCGACTCCGCGCGGCGGCGATTTTTGCGAAGGCACGTTATACGGACAGGGTTTGGCCATGCTGGCGATGGCTGAGGCATACGGAATGACCTCCGATGAGGCATTCACTCCCTATGCCGAAGCGGCCATTCGGTACATTGAAACTTCGCAAGATCTGCACACCGGGGGCTGGCGGTATCTTCCTGGACAGGCTGGCGATATCACCGTGACAGGCTGGCAATTGGCGGCTCTCAAGAGTGCTCGACTGGCTGGCCTTGCGGTTCCATCACCAACCATTGAAGGCGTAGTTCGATTTCTTGATCGAGTTTCCTCGGCCGATGGCTCGGCGTATGGATACCGTACCCCATCTGCTAAACCGAGTACATCGGCCATTGGATTGCTGAGTCGGATGTACACCGGTTGGCCGGCCGATCACAAATCGATCCAGCGAGGTCTCTTACGAATCGCTGCCGAAGGCCCTAGCGAAACGAGCCTTTATCGCGACTTCTATCTTTCGCAGGCATTGCTTCAAGCAAACCACCATTCGTGGAAACGCTGGAATGCCAGAACTCGAGATTTTCTAGTGAGCAGACAACACTTACGACATCACGAAACCGGTAGTTGGTTTTTTCAAGATTCCGATATCGCTCCCGGAGGTCGGCTGGCCCACACAGCACTTGCTATTCTCACACTTGAGGTCTATTACCGAGTACTTCCCATCTACGGGGCCGATGCGATTGTGGATGAATTCTGATTGTTCTCATAGTCATTACCCCGAAAACTCTTTGCTCTTTTGAGTTTGGCAACTATTCTTGTTTGCCATCAAAGGCGGTAGACAGACCGAGACTCTTCTTGAGGCCATTCTTCGGGAGATGCATCTTTGCGACTTCGAACATTTTCATGGTTGGCCGTAATGATCGCAATCGGCCTGGCAGCTCTTGAATGGATCGGATTGGCGGGCTGGCTGGCAGCCGTGGTGCTGCTCGCCTCTGTTGGAATGCACGTCGCTGGAAATTCGATCGGCACACGATTACGACAGTCAACCGATGATCGACTCAAAGCCGGATCTCGTGAGGACCAACAGGTACAGCCGCTCCCTCGCGCGATGCCTTCAATACTTGAACGCCGTTTGCGACTTGGAAAACTTATTCCTATCTCGGCAGGAATTGGCGGAGTATGCGGGGGTATTTCTGGAACACTTGCTCTGGCCATGTTCACGACAAGTTCTACCGCTGGCACATTGCTCGGCGGGGCGTCGAGCGCCGTCATCGGGGCAATTGCCAGCTTTCTTCTTACAAGTTTTATCGATACCATTCGCTCAAGTGTGCGTGAAGCCATAGCGGCTGAACGCGGTGGTCTGCCGGAGCAACCCCACCCTCAGTGAAACTTCCTCTACGAGTGCGATGCGACGCTTTGAAAACATCACACTTGTTGGGTCTCATTCTCACAAAGGGTGACTCTGGGGCCAAACGATTGGCCAAACTGTGAGAACATTCGCTCTCTCAGGCAACCCTTCTTCACATTCGAATCCTGAATTGGTAGGTTTCTACCTGATCGTGATCAAGTGGTGCCTAAAACTGTTCCATTGTGATTGCTCTGAATCAATGTCCCAACACACACGACAACCCTCTTTTCTTTTTTTGGAGCATGCACAATGACCAAGCCGCACCGTAATCTCAAGAAGGCAAATCATGGCTCGCGTCCTGCCAACAGCAAGGCTCGTCGCATGAAGCGGAAGCATATCCGTACCTAGGGATTTCTCGACGTGCAGTCGCCTCAGTCGTTCTCGTCATGATTGCGATTTGATCAAGTTGACTGTCCCCTGCGGAGAAGATCGTGTCCCATCGTGATTACATCGTTGACCCAAGTCTTTACGACTTGTCGAAGGTCATCGCCGACATCCATGAAATCCGTCGCTGGAATATGCAACGGTTCGAGATGGAGCAACTCACGGCAATTGTGTACGAGGATACGCAGCGGGGTGCATGCGTTGGCTATAAAGACGTCACCAAAAATGAGTTTTGGGTCCGCGGACATATGCCGGTGATGCCTCTGATGCCCGGCGTCATGATGTGTGAAGCAGCGGCGCAGCTTTCAAGTTTCTTTGCCCAAAAACACAATTTGCTCGAAGCGAAGGTGATTGGTTTTGGCGGGCTTGAGTCTGTCAGGTTCCGAGAAGTGGTTGTGCCCGGCGATCGGCTTGTCATTGCCGTGGAACGAATCCGTGTGCGACCAAAGGCGATGATCGTTTGCAAGTTTCAGGGATTTGTGAAGGACAATATTGTTGTTGATGGCATCCTCAAAGGCGTGCCGCTTCCCGTAGAGTACCTCTTGAACGCCGCAGGTGAACCTGTGCCGAGCACGTGATGCGCTACCGACTACGGGGGCACAATCGCAGGCTGCTCCTACACATTCGATACGTCTTTTACTCCTCACGCTTGCGAAGCATGTTTGTTCTGATTCAAAGTCAGCTCCGCAGCGTAAAAATTATTTCGCCGGAACTTTGATCTTCATGCCACGTCGAGCCCCAAAAAAACCAGACCCTTTGATTGATCTCTCGGGACATCTTCGCATAAGTTCTCGACTGGCCAGGCCACTTGTGCTTCGCACTTTGTTCGAACGTCAAGCACCTGTGGAACTGGAAGTTGGGTGTGGCAAGGGACTTTTTCTCTCGAACATGGCCGGCCGTGCTCCAAACATCGATTTTCTTGGCGTTGAAATTTCAGCCGCTTACGCCCGTCTTGTGGCTTCAAAACTCGCTCGAGCAAATCTGTCGAATGCTCGAATCATTCAAGGTGACGGTCTCGACGTGCTTCGATCGTGCCTCCTCAATCAAAGCCTCAACGCAGTGCATGTTTATTTTCCTGATCCTTGGTGGAAAGCCCGTCATCGGAAGCGGCGAGTTCTTACACCAATTTTCCTTGCACACTGCGCGAGAGTGTTGGTCGCTGGTGGACTCTTACACATCTGGACCGATGTCGAGGAATATTTCCGGGAATCCTTGGATTTTGTGGAACAAACCGGCTTGTTCGAGCCCCCTGTTGAGGAACGAGAACTTCTCTCCACTCACGATCTCGACTATCGCACTCATTTTGAGAGGCGAACGCGTCAGGCGGGAGAGCCCGTATGGCGGGCGGTGCTCAGAAGAAATGTTTTTCCCACCGGGCTCGAAAGAGTTGTTTTCGACCCTTCGGTTGACGTTACAGAATTGGATTTGGATTCGACAATTCTGAAAACTTCTCTGGAATAAGTGCGCCGGTGAATCAAACTATTGGTTCACCCTTGCGGCATCCTTCCACTTCAGAGAACTCCCTCTGAGGCGAGCACATCACTACCGACCGACACCCGGCACGGTTTCATAGGTACGCCCACCCGATTTTTTGGATGGCTGCCCTTTGGCCAGTTGATAGAGATGTTCGCCGGCTGGGGTCGGATAGTCTCCTGTGAGACAAGCCTGACACAGTTCGGAAACATCCTTTTGAAGCGCATAGGAAATCGATTCAATCGGTAGATACCGAAGCGAATCGGCTCCGAGTCGCTGAGCCATTTCGACCTGCGCTTGATCGGTAAGGACGCCGTCCCTGAGGAACTGCGGGGCAAAAAGTTCCTCGATCGTGGACATATCGATTCCGTAGAAACAAGGCGCCACGATCGGTGGGCAGGCGATTCGCACATGGATTTCGCGGGCCAATCCGAGCGAACGCATTCTTCCCAAGAGCACCTTCATCGTGGTGCTTCGCACGATTGAATCCTCCACGAGAATCACCCGTTTTCCTGCCAGCACTTCACGCAGAGGGGTGTATTTTGATTCCGCTTTTTGGCGACGACTCGACGCGCCGTCAATAAATGTTCGGCCGGTGTAGCGGTTGCGAATCAAACCTTCAACCGATGGAATCGATAATCGATAGGCCATTGAGTCGGCCGCAGCCTTACTGGTATCAGGCACGGGAACAACTACTGTATCGGCATCAATTGAAATGGTTTCGAGTCGGGCCAATTCCTCCCCAAGACGTTTGCGAGTCAGATAGACACTTCGTCCATCCATCGTACTTGCAACATTTGCAAAATAGATCCACTCGAAGAAGCAGTGTGCTCGCTTGGGGCTCTCTGCAAATCGTTCTATACGAACCCTCGTACCGTCGACCACCATGGCCATGCCAGGTTCGAGCGATTCGATCGACTCGGTCGGAAATCCAAGATTTAAAAGTGCCACGCTCTCGCTCGCGGCAGCCACCAGTGGCCCAAGCCTGGCGTACACCATCGGCCTGATTCCGAGAGGATCGCGCGCGACGATCAATCGTCCACAAGCATCGAGCATTGCGATATTCCATGCGCCATCAAATCGCTTTGAAATTGCAGCCAACATATCAATCGGATCGGGATCGGAATCGCCCGACAACTCATGACCGATCGCATGCATGATCATCTCTGTGTCGTTATCTCGTGCGAGATGGTTGTCATTATCCGCGAGAAGCTTGGCCCGCAGGTCAGGGTAGTTCGCAAGTTGTCCGTTGAATCCGAATGCAAACCATTTTCGTTTTTGAATGTGCGGTCGTTCGAGCGGTTGTGCATACCCTCGATCCTCTGCGCCACACGTCGCATACCGCACATGACCAATGGCTGCGCGGCCAACATGCTGCTCCATCAGGCTTTCGTACTTTGCCCGATGGCTCATGCGAAAAACTTCGCTGACGCTTCCCACATCTTTATAGGTTGTGAGCAATTGGCCGCGACTAGGATTCCAGACCGTCATGCCAGCCGACAACTGTCCTCTATTCTGAATGTCTAAAAGCATTCTGGGCACGAGTCGCGAAATTTCCTCTGGACCGTGATCGGTACAAAGCGGACTCGCCACCTGCGACGGAAGGTGATAGATGGCGGCCAATCCGCATTCGTGGTGTAGTTCACTCATCGTGGGCTCTGCCTGAAGCTTTCCGACAGCGAGGAAATACAAGTATGAAACATGAAAATGAGCCTTCGTTGCGTAACACTGGGAACGATGACTACCGCCGGCAGTCTATGCTTCAAAAACAGATCTCTCAACGGGATTGCACATTTCGGCAGTTGGCGAGGTTGGCTCTCCAAGTTCCTCCTCGTTAGCATACCATTGCTTTTTCCATTGCAGCTTTTTTACGAATCCATCTGCACACCACCGTACGCCACCCACGATGACCGATTCGGAACGCCAGGACATTGCTGCAACCGCCAAGCTTGTGGTCGTGAAGGTAGGCACTCGTGTTTTGACAGGCCCTGATGGATTACTTGATTTTGAGCAAATTGATTCTCTGAGCCGACAGATCGATCTTCTGATGAAATCCGGCCGGAAAGTTGTCCTCGTGAGCTCAGGTGCTGTTGGTGCCGGCATGGGCAGACTTTGTCTGACACATCGGCCAACCGAACTCGCAAAGCTACAGGCCGTTGCCGCCGTCGGCCAAAGTTCTCTCATTGAAGCCTACGAACGCGCGTTGCGTGGACGAGGTCATCACGCAGCTCAAGTGCTTCTTGTCGCCGATGATTTACAGCAACGAACTCGCTATCTGAATATTCGAAATACGCTTCGAGCTCTTCTCAACTTTCAGGCAATTCCCATTGTGAATGAGAATGATACCGTCAGCGTGGAGGAACTTCGAACCACTTTTGGTGACAACGATCGCTTGGCAGCACTCGTCACGAATGTCCTCGGTGCTCCGTTACTCGTGCTGTTGAGTGACGTCGAGGGCCTCTTCGATCAACATCCATCGAATCCAGGTGCCACTCGAATCGATACCATCAGTCAGATCGATGACCGGATCGAAGCTATGGCGCAGGACAAAGTCACGGGACTCTCAAAGGGGGGCATGGCAAGCAAATTACGTGCAGCCAGAATCGTCACTCAGGCCGGTGGAAATGTTATTATTGCATCCGGTCGCGATGGGGCGGTGTTAGAAAAAATATGCGCAGGAGAATTGATCGGCACACTTTTTCCTGCTCGTGGTGCGAGTATGCCAGCATGGAAGCGATGGTTGGGATGGTCTGCAGATCCACAAGGCACGCTCTCCCTTGATTCCGGGGCCAAAGACGCGGTAATCATGCGAGGTTCAAGCCTGCTTGCCGCTGGAGTTTCTCACGTTCATGGTGATTTCAAGAAAGGGGATGTGGTCACACTTCTCTCTGAGGATGGGCGCGAGCTTGCTCGAGGTCTTGTCAATTATACCTCCGACGAACTCACTCGTATTCGTGGGCTCACCACTGAAAAGATTGCCAATGTCCTCGGATATTGTCCGTACGAGGAAGTCGTTCATCGCGACAACCTGACGATCATTTGCAGTGATCCTTCAACGCCTCGGTAGCGCAATTTTTAAACCCATGCGGTATGAAATGTTCTTTCGATGCTTTCTCCACAGCCTTCTTCTTTTTTGAGACACCATGTACTTCCAAAATATTGAACGTCCGTGTGGAGCATGCTTGACAAGCGTGTGGCTACGGTGGTCGTAGAACTTCTCATTATTCTTGCGCTCATCCTTGCGAACGGCTTTTTTTCCGGGGCGGAGATGGCGATCGTTGCGAGTCGGCGCGGCCGGCTGCGATCCCTTGCCGACGGAGGAAATGCGGCCGCTGAAAAGGCTTTCGCTCTTGCCAACAATCCCAACCGTTTTCTTCCCACCGTCCAAATCGGGATCACGTTGGTTGCCACACTTGCAGCGGCCTACGGTGGAGATCGAGTGGTAAGCGACCTTTCACAGTGGATTCTGCGTGACGGTCCTTCCTCTCTCAAACCCTATGCCCAGTCGTTATCACTGACTGCTTTTGTCCTGGTTTTTTCGTTCTTTACGCTTGTACTTGGAGAACTTGTCCCGAAGCGTTTGGCTCTTCGAAGTGCAGAAAAAGTGGCCTGCACCGTCGCACCGATAATGAATCTCGTATCCATCATCACCAAGCCTTTGGTTTGGATCATGGGAGCCGCAACAACGTCGGTCCTTTTTCTCCTGCGAGCCCATCGACAAGACGGGCCCAACGTATCAGTGGATGATATTGAACACTTGCTGGAGGCAGGACGCGCTGAGGGAGTGCTGGAGGCTGTAGAGCAGTCGGTGGCGACCGAAGCACTCCGGCTTGGAGAGCGAACCGTTCGTGACATTATGCGGCCTCGAATCGATTTGGACGCAATGGATGTGGCAACCCCTCCCGATGAAATTATCGGTGCTGTTGCGATGGCTGGCTACTCACGACTACCGGTCTACGAACGCGATTTGGATCATATTTTGGGATACATACTGCTCAAGGACGTGCTGAGACAAAATTGGCTCGGTTGGCCAATCGATCTGCGAAAGATTCTTCACAGGGCGCTCTTCGTTCCGGAAACAATGCCTCTTGACCGACTCCTCGAACTCTTTCAAAAGGAACGCAATCAACTCGCAATTGTTTTGGATGAGTATGGAGGAACCGAGGGGCTTGTCACGCTTGAGGATGTACTTGAGGAACTTGTCGGTGAGATTCATGATGAACGCCACGAATCTCAACAGCGTTTTGTTCAGCGGGAGGATGGCTCTTGGTTGGTCGATGGAGGAGTCGGTCTCGATGAACTCATTGAGACGCTCGGACTCTCCGTCGAAAATCAACCAACTCGCGACTACAGCACAGTTTCCGGATTGGTTTTGGCGGAGCTCGAACGTATTCCGGCGATTGGTGATCAACTTCGTTGGAAAACGCTTGACATTGAAGTGGTCGATATGGATGGCCGTCGGATCGACCGACTCCTGATCCGCTCCATTCCTGCCTCTGCGGTGAATGAAAAACGTTCATAAGCACTACACCTTCATTTTTACAATCGTCACCGAGACGCAAAGGTACTGATTCATGAAATCCTTTGTTGCTGGACGCTGGATCGAAGGTGATCGCGTCTGCGTCGTCACAAATCCCTTCGATCATTCGACGATCGACACCGTTCCCAACGCTTCGGCCAATGATGCTGAAGCAGCGATTGTGATGGCGGTGAAGGGTGCCGCCGTCATGCGAGCAATGCCGGGCTGGAAACGTGGAGAGATCCTTCGTCGGGCATCAAGTAAATTGCTTGAACGAATCAATACAATTGCAAACCAACTCTCAATGGAGGAAGGAAAGCCTCTGGCAGAGTCGTTGATGGAAGTGACGCGGGCTTCCAATGTACTTCTTCTATCCGCAGAGGAAGCCTGTCGAATCGGTGGCGAAGTGCTGCCAATGGACGGCGCGTCCAACGGTGGCGGAACGTTCGGCTTCACGCTCCGTGTCCCCTGTGGCGTCGTTGTTGCCATTACGCCTTTTAATTTTCCTTTGAATCTTCCATGCCACAAAGTGGGACCGGCTCTCGCCTCTGGAAATGCAGTCATTCTCAAGCCTGCCAGCGACACACCCCTTTCGGCAATTGCCTTCGTTGAGGTCTTACTTGATTCCGGATGCCCTCCTGAGGCAATCAGTTGCTTGACCGGTTCTGGGAAATCTCTCGGAGGTTTTCTTGTCTCTGACAAACGAGTTCGGAAGGTGAGTTTTACAGGCAGCCACGAGGTTGGTGAGCGAATTGTTTGTGCGGCGGGACTCAAACGAATAACGATGGAACTTGGTTCCAACGCACCGCTTGTTGTTCTTCATGATGCCGATCTCGATCTCGTTGCCCAAGCCATCGTCGCTACCGGCTATGCCAATGCGGGACAGGTTTGTATTTCAGCCCAACGCATCATCGCTGTTGATGGGATTTACGCCGATCTTATTGATCGCGTAACTCGTTTGGTTCGCGAACTCAAAACTGGCAATCCATTTGATCCATCCGTACGTATAGGTCCGATGATTCGCTCCTCAGACGCAGAACGAGTCGCTACATCGATTCGCGATGCGGTTTCTCAAGGTGCTCGCGTAACCTGTGGCGGAAGCCATGCCGGTGCTCTGCACGAACCGACCGTGGTGGTCGATGTCAAAATGGGAATGACTCTGGAACGCGAAGAACTCTTTGGACCAGCGGTAGCTTTTCTGCGAGCCAGCGACACTGCCGAAGCAGTTCGAATGGCCAATGCAACTCGGTATGGACTCGCGGCATCTCTTTTTACTCGAGACATCTCTCAAGCAATGCACTTTGTGCAAAACGTCGATGCAGGCAATTTGCACATAAACTGGGGCCCCCAGTGGCGGGCCGATTTTATGCCTTACGGTGGACTCAAAGAGAGCGGAATAGGAAAGGAAGGACCCAAGTACACGATGCTCGAAATGACAGAGTCAAAGACTGTGATTTTTCACGGAATCCAAAAATAAGGGCTCCACTATTTCACAGCATCTGTGCAGAACTTTCCGCAGTGAAGCGACCAGAACTTACTTTTCTTCAGTCTCTTCCACAGGCAAAGGGGGCTTTGTCTCAGAGGAAGGAACATTTTCTGTAGGCGGTGCCGGAGGCGCAGACGGTTGGGCCCGCTTGAGTATGTCAGACAGTACAAATGATTTCGGGAATTTCTCATCGAGTTGCTCAAGTACTTTTTTGTACCGATCAACAATTTCAGAAATTTCGTCGGCAGTCATGAAGTCATTTCTGAGAATATCTGAAGCGTCGAGAACCTCTTTCCACGAGAGAAATGCTTCCTCGTATGACTTTTTGGCAGACTGCAAGCGAGCGTTTTCAAACTCGCGATCAGCTGTCCAAGTCAGTTCACGAGCGAGGAGTGCCGCTGGAGTCACCTCGGCTTCACACGTTGCTCGCCAGAAATCAAAGTTTACGATGTCTCGATAACGGCTAATAATTTGAGCTGTTTCTGATGCTTCAATGTATTCACGGGCAAGTGACTTGGCTTTTTCACGTACCTCAGCAGGAGCGTCACGAACAACTTCAGGCCATGTCACGTTGATCGCTGCTGCAGCTTTTGCAACGGCAATTTGCTGCGCTTCAGTTCGCTCCAGCGGTGCCGTTTCAAGAGCTTTCTTCTGATCGCTCGTCAAACCCTCGCGACGGCTTTCCTGAATTGACTGTAGCCTTCCAGGCAAAAGCGCCTCGAGACTTTCCACAATGCGAGCAGCTCTCTCTTCTTCGGCTTCACGCAATCCAAGGCGAATCGGGACATCCCACGATGTCGGGATTTCATGTGTGGCGAATCGACGCATTTCTTCTCCCGCGAGCGTCCACGCATCGCGAGCAATGTCTCCAAACACACCATCTTCCTCAACTGCAGTCGCATAGTTAATCGAGGTCATCATCGGTTCACTATGAAAGATTAAAGCAGTCGTGCGCAGCGGCGCACCAGAGTCAGCTAACTGCTGCCCAGTCACGTACTTTTCTCTTCCAACAAGCCAATTATCCCGTTCAGGAAGCGTTCTCCCTGGACGATCGCGCTCATGAAAATCGTCGTCTGCTTTAAAGAGCCGCCGAAACTGTTTTTTTTCGTCAGCCTTTCCAATCTTATGAGCAATAAACCATCCCATCCGTCCGAGCAATCTCGGCTCCCTGGTATTCAGTGCAATACCTTGACGAAGAAACTCGATCCCTTTCATGACCCACGCATAACGGTCGTGATAATCATCAAATTCAACTGAGATGTTGTACGAGAGATTGTGGGCTTGAAAATCCCATACTGAGTAAAAATTTGGCTGCAGCTTTGTGATCTGTTCAAGTGACGCCGACAGGTTGGTCCAGTCTTCGACTTTTTTGTAATAATTCGCACGATCCCACAGCAGTGTGACGGCGATATTTTTGAGCCCGAGGGTTGCCAGCCGAATCGTTTCACTCGTCGGATCAACTTCACCGAGATTGGATTGCCCGAGTTCGTACTTAGTACGAAGTTGCGACATCACGCCGCCTTTGCTCAATGAATCTGCCGGCTGACTGAGCGCCGAAAGAGGCACGAGAAGCACTGCAATCGCTACCAGCATAAGGAGCGTTCCCGGTCGCAGTCCCAGCCATGATTGTTTGGATGTCGTTGTCATGATGCAGCCACCTCTCGAGCCCGAAGACACATCGCTCCTGCGATAAACATGGCCAGCAGATACCCAGCCGTTTCAAATCCGTTTTCTGCAATCAAATCGAAAGGAATATCAAATCCGCCCGAAACAAAATCGCTTGTTCCAAGTGAACTCAGCGATGGAAAAAGTGCAGATCCCAGACGCATCGGGGCCAAGAGCCACGTGTCGATTGTTTTCATAAACAATACCGCGGAAGTTGGATCGAGGTCGACTGTAATGCTCGTCTGTGTAGCAATTCGCCAGAGAGATTCGATAGGCCCTCCACCCGGCGCAAGGGTTGTGTCACCGGATATCTGCGCCGCAAAGAGTCTATCCACAAATTCTCTAAATTGTCCCACCAGAATGACGCTGAGCGTCGCGAGCAAAGCCACCGGCCCTGCAAGAAACGTGCTGAACATAACCCCCATCGCCGTCACAAGCAGCATTGAAAACCAGATTCCGAGACAACTCTTCGCATAGTTCCATGCGAATGAACCATCTCCTTCACGCAAATAGAAATCTGCCTGCGCGACTCCATAATATTGGGCAGGTTCGAGGCATTGCAGCACTACCTCAATTCGACCGTTCGAGACAAAGTCTGAAAAGAGATCTACCTGTTTGGTGCCTCCATCGGTCGTTGTCGTTCCGAGTTTCAGCGGAACGAGTAGCGAATCAATCGAAAACTCTTTGGCCGTAAAATAAAATGCGTCGCTGGTCAGTCCGCTTTGAGGATTTTTTACCCGAACGCTTCCGGCAATCCCCTTTTCGATATCTCCCTTCCATGTGCGAAACACTCGTACGATCATCTCCAACGGTAAACCTTTTTTAAATTCGTCTTGCGTCACTCCATCAAACGTCCAGATTGCTGCGGCAAGCGTTCCGCCTTCAATAAATTCCCGATAGGCCCACTCATTGCCAACGCTGATTCCCTTTGACGAAGGCCGTCCTTCCCGATCAAGAAACCTGAGAACTCCTCGGAGCGGCTTTCGTGCTTCAAGCAGTCCGGTAGGAGCACTCATCGCATACGTTCCGAGTGGGCCTGCCTCCCCTTTTCCTGTCAAATTAATTTCATGTCGATGCCCCTGCGTAAAATCTGTGCGTCCATTTCCGCTGGCATCAAGTTCCACCCGATGCCTATGTTTGCGGTCGAGCGTTGTGCGACCTTCCCACCCTGTTAAAGCACCGTCTTCAGCGCTGATCTCATCGAGTGCGGCGACATCTACCTCGTGACGGTGACTCACGCTGCGCACAACAAATCCCCAACCGACAACGCCCATCACAAGAAGCATTACGGTACCGACAATGGCAAACCCGAGCATTCGTCCCAGCACGATTTCTCCGGTGCGCACCGGCTTGGTCGTCACCGTTTGGATCGCTTTTCCTCGGATATCCGCCGGAAGGCTAAAGACTGAAAGAATGAGAGTTACGAGGCAGACGAGTAGATTGGTAGCAGCCAGAATAAAACCTAAATAAAGCTTGCCTGGATTCACGCTTCCTGGATCGAGAAACCATCCGGCAAAAAGCACGATCAATGCAAAGAGTGCAAGTGCCACAAGCACATTTCGCCTGAGCGATTCTTGAATTGCCAGTCTCGCCAGTGCCCAGATACGTCCCCTCGACATACCGGCCAGGTCACGCAAACCCGAAAGGACTCCGCGGTAGACGCGATCCCCCGCGACGAGCGGGCCGTGCAATACTGACTGCGTCAGCCAAGCTACGACCGCTGCGAGGACGGCAACCAAGCCACCTACAAACAGAAACCACACGATTGCCGGACCAATCCACGTTATAAAACGGGGTATTTCTTCTTCGAGAACCATCGCGATAGACCTTTAACAAATTTTGGCGATTCACATCCAATACACACAACGAATCGAAAACAATTTGCCGCGCTACGTTTGATTATTGCTTGGCCCGACGACCGGGTCTCGCTTGCGTATCACGCACGATTTCAAGGAACAACTCTTCCAGAGTCGTTCTTGGATTTCCAATTTCAACCACTTCACCGTGATGCTTCTCGATCACCTGACGAATTTCTTCTCGAGCGATTTCCGGAAGACCTCGGGCACGGATTTGCGTAATATCTGTAACTCGCAGTAAATCCTCGACGCGGCCGAGTTCTTTCAGTTCGCCTTGATGCAAAACGGCAATGCGATCGCAGACATCTTCCACGTCTGCCAAAAGATGGGAACACATCACCACAGTCTTTCCTCGCCGTTTTAAATCAATGATGAGATCCTTCATCTCCCGAGTACCGATTGGATCGAGACCGCTTGTTGGTTCGTCGAGAAGAACCAATTCCGGATCGTTTATCAACGCCTGCGCCACACCGATGCGACGCGTCATACCTTTGGAATACTCCTTCAGTTGACGCTTCTTGTCTCGCGAAAGACCAACCATTTCGATCAATTCCTGCGCTCGAGTGCGTCGAAGTTCTAGGGGCATATCAAAGAGTCGGCCGTAAAAATCGAGCGTCTCCTCGGCGTCGAGAAATTTGTAGAGATACGATTCCTCAGGCAAGTATCCGATTCTTGCATTCTTGCCGACATCGGTAGCATCACGACCAAACACAAGCGCCTCGCCAGACGTTGGAAAAATCAGTCCGAGAAGCAGTTTGATCGTAGTTGTTTTGCCAGAACCGTTCGGTCCAAGCAGCCCAAATATCTCTCCCCGTTTGATTGTGAGATCGAGTGGTTTGAGGGCGATTTTTTTACTGCGACCCCAAAAGTCTCGATAGGTCTTTGACAGACTTCTCGCTTCAACAATGACTTCTCTCTCGACTTCGACTTTTCTGACCGAACTTGTTGACGAACTGCTCACGATCTTCCTCTGAATGAATGGTTTTTGTTCCGCGACTTCACATTCCCCTTATCACCGACACAACTCGCCTGATGACTTTCCACTTTCTATCCTTTGACTGCAACTTCTACGCGCAGCGACCCTTCGTTTCATCCCAAACGGACTATGGGAATGTTCTTCGGCGTTCAAAACAGGATTTTGGTTTCTGAAAATCGACCGCAGTGTAATCATTTTTCGTGTCTGTGAAATTTGATTTCTGCCAAGTGCGATAAAGATCTTTTCTCTCTCGGGAGCTCGTTTTCAAAATACAATTTTCATGCTTTAAAAATGCAACTTGGAATGCTTGACAGCTATTGAAAAAGACCTATACTCAATCCAATTGATATTGAGTCTCATTAGCATCTCTGCCACATGTACTTCAAAAAATGGGGATTTAATGATTGTTAACGATGCTCGATGGCGCGGATCGATTGAACTGCATCAGAAATCATTCTCCCACCGAGTTCTCAACGGATTTACGCTCGTTGAACTTCTTGTTGTGATCGCAATCATTGGAACCCTTATCGGATTGCTTCTTCCTGCGGTTCAAGCTGCTCGAGAATCTGCTCGTCGAAGCTCCTGCAAAAGCAACCTTCGACAGCTCGGGCTTGCAATCACTTCTTATCAAGACGCATACCAGCAATATCCGGCGAGTCTTCAATGGGATGGCACACTGGCCGGGGGAAGCTCTGTCTGGAGCGTTCAGGCCAGAATTCTGCCGTTCGTCGAGGAGTTGATGATCGCGTCAGAAATTCGCAGGCAGATTAGTGGAAGCTATAGCACCGCGACGCTCGCAGATGGCACAACGCTCATCGCTGGCCTGCAGATTCCGGTACTTTTATGCCCTTCCGAGCCGAACCGAAATGTTCGAGTCGATGCAAACGGAAAACCGAACAATGCTCCTGTGAATTATGCGGTTAACCTGGGTACGTGGCAGATTTTTAGCCCTGTCACAGGTGATGGTGGAGATGGAGCATTTTATCCCAACAGCCGACTGACGCCCGGAAATTTTTTAGATGGATTATCCAACACGCTGGCGATGTCCGAAGTAAAAACGTGGGCTCCCTATTTTCGCAATGCAGCTCTCGCTTCGCTCTTGGTCCCTGTTAGTCCTGGAGTGTTGTGCAGCCTTGGCGGCGAGTTCAAATCGAATTCGGGACACACTGAATGGGTGGATGGAAGAGCTCATCAAACTGGCTTTACAACCACCTTTCCGCCTCAGACGAAAGCGCCTTACACGCAAGCCGGGATTATTTACGACGTCGATTGGAGTAATCAGCAAGAGGGAAAGTCACTCACCGCATCCACCGCTTCAGCCGTCACTTCACGAAGTCACCACGTCGGAATCGTGACCACTGTGCTCATGGACGGCAGCACTCGATCGATTTCTGAATCGATCGATCCAACTGTTTGGAAGAGTCTTTCAACTCGCTGTGGATCTGAAACAACCTCTGGAAGTTTCGAGTGATTTTCGACCTTCTAAAAAAAGCCAACCGTTCTTGTGTCTTGCCGATAGAAACTTTTTGACTCCACAACGCTGCGATTCAAAGCACCAGATGCAGCGAAGTTGTAGCGATCATCCTTTTTCACGGCGCCGCTGAGACGCTGGCTGACTGAGCAGAACTCGGAGCTTTTTTATTGTTGGCTCGCGTCGTTATGGCTTCGACGACACGGTGGGCTGCGGCAAGTTCAACGCGTGAAAAATACGCTTCGTCAGGAACGCCAACGTGATCAATTTTTTCAGCAGCCAACTGCTCCCACGTGAGCCCACTTGAAATGTGCCATGCGGCTGCCTGTGCCACCTTCTGCGACATTTCACCGCGTCCTAGGCTCTCAAGCAGAGACAGCAGCCGCGGGTCACTGGAAAATGATTCGGCTTCAACAAGTTTGTACGGCATGCGAGGCTGCGGTTCAGGTTTTCCGTATTCCAGACAAACCGTTCGAACTTTGATCACAAGAAATTTTTCTGGTGGAATTGAGAAAGCACCCATGCCACCACCGCCTTGTTGTCCACCTCCGCCCATACCGTTCATGCCTTGGCCGCCCATGCCACCGCCGCCTCCACCGGCCGCCTGACCACCACCAATACCACCACCGCCAAATCCGCCACCCCCTTGTTGACCGCCGCCCATGCCACCCATCCCGCCCATGCCTTGCGCGAGAACTGGAATTCCAGCAAAGGATGCAGGCAACCTCAGCGAGAGCGGCCGCTTTGTTTTGTTGGTCACAATGACCTGAGCTGATTTTGAGCTATTCGGGATATACCGAACACTCACAAGTCCTTGGCTCTGTGCATCGAGAACGTCTATCGTTGGAGTGCGACTGCTTTGTTTTGACTCTGCCGCAAGAGCCTCATTCTCGAGCGACATACAAATGATTCCGCCTGCAAACACAACGGCAATCAAAAGCAGCCGAAGCGTTGAATGAATCGTTTGAAAAACTCTCGACAAGGGTTTTGAATCGAACGCTATCGTGCCTCGCTCATCGCAACGAAAAGATTCGTCGAACCAATACAACGACATGGCACACCCCAAGTCAGCAGATGAAAAACGGCATTCGTGGCTTCACCGAGAAAGCGACAAATGAAAACCTCAACGCTCTAGTAGTATGCCTTCGGCCTCGCGGAGAGGGAAATTTCGCGCAAAATCAGACGGATTGGAAGGGAAATGTCGAGTTTTCCTTTTTGAGACGTTCCGTACCGAAATTCTCGGAATATCCCGAAGAATCCGACCGACAGAGTTTTCAGAAAAACCAAAAAAACTGTTTGAAACTCTTTTTTCGGAATTTTTTTGACGGGTGATTCTTAACGCTTGGAGAACTGAGTACCACGCCGGGCACCTCGAAGACCGTACTTCTTTCGTTCTTTCATGCGTCCATCCCGAGTAAGAAATCCACCCTGACGCAGTGGTTCGGCCAATTCTGCATCCATTTGCTTGAGAGCCCTGGCAATTCCAAGTCGGCATGCTCCAGCCTGACCAGACGGACCGCCACCATCGACAGTGATGCTTACGTTTACTGCCGATCGTTTGCCAACAACGTCCATCGCCCCATACACCAAAACCCTGTCCTTGATCGATGGAAAATAGACGTCGAGTTCGCGCCCATTGATGATCACAATTCCATTTCCCGACTTGAGTCGCACTCTGGCAACAGCGGTCTTTCGTCTGCCTGTTGCAATAATGTATTCACCAACACGACCAGAACGTAATTTTTGTTCAGCCACGACTACTGTAGACATGAATTCCTCTGTTGGACTCTGGTATCAAGTGGGTCTGGGGGAATCGCTTTCGAAAAGTTCCGCTATTTTTTAGAAACGACGCTGGCCTTTTCTTATTTTTCAAACGTGATCGGCTGTGGTTTCTGAGCTTGATGAGGGTGCTCATGTCCACTGTAGACTTTGAGTTTACTGAGCATCACTCGACCGAGCCGGCTCTTGGGAAGCATACGACGGATAGCCTCTTCTAAAATGAGTTCTGGTCGTCTCTCCCGACGGTGCTCGGCTGTTTCACTTCTGAGTCCCTGATATCCGGTGTACCAGCGGTACATTTTCTGCTTCCATTTTTTACCGGTGAATTCAGCTTTTTCAGCATTGATTACGACAACGTGGTCACCGGTATCCACATGCGGTGTATAGGTTGGCCGATGTTTTCCCATGAGAATCATTGCGATTTCACTGGAAATTCGACCCACCACGGTATCGGTCGCATCAACAACCCACCACTGGGGTTCGACTTCGCCAACCTTGGCCATATACGTTTTCATTGTCTTACCTTACTCATAAAATCGTTTGTCGCACGAAACTGTCGTCGGAGAACTGAAGGGCCATCGACTCAAGCCCACTATTTTCGAGTTCAGTCTCTTTTGCTGCGCAGTTTTCGAAGTTTGCGCACTGACGACCACCTCTCTCAATCTCAGTTGGAGAGTCTCAGGAGGATGCTACCAATCCTTTCACGAGGTCGCAAGCGACCCTTGCAGCGTTGCCGACTGCGTAAGAACCGCTGTAAAAAGGCTCGCTTCCCGGCTGGTTGTGAAACCGGGGGTCTGGCCACGTGTCGGCGATATTCTGAAATCTTTACGAAGAATAAAAATAGAGAGTTGCCGGTTTCTGCACTCTCAAGCAGACTTCGTTCCTCGTGAGAATTCCAACTTCGAAAGAAGTTAAGTTCACATTGTTGCAATTTCGAGTATTCAAGCAGCCTTTATTTCGCGGACATTTGAGCAACTGGATCACTATCATATGAAAGTCGGTATTCCCAAAGAGTCTTTTTCTGGCGAACGGAGAGTATCGCTCGTTCCGAGTGCCGTTGCTCCGCTCAAAAAACTCGGAGTCGATGTTCTTGTCGAGACCGGAGCGGGTGACGCGGCGGGCTACTGCGATCAGGATTATTCTTCTGCTGGCGCAGCGATCGTCCCTACTGCTCATGCACTCTTTCAAGAATCTGACTGCATCATCGCAGTACGAACCTGCGGAGCCTGCGGCGAGTGTTGGTCGACTGAAGTCAACCGACTTCGTCACGGACAAATTCTGATCGGTTCCTGTGATCCGCTTTCGAATCCACAGGCATGCGCCGAAGCTGCAAAACGCGGCGTAACACTTTTTGCACTCGAACTGGTGCCACGCATCACTCGTGCTCAAAGCATGGATGTACTTTCCAGCATGGCGAATATTGCTGGATACCGTGCGGTACTGCTGGCCGCCACAACGCTGCCAAAAATCTTTCCTATGATGACCACTGCCGCCGGAACCATTACGCCCGCAAAAGTGCTTGTGTTGGGTGTGGGCGTAGCTGGGCTTCAGGCCATCGCAACAGCAAAACGTCTGGGTGCGCAGGTAAGTGCCTACGACGTACGGCCCGCTGTAAAAGAACAGGTACAGAGTTTAGGCGCGAAATTTGTTGAACTCGCTCTCGACACCGGTTCCAGCGAAACCTCTGGCGGATACGCCAAGGCGATGGGCGAAGAGTTTTATGCCAAACAGCGTGAACTCTTGGGACGCGTGGTCGCGGATAGCGATGTGGTCGTGAGCACTGCGGTGATCCCTGGCCGCAAGGCTCCACTTCTCGTGACGCGCGATGCAGTCTCAAAGATGCGACCCGGTAGCGTGATCGTCGACTTGGCCGCAGAGCGTGGCGGAAACTGCGAGGCCACCATTCCAGGCCAGACGACCATCGTTGATGGCGTTACGATTCTTGGGCCAACAAACCTTCCTTCGGAAGTGCCCTTTCATACGAGCCAATTGCTCTCTCGCAACAACCTCACTTTTTTTACGCACCTCCTCACATTAGGACTCCCGGAAGTTTCACTCGACGATGAAATCTTTCGTGAAACACTGGTGTGTCGAGGCGGGGACGTGCTTCATCCCAAACTGCGAGAACTCCTCGGGCTTGCTCCCCATAACGCACTTGCTTCAACGCAATCTGTTTGATTTTTCATTCCTTTATCCTACGGGACACCTCTCATGAACTGCCTGTTGAGTCCGATGCTTCTGCTGGCAAACGCTACCGCTTTGGGGGAAGATCCGGCATCTCGATTCATTCGACTCCTCACCGTATTTTTACTGGCGATGTGGGTCGGTTTTGAGGTGATCACAAAAGTCCCTCCGCGACTTCATACGCCACTCACGAGCGGCTCCAATGCGATTTCTGGAATCACCGTTGTAGGAGCGATTATCGTCACCGGGGAAATGGCGACTGGGTTCGGCACATTTTTGGGTTTTCTTGCCATTCTTCTGGCCATGATCAATGTTGTCGGTGGGTTTGTCGTTACACACCGCATGCTGCAAATGTTTCATCCCAAGAAAAAATAATTTTTCGGCGTTCCTCTATTTGGAAAACAGAATTGCTATGTCGAGCCAAGCCTGGATCAATCTCGCCTATCTCGTAGCGTCGATGCTGTTCATCGTCGCTTTCAAACTTATGACTGGGCCTCGCACGGCTGTGCGTGGAAATATTCTAGGCTCGATTGGTATGGCTATTGCCATTTTGGCCGCCTGCTTTGAGAAGCCGGTGCTCGATTCCATATCAACAAATGGCCCTTGGCCAATAGTGCTTTTGACATTTGGGGCAATCGTTGGAGGAGTGATCGGCGCCATCATGGCGCTGCGATATCCAATGACTGGTATGCCTCAGATGGTGGCATTGCTCAACGGTTTTGGAGGTGCCGCTTCGGTGCTGGTTGCCGGTGCCGAACTGGCCTCCGCACTGACTGCAAGCAGAGGAACCGATCCGGTCGCTCAACTGTCGGCTCAGGCCAATCTTTCACCGTGGACACAATTTGCAATCGCTACGGCCTTCACTGGTTTTATTGGAGCGGTAACGTTTTGGGGTAGCCTTGTCGCGTTTGCGAAACTAGAAGAGCTCGCGAGTTTCAAAAAAGCCTGGACTGATCCACGACGGCATCTCATCAACCTTGGCTTGGCAATCACGCTGCTTCTTTTGTTCGCAGCGGTCTGTGCCAATCCACACTGGACGATCCTCTACTGGCTGTTGGTAGCGGTGGCGAGCGTTTTGGGGTGCACGCTCACACTCCCTATCGGTGGAGCCGATATGCCGGTTGTCATCTGTCTTTTAAACAGCTACTCCGGTCTCGCAGCGGCTGCTGCAGGTTTTGTCATCGACAATTCTGTGCTTGTGATTGCCGGTTCGCTCGTGGGCGCATCAGGATTGATTCTCACAGCGATCATGTGCCGCGCAATGAATCGATCGCTCGTTGGAGTTTTATTCGGTGGTCTTGGAACAACTCAAGTGAATTCTTCATCGGATGATATTTATTCTGGAAAAGTAAAGAGTGCGTCGGTGGAAGAGATCGCGATGATTCTCGAAGGAGCTTCACGCGTTGTGATCGTTCCGGGATACGGCCTTGCTGTTGCGCAGGCGCAGCATGCGGTTCGTGAATTGGCGACTCAGCTTGAGAAGCGAGGAACGACTGTCGAATACGCGATTCATCCCGTTGCTGGAAGAATGCCCGGCCATATGAACGTGCTCTTGGCGGAAGCCGATGTTCCTTATGAGAAACTTCGTGAGATGGATGACATCAATCCCACTTTTCCGGAGACTGATGTCGCCATTGTGATCGGTGCCAATGATGTTGTAAATCCAGCGGCTCGCACCGATCCCAAGAGCCCAATCGCTGGAATGCCCATTCTTGATGTCGACAAGGCGCGCACGGTGATCGTGATTAAGCGAAGTCTCAGCCCAGGATTTGCTGGAATACCAAACCCACTTTTTGCTGCCGACAATACGCTGATGTATTTTGCTGACGGAAAGAAAGCAGTGCTCGATCTCGTCGCCGCAGTTCAGAAGGGTTGATTTTTTTCGCGCCTCCAAAAGAGTCGCGTGGACTGACTCAGCGATTGAGAAGCACTTCTCCCCAGAGTGCATCTGAGACGAGCAATCCCGGCCGGGTGAGCCGCACTTGCTGTCCATTGTCTTGCGCGAGTCCGTCAAGAACCCAGCGTGCGATTAATTCGCCAATAAGATTATCCAACGAAAATCCTGTGACGGTGAAGAACGCAGTGCGGTCAAGTCCGTCACGTCGTCGCAATCCCAGTACCACACGTTCACGAGCTGCTGCGAGATCCGTCATGGCATCTCGCTCTTCGACTGGATCGATTCCCTCGAGAACGCGTTGCATCCATGTCGTCGGGCTGCGGTGGTTTGTCAGACGCGTCCGTCCATCAAACCGTGCTGCACTGGGGCCAAATGCCTCCCACGGACGACAATCCCAGTACATCTCGTTGTGTCGGCATCGAAATCCATTGCGTGCAAAGTTGGATACTTCGTAGTGCGAGAACCCACCCTCTTCGAGTCGATCGATTGCCATTTCAAACATCGATTCCTCAATCGATTCGGAAACGGGCGAAAGCTCACCACGAAGACGCATCGATTCAAATCGCGTTCCCTTTTCCCAAGTCAGACAATAGACCGACACATGGTGCACACCGAGCGCGACAACTGCTGCGAGATCGTTTTCCACTTCGTCAAGCGACTGTCCGGGGGCGGCAGTCATCACATCGATGTTGACTGCGAATCCTTCCGCAAGAAGCAGCTCAACTGCACGCCTCACATCTATTTCCAAGTGTTGTCGATCGAGCGCACGGAGCGTTTTATTATTGAGAGACTGCGCACCAAGACTCACTCGCGAGACTTGGCACGCGAGTGCACTTTTCACAAATTCCTTCGTGATGTCACTCGGATTGGCCTCTATGGTGACCTCTGCTCCAGGACAGACGCAGAGAGTTCCTTCAAGACTATCAAAGAGTCGTCGCAGCCCTTCGCTGCCGAGGTGCGAGGGCGTGCCTCCACCGAAGTAGAGCGTGTCGAGTTCGAGCGGCACTTGCACGCGGTCGAGTTCGCGTGTGATCGCAAGAAAATACTTGTCGAAAAGGTCCTCTCGCCCGGTCATGAGCGAGAAATCACAGTAGCCGCATCGGTGCCTACAAAAAGGCACGTGAAGATAGACCGACCGAGGCAAGGAAATCAATGCATCTGCCCTTTCCTAGAGCCACACCTTCAACCGTCCCCCGAGCATGTCAGGGAGCTTGCGGTCGATGATGCGCCGAATTCGATCGTCTGTGTAGCGAGTGCTGAAATGAGTTGCAATGATCACATCGTTTTGAAATCGATCCCGACGCGCAAGAAGGTCGTCGAGATGCATGTGACCAAATTTGTGGATTTTTTCCTTGCGATGATTGTGTGCAACAAATGTAAGTTCTGTAATCAACACCATCGCTTCGAACATTGCTGGACAACGATCTAATCCTTCCGGCGAACTATCTCCGAGATAGGCGACCAATGGAACACGTACTTCATGCGTGACATCGACTCCGGAAAGTCGCAGGTCGCGAATTCGATCTCCGGGTAAACCCTGGAATTCCGATTTCAATTTTCGGCGGCGATCCCAGACCACATAGCCCACACTGGGAATCGTGTGACATGTTTCCGACACACTCACCACATGTTCACGAGAAAGTTCGATTTCGTCTCCCGGTCGCACTCCCACCAACTCGCATGGCAATCGTCCGCGGTCCAGCCGCGTCACAATTCGCAGCAGTTTCTGGATCGAGTCCACGGCACTTTCCGGCACGTAAATACGCGGCGGCTCCATTTTCATCATCCGTCGACGCGCCAGATACACCGGCAGTGCGGCAATGTGATCGAGATGCGTGTGGGTGATGAACCAAGTGCCGGTGCCCATAAACGACCATGGATGTGCTCCGAGATCGAAGCCAAGTTTCAGTTCCAAAATTCGCCAATAACTCTGCACGGCAGCTCTGGAGTAACCTTCGATCGTGAGTCCTTTGTGAACCAGCGTGAGTAATGGCGCGTTGTCAATCATAGATTCTTTGTCAAGGACTCCTCTTCTGTCGGAGAGCGGGGTGCCGTTGCGAACGAAAGCCAGATGTCGTCAAAAATCTCTGCCTGCTTCGCTTGGAGCGTGCCTCGCTTTACAAGTTCAAGAACAGCCAAAAACATCCCGACCACACGGGTTCTAGGCATATCGTCATCAAAGAGGTCGGAGAAAACTACCCTCCCCTTTTCGCGTACGAGCGACTCAACGTTTTTCATGTGAGTTTCGATTGGAGTGTCGTCATGAATGATCTGCCGCGGCTTCGCGCGTTCGCGTTTGCGGAGCACTCTGGTCATCGCACCGACCAAATCCCAGACGTGCACTTCTCCGATGACCGCATCGGGGGGTTTTGAGCCTGCCCCGGCTGCCTCCGGTGCGATGCGTCCAAACCGCTCCTCCCACTGCCTCGCTCGTTCTTCAAGCAAAACGGCTGCATCCCGATACTGCTTATATTCGAGAAGACGCTTGACCAAATCTTCACGAACCTCTTCGATAGGAGTTTCGTTTTCTTCCGGCCGCGGCACAAGTGCTTTCGCTTTGATCTCAAGGAGCACACTTGCCAGTTCTACAAATTCCCCCACCTGTTCAATCGCAAGATGTTCGAGCACCTCAAGATGTTCGACAAAGCTTTGCGCAATATCTGCAATCGGAACATCGGTGACCTCCACTTCGTGCCGACGCACAAGATAGAGAAGGAGATCCATTGGCCCACGAAAAATGTCGAGATCGACTTGGAATTCCATGACAGTACTCGCTCAATCACAGGGAGAATGGGGGGATTGGAAACAATTGTTTCTCATATCGATTTCCAGAAACATACGCATTCCTGCGCCGAAAGTCCTGCTCATGTTTTAAAATTTTTCTTGCCGTGTGGAGGTCGCTCGTGTCACGAATGCTCTGATTTGCTACGGTCTGCTTTTGAAAGCCTCACATTCCCTCGGTACGCTGATGATCCTGCAGAGCGCTGCTGGTCTTCAAAATTATTGTCTTAACAACACACGTGTGGAATTTTCTTCATGAGCCACGAAACGCTCTGGGCTCCTTGGCGGCTCGGTTATGTGCAAGGAAGCGTTTCAGAACTGCCCTGCGAGCCTCTTGCGTGGCGAACGCATGCTTGTCATTCCTGTTTTCTCTGCAGGGCCGCAAGCGCTCCTGAACATGCTCAGGCTCTGGGGGTTGTTGATTCAAGTCCGCTGGGTCTTGTTGTTTTGAATCGCTTTCCCTATTCCAATGGCCATGTGTTGGTTGCTCCTGTCGACCATCTTTCAACACTCGAAGATCTGTCTGATGAAGTGCTTCTTGACTTGCAGAAAGAGTTGGTTCGTTGGTGTGCAATTCTCAAAAAGGTTCTCGGCGCGGAGGGTTTCAACATAGGTCTCAATCTTGGCACTGTCAGCGGTGCCGGCGTGCCGGGACATCTGCACTGGCACATCGTTCCCCGATGGAGCGGCGACGTCAATTTTATGCCAAGCATCGCGGGCACACGAGTTTTGCCGCAGTCGCTTGCCACTCTTTGGGAGTCGCTCACCGAGGCACGCTGCGAATCACATCCAAGTTCGAAAAACCCTTCCTCGCTTTGGGCAAAAGGCTAAAAGCATGACGACGATACATGTTCCAGATTGGAAAGCTCGCGAAGAGGTTACTCTCGCGCCGTGGGCCATGCATGCGGCAGACTCCTCGGGACGAGTGCACGAAGAGCTTCCACATGCTTTTCGGAGTCCTTATCAGCGAGATCGCGATCGTATCGTTCACTCCTCGGCATTTCGCCGTCTGGCTCACAAGACACAGGTCTTCACAGCCTATCCTGGCGACTATCACCGCAGCCGACTTACGCACACTCTCGAAGTGACATCGATTGCCCGCACTCTGGCCAGGGCGCTTGCTCTCAATGAAGATCTTGTCGAGACCCTCGCCTTGTCACACGACATTGGCCATCCTCCGTTTGGACACGCCGGGGAAGACACTCTCAACGAACTCCTCGCCGACTACGGTGGCTTCAGTCACAACGCGCAGGCGCTGCGTATTATGACGATCCTGGAAAATCGGTATCCGATGTTTGCCGGTCTCAATCTTTCTCGTGAGGTTCTCGACTCTCAGCGATCACGCGTCCGGGATGGTTCTGCGCCGCCGCCGCTTCTGGAAACGCAAGTCGTCGATGCCGCTGATTCGATTGCCTACGACACGCACGATGCCGACGACGCAATCGAACTCCAACTCGTGACGCTTGATGAAATGCTCGACCTCCCTCTGGTTTCTGAGGCTTTCAATCGCGTTTTGGCTCGCTACGGAACACTGCCTCAATCCCGGCTCCGACAGGCCGTGCTTCACGAACTTGTCGAGTGGCAAGTGGCGGAATTGGTGGAACGCAGTCTTCAGACACTTTCATCGCTTTCCATTGATTCAACTCAAAAAGTGCTCACCAGCCAAAGAATCATTGTTCATTCCGCGACGATGGCCGCCGGTAAATCGCAACTTGAATTGTTTCTCTTCGAGCGCGTTTATCGTAGTCAAATGGTTGTGTCAGTCCGATCACCTGCCCAACAGCGACTCAAGGAACTGTTTCACCATTTTGTTCTCCATCCTGAACAGATGCCGGTTGGGTATACAGCCCGCGCAGAAACGCTCGGTATCCCACGCAGTGTGGCAGATTATCTCGCTGGCATGACCGATCGATTTCTCGAACGAGAACACGCCCTTCGGCTCAACTGAGCCACGCTCTCGATGAACGCTGAGCAGTCTGGTAGATTCATCCCCGAATCAGATGTATTCTGAATGACTCTCGAGTTTCTATTGCAATGCAATAGAAACTCGACCCTTCTTCAGCTTCTCAACCGTAGACTTTTGCGACGGATCGTAGACGTGCCGTTCACATCCACATCCCTTTTTAAAGGATTTTGAGAGATGCATCTGGTTGTATTGCGGTCAATCTTTGCCATGGTGTCGGTTGGCATTGCCGTCATTATGTTTAACTCCGAACCGATGAAAGCGGCCGACGAATGGGTGCCATGGGCGGTGCTCGGTGTGATGGTGATTATTCCTGTGACCGTGATAGGGCTCGACTCATCGATCAAGAGCAAAAATTTATCGGTTATCACGGCGGTCTATTTCGGAATGATCGTTGGCCTTTTTCTGACATACGTCACCATGCTTGCCTTGGCTCCAATACTTCCAAGCATGTCCCGCTATCCTCTTCTCACGTGGCTGCAGCCAATTGTTGGCATGGTGCTTTGCTATATTTGCACAAGTCTGTTGCTGCAAACAATGGACGACTTTCGATTTTTAATTCCCTACGTTGAATTTGCCCGCGATGTCAAGGGAATGCGACCTGTCGTTTTGGATTCGAGCGTGATCGTCGATGGAAGAGTGGCTGAGCTTGCAGAAGCGGGTATTTTCGACAGTCGGTTTGTGGTGCCATCGTTTGTCGTTGACGACCTTCAGGAAGCTGCAGACTCGACGGATCGTCAGCGGCGAGCGCGCGGTCGCCGTGGACTCGATGTACTTGAAAAACTTCGAGGCAGCGAATCGATTGATCTCGAGATCGTCGCTCCTGTTCATGAAAGTGCACCGGCTGCTTCACATGAATCCCGAGTGGTTGAACTGGCAAAGCAACTGAGCGGACGCATTGTCACCACCGATGTCAATCTCGTGAAGGTTGCCAAGGTACGGTCTGTCGTAGTCATTAACCTCAATGATGTGGCCGTGGCAATCAAATCTTCTTTTGTTTCTGGTGATTCAGTTTTAGTGCGGCTGGTGCGCGCCGGTGAGGAACAAGGTCAGGGAGTTGGCTATCTCGACGACGGAACGATGGTTGTCGTCGAGGGTGGTCGAGAACATGTTGGGCACAATATTTCTGTCAATGTCACAAAGACACTTCAAACAAGCGCCGGCCGACTTGTCTTTGCCAGACCGGAATAAGGACCTTTCGAAAGATCTGCCTCTTTAAAATAGTGTCAACTTTCTTAAGAATACGTCCTCTGGCTATGCATTGATGAGACCAGACTGGGTATAGTATGGGCTCGCACCGTCACACGGAAGTCACCCTGTGGAAACTGTCGAACGCTCGCTGCCCAACGACACAAGTGCCCGCGATTTTTGCCGAACTGTTAAACATTGAAGGACTTTTTTCATAGGAGTTTTTTATGCCTCGTATCTTCCTGAATTTGATCTCGCAACATGCGACAAGTCTGCGAAACAAAATAATCTCATCGGGTTTTGTTGTGATGCTTTTGGCGACGGTGACGGCGTTTGTTTTTTCAGCTTGTTCTGAAACGCTTCTCGCCGGAGAGGCCTACACCGATCCTGCGAAAACCGATGCCGACTTTCCGTTTCAAGGCGAATACACTGGAACGGTAAAAATCGATGGAACTGATACGCCGGTCGGTGTGCAGGTGGTAGCTCTTGGTGATTCAAAATTCAGTGTGGTTGCCTATGGCGGAGGACTTCCGGGAGCAGGCTGGAACAGTCGTGACAAATTCATCGGCAATGGAAATCGCGACGGTTCTCTGGTGAGCATCAGTGGGATGGATGGCGATGGAGTGAAGCGACGCGGTGAAATTCGTGAGAATGTCATTCGGGTTTTCGGTAAAAATGATTCTGATCTGATTGGAACTCTTTCAAAAACAACTCGGAAAAGCCCAACCTTTGGCACGAAGCCACCAGCTGGTTCTCTTGTGATCTTTGATGGAACGAGCGTCGAAAAACTTACTGGCGGACGCATGACGGCAGACAAACTTCTCATGCAGGGAGTGACTTCCAAAGATCTTTACAGCGATGCAGAGATTCACATCGAATTCCTTCTGCCGTATATGCCCAAAGATCAGGGTCAGGCTCGTGGCAATAGTGGGGCCTATATTCAGGGCCGCTACGAAGTTCAGATGCTCGACAGTTTTGGACTCGAGGGGAAAAACAACGAGTGTGGAGGGATCTATTCTGTTGCGGCTCCGAGTGTGAATATGTGTTTTCCACCACTTCAATGGCAGACCTATGACATCTCCTACATCGCACCGAAGTATGCTGGAGACAAAAAGACCGTCGATGGTCGCATGACAGTTCGGCACAACGGAGTTTTGATTCACGACAACGTTGCTATTCCTACAGGAACGCCGGGAGGACCGCTCGGCGAGGGCCCCGGTCCAGGGCCTTTGTACCTTCAGGATCATGGCAACCCAGTTCGCTATCAAAATATCTGGGTGCTTCCGAAGTCGTGAGCTCACACCGTCGAGATGCTGCCGAAAGGTCCCAAGGCCTTGCAATGAATCTCTGCGCAGCCTGCCCAATGCTTTGCGAGGATGTCGAGTTCTCGGTTGAAAACGAACGTGTTGTAAATCTTCTGCACGCTTGTGATGTGGGTCGCGCATCACTGTGTGATCCGAATCGTCTGTTACGTTCGGGAGTTGTGGCTCTTGAGCCACAGTCGTCGACAGATTCTTCTGCCCGATTTCGACTCGTCCAAGAAGCCGCATCACTTCTTAGTTCCGCGCGCAGAGTGCTGGTCACTGGGATCACGAGCATCACGCTCGAAAGTCAGCGAAGAGCATCAGACATTGCCGAATGTCTTGGAGCCGCTATCGATGCTGGATGCCTCGACACTTCGATCATCGCAGGCCCCACCATTGCACGCATTGGGGAAATAACCGCTTCTTGGGAAGAACTTCGCGATCGGGCGGATCTTGTGGTGCTTTGGTTTTGTGACCCCGACTCGACGCATCCAAGATTTTTTGAACGGTTTATCGACCCTCCTTGCCCACGAGGTTCTCGTCGTGTGCTGTGGGTTGGGACGAAGCCCCCTGCTGCGACGCATCGTGGCGAAAACACATTTATTTTCGTTTCCGCGGAAAATCAGATTCCGATGCTTCAGTCGCTCAAAGCAGTGCTTCAGCAATCGCCCTTGGAAAAGGATGCTTGCTGCCGCGTCATGCTCGACGAAAAGAGCATCGAGCAACTGTGCGAAGCCTTTCAAGCGGCCTCTTGCGTTGCGTTTGTAACAGAGCAGGCTTCTGATTCGATCGGGGTTCTCGCCTCGGAGCGAGTGAAGCTGGTGCGATTGCTTTCACATAAAAAATCTGCGTTTCAAGTTCCTTTGGGTGCGGGCATCCATGCCGGGGGCGGCAATGCTGCTGGCGCTCAAGCACTCCTGACGTGGCGATACGGTGCTCCCGGTGCAATCGAAGTGGCAGATCCATTCGGTTCACGATCGAGCCCGGGAGAATCAGATGCGATTCGATTGATTTCCCGCCGTGAGGTGGATGCTGTTCTCCTTATTGGCTCACCATCAGAATCACTCAGTGTTGCACTCAAGCACGCCACGTCGACGCTGCGAGTCGTTCATCTTTGCGATGCGCCAAGGCCCACTGCTTTCTCGCCAACCCTCACGATTGACTCTGCCGACTCACTTCTTGCCACAAGCGGCACCCTTCTTCGAGAGGATGGAACACGAGTCGTGCTTCAAGCCAAGTTTTCATCGCGGCACCCCGCTATGGAATTGCTGCTCGCTGAGTTACTCGCAGCCATCAACGCCATCAACACTCTGGGCCCTCGCACCTTCCGGGGCACGCCATGATTCTGCCACACGCAACCTTTCAGGAAAGCACAGTTCATTCATCGACATCGATTTCACTCCTTGGAGGCACTCTTTATGATCCTGCCAATGGAAAGAATGGTGTGGTGTGCGACATTCACATCCGCGATGGTCGAATCGTCGATGCTCTTCATGAAACACCCTCTCGCACGCTCGATCTCTCAGGCTTGATCGTCATGCCCGGTGGTGTCGATATTCATTCCCACGTTGCCGGTCCAAAGGTTTGCTCGGGACGACGGATTGCGCCGGATCTTGCCAACAATCGTCCTGCCGCAGTTCCCACCGCGAAGGCCACCGGTTCTCTCTATGCAGCTCTTGGATACACCACTGTCTTTGATGCTGCGGTTTCACCGTCGGCAGCACACTTAGTTCACATGGAACTTGCTGACCTTCCGATTCTTGACAAAGGAATCTATCTGCTGGTCGCTGATGAACAACGAGTGATCGATTCGCTTGAGCGAAGAAATCGTCGCGAAACAATGGCAGCGATTTCACAGTCGCTCGCGGCGTGTCGTGGCTGGGCGGTGAAAGTCGCCAATCCCGGCGGTTGTGTCTTCTGGAAACGAGGATTGCGGGGCGACCATCACGATCTCGATTCAACGCTTCCTGGTTATTCGATTTCCCCGCGTGACATTTTAAGACAACTGGCAGAGGCTATTGTGGAACTCGGGCTTCCTCATCCGCTTCATGTGCATACAGCCAATCTTGGTCTACCGGGAAACTGGCGGACAACCATGGAGACTCTGCGCACCTTTGACGGCTTGAGAGCACATCTGGCGCACGTTCAGTTTCACAGCTATACCGGTGGCGATTGCGATTCAGACACATTCGGATCCGGAGTTGAGCCGCTTGCTCACTGGTTTAACGAGCACTCAGAGCTCACTCTCGACGTCGGTCAGATTCTTTTTGGACGCACCGTGGCAATGACCGGCGATAGCAGTGCAGCCGAGCATCTCGCTCACACAACGGGAGTTCCTTGGCGATCGCACGATGAGTATCTCGAGGGCGGCTGCGGCATTCTTCCAATTGAATATCGCGAAAAAAATCTCATTCATTCGTGGCAGTGGGCGATTGGATTGGAATGGTTTCTTTCGGTAAGCGATCCTTGGCGAATTGCACTGACGACCGATCACCCGAACGGCGCACACTTCACAGCGTATCCGCATCTCATGCGATTGTTAGGAGATGCGGCATTTCGCAGGGCAGCGGTTGAACGGATTCATCCACTTGTGCGCAGTCGTTCGCCTCTTGGTTCGCTCTCGCGCGAGTACTCTCTTTCAGAACTGTGCATTATTACGCGTGCCGCTCCAGCTCGAATTGCGGGGCTGAAAACAAAGGGGCATCTGGGGCCCGGAGCTGATGCTGATGTTACGGTGTACCGACACGATGCAGATCTTGAGCGAATGTTTTCGCTTCCAGCATTCGTTCTTAAAGCCGGAACACTCGTTGTCGAAGATGGGCACGTGAGATCGTATCCGGTAGGTCAAACATTTGCTTGTCTACCCGAATGCTCCTAGCGAAGGCTCTTGGCATTCAGATGATTGTTGACAATCAATCGCCCCACAAATATTCCTCCGGGTGAAGGCATGGCCGATACAAAACAATCGCTTTCATGCTCTTCACGCCGATGGGTGCTTCAAAGGTTGATCCCTATCGCATCAATCCGCGGAACGGCTCGTAGATGCGAATCGAGAGTAGCAACTCGCTGGCACTGAATGTATTTTCCCCAGAACCGATCACCACAGGTGGACTCGCGGCTTTGCCGGAAGAATAAATGTCCGTCTGGGTCGATTCCAGTGAATAGAAACGGTATCCCAGATCGAGTGTCAACCGGCTATTGACGGCATAGACAACGCCGCAACCCGCCTGCCAGGCAAACGAACTCGTATTTCTTGAACCATTGATGGCAGGGTATCCAGCAATGGGCAGCGCACCGCTATAAGTCGAGCGATACCCGCCGCCCCCGATTCCACCGCCCGCATAGGCGCCGAAGTTTTTTGTAAAGAACAGATCTCGCCACATATTCGCCATGGCTGACCATCCGTCACTGACAGACAGTGTTGTGTAGTTGGCGGCGTTGAGAGCCAAAGTCTCTGATATGTTATCCCGCCCACGCCCTTCAAGCTCAAACCGCAGCAAACCGTTGGGCCGGTTCAATGCCACACCTAGCGCACCGCCCGCAGAAAAAGCTGTCTGCTGAATCGCTGGCGGCTCCCCGTAGAAGAGCGTATCGAATGATGCTGCAAGAATACCCGAAACATAGAATTGTCTCGGGGCCGCTTCGTCGAACAGTGCCACCGGCAGCAGGGACGAGGCGTCGTCGGCCGATCGATCCTTGGCTGACAGGAAGTTGGCCGCCAGTGAATCGCTCGACAGTGAATCGCTCGACAGCCAACCGGCCTCTTTTTCTTGAGAAAACGCTGAGAGATCAATCGCAGCGCCGAGTTCTTCTGCCTGATCGGCAAAGCCTATCTGGGTGGTCGTTGCAATCACCGCTATGACAATGGTGCACAGTGAGATTCGCATCGATTGTTACCACTCTTTTTTGTTCGTCGATCGTTCTCACGAGACTTCGACAACGCTCGGTTTCTTGGGATAGCCAATTAATTATCGCTGGAACAAACGTTACGTTTGACACGGTCGGGTCAAGAAAAAATGCGCAACCCTTCGAGTCGGTTGGGTGTGTAACGCCAAGCGATTCGCTGGGCGCGCGTATGGCTCCTTTGTGTGCTGGTGTAAAAAAGCTGTACCATGGCGGGGTCTCACCAACACGAGCCACGGGGCGATGCCTGAAAGTTCGCTGCTGTTTCAAGAGGGAGGGCCAATGGGAATGGCGATGATTGCAAACCGTCGAACGCTAGTATTTCACGAAGATGTATTTTACGAATACTTCAAGCCCTACCGGCATCCGCTGTCGCACCACGATATTTGGGGCGGCCACGGCCTGGAAACCTATGGCGAGGATTTTGATCTCGTGAGAACGCTCGATCCACTTTATGTGTGGACTGTCGTGGATGCGGATGAAGGCAGCGACCAATGGATCACTCCGGGAGTCCGCAGGGTAAACCGCGTCTGCTACTTGCTGACGCGATTGCCGCATAGCGATATGGCCATCGAGTTTCGCTGTCGTCATCGGGCCAGTTCTTTAACTCCTCTGGGAATGAAGCGACAGATCAACCGACTGCAACGAGCCATAGCGGATTGTGCCCTTAGGCCCATGCGCCCTGCCTCTCCCCCAGAGGCACAGTGGTAATCCATTGTGCGTCGCCCGGCGTGGCATCATGAATCTCTCATCCCACGGCATCTACGAAACGCTGCTCACCGAGGCGCTCGGCGAACAGTTGAAAAACCTTGGCGATGCGTCGCACGCCAGTTATGAAAAGCTGCGATCGGCAGAAGCAGCCGATCGGCTTTCGCTCCACATTGCCACAATTGTCAAACGGCTTGTTGCAACCGTTGACGAGAAAGACCGGGTGGCCATCGGCATCGACCTCACCCGCAGGCTGATTGCTGGCCTGATGAAAGAGACGCAAACCCATCACCCCAAGCTCGCCGCCACGCTCGATCTGGCCGAGCGGCCTGTCGCGCCTGGCAGCATTCTGCAGTCGATCAACCGGGTGCGGATCGATGGCACAAGTGAGCCCATTCGGCCACCGCTGATTCCGCTGCTCGACACGGCCATCCTGACAAACGCCCCGGGCGAACCCACCGTCGGCAGTCAGTTGCTCGCGGAAATCTACTCTGCAGACTCGATCGATCTGGTCATGGCATTCATTCGTCATACCGGTATTGCGCCGATGCTCGATGCCTTGCATGACCACATTCAGGTCGGCCGCAGTCTGCGCATTCTGACGACCACATACACTGGCTCCACAGAGGCCCGCGCACTGGATGCGCTCGAAGCCGCAGGGGCCTCGATCCGTGTGTCGTACGATATGAGCACCACGCGGCTCCACGCGAAGAGTTGGCTCTTCCATCGACGCAGCGGATTTTCCACGGCCTATATCGGTTCTTCCAATCTCACGCATTCAGCGCAGGTCACAGGGCTCGAATGGAACGTGCGGCTGTCGGGAGCTCGCAATCCCGAGGTCGTCGCAAAGGTGGCGGCTGTCTTTGAAAGCTACTGGAACGGTGGCACGTTTGTGCCCTATGAAAAAGAGCAGTTTCTGGAGCGCACGCAGGCAGCTCGGCCCGGCAGAGAGTTCGTCCTGTGCCCGCTTGAAATTCGGCTCGAACCGTTTCAGGAAGAACTGCTAGAAAAAATTGCATTCTCGCGGTTGCAGGGACACCATCGAAATCTGCTGGCCGCGGCGACCGGAACTGGCAAGACGGTCATGGCCGCGGTGGACTACAGCAGGCTTTCGGCAAGGCTCCCTCGCGCGCGGTTGCTGTTTGTGGCCCATCGCGAAGAGATTCTCACGCAGGCCATGGCGACGTTTCGGCATGCCCTGCGGGAACCGACGTTTGGTGAATTGTGGGTGGGAGGTGCCAAGCCAAAGCGGTTTGAGCATGTGTTTGCGTCGATTCAAAGCATGGCCACAGCAAAGCTCGATCAATTTCCGGCAAACCATTTTGATGTTGTGATCGTGGACGAGTTTCACCATGCGGCGGCACCGTCTTACAAGAGGCTGCTAGAGCACATCGATCCCGTGGAGTTGCTCGGCCTCACCGCCACACCCGAACGCAGCGACGGCTTGCCGGTGTTGAGCTGGTTTGGCGACAGAATTGCGGCAGAAATGCGGCTCTGGGACGCGATCGATCAGCACCGGCTCACTCCGTTTGTCTATTACGGCATTCACGACAACACCGACCTGCGGGATGTGCCGTGGCGCCGTGGATCGGGCTACGATGTAGAACGCCTCACCGAAGTGCTCACGGCAAACGACGCCTACGCCCGCGTCGTCCTCAAGGAGCTTGCCCGCCGCACGGGCGACCCCACGCAGATTCGGGGTCTCGGATTCTGCGTCAGCATCAAGCATGCGAGATTCATGGCCCGGATTTTCAATGAAGCGGGGCTGAAGGCGACGGCTGTCTGGGCGGACACGCCGGCTGACGAACGGTCTCGGGCACTCAAGGATTTACAACACAGACGCACGAATGTTGTGTTTTCAGTCGATCTCTTCAACGAGGGCATCGACGTGCCGGCTGTGGATACGGTGCTGTTTCTTCGGCCCACCGACAGCCCCACGCTTTTCCTGCAGCAACTCGGCCGCGGCCTGCGGCGGCTCGACGGCAAGAGCGTGTGTACGGTGCTCGACTTCGTCGGCCAGCACCGCAAGGAGTTTCGCTACGACCGGCGGTTTCGAGCGTTGTTGGGCGGCACTCGCAAAGACCTCACCCGCCAGATTTTAGATGGCTTTCCATTTCTGCCTGCCGGCTGCCACATAGAACTCGATCGCGTGGCGGCAAGCATTGTGCTTGCCAATATTAAGGAGGCGGTGCCCGCCAGATGGGCTGCCCGCGTTGACGAACTCAGGAGCATGGCAGTCGGGGGAACGTGTCCGACGCTCGGAATGTTCTTGGCTGAAACGGGCCTTGAGCTTGACGACATCTACGCGAACAAGTCCTCGTGGACCGATCTGCGGCGGGCGGCTGGGTTATCGGTGGCAGCAGCCGGGTCTTGTGAAGTGGCGCTGCTGCGCGGGTGCGGTCGGATGCTGCACGTTCTGGATCCGCACCGCATTGCAGCTTACAAGCGGTTGCTCGAGCAGCCAGCGGCGGACCCCGCGACGCTTCCTTTGAACGAAAGACGATTCCTTCAGATGCTCGTGTCGAGCGTAGCCGACAGGGTTGTTGTCAAGACAACCACGCTCGCCCAAGGCGCGGCGATTGTGCACGCCCATCGCAATGTATGCGACGAGTTGCTTGCGTTGCTCGAGGAACTGCAATCGCGGATTACCCACTCCACACTGCCGCTGGCCTCGCACCCAGATGTGCCGTTGGAAATCCACGCCCGCTACTCGCGGCTGGAAATCCTCGCGGCGTTCGGCGTTCGTGACACCGCCGAAGGAGCCGTTGCGAAGATGCCGCCGTGGCAGACCGGCGTGTATTGGGCCAAAGCGGCCAAGGCAGATCTGCTGGCGTTTACGCTCGATAAAACCAGCGGCGGATTTTCCCCGACGACCCGCTACCGCGACTATGCCATCAGCCGCGAATTGATTCACTGGGAAAGCCAGACCGCGACTCGCGCCGAGAGCGCCGTTGGCAAGCGTTACCAACAGCACGGCCAGCAAGGCTCCTCGATCATGCTATTTGCGAGAGTCAACGCCAGCGACCGCGCTTTCTGGTTTCTTGGGCCAGCGACATTTGTCAAACACGAAGGGGAGATGCCGATGGCCATCACTTGGCGGCTCACCTATCCGCTGCCAGCTGAGCTCTTCACCGCGTTTGCCGCCGCCGTGGCGTGAACGACTTTCGTAGAGCCCACCAGAGGCCAAGCCAATCGGATGCTCTCCTTCGGCTAACGTCGCGTTTTCTTTTTCGAAAAACAGACTGGCACAAAAAACGGCCAACGACGAAGCTCTGTGCTTCTATTCACACAATAGAACTCCTTTCAGAATGAGCCACCGATGACAAAGACTCGCCGCCTCGTTGAAGCCAAGGCCGATCTCGCTTATGTGCTGCGACGGATCGCTCGGCTGCTGCGGCCGCCGGTTACGATCACGCCCGCGCCAGACAACGTCATCTTTGATCGCGATGTTGAAATCCCCATGCGGGACGGCACGATTCTCAGGGCCAATATTTTTCGTCCGACCGATCAGGGGCGGTATCCCGTGATCATGTGCGCGCATCCCTATGGAAAAGATCATCTGCCTTCGCCGGGAAAACCCCTTTTTCAATACCGCCTCATGCAGCAATCGATGCCGATCACCCATTCGGCGTGGACGGGCTGGGAAGGCCCCGATCCAAGTCAGTGGGTGCCGCAAGGGTATGTGGTTGTGAATCTCGACCTGCGGGGCTTTGGACATTCCCAAGGGACCAGCTCCTTGCTCTCCGAGCAGGAAGGGGAGGATTACCACGATGCGATTCAATGGGTAGCTCAGCAACCGTGGAGCACCGGCAAGGTGGGGCTCAACGGCGTTTCATACCTGGCCCTTGCCCAGTGGCGTGCCGCCGCCACTCGGCCCCCTGCGCTTGCGGCAATCTGTCCGTGGGAAGGGTTCTCGGATCTCTATCGGGATCTGGCCCGCCCCGGTGGCATTCAAGAGAATGGTTTTTTTAAGCTGTGGTCGCAGGGCGTGAAACGCTCGGCGCATACGCAACTTTGTCTCCGCGAGGAGCAGGTGGCTCGCGAGAACTTTGACGCGTGGTGGCAGGCGTGCGTGCCAGACCTCGAAGCGATTGGAGTGCCCGCTTTGATCTGCGCCAGTTTTTCAGATCAGCTGCTGCATACCGGCGGCTCGTTTCGTGCGTTTGATCGCATCGGCTCGAAGCAGAAGTGGCTCTACGCCCATCGCGGGCCAAAGTGGGGAGTCTATTACTCGGCCGAGGCGCAGGCCCTCCAGACCCGGTTCTTTGACCATTTTCTTAAAAGAAAGCCAAACGGTTTTGAACAGACCCCGGCGGTGCATATCAAAGTGCATGCGACCAGAGAAACGGTCCACTGCGTTCTGGAAACCAATCACTGGCCGCCCGAAGACGTGCAGCCAGTGCCACTGTTTCTTCATTCCGATCACAGACTCGAGCCATCCCCGGCCACTCAAGGCACCACTGCTTTTGACATGCGGCGGGGTCGCACGAGCTTTCTCTGGACGGTGCCTCGCGACATGATGTTGATCGGCAAAATGCGGCTCAAGCTTTTCGTGGAAGTGATCGGTGCCGATGATGTTTTGATCTTTGCCAGCGTGCATAAATTTTCCGACGGACGGGAAGTTGCGTTTGAAGGTTCCTACGGCTTTCCGCTGGATAACGTGACAAAGGGCTGGCTCAAGGCCTCCAAACGGGCCTTGGGGCCGGCCGCAGAAATAATCTGGGACGTGCCGCTGGGTTTTGAAAAAAAGCAGCTGCTCTCTCCCGGCGAAATTGTCGCCATCGACATGCCGCTGATGGAGTCGGCAACATTCTTTCAAGCCGGTGATCTCATGCGACTGGACATTCAGGGGCGATGGCCTTCGCCCTTCAATCCGCTGACGGGCAATTTTCCAGCGGCGTACCAAAAGAGCGATCCCGGAACCTGTCTGGTGCACATGGGCGGCGAATACCCGGCCCAGCTGATCGTGCCGATGATGCAGGGGCTGCAGACGATGCCGGAAATAATTTGATCTGAAAAACAGGTCAGTGAGACATTCCCTCTACAGTTATTTTTAGCACTGTAACTTTACACTTCTAACGATTCGCAGACTCAATCATCTTTTGAACCTTGTCGAGGTTGAACGATCCGGGGGTCTGGCTCGGTGGGTATTCCTTCATTGTCATGAGAAATTTTCCCGCGAGTTGCTGCAGCGGAACCACCACAAACGGACGATCCAAAAACCAATCGTTGTAGGTATTTGAACTGTGTTGCGATTTTTCGAACGGATCTCGTCGGAGATTAAACAAGAGCGGCACTCGCAATTCGGTAAACGGCTCACGCCAAACACCGAATCCCTGACCACGGTTTTCAAGAAACACTGTCTTCCAGTCGTTGTAACGAATCGCAACGATTTGAGCATCATCGTTGACATAAAAAAACTCGTTGCGAGGCGACAGTGGCTCTTTGCAACTGAGGTATTCAGACATGTTGTAGCCGTCAACACAATTTCGGTACGTACGACCGTTGAGCTCGACACCTTTGGCGAGTTTTTCTTTGATCGTGGCATCGCCACCGATGGCCGCGAATGTTGGTAACCAGTCTTCATGCGAGACAAGTCCGTTGAGCGTCACACCAGCGGGAAACTTGCCGGGCCATCGAATGAAAGCCGGCACACGATAGGCACCTTCCCAGTTTGAGTTCTTCTCGCTGCGAAAAGGAGTGGTGCCGGCATCGGGCCACGTGTTGTAGTGAGGGCCGTTGTCTGTGGAATAAAAAACAACCGTGTTGTCGGCAATGCCGAGTTTGTCGAGATGCTCTAGCAGTTCCCCCACATGTCCGTCGTGTTCAACCATGCCGTCGCCATATTCATCCTGTCCCGACTTGCCAACGCTCTCCTGTTTTAAGTGAGTGCGAAAGTGCATGCGGGTGGCGTTCCACCAGCAGAAAAAAGGCTCTCCTGCCTTGTTTTGACGCGTGATAAAATCCTTTGCGCCTTCGATCGATTCTTCGTCAATGGTCTCCATGCGTTTCTTGGTAAGTGGACCAGTGTTTTCAATGGTCTGGCCTCCCTTGCCGTCCGCTTTACATTTGAGCACTCCTCGCGGGCCGTACGTTTCAAGAAACGTTTTTCCGTTCGCCAGTTTCATGTCTCTTGGGTAATCCCGATTCTCCGGTTCCTCTTCGGCGTTGAGGTGATAGAGGTTTCCAAAAAATTCGTCGAAACCATTCATGGTGGGCAAATGCTGATCACGATCGCCCACGTGATTCTTGCCAAACTGCCCGGTGGTGTAGCCCAGACTTTTGAGTACTGTGGCGATTGTCACATCAGACTTCTGCCAGCCTTCTTTGGCACCGGGCAGACCAACCTTTGTCATACCGGTGCGAACTGGCACGTTGCCGCCCAGAAATGCGGCGCGGCCAGCGGTGCAACTCTGTTGGCCATAATAATCCGTGAAGGAGATGCCTTCACGGGCAAGGCGATCGATGTTGGGAGTTTTATAACCCATCATGCCACGATTGTTGTGGCTGATGTTCCACGTTCCGATGTCGTCTCCCCAGAGAACGAGAATGTTTGGTTTCTTGGGAGATGGCTGCACAGCCAATGCCATCCTCGAGTCAGTACACAGACCGAAAACCGCCACTGCGGCAGCGATAGCACAAATAGTTTTCATCGTGAGTCCATCCTTTTTCATACTCGGTTGAATTGTTCTTTCAGATGCTGATGCTCTTTTTGAAATTGAATGACCACAGACTATAAAATTTTGGCAGGAAAATAGAAGAGACTCATGCTCCACACGCTTAAGCAGTCTGGTGTTCGCGAGAAATTTCAGCGCGGAACAGAAAAACTGTCGCGACTTTTTAAAAAATCGCCTGATTTTGTTTGCTGCGAAGCTTTTCGGCCTTTCGCACGCACTGATCGTCACACCGGAAGGGCAGGTCTGACAGGCGAAGAGGTAGCCGAGGGCAGGCTGATGCCGACGGCGTTGACGGCGATCACTTTAAAGACATACGCAGTGCCGTTGATGAGACCTGTGGCAACGTACGACGTGAGAGTCGACACCGGCCTGGCGATTCGCGTCCAAGTCGTGCCGCCGTTGATCGATCGCTTGACGATGTAATCGGTGATCTGGGAACCGCCGTTGGTCACTGGCGCACTCCAAGTAAGCGTGGCCGTTGTGTTGCCGGCAACCACCGAGAGAAGCACTGCGGCGCTCGGCACGCTTGCCGGCGTGACGGGCGAAGAGGTAGCCGAGGGCAGGCTACTGCCGACGGCGTTGACGGCGATCACTTTAAAGACATACGCAGTGCCGTTGGTGAGGCCTGTGGCAACGTACGATGTGAGAGTCGACACCGGCCTCACAATCCTCGTCCAAGTCGTGCCGCCATTGATCGAACGCTTGACGATGTAATCCGTGATCGGGGAGCCGCCGTTGGTCACTGGCGCACTCCACCTGAGTGTGGCCGTTGTGTTGCCGGCAACCACCGAGAGAAGCACTGCGGCGCTCGGCACGCTTGCCGGCGTGACGGGCGAAGAGGTAGCCGAGGGCAGGCTACTGCCCTCGGCGTTGACGGCGATCACTCTAAAGACATACGCAGTGCCGTTGGTGAGGCCTGTGGCAACGTACGATGTGAGAGTCGACACGGGCCTCACAATCTGCGTCCAGCTCGTGCCGCCATTGGTGGAACGTTCGACGATGTAATCGGTGATCGGCGATCCGCCGTTACTCACTGGCGCAGTCCACCTGAGCGTGGCAGTTGTGTTGCCGGCCGTTGGGAGCAGTAGCGTTGGCGCAGTGGGTCGCACTGCCACAATACCCTGCGCCGCGTAGGCCCCAGCGGTGCTGGGCGACAAGCGAAGCGTGCCGCTGCGATCGATCGGCACGGCGTTTGAAAGGATGCCAACTGGCACGCTGGGCCGAGCCGGTAATCCCGTCCATGTAAATGCGGGAATGGCGTAGGTCGTGGCAGCAAAGATCGTGCTGGTGGTAGTGGGGCGGAAATCGCCGGCAGCCGCGTTGACAAATTGCGGCTGGATTGTGCCGATCGAGTTGTCGGCCATCACTTGCGAAATGTTCAGCCGTGAATCCTCCAGCCCCAGCGGATGGTCCGCTGGTCCATTCCAAATAATGTTGCCGCGAATCTGCAAGCCTTCATCGGCATAGGAAGGCGACGGGATATTGGAGCCAGCCGATGGCGTTCGCGGGCCGTACACAGCAAAATGCTGAGAGGAACTCTGAAAGCCGGCTGGGTTGTAGACGATGTTGTTATAGATCGAGACGTTGCGATTGGGGATCGACTCGATCACGCCAACGAGAGACGTTCCCCAGCCTCCCGCCGCAAGGAATGCGCTGCACTGTGCGGTGTTGCCATCGCAGGAACGCTCGCCGTACACAACCTCGATCACGTGGCTCCGCGAGCCCACTCGGTAGAGCGTGTTGTAGGCCATGAGAATGTTGTAGCCGCCGTTGACGCCGAGGCCCGCTCCTTGCGTGTCGTGGATGATGTTGTTGACGACTTTGATGTCGTACGCCTCGTAATGCAGCCAGGGCGACGTCATAAACTCAAATCCGGTGCCTTGCCCGGCAGTGAAGCCGCCAGTGCCGGCATCGTAAATTTCATTGCCCTCGACGCGGAGGGAGGCCGAGCCACCCTTGGCATACATTGCCCAATCCCCGGAGCGATGGATCTTGCTGCCAACAACGTGGCCGTATTGAACGCCCACGAAATCGATTGCGTTGTCCCAGGCCCCGGAAATGTCGCAGTCTTCGATATAGAAATACTGCGATTGATTCACCTTCAGGGCTTCTTGCGGAGCGTCGTATGTCGCCAGATTTCCAAGCCCCACGACGGTGGTGTTGCGAAGCAGAATATGGTTAGACGCATCGAAGTGCAGCACGTCGCCGCCCCCAGACTCCACGCGCAAGCCGATCAAATACATCGAACGTACGTCGAAAAGATTCATGGCCGGCAGTCGCGCGGTGCCGGCGCCGTCGACTGCTTGCAGAATGATCGGACAGGTTTGTGTGCCGTGCCGTGACTCCCAGTAGTTTGGCAGCGAACTTTCCGGATACGTGCCCGTGGTTAAGTTGATGCGAAAACCGGTGGCGGTGAGCGTCTGATTCATGGGAATCCGATTCCAGGCGGCCGTCACCGTTCGCAGAGCCTGCGTGCGCGCAGAGCCTGTGTTGGCATCGTTGCCGCTCACGGGATCCACCCACACATCGGTGAGCGTTGGGGTTCCAATGTCGTAGCTCGGACCGGTTGCCGAAAGCATGCAACGGGATTCCATCCGCTCGAAAAAGCCGATGCCGGCAGAACGCTCCAAGAGTCGGCGGCGAGCATGCTGCCGCTTCTGCCTGCCAGACGATCGGGCAACAAACTTCCCAATTGTGTTCAGCACGACTCACCCCCTTGTGTTTGTTCGATTCTAAGAAAAAAAATAATAGCACGAACTGTGCCAATCACCTCGGCATCTATTTTATGATCATAAAAATAGTCGGATTTCGACTATTCGTCACGAAACGACTCGCTGCGCTACTTTTGTAGCTTCTAGGCACCTTAGATCATTTTTGCAACAAACGTTGCACTCTCATACTGCAGAGTGAGGCCTCATCGCAGAGAGCGACAGAGTTTTCAGCCATCGCGATCGATGGTGTTGATCACTATGCTGATCAACACCAATAGCACCCGCATCGCTCCACGCCTGCTGTGCACATTGCGATTCTTTGAATGTTTACGAATTGTTTGCTGCAGTGGCACGCCTTCGTGTAGGTTCCTTCATTCTCGTTGAACCCGTTGTGGAGTGTTGGCTCATTCCCCTTTGACGAAGACGTAGCGGCCGCTGCCGTCGATCGTCTTTTTGACTGTCTCGGCAACGGCTATAAGCCTTTGCTTACTTCGACCTCATCATCTCCAGGGTCTCAGAATGATCCGTTCGGTCTGCTCTTTATTTTCGTCGAATCATTGAGCGATTTGGTTGTGACACCAGATTCTCTTTCTCGAAGTGGTGCCGCTGAAGGGGGAGCGGGTCAGGGTGACACCGCTCAAACGATTGGCTCACAACAGTTGTTCGATGATCGATTCGTGCGATGCTTCAAAGAGATGAATAGGGAAATTTTTCTCAACTCGCTCCCGTGAAGCGATGCTGTATCGATTAAAACAGTCGTCCGATTCGATCACTTCAAGACTTCGTCGCGGCAATTCGCTTGCCGGGCGGGCGGTGACGATCCGCCCAGTCTGGTTGTCGGCGATCAACTGTCGTGCCGCCGGTGAATCGACTGCAACCGCAGGAACTCCTTCGGCCATGGCATCCAGAATCGCTCCACCGTAGGCGACGTTTCCCGCTTGCCAGACCAGACGCAAATGCGGCAGGAGCGCGGTCACGTGACGACACTCTGTTCGAGCATGCACTCGAGCATCAATATTCTGAATTTTCGCCCATCGACGTAGTTTGTTTTTCAAAGGACCATTCCCCACGATCACATGCTCGATACCAGGGCAGACAACATCGAGTTGGTCTACTGCCCAAAGCCATGCCTCGATTCTCGAACTGCTTTCCAGTGGTGCAACACAAAGCGTCCACGGCCGATCGACCAAAAGCCCAAGCTCTCTGGCTACGTCCTCTCTGGGCACTTGCATCGCCATACCTGATGAAATTCCAGGCGGCACCATAATCACACGATTGGAGCCAAGCCCTCGCGTCAGCCACGACTCCTTGAGCGAATCCGAACAGACCACCACTCGGGACGCTCTTCGCAAAAGAGGCATGAGCGGTTCACGTGTACTCGGTTCAACCGCCAAACAGGCCACGGTCTTTGCGCGTCCCGCTATGTGTGCTGCGCTGAGCCCCCACCGTGCTGCCGTAGAGCCCCAAGTCTGAACGATGTTGGGATTGTGCCTGCGCAAAAGCGACGCCAATCGTAGCCATGCAGCCATATCCGGCTGACATCGATTTCCCACAGCGTGAACGATTACTCCGGCATCGATCAACCTGTCGATCAAGCCCCCCCCCGCCGACAACACTGCAACATGCACATCCCAGCCACGAGAAAAAAAACCGCGGGCAGCAATCGCCAACTGTCCTGAAGTGCCTACTGCCTCACCCCCGCGAGCAATGATAAAAATACAACGCTGCTGCATCATTGGTCTCTGCTCAACAATTGATGTCATCGGCCTGCTCATTCTTCTGGCTCTGAGATCGAGAGATCGTTTTCAACTCGTCTCACTGCGGGCACAATCGCAACTTTATCCTCTACACGGTCCTCCGGATCCAAGGCCGCAAGATAGGGAAGATGTCGCCAGAGACCGTTGAAATCCAAACCGTACCCAACCACAAACTCATCTGGAATTTCAAACCCAATAAAATCTGGGGCGATTGACACTTGCGACTTCCCATGTTTTTTGAGAAGAACAAGTGTCCGAATTCTGATTGGATTATATGTGGAGATTTCCTTGATGATCGTCTGGAGCGTATGACCGGTATCGAAGATATCGTCGACCACCAGCACGTCCTGATCTTTCAGATCTGGGAGCACATCCATTCGCAGTTCAAGATTTCCAGCAGTGATCGCGTCGCCTCGATAACTACTGGCCCATACCATTGCGATGCGGAGAGGCCCTTCCAAGCGTCGAATCAAATCGGCAACCAACACAATACTTCCGTTGAGCACTCCTATGATCGTGAGAGGAGGAGCACTCTTTGAGCAGTCAATGAATTGGGCCAGACGTGTAACCCCCTCATCAAGTTGCTGCTGTGAGAGAATCTGTCGCATAACAATAGCTTTTCATGGTCGACTCGCATGTTTTACAAAAAACATGACCAATCCCTAAACATTCTACGGAATTCTGTTCATTGTTTTGATCCGCAACAAAGATTTTCAAGACGCGCCGCTGCCGAGTGCCATTTCAACCATAGAAGAGTGAGACTGCGTTGAGTTTTTTAATTTTTCACGTTTTAGGCTCACAACAGCACTCGGGGCCACATGCACATGCGCTCGCAGCAGTACGTTTCGTGGTAGAGGCTATTCTTGTGACCCCCTCTGAAAGTCGCATGCGAATGAAGGCTTCTTCTTCAGAGTTTCGAGAGTAGGATTTTCGATTTCGAGTGAGACTCCGGAGAGTCCGGAAGATGAAAACCGACATCGAAAACTTTTTGTCGCGCCCCGCTTTTCTGTGACTCGAATGGTGCCCCATGACCCAATTGTTTTCTGAGGCTGTTTCTCCCCGGGGTGATCGCTGGTCGGTAATCGACCTCGAGGGAAAACTTTGCGATATTCAAAGCCCTCAAAGTGGTTCGGAATCAAACGCACTGATTTTGCTACATGATTTTGATCCAGCTTCTTCGCCGGCTGAATCGGCGTTGCAGCAATCCCTCGAAAAGTCTGGGTTTGCGATCATCGCGCCGCGAGCGCATCGATCGTGGTGGCTCGATTCACCTATTCCTTCGTTTGACACTCGCTTCACTCCGGAGCGATTTGTTATCGATCATGTCATTGCTGAAATTGGTCGACGCTGGAATATTTCTCCTCCCGGTATCGCGATCGTCGGCGCGGGCATGGGGGGCCAAGGCGCGTTGCGACTGTCCTACCGTTACCCAGCGCGTCTTCCAATTGCAGCTGCCGTTTGCCCATCGATTGATTTTCATCTCGCGATGCGCGATGACGCAGAAACCTTCGCTGCTCTTTGGAACGTTTACACCGATGTAGAACAGGCCCGCCAAGACACCGCGATCCTGCACATCCATCCGCTCAACTGGCCAAGGCATCAGTTTTTTGCGGCTGTCGATACAGATCAGCTCTGGTTTGATGGAGCGGTTCGACTTCGCATGAAACTTTCTGCCCTCGGAATTCCCTGCACAACCATTTTGGAAAATTCTCTTGGCGACTCTTCAAACACTTTTCATCACCGCGCCGCCGAGCACGTTGTTGCATTCGTTCGAGAGCGTTTCGGGGCTGAATCTCGCCGAATTCCATAGACTTTTGAATATCTCGATTGACCCCTGGAATAAGTCAGGTTCCCGGAACTGATTGTGGAGCAGGGCTGCCTAAAATTGAAGGATTTGAACTGCTTCCGCCAAGCTGATCCAGATCGAGGTATCTCGCGTCATCAACATCTACTCGGTTGAGCGATCGCCAGTAGAAAATTTTCCCTGCGGAGGCGCTGGAGGTTGGTGCGCCGGGACGAAGTTGTCGGTAAAGCTGCGCGTCACTGCGACCGTCTCCCTGAAAAATGAGTAGGTCTTTCGCCTCGCTCCACGACAGTCTCGCGGCCCGCGCCGTGAACGAGTCTCCTTCTACTAATACATTGCCGCCTGCGGAAAGTTCTATTGAAGCTCGTGCGACCCCTGGGGCAGCAGGCACTTGTCCAATCGAAAGCAGATCGCTGGTGACCAGAACCGCGCGTGGAGAAAGCCCTTGCGGTGCATGAGGATCCAATATGTCCTCCCACGTAGCGACAGGTCCCCAGATTGCCTCCACCCGCTGATGAAAGTCGAGGCTGTGTCGCTGAATATTTCCGGTCATTCCCTTTTGGAAATCAACTCCCAGATACGTCAATTCATCAGGTCGGGCGGTTTTGGGTTCGGACGATGTACTCGCAGATTGAATTGTTCCCGGTGCTGGCATGGATGGAGCCTGTCCGAAACGCACGCTGGATAATCGTCCCGGACCACTTCCTGTGATCGCACCACTGACCCGATCAATAAAAAGATCTCTCACCACCAGAGAATCAAGCGATGGAGAAGGATTCTCCGGAACGGAACGCGAATCGATTCGAACCCCTCCACCGCAAGCAATCTTGGCGACATCGTTGGCTCCCTGTCCGCTCTGGGGCCTTGATCCACTGAATTCAATTGGGCGCGTGAAATAGACGTCGAGCGAACCTGCATTTAACACTGCATTTCCACTGCGAGTGACGACTTTGTCGTTGAATCTCGCTCGCATTCCATCAAAATCCATTCGGCCATTCCATGTCACTTCAAGCTTTCCGGGTTTCGTATTTTTCGTGGATGACTGCGCACTTTGAACTGCTGGCGAGTTGCTGAAGTGAAAAGACTCCAGTCCACTGCTGTCGGCTGCCATCGGAAGCGTGAGTCGACCGGCGCCATCCACTGAAATGCGATTGCGCCCTCGATCAAATTCAACCAGCGGGCCGTGGAGATCAAGACCTCGGCCACTGACAATCGCCGGCCGACCGGAGACTACCGCCCTGGCATCAAAGCGTGTTGCGTTTGTCAGTTGGAGCTGGTCGCCACGAATGTCCAGCGGCGGTTCCTGCGCTGAGCCATTTTGTTCTTCCATCAAATGCACCTGACCTTCAAGAGAAATCTCGTCGAGTTCGCCACCCTCAGGAGTGATTTTGATCAGCCCTCGCACAAGCCCACCGGTAACCATCATCCTTCCCGCATCGATACGAGGTTCAGCTGGTGTTGCCTGCAAAGGGCGCGTTGCAGGAGATGCTTGGACAGAATTCGCTTTGGATACTGCGACTGGATTGACTGAAACACTTTGTGGCAATGGCTGCTCGGTGTTACGAAACCAGAGTTCCAGTCGATCCGTGCGCGCGGCAAGTTGTTCCACGTCAATCTCCACCACACCACGTGCAAGCATGCGCGCTGGACGAATTCCATCGAGCGACGGAACGGCTGAAGACACTGAAGAATTTGGTTCAATTGCTCGTGCTTTTGTTCCTCCTGATTCAAGCCAGAGATGGATCTCGGATGCAGCAAGACGACCTCGCTGCTGGATGGTTATCTCTGCACTTCCAGCAAGTGACGCGACATGATCCGATCCATCCGGACGAATTCGTAACCATTTTTGCCAATGCGCAGTAACTTTCTGGGGAGGTGATGAGCCGTTTTCTTGAGCCCATCGCAAATGACCTGGCCCCACAGCCATGAGAGAGCCGGGAGAGCCGGGAGGACCCGGAACATAGTCAATCGATCGCGCCTCCATCTCGCCAGACGGAGTGATCAAAAGAACCGGCTCATCACCATCGAGCAAAATACGCCTCGTGCCGATCTCATATCCGAGCCGCTGGGCTCTCGCATCAAGCCCAGATGTTGTCGATCGAGCGACTACGGGAGATCCTTTTGCCTCTATTTCGAGTGGCTGAAATGATCCCGTCGAAAGTTTGTTTTCAGGGGCTTCGATTTTCTGTTCACGCTTTCCGAACAGAATTGAGAGCATATCGCAGGTCAGTTGATCGGTGGCGCCTGCGGCATCGGATCGCGTGACGTCAACATGATCCTCGAAGGAAAGAACATTGCTTGAAACATCGATCCGAAGACTCCCGCGGCAACTGATGAGAACCGGTGTCTGACTTTCAGTTGTTTCAGTGACGTCTGCTTCCTTTGCTCCTGGCATAAATCTGCTGGCGGTTCCCTCAAGTCGCATCTGAACATCACGCTCGAGAACCAGTGATTCCACGCCTCCAATGTTGGGCCCTTGTCCGGCTTCACCGGCCCGCGGCAATAATTTCACAATGAGCGAACGTCCGCTCCCGCGTGAGTGACCATATCGAAACTGAACAGTCTCATTGGTATGAATCACGGTATCTTCAAGTTCTACATCGCGAGTCACAATCTCTAGGTCGTCTTGGGCACCCGGGCTACTGGGCGTTCCTCGAATGGTGATCTGTCCACGAAGACTTCCACCAATCAGCTTGGCGAGTTTTCCCTGCCGCAGATCGAGCGGTTCATCAAATTCGAGCACCGCTCCCTGGGGAGCACGCATGACAACAGTGCGAGCGGCACTGATCGAACCGTCACTCTTTCGTTCAGGCAGCATCACAAGCGTGCAGGGCACTAAATTCACACGCCCGTCAGGAAGCGAATGATACTGCTTAAAAAGAAGTCTCATCTGCCGACTTTCCAGCATAATTGGGTCATCCCGTTCCCAAGAACCCTCTGGAAAAACATCTCCCATGCTGGCTAGACGGCGATTGGATCTCGCACGAATCGCTGCGGTTTCCTCGGCTGTTGGTTCGAGCGAAGTCGTCACTTCATGAATTCGTGGCTCGACGAAAGGCACTACCGTAAGTCGGTAAAAACCGGCTGCAGAGAGCACGACAAGAAAGATCCGCAGCGATCTCCCAAAACGGTGTTTCATAAAATGCTCCCTGCGTCGACGTGGAGTTTTAGGACACACCAGACTCGAATCGCTGCACGATCGCATCCCATCGTCCCTGCGCCCGCAGAATCATTTCTACGACTTCTCGAACAGCCCCCTTGCCACCACGTGCTGCAGTGACAATTGTTGCCGCATCGAGAACTTCCTTCACGGCGTCCGCGACAGCCACACCAACACCACAGCGCTTTAAAACTGCCAGGTCGGGAAGATCATCTCCGATGAATGCCGTCTGTTCGAAAGATAGTCCTGTTTCTGTAAGGATTGATGAGACCGCATTGAGCTTTTCCTCGACTCCCTGTCGCACAATACCGATTCCAAGTTCACTCGCTCGCAGCTGAACCACATGGCTTGCCCGTCCAGTCACGATGCCGACTCGTTTTCCAGCTTGGCTGAACAATCTGATTCCAAGGCCGTCTCGAATGTGAAACGTCTTTTGTTCAACGCCCTGATTATTCCATGACACTCCACCTTCAGTCATGACTCCGTCGACGTCCAGTAACAACAGTTCGATGCGTTGAAGTTTCGCTTTTCGTTGTGTCTCATCGATCATAATTCGTATTCTCAATCGTCTGTGCGCAGGACTATGCAGCGCGTTCCGAAGAGTCGTGTGCGGCATCGACATTCCGTTCTTCCGAAACTTTTTTGGAAGTCCAGGTGTCCGACAACATCTCATCGGTTACGGAAGACTCAATCGTTTCCGGCCGAACAAATCCGACAAGATCGACAATATCGACTAGGCCAACTGGCCTGGAGTCTGCATCGACCACGGGCAGTTCGCTCAAGCGACGCGAAGCCAGAAGTGCCGCGACATCTCGTAGTCGCATTCCGATTCCTGCAACCGTCGGATTGCGCGTCATTACACATTCAATGGGTTCGTCAATGAGTTCATCGAGACGTCGCTCAAATAATCTCGCGAGATCACTGTCGGTAAAGATGCCTGCCAAACGCCCGTCGTGTTCAATCACCATAACGGCACCGGTTCGCCGCGATGGAAGTGGCTTTGAAAAAACCGTGCGAACTAAATCACCAACGGTTGCCACACGACACTGAGAAAGAGGCCTCATCGACTGTTCGACCGTTCCCAATTGTCTGCCAAGATTTCCACCAGGATGACGTTTTGCAAAATCCTCTGATGTAAAGTTCCGCAGCGTGCTGGTAACAAGCGCCATCGCATCACCCAAGGCCATTAAAACCGATGTGCTGGTCGTCGGCGCAAGCCCAAGTAGACAGGCTTCCTGCACATTTCCGCTACAAACAACCGCGTCGGCAGATCGAGCGAGTGTGCTATCGGATCGACCTGTCAAAGCAATAATGCGAATCCCCATCGCAGTCACATGTGGCATGAGTCGTGTAATCTCTTCCGTCTCTCCTGACTGCGATAGCGCCAGCAGCACATCGTCCCTTCGAAGCGTTCCCAAGTCACCGTGCATGGCTTCGGTCGGATGGAGAAAGTGACTTGGCGTTCCAGTCGAGGCAAGCGTCGCAGAAATTTTTCGTGCAACGAGCCCCGCTTTTCCAACCCCTGTTACGACAATACTGCCCGTGCATGATTCAAGAAGTCGAATCGCGGTACAAAATGACGTATCAAGATGTTGTGCAGCTCTTGCGATTGCATCCGATTCGCGCGCAAGCACATCCCGACCATGCGCAAGGAGCATCGCATCGGAAGCGTCAGACGATGGTGTAGTACGATCCCAGACGCCATCCATGACGCGGATCTCCTTGCCACTTGTACAGGTGCTCTCGGCCATACTCCCGACAGCGTTGCCGGGAGTCGGGGACTATAGAAACCTAAGCCTCGATGGCACAACGGAGCTTTCCAGCCTTTCCTCGACTGCGCAAAGCCCCTCCGCAAAAAAATCAGCCACCACAAACAACTCCAATTGGCTATCAAATGGAGTGTTTTGAAAGAGTGCCAGACACACAAGCACGCAGACTGAAATTCGACTAGAGATAACGCTTGGCCATCTGTTCGAGACTGATCACTTTGATCTTTCCGGCATTTCCAGCCTGACCAAACGACACCATCCGTTCAACACATACTTTTTTCATTGCGTCGCGAGCAGGCTTCAGGTAATCGCGGGGATCAAATTTATCTGGATTCTCCCAAAGAACCTTGCGAATAGCTGCCGTAATTGCCATGCGATTGTCGGTGTCGACATTGATCTTTCGCACGCCGTGTTTGATGCCTCGCTGAATCTCCACAACAGGAACTCCCCAGGTCTGCGGCATTTTTCCACCATATCGATTGATGATGTCCTGCAGTTCTTGTGGCACGCTTGAGGAACCGTGCATAACAAGATGGCAGTTGGGGAGTCGACGATGAATCTCCTCGATTCGACTCATGGCAAGCACATCACCATCTGGCTTGCGAGTAAATTTGTAGGCCCCGTGGCTCGTGCCGATGGCCACGGCCAATGCATCGACACCCGTTGCTGAAACAAACCGCTCCGCCTCATCGGGATCGGTGAGCAATTGATCGTGAGAAAGAGTGCCTGTGGCTCCGTGACCATCCTCTGCCTCGCCTTGTCCGCTTTCCAGCGACCCCAGACAGCCAAGCTCCCCTTCCACTGATACTCCGCGAACGTGCGCAGCGTTCACAACGTCCCGTGTTACCTTGACGTTGTAATCAAAATCAGCAGGTGTCTTGCCATCTTCCTGAAGAGATCCATCCATCATCACACTCGTAAATCCGTTATCGATTGCGCTGGTACACGTTGCCGGAGAGTTTCCATGATCCTGATGCATCGCTACAGGAATGGCGGGATATAGTTCCGAGGCGGCGATCATGAGATGGCGCAAATAGTTGTCCTGACTGTAGCCGCGAGCTCCCCGAGAAGCCTGCACAATCACAGGCGAATCTGTTTCCTTTGCAGCTTCCATGATCGACTGAATCTGCTCCATGTTGTTGACGTTGAAGGCGGCCAGGCCGTAGCCATGCTCAGCAGCGTGATCGAGCAAAATTCTCATGGGAACCAGTGGCATAACCTTCTCCTCTTGAAAATGACCTGATGCTGTGGCTCCACGGTCAACGCAGCACAGCAGGGGGCGACACAATCCAACACATAAATCGGTAGAAACTTTGACAAAGCATACGAGACTTCCCATGCATGAAAAACTCTTCCACCAGAAAACCCGTCAGAAACACTGACGCCCCTTGCAATCCTTTCGTTTACGCCAATGCGCGCGACCACGATTGAGTTCCGAATTCATCTTGCGTGCATTCACACGGAACAGTCTGCTACTGCTCAGTGAAGAATTCCAAAACGCAAGAACTCCGTTCGCAAGCCGGTTGCTTTGTTTGCCCCCAGAGAATCCAAAGACGTGTCATCAAAACACTTTTCACAATCGGTGGGAAGGATGCTCTACGTGTGTGGTGGGTGGATTTTTGTCGGCCTTGCGATTTTTGGCACTATCATCCCGCTCCTTCCATCCACTCCTTTTTTACTCCTCGCGAGTTGGTGCTTCTTTCGTGGCTCACCTCGGGTCCATGCATGGTTGCATCGATTCAAGTGGCTGAGCCCCACGCTTGATGACTGGGAACAACATCATGGCATTCGCAAAAAAACCAAACGTCGCGCGGTGATCCTGATTCTCTTGGCTGTCACAGGCAGCCTTCTCTTAGGTAGCCTCGAATCGTGGATGCAGTACGTGATCATCGCTTTCGTCAGCGTGGGTCTCTGGGTACTCTGGCGAGTACCGACGCTTTCAAACGACGCGCCTCGAACACAACCGATTCTTTCACCCGACGATGACGCAAGTTCGATTCGCAGTTTTTTGGGACGAGACCGCTGCGACCCTGCGAAGAGCCGCGAATAATTGGAAGAATTTTGCAAGCTTTTTTGAAGTGTCTACTCTTCAAGCCCGCCTGCAGGCTCGGGTAGCCAATGTGTGAGAATCACTCCTACAAGCGTATACGCGCCTGCCACACAGGCTCCAACGACCGCTATGCGAACCGGATTGGCTGGCGTGGCTGCCGAAAGCGTGATCGTGATCCATGCTGCAAGCGTGCCGAGAATGCGTCCGCCAATATTGGCTGCGAAACTTTCGCCAGTGCCACGCAAATGCGTCGGAAAAACGAGTGGAATGTAGTTTCCCCAAAAACTAAATTGTGCCACCGTCAACAAACCCGCCACAAAAATTCCGGCCTTGATCGCCATCAGAGAGTCGACATTGGAAAGCGACGTTGAAATCCACCAGAAAAGTGCCGGCACATACAACAACGCAGGAATCTGAAAAACTCGCAGCAATGTTCGGCGACTCACAATACGCAGCGCCAAAACAGCCAGCAGAAATCGTCCCATCAATCCACCCATTTCCTGATAAATCGTCACTGTTGCTACCGCCTCGTCAGTTGCATTGCCAGCAATGGCTTTGATCTTTCCGGGAGAGAGTTCTTTCTTGGATACCATCGCTTGTGACTTTGCACTTTCAACAGCTTGTTCCGCGACTTTGAGAATGGCAGCGTGTCCTTTTGGACCGCCAAGAATCTGTGGCAGTTGCTGAATCGCTCCAAAGGCAATCCCGTAACTTGCTGCAAAGACCAGCGTAGTCAGAAGAGTGGTGCGAATGAGTTGTGGACTGAAAAGTTCTCGAATACTTGGACGCTTGAGCGTGCCAGCAGATTTCTTCGCAGACCAGACCGGGCTTTCTGGAAGAAACGGTCGAATAAAGATCAACGGTAGTGCCGGGATCACTCCCGAAATGAGCGTGTATCGCCATGCTTCATGCACCCCTAGAATCGCCGGGAGTTCACTTGCAAAGCGTGCTGCAAGCACGTTGGCCCCTCCCACCAGCAATCCTCCAAGCGAGGAAAATGCTTGCGTATAGCCGAGCGCCTTTTCTCGCTGGAGAGCATCGGGGAAAAGTTCTGCCAACCATGCAACAGCCGCAACAAACTCAACACACACTCCGATAAATACACAGCAACGAAGTACGAGAAGCATTTCAAGTGACGTCGAAAATCCGGCAGTCATTGCTGAAAATGCGTAGAGCAAAATGCTATAGGTGAGCACACTTCTGCGTCCGAAAAGATCGGTAAGATATCCACCGATCAGCCCGAACACACCTCCGGCGATTGCCGGTATAAAAAAAAGAGCTCGTGCCCAACCAACATAGCTCTTCCCGCCAGGTGCCCAGAGTGCCTGTGCATCGGCCTGCGACATTCCACCGGCTACAAGATCTTGTACGAGTGGAGCGCTGAGAGCCGCGATCGCCGGTTTAATAATCAGCGGCAGCATCAACAGTTCGTAAATATCAAACGCGAATCCGATCGCGGCGATCGCACACACGAGCCATCCCGTGGCTGTCATGCGAGTCGTTACATCATTTGATCCACCGGCGCCAGTACCACTTGACGATCGACTCATCTTTTTTTTCGACTTTTCAGCCGACCCCTTTGTTGTGCTCAGGGGAAAGCGTAACGGCTTGAGCAATCATCGCAAATGATCGATCACTTGGCCCGTTTGAATCATCAACATTGCCAGCCTGATCAGAGGGATCAGGCTGGCAGTGTTCTTCTTTTGATTGGGACAACCATTGAACGGGCGACTCTTGAAGACCACGCCTGTGGTCTAGGGTCCAATCGACGGTGGATTCTTTGCGAGAAAGTCACGCGGTCCTCTGGTGGAGTAGTACGGATACGCCACGGCACCTGTGGGGGGACCGGCAGGACCGACTCCGGGATCTCCGCTCTGTTCGAGTGCACACTGTTCATCCCGAGTCAGATGATGTCTGGCAAGACCTCCAAATCTTCCTTGTGGCTTTTGGCATGCACCATCCTGACAGGCATCGTCCTGACATGCACCATCGCGACACGGTTGTTCACACTCTCGACAGCCAGTGTCCTGGCAGTTTTCGCACTCGGCTTTATGAGCGTATGGCCCATCGCAATTCATGAGAAAAAGCCGATCCACAATCGAGCAACCACTCGACAGACCAGCGAGCGTACAAACGACAAAGCAACTGAGAATACGTTTCATCTTTCTTTTGTCCCGTGTGGCAGTCGAGAGAAAATCTGACAAAGCGCCTGATTGACTCGTGACCGCGACCGGAAGATTTATCGGTCGTGAGGGTCACAGCGATTGAAAGAAGTTTGTCGCTTCAGTCCCTAAATTCTTCAACTCTCGGATGATCTTAGGGGGTTTGCGAAGGACAGGGTTTTTGCGAGTCAAAAAACCTTGGTGCACACCAGTTCGAGGATTCTCCAAAACAACATCCGGAAAACAGTTCGCTGTCAATTTCGATAGCGACCCACAATCAAAGAGATATTTTGACCACCAAAACCAAAGCTGTTGGAGAGAGCATTTTCGCACTTGGCTTCTCGCGCAACGTTTGGAATGTAATCGAGATCACAATCGGGATCGGGTTCTTCGTAATTGATTGTTGGTGGCAACATACCGTCGCGAATCGCCAACAGACAGACAATCAATTCAGTCGCTCCGGCTGCAGCAATTAAGTGGCCCATCATGCTTTTTGTACTTGAAACTGGAATTTTATACGCGCGAGGCCCAAACACATTCTTAATGGCAAGCGTTTCAACACGATCATTGACGCTTGTGCTCGTGCCGTGGGCATTGATGTAATCGATTTCACTGGAATCCATCCGAGCATCCTGCAACGCAAGACGAATACAGGAGGTCGCACCCCGGCCTTCGGGGTGAGTATCTGTAATTCGATAGGCGTCGGCGGTCGAACCGTATCCGAGTAATTCACCATGGATTTTTGCGCCGCGAGCCTTGGCATGCTCCAGTTCTTCGAGCACGACCATGGCGGCTCCCTCTCCGAGCACAAATCCATCCCGATCACGATCGAACGGACGACTTGCCCGGATCGGCTCATCATTTCGAGTGGACAAGGCGGTTAAAAGATTGAACCCTGTCACTCCAAACGGGTGAATCATGCTATGCGTTCCACCAGAGAGCATCACATCGGCGTCACCGCGTCGCACTAATTCAGCAGCTTCGCCAATTGCTTGGCTTGAGGCTGCGCAGGCGGTCAGACAGTTGAGGTTGGGCCCCTGTGCATTAAACATGCCGGCAAGATGACCGACTGGCATGTTGGGCTCCTGCTCCACTTCAGAAAGTGGGTGAAGCATTTCAAGACCCATTTTTGTAAAGATCGCAACATCGAGCGTATCCCCCTTGATGGCAGCCACCATCATGCTGGTGAACGCTTCAAAATCCTGCTGACCTTCTCCGCTTCCAAGATAAACGCCCAAACGCGTTGGATCACTCAACCCCTGCGTCAGGCCGGCATCTCGCATGGCGTGCAGTGCCGCACCAGCAGCAAATTTTGTATGGCGACCACAATAGTGCCACATGCTCTCGTCTTCACCTTCGTCGGTAATGTTCCAATTTCGAACTTCAGCCGAAATCTTTGTTGGAAAACGGGACGCATCGAAAACGGTGGTCTGGCCGACCCCCGAGGCTCCGCGCATCAGATTCTTCCAGAGCTCTTCCACACTCACTCCGAGCGGAGTGATGCACCCAATTCCTGTGATTACAACACGACGACGTTCGGCGACCATTCAAACTCCCTCAACCTCACTCGTATGCGGTCTCTTGTTTCTACAAAGGCTGTCTTGCGTTTACAGCCCTACCAATCAGGACGATCGAGAGGCTTTCCATCCACATCGCGGCCCACGTCGTAAATGTGTAGATGATCCAACCACCGGAGCAATTCGGCCGGCTCAAAAAGCCGCGGAACACCTTCTCCAGGCTCCAGATGTGCAAAAAATAGTTCTGCCTCACCCTGAAGTTTGTCTCCCACCATACTGGTCACATGGGTGAGGGATCCTGATGGCTTCAAATCCAGAATGGTTGCTTTGTAGACCAGTGAATCCCCCGGAACTGCATCGAAGTGAAAAACAGCCGATGCCACTTTCGCGAGAACCACACGTCTTTCAAAACTGATTGCATCGGCAGCCAACAATCCGGCCGTCTGCGCCATTCCTTCGACAACGAGTGAGTTTGGCATGACTGCAGCGCCCGGGAAATGGTCGTGCAGATGCTCCTCAGAAAGAGATATGTTTTTGATGGCCGTGGCGTGTTGACCACGCACGAACTCATTGAATCGATCCACCCAGAACCATCGCATTGTCGACAGCGGCCTCAGCCGTCCTCACGAAACTACACGAAAGATTAAGCCGACAATTTCGACTGGACATAACGAACCATGTCCTCAACAGTCAGCGTGTTGGCAAAATTTTGCACGTTCGGATTAGCCTCAAATCGGCTCAAATCTGCAAACGGCATACGCGTTTTCAAGGCAGCAATTCCCGCCGCATTGACTTTGCCTCCGGCAACGAACTCAGAACTGCTGAGCACATCTTCGGGAAAAAGATCGCCACGAGGTATTTTGATGCCAAACGATTTTTCGAGCCGAAAGACGATGTCTAGGAAGTCGATCGATTCCGCGCCGAGATCACCGACCATTGTGGCCGACGGCAGAATGTCCTCTTCGTCCACCCCAAGAGCATCGACAAGAGCTTTCTTCACTTTTTCAAAAATTTCATCTCGAGACGGCATCGACACGGCACCTCAACTACGTGGGAAAAAACCGGTTTCTCTTCGATCCGGACGAACCGGACCCAAGCAGAGGCTCAAGCAAGACACTCTGACGGGACGACTCTACCCAAAAATCAATTTCCCTGTCGACCCATATTCACAAATTTCTGCGGGAAAATTTTTAAAACTCGGTCAAAATACTTCAAAAACCGTTTTAAATAGGAACCGATGGAATTGTGATTCAATTTTCTGATGGCAACCGTTGACACATAAACGCGGCATTATGCCTCCTGTTCAGCCTCAGGCGTTTGAACATGAGGGAATTACTTCTTTGTCAGGAGGCACAAATACTCCCTGATACTCATCTTTCTTCAACCGGTTGCCTCGCCTGGTGGGCGGATTGATCAGAGCCCACATTCGCCTCATCTCCATTCGAACAGTGGCATCGATTGCCTCGCCGTAGGACTGTCGATCAGCAAGGTTATATCGTTCAAGCACCAGCCGAGCCGTCAAGCTGGTGCGATTATCGATCATTCCACTCGCTTTCACTTTGGTCGTTGTCTCATTCTGATCAATCACCTGAGCTTGGATGGTGAGCATGTTTCCGGGCTCTACGAAATCGCCGTATTTCACGTTTTTTGCAACTCGCAGTACCACCATACTGTGCGCAAAATCTTCACCAATTCGAATCATCCATGCCGCTGCTTGGGTCATTGCCTCAAGCATGAGCACGCCCGGAAGAACAGGGAATCGAGGAAAGTGGTCTTGAAGATATTCCTCAGACAGCGACACCGTCTTGACGGCAGTAATCTGTTGTCCCGGTTCGATACTGATCACTCGATCGATAAGCGTGAAACGCATGCTTGCTTTTTCTCTCTGGAGGAATGATTTGTTCGGTGCCGCTCAAATTCGATGCGCCGACCAAGCAGTTCAAGAAGCCCGAGGCGTGTTGTTGAATTAGGTTAGCCGGGTCAATTTCGTAATTCAATCACCGAACCACACTTTTTCATAGCAAATTAAAGAATCCTCGTCCGCTTCATCGTTGCACCGCTTAAAAAGTGTTTTTTTGTTCTATCTTCTCAAATTTGTTTTGTTTTCGTATGAACCGCTCTTCTTTTGTCTGTTTTTTGATGGTTCAGGCTTAAGGGTTGCGATTGCCAATTCATGCGACATGATTAGGAAGCCTCTGTCTCTATTAAGTATTCATGTTTGACCAGTTGGTCCATTCCTTGAATGCCCCTTTCGTGTCGCCACTGCTTGCCCATTGATAGAGAGCACTCTTTCTTTGACTCACTGATCGATCCAACGTCTGTTTTTGGGCTCACCAATTTGTCAGAACGAGAGACTTATGCCGTTGGTTTTTCGACCTACCAGCCATTCCAGAATGTCGGTGGAACTGGAACACTTTTGCCCCGAACAATTGTGCGACGTAGCGATTTTTGATTTGCTTCATCGCCACGCCCGTGTGGACGGCCAAGACATCGAGTGGGGCGATCTGTTTACGATCACACAGGATGGAAATCGCGATTCAGTTCGACTCGAAGGCGATTTTTCCCACGTCCATGGAATTGCGGCCGGCATGATGACCGGCACAATCGTGGTCGATGGATCAGTCGGTCGTCATGCTGCACAAGGCATGGGCGGGGGCCGATTGGAAATTCGAGAAAACGCTGGTGATTTTCTTGCAGCACAATTGACTGGAGGCGTTGTTTTCGTCAGGGGAAATGCTGGCAATAACGTCGCCGCAGCGCTGGCAGGACGTCGCACCGGTATGGTTGGAGGAGTGGTGATCGTTCTGGGAAATGTTGGGCATCTCGCTGGCGCAAGAATGCGACGTGGGCTTCTTGCAATCGGCAAGAACACCGGAGAGGGCCTGGGCTTGGAACTCCACGCAGGCACAATCGTAGTGGCCGCTGACATTGGGGCCCATCCGCTTATTGGTATGCGACGTGGCTCTTTGATCGCACTGAAGTCCATGGCAGATCAGAATATTCCGGTGACGTTTCGACGGGGAACACAGTGGTGCCCCCAAACACTCGGACTCATTCGAAGCCACATTATTCGATGCATTGGCGAAGATGACTCAAAGCATGCTCTTGGCAATGAACCATTTTGGTGTGGACCGTGGATGCATTGGCATGGCGATGTTCTTGCAGGCGGACGGGGGGAGATTTTCTGTGCGTGCGACTCCTGAATTCCGACAACAATTAGGTCAGGGTCTCCCAACTGACTTCGTCCTCGTCTAAGGTGCATGATTCTTCGAAAAAAGTGCTTGAGCTCCTCTTTTTCCCGGCCAACGCAGTAGACGTCTTTTGCAGAACAGTTCGCGTGGCTACACTCGGCGGCTTGCCAGAAACGCCCCTACGAGGAGAACCAGTTTGTTCTCCGGCTAAAGATGGCACCTTTTGCGATGTTTTAAATGCCTACGATCAGCCAACTTGTCAAAAATCGCCGCAGACCTCCTCGTAAGTTTTCAAAATCTCCGGTCTTGGACCGTTGCCCACAAAAACGCGGTGTCTGTCTGCAGGTGAGAACGATGACTCCGAAAAAGCCGAATTCGGCACTTCGGAAGATCGCGCGAGTGCGACTCTCAAACTCCAAAGAAGTCACCGTTTACATTCCGGGTGAAGGTCACAATCTTCAAGAACATTCCATCGTGCTTGTTCGCGGCGGGAGAGTCCGAGATCTTCCAGGTGTTCGTTATCACATTATTCGCGGTGCTCTCGACACCCTTGGTGTTCAGGGACGCAAGCAATCTCGTAGCCTGTATGGTGCCAAGAAGGGTTAATCGAATTCTGGTTTCCCATTTGTATCCATAGGGTTTGAGCCTCCTGTTTTTTGTCACACTCCTTCGCACGTTTTTCGTATCTTCCGTCTCACACGAATCGCTGACTCAAAAAGAAAACTTCATCAATGGGCAAGATCACAGCAAGTCGAGAGAAATTGATCCCAGATCCTCGTTATGGATCTCTTCTTGCAAGCAAATTTATCAACTGCTTAATGGTCGATGGAAAAAAAAGCGTCGCGCAGTCTTTGTTCTATAAAGCAATGGACATCGTTTCAAAAAAGATCACTGAGGCCGAGGCGATCGAGGTCTTTAACCGCGCCATCGAAAACGTGAAGCCCTCCGTTGAAGTTCGCTCAAAACGGGTTGGTGGTGCGGCCTATCAGGTTCCGATGCAGGTCAATCGCAACCGCCAGCAATCACTTGGCATTCGCTGGATGCTGCAGGCAGTCCGCGAAAAGAAAGGACGCCCAACCCACGAAAAACTTGCTGAAGAAGTTGTGGCCGCATACAAGCGAGAAGGTGCTGCCGTAACAAAGCGAGATAACGTCCACCGTATGGCTGACGCCAACAAGGCGTTTGCTCATTTTGCCTGGTAGCTCAAGCGATGATGTAACCGGATGTGACCGGGTACCCCTGTCTCTTCCTCGACGCTGCCTGCTTTTTGGTTCCATCAGCAGGCGATTTTTCTCCGCCTTGCTTTCGTTTTATTTTAGCGAATTTCTACGTGCATCGGCATCATGGCAAGCGGACGGCCTGAAGTGATTTCAAGGAGAGCACGGGCATGATGAACAATCAGTTCAAGCCCAGGAAGACTCATCCCCTGCGCACAGGCCCGGATCATCGCAAGCGAATTTCTATCGAGAGACCCTCGCGATAAGCCGGCTATCGAATCACCATGCTTTTCTGAAGAACCAAAAAGATCATCAAAAAGGTTTCGCGGTTCGGGAAGAATGACTCTCTCTACAGATTCATCTGCCTTTAAGCCAGCGAGGAGTTTTGCCTCTACAATTGCATCTTCAAGAGTTCCGAGCCGATCCACCAACCCAATCTTCTGCGCCATACGCCCTGTAAAAACACGCCCTTCGGCAAGACTCTTCACTCTTTCAAGATCCATTTTTCTTCCTTCGGCTACCTTTGTTGTAAAGAGTCTGTAGACATCTTCCATGGTTGCCATAAATACTTTTCGTTCCGATGCATTAAAAGGCGTTTGTGTTGAAAGCCAACCAGAGTTTTTCCCTCGGCTTACAACGTCAGTCTTCACCCCAACACGTTCCATCGCACCGCCCAACGCAATTTTTCCACCAACGACACCGATCGATCCGGTGAGCGTTCCCGGGGCTGCGAGAATCAGATCCGTCGCCACAGCAACGTAATAACCACCGCTGGCAGCCGTATCAGACAGGCTTGCAACAACCGGTTTTTCAATTCGCTTGATTTCTCTCCAAATCAGATCACTTGCAAGTGCGGAACCTCCGGGTGAGTCGATCCGCATGACGATGGCAACAATTTTTTCGTCTTTCGAGGCTTCGCGAAGCGCCTCAATCAATCCACGAGTACTCGGGCCGCCGCCGCTGAGGAACGAACCCTCTGAAGAGCCGTCCGTAATTTCTCCCACGAGATGTACAATTGCAATCGATTTATTTCGAGACCTTGATTTTTTTTCCGGCTCTCCAGAAAAAAGTTCCACCAGCTTTACAAGCCCACCAAGGCCTGAAAAATGAGCATCTATTTTTTGCTCAAAATAATTTTCGATCACTTTTGGATTCTTGTTCTTCATACGGCTTGCAAGATTGCTTATGGCCTCGTCTTCGTATCCCACCATGTCAATGAGCTTTGCTTCGACTGCGGCGTCGGGAGTAAGCACGCCGACGTCAATCAAGTCAATCACTCGTTGTCGATCAAGATTTCGATCGGCCGCCACCATGTCAACGAGTTGGTCAAAGAGATCTTCAACAAACAATTCGTACTGGGCTCGCAGTTGGGGACTCATGGACGAACGAGTGAGCGGCTCGGCGGCCCCTTTAAACTGGCCCACCTGAAGAATTTCTGCATCCACCCCAACCTTGTCGAGAAGGTCTTTATAAAATGTCATTTCGGCTCGCACTCCTGTCACAGCGAGTGGGGCTGCTGGTGGCATAACGATGGCGTCGCACGCTCCGGCGAGCATGAATTGAATCGATTCTCCGCCCACCAAATACGCTACAACCGGCTTGCCGGCCTTCTTGATTTTTTCAATTGAACGCCGGATTTCATCCACGCGAGCCCGACCAACATCAATTGATTCGATCAAGAGCAACACTCCGCCGACACCATCATCCGACGCTGCTTTATCGAGACGCTCGCAGATCTTCTGGAGTGAAGGAGAGGATACAGCGAGTAGTCCCCCCTGCCCCGTGCCTTCTGAAAATGATCCGTCAAGTCGAATATGCGCAATCTTGGGTTCCTTTTCGGCTTTGATAGAAGATGGTTTTGCCGAATCTGCTTTTGATTTTTTATTGCGTTCTTCTTTCAAATCAGCAGTCGCGTCATTGTCGTCAAAGGGCCTGGACTGCGAAGCAGGAGCATCCGTTTGTATTGCGTGAGAACATCGTTGATTCCCGCATACAAAAAACGCCGCAAGCAACACTGAAAGCCTCCAGACGATAGCCTCTCGCCGAGCAAAGAGCGTTTGCTGGTACAGGCTCGACACGAACTGAAGGCCACATGAGTTCCAAGAGACCGACTTTGTTTTTTCACACACAAGATGGTTGGCGTGGTTGGTTCTAAGAATGCGATCCATTTTTATTCGTTCCTCGATATTTATCTAGTTTTGTGACACGGGAGCAGGTTTAGAAATTCGTTTACTTTCTTTCGAACCAAAAAAGTGTAGGACCCAGGGCGTGTTTACGATGCGAAGCGATGCGATTTAAAAAACCTTGGACGGCTGTTTGCATCCGACAACTCAGACTCGTATCTTGCGAAAATGCTCATTTTTCTTCAACTTTCTCCAATGCCACGTTCCGAAACAGTTGATAATTTCCGTATCAACTTTGATGTTTTTGACATGTGAGCCCTCTTCGTTGACCGATACTTCTTGACAATGAACGGGCGTATACCATACGATTGCGCGTCCCTGTTATCGCTGTTGTGCGATTCGCTCACCTTTTCAGTTTCGTGATTGGATAAATTCCCATAATTCAGGCTGAAAAATCGATCGATTCGTTTCAATACATACTCAAAAGGAGACGGTGCCCTCTCGCCGAGATCAAAGATGCCAAGGCCTAAAACAATTCGAAAAGTCGCTGCACACGCCGCTGAACTAGCCCCTCCCACCGAGCGACAAACCGCCGTTTACGAATTCATTCGAGAGAAGATTCAGTCTCGCGGATATGGACCGACTGTCAGGGAAATCGGGGCTGCTTTTCGCATTCGTTCACCCAACGGAGTGATGTGCCACCTGAAAGCCCTGGAGAGAAAAGGGTGGATTACACGAGGAAAGAACATGTCGAGAGCCATCGAACTTATTGGGGAACCCGTGCATCTTCGTGGTCTGCCAATGGCTGGCTGGGTGGCGGCTGGCTCGTTGCGTCCGGCAGAAGAAAATTCTGAACGAATCGATTTCGAAACTCTCTTCAATCGCGACAACCATTTTGTGCTGAAAGTTATGGGTGATTCGATGATTGATGCACAAATTGCAGACGGCGACTGGGTGATCATTCACAAACGCAAAACTGCTCATGCCGGAGATATCGTGATCGCGCAGACTGACGATGGTGACGCCACGCTCAAACAGTGGTTTCCAGAACGCGATCGCATTCGCTTGCAACCAGCCAACGCGTCAATGAAACCCATCTATGTGAAGAACGCTCGAGTGATGGGGGTTTTGGCCGGAGTGGTTCGAAAAACATGATGCCTATGATGTCTTTGTGATCGAGCCATTGACGAATACGATCTCCCGTTTGAAGGCGTCGTACCGCCACAAACATTCAAGCCGTGCGATCGAGTGGTTCCTCGGTTGCTTGATGCAGTTTGTTGTAGAGCGTTTTCAAACTGATCCCGAGATCGTCGGCGGTCTTCACCTTGTTGCCTCCGTTGCGATCGAGACCTTCGAGAATCGCACGATTTTCAATATCTCGAAGGGTCAGCGGCCTGTTGGGTCTCGATACTTGTTTCGACATCATTCTCACGCCGTAGCGCTCGGGCAAATCCTTGATCTGTAAGGGCAACTCATCCGAGAGTACGAGTGCGTGCTCTACAACGTTCGCCAGTTCGCGAACATTTCCGGGCCAGCGATGACCTGTAAGCACTTCCATACATTGAGTAACCGTAACCACTGCATGAGGTGGAATACCCTGTCGATTTCGTCGCACAAAATGATCCACCAGCAAAGGAATGTCTTCCGGACGATCTCGCAAAGAAGGAATTGGGATCTCAAACGTATTGATTCTAAAAAAAAGATCTTCGCGAAAACTTCCTGACTCGACCATTTCTTCCAGTGGTCGATGGGTTGCGCATATCACTCGCACGTCAACTGTTATGGACTGATTTTCACCGACTCGTCTGATTTCACCATTTTCCAAAACTCTGAGAAGCCTCGGTTGCAGCGATTTTGGAAGCTCTCCGATCTCATCCAGGAAAATTGTTCCTCCATCAGCCATTTCGAATAACCCGGCGCGATGTTCCTCGGCTCCCGTAAATGCTCCTTTTCGATGTCCAAAAAGTTCACTTTCTACAAGTTGCTCCGGCATCGCACCGCAATTAATTGCAACGAGCATTTTATTCGCTCGGCTACTCGACTCATGCACCAGACGCGCGACCACTTCTTTTCCCGTTCCAGTTTCCCCTCGTATCAGCACTGCCGAATCAGTCGGAGCCACACGTGCAATCGCCCGACGCACTTGCTCGAGTCCTGCTGAAGAGCCTACGAGGCTTGTCACTCCTTCGGCTCTTCTGATGCGTCCTTCAAGGGCCCGAAGTCGCTTGGAAAGCTCCCGTCTTTGTCGCACCCTTTCCAAGACCGCTTGAATATCGGCAAGCCTGCACGGCTTTGTCAGATAATCGCACACGCCGTGACGCATTGCCGTCACGGCACTTTCAATCGATGATTTTCCCGTAATGATCACCGCTTCGGTCTCAGGGGCACTTTGCCGCATCTTCGCAATCACATCGAGGCCGCTGATACCCGGCATGTCGAGATCCACGACAATGCAGTCAAATGAACTTTGATCAAGTGCTACAACGGCGGTGCGTCCATCAGGGCATATCGTCACTTCGTGCCCCAACCGAGGAAGTTCAATCCTCATGAGTTCCTGGATCGAAAGCTCGTCATCGGCGAACAATATCCGCAAGGGCTTACGCTGCTTGACTACGATGATCGACCTCCTTAAAAATTTGAGAACCACTTCTCGCAGCGATATCCGCCAGCGGAAACGTAATCTGGAAACAGGACCCTCTGTCTACTCCTTCACTGGTGACCTCAATGCGACCACCATGATCCGCAACGATGCGGTGCACGATCGAGAGTCCAAGTCCGGTTCCTTGTCCATGTTTGCGGCGAGTAAAAAATGGTTCAAACAGATGCTCGAGCACATCCTGATCCATGCCGCAGCCGTTATCGATGATTTCAAGAACGGCGTCTGCGTCTGACCGAAAGAGCCTGATTCGAACATGCCCAGATTCCTCGACACTATCAAGTGCATTCACAAGAAGATTTAATATCACCTGCTTGAGTTCCTGTGGATTGGCCATCACAAGAAGGTCCAGCGATTCCACGATCTCTATAGAGGCTCCTCGAAATCGTCCCACGTGACGCAGCATGTCGGCCACATCGAGTGCTAATCTTCGCAAGGCCGTGGGTTGACGTCGCACCTCACCCAAACGGGAAAAATCGAGCAGTTTTTCAGTGATTCCTTTGCATCGAAAAGCTTCTGTCTGAATTAATTCCAGATACCGCCTCGTCAGTTTCGATTCTTCGTCGTCCCGGCCGTCGTCGACTATTCGGCTCTCCAACGACTCAGCGCACATGGCGATCGAAGCGAGAGGATTGTTAATCTCGTGAGCAACTCCAGCCGCCAGAAATCCAACGCTGGCCAACTGTTCGCTGCGAATAACCTCTTTTGTTCGCAACTGTACCTGACGGTCAAGATCATCCCGAATTGCCTTGAATCGCGAAGTCATATCATTGAGCGCGTTTGCGAGTTCGGCCATCTCATCAAACGTATCCATTTCAATTCGGTAGTCAAAATCTCCGAGCGCAACTCGACGACTTCCGCGGCCCAGCATTCTCAGAGGACGAAACACCCAGTGATACGTGAGGATGCCTAGCGTCACAAGCAATCCCACAGCAGCAATCACAGACACCCACGTCACAACGATCAAGGTGCGATATCGAATTCGAACTTCGCTCGCCAGTGCATGCAGCCTCTGCTGCAAGAAACTCGGCAACTCAGCCGACAAAGACTCGAGGCGCTCAAGTTCCCATTGCACAATAAGTTTTTTATTTTCTTCTTGTTCATGGCCAAACATTGCCGGACCATTGAGAGTCTCAAGAGTCTTGAGGCTCTCGCTAATCTCGGCCACTGAGTGTCGTTCTTGAGTTCTGTCACCAAATGGCATTCCATCCGACTCGCCTGCGGCGAGTTCAAGGCCGTAGCGACTAAGAGCCCACTCGGTCGCGGTTAACAGTTTTGCAAACTCATTTTCCGGAGATCGTAAAAGAACGCCCTCGAATCCTTGCGACCACAAGGAGAATGATTGATGGCGAGCATAGTTGAATCGCAAACGCTCGACACTTCGACTGACTTCACTTGCCAGCGGAAGTTCGGCGGCCCGACTACTGAGGCTGCGCACCAGTCGCCGATAAGAATAGATTCCGACAAAACTACTTGCCGACAGCGTGCCTACCACCACTGCAACGAGAAGTCCAACGAGCAGCAGTTTGTCGCGAATGGGCCAAGCTCTCGACATCTCCGACCTCCCTGCCGGAATACGCCGGAAGAAGTCTCTTCAAAACTTCACACAGAAATCCCGGCGGGGCGGCGGAGAGTAGCAAGTTCACTTGTCATTTCAAAGATGATTCCCGACCCAACTCGCAAGCATTTTTCTCGGGTGTTCAGACCAATCCCCATTTTTTTCGCAAAAACCACTCAAAACTCATCAGCGATAAAACTATGAATAACAATGGTCCGGAATCCCACGGTGTAAAAGATTCCTGTTTTTCAATCACAAATTCAGCTGGTTTCTCGGCGATTGCACGAAAGATGTCGGAAATATCTTCCGGTGCCCGAACCCCACCACCAGCATTGGCCGTCGCATCGGCAAGTTGCCGCATCAGTTCGACATTGGCAATCGGATTGGCCAGTTCGAGGTCCTGTCTGTAAATAGTGAAACGAGCCTCTTTTGTTCCAATCTCCCCGCCGTCGGTTCCATGGGCACTCACTTTCAGTTTCCAATCTCCAGGCTCCACCAGCTCTCCGAGCGTTCCTGTAAAAGCCTCTCCATCCTTGGCAATGCGAATGGGTCGAACCTTTTTTGATGGCGAAGTAAGAATTCCATCCATCGCCATATCAACATGAATCTCATCGCGAGTGCTCGTCACTCCAGCATCGCACTGAATCGCCGTTCCAGGAGAAGCTCGTCGCTGCGAGAGCCGCAACCACACCTTGCCACTTTCAGAATCATCCTTTTTTGCAAGCCAAAGAATCATCTGTCTCCAAAATCTTCGATGCTCCTCAGCATGATCGGCCATGACCCATCTCCATGTTGAGTCTGCCGCGAATGCCAACACGCGTCCTTCTCCATAATCGCGAGCCACGAGAATCGGTTGTCCATTCTCCGTAGCGGCCAGCGGCTTGGTCGTGGGAACCAATCGGCCAAGTTGGTTGGCTCCTTCAAAGGGAGGCAACGATTGCCATGCCTGCAGTGATTGCTGATCGTTTCCTCCAAACTTCAAAATTGAAATTGCCCCAAACCTCGGATCCGGGATCATTTTGATCGGTCCTCGCAGATGGAGATCCTCCCGAATCGGTTGATCAAAAGATTGTCGGGCAAGACGATCTGGCTCGAACGGAAGCGCCGGTGCAAGTGCTGTACTTCCCCACCCTCCAGCGTTAAATGAGTGAAAGCCACCGAGCATGCCGATCCCAGCTCCCGCACGCACCTTTGCTGTAATCGTTTGAATGTCTTTTGCTCGCAGTGCTTCAGAGTCAATATCGCCCAGAAGAAACACCGAGTATTCCGATGCAAGCTGTCGCTCAAGATCCATCGGCCATTCGCGGCGACGGTCAGAATTGATCCACTGAAAATCAACCTGTATATCTGGAGAGAGCGCCAACGCCCGTCGCAAGAATCGTTGTTCAACCCGAGGCGTTCCTTCGAGATAAAAAACTCGCAGCCCGCCGTCGAGAACATTGACGAATGTCGAGAGTTCGTTGTTGCTTTGTACGATTTCGCCTTCCTGAAGCTCTACTGCCAGCACAAGCTTTCTTTCTCCAACTGAATCCGGCACCCACGGAAGTCGCACAGGGATTTCCTCGCCTCGATTTCCTGCACGAACAGTCTGTCGAGCGACCTCTTGCATGACACCCGAGTCGGTCTCCGCAAGCAATTTGACAACACACTCCCGATCTGCCAGACCATCCAACTTGATACGGCCTGCAATTTCGAGCGAGTTTTTTTGATAGACGGTCTCTGCTGCTACCAGTCCAACCACCGACGCATCGCGTGATTGACTTCCAGATCGCTGGTCGCCAAACGTGATACTCCACACCGGTATACCGAGATCTGCAAGTCGACGAGCCACCGATTGCGGAGGAAGATCGCGGGGAGGATAGGCGTGCTGTGATCCGTCGCTGAGCAACAACAATCCAGCAAGATTTTTCCCAGCACTCGCTCGCACCGCATCGTCGATCGCCGCTCCTATCGCTGTTTCTTCTGAGGTCAGGCTGTCTTCGAGATTTTTAAATGGCAACGGATTGGCATCTGTGCCCGACACGGAATGGGTTTGCTTGTCGAACATCCACGCGGCAAAAGTAAAATCACCACTTTGTCGAAGTGCATTCGCTGCGTCTTTCGCTCGCTCCACCGACGAAACAAGCCACTCCCATCGCGACTGCCCACCTGGACCATCCGTAACCGACATGCTTTTTGATCCGTCAGCAAGCACAATCATCTCGGCAGGTTGTCTTGTTTTTTCTGAATAAATAATGGTCGGCCGCAACATGCACATGACGATTGCGACAAACACAAGCAACCTGAGAAGCACAAGTATTTTTAGTTTTCCTGAATCAATGCGCGAACGATCCGGGGCAATTCCAATGAGCACCACCGCCAACACTGCGGTAATAAGAATTACAAATCCATAGGAGCCAACTGGATCCATCGCAAATGAAAGATCGGTGATGGCGATCACAGCGAGTGCTCACGTTCGTGGAGGGGTATTGATTGGCTCATTCGCGGCGACGTCGACGCTTTTTGACAACGGAACCGGATTGCGGAGAAACTGGCGGAGGATCAGAGTAGCCCTCCACTAAAACAAACGGGTCTTTTTCGTCAATTCCGAACCCATCCAGATCTTTTCCCGCGGAAATACCGTTCGACGAACTGGGTTGGTTCTGATCGACTTGAGAAGCATTCGTTTTATCAGACCACTGATCCTTTGCAGAGGATGCCGATTGTGATGTGTCGTCACGTTCGGCATAAAAGCGATTGGCGAGCCACCAATCCAAGACGATCGCACCAGCAGCGAGCACAATCAACCATCCGAATAGCTCAGCGCCGATGCGTTCGAGATTCACATCTCGAACGAGTTCCTTTTCTGAACGGGCAAATCTCTGTTCCGGCGCGAAGGACGACACAATGAGTTCTGGCGACAGGCGGCTTACATCAGTCGCTATGGTTGGAAAGTTTGCACTCAATCCGGTGGCAATACCATCGTTCTCTGCGCCGGCACGAATTGAATAGTTGCCCGCTTCTTGAGTTGCAGTGACGGTGATGATCTTCTTGCCAATATCGACAGGAACTGGAAATTCATCTCCTTTCGGCGTTTTGACAAAGGCGTCTGTGACTCCTTCACGATCGATTCGAATGGAAGCAGGATTTCCTGTGATGACATTGCGCCGTTCAGAACGATCAATTGAATAAAGCACTGATTCGTTCGCGAGCATAACAAACGGCCACGGCTCAAATCCTGTCGCCAGAATGTTCCATGCTTGGGGATCGTCTGCAGCCTGTGAAACGGGAGTCGTTACCACGACGGCCCATCCTTTACCGAGTGGATGCTCGATGATTGCAGGAAAACCATTTCTCCACTGCGCAACAACCGTTGATGACACAGGAGGATTGTTTTGAGCACCCCGCGGATTTTTCTGTTGAATATCAGACTCGGGGGGAAGACCGATGGACTCGATTTCCCAGTGACGATTGACTGGAAAATCCTCCCATCCAACAGAATCGGCAACTCGTCGAAATGCCGAAACCATCGGATGATCAAGGGATGAGAGCACCATAAAATTAGAGGCATCCGGACTCCTCCACACACGTACCAGCTTTGCTCCGAGCACCGTCTGCGAGGCGGGTGTGTTGAATACAAGCGGATCCCCCGCATGAGGACCGAGCCACGTCACGAGCCCTTTTCCAGTTCCTATCCAATCTCGAAGCAGTTCCCATGTGCGATCGGGAAAAGCAGGCGGATCAACGAGCACTATCGCATCGAAACCGTCCCACGCTGTTTCAACGAGCTGTTTGAGATCGATGAGTTTTACATCAAATCGGGATGTTCCTGCTTTTTTAAGCGTCGTTGGAGCGATTGCTTCGGTGAGAAACAATCCCGTTCTCGCAGCGGGGAAAGGTGCCGCCAGAAGCACTCGCCAAGGCGCCCCAACTTCCACTGTAAAATAGCGCTCATCGTCGGCTTCGAGTGCGTCCGATCCTTCAATGAGCACTCGCCCTTGTTGAACCCCTACCGGTAGTCCCGTAAGTTCAAACTGTGCACTTGTGGGTGTCGAAGACTTCCAAGAAAGTCGCTGCTGCGCCCGACGAGTATATTGCCCAGAGGACGTTGCCAATTCAATTGCAACCGAGCGATCCTCGTCGGGGCCGAGCCTGCTTGTGGCCACCGAAAGTCGTAGTGGCATTCCAGCGGCTATGCGATCGTTTGGAATGTACACTGCGCCCAATGCGAAATCTTCTGCCGCAAGCACACCAACATCGACGACCAAGACAGGAATCGACGGGTGTTGCGCCTGCACATTGCGAGGAGACGAATCTCCTGGAAAAGCCCCGTTCGTGAGATCGGTGAACACATACATTTCCTTCCGGGGCAGTTCAGAAGCTTCAAGCATTCGAAATGCTTCCGACATTCCGTCCACAAGCGATCTCGCGGGCATGCCTGTCTCGAGCCGTTCAAGATGCGCCTTCGCTGCAGTGATCGTTGGAGAAAATACGGCGACTCCATCCGAGGTGTCAACGATTGCCACCCTGCTCGCGACAGGAAGTTTATCAATCACTTCTCTGGCCAGGCTCTTGGCCTCGTCGAGTCGTGTTCGATTTCCTTCCCTGTATTCCATTCGAGGTGCAGTATCAAAAAGAAATACGGCACTCAGTGGCCCTTCGGCATCGCCAAGCCATCCGGCGCCCTTTATTGTTGGCCGAGACAACGCCAAGACAAACAGAACAATTGCCGCAATACGAGCTAGCAGGAGCAGCAGATGCCGAAGCCGAAGCCGACGGCGATTCACAACATTTCGCTGCTGCAGAAAACGCAGAGCAGGAAATTCAAGCTTGACAGGCTTGCGTCGCATCATCATGTGCAGCGCGATTGGTACCGCAACAGCGGCGATGCCGGCAAGCAACAGCGGCGTCGCAAAAAACAGACCCATGAATCTTCCCTTCCAAACAAATCGCAATCCGGAATTACAATTTCTCCTAGAATCGAGTGCGCCGACTCGTCAGGTATCCCATCAGTGCCCTATCAAATTGCATGCTGGTATCAAAGGGAACGTAGTCAATTCCTGCGTGCGAACAAGACTTACGATAGTCATCCCGAAATATTCGAATCGATTCGATGTAGCTCTTTCGAACCGCATCCGCATCAATCACGAGTCGCTGCTCTTCTTCGGGTTCGGTGAACTCCACCATGCCCTCAAAGGGAAATTTTTCTTCTGCCTCGTCGAGCACATGAAACACGATCACATCATGACCACGATGCCGCAGCCGCAGCAGTGACTGCCGAATCGGTTCAGGATCACCGAGCAGGTCGCTGAAAATCATAACAAGCGAACGATGTCGGAGCATGGCGGCTACTTGCCCAAGACTTTTTGCAATATCTGTTCTGCCGGATGATTTTGTTTTTGCAAGCAGTGATAACACATGGCCGATTTGTGATCGCTTCGAGCGAGCCGGCAGACTCGCATGCAAGCGATCATCGAACACCATCAGTCCGCACGGATCTTGCTGATGCACCATCAACCAACACAGCGCCGCAGCCAAAGAGATTGAGTAATCGAGTTTCGTGAGCGTCTGGCGATAGGTATAGGCCATCGATCGGCTCGTATCCATCACCAGATATCCTGTAATGTTGGTTTCCGCCTCAAACTTTTTGACGTAGTACTTGTCGGTCTTTGCATAGACAAGCCAGTCGATGTCTTTGGGCTCATCACCGGTTGTGTATTTCCGATGTTCGCTGAATTCGACTGAAAATCCCTGATAGGGACTCGCGTGCAGCCCTTGTAGAAATCCTCGCACGATGAACTGCGCTCGCAGGTCCAGCCGAGCAATCTGCCGTACGACTTCAGGCTTTAAATACTGTTCTACCGGTCGAACCACGTGATCACACTCCGAAGAAACTGGCAGTTGTGTACTCCATCAGCAGGCCATTCGACAACGCAGACGATCAATGGTGATTCGTTTATCTCACCAGTTTTGGAATGTCCGGCTCAGGAATCTCCTTGACAAGCCGTTCAACAATATTTTCGCTCGTGATTCCGTCTGCTTGCGCCTGAAAGTTTGTCGCAATTCGATGTCGCAACACTGGCACAGCAATTCGGCGAACATCGTCAATCGAAACGCTAAACCGACCATCCATCGCAGCCAGTGCCTTGCCTCCCTGAATGAGAAATTGTCCAGCTCTCGGCCCAGCTCCCCAATCAACGAGTTCGGCAACATAAGGTGGTGCCTGTGGATCTTTTGGACGAGTCGCACGCACCAGCCGAGCGACATATTTCACGATGTATTCGCTCACGGCAACGCTGCCAACCAACTTTTGAATATTGACGATCGCTCGGCCAGAAAGCACTTTGCGAACTTCTGGTTTTTCAGAGCGGGTAGTTGCCATCAAAATCTGCTCTTCTTCACTCGACGAAGGATAGCCAACTTTGATGTTAAACATAAAGCGGTCGAGCTGCGCTTCCGGAAGCGGATACGTTCCTTCTTGCTCAATTGGATTTTGAGTGGCAATCGTAAAAAAAGGATCTGGAAGCGTGTAGGTTTCCTGTCCAACCGAGACTTCGCGTTCCTGCATCGCCTGCAGGAGAGCCGCTTGCGTCTTTGGGGGCGTACGATTGATTTCGTCGGCCAATAAAATATTTGTAAAAATTGGACCTTCTACAAAACGAAAATTTCGCCGGCCCGAGTCGTCCTCTTCCAGAACATTTGTGCCGGTAATGTCTGAGGGCATGAGATCGGGTGTGAATTGAACTCGCTTAAATCCAACGTCAAGAATTTTGGCAAGCGTCGATACCATGAGCGTCTTGGCCAATCCTGGCACTCCTTCGAGCAGGCAGTGTCCTCGCGTGAAAATTGCAGCAAAAAGCTGCTCGATCACCTCGTTTTGTCCGATGATGATCTTCTGCAGTTCTTCTTTCATCACCCGACGATGCTGCGAAAACTCTTGAAGAATGTCATCGATTGTTTTTGGTTTGGGTGCCGTCGACACGTTCTTTATTCCTACTGTTCAGAATTTTCTTGCGGAAGTTGAAACGCTTCAGGGAATTCCCACACGAAAGAGAACCAGCCCTTCGAGCGTTGCCGACCGAAAGCTCTCTCCGCAAGCCGAGCCGATGGCATCTTCCGCGACAGGCTCTTGTTATAACCGATATGCTGACTCTGTGGCACCACAAGCCCGAAAACCTCCTGTGCTGAAAGCGGATGAGGTCCGATGCATTCACAATTTTGTTTTCTTCTGGCACGCCTTCTCATCGGTCTTTGTGTTCTGGTTGCATGTCCGAGCCGCCCAACAAAGGCGCAGGACAAACCCAAGCCACAGAGCGATGATCTATCGCCACTGATGATTCAGCGATCCATCGACAAAGCGCGGGAATATCTGCTGCGGGAACAACAGCTCAACGGATCGTGGGAATGCTCCATGCGCACCGATGACACGCGAGTCGGGGCTACCTCGCTGGTCCTTCTGGCGCTTGCCAATGGAGGCGTTCCAGAGAATAACCCCTCGATGCAAAAAGCCTTGACATGGCTTCGCAAACAGGAACCAAAGGAAACATATTCTGTTTCATTGCAGACGATGGTTCTCGCAATGCTGAGCCCGGCTATCGATCGCCCCATTCTCACTCGAAATGTTCAATGGCTTGAGAATAGCCAGAGTAAAGAAGGGCCTGGGGCGGGTTCGTGGTCCTACGGCCCGACCCGTGGTGTTGGAGACAATTCAAATTCACAGTTTGCGTTGCTTGGATTGCACGAGGCTGCACAAGCCGGCGTGAATGTAAAACAGGAGACATGGCAGAGATCTCAGCAATATTGGGTCAAGTGTGCCAATGCAGATGGCTCTTGGGGATACACCATCGGCACGAACGCTGGCACCGGAAGCATGACTTGTGCCGGGATTACCAGCGTGTGGATTACGTCGGAACATACTGGAACACCCGAGGCACAGTTTCGAAATAATCAGGTGAGCTGCTGCGGTGGTGGAAAGTCACCAGACGTTCTCGAAAAGGGAATGCTCTGGCTTGGTCGAAATTTTTCCGTCCAGAAAAATCCTGGAACTGGGGGAGCACAGTGGCTCTATTACTATCTCTACGGTCTTGAACGCGTCGGTCGATTTACCGCACGCCGTTATATCGGCCAAGCAGATTGGTATCTCGAAGGAGCGAAAACGTTTGTTTCAACGCAGGATGCCCTGAGTGGAAAGTGGACGGGCGGTAACATCGAAGACGCTACAGTCGCCACCAGCTTTGCCCTCTTATTTTTAGCCAAGGGACGACGGCCAGTCATTATTGCCAAGAGCCGACACGATCCCGAGGCAGACTGGAACCGACACGGACACGACGTTGCTCATCTTGTGGAGTATGTCGAGCAACGATGGCGAACAGACTACCCCGCAGGTCTTTCATGGCATGTCGTCGACACACCGCGAGCGCAGCTCGACGACCTTTTGCAGGCACCCGTGCTTTGGCTTTCGGGGAAAACTCTTTTTGACTTGGGTCCTCGTGCCGGCGCAAGACTTCGCGAATACATCGATGAGGGTGGATTCATCTTTGCTGAAGCATGCTGTTCCAAAAGTGGCAATTTTGATGAATGCTTTCGCGGGCTTGTGCGTGAGATTTTTCCAGAGCCTGAATACGACCTGAACTTACTTCCTCCGGAACATCCGGCATGGAATGCAGAAGAAATTGTTGGCCCTGAGTTTCAACGGCCACTTCTTGGCGTCGATTATGGATGCCGCACGTGCATTATCTATGTGCCAGAACTCGTCGGCGACGATGCCGGTCCGAGTCTGTCGTGTCTGTGGGAGCTTGGTGGCGGAAAGCTCAATACACTTCCAGCCAACGCCAAGAAAGAGGTTCTGGCTGCGCTTGCAATCGGGACCAATGTGCTGACGTATGCAACCAATCGGGAACTCAAGCGAAAGGATGAGCTCTTCGCAATCGAACACAATGACGAACCGCAAGATCGTTTTGAACGCGGTCGAATCTCGATCGCCAAGCTTCGTCACGGCGGCCTATGCAATGCAGCGCCCGCAGCTCTGGCAAACATTCTGCGAACTGCCGCACGTAATCTTTCTGTGCGAGTCGATGATGCTCCTCGTCAAATCGACATCAGCGATCCACACCTCTTTGACTATCACATGGTTTTTATGCATGGCCGACAGACGTTTGAATTGAGTACGAAAGAGAGGCCGCAATTAGCTGAATTTCTCAAGCGAGGTGGAATGCTTTTGTGCGACAGCGTTTGCGCTTCTCGCGCGTTTAGCGAGGCATTTCGTTCTGAAATGCTTGCTTTGATGCCAGAACACAAACTCGAACCGATTCCAACCGATGATCCGCTTTTTACTGCCGCAGAGTATGGTGGTTTTGATATCCGGCAGGTAACGCTTCGCGAACCTGCCGGTAGCGATGGACCGCTGAAAGCCGGCAAAAGACAGATCACTCCGAAGCTCGAAGGTGTTCGAATTGGAGATCGATGGGCCGTTATTTTTTCACCCTACGATCTGTCGTGCGCTCTTGAAAAACAGAATTCGCTTGAATGCACTGGGTATAGCCGGGAGGATGCCGAGAAGATCGCCCTCAATGTGATTCTCTATTCGCTTCACCACTGATTGTCTCGAAATGCACGCGTCAACGATCTGAATCGTTTTTCCCTGTCAGATAGCTTGCGTAATAGAGAAGCGTGAGAATCGACTGCAGCGTCGCAGCCACATACGTCCAAGCGGCCGCGTTCAAAACATTATTCACAAAGGTCATCTCATGGGGTGGAACAATTCCAAGCTCCACAAGCTGACTCTTCGCGCGGTTGCTGGCGTCAAACTCCACCGGAAGATTCACTAACTGAAAAAACACTGTCGCTCCAAACAAAACAATGCCCAGCCACGCAATTCCCTGAAGTGCGAGCCCAAGACCTACCATGAAGACCAGCAGCCCGACGGAACTGCCGAAGTTGGCCGCGCCGATCGCTGCATTGCGAACAATCATTGCAGCATAGCCTTGGGCATCTTGCATCGCATGCCCCGCTTCGTGAGCTGCAATGCCGACCGCAGCCAAAGATTTTCCGTGGTAGACGTTCTGCGAAAGTCGAAGCACTTTGTCACGCGGATCGTAGTGATCTGAAAGTTCTCCTGGAATCTCTTCAATTGAAATCGTTGTCATGCCTGCCGAGTCGAGAATGTGTCTTGCGGCAGCAGCCCCGCTGAGTTGTGATGACTGCTGAGAAGCCAGCGCGTAAGCAGATCGAACTCGCCATTGAGCCCACATTGCGATCAGAATCGCTGGAAGAATGGCAAGCATGTATTTCACATCGAAAAACAAGAATGGCATGTGATCGGTGTTCCTTTGATCTTTTTATTCTCAACTTTGATTTGTCGAGAATCTGTTCTGCGTGGTTTGGTGCGACGAACGAAAGGATTGTAGTGGTGAAGACGATTGCGGGATTCCACAATTCGGATGAAATGACACATTCCTTTTTTGACCGATACTTTCCCGGTCGGTTCATTCTGTTTTAACGGTGTTCACCAAGACGACTCTCCAATGCCCACTTTCTGAATACTGTTATTCACCTCCTTTTTCTATCACCTATCGGTTCGTGACAATGCTTCTTCTTTTCCTGCCCATGAGAGCCGGTTGTACTGATAGCTGCTCGCACTTCCTTTGGAGTGCGATTCATTCGCTGCGTGCGGCGGTATTCGCCGCTGTATTCTGCGGCGCACTCACAGGATGCATGGGTTCGCAAGACACTGCGTCCACAGTTGATGCGACGGAACACCTTCCGATTGATCGAGCGGCACTGTGCTTGCGCATTGATCGTGTTCTCGATCACGCACAAAATGCAAGACGCCTCAACTCGTCAGACCATGCCGCTTGGCAAATCGTGCATGGCATTCTGGCGTTTGGAAATGATTTTCAGATAGAACACAACGGATCGACTGTCTGCGCGCTTGACTATTTGCTTGGGGGCGGAACGCTGACTGGATGGACACTGCGCAAGGGAGATGTTGGGGTGATTGCGGTCTTAGAAGGAGGAAGCAAATCGGGCCAGGGACATCCCGACCAATGGCTGGGCTATCTCTCTCAGTGCGCTCTGGGAGGAATTTCTCCACACACTCCACTCGTGGTGGGTGGCCACACATTCACGGTTCTTAAACTTCTTGACCAAGCCAAGCATGACATCACTTCTGGGCAGGAAGCTACTTGGACGCTCATGGCTCTCTCGGCGTATCTTCCAAGCGATACCTCATGGATTGCTCGCGACGGCAGTGAGTGGACAGTGGAGCGAGTTGCGGAAATGGAGTCGCAGGCCGATCTCGCCGCAAGCCCCTGCGGAGGAACTCATCGCCTCTATGGACTTGTCTCTGCTGTAAATCACTATCTCTCTGAGACCAAGCAAAAACCAGAAAATCTTTCCGGGGGCTGGGCCAAGGCTGAAAATACCATTCAGCACGCAATCGAAAGTGCCAGACGCTATCAGCAGGCCGACGGAAGTTTTTCAACGAGTTATTTGGAACGGGCAAGCACATCAGCCGACGTGTTTGCAAAGCTTGGTGCTACCGGTCACATCTTTGAATTTCTCGTTCTTACACTCGACAACAACCGACTGACGGAGCCTTGGGTCGATCGAGCCGCACACCGACTGGTGACGCTCCTTGAGCAAACCCAAGATCTCGACGTGGAATGTGGTGCCCTTTATCACGCCGCCCACGGGCTTTTGCTCTATCGAGAGAGGCTCTGCACAAAAGATCTCTCGAATTCTCTTGGCTCGCCTCTTTAAAAACACAGCGGCCGTCTCAAACGCCAGCGTTCAACCGTCAGGGGCGCAATCCGATTCATTGCCTGTTTCCAAAGCACCAGAGGAACCTCGCGCAACCGATGTATGGCTGCACGACTCGAGCGACGTCTCACAAATGGTGTCCGTGCTGATCAGCCTGAAGAGCCGAATGCACCGCATCGGTCAAAATGTGCATATCGCCATGCCAATCAACGATTAAGTTCGACTGGGATGCAAGATGTTTGATTTGTACGGTACCGGTTTCAAATTCATTCGCACCGGCAACAATGGCAATCCGAAATCCCTTTCGATCGGCATACTTGAGTTGTTGTCCAACTCGCTTGGGCTCTGGATAAAGCTCGACATTCATCCCAGCTGCCCGTATGGCTGAGGCGATCCGAATATAATCTTCGAGACGATTTGAATCGAAGTACACAATAAATACTTCTGCCGGAGTTGTCGTCGTTTCGATGCGTTCGAGTTCTTCAAGGGCTGCGAGGAGGCGATCGAGTCCAAGCGAAGCACCCACTCCCGGCAGTGACTCTTTTGTGTAAAGCCCTGCAAGATTGTCATAGCGTCCACCGGAACAAATGCTGCCAATTGCGGGAAGTTCTTCAAGAAAACTTTCGATCACAATGCCCGTATAGTAATCAAGCCCACGCGCAATCGATGGATCGATCAACACTCGGCCCTCGGGAACGCCGGCTGCAACAGAGCCTGATACGATTCCACGTAACCCCGCGAGTCCTGCGAGTCCAATTTCGGAAGTTCCTACAAAGCCTTCGAGCAACGACAGCACTTCGTGTGAATCTCCTCGCAATCCTGCCATTTCAAGCAATCGTGAAGCTTTTGAATCTGACACTCCGATGGCGATGAGTTCGGCTCGAATCTGCTCTGCCGGCACCTTTGCGAGCTTGTCGAGTGATCGCAGCACCGCTGTGGCACAGTCCGAAATACCAAGCTGCTCCAGAACTCCGGTGAGTACGCGACGGTCATTCACGCACACTGAAAACTTTTCAATTCCAATCGCTACGAGCAGATCGTGAACGACGAGCACCGTTTCCAGATCCGAAACCGCGGAAGTCGTTCCGATCGTATCAAAGTCACACTGCATAAACTCGCGATAACGTCCTCGCTGAGTATTTTCTCCTCGCCAGACAGGAGCCATGTGATACCGCTTAAACGGCAATCCAATCTCAGCAACATGCTGCGCCGCAAAGCGGGCAAATGGAACCGTCAAGTCAAACCGCAGTCCAACGGATCGACCGCCGTGATCGACAAAACGGTAGAGCTGCTTGTCGGTTTCGTCACTTCCTTTCCCCGTAAGAATTTCAAGATATTCAAGCGCCGGAGTATCAATTGGCGCAAAGCCATACGATTGATAGACGCGCCTGGCAATGTCAAGAATACGTTCTCGGGCAAGTGCCTGCGCGGGGAGAAGATCCCGAAATCCCTTCAGCGTTCGAGGTTCGATCACAGGAATCTGCTTCCGAAACGAAGGAGGGACGGGGCGTGACACAGTCGAATGCTACAAAACTCTCTCGGAAACTTTCGAACCGTTTTTAGTGCGATCTATTTTTTATAATTCATACAAGGAAAGAGTCGCTCGCGCAACAGGTCTCTGCGCGTGACGGGTGTCTGTACAAATCCAAAGACGTCTGCGCTTTTCCTTAGAGAATCGCCAGTGGATTTGGTTTTACACTGCGAATCGACAGCTTTCGAAACTTTTTCTTTTGCGTATCCTTGATCTTATCTGCAGTGAGACCGAGCATTGCTTCCATGTATTCTTCAACCTGTTCGGCCGTCTCAAAATACTGATCGTAAACCCAATCGTCATCGAATTCGCAATCCTTGGTAGTGTACTCGCGACAGATTGGTGGGCGGGTGTGATAGATGCCGCAGCGATTGTCCGATTGCAAATGTTTACAGGTGGTGTGAACGCAGACGTACCAGTCTCCGTCTTCGGTAAATACGCTGGCGTGCTCGTGCAACAGAAACCAGCGGATGTATTCGAATTCCGTCCGCGTGTCAGGAATGTCGATGGCAAGTGCAAAATAGCGACAGCACTTTGCCGAGCAATACTCGCATAGCACTTTCCCTTCTGGAAGATTTGCGCGGCCAATCTTGGCCGGCTCCTTCATGGGTTCCTTTGTGTTCGTCAGGCCGCGTGACATAGTCGAAGCTTCCTTCAATAACGAATTGGGGTCTTAGTATCCTAGATGCCTTCGGATCGCAAAGAAGGCTCTCGAGGTGATTGACCTCGTGGGGCAACACTTTATCGCGAAAGAGTCACCGTGGCCAATGCGATACGATTGCGAACGATGTTTTCCCCGCTCAAACGCTGAGGCGTTGCTGCAAAACGATGCCGAGCGGTCTAATCCGATCTCTTTAGATTCTTGTTTTGAATTCATTTTGACTGAGCACTCCTTCGGAGTTTCCTATCGATGCCGAAGCGATGGCATATCGCTGTTCACGATCAGTCGCGATCGCTTCAGCTTGAACGAGCCCTCGGAGTTCCGACGGTTGTAGCAGGGTTGCTCGCAGCCCGAGGCTTGGCTGATCCCGCAGCGGCGAAAGCATTTCTCTCCGCGACGATGTCCGATCTTCGTGACCCGGAAACATTGCCGGGCATAACCCAAGCGGCCGATCGCATTGTAGCGGCGATTCGAAATGGCCGCAGCATCGTGATCTACGGTGATTACGATGCCGACGGGATGAGTGCTACGGCAATTTTGATCGACTGTCTTCAAACGTCGGGTGCCACGCCGCAGTGGTACGTTCCCGATCGAATCGACGAGGGCTATGGACTCAACTCCGAGGCGCTCGACAGTCTGAAAAAAAAGGGCGCCGATCTTGTCATTACGGTTGACTGTGGAATCGCAAGCGTTCGAGAAGCGGCACATGCTCGCACGATTGGATTGGAACTGATTGTCACCGATCATCATGCCATGGGAAGTGAGTTGCCGGATGCCGACGTGCTCGTGCATCCCCGGCTTCCGGGTACCAATTATCCTTTCGGTGAACTCTGCGGTGCTGGCGTGGCGATGAAACTCGCATGGGCGATAGCCACTCGGATGAGTGGAGCGAAGCAGGTCTCGCCGGCACTGCGAGAAATGCTTCTTCGAGCGACCGGGTTGGCGGCCCTTGGCACCGTAGCCGACGTGGTTCCGTTGATTGATGAAAATCGAATTCTCGTCAAACATGGACTCGACTGTTTAAAAAATCGCGGTGGCGAAGGGATAAAGCATCTCCTCGAACTCACTTCGCTGGCTGGGAAAACTCAACTCGATTCGGAGGACATCGCCTTTCGAATAGCACCTCGACTCAATGCTGCAGGAAGACTTGGACAAGCTGCTGTTGGAATTGAACTTCTCATTACCTCAGATAAAGCACGCGCCATTCACCTTGCACAATGGGTGCATGAACTCAATGTGCAGCGGGATTCAATTGAGCGAAGTATCTTGCTGGCAGCAACGAAGCAAGCTGAAGAGCGATTCCAACCGGAAACTGATGCGGCGCTGGTGCTCGCCGATCGTGGATGGCATCCGGGAGTTGTCGGAATCGTTGCCGGAAGATTGGCCGAACGATGGCATCGACCTGTCGTAATCGTTGCGATGGATGAACATCAAGGCAGGCCTGGAATTGGATCGATACGAAGTGTTCCGGGGTTCGATGTGCATGCAGCGTTAATGTCGTGCAAGCATCTGCTTCTCTCTTGCGGTGGACACGCTGCTGCTGCAGGCCTTCGAGTTGAGGATTCAAACCTTGAGTTGTTTCGCAAGGCGTTCTGCGCGGCGGTCGATGAACGTCTGCCAGCGGAGTTGAGACGTGCGCAAATTATGATTGATGGTGAAACAACGCTCGCCGGACTTTCCCTTGAGGCAGTCGGTCAGATTGAACGATTGGCTCCGTTTGGTCAGGCCAATCGGCGGCCTCTCTTATGTGCAACTGCTGTCGCGCTTGCCGAACCGCCTCGAAAAATCGGCGTCGGCCAGCGCCATCTTTCCATGACCCTCGTTCAGCATGGAACGAAAATGCGCGGCGTTGCATTTGGAGCCGCAGATTGGGCCTTGCACCTGCCCGTCCCGGGACAGCCGTTCAACGTCGCGTTTAAGCCGAAGATCAATGAGTTTCGAGGGAGACGCACTGCCGAAATGGAGCTGGTCGATTGGCGTCCGGATGGCATTGATGTTTCGGTCGATCTTCCAACAGTTTCAACGACGGATTCGCTGTCTGGTCCTGCGTGAAAGCATTGAATGAGTCCTCGTACGAACGGTGGAGACATGTCGTCATATATATAGTGGCCGTGGCGCTGCTTCGGTTGTCGCCGTGGACTTTGGGGTGTACGCTCCGTGACTGAAGCGATCATTCGAAATGTTTAAGTTCACACTTGAACTTGAACGAGCATGCGAAACGTTTTCTGATGTTTCTTTATTTACAAATCACAATCGGGGCGTAGCTCAGCCTGGCTAGAGCGCTACGTTCGGGACGTAGAGGCCGCACGTTCGAATCGTGTCGCCCCGATTTTTTGTTTCTTCATTATTCTCTTCTACAGCCTGAAAAGCCTTGTTTTCAAGAGCATTTTCATCGTCACTGTTTTTCGTCGTGCGACTCGCCGCAACATGAAATACACCCTCTGCGGCTACTTGCTGCGCCGGAAAATGCGCCGCTTTTTCTCTGTCGCCATTCACAGCAGATTCAAAATGCTCCGGCAAGACTTGAGCGTAGTGTTTCATGCACACCTCGCGTGAGTGTCCGAGCCATCCCGCCACTGATGCAACGGGATACTGCTCCAGCCATGCAGTCTCGCAACTGCTCCGCATGTTCTGAAATATCTTGGGCCACGGCTGTACCCCGGCCTTCTCGATGATTCGCACGGCATGAGTGCGCAGGTTTGAGCGACTGCTCCGGAGTCTCGGGACAATCAGCACAGAACCCACTGGCGCAGCCTCAAAGCAGTCTTCTAGCACCCTCCGGAGGGCAGGAACAACCGGCACCAGTCGCGATTCATGCCCCGGATGATGTTCGGTTTTGGGGCTCTTTACTCGCAGCGCCCCACGCTCCCAGTCCACATCCGCCCAAGTCAATCCGACAAACTCGGACGGGCAACGTAAGCCGGCATATCGGCACAAAGCAAAGATCGCTCGCCATTCATGATTGGGACAATTTTCGAGAATCGCCTCGATCATCGGCAACGAGATCATTCGTTGGCGAGAATGATTTACCTTCGAGCCTCCGAGAACACCTTCGAAAGGATTTTTGTTGATTACTTCCCAACGAACTGCCTGTCTGAAAATCTGCCTGCACACCTCTACTCGCTTCGCCTGCGTCGCAACGGCAAGGCGTCGTACCGACTGCTTTCTCCCTCGACCAAATGTCATCATGTGTGGCTCACTCAGCCATCGACGCCAGCCGTCAGCTCGCTCCGCCGTGATGTCGACCAAAGCGATTGTCGCCCCAAAGTGCCTGAGCATGGAATCGATCGTCTGCTTGTAGATCAGCAGCGTGCCGGGCTTGCAGACAGACTTCTCCAGAAATCGATCACACATGCCGGCGAGTGTGCACGACTGTGCTTTCTTTCGCGCCGGCACCAGTCCTGCTTTTGAGAATTTCGCGTAGGTCACATCTGGCAGATCACGCAGCCATGCCGTCATCTCAGACGGGAAGGAGACTCCTCCTTCGAAGCACGACTCAATGGTGGTGATTTTTCGCGTCCACTCCTCGCCTACCTTGATCGGAACTTTTCCAAGCCGGATCGATTTCCGATCACCATTGGCGTCGTGAAACAGAATCCGGATCAGAGTGCCGCTGCGCCCTTTGTCTCTGCACATCGATGCCATTTTGTTTCCCCCCTCAGTTGATGTCTGTCAGTCGATCATATTCATCCGTGAACAATCCGCTCGCTACGAATTCAAAAAAAATCAGTCGTACGAAGTTGATGCATTCCAAACGCTATGCTCTCTCACCACTGCTGTGAACCATAGTCGATTGCATCTGTTCAGAAAATATTTTTTTACGCGGCATGGTTTTGAGTTCAATGGTTGATACCGTTATGCGTCAACTTCTTTTGGCGGCGAGGCTTCGCGGGTCAGCCATGGATTCAGATCAGCGAGCGTTAAAGCACCGCGTGATGTTTCCCGTGACCTTGCCACGATTGAGTTGAGTTGCATAAAAAACCAGATCATGTTTTGTCTTTTGTTTTTGTGATCGAAGGACGCTCATATGATTGTTCTTTTTGCTGTAGGTGTGTTATGCGTTGTTGGTCAGACTTATTTTTGCACGACTCAACGACGAAACCTAACCACCTGCAGAAAGAAAAACCTGTGGCATTGCGGGTTTTTCATTCCGTCCATTTCCTGTCTGCAACGGATCTGCGCGTGCGGCTGTAACAAGCGGTCTGCGTAAACTCATTCAACACTTTTAGCACCCCCCATCCCACCGTCTATGTGACACTCTCGCAACGTTTCTATGATTTCCACAACTGTGCAGCGGCCTCGACCACCCTTCACCACCCGCAACAGACCGGCCGCTTCGAGGGCAGGGATACCTCGCCGGCTCTGCTCCCTGGTCAACCGCATCGACCGCCGCGCAGCCGAAGTGAACTTCACGGGGCACTGCTTGCCCATAACTCCACGTAAAAACCAGAGAGCTAGCCCGACGGGCAATGCGCTCTTGCAGAGAGCGCTTGCCGAGGACAACCATTCCATTGGAACGGGGCCGCGTAGGAACGGATCTGTTCTCCGACTCTTCCTCTTGCCTGTGGGGGCTGAAGGCAACTCCTTAGCAGAGGAAGCTTGGTAGTTTTCAATTCTTATCTCCATCACTTACCCTCATTACTAGAAAAGATCTCTTTAATAGATTCTCTTAAGAGACCAGTACGGTTCGGCAGGATTGCCGAACTACTACGGCTATCGTGCCGAACTTCATCGGCTGGTTTAACGAGGTTGCCAGCCAAACGCGTCACCGTATTCCAGAAGTCCTCGCCAGCCTGATCCACATACCTGTCTGGCCATCGCACAATCTCAGCATCACAGCCGATCTCGAAGCCCGACAACACTGCCTGTGAGGCTTCCGACATCGCCAATTTGGTTTGCGCTACCACGTGTTCGATTTGGTCGCTCGGCCCCTCCACCAGCACCGCGTCATGCACCGGACAGCACAGACCGATCCCACGCTCAACCATGAGGCAGCAAGCCAGTCGCAACATTTCTGCACCGTTGGCCTGACACGGAAAGTTGGCAACGCTTCGCGGGTTCACTGCCGGACGCTTGGGATCTGCGGATGGACCCACGTGGATCGGCCAACCAAAGACAGTGGTGAGGCTGCCGACAAGGCCAGCACGATCAACGGCAGACTGCGACCACTTCCAGAAACGTGGGTAGGTGGTGCGATGGAGCGCGAGCAGTTCACGCGCGGCGGCAACTGGCCTGCCGATCTTCTGGGCTAGGCCCTCTGCCCCCATCCCGTATTGAACGCCCAGCACGCAGGCCTTGAACAACGCTCGCTGCGCCCCGTGAGTGGCTTTTGTGCCGTCTGACGGAATCGCGCCGGCCTGTTTTCCAAACTCCAGATACGGGTCTCCAGAGCGGTAGGCTGTAACCATCCTCGAGTCCCCGGACAACGCTGCTGCGATTCCAAACTCTTGCTGTGAGAAATCCACATAGGCAACAGCCATCCCTGGCTTAGGTTTGATAAGACTCCGCAGCCAACGCGAGGGGCCGAATATAAATTTCGCGTTGGACGGTTGATTGCGACCTGTTCGTGCGCGAAAGGGTGCGATGCTGGTTCGGTTGCGGCCGTCCGGCCCAATGCTCAAGTCCTTGAAGAGCGTCATCTGCCCCAGTGCCGATCGCAACTCCCGCAGCTCCGCCACACACGGATGCGCCTTCGCTTGTGATCGAAAGCAATCGTCCGAAAGATCCAGCTGGCCGGACTCAATCAAAGGCCATGGGATGCCGTGTGCGACGAGCCATCTGGCGAATCGGTCTCGCTTAAAAACTGTTCCCTCGAAAACCCCGTACCGCTGGTCCACCTCTGTCACCAGTTGAGATTGAACGTGCCCCCACCGGTCTCGCAGATGCTCAAACATCGGGACATCTATTGGCGTTCCGCGATGCTCCATGCCCGCCACCGCCCAGGCATACCGCCCACGAAGAAGCGCGCGTGGAAGATCGATCTTGGGCAGCATCGCCGGCAGGAGTCGAGCGAGCGCCTCAACGTCTTCAGCGCAGTAATCCAGAAGCGCCGTCCGCTCATCGCTGGTGAAAGGGGCGCCTCGAATTGCCAAGCCTCGCATTGACTCTTTCTCCACACCAGCCATCGACGGGAGCCCGTGGTAGACAAGCGCCCCCAACAGGCTGATACCGCATGGAACCTGTATCCCGTTGGTCAGAGCGCGGAACTCAAAGAAAAGATCCAGCACTCGCGTTGGTGCCGGCCAGCCCAGCACTTTGAACACCGAGAACTCCGCCGCCGCTGCGTAGGCGACGAAAAGAGAACGCTTATCTGTTCGAAACGGCGCAGCCGGCAGCTGCGACAACTCGTCGGCCCAGTACCTCATCTGCCGACCGGAACGAAGCTCCTGCGCCACCAGACAAATCGGTGTAGGCCGAGAGCCGGTGGCGCAGGTGTACTCCGAATCCACTGCCCAGATTTCTTGGAAGCAGTCGAGCGTCATCAGGACTGACCTCGCAGCTGTCGCACGATCGGGTGCTCAAGACTGTCAATCATGCGATCTCGGAACGCCACTCGTAGAATCTCCGTGAACGTGAGCGGCGGCCACTCAGGATCTGGGAGTTCGGTCACCGGCTCGAAGTGCTCGTAGTGACCAGCAGCCATGTTGGATGCCATTCGCACCCAGCGGCTCTCTGCTGCCAGTCCTATTCTCAATCCAGACTCGTTCCAAACATTCGGGCGACCATCCGGCCCGGGCAGCTTGCACCTCCACAGAAAAATATCGGTGGCGCGATTTACGCAGACCAGCACCAAGGCGGGATGAATCTCGCCCGCCAGTTCCGACCACAAACTGCGATCCACTAAATAAGTTTCCCGCTCCGCCTCTAGCTCGAAAATACAAGTCTCAATCCGCCAATCCTCACCGGGCCGGACGCGAAACCACTCCTGCTTCCCGGGCTTGCGGACCGGGACGGTCGAGATCACACGCTTCACACCAATTCCCGCACCGTAATCGGCACCCAGCCGCAAGCTTGCCGGATCGAATGGATCCGGCGGCTCCGGTCTCGGCGCAGCTGGGTGGCTCGACTCAAAAGTGGACGCGTGGACATCGTCTTCCGGTTTAACAAACACTTGACTGCTCTTGGTCATCAAATCACGTTCCTTCCGTTTGAAGAGAAATTCGACCCCGTGGACAGACGTTCTGCCACGTGGGTATCAGTTGCCAAATTCCCGCCAGTCGGGCCTACAGCTGCCCCAATCGCGCTCTGGCAATGGGACTTTTTCACAAGACGGCCGAGGGCTAGGGCAGCCGCGTGCGCCTCCGAGAGTTTCCGAAGTGAGCGAGGCTTCATGACCCGGGCCACGTACCGCAATGCCGCGCGGCTGAACACCGCGTTGCACCCGTCCTCGCCGTCGGCCACGATCACCACACCTGGGATCGCACGGAGTTTCCGCACGATCGCACCGGCGTGATCGGTGGCCGCACCAATCAGGTCGGGCCCGGCAGGGTAAAGGTGCCCATACCGGCACGGGATGCGGAACATCCACGGGTCGCCACGCCGGCCAACTGCCGCCTCGTCCAACTCGATTCGCCACCTACGACCAAACTCCGTTTCAAGATCGATGGGGATCGTCATGTCGCGTCCCTCCGATCCGTAGATAAGTACCAATCGAAGACCAGCTGCTCTTTCACAAACTTCCTCCCTAGCCTCTCTTCCCGGCGGCGTGCGGAGCGGAATCGGTCCTCCAAGCGGATTCGCTTTTTCACCCCTGACCGGCTGATCCCATTGCCAATTGGTTCGAGCGTCATGCTGCACCCCCTTCCTGCTTCGCGGTTTGATCCGCTAGCCAGGCCTGAACGTGCACAAGGGAATACAGAACGCTTTTCCGTTTTCCGTGACCGATCCGGGCGCACGGGATATTGCCTCTTGGGGCAGATAGGCTCCATAGAGTTCTCTCGGAAATGCCGAGAATTTTTGCCGCCGCACGGGGGCGAACGGCAAGCGGTCCGATCGAAGGCTTCGACATGATGGAATCCTCAGGGTGGCGTCGTTGCGGACATGCAAGCCCGCTATTAAGAAGCCCCCCGCGGCAACCGAAATCGGCAACCAACGGCGCATGCAAAAAGCCGCAAACCACTGTGATATGCGGCTAGGAATTGTTGGGAATTTTGTTATCCGGCAACTTACCGGCAACCAGTTGCCGGTAAGATGGGCATGACGACTAGGCATGCACTATTTGTCCCAATCCTCCGATTTGTATTGGGTTCCAGTTTTTCGGGGTAGGTCTTTACGTTCTTTTCCACGTTCGACGTGATTCCCCCGCCGGCGGGAAAATTCCTTCGTCTGTTCACCCTTGCGGCACTCTAGATACCACGAAGTTTTTTGGATTGCCGCCTTGGTTACTCCGAACGCTTTACCCAGTTTTTCCGCCGACACGCTGGACGGAATCGGTATCAGCTTATGAATCGCCCACAACTTTTCGTCAAGCGTGAGATCGTCGTTTGACACGATGCGGGCCATTTCTTTAAATCGATCGTCAGATGACCCGTCTGTGTAAATGCTAAACACCTCATAAAGCGCATCTGTCTTGGTGTCAGTGCTCCGTTTGGGCGCCGTGATGACCGTTGCGGGCGCCGTGGGCATTGGCTCATCACGGTATGGCTTGAGTTCTCTGTACTCTTCAAACCATATATCGACGGCGGCGGGATAAGCCTTCATGTCGTAATCAAGCGGGAGCGCTATCGTCTTCTCAAGCAATGTCCGGATTTTTTTCCGCACGTCTGGACTACTGTGCTCCCATACCCCTGCCTCTCGGCCTGCCTCTTCGGCAAGCCGTTCAAGGTCGTCTATTGAAGGCCCTCTCGCTCGGTGCCGGTCACCTTCAGCGTCGGGCCAATATGCCGCAGACTCCATCTTGGGTTCTCTCTCACTTCGGGGCCACCAGCATTGCAACGGGCAGACCCACGGGGGCGGAAGCTCAGGCATCCGGTTGGCTTCATCGAGAAACTGCCAATACAAATGGGCCGCACGTAGGAACCTTTTAATTGAGTCGCCCATAGTCGCCTCTCGTTGTAGATCGGGCCGATCCAGCGGGCTGCGAACAACGAGGAAGTCACAAGCCCGCGTGGATCGTTCAACGGGTGATCAAACCTGTTGCCCGAAAGAGTTGTTGCCTCGTGTCATATCACGGCGTGCGTCCAGTGCCAAGGCTCAGTCGGCATGATAAAATGCTTTGTATCTGACGCACGTTTTTCATGGAGGAATGCAAATGTCGCGCACACCCACGCCTCGTAGGATTTTGGAACTTCGCGGATCTCGAATTCGAGGCCCTCACAAGAATGAAATTCCTTCTCAGCTGGGGACTCCCAATGCCCCGGAGTATTTGTGCGATCTCGCACTTGCTGAATGGAATCGAGTTGTTCCGTTATTGATTGCGACTCGCATTTTGTCGCTGACGCATGAAAAGACGCTCGCAGCTTATTGCGATTGCGTTTCAGACATAGAAATCGCTTCAAAAGAATTGACGCGAGATGGGCAAACGATTTTGGATTCGACAGGAAAGAAGATCAACCATCCCGCATGGGCAAGAAAACGTGATGCACGTGCGCAGATGCTGCGCTACGCGAGCGAGTTTGGCCTGACCCCATCAGCACAGTCAAAGGTTTCAGTGGTTGCCGGGCCTGTATTGGAAGAAGGAATAGACCCGAGAATTTTTGGGTGATTGTTGCGAATCGACCAATTGTGTGCGCAGGGGTGAACGGAGGTTTGGGAACTCCTATGCCGTAGAGATAGCGATGCCCCCCCACGCCACGCTGCGGCAACGTCAGGCTTCGGGACAAAGGCCAAAGGGCTCACGACCTATAGCCCGCTTGCATGATTCTGGTTCTCTCTACCTCGACAGGCTGCACCAATCTACGCATTTACTACCCGCCTCGAGCCGGGCTCAGTCCGGACTTGCGAGACGAAAACCAATGACGATGTTCTCGAGCCACGGTTAGCCGCCGCTGCGACTCGAGGACGAGATGGCGGCGAAATCGGAACTGGAATGGCCGCCTCTAACGACACGATGATCGCCCGGTGTGCCATTCAGATCGTTCCACTGATACACGTTGCCGCTATGATCGAACGAGCAGTAGAAACTCCCGCTGCCGCTCAACGCGCCTACGTCAGTGACGTGGACGATGGCACTATTGTAGTTGGCCTGATTGGCACTGCTGCCGATCGTGGTGCCCGGGGTCAACGTTGCTCTGCGTGGCGTAGGACGGTTTCCCGTGCTATTCAGGGCGGCGTACGTGTAACTTCCGGATGAGCCCGACTGGCTGATTTTGTCAACATTGGTGTCTGTGCCCATGTTTGCGTTGTAAAGAGCGTAGATGTCGGTCGAGCCTACGGTATTTAACAACGCCGCGTACTGGGAGCCCGTCACGTCGTAGGTGCCGATCTGGTACGAGTACGACACGGCACCATAGTTGGGGGAATCGCTGCGGGTGATGTCTAGTGACATGGTAGCGTTGGGCACGGTGCCTGTGATGGAATAGAACCCTAAGCTGCCGTAATCGGTGTAGCCGGTTGTAAGTGGGTTGCCCATACCAACACCATCGATGGAGATGTAATAGGTGCCCGCGGTTAGGGTAGTGCTGAAAGATGCATTAAGCGTAGTGATCGGATTACTGGTAACAAGAAGAATTCCCGAGGCATTGAAAAGTTTGGCTTGGATATCGAGATTAGGGCCATTAACAGCGGGGTTAATGTTGATGGTAGCAGCACCACCAACTGTGAGATCAAAGCGGAAGTAATCCAGATCAGTGTTTTTCTCAATGATGCCCGTGGTAGAAATCGTGGTGGAGTTGGAGAAATTCAAGCTGGAAGCGGTGGCTATGGAGCTGCCGAAATCATCGGTTCGGTAGCCAAATCCATTGGTGGTAGTAATAACGGTAAGATCGTCCTGAGTATTGGGGCTCGATACATTTCCGGACCAATTTCTAGCATCAAAATAGCCACCATTGCTCCACTGGGTAAGGTTGGAGGTACCACCTCCTCCCATAATGGGTGCCCAGCCAGTTTCACCAGAGCCCTGCCCACGATAATAAGCTTCGGAAGAATCTCCATCGTGCACTAAATTTAATGTGTGGCCTACTTCATGACTGATTGTGTTAGCAATTTCTTTATTGGCATCAGAATTTGTAGAATACGTTGTGTACTCTTTTGGAAAAATGAAACATGGGACATCAATGCTTGAACTGAAGGAACCCCTAGAAGCTATGCCAGTAGTAAGCGGCGAAAGTCCGGGGAGAACAGAGTTAAATCCGCCAATGGCAGCACGAATACCCCATTGGGTATCAGAACCACCTGTATTTCGTAAGGCTTCAATACCCGGATCTTCTGTCGTGACATCCACATTGAAAGGTAGATAATCTTCGCTTACGCGTTCCCAGATTTCTCGAATGTTGGCCAATTCAGTTACAGAAAATGAGCTAGTGTTATTGTCGATATCGTAAGCCGGGCTAATAATCTTTGCAATAACCAAATCGATATTCCAATTCGTGCCCGTGGTGGTATGGCCATCGAAGTCTAGAAAGATGCGTTTGGTGGCACCTGGGTTGCTATGCAGCAAGAACGCCCCCGGGTAAGTTGAGGTCGCGGTGACTGCTGCCGAACCGGGGGTATACCCAGCCCTCGTCGTCGTGATTGTCGCTGTTGAACTTGTCGCAGCAGCCACGCCTGTCACGGTGACCAAGCCACTCCCACTGATTGCTACCAAGCCCGATGCGGTCGCCGTGCCAGCCCATACATAGCTGGCGTTATAGTTCGCGATCTGCACCGTGAAACCATCGACAGTTGATGTCGTGACGCCAAATGTTGGAGTCAACGCTGCAGCTAATGACGTCGCCGTGACTGGTGCACTTCCGCCGACAGTGTTGGCTTTGGTCGTCGTGATCGTCGCTGTTGAACTTGTTCCAGCAGCTACGCCTGTCACGGTGACCAAGCCCGTGCCGTCAACGGCTATCGTGCCCGATGCGGTCGCTGTGCCAGCCCATGTGTAGCTGGCATCGAAATTCGTGATCTGCACCGTGAAACCATCCGCCGTTGATGTCGTGGCTCCAAACGTTGGAGTCAACGCAGCACCAATCACCGTAGTCGCCGTGACTGGTGCACTTCCGCCGACAGTGTTGGCTTTGGTTGTCGTGATCGTCGCTGTTGAACTTGTTTCAGCAGCCACGCCTGTCACGGTGACCAAGCCACTCCCACTGATTGCTACCAAGCCCGATGCGGTCGCCGTGCCAGCCCATGTATAACTGGCGTTATAATTCGTGATCTGCACCGTAAAACCATCGGCTGTTGATGTCGTGGCGTCAAACGTTGGAGTCAACGCTGCAGCTAGTGACGTCGCCGTGACTGGTGCCGAGCCACCGACATAGCCAGTCCTAGTCGTGGTGATCCTCGCTGTTGAACTTGTCGCAGCAGCCGTGCCTGTCACGGTGACCAAGCCACTCCCACTGATTGCTACCAAGCCCGATGCGGTCGCCGTGCCAGCCCACGTGTAGCTGGCGTTATAATTCGTGATCTGCACCGTGAAACCATCGGCAGTTGATGTCGTAGCGCCAAATGTTGGAGTCAACGCTGCAGCTAGTGACGTCGCCGTGACTGGTGCCGAGCCACCGACATACCCAGTCCTAGTCGTTGCGATCGTCGCTGTTGAACTTGTCGCAGCAGCCACGCCTGTCACCGAGACCATACCACTCCTACTGATTGCTACCGAGCCCGATGCGGTCGCTGTGCCAGCCCATACATAGCTGGCGTTATAGTTCGCGATCTGCACCGTGAAACCGTCGACAGTTGATGTCGTGACGCCAAATGTTGGAGTCAACGCTGCAGCAAGCGGACTTGCGAGATGGAAACCGATGTCATAGTTTTCACGAGCCGGATCGTCGAAGGTGCGGGAAGAGGACGCCACGTTGCTAGGACTGCCATTGTAATTGCCGCCGCGAAAGCCACGAGACGAACCGGTTGTGCCATTCAAATCGTTCCACTGCCAGACGTTGCCGCTCTGGTCGAACGTGCCGTAGAAACTCACGCTGCCGCTAAACGCACCTACATCAGTTGTGTGATCGAAGGCACCTAAGTAGTTCGCCTGATTAAAACTGCTGCCGATTGTGGTGCCGGGAGCAAAGTTGCTCTGTGTGGCATAAGTCCAGTAGCCGCCGACGCCGACACCCCCGTAATTTGGCGAGTAGTACGCAGCCTTGTACCACTCGTTCTCAAGCGGCATTCGAAAATTTGGAGCTAAACCCGTATTTGGATTGGTGGCGTTGGCGGCCATGGCCTTGCCTGAAGTGGCACCGTTCACGTTGTACGCACCATTTTCTGTCGTCACGTTGCTCTGGGCTCCGCTCGGCTGGCCGTTGCTCATCCAGTTGGAAAACCTCGCACAGTCAAACCAGTTCACATACGTGATCGGACGGTTGCCGGTGTTGTTCATAACCGCGTACGAGTAAGTCCCAGCGGTGCCTGAGCGGCTGATTTGGGCAGCACCGGTGTCTGTGCCCATGTTTGCGTTGTAAAGAGCGTAGGTGTCGGTCGAGCCTACCGCATTTAAGAACGCCTCGTACTGTGAGCCTGTCACGTCGTAGGTGCCGATCTGGTACGAGTAGGACACGGCACCGAAGCCGGGGAAATCGCTGCCGGTGTCAGCGACGTTCCAAGGATTGCCGATGGTCACCATGCTCATAGCAAAGAACAGCGATGTCATTGTGACTGGTGCTGACCCACCGACGGTGTTCGCTTTAGTGGTTGTGATTGTCGCTGTTGAACTTGTCGCAGCAGCCACGCCTGTCACGGTGACCAAGCCCGTGCCGCTGACCACTACCACACCCGATGCGGTCGCCGTGCCAGCCCACGTGTAGCTGGCGTTATAATTCGTGATCTGCACCGTGAAACCGTCGACAGTTGATGTCGTGGCTCCAAACGTTGGAGTCAATGCTGCAGCAAGCGATGTTGCAGTGACTGTTGCCGAACCGCGGGCATACCCAGCCCTCGTCGTCGTGATCCTCGCTGTTGAACTCGTTCCAGCAGCCACGCCGGTCACGGTGACCAAGCCACTTCCACTGACTGATACCACACCCGACGCTGTCGCCGTACCAGCCCATGCATAGCTGGGGCTATAGTTCGCGATCTGCACCGTGAAACCACCGGCCGTTGATGTCGTGGCACCAAACGTTGGAGTCAATGCAGCAGCCAGCTGCGATGTCGCAGTGACTGTTGCCGAACCGCGGGCATACCCAGCCCTCGTCGTCGTGATCGTCGCTGTTGAACTTGTCGCAGCAGCCACGCCGGTCACCGAGACCATACCACTCCTACTGATTGCTACCGAGCCCGATGCGGTCGTTGTGCCAGCCCATGTGTAGCTCGAGTTATAGTTCGTGATCTGCACTGTGAAACCATTTGCTAGTGATTTCGTGAACCAAAACGTCGGAGTCAATGCAGCAGCTAGCGATGATGGCGTTGCCGGTGCCGAATTTGCAGAACCCAGACTGTTGCCAGCGGCGTTCTTGGCGAACACTTTGAATACGTAGCTCGTGTCGTTGGTCAGACCCGTTACGGTGCATGAGGTCGCTGTCGACACTGGATGGACAAACGTTGCCCAATTAGTAGCACCGTTTTTCCAATACTGCACCAGATAGTCGGTGATCGGCGATCCGCCGGTGCTGGCAGGAGCCAACCACGTCACAGCCAGTTGGGCGTTGCCGCTGACGGCCACTACGGATGTCGGTGCGCTGGGCACGGTGGACAGAATGCCGATTGTGTTTTGTGAAACGAAAGCCGCGATGGTTGAATTGTCATTGGCTGAACTCGCAGTCGAGCCACTGAGCGCAGGATTCACCGACAGCATCTGCCGGGGCTCGAGCGACTCAAGCGAAATCCGCTGGGTAAGCCGTCTCGTGCGACGGCGACGAGTCTGAATTCCGCGAGTCTGAAAAACGTTCGTAAACGTTTTTTGAAATGCTCGAGCAGCCCAACTGGAAGAAGGCATGAGAGATTTCTCCTCGATGTGCTTCAGACTGACGTGTTCCCAAAGCCCGAATGGAAGCTCGGTCTTAACAGAGTTCATTTGGTTTGGGAAGGTTCAGGCGCAGAAAAAGTTCTTAAATAGAGGTTAAGTGGCTCAATACCTAAGAATAGGGACTACACCCCAATACCGCATGAATAGAACAAAGGGCCTATTCGCTACTGCTACTGTCCCGACTGACTGCGGGCCACACGGAAACCCAGGTCGTCGCCGCGATTCGAGGGGGCGTTGGAGAAGCGGAACGCCGATCGACACTCGCCCGGGATGCCCCCAAAGCTTCCGCCACGATTCACGCGGTTCAAGCCCCCTCTGGGGCCAACCGGATCGACAACTCGCGAAAGTTTTTCGCTGAACCAATCCGAACACCACTCCCGCACGTTGCCGTGCATGTCGAATAACCCTGCGGGATTCGACTTCTTCATGCCGACCTTATGCGCAAATCCTTGCCCAACGTTTTTTGTATTGCTAACAAACCAGCCGTACTCGCCCAATTCCTTTTCATTGTTTCCAAATGAAAACGTTGTCTTTGTGCCTGCGCGACACGCATACTCCCACTCTACTTCTGTCGGAAGACGATACTCTTCGTTTGCTTTCAGTTTTCCAGCCTTACGTTCAATTGCTGTCAGCTTCTTGCAAAAATCTGTCGTATCATCCCAAGAAACGAAAGTAGCGGGGTAGTCCTTGTCAGCCTGTTCGAATTTCTGTCCTTTCCAAGGCTCCGACCCCATCACGCTCTTCCACTGCCCTTGAGTCACTTCATATTTACCCAACAAAAACGGTTTCGTTAGGGTCACGCGAACCGCACCAACACCTTCGCCCATCAGAAACGTCCCCTTGGAAATAGACACCAACTCCAAACCAATCGAGTTGATCGGCTTCCTAAAAATCGGTCCCGGTGCCTCAGGCCTAATGGATCGCTTGGTAGCTAAAGCGCGATCAATCGGATCAATAAGATTCGGCAACGCTTCCGCATAAAGACTGCTCGAGTGCCCACGAATCTTCTCTAACTCGTCTAAGTCGCGATCAGACAAGGAAGTCTTGGCTCGAACGGGCTTCTCGCTCAGCTCCCACCATACGGATGCAACTGCCAGCAAATCCTTGGACAATTTCTCCCCTTCGGATTTCTGCAACACCTCTTTGGATGCGGCTTCCTGAAGCGATCCAGCTTCCCCCTTCGCTAAATAGGCAACCCCTTCCTTCCAGTCGTCTTTTGCAAAACATAGATAACGACCCACAACCGTGTGTTCGCGTTCGCACGCACCCGCGTCTGCCTTCTTCAGAGTCGCTATCGCTTTTTCATAATCGCCAAAAAGCTCGCTTTGCTGGGAAATATCCTTCTGCAGTGCCAACGCCTCATTCCGCAACGCTAACAACTCATTCCGCAAATTCAGACTGTCACCTTTTGTTTTTTTGAACTGCTCTTCCGCCCGGACTAGGCTCAACTCAACCGCTTTCTTCGCAAATGGAACCTGATCGGCTTCAAACGCCGTACGCGATAGCTGTAGTAATTTCTCAATCAGCTTCTTTCTCATCTCACCAGTCGGATTCGTGAAATTCTTAATCAGGGCAATCGAACTCTGTTGAAAATCAATCTTGAACAAACTTCCCCGCTTTTCAAGAAACTCAAACGCCTGTGATAGATCACCAGACGAGACAGCTTCTTTTTCCGCCTCCTGAAGCAAGGCAAACTTGCGGACTGCATCGTCCGTTTGATCAGCTGCAGATTTCAGCGTCTTCATCAAAACACTCGGCTCGCCTTTGTATTCGTTCGAATAAGCATCGCGGATCAAGTTAATCGTCGCCGCAACTTCCGCCTCCGGAGGCACAGCCAAAAGATCTGCGTTAGCCACAGCTTCTTTCGCAGGGGGGGCCTCCGCTGCCGGTTCTTTAATCAGATTTTCTAGCGTCCGTTGCGGCTTAGGCTGCTGCCGGAGATCCTGTTGCCCAAATGAGCGATCGCTCGCGGAAATAAACGCGAGACCGCATAGCACCATTCCTAAAGCAACAACACGCATGGCATTCCTCCCGGCAGACGTTGGTTGAACGTGGGGGCAGTCTACAAGCCGGAGCGGGGGTGATGCGATAGCCCTGCGCTGCGGCAACGTCAGGCTTCGGCATCCGCCTTGCCCCCCATGCCTGCGCTACTGCTACTTTACCGACTGCGATCTGAACGATGTCGCCGTCGTCATACACCTGCACGAGCTCGCCGGAGTCTGTGGGCGGCCCGCGTGCGGGAGAAACGGGCGGCGGTTGGAGTGGCCCACCAAGATTTAGCCGGCAGCGGACTGATCACTGTCACCCAAGAGTCTGACGAGGGCGATGTCGTTATTGGATCTTCCTGCGACGAGGATCTTGCCGTCGGCCAGGGAGGCGATGGCGTATCCGTAGTCGTTGCTTCCGAGGCTGATAGAGGTCTTGCCACCGACACCGAAGGAGGTGTCGAGGACGCCGTCGTAGGAGAGTCGCACAACGACAAGGTCTTGATCGACACCGTTGTTTGAAAATCCTGTGACGAGGATCTTGCCGTCGGCGGCGATTGTGGCTCGAAAACCTTCATCTGTCGAGTTGAGAACGGGGATCTTCACGCTACCAGCGGTTCCAAATGAGGTGTCGATCGCACCGCTGAAGGAGTGTCTGGAAATGGTGAGGTCGCCGTTGCTGATGCCGACGAGGAGGAGCTTGCCGTCGGGGAGCGCGAGAGAAGAGTTGACGAAGTCGCCGGTGCCGAGATCGTAGGCGACGTCTTGTTCGACAGTTCCGGTCGAACTGATTCGCACCACCCCAAACCCGTCCTTAGTGCCTCCGGAATAATAATAGGTCTTGCCCGTCAGCAGAATATCGCCGTCGTCTCGGACGACGAGGCCTCGGCCGTAGTCGCCTTGGTTGTTTAAGCCTTCAATGCCCCACTCTGCATCGAGAGTGCCTGCGGCCGTAAATCGTGCGACGCGGTAGGCATCGTTATCTCTTCCGAGAGTGACAATCTTGCCGTCGGGCTGGAGAGCGACGGCGTAGGCTGGGTTCATGTTGGCGTTGGTCGTGGAGCCACTGGTTCCAAACGTCGTGTCGAGGATGCCGAGGGCTGTGTAGCGTGCGACACGGTTACCGCCG
>QWOQ01000014.1 GCA_003669585.1 Planctomycetota bacterium | reverse complement strand
GAAGCTCCTTGAATTTTCTGGGTCTTCGACGCTCCCTTTTGATGCCCCCGATGGAACAACCATTGATCTGCCAGAGAGTGATTCGGCCGATCTCCAAGAGCCACTGCCGAGGTTTGACAGTCCTCATGCATTCGATGCTCAGGCTGTTGGTAACGTCTGCGATCGAATTGTCGCACTTCTCGAAACAGACACCTGAGATCCCTGAGCGATTCTGAAAATCACTGATACGCATCACCCTCAGATCGCCAGTGCGGGTCATTCGAAAAAAGGACCGGTGGGCCTTAAGGATCACAGCGACAGTGTCTTATCGAACCAGACTTTCATGCAATAAGCTTTATGCCAGCTTTGAAAGACACAGAAACTAGTGCAGCCGGATGATTTGTTTACAAATCGGACAGCTCTGTTGAAGATTCAGATCCGGGGTGATCTGTAACGAAATGACTTATGATTCGGAACTGAAAGAGGGCGGATACGATTTTGGTCAGTCGCACCTGAACTAAGCATTGGAGATTTGTTGTGGGTAGTTTCGACGACTTTTATTCATCGCTGCCGGTTGATCCTTCGGTTCGTGGAGATCAATTTGAAAAGATATTTGTTCCTTGGTTTCTAAAAACTGATCCGCAGTGGAAGTCACAAATCGATCAACTGTGGCTCTGGAATGATTACCCTTTTAAATGGGGCAGGGATTGCGGCATTGATCTGGTCTATAGAGATACCAGTGGCAAGGACTGGGCGATCCAATCCAAATGTGTTCATCCTGATAGGGAAATCACGAAGGCAGAAATCGACAGCTTCTGGAGCGAGTCTAGTGATCGTCGAATTCATGGCAGAGTGCTGATTGCAACCACTGATCGGATTGGTCGCAATGCACACCAATTAATCAATCGATCAGAAAAAAAGTCCATTCTTTTTCTGCTGGATAATTTCCGAAAATCAGAAATAGATTTTCCATCTTCTTTACAGACACTTCAGAAGGGTAAACCCAAAGACCAACGAAAACCAAAACCTCATCAAAAGATTGCAATCCGAAATGTGGTGAGTGGTTTATCACATGCTGCGAGAGGCCAACTGATCATGGCTTGTGGCACTGGGAAAACCCTTACCTCTCTATGGATCAAGGAAAAGATCCAGTCAGAGCAGACGTTGGTTCTTGTGCCGTCGCTAAGTCTTTTGTCACAAACTCTGAGAGAGTGGACAGCAACAGCGAGCAGTCCGTTCAAGTGGCTCTGTGTTTGTTCAGATGCGACTGTGGCAAACCAAGATGATGAGTGGATCACTCATACATCTGATATTGGTGCGCCTGTCACCGGAGACGTAAAGGAGATTAAGTCCTTTCTGCGAACAGAGGGATCCAAGGTCATCTTCTCCACATACCAATCATCTCCACTCATTGCAGAAGCACAGAAAGATCGGAAAATACCTGCGTTTAATCTTGTGCTGGCTGATGAAGCTCACAGATGCTCGGGCAAAGTTTCAGAAGCGTTTGGGTGTGTTTTAGATTCCAAACAAATTCGCACCGACAAGCTGTTGTTTATGACAGCCACTCCACGAATTCTAAGCCGACAAATCAAAACAGTTGCCGAAGGCAGGGACATTGAAGTTGTTTCAATGGACGATCCAACAGTATTTGGAGAGGTTCTTCATCAACTCAAGTTCTCGCAAGCCATTGAAGATGATCTTCTTTCGGACTATAGCGTCGTGATTGTTGGAGTAGATGATCCGCTAATTCAGGGTCAGATTCAAAACCGAGACTTTTTGCGAACAAGCAACGGCGTTGAACTAGATGCTGAAACTCTTGCTTCTCACGTTGCTCTTGCAAAGACAACAAAGAAGTATGACCTTCGTCGCGTGATTTCTTTTCATGGACGAGTAGCTGGAGCGAAGAGGTTTGCTGCTGATCACACAGAAGTCTTGAGTTGGTTGCGTAAAGCAGACAGACCTAGCGGAACAACCACTGCTGATTATGTATCTGGTGATATGAGTTCAGGAGACCGAAATACAAAGCTCAACCGGCTGCGTCACCTCCAAGCAGATGAGCGAGGAATCCTTTCTAACGCAAGATGCTTGTCTGAGGGCGTTGATGTTCCATCTCTTGATGGTGTTGCGTTCATAGATCCTCGCAAGAGCCAGGTTGATATTGTTCAGGCAGTTGGTCGTGTTATCCGCAATAGCGAAGGAAAGACTCACGGAACGATTATTATTCCTGTGTTTATTGATGACGGTGAGAACGAACACAAAGCCCTTGAATCGAGCAGATTTAAGCCAATATGGGATGTGGTGAATGCTCTCAAATCTCACGATGATGATCTGGCACAAGAGCTAGATCAATTACGAATATCTCTAGGAAAAAGAGGGGTTATTGGCAGTGGTGGACTACAGAAAATTGTGTTCGACCTGCCAACGAATTGTAGCCAATTATTTGCTGACGGACTACGAACCCGATTGGTCGAGCAAACAACATCATCGTGGATGTTTTGGTATGGGTTGTTGCTGGAGTTTGTGAAAACGAATGGCTCGGCAAGAGTGCCACAACATTTCGAAACCGAAGATGGGTTTACTCTTGGACAATGGGTTGGCCGTCAAAGAACGAACAAAGACTCGTTGAGTGCTGAAAGAAGAAAACTTCTTGAAGCGTTTCAGGGCTGGAGTTGGAATCTTTTCGACGACCAGTGGAGCGAAGGATTTGAACAACTAAAGCAGTATGTGAAGAAAAATGAGTCGGCAAGAGTGCCAACAATGTTCACAACCAAAGATGGGTTTAATCTTGGGATTTGGGTAAGCAATCAAAGAGCAAACAAAGATTCGTTATCAGCTGAACGGAGAAAACTCCTTGAGTCGTGTAAGGGTTGGAGTTGGGATCTTTTAGACGACCAGTGGAGCGAAAGATTTGAGCAACTAAAGCAGTATGTGAAGAAAAATGAGTCGGCAAGAGTGCCACACAGTTTCAAAACCAAAGACCGATTTGCTCTTGGGACTTGGGTTGGTGCTCAAAGAAATAACAAAGAGTCGTTGAGTGCTGAAAAAAGAAATCTCCTTGAGTCATCGTGTAAGGATTGGACTTGGGATGCTCTAACAGATCGTTGGAGCGAGGGATTTGAGCAACTAAAGCAGTATGTCAAAACGAATGGCTCGGCAAGAGTGCCAAAACCTTTCAAAACTAAAGATGGCTTTAAACTTGGGAAATGGATTGGCCGTCAAAGAAGGTACAAAGATTCGTTTAGTACTGAACGGAGACAGCTCCTTGAGTCATCGTGTAAGGATTGGACTTGGGATCCTTTAGCAGATCAGTGGAGCGAAGGATTTGAGCAACTCAAGCATTATGTGAATAAAAATGGGTCGGCAAGAGTGCCAAAACGTTTTATAACTAAAGATGAATTCTGTCTTGGGGAATGGGTTGCGAGTCAAAGAAGAAACAAAGATTTGTTGACTAATGAACGCAGAAAACTTCTTGAGTCATTTAAGGGCTGGACTTGGGATGCTTTAACAGATCAATGGAACGAGGGATTTGAGCATTTGCAGGAGTTTGTGAAGAAGACTGGCTCGGCAAGACCCGCACAAGCTTTCAAAACCAAAGACGACTACAAACTCGGGAGTTGGGTTAGTGAGCGAAGAAAGCACAAAGATTTGTTATCCACTGAACGCAGAAAACTGCTTGAGTCGTTAAAGGGGTGGAGTTGGGATCCTTTCACAGATCAGTGGGATGAGGGACTTGAGCAACTAAAGCAGTATGTCAAAACGAATGGCTCGGCAAGAGTGCCACATCATTTCAAAACTAAAGATGGGTTCCGTCTTGGGGGATGGGTTAGCACTCAAAGAACTAACAAAGATTCGATAAATGCTGAAAGAAGAAAACTTCTTGAGTCATCGTGTATGGATTGGACTTGGGGAGTCATCAAATAAACCCACAAAATAATTCAAATATTTTGCAGGTAAAAATAATAATCATTGTGCCGACGTGTTCAACCTAAACCATAAAGATGAAACCGATGGGGCTTACTCAGACTGCTTACCGGCAAGCGTGCGTTTGTCGCTCACGATTTTGAGAAGCTCTTGCCCGCTCATGCGAAACGCCGCATTGTGCGGGCAGGCATAGACGCAACTGGGATCCTCGTCGGGGCCGACAAGATCGCGGCATAAGTCGCAGGTAGTCGCGACTCGCTGAGTCTCTTCTTTGTGCATCGAAATATTGCCGTACGGGCAGTTGGTAGAGCAGAGTCCGCAGCCGATGCAGTGGTTCTCGATCACAATCTCTACGGCGCCTGGATGATTCTCGCGAGGCTTGCGATGGATCGCGTCGACAGGACAGCCCACAAGGCAGTAGGGATCAAGGCAGGAGCGGCACGAACTGGCGACGAGAAAATTCTCGAACCGCAGGCCCTCGCGGATCAGCCGCGTGACGCCCTCGTGCGTGTCGGAACAAGCCCGCGTGCATTCATCGCACCGCGTACAGCTTTCGAGATCGAGCACCAGTAATTTCTGCGCACTGTAGAGGCCATTTTCGAGAAACTCCTCCAGCCCTTGCTGCGTCTGGGCAACGTTCTGCACGTTGCGTTTGAGCAACTGCCTGGCCTCCGCGGTCAGCGTTTCCCGCACCGCTGGATATTTGTTCAGAATCTCCCGAAAATCTTTGCCGTGAATCCGTACGAGTTCCACGTCATCAAGTGCCGTACACGTTGCCGTGCGGAGGGCTCGAGTTCCGCCCGTAGCCAAGAGATCGGCCCCGAGATCGACCATGGCCGAAATCAGTCCGATCTCGCCGAATGTCCGACCCGGACCGAGATAGTCGAGCACCCGCTCCTGCTCGCCCATACGCTGCGAGACTTTTACAAAGCCGCTACGCACCTTGAAAAAATCGGTGGCCAGATCCCCCTGACGGAAAATAACCTGCCCCTTTTCGACGCTCACCAGTTCTGCCCTGTCCTTGAGTATTTCGGCGCAGCTTCCACGATCGCTCTGGCCGAGACCGGCAAACATCGTGAGTTCGTCAATTTCGCGTTTGAGCGTATGGCTGCGGTAGGCGTTATCGAGAATCGTGCGGGACGACTCGCTCCGCTGCAACATATGGAGAACATTTTTATTGATTTCAAAGAGCTCTGTGTCTTCAATGGCCACCACCGTGGCCGACCGGGGATAGTGGTTCAAACAGGACATGACACCAAAAATCACATCGGCAGACGTGATCTCATCGACCCACTTGCCGTCGACGAGCGAGAGCGATCGGCCACTGCCAGCATGCACGCTCTGGCTCTGCTCTATTTGGCGTCGAGGCCGGGCGTTGGCCGTGCCCTGTATCCAATTGGTGGCTGTGCGCACAAAGGCCTTGAGCGGCCCTTCGTGCGTGCCAGTTTCCGAGTGTGCTCTTCCGATCGAGACGCCCATCCTCCCTTGAACGATGAGAAACGCCGTCGAGCCATACGCTCCCTCGCGGCAAATCACATCGCCGGGCCGATAGATGCGCCGCTGAATGGAGTGCGCATTCCATTCCAGAAACTTGGTCGGAATGCCAGCAAAAATCTTGTAGAGCTTGAGCTCTTCTGGCACCAGCACGGCGCCCTTGGACATGAGGTCGTCGCTCTGATTCTTCGGCTCCTCGAGAAGACTCTTGCTATAGACGAGTTGATTGAACGTGAGCGCTCCGGTGGGACACGACACCATGCACTCCCCGCAGGAAACGCAGCTCGAAGAGCCCATTGGATCATCCAGATCAAATCCAATGCGAGTGGAATAGCCCTTGCCAGTTCGACCGATGACGTAGTTTTCCTTGACATCCGTGCAGGCGCGCACGCAGCGGTCGCAGAGGATGCACTGATTGTGATCGACGGCAATTCGCAGCGAGGAGGTGTCGCGTCCGCGATTGATTGCACGGGGTGAAAACTGCTGCGTACCCGTCAGTGGCCACTTGGCTTCAATCGCGGCTGGGTCGGCCGATGGATCGGCGACAAGCTCCATCGAGCGAGCCTCGGTCGCAAGATCATCGAGCCGTGCGGTGATCTGGCCGAGTTCGTTAGCCGGCTGGTTCTGTGCCCAGTTTTCGGGGAGGTGATCGGTGGCCAAGAGATTCACGATCGTGCGAATGTTGGATTCGATCCGCTTTCGCGCCGCGAGGTCTGGCGAGGCAATCGTCTGCACCTCCATCGTGTCTTCCACGCGGTGCTGGCAGGCAGGCAATAACTTTCGCTCCCGCTGCATGCTCCCGCGCTTCACTTTGGCAATCTCCACGCAACAGACCCGGCAGGCCCCCACTGGCTCGAGGTGCTCTTGATGGCAGAGAATTGGAATCGGATTGCCGTGCGGCTCGCCGGCGTAGGCCTTCGTGGCCGCATCAAAAATCGTTGTGGCGCGAGGAATGGGCCGGCCTTCGCTATCGCGCACGAGCTTTCCCTGCGAGTCGGTCATCGGCACGGCTTTGGGCACCGTCACATCGCGGCCGTCAATCTTGATCGTGATCTGTGATTCAAAATCAGCCGCCGTGACTTTATCCATCCGCACAAGCTGCCCGTTATAGTCGCGTGCAAAGAGACCGTCTTCGCCCAATGGCAGCAACTGATCGTCGCCGAAGTCGGCCTCGTAAAAGCCTGCAGCGATTGGCTCGGGGGCATGGTTCTCATCGCTCATTGGATGGCTACTCATGGGTATGGCTTTCAATGTTTTCCTTCGAGCATCTCACGTTTTTCCGCCACGCAGATGCCCGGCAAGATCGGCTGGAAAAAGCGCCAAGGCCGACTCCAGCGGCTTGGCTGCTACCATTCCGAGCCCGCAGATACTTGTCATCTCCATCGCTCGGGTGAGTTCTTTCACGAGTTCTTTTTGCTTTTTGAATTCTGTCGTATCCAGCCGCTTGCCCACGATGCTCTCTCCTATTTCCACGATCTTTTCAGAGCCGATCCGGCACGGCACGCACTTGCCGCACGACTCATCGCGAAAAAATTGAGAGCAGTTCAAAGCTTCCACGACCATGTCGCGAGTGTCGTTATAAACCACCAGTCCCGCACCGATTGCCAGACCCAGATCGCGAAACCGCTGCAAGTCGAGTTGGAGGTCGAGAATATCAATCGCCAAGCCCCCGCTGGTAGTCACTTTTTCCAGAAGCTCAGCAGGCACTCGTTTTTCCCAGCCCCGTGGCAATGCCGACACCGGTAGCATTCTGGGCAGAAATCCGCCCGACGGGCCCGATGGCGCAAACGCCTTCAACTCACCGACAACGCCGCCGGCCAATTCGATCAGCGTGCCGAGCAGAACGCCGCAGGGAACCTCATACACGCCGGGCTTGGCGACATCGCCAGAGATCGAAAAAAACCGCCGTCCCTTGCAGCCGTTGATCCCTTCCTGCGCATACCACTGGCCGCCGTTGATCATGATCGCCGGAGCCCACGCAAACGTCTCGACATTGCTCACCAGCGTAGGCTTGTCGTAGAGGCCGTTAGTTTCCAGTTGAGGCGGCTTGTTACGCGGCTGCCCGCGACGGTCTTCCATTGCTTCAATCAGCGCGCTTTGCTCGCCGCAGATGTAACCGCCGGGACTGGCAAACACCTCGACCGGAAAGTTGAGCGTGCTCTTGAAAATGCCCTGCCCACACGCGCCCAGATCCTGCGCCCTTATGATCTCGCGCTGCATCACCTCAATCTGCTCAGCATATTCGTGGCGGATATAAATCGTGCCGCGCGTGGCGCCTGTCACAATCCCGGCAAGGATCACGCCTTCCAGCACGAGGTGCGCGTGTTGCGTGAGAAGTTCGCGGTCTTTAAACGTGCCCGGCTCGCTTTCGTCGGCATTGCAGACGATATATTTTTCGTCTCCCTTGGCATGCCAGACATCGCTCCACTTCTGGTGCGCCGGCACGCCCGCGCCCCCCATGCCTCGCAGATCCGAAGCCTTGAGCTGCTCAATCACAGCCGCCCGGTCGCCGGAAGCCACAAGCAGTCGCACGGCCTGGTATGTGGATGGGCCGTTGTAGGGATCGATTCGCCACGGACGATTGGCGTTTAGTGCGTAGGTGCCATCGGCATCGGGCTGGTGGGGTCTTCCGGCCAGAGTGCTTTGTGCAATCTCGGCCAATGACTCGGCAGACCGGCTCACAAAAAGTGTATCGTTGACCATGGCCGCAACCGGACGGTCGCAGCGGCCCAGGCACGAGGCATATTCCACCGCCACTGTTCCGGCAGAGCATTCGGAGGCCAGCAGCGATTGGAGATCCTGCTTCATCTGCGTGCAGCCCCGCTGGTGGCAGGCCATGTCGTGGCAGATATGCACCTCGACGGCTGGCGGCGGCGAAAGCTTGAAGTGTGGGAAAAAGCTCGCCACTTCCTGCAGCCGGTAGAGTGGCGTGCCGGTTCTTTCGGCGAGCTTGCGCAGCTCCACATCGGGCAAGTAGCGGTGCGTGTGCTGGATCTTGTGAAGTTCTTGAACAATCATTGGACTTGCCACAATGGAGGTGGGTTAACAATTGGACCGATGAATAGTTGTCACCGAACAGCGCTCACCGAATACCGATCACCGAACAGCAGCATGAGCAGCCTGACATCATGAACATGGTCACTGGTCAATCGACTCCAAGTCTAGTGGAAAAGTCGCTGGAAATGTTTGCGTCTCACGAGCGAGGGTACTCTCGGTGCCGGCCGCTGCGGCTATCGCCATTCGTCGATCAGATTGGCGACAAGCGCGGTCCAGCCAGTTTGATGGCTTGCCCCAAGGCCCGCGCCACAATCGCCGTGAAAGTATTCGTAGAAGAGTAAATGATCCCGCCAATGTGGATCGTTTTGAAACTTTTCCGAGTCACCCCAGACGGGCCGCCGGCCATTCTGATCGGCCAAGAAAATCGTCGTCAGACGGTCGGCAATGTCGCGAGCGATGTCGCGGAGTTCGGTTGGCTGTTCTGCCGATTGCGGCGTGAGAATTCGATAGTGTGGACCAAATGCCGTGCCGAGCTTGCGCAGCGACTCAATGATTAAAAATGTGGTTGGAAACCAGATCGGGCCACGCCAGTTGGAATTGCCTCCTTTGAGTTTGCAGTCTGCCTCGGCGGGCTCGTAGCCAACACTTTGGCCGGCAAATTCAAAGGGCTCTTTCAGATGCGATTTCGAGAGCGAGCGAATGCCGTACTCCGAAAGAAACTCGTCGGCATTATGAACGCGATAGAGCATTCGCTCTATCTGATTGACATTCATGATCGTCAGCAGATGCGTCGTGCGACCGTCGGTTCCAACAATCGCGTGAATCACCTGCGACACCATCTCCTGACGGTTTTCCAGAAACCAGTTGAGGTTTGCCCGAAACTCTTTGAATGGCTCGAGCCACTGTGACTCCAGTCGCTCGACTGCAAACAGAGGGATCAGACCGACAAGCGATCGCACGCGAAACTTCTGGTAGCGACCGCTGGGGTGCCGCAGCACGTCGTAAAAGAAACCGTCCGCTTCATCAAAGAGAGCGTAGCCGCGTTGGCCCATGTTCTTCATTGCGTGAGCGATGTAGACGTAGTGCTGAAGAAATTTTGAGGCGAGTCCCTCGTACACCGGATTCTCAGCCGCCAGTTCGAGCGAGATGCGCATCATCGTGAGACAAAACATTCCCATCCAGCCCGTCGCGTCGGATTGTTCGAGCGTCGAGCCGTCTTGGCTGGGTTTACTGCGATCAAAGACGCTGATGTTGTCGAGTCCGAGAAAGCCTCCTTCAAAGACGTTGTTTCCTTCGCGGTCAATGCGGTTCACCCAGCTGGTAAACAAAAGCAGCAGCTTGTGGTAGCAGCGTTCCAGCCACGCACGATCGATCGTTCCGTGCTGCCGCTTTTCCATGTTGTAAACCCGCCACACGGCCCACGCGTGAACCGGCGGATTTAAATCGTTGAACTCCCATTCATACGCCGGGAGTTGGCCGCTGGGATGTTGGAACTGTTCAAACAGCATCACCCAGAGTTGATCCTTGGCAAACTTCGGATCAATGAGCGCAAAGGAAACACAATGGAAGGCGAGGTCCCAAGCGGCAAACCAGGGATACTCCCATGTGTCGGGCATCGTCAGCACACGCATCGAGTTCAGATGTCGCCAGTGAGAATTTCGAATCGTGCGACGACTGCTCGGTGGCGGATCGGCTGGGTTGTCGCCGTCGAGCCAGGCAGCAACGTCAAAGATATAGCTCTGCTTCGTCCAGAGCAGGCCGGCCAAGGCCGTGCGTTGCACGTGTCGCTTGTCGGCAGAGGCATGCGGCGGGGCGAGCTTTTCATAAAACTGATCGGCCTCTTTGCGACGCTGTGCCATGAGTGCATCAACGGTCGTCGTCAACTGCTTTTCCCCGCCGGGAAGAGCATCGTGCGGAGGTTGATCGGTGAAGAGAAGTCGCACCGAGACAGACCCACCGGCCGGAACAACGAAGGAATAATTCAGGCCGGCCTTGGTGCCAGTGAGATCTGGATTGACGGCAGCTTTTTCGCCATCACATAGCAACCGGTGAAAGCCATCTTTTGTATAGCGAGACAGACTCGTACCACCAGGATGAAACACGACCGGGGCGTTGGTCTCGTTATTGGTGAAAAGCATTTCTGCACCGGAATCTTTTGTCGAGCCGATGAGCCAGCGTCGGCCCAGCCGATGCGAGTTTGGAATCCGTCTGTCCGAAGGTGTCTCACGGTCATCGGCAACCATACACAGCGTGCCGGCAGGGCCCTGGGCCGCGGAAATCGTCGGCTCGGGCAAAGGCGTCTGGCCCCACGACCAGGTATTGCGAAACCACATTGTGGGAATAATGTTGAGAGGCGCCGCATCGCCGCCGCGATTGGTGGCGGTGATTCGGACAGCAATCTGCTCCGGCGAAAACTTTGCGTACTCAACAAGAATATCGAAGTAGCGATCGCCTTCAAAAATGCCGGTGTCGAGCAATTCGTACTCCGGACCACGTCCTTGCCGCCGCTGGTTTTCCTCGATCAGTGCAACGTAGGGAAATGCGCGCTGAGGATACTTGTATAAGAGACTCATGAAGGAGTGCGTCGGCGTATTGTCGACGTGAAAATAATACTCCTTCACATCTTCGCCGTGATTCCCCTCGAGCGGATTCACGCCGAACAATCGTTCCTTCAAATGCGCATCGTTTCCGTTCCAGAATGTCGGCGCCAGACAGAGCAGTTGAAATCGATCGCAGATGCCGGCAATTCCGTCTTCGCCCCAGCGAAACGCTTTTGAGCGGGCTTTGTCGTACGTCAAAAAACGCCATGCCTCGCCGTCGGGCGAATAGTCTTCGCGCACCGTGCCCCACGAGCGATCGGAAAGATACGGCCCCCATCGCCGCCAGCCGCTGGCATCATCGGTCACCTCCGAGAGGCGGACGTGTTCGGGATCAGGTGCGGGGGTCGCTGCTACATTTGACATCGGCAGAATCTTTCCAAATAAACATCGAATGAACTCTCTGTACGAGAAACAATCGAACAACCAATTTGCCCCGGTACAAGCACATGCACACTTGCATCGTGAAAAAATACGCTTCGTCGGAGATGCGATCGGTACACTCTGCGTTCAAGAGTATCTTCTCACTGTTTGCTCTGCCAATTTCATGAACTGTTCAGGCCAGAAAAGAGAAGTTGGTTTCCCAGGGACAAACAACGGCAGGCTTTTCAAACGGATCGATCCTCGGAGCGATTTGGAATGGATTTAGAACTCAGAGGTCATACGGTTGTTGTTGTCGGTGGAGCGGGTGGAATCGGACTGGCCACCGCACGAGGCTTTGCCTGCGAGGGGGCGACTGTTGCACTCTGGGATCGCAGTGATCAACTCCCCGCTCTCGCCCACGAGTTGAGCCGTGAGCATTCGACACACGTGGTCGGTATTGCCGTGGATGTCACCGATGAAGCAGCGGTGAACTCGGCACTCGAAGAAACGATCAACGCGATCGGATCTATCAGACATCTTGTCCACGCCGCTGCCATTGGATCTGGAAAATATGGTTTTCCTTTTACCAATCTCAAGCCGGACGACTGGCCTGTTGTACTCAAGGTAAACATCATGGGAATGACCCATGTCGCTCACGCGATTGCACCACATATGGTTGCACGCAAAAGCGGGACGATGGTGTTCGTCGCGTCGGTTGCCGGACAGATCGGATCTCAAACCGATCCACCTTACAGTGCATCAAAAGCAGCGAATATTAATTTTGCGCAGTGCATCGCGAAGGATCTTGGGCCTTTCGGCATCCGTGTGAATACCGTCTGCCCGGGCATGGTTCAAACGACGCTGAATCGTTCGGTGTGGCAGGCTTGGCACGACCAGGCAAGCCCCGACGATCGACTTCCGTACGAAGACTGGGCACACAAAAAAATTTGTTCCACGATGCCATTGGGTCAATGGCAAACCGTTGAGTCGATTTCCGACATGATCGTCTTTCTTTCGTCAGCACGCGCCGAACAGGTCACAGGACAGACCATCAATGTCGATGGGGGATTTGTTATGCACTGGTAGGCTTTGAAAGTTTTTCATGTGCGACGCATTGATTCACAATGTTGATTCCAATTGTTAGTATGCTGAGATCTTTTGCTCCTGCGACGACAAACGTCTCTTCGTGACATTTTGATTTCGTTGCAGGCATGACACACGTTTGGGAGAAATGATCTATGGCCATAACACACTTCTGGCGATCGCTTCACGTGGATCGAACGACAATCCTTGTAATGATTCGTGCGTCGCTTTTTCTTGCGTTGGTGGTAGTGCCGATCTCGCGTGCACCTGGACAACAACAGGCCGAATCGGCGACCGCAATTGTGCAACCCACTATCGAGAAGGGGCGTCTTGCGGGGGCAGTCGTATTAGTGACAAACCGGGACAAAGTTCTTCTGGTGGAGGCGATGGGGTTTCAAGATCGCGATGAAAAGCTGGCGATGAGCACCGAGAGCCTGTTTTGGATTGCATCGATGTCCAAGCCAATGACGGCTGCAGCGCTTATGATTTTGGTTGACGAAGGAAAAGTGTCGTTGGATGATCCGGTTGCCAAGCATCTTCCGGAGTTTCGAGAGATGTGGCTGACTGCCGAAAAAACTTCGGGCCAGATGACACTCAAGCGTCCTGGTCGTGCAATCACGATTCGTGACATTCTCTCACACACCAGTGGTCTGCCCTTCAAATCAGCCGTTGAAGAACCGACGCTCGATATCGCGCCGCTGAGTCTTGTCGTGCGGAGCTATACCATGCTGCCGCTTCTGTTCGAGCCCGGCATGGGCTATCAGTATTCGAATGCCGGCATCAATACCGCTGGCCGAATTATTGAGATTCTCAGCGGAATGCCCTATGAACAATTTATGGCCGATCGTCTCTTTGCACCGCTCGGCATGAAGGACACATCGTTTCGGCCGACAACTGCGCAGGTGTCAAGAATTGCAAAATCGTACCGAGTCAATAACGATGCTACCGGGCTCGATGAAGTTCGGATTTCACAATTAAAGTATCCGCTTGATGGGCCTGATCGATATCCGATGCCCGGTGGAGGACTTTTTTCCACTGCCGATGACTGTGGCCGTTTTTGTCGCATGGTCCTCGGCCAAGGCATGTTTGATTCAACGCGAATTCTTTCCGAGGCATCGGTCGTGGAATTGACGCGTCGTCAAACACCGGAATCCGTCAAGGAGAGTTATGGATTGGGATTCAGCGTGGGAGGCGACGGCTCTTGCGGGCATGGCGGTGCACATGCCACCAATATGTCGATTGATCGAAACCGCGGACTCGCAGTGGTCTGGATGGTTCAGGATGCGGGTTCGCCTCCTGAATGGCGTACCAGCGAAGGAGAGGTGCGCGCGTGGGCGATCAAACGGTTTTCACAGCGCCCGGAACCGATGCAATAAAACTTTTGGACGGGGCAACTCTCGCTGCCCTCGTTTTCAAAACAGCTGGCGCGTGCGATCGGCTTGGATCATTGTTCATGCACCGAAGTACTGCTTTGGGTTCGACTTTCTATGAGAGAACGCATTTTTGATCGCATTTTTCAATGTACCTCCCCTTGGCCATGTTGTCCTCCGTTTCAAAACGAACGTCGGACGAAAAACTTCTTATGGTATTTGTGCACAATCTTGCATGCTTTGATCCGGTGGCAAACGCACGTCGCGGTCGGTTATGATCATTGATCATTCACATGAAGCACTGCGAATCTGCTGTGCGTTGTTGAACACACAATGATCACAATGGTCACAATGGTCATGGCTTTGCTTTTTTACTCTGCGTCTGTGAATTCGTTTTTCTAATGTCTTTTTTATCCTCGAGAGATCGCCCCTCTTTATGTTCCTTCTTGTATGCGCTTTGTGTGCACTTGTTGCAGGTGATTGGCCACAGTTTCGAGGTCCGCATTCCGACGGGCACGCTTCAGGTCCTGCTTCACCCACGGAATGGTCCAGCACGAAAAATGTTGTTTGGAAAACACCAATTCCCGGTTTGGGTTGGTCTTCACCTGTTGTTTCCGATGGCACAGTTTTCCTGACAACCGCCGTGCCGCGAGATGGAGGATTGTCTCTTCGGGTTATGGCTCTTGATGCCACCAATGGAAAAGTCGTCTGGGATCGCGAAGTGAAATCCGTCGAAAAAGCCCCTGATATCCATGCAAAGAATAGCCATGCCAGTCCGACGCCGGTGGTGCACGGCGGATCGGTATTCGTTCACTTCGGAACGCTTGGTATGTCGCGACTCGCAGTGAACGATGGAACATTGCAATGGACCAGCAACGAGTTGGTCTATCCACCACTCCATGGCAGCGGTGGCTCACCGGTGTTGCACGATGGAAAGCTGGTTGTTGTATGCGATGGAAGCACGAAGCCTTTCGTCGCGGCGATCGATGCTGACACTGGCAAAGTTGCATGGAAAACACCGCGATCGGTGGAAGCCCGCATCAGCCACTCATTCGTCACTGCAACGATAGCAATGGTGAATGGAAAGGCTCAGGTGATGGCACCGGGTCCCGATCATTTCGCAGCCTACGACTTGGCCAGTGGCTCAGAGCTTTGGCGAGTTCTCGCGCCGGGCTGGTCAGTGGTTCCGCAACCGACCCTTGGCCACGGCCTTGTTTTCTACAATCACGACTACGATCATCCTGAATTGCTTGCAGTAAAACTTGGCGGAAGCGGGGATGTCACCGATTCGCATATTGTCTGGCGAATCAAACGCGGGGCGCCAAGCACTCCATCGCCGCTCTTGATCGGTGATGAACTCTATTTTGTTTCTGATCTTGGAATCGCCTCCTGTGTCAACGCTAAAACTGGAGAGCATCACTGGATGGAACGCCTCGATGGCAACTATTCGGCATCGCCGATTTATGTGAACAATCGAGTGTTGTTTCTGAACGAAACAGGCTTGGCAACGTGGGTTCAGCCGAGCCACACATTTACCGTTCTTGGACAAAACGAACTTCCCGGTCGCACGCTCGCAACGCCTGCATTTTCCAGCGGTGCGATGTATCTGCGAACTGATGAAACTCTTTATAAATTTGCGGAGTGAACTATAGAGCGTCGGTGTGGTTCGCTCGTACTTTCTCAAGGCGATATTTTCTCTGAACCATAGATAGTTTTTTGCTCTTGCTGCCTCGAAGCCGATTTGCTTTTCAAGAATGAATCCCGTGGTATCAAATCGATTCAACCAACAATACAAACGATTCTCCCAGCGAATCATTACTGCCAATTCGTCGATGATCGTTGCGATCTGCCTGTTTGTATTCCTGGGATCTCTTGGTGGATGGTTTGTTTTGAAATCGTGGCGGTCGCCGCGTCACCGGGATTTGCATCAACTCCGAACTCTTGCGCCAGACATGGCAGCTGAACTGGCGAAGTTTTCTGGCTCAATCGATCTGGGTGGTCTTTTCACACTCTCACCCGACGCAGCGCGAGCGATTGCAAGGCATTCTGGAGCGTTGGCTCTCGACGGGCTGGCAGTGATTTCTGATGAAGCCGCTGCCCTGCTAGCAACTCATGTGGGCCCACTGTCGATCAACGGATTGGCCTTGCGATCGCAAGCGAATCTCGAGTTATCAAAACCACTCGCGACGCTCTTGGCTCGTCACAGAGGAAACTTGAAACTGGATCGCGTAGAAGAACTGCCTGCCACCATTGCAGCCGCCTTGAGCCTCCATCGGGGATCGCTGTCGCTCGGTGCAATCAAACAGCTTTCGCCAGAAGCCGCTGTCGCACTGTCTCGGCACGTGGGACCGGTACAGCTAGACGCTCTGGAAGCGTTGTCGACTGAAGCCCTCGCACAAAAACTTCTTCACGATGGCCGCACGAATTTTGATCGAATCCGCGACATTTCCGCCGATGCGGCAGCTGTTCTGGCAGCGCATCCACAAGCGATCAGCATCGCGAGCCTCGTGACGCAGGCTGAATCTCTCCCGTCACTGACAGTCTCGCAGGCCAACTTGTTTTCCCGGCATAGCGGAGAACTCAAGCTCAACTCACTTCGTACGTTGACTGACCAGGTTGCTGAGGCACTCGCCCGCCACGACGGTGCGATCCAACTCGGCAGCCTGAAGTCGTTTGATGTAAGTACAGCCCGTGCTTTGGTGAAGCATTCGGGCGAACTCCATCTTTCCGGCATTGAGAAGATCCCTTTCGACGTGGCCGAAGTGATCGCAAACCATTCTGGTTCTGTGCGACTCGATCGTCTGACAGTTCTTGAATCGGGAGCACTTACTGAAAAACTGCTTCGAGATGGCAGAACGAATTTTGATCAAATTTCACAACTTTCCCAATCGGCTGCCGTGCGAATGGCCGCTTACCCTGGTCCTCTGACGCTCAACGGATTAACGGATGTTCATGATCTTGTGCAGATGGAATTGCTTCGACATACATCGACTTTCGAACTCTCGGGACTGGCTGCGGCAGCGATTCCCAGCGAGAGACTCGCGTCAGCAAGAGCAGATCTTTTGGCCAAACACTCGGGGCCATTGCCGCTTGTGAATCTCACAGAGCTTTCAAGCGTGCCGCTCACGCACAAGCTTCTGGCCGACCATTGGACCGAGTTTGGTTCGATACGTTCTGTGTCACCCAACGTGGAAGAAGTGCTTGGGCATCATGCGACACCGCTGCGATTGGATGGCCTTTCGCAGATTCGTTCAGGAATTCTGGCCACAAAATTATTGCACGATGGCCGCGTCAATTTTGATGCAGTGACCATGCTTTCCGACCAAGCGGCAGCGGTACTCGCCGCCTCTCCAGAACCAATCAGCATCGCTTTGCTTGTTCAGCAGGCAGAAACTTCGCTCGCGATTTCAGATCCGATGGCCGGTGTGCTGTCGCGTCACCGTGGGCCACTCCATCTCAATCAGTTGAAAGAACTTTCTGAGACTGCCGCTATTGCGTTTGCATCTCATTCAGGGCCGCTCGAATTCGATCGCCTCTCTCGCATCACTGTGTCGATTGCAAGTGCGTTTATGACGCACGTCGGTTCGCTCGACTTCAATGGTCTCTCGTCGATCGACGCTCTCACCGAAACAATACTCGCGAAGCATCCCGGCCCACTGCGACTGGATGGCCTTGCATCACTCATTACAGAAGCCCTTGCAGCCAAACTTATTTTTGAAGGACGAACAAACTTTAGTCGCCTGAAATCGATTGGTCCGGATGCTGCAGCGGTTCTTGCCCGCACCAACGGAACTCTCTTTTTAGATGGTGTGGAATCGCTCAACACCGAAGCCGCAGCGGCACTGGCAAACCATCAGGGAGATCTGTCGTTAAGCGGACTCAAAAACATCTCCGAGCCAATTGCCGCTGCGCTGGCAGAGCATCGGGGCGATCTTTCGCTGAGCGGTCTTGAAACACTTCCTGACGGTATCGCGAATGCTCTTTCAATGCATCCAGGAACTCTCTCTCTGAATCGAATACAATTTCTTTCAGATTCCGCAGCGACATCGCTCTCTACTCTGCGTGGTGGATTGTCTCTGCGAAGACTCGAGACCGTCTCCGATGCGGCAGCCGCAGCGCTTGCACAGCACGACGATGAACTTGATTTGAACGGAATCGTATCTCTCAGCGAAACAGCGTCGCGATTGCTTTCTCAACATCCGCAAGTCCGTTTGCCGAATCAATTTCGATAGTGTCACGAACTCGCTCAACTTTTCGTAAGGAAATGCGTTTTTTGAATCGCTCTTCGGGAATTGACGGGCATGACGGAGCAGGGTGACTCGTATCTGAGATGCTTTAGCAGTCGGGTTTTCACAAAAATATTCTCTCACCGGCCCAAACAAAAGCGATGCTTCGATGGTGTCATGAGTACAAAACAATGGCGGAAAATACTCAAAAAGAGGTTTCCTAAAATTGCTTTTCAAAAAAATACATAAAATTCGACTATGATTTTTATTCGAGACATGAAGAATGAGTCTGAGAGCGGAGCGATTCATGCAATATCGATTGGTTCATGCGTGATCGGCATATCTATTTTTATTTTTTTTTGTGAGGCGTTCGGGATCATGAAGGTCGTTGTTACCGGCGGAGCTGGGTTTATTGGAAGCCATATTGTCGATCAACTTTTATTAGCCGGGCATCAGGTATCGGTGATCGATGATCTTTCGAGTGGTTCTCGCACCAATCTTCCGAGCAAGGTGCCTGTCTATCAAATCAACATCGTCGACAGTCTTGCGATAGCAAAAGTGTTCAAACTTGAACGCCCCGACGCGGTCTGCCATCAAGCAGCGCAGATGTCGGTGAGCCGATCGGTTCGAGATCCACTTTTTGATGCACAAGTCAACTGCCTTGGCCTCATCAACGTGCTCGATGCGTCAACAAAATATGGCTGCAAGCGATTTGTTTTTGCTTCCAGCGGCGGCGTGCTCTACGGCGACGTAACTTCGCCTGCTCCAGAATCAACACCCGCCAATCCGATCAGCCCCTATGGGATTACGAAATGGACGGGCGAACGGTACCTCAAGTTTTTTGCGATCGAGCGAAATATGACAACCGTGGCCCTGCGATATTCCAATGTCTACGGACCTCGCCAGAATCCACACGGCGAAGCGGGAGTGGTTGCGATCTTTTCAAAAAAACTGCTTGCCGGTGAATCCGCCACGATCAACGGTGACGGAGCGTATGTCCGTGACTATGTCTACGGACTTGATGTCGCGCGTGCCAACGTGCTCGCTCTGGAATGTTCTAACCCTACGCTTGTTCCAGGCACACTCACCTCGATTAATATTGGCACAGGACTCGGCACCGACGTCAACGAACTCGAATCGCACGTTCGCGCCGAAGCGTCCGCAATTCGCACGCGGAACAATCAAGCACACGAGATGCTGCTACCAACAAAAGGCCCCGCACGCGCTGGCGACCTTCGATCAAATCTTTTGGATCCGGCGTTCGCCCTGAATGTGCTCAACTGGAAACCTTCCGTGACGCTTGCCGAAGGACTCAAGCAGACCGTGGACTGGTTTGCAAACAAAGAGTCTGTTTGATTCGATTGGTATGTCGACTTTTTGAATGTGTCCTATGATCTAACGATTGAACGATCCCCACACTGGTTTTAACGACTCAGCAAATCAACTTGCGTACGACTATGACACTTTTTTCTTCAATGCTCGCAGAACCTCAGTCCGCATGGCAGTGGGCGGTAGCGATTTTTAATATCGTATCGATCGACATTGTGCTCGCAGGCGATAACGCCATTGTGATCGCAATGGCCGTTCGAAATCTTCCATCTCGACAGCGACGCATGGGCATTATATTCGGTGCAGGAGCGTCGGTCATGCTTCGAGCCATTCTGACGGTCGCCACGACGCAACTGTTGGAAATTCACTATCTCAAACTTATCGGGGGTCTACTTATTTTATGGATTGCTTTCAAATTACTTCGCGACAACGAGGCTCAGCAGGAGTCTGAAAAAGAGGGCGCGAAAAGCATCTGGCATGCTGTATGGATGATTATCGTGGCCGACATCACGATGTCGCTCGACAACGTTCTCGCCGTGGGAGGCGCTGCAAGTGGACATATCTCATTGATCATTTTCGGACTTGTACTCAGCATCCCGCTGGTGGTTTTCGGCAGCAATCTCGTTTCGAATCTCATGTCACGATACCCAATTATTATTTTTCTGGGGGCAGCGATTTTGGGGAAAGTTGCAACTGAAATGATGCTCACAGATCCGGTCGTGGAAGTGTACGGAATATCCCAGTGGGAGCGTGTGACAGGGACGCACGACGCCGTGGGGGCCTATCATTGGCTCTGTTTCATTGCCGAATATGCGATTGCAACAAGCCTCTTTTTCTTTGGGTGGTTTCGAAGTCGCAAGCCTGCTGTCGCGTGATAATTTCAATGGGAGTCGGCAGCCACTTTGGTTGTCTGAACCTTTGAGGCGGCACCTTCGACCATGAAGTGCTGAGAAAATGCCCTTGAGAAGCCTTCCTCTCAGACCGTAAATTTGATCTTCGATTCTCATTTTTTACAGAACTGCTGATACGAAAAAACGGCATGTGCACCCGCAGAGGCTCTGCAGAGAATACGTGGAAACGATTTCATGAAATCAGCCTTGATTTGCGGGATTTCCGGACAAGATGGCGGCTATCTGGCTGCACATCTCTTGGGCCTTGGGTACCGGGTCGTGGGAACGAGTCGTGATGCTCATGCGTCTGGGTTTGAATCGCTCAAAAAACTCGGCATCTACGATCGAATCACGATTGAATCAATGACGCTGATCGATTTTCGCAGCGTAGTAGAGGTTTTGGATCGGGTTCGTCCCGATGAAATTTACAATCTTGCAGGACAGTCTTCGATTGCCGTTTCGTTCGCTCAACCGCTCGAAACTTTTCAAGGCATCGTGATGGGAACGATTCATCTGCTCGAAGCGGTGCGCGTCCTCGGGCTTCCGAGTGGGTTGTTCAATGCGGGCAGTTCTGAAATATTTGGACCGATTGGGGATGTTCCCGTCAATGAACGATCGCAGCTCAAACCTCGAAACTCCTACGCGATTGCCAAGGCAAGCGCCTTGTGGCAGGTCGCGCATTACCGAGACGTCTACGGGATACGGGCGGTTACCGGGATTCTCTTCAATCATGAAAGTCCGCTGCGGCCGGCACGATTTGTAACTCAAAAAGTGGTCGAGGGTGCCTGTCGAATCGCGGCCGGCACTCAAACAACTATCACGATCGGTGACATGTCAGTGCGTCGCGATTGGGGATGGGCTCCGGAAACCGTTGTGGCAATGCATCGCATGCTTGCAATGGAAACACCGGAAGATCTCATTGTGGCTACCGGAAAGACCTACAGCCTAGAAGAGTTTGTCGCAAACGTATTTGAAACGCTCGGTCTCGACTGGACCAAGTATGTGGTGCGGGATTCGTCTCTCGTGCGGCCGTCGGATCATTCAACAGGCCTGGCCGATCCATCGCGGGCTGAACAAGTCATTGGCTGGAAGGCTCGTTTTTCAATGCCCGAAGTTTCTCGAATGATGGTCGAGGCAAAGCAGTCAGAAAAAATGCTTCACACCGATTCGTCGCAATTGCTACGGTAAAACTTTTACAACGTCGAGTCCTTCAAGAGCACCTGACGCGATGCGCCGAGTGAGCGACGATGAAGACAAGTACAGCGGCAGACCGTGATGGCGACCGATGATGTTACTGGCATCGGTTGCGGTATATTCAAGCGTTGACGGAACCCACGCTTCTCGCATGCCGGCATAACCCATCGCCTCGATTCGCATGCAAGGATCGAGTTTTGGGAAATGTTTCAGTGCATCATCCCGTGAATTATTGATAAGCACCAGACGGTCAACGCACTGAAGTGCACCGCGATACGGACCGCGAGGGCTGAAAGCGTCGCATCGTACAGCAGCGGCAACAAGCACCATGTGCGTACGAGCGGATCGATGTGTCCACGGCTGCATGGATGGACGCAACGCCTCGTTCTGCTCAAGCTCCACCAGTTCTGAAAGTCCCTCAAGAATAATTAGCGCACCAAAGCTATAGCCCATCAGAGCCACCGGCCGCTGGGGTTCCATGAATCCCAGCAAGTGCGCGAGATAGTGACCGTCTGAGAAGCAGCGATTGTATTTTGCACGACCATCTTTCAGAAGAATTCCCTGCTGAGCACTAGGCCAAGAAAAAATGACCGTTCGCACGGAAGACGATTCTGGACAGGCCGCTGTCATTTGCCGAGCAAAAAAAGCTCCCTGACTCTTCGCGTCTCCAGACTCGTAACGGTTGCCATGAACGAAAATATGAATGGGCTGGTTGGGATTCTCCAGCAGCGAAGGAAGATTCGATTTTTCCCAGCGGCCGCATTCACGAAGGCGTTCAACGGTGAAGTTGGCTCGGTCTGGAAACTCGCAAATTCCAGGCAGGCTGCGCGTGCTGACAATCCAGACATCGCTGCAAGAACAGTTTGGTTGGCATTCGAGCGGCGTGATGCTTTTGAGCACGCGAGAGCCGGGTGATGGTGCGGCGGAATATTCGATCGACAATGCCAGATTTGAAAAACACTCACCAACCAAAAAAATAACCCCAAAAGCGATGGCGATCACGTGCGTGCGGCGGCGAGTGCAGATATCAAACATGGATCGAAAAACCATCCGTCAATCGAAGTGCGTGTGAACGAAAACTTTTTGCGGTGTCCGCATCCAAAAAGAATCCAAACACTTTCCAAACTCTAGCATCGGCGGGGCCGGGTGTCGGCACCAATTGTCTTTTTTTAGTCGAAAACTCCGCGGGTTAACGTCGATCTTGCCTGACGTCGCAACGAGAAAAGTCATTTTGACTGTTCTAAGCCTTACCAGCGGAATTCTCGAGGTACTTTCTTCTGCTGTCTGTGGGAAAAATCCATAGCTCGACCAGACAAAGTGAGACAAGAACTCGAGCGAGATCAACGCTCTGTGAAATGGAATTCGAACGACTGAAAAATTCGGTGTGAAAAAGGTCTGTGTCAAAAAGTGATTCTGGTCGTCACGACATGAAATTGTGAGCTAGGGTTTGTTCGTTGCCGACTTGACTGCCTCCGGCGCGTGCACCCGTCACGCGATTCGAAGAGAGACCAGCGAGCACCGGCGCTCAGGAGATGTCGTGATGACTACAATGACGAATGTGAATCGATTGATGTGCGGTGCTGTTCTTCTGTCCGGTCTGATTGCGGCACCAGGATGCACCAGTTGTTTTGGCGGTGCCGGTGGCATGAAGGCTCCTTCATGTTTCCAGAACACCACTCCCTGCGGTTGTTCTCCAGCAAAAACCATGCAGCCGTGTGCCCCGGTCTGTACACCAGCATTTGATGAGTGCCGACCGACGATGCAAGCTCCTTGCTGCGAACCAGGTGGAATGTCGATGCCGGCTGGTGGCGGCGCACCGGTGATGACTGTTCCGGGAACGTTTAGCTGAGCAAGGATTCTCAATACAATAGTTTTCTTTTTTGTATTGGTGACACACTGAATTTTTGTCGATGTCGATTGTCAAATTGTTCCGCCCGTCCGGTGGTGTGCCGTTGAGCCGGCCACGCGTCGGTGCAGCAGCCACGTTCGTGTCTGCCACCGATTCCAGCGGCTTGCCACCGGGCGGGCGTAACGGCAGGGTCTTGGACGTTCCGCTCTGCGGACGTTCTTCCGAATGCATCAAGCACTTGATTTCGAGGAATCGGAAGCCTTTGCTGGCGGTTCATCTCGTGCCCCTAAAGTCCCAACGAGCACTCCCCTTGAAAACCGTCTGGTCAGAGGGGACATATACTCGTTCGTCAGCAGAGTTGCTCGACGTTGCGGGAACTTTTTGAAGAATCAATTTCGTGTTTCCTCTTCCGCGAGGATCATGGAAAACCCAGAGACATCCTAAGAGGGAAACTTGTTCTATGTTCGATTCAATTCAGGCTTCGCTTTCACATGCTCTGACGGCTCTTCGCGGACGAGGAAAGCTCACCGAGTCGAACATGCGCGAGGGGCTTGAGGGCGTTCGAAAAGCAATGCTCGAAGCGGATGTGGCCTATGACGTGGTTGGAGAATTTATCGAGCGAGTTTCGGTCGATGCCCTCGGTGCAAAGGTGCTTGAATCGCTCGATCCGGCACAGCAGGTGGTCGGTATTGTCCACCGAGAACTCGTCGGATTAATGGGACCGGTCGACCACTCGCTTCATCTTGAACAAGGACGTACCACGATTCTCATGCTTTGCGGCTTGCAGGGTTCTGGAAAAACAACTTCATGCGCAAAACTCGCAAAAAAGATTAAGGAACAGGGCCGCGGCGTGATGATGGTAGCCGCCGACTTGCAACGCCCCGCTGCCATCGAGCAACTGGTGATACTGGGTCGTCAAATCGACGTTGCGGTGTACACGCCCGATGGCGAAAGGGATCCGGTCGCCGTGTGTAAGGCCGGAGTCGCAAAGGCAAAAGCCGAAGGAATTTCGGTTGTCTTGCTCGACACCGCTGGCCGACTTGCGATCGATCAAGAACTGATGGCCGAGCTCTCCCGCATCGATAAAACAGTCGGCCCGGATCAAGTCTATCTCGTCGTTGATGCCATGACCGGTCAGGACGCCGTTCGCAGCGCAAAAGCGTTTCATGACGCTCTCGAGCTTGACGGCATTGTGATGACAAAACTTGACGGTGATGCCCGCGGCGGGGCGGCTCTCTCAGTCAAGAGCGTGACTGGTGTGCCAATCAAATTTATCGGGACTGGTGAGCAAGTAGACGCACTTGAGGATTTTCATCCCGATCGAATGGCTGGTCGAATTCTCGGAATGGGCGACGTGCTTACGCTCGTTGAAGAGGCGCAGAAAAAATTTGATCAAGATGAAATGCAGAAGCAGGAAGAGCGCCTGCGAGCAGGAGAATTCACGCTCGAAGATTTTAAGGCAATGCTCCTTCAGACAAGACGGCTCGGCCCTCTTGGAAAAGTACTCGGCATGATCCCCGGCATGGGAGGCATGAAGGATATGCTCGCCGGTGCTGATCTCGATAACGACATGAACCGACTCTTTGGCATTATCAATGCGATGACGCCCCAAGAAAGACGTAACCCAACCAACATCATCGATCAATCACGCCGTCGTCGAATAGCAACAGGAGCAGGTGTTGCACTCAACGAAGTGGGAGACCTCGTCAAACAGTTTGACGGCATGAGCGCAATGATGAAGGGAATGGCGGGTCTTGGTCTTCGCGATCGAATGAAAGAGATGCAGCGAATTCAAGGTGAACTCACCAACCCAACCGGACGACTCGCCAAAGCAAAAGGCGACACCGGAAAACGACTCACAGCGGATCAGCGACGGAATCAAAAAAAGCAGCGCGACAAGGAAGATCGTCGCCGCAGACGTGATTCAAGGGGCTCGTAACCTCTACGAGTGTCGGTGTCTCTTTTTTTACAAAATGGGCTCTCCGCCAGAGTCTCTCATTGTGTACAAACCAGAGGTATCCGGCATTCTGCCGAGGACAGGGCGACGATAAAATAGCTGTTTTCTACAGAATTCCGGCCTGATCGGGTCGGGCCTTGGGTTCTCGCCGAGGACGGGTAAAGTGATGCGTTGTCGGGTACGAACTTTAGAATTCCGGAGAACCGTTCCGTGGCAGTGATGATTCGAATGAAACGCATCGGTCGCAAAAACCGTCCCTATTATCGGATTTGCGCAACAGATAAGCGCAGCCCTCGCGATGGGCGCGTGATTGAGGAAATCGGTACGTACGATCCGTCTGTCGCTGAAACAGATGCCCGCTGCAGCTTCAATGGTGCGCGAGTAACACACTGGCTGAGCGTTGGAGCAAAGCCATCCGACGCAGTGCGGGTGCTGATTAAAAAATATGGTCCCGCCGGCACTCATGTGTCAGCCATGGAACAGGCCAGAGCACGTCTTTCAATGCCCCGGGTTACTGCCGACCCTGGCCCGCCAGCATTCGTTCCGGCTCCGAAGCCCGTGCCGGTTGTGGCTGCTGCTGTTGTTGTTGAGCAGTCTGTTGCAACAGATGGCGCTGAAACAGGAGCGGCAACTGTGGTCGCCGATGAACCTGCGGAGCAGACACCTGTTGTCGTGATTGCAGAAACTCCAACAGAACCCACGGCAGAGTAAATGACTCGGATCCGCAATTTCTAAAAATCTGAGTGCAGGGATTCTAACGACAGACACATTGAGACAAGGATCGGGAATTGGTGATACGTGAAAGACTTATTGTGTCTTTCGGCCTCGCCGCGATTCATACGCCATGCGCATCGACATACTCACACTCTTTCCGGAAGTTTTTTCCGGTTTCCTTCAGGGAAGCCTTCTTGGGGCTGCGCACTGTAGTGGTCTGATCGATATTCGCACCACCAATATCCGCGATTTTTCCACGGGGACTCATCACCAGGTCGATGACCGCCCTTACGGTGGCGGTCCAGGCATGTTGCTGATGCCGGGGCCTGTGGTGGAGGGCGTTGAATTCGTGAAGTCGAGCGATCCAATGCCGTCGCATGTAGTGATGCTCTCTCCGTCCGGTCGCAGGCTCGAACAGTCGATGGTAGAAGAGTTTTCTAAAAAGCCAAGACTTCTTTTACTCTGTGGTCGATACGAGGGCTTCGATGACCGCGTTCGAGAAATCCTTCAGCCCGACGAAGTTTCAATCGGAGACTACGTTCTTTCTGGGGGCGAAGTGGCCGCGATGGTGCTCATCGAGGCTATCGCCAGGCTTTTGCCGGGCGTGCTTGGTGATCCTACAAGCGCACTCAATGATTCCTTCTCCGGCGATGAACGCTTGGTAGAAGGTGCACAATACACTCGGCCGCGTGAGTTTCGCGGTCTGAAGGTGCCCGATGTACTGTTGTCGGGCGATCATGGAACCATCGCCAAGTGGCGGCTTGAGCAGTCTGTTCAAGCCACTCGCCGCCGGACCCATACGTTAACGAATACGACCCCAAGTGCGACCTCAAGGAGTTGAATGTGAGCCAGCAGATTCTTAATCTCGTCGAGGCATCAAGCCTCAAGTCGGAAGTCCCTGTCTTTGACATCGGTGACACAGTGGATGTTCACACTCGAATTCTCGAAGGCGAGAAAGAGCGCGTTCAGATTTTTAACGGCGTTGTGATCGCTCGCAGCGGGTCTGGCAGTCGTGAAATGTTTGCCGTTCGCAGAATCGTCGCAGGTGAAGGTGTGGAAAGAAAGTTTCCATTGCATTCACCCAAGATCGCCAAAATCGAAGTCAAGCGATCGGGAATCGTGAAACGAGCGAAGCTCTATTATTTGCGTGACCGTATCGGCAAAGCAGTTCGCCTTCGTGAACGACGAACCGATATCGGCAGCAAAGAATCGAGCGGACAGAAGAAGTCCTAAAACATTTTTGTTGCATTTCTGGTCACAGACAGGTCTGCTGAAAAAGACTGTGCGAGAGCCATTTTGTTGGCTTCGCTATTTCTTTGACAACGGAAGGCCTTCCGTGATCTTCGTAGACTTCGCTTCATCGGTCTTGCACTCAGCTTTCAATGCCCTGACGACGGCGTTGCGTATTCAGACAGTGACCGACTCGTTGAGCACCAGCGATCCCCGTGGTGCACTCGGTCGACTCGGCGAACGCCAGGCCGAACGATACCTCAAGCGTCTTGGTTATATCATTGTGGGCCGCCGGGAAAAGATTTGGCGTGGTGACATCGATTTAATTGCCGTCGATGGAAGAACGGTTGTTTTTTGTGAAGTTCGAACTCGCACCGACTCGCTGCACGGCCACCCGGTCGAAACGATTGGCTATACAAAGCAGAGACGAGTCAGCGAATTGGCAGCTGCATACTTGCGAAAGCATCACCTCGGAGATTGTCACGCGAGAATCGATGTGGTTGCTGTCACGTTGCACGGCCCCTCAGGAAGGCCGCTGGTGGAGCACTATCAGAATGCTTTCGACAGCCCACCATAATCGTTGAGCCCGCCACACCAGTCGTTTCAACGAGCAGCCGTTGAAAGAAAGAGCATGTCATGAATCTCGGATGCCTCTGAGAAGACTTTCATACAGCCTGCAGGCAGTTTCGCAGCGAGTCGTTGAAGGCGTTTGTTCTGTCGTCGCAGCATTTTGAGTTCATCTGGGAGTTGTCGAATAGCCACGCCACAAATGTTGTCGGCATGACTTCGTGCAATCGCGGTATACAGCTCTGGGTCACGTTCTCCCGAATCACCCACCAGCAGAAATCGTCGCTTCGGAAAATCGGCCAAGATGCGTTCAATCGTGCGTCGTTTTGAACGCTTGCGAGACGTGAGACGACCCAGCGGCGTGGAGTCCTGAAGACGGAAAAGTTTTAAATGAAGCGATCCAAGAGGAATCTCGCTATCGTTCAAAAACTCTCGTAGGCAGTTCGATAATTGCCAAGGACTCGACGACACGTAATGAAATGCAACGCCGGCGGCTTCCCACTTTCGATAAAGATCGGGCATCCCTTCCACAGCGCGAAAGGTTCGAAGCAATGTATTGGCAAGCAGTTCTCTTCGATCACGAACATTGGAAACTTTGACGGTGTCATCAATATCAGAGATGACCGATACGCCTTCGTCCTCGACTATGTGCACCCGCCCCAACACGGAGGTCGTACAAGAGTCGTCAAGGGAGGCTTCGTATGAGATCGATCGATTAAACGAATCAGACGTTGCACAAAGTTGCGCACATTGTTCATCGTCGAGATCAAACGTGGTTTCAAAATGTCCGATTCGATTGGTGACACACGTTTCTCGGTACTCGTGTCCCATCTTAATTTGAACCGTGTGTCTTGGAAGACGATCAAATAAAAATGCGTTGGCACGCGTTTGAAAAATTGTGGAAGCCAACTGTTCAGCATCGAGTTCAAGCACCCTTCGCAGCAGTCCCATCGCCATGGATCGCCTTCGGCTTTCTGGCGGAAGCGATTTTGTAAGCATGCCTGCTACGCGCACCTGCCACCGTTGGTCAGACGGATTGCGAGAGGCGTACGTGGGAAAAAGACAGATCATGCAAGAGGTACAACGTTGTGAGTGAATGAAATTCCAGTTGAAAGAGAACCTATTGAAACCGATCTATTGAAGCGAAGCGAGACGCAAGCCGGCAACCTCACGAGATCCTTTCAGGAGCCAAACTCTCTTAGACGAACACCTTCCGGTCTGGACTCAGTCGCTCTTGTGCGAAAAAGACCCTGTTTTACAATGCCACACTGGTTTGACCGTGGTCGGAATTGAGGTATTTTATTGCCTCGACGCCAGCCCGTCAGGCGATCCAGAGGGTCCCGAGTGGCTCGGGACTTTTCCGATTCAGCGCAGAGTGCCGACCTTGCGGACTAGGTGGCAGTCAGTTCTTTTTAATCCGCGTACGTAAGGAACCAGTGATGGGCGTCAAGAAATCGGGTAAGGGTCGTCGGAAACAGGGACAAAAGAAGCGTCGCATGCGTTCAAAAATTCGTCATCGAAAGGGTTGATGCGCCCATTGTGAGTGAGTCACTTACCGACTCGCCTACAGGCGTCCGGCGCCTTCGTCATAACCGGCAAGTTTTCTGCACTGCCGGAGTTTATTCTGCCGTCGCGATGTTTTCCCGCGCGCTTTCTGCGAGGTAGATTTTTGAAGTCCCCCGCAGGATGAAGTCATACGACTGTTTGCGAAGGGGCATATCACGGTAGGAGATTTTCGGATGCCTCACTTTTTTGAGAATCGACGGGCGCTCATTGCTACTCCCTTGGCTCTCTTTGCGATGTTTTCTTTTTCTGGATGTCGATCCATGAACGATGCGTACATTCGCATGGAAACGTGGAAGTACGAAAAATGTTTTGGTGAACCTCCTCCCGGATATATGCCACTGACAGCCAATCGCGCCGCGCCGGCCATGGCTCCGTGCCAACCGGCCAACAACTGCCAAGCAGCGCCTGCCTGCCAAGCGTGCCAGGATGGCCAAATAAGTGGTGGCGGCAGTGGTGGTGGCGCACCGGTCATGATGGCTCCTCCGGGCCCTGCAGGAAGTGTGACAAGCGGACGTCCGGTGATTATTTCAGACGAGATTGTTCTTCCGTAATCGCTGCAAACCTTTTGCAGCGCCGTATCACATACAGAGAAAAGAAACGGTTTATTGCAGAAGCCCTAGCTGTTGTGCGCGTGTTACCGCATCGACACCATAGCGAGGCTGCAGGCAGACGCGGTTGTGGCATTCGTACAACGCGACTGTGCCCTGTGGACCGGCTGAACGTCCCTCAAAAAGTTTCGTCAACGGCCCGGCGTCTTCTTCGGACAAAGAAGACCGAAACGCCACCACAACACGAGGTCGAAAACCATTCCGCAAGGCCGCGAGTGTCGCGATTGTATCAGCGGCTTGTGGAATTCCGACGACCACGGCTTCTGTGATCCCACCGACTGCCAGGTCGAGTGCAAGAAGGGCCTGACTGACGGCTGAAGGTGCCGATGAGGCAATTCGCGCCGATGAAGCAATCGCTCTTTCCGCACTTGCTCGATAACGATCCTCTCCGGTGATCGATCCAAGAGTGAATAATACGTTTGCGGCTGTTCCGGTCGCGCTTGGAGTCGCATTGTCAAGAATGTCATGCTGTCGGATGAGCAGGCGTTCATGATCGGGTGAAATTCGATAGAAACCACCGCAAGCAGTGTCTTCAAAGCCCTCAATCAGGCGATCCGCGAGCTCGCATGCCTGACGTAACCACCGTTGATCAAACGTTGCACAATAGAGACTCACCAAACCCTCTGCCAAGCAGGCCAGATCGTCGGAAAATGCCAGACCGGAGGCTTTTCCCTTTCGCCACTGATGCGCAAGTGCTCCGGCAGGAGTTCGCACGCTGGAAAGTATGAATGTCGCGGCTCGAATAGCGGCATTGATCCAACGTTCTTCTCCAAGTGAGCAGCCTGCGCGGGCAAGGGCATCTATCGCCATTCCATTCCAAGAGACCAGCACCTTGTCGTCGATACTTGGAGGCACTCGTAGACTACGCTGGTGGTGAAGTTTCTTTTTTGATGCTTCAATCCGCCTTCGCAGTTCATCCGGGGCAATGGCTCGCATGGCAGCAACTTGGTCAATCGTCTTTGGAAGATTCAGAATCGACTGACCTTCAAAATTTCCATCTGGGGTCACGTCGTACAAATACGAAAACATCGCCCCCTCTTCTTGTCCAAGCACTTGCTGAATGTTTGCTGGATTCCAAACATAGAAAATTCCTTCCTCACCTTCGCTATCAGCATCCTGCGTACTCCAGAGACCACCGTCGGGATCGGTCATGTCGCGGAGGAGATAATCGAGTGTTGAAGTGACTACCTCGGAAAAATCCTGACGGCCGGTGACTTGAAATGCTTCAAGATAGGTTGTGGCAAGAAGCGCATTGTCGTAGAGCATTTTTTCGAAGTGCGGCACAAGCCATCGCTCATCGACACTGTAGCGGTGAAATCCTCCGCCAAGCTGATCGTGAATGCCACCAGCAGCCATCGACTCGAGCGTTTTGACAACCATCGCAGTGTCTTCTTTTCGGCCGAGTCGCTCTCCGCAACGAAGCAGCAGACGCAAGTCCATGGGATGTGGAAATTTTGGTGCTGCTCCAAATCCCCCATGATGCCGATCAAACGTGCGCGCAAGAGTCGTCGCAGCAGACACAAGCAGCTCGTCTGATTGAGGCATTGTGGCCCCGGGAGACACCAACGGCCGTTCCAGACTACGCACCATTTCCCGAGCCTGCGTCACGACAGCATCGCGTCGTTCTCTCCAAGCTTCGGCCACAGCCGAGAGCACCTGAGAAAATCCGGGCATGCCCATGCGGGGTTCCGGTGGCCAATACGTACCAGCAAAAAAGGGTTCCAGAGAAGGTGTCAAAAAGACACTCATCGGCCAACCGCCTCGGCCTGTGAGATTCTGTACCGCAGTCATGTAAACGCTATCGAGATCAGGGCGTTCTTCGCGATCGACTTTGATTGAAATAAAATCTTTCGCCAACTGAGCCGCGATTTCTTTATTCAGAAAGCTTTCGTGCTCCATCACATGGCACCAATGACACGCCGAGTATCCAATCGACAGGAAAATTGGCTTGTCTTCCCGGCGAGATCGTTCGAGGGACGCATCGTCCCATGGTTCCCACTCCACTGGATTGGTGGCGTGTTGAAGCAGATACGGGCTCGTGGATTCTGCTAAACGATTTGGCATGGATGTACCTTTTCAAAAAAGACATGTGGACTCAGCCAAGGGTTTCCTTGGGTCCTGGAAAATCTCCTCGCTCCACGTCGGACCTCCATTGTACAAGTGCTTCGTGAATCACTTTTTGTACATCCGCATACGGCCGGACGAATTTCGGAACACGGTCAAAAGAGAGCCCGACGAGGTCGTGAAAAACAAGCACTTGGCCATCGCAGTGTGGGCCAGCCCCAATTCCAATGGTCGGCACGGCTAACGCCTGCGTGATTGAGGCGGCCACGAAAGCTGGAATACATTCAAGCAACACAGCAAAGGCTCCCGCATCGGCTGCAGCTTTGGCATCAATCATGATTGCATCGGCATTTTTTTGCATTCGATACCCGCCAAGTTGATGCACCGCCTGTGGCCGTAAACCTACATGGCCAATCACGGGAATACCCGCAGATACAATTCCCTTAATCACATCGGCTTGGCCGGCAGTACCCTCAAGTTTTATGGCCTGACATCCGGTTTCCTTCATGAGACGGGCGCAGGCTTCGATCGCTTTACTCACTCCAAGGTGCTGCAGTGGAAATGGAAGGTCGACGACCACCAGCGACTGCTCCGATGCCCGGGTAACAATTTCGCCGTGATAGATCATTTGCTCAAGAGTGGCGGGAATCGTCGACGATCGTCCAGCAACAACCATCGCCACGCTGTCACCGACGAGCACACAGTCAATTCCCGCAGCGTCGACCAGCTTTGCACTCGGCCAGTCATAAGCGGTCGCCATCGTAAATCGGCGGCCATCGCGTTTGGCTGCCGCCATATCAAGAATGCTTTTTCGTGAAATTGGGATAGGCATAGATGTTTCAGAATGATCGGAAGTGAGTAGAAAAGTTGAGATTTCCAGAGCGAAAGAAATTCTGCACGATAAAAAGTTTTTAGACTAACAGGCTGAAAGATGACGCAGTATAGTTGATGCTCGGGGCGAAAAGGATGATTGCTTTTAAGGACCCTACAATCTAATTCTGGAGATAGTCCGATGCGGTTGTATACGACCACAGCAGCGATTCTGTGTTTCTTTTTTTTTGGAGTCCATCTCAATGCTCAGGCTGGACAACGCGCTGAGCGACTCGAATTGACGAAAGGCTCCGTGGCGGTCATCGCTCCCGGAACGTTTGGGATTCGTCTGCACGGAGAGCCGTGGCTGGTGAGACCAGCTCCGAATGCGAAAGTTGAAATCTCGGGTATTGCCAGTCGTGAGATGCTGCAAAAGGGTCAGTTCATCCAGTGCAATGTCATGATGAATGAGATTGGAAAAGTACTCGATCCTGTCAAACGCGTTACTTTTTCTGGAGGGGGAGAACCTGGCGTCGTTGCCGAGGGTCTTGGAATTGCAGGACCTGGTGCGAAGAGAGCCCCTGGCGGAAAACGTCCAGCGGGTAGCTATCTCGTCTCGGGCCAAATCTTTCTTGTGCAGGAGAATACAGTCACGGTGCAAGCAGGGGCACGGGATAAAGTTGAATTGACGATTCTACCCGATGCAGAACTGATTGTGATGGGAGGAATGCCGTTGATGGGACTTGTATCGGTGGGAGACATCGTTGAAACAGAAGGTTCCTATTACGAGAAGGGGAAGTTGGAAGCGGTGGAACTTCGAATCACTTTGACCAAGCCTGTAACCCCACCCCCTTCAAAAGGACCAAAGGTGGCTCCAAAAAAATCTTCCTCCAAGAAAAAGAAACCCGACGTCGAAGAAAAATCTGCCGACGATCCAGTGCCGCCAGCCGATGCTCCAGACAATGCCGCCGACCAATAATCGGTGTTTCTCTTGTCAGGAACTTGAGATGCTTCGGCTCGAACGACGGCACTCCACAATCCAGCCAACAATCGGTTGCCACATCAAGGTGCGATATTTCGAAGGGCTTCGAAAGGCATACCGTTGAAGCGATTCAGCCGACATGTCCACAGGCCCAACGGCAGTCCACGAACTGATCACAAGCCCTGCTGCTGCGCAGTCTCGTTTGAGTTCACCTGCGGAATAAAGATGAAGTGGAAATCGACAGACGTCCGGCGTACCTGAGGTGCAGTCAAAAAATTCCGTCTGCCCCAAACAGGAACGCAGGAGTGACGCAGCCAGTCGCGTCCTGCCTCCTGACATCCGCAACAAGTGCCAGAATCGGTGAACATGCACCAAGAGCGTGCCTTCGTGGGTCAGCAGTCGGCTCATGTTGGCCAGTGCTCTCACTCGCAAGGATCGAGACGAAATCATCCCCAGTGTGCTTGCCATACACAGTGCACCGTCAAAAGTTTCTGGACGCAGATAGTTGAGTGACACAAGACTGCCTCGAATGAGTTGCAATCGATCAGGCTGTGTCCCGAGTCGTTGTGCAGCAACGGAAAGCATCGATGGGGAAAGATCGATTCCCACAACACAATGCCCTGCATCAAGAAGGGGCTTGCAAAGTCGGCCACTGCCACAGCCCAAATCGACGATGCGACGCGGAGTAGGAAAAACATCTCGCAGAAGGCGTAGCTCCAGAGCCTCCATAGGAGATCCCAAAAGCCCGCGATCGTGAGAATCGGCCACGGCTCCACTGGTCATCCATTGCCAGGTTGATCGCGATGTACCCTCCGGGAGAAGCCAATCTGGAATATCGTTTGGATTCATACTTTGAATTTTTCCGATTCATTTTTCCTGATGTCCGAAAAGCAACTCTACACGTTGCGAGAAACCTCCTTTATTTTCATTGCCACTACCAATGCTCTTACATCTCAGAGTTGAAAGACAACCGGCCTCCCAAAGGAATCGTCATCCCGAATCGTAAATTCATTCAACCGCCTCTGCCAAGGAAAATCGATTGCCTCTCGTTCCAGAGATTTGATCAACAAAGCGGGATCCAGATTGGTGCCTTCGCGAAATTCTCCTTGAGGCGACGTTTCAGCCATGGGGTCAGGTGCGAAGGGTAAACTGTCTTCTGGAACAGCCTCGCTCACCGCATTGCCCCCCTCCACCTGCGAGGCAGACACCCGGGAGCCAGTCAACAAGAACAGGGGCAGCAGAAGGCCTTCCGCCATGCAAAGAGCCGCGGTGTGCAGACGGGGTGATTGAGTGAGACACAAAATTGGGTATAAATTTTTACATCGATGATCTGCAAAATGTTCTTTGCAGGCTTTTCGAGCGCGCCGTTGCGGCACGTCCGTAGCAACCATTTCACTTTCAGGAGATTGCCTGTGCCCATTCGTGTTGGAATCAACGGTTTTGGTCGCATTGGTCGGCTGACGTATCGAGCCATCTATGAAAAATACGGGCTTAACGGCAACGTGCAGGTCGTTGCTATTAACGATCTCACCGATGCGAAGACCAACGCACATCTTCTCGAATTTGATTCCAATTATGGACCGTTTCGAGGGCATGTGAGCTATGAGGGCAACGACCTTGTTGTCGATGGCCAGAAAATCAAGGTTTTTGCTGAGAAGGATCCTGGGGCAATCGCATGGGGCAGTGAGAATGTTCAAATTGTTGTTGAGAGCACAGGATTTTTTACTGATGCAACCAAGGCCGCTGCTCATCGTCGAGACAGTGTCAAAAAAGTTGTCATTTCCGCACCGGCGAAGAACGAGGATTTGACGATCGTGCTGGGCGTTAACGACGCCGTCTACGATCCCAAAAAACATCACATTATTTCCAATGCCTCCTGCACCACCAATGGCTTGGCCCCTGTTGCCAAGGTATTGCACGAGGTTTTCGGTATCGACCGTGGTCTTTTGACAACCGTGCATGCCTACACCAATTCGCAAAAGACCGTCGATACGGCCACCAAGGATCTGCGAGATGCACGCGCTGCCGCACTCAACATCGTGCCCTCTGGAACTGGTGCTGCGAGAGCCGTGGGGCTTGTGATTCCCGAACTGCAGGGAAAGTTCACCGGTATGGCGTTTCGTGTTCCCGTAGCGACCGTGAGCGTAGTGGACTTCACTGCGCTTCTTAAAAAAGAAGCGTCGCCGACAGAAATCAATGCCGCGATGAAAAAGGCTGCGGATGGCCCATTAAAGGGAATTCTTCGGTATACCGACAAAGAACTCGTCTCGACCGATTTGAAGGGGGATCCACATAGCTCAATCTTCTCTGCCGTCGACACGATCGGATTGGGAAATCTCGTGAAGGTGGTGAGCTGGTACGACAATGAATGGGGATATTCAAATCGCGTTGCCGATCTGCTCAAGTTTCTTGAAGACAAAGGGCTTTAAAAATTTCTGCGTCCTGATTTTTTGGACATTTTTTATCGCAGCAACGCTCTTTCGGATAGTTCTTGATCGTTTTGCTTGTGAGCATGCAGTGGCATGGCTGTCTCAGCGTCGAAATGTCTTCCATCAAAACTCGTAAGACGGACAAAAAGACGAAGATCGCTGGACACTGGTCGAGCCTGCGGCCATTTTAAAAGTAAGTGCAGTCCTCTTGCACGCGTCGAACCACGGAAATGCGTCAGCGCTTCCTTTGATGGAATTTCCCAGCGTGCCACTCGAGCTGCATCACCGGAAAGAGTCGTATCAATCAGTACCACTGAAACATCGCCCGCTGCTCGCACCAGTCGTTCATCTTGATCACGAGGCTCAAAGACGACCGTGATACCATCGTCGAACCCGTCGTCGTTGGCATCGTAGGCGAGAGTTTTCTGTTGGTTGAGCACAATGCGGCTGATGCGTCCTTCCTCGGCAAGGCTTTCCTCCCAAGACAACACTCGTACCGTTGGTGCTGTGGCTGAATCGGGAAGAGGTTCGAGAGGCACTTCCAAGAGATCCGATGTTCGCGGACTCGGAAGATCAAAAGAGGGGCCTGGTTCATCGCCAAGCGATGCACCGGGAACGCTCGTGGGTTTTTTCAAAAGAGTCGTCGTGTCTTCGGTGGGTGCCAAAAGGATCGGCGGCGGAACGGATAAACTCTGTGGGCTCATTCGGGGTACGGTAACCGGGGGCGCGTTTTCCAATGGATTCACCTCAATCGACGGTGGCACCAAAACAGGAGGAGCAATCGCGGCGGGTGGGGCCATTCTCAAAGGCTTTGCGGGAGCTGATATGCCCGGCGGAATTGAAATTCGAGCAGGCAGCGATGCATTCGGATCAACGACGCCCAGTTGTTTTTTGAGCGACGAGTTTTCGCTATTCGTTCGGTCAAGCCGCGCGCATCGCTCCGCCAATTGGTCCTGCAGTTGATAAATCTGATCTTCCTGCATGCGCAGTTCGCGCTCAAGAAGTTGTTGATTGAGGTCGCTCTTGCACCCGACCATACAGAGCATGGGCGCCGTGAGAATAAACCAAAGCATAACGCGTTTCATGATGCGCCTCCTTGCGCCTCATTGACGGGTTGAACAGAATAGACGCTCACCAATCCGTGGACATTCTTACATCGAAAACAATCACATCAACCAATTGCCTTCACATCGGTTATGCGTTCGATGACTTCATCAATCAATTTGTACTCGCGTGCTTCAGTCGCTGACATAAATCGATCTCGGTCGGTATCTTGTTCGATTTTTTCAAGCGGATGACCCGTGTGCTTTAAAAGTATTGCATTGAGCTTGTGCTTCACATTTTTGAATTCCTTGGCGTGAATCATGATCTCTTCCGCCGTACCCTCCATGCCGGCAAGCGGTTGATGGATCATGATGCGAGCATTCGGCAAGGATCGCCGCTTTCCGGCCGCTCCTGCTGCAAGCAAAACAGCGCCCATCGATGCGCACTGACCGATGCAGTAGGTGGCAACGTCACAGGTCACAAACTGCATCGTGTCGTAGATCGCAAGTCCCGCCGTCACACTGCCACCCGGAGAATTGATATAGAGATGGATGTCGCTTTTCGGATCGTCTTGCTGCAAAAATAAAAGCTGCGCAACAATTGAATTTGCGACTTCGTCATTTACCTGAGAACCCAAAAAAACAATGCGATCCTTAAGAAGACGACTGTAAATATCCATCGCCCGCTCTTCGCGGCCGTTTTTCTCAATAACAAAAGGAATCAGGGGCATGCTGGGCCTTCAGGAGTGTGCGTAGGAAAGGATGGAGGGTGAAGATTCAGTACAAACAGCAGACTATGACTTGTCGGCATCCTTTTCTTCTTCTTCTGAAGTTATTGGAGGCTTGGAAAGAATGTCATCAACAAGACCATATTCCTTCGACTCTAACGCAGTCAGATACCGATCGCGATCGGTATCCTTGGCGATGCGATCGATCGGTTGCGACGTGTGATGCGCGAGAATCTCATTCAGAGTCTGCCGCGTTCGAAGGATCTCATCTGCCTGAATTTCAATGTCGCTGACTTGTCCTCCGACGTGTCCGTAGGGCTGATGGATCATCACCTTGGCATGTGGCAACGCAAACCGCTTGCCTTTCGTTCCACCAGCGAGCAGCACCGCGCCGCCACTCGCGGCGAGTCCCACGCAGTAGGTCGCCACCGGACAGGAAAGAATCTGCATGGTGTCATAAATCGCCATCGTTGCCGTGACGCTTCCACCAGGCGAGTTGATGTAAAAGTGAATGTCTTTACGTCGATTTTCGCTCTGCAAATAGAGCAATTTCATGACGACTTCATTGGCATTTCCGTCATGAATTTCACCCTGCAAAAGGATGATTCTGTTTTCTAAAAGCAAGTCGCCAAGCGTCATCTGTCGCTGTCGCTGGTAATCGCGATAGCCGGCCGACGCAAAGTTTTCAGGACTTATCAGATCGCGTGGAGTTCGATTCAGCATAGAAAAAATGAGGCCTCTGCACGTCTTGTGTATTCAGAACAGAAAGGTATCGGTCTATCGTCTTGGTTCGGGAAATAAAACAGCTGTGCATAAAACTAGCCGCGACGGGAAACGCTCCGTAGGTCGCGGGATTCGGAGTGTGTGGCTGTTGGAATTTCTTCCTCTCCGACCACAGTTCCGCAAACCGCATGATCGACCGCATCGGTTTCAGACTTTTCAAACTCAAACGGGGTGTCTGTGAACTTTGCGTCGGAGGTAATCCGATCGAGTGTTTTGCGCTCAATGATTTGATTGCGAAGCACATCCATGAGCCCACGTTTTTCAAGGCTTGCCCGTACTCGGCGAGGCGATTCGCCCGACTGTGCTGCAATGGCGCGAATCTCTTCGTCGTAATCGGCGGACGCATCTGTGATCGATTCATCTTCTGCAATGCGTTCAAGAATAAAATGCTCTTTGAGCGATCTGGCCGTGCTGGCCATGACGGTCTGCCTCAGCTCGTTAACGTGTCGTCGAATGGAGTCATCGTCAAATCCACTGCGTCGCAGTTCGAGCACCGATCGCTCTAATTCCCGCTGGCTTTGACGCTTTAAAAGATCGGGAGGAAGATCCCACGTTGCCGAGGCGGTGAGTGCACTTGCAACCTGCTGACGAACCTGACGTCGCCGATGCCATTCCAGTTGGTTTTCCAGTTGCTTTTGCACCGCAACCCGAAGCTGTTCGAAAGAGGAAAAATCGCCAAGCTCACTTAAAAGTTCAGAACTGAGTGTTGGGAGTTCGAGTTTTTTCACCTCGACAACTTCCATTTCCATCGTCACTTTGCCGCCACGAAGTTTTTCGTCAGCAGCCTCGTTCGATACGTTGACCTCTGCAGAGACTTTTGATCCAGCTTTAGATTGATGGACCAACACGTCAAAGCCATCGAGCAGTCCATCGGCAAACGAAAGCGTTGGACGCACGATGATTTCAAGTTCGGATGCTTCCGATACAAGCCGATCTCCGTCAAGAAATCGCACATTTACTACGATCAAATCGCCCTTGGACGGAGAACCATCGTAGGGCACAAGACGACCGCGTTCGCGGAGCAACCGAGTCACGGCTTGATCTACATCGTCCGCCGAGATCTCACGAGTGGGACGTCGAATCGAAAGTCCCTTCCAGTTGGGAATGTCAAACTCGGGACGCACTTCGATTCCAAACTCGAACATCATCGGTCCAGTATCTGGGAGCACTACGGCATTCACATCGAGATCGGGCTCGCTGATCGGGGCGAGTTTTTCTTGCTCTCCCACCTGGGCCATCGCGTCGTTCAGAAGCTTTGAGCGAATTTGATCGCCGAGTTCAGCTTTAAACCGATGACCAACAAGTGATCTCGGCGCGCGTCCAGGACGAAACCCCGGCATTAAAGCTGTGGGCATAAGATCGCGGACGGCTTCGTCGTAGTAGCGATCAATGTCTTCTCTGGGAATCGTTACTTTGATACGTCGCTGGCAGGTCGAGACCTTCGAGATCGATACATCGATCTTGAGAGACTGGGGGGCCTCAGGAAGGTCTGAGGATGCTTGTGCAATGGCGGACTCGGAAGTGGTCATGAAACTCTCTGGGGATCTCTAGAAAAAACAGAAAAATGTGAACGACTCAAAAACTCCTCGAGAAGCGGGTGATGGGATTCGAACCCACGACAACCACGTTGGCAACGTGGTGCTCTACCAACTGAGCTACACCCGCATTTTCCGATTCAACCTCTCGTCATGTCATCGCAGCAGAAGGACCGCAAAAAAACATTGTGAAAAGAGAAACGACGTAAACCCCGCGAGTATAGGGACAATCGGGGGGGCCGCAAGGTCAGCGAATGTCGCATGGGAGTACGCAATAGCCTTTCCCTGTCCCTCCCCATTTCACCAGCTTCAGAGCATTCATTGGCACTTTGCCAGCATCTTCTCAAAAAGAAGAATAGACTTTGGGAGGCTTTTAACAAAAATCGGCGAACTTTTGAAAAAACTGTATCCCACATCGAGTGCCGCTTTTAATATTCCGTTCTTTTTAGAAACGTTCGGCTGAGTGGTGATGACGAGTCATTTTGGATTCAACACGTAAGCGTATTTTTATGTCCATGAAAGTTCGGTTTGTAGTGCTGGAGCCGGAATCAAAGCAGGGTAGCCATCAGGTCACCGTGCCGCTTCTCATCGGCCGCGGTGAGCATGTAAAGTTTCGAATCGAGCACGTTCGCATCAGTCGAAAGCACTGCGAGTTTTTCGATGACGACGGCCATCTTTTTATTCGTGACTTGGGATCGACCAACGGCACCCAGATGAATGGAGAGACGCTGCCATCGAAGGTCAAGATGCCCGTGAAGAGCGGTTCGCTCGTACGCGTCGGCAGCGTCCTCATTCGAATTGAATATGGCATTTCTGAAACAACGTCTGCTCACGATCAAAGCGATGAAACAGTTGCCTATAATCAACTCGAACACGATCCAGCGGAATCCATTGAGATTCATCATGTGGCGGATCAGTTCCATTCACCTGACGAATGCGACACGCACAAGAAGAATGTGCCGGTTATCGAACTGGCAAAAGAAGAACCTCGCGAATCCGTAGCGCAAGACGTTCAAGACATCGATGAGATTCAAAACTTGGAACATGTCGTCGTCGATTCTGAATCTGTTGAGACTCCTGCTGGGCTCGACGCTCTTGCGATTGATGATGATGCCCCAGTTCGGGACGGGCCTTCCTTTAGTTTTCTAGGTGCTGAAAATATAGATTCCAACGAGTCTCAAAACGCTGAAGCAATGCAGTGGGACCTCGCAAACCAGACGAAACAAAAGCCGTCCGCAGACAATGAAAAGCTCGGTGACTTTTTCAAGGATCTCAAGTAAAAAATTCTACGGTTGAATCCTCACCACGATTTTCCCATCATGATCACATGCAACCCTCTTGAGAACACTCTCTCTTGAGCGTGTGCCTCACGTTCATCGGCGAACATCGCAAGTACCCTTTTTGATCGCAGAGTTTTTTGCGTTCACACAAACATACGGAAACAATCAACCATGGTGCTTGGCGTTCTCGAACTTGAGCAGGTGAAAAAAAGCTATCCCGAGTCTCCGGGACGCCGACTTGAGGTACTCGACATAGAACACTTTTCCCTCGCATGTGGAGAGCAGATCGCTCTTGAAGGGCGTAGCGGGTCGGGAAAGTCAACACTTCTGCATGTCCTCTCAGGCATTACAAGCCCCGATTCCGGACGCGTCATTCTCGACGGAATAGAACTTGGAAAGCTTTCGGAAGCTCATCGCGATCGAGTGCGTGCCGACAAGCTTGGCATGGTATTTCAGTCATTCAATCTTCTTCCTGGATTTACGGCGCTTGAGAATGTTTTAGTCGCCATGTCCTTTGGCTCTGGCAAAGCCGATCGTCGCCGGGCAATCGATCTGTTATCGGCGGTTGGCCTTGAACACCGTCTATCCCATCGTCCGGCAGCTTTGTCGATGGGGGAACAACAGCGAGTTGCGGTAGCCCGCGCAATTGCCAATCGTCCTCGTGTCGTTCTGGCGGATGAACCAACCGCGAGTGTTGATCCCTCAAATCAGAGAACGGTTGTTGAGCTACTCAAAAAGACCTGTCGTGATCATGGATCAGCTCTTTTGATCGTCACGCATTCACCCGAGGTTGCATCGCAGTTTGAAGTTCGAGTGCGGATCGAGGATTTTAATCGTGTTTTTGCTCGATCAATGGCTGCGTCGATTGCGACCAACATCGAATGAGATACTTGAACGTTTGGAGAATCTGACAATGAGTCTGTTTGGGATTGCATTGCGAAGTCTTCGTCAGCGCATGGCGACATCGCTGCTGACGGCGTTTTCGCTGGCTCTTGGGGTGGCGCTGGTTGTAGCAACGCTGGTGACCGGTGGAGTTGTGCGGCAGGCATTCGATTCCGGTTCAGGGCTTGGTTACAACATGATTGTCGGCGCGAAGGGGAGTCCGCTGCAGTTGGTACTCAATACCGTCTATTACATCAGCAGGCCAATTGAAAATATTCCGTTTGCCCGGTACGAAGATTTCCTGCCCGCTGCTTCGCGTGCCGATGGAATTGATGGTACCTACGCACAATTTGTGGCAACGGCGGTGCCCATTTGTATGGGGGATTATTTTCGAGGCTTCCGAGTCATCGGCACCAATAGCGCCGCCTTTGGAAAGCTTAAGAGTGGCAATGTCGATCCGTATCGTTTTTCGCAGGGGAGAAATTTCACCGACGAGGCCTTTTTTGAAGGAGTACTCGGTGCATCGGTCGCTGCGAGTATTGGCCTGAAGATTGGCGACACGTTTTCTCCAACGCATGGTGCCGACGATGGCGCAAAGCACGATCCCTTTACGGTAGTAGGGATTCTTGAACGCACTGGAAGTCCGATTGACCGTGGTGCCTTTGTCAATATGGAAGGATTTTATCTTCAGGAGGGACATGCCAAGCCTATCGATGGACACCCAACGCCTGCGAGCCAAAGTTCCGAACACAATAAAGACGATGGCACACGACCTCTTGCATTACCGAAAGAACAGCGAGAGGTCACGGCGGTGCTGCTGCGAACGGCGTCAGCGCCTGGGCAGCCGGCTGAGCTTACGGCCATCGGACTACGCACGCTGCTCAATGAAGGGCTCGATGTGCAATCTGCTCTTCCGATTGCAGAAATTAGTCAGCTTCTGGGACTCTTTGTTCGGCCGATCGAATTGCTGTTGCTTTTGGTTACGACGATGGTGGTCATCGTTTCGGCAGTTGGCATGCTGGTGAGCATGATTGGATCCATGATGGAACGCAAACGAGATGTTGCCATCATGCGTGCCCTTGGAGCGAGACGATCCCACGTGATGATTGTTGTATTCCTTGAAGCGGTGCTGCTTGCAGTTGGCGGTGGAGCTGTCGGATGGATTTTGGGCCACGTGCTTGTTGGAGCGGCCGGACCTTGGATCACCTCTTATGCTGGAGTTTCAGCAAGCGCTCTTTCAGCAGCTCCGGGTGCAGAACTGCTGCTCGTGCCGATGCTTGTTCTTCTGGCGATTGCAGCCGGGCTTGTTCCGGCACTGTTGGCCTATCGCACCGATGTCTCCAAGTGGCTGCAAAGTTCGGGCTAATTCGCATACTAAAGCCTTTGTCAGCCAAGAGAACATGGAACTGAAAGAATGCTTGTTCTGACAATCAACATATTTGAGGCAGCATTTGATGACTGGCTCATCGTAGACTCAAACGGTGCGATCGCACTTTGTGGTGGGGCTCGTACACCAATCTGGAGAAATGAAACCTAATGCACACTCAACAACGGAACCACTTTTTTCAAACGATCACGCGATCGACACGACTGCGCGCCTTTGTGGTGCTTGTTATGACCGGGATTCATCTCGTGACTACGATGAATCTACCTGCCTGTCCATTTTGCTCAGCAGTCTCCCTCACCTTTACGCAGGAGATCGATCAGAGCGAGGTTGCTGTTGTGGCGCAATTGGTCGAAGGACCAGATGCAGAATCGCTCAAGCCAACCTCCCAAGGTCCACTTCCCAAGGGACGATTCAAAATCGTTGAAATACTCAAAGGGGGAGACTTGGCCGAAGCGGCTGGGCTCCTTGGACCGGATGCCGAAACAATTGAAGCAATTCTGCTTGAAGACAAGCCGCTTGGCGGGATGTTTTTACTGCTGGCCATCGAACCGCCAAAACTTTTCTGGTCGAGTCCAATTACGCTTGGCCCAGAATCGGCCGCGTATTTACGAAAACTGCAAGACCTTCCAAAAGCCGGGGCCGGTCGGCTAGCGTTTTTTCAGGATTATTTGGAATATTCTGACGAGACAATGGCCCGTGATGCATACGACGAATTTGCAGTAGCACCCTATGCGGATGTGCGTGGGCTCCGCGATCAAATGCACCCGGAAAAACTTCTTGCGTGGATTGAAAATCCAAAGGTTCAATCGAGTCGTCGTCGACTCTATGCCACAATGCTCGGGGTCTGTGGATCGAATCAGGATGCCGATCGAATCGAGGCAATTCTACGTGGAAAAGACTCCGAATTGCGAGTGGGGCTCGATGCCTTGATTGCCTGTTTTGTCACGCTTCGCGGTTCTCGTGGGCTTGATCAGATCGACGAACTATTTTTAACAAAAAGCGACAAGGAAATTCCCTTTACGGAAACGTATGCGGCGGTGATGGCGTTGCGATTTCTCGGCGAGGAAACCGAGATCGTACCAAGAGCCAGAGTGCTTGAATCTCTTGAGCGTCTACTCGATCAACCCAAACTCGCCGACCTCGTAATTGCCGATCTTGCTCGCTGGGAAGATTGGTCGGCTCTGGCAAAACTCGAAAAGCTTTTCGCAGAAGCCAACGCCGACAACATTTTTGTGCGAGAACCAATTGCTAACTATATGAAAGCATGCCCGTTGCCTGAAGCTGTCGACGCCTTGGAACGATTAAGAACGATCGATCCGGAAGCAGTTCGTCGCGCGGCAACCCTTGCGGGTTTTGCTCTTTCTCAGTCGGCAGCTGTCGACGGCACGGCACTTCGAGAATCCGGCGACGAAGATGACGGTGCAACAAAACCCAGCGTCACTGATTCTGTTGACACGGTTTTGACAGAGGATGAAGCCGTCATGGAGCACGAGGACCTCGCGATCGCAAAAAAAATCGCTCCTGTTCTGGCCGATGAAGACGCGACGGATGATCAGATTCCAACGGATTCCGAATCGTCAGAAGGTTCTCCAGATGCGCAAGCAACGTCTCATTCCAGAGCACCGCCTGCCGGTCGCGATGAAATTTTTGATCGCACTCGAATCGTGCGATGGGGTGCTTGGGCGGTCATTGTCTTGATTGTGGCAGCCATGGCACGAATTGTGATGCGACCTACCGGAAAGCCCGGCTGACAAGCCGTATTTTTTGCGGGAGAAGCGTCCGTTCGCCAGCTTCTCGACATCAAAAGCGATCGTGAACAAATAGACCGAAAGATTTTTAGCGTTTGTGGCGGTAGACTTCTGAAAGACGACACCGTCGACCGCCACTGTTTTCAGCTCGCTCTTTTCACATGAACGCCATGGCAACTTCTTTCGTCGATCGCCGCACGCTGCCAGATTCCGCGTTCGACGAAACGCCTGAATATCTCGCCTACAGCAGACTTGCGATTGCAAGTGTTGTGCTCGCGATACTTTCACCGCTCTGTTTTGCCGGCTGGTGGTTTGCAATCGTGCCAATACTCGGATTTGTCTTCGGGCTTCTTGCGTGGCTGCATATTCTCGATCGCCCACAACAACTCGCAGGAATTCCGCTTGCCATCGGCGGAGCAAGCCTGTCGGCAGTGTTCTTGCTAGGAGGTCTTTCCTATCAAACCATGATCTACGTTGCCGAACTTCCGGAAGGTTTCGAGCGACTCAGCTACTCCGATCTTCAGCCGCTTGAAGGCGATCCAGACTATGCCATTCCAGATGCTGCCCTCGCGTTTCATGGAAAAGAAGTGCTTCTCAAGGGCTATATGTATCCGGGAGATCAGACTCGTGGCATCGTGCAATTCCTGCTGGTTCGGGATCAGGGAGATTGTTGCTTTGGCGGCAATCCGAAAATTACCGATCGAGTTCTTGTGCAACTTCAGGACCCGAATGGGATCTCGTTTTCTGCTGGAATGACAAAAGTTGCAGGCCGATTTTCAGTTCGCGACACAGGTCTTTCAGCGATGGAGGGCGGCGTCTATTACCACATCGAAAATGCTGTCGTGCGATAATGGATTTTCGCTCTTTATTCGGCTCACGCAGACCATTGCTTCTGCCACTGTTTCTCTCAGTCGTTGTTGTGCTCAATGGCTGCGGCAATCCTTCGGGACATTCTTCTCTTTCAACGCAAGAACCTGCCGCCTCGCGTCTCCTGCCATCGCAGTCCGAAACAGTTTCACAATTACCCACGGCAGATGTTTCGGAAAAGCCTGCGGTGATACCTCGACAGTCAGACGCTGGCCGACCAATCGAACTATCGTTTGATGATGTCAAGTTTGATCTTGAGAAAGGTTCGCCGTTTCATCGCGAACTTATACCACCCACAATCGAGGCGTTTGAGGGTCGAAGAGTCAGAATTCGCGGTTATATTCTCCCGAGTTTTCAGCAAAACGGACTCACGCAGTTTGTGCTTGTGCGTGACAATATGGAATGCTGCTTTGGACCGGGTGCGGCGCTCTATGACTGCATTGTTGTGCGTATGAATGTTGGAACTTCGACCAGTTTTTCAATTCGACCCGTGGCTGTGACCGGTATTTTTAGAATCACAGAACTCAAAGGTCCCGATGGCAATCACTTGGCCATTTATTCAATGGACGGTGAGGCCGTTCGATGAAATATTTTCCAACGCGGATGAAGCATCGTCGAATTTTTGAATGGTGTCGAATCCTCCGAGCAGGCGCGCCCCAAAGCATTTTGTACCTGATGCTTGTAATGCATGGCAGTACAAACGTATTTCTTTTGGAAGCCTGTCCATTTTGTGGAGTGGTTGGCCAGCCACTCGCGGAAGTTCGAGACCACGTAGATGTCACCGCGGTCGGAGATTCGATTCTTCCCCCCGTCGATAACCTGCAACGATTGCTCGTACTACAGGTGCTTCGTGGAAAATTTTCCTCACCCACCGGCGACGTCGTTGCACGGGTTCGATCTCCGATCCATGGCACTGCACTGCTTTTTGGAACGCAGACGCGTGCCGACTTTCCCGCTGAACTCGATTGGCAGGCGATGCCGGCCGATGAAGGCCTTCTGGCTTACGTGGCCCTCGCGCCAGACACTTCACTGCCTGCTGTCGAGCGACTGCGATGGTTTTCAAGCCGACTGGAGCACTTCGATCAAGTAATTGCAGACGATGCGTTTGCGGAATTTGGTCAGGCACCGTTTGAAGCAGTTCTAGAAGCATTCGATTCATTTGATCCAATCAAACTTCAGCAATGGGTTGGAGAAGTCGGTGTTCGTCAGCGTCGACGGGGTTTTTACGGTTTGGCTCTTGGCTGTGTGGCTCACAAAACGACCGACATAAACCTGAAGGAAGCGTGTCTGGAAACGCTTCGTACGGAAATTCGAAAACCGGCCGATGATTTTCGCGCAGGATTCGACGGCTTGCTTGCAGGATTGCTTGTCGGTGAAGGCGAGAAAGGTCTTCAGGAATTTGTTGAATTGGGGCTTTTCAATAAACGCGCTCGAGCAACCGATCAACGTCACCTCCTCTCTGCTTTGCGATTTGGGCACGAGTATCTTGGTGCTTGGATCGCGCAGGATCAGATCGCGGAAGCAACCGCCCGCCTGATTCATGCTCCTGCTGTTTCGGCCGATACCGTGGTGGATCTTGCACGAATGCAATACTGGAAATCAATCGATGAGGTGGCTTTGCTTTGGCAATCGCTAGGCAGCGACGATGTCATGATCCGCCGCGCGGTTGCCGGATATCTATCGGCCTGTCCACTTCCAGCAGCCAGTGAACACTTGGAAGCTATTCGAAAAATCGATTCGGTTAAACTCCAGCAAGCGATTGCTGCGGCAGCCCTGCCCCGGGCTTCATAGTGTCGGTATTGCCACGCGGCTACCGAGTGACGATTTCAGTAGCCACTGCAGCATCTGGATCACTCAAAAGTCGGCCAGCTGAAAGACCCGGGCTTTTCCAATCGGCAGTTACGCGAACTGCATCGTCCCGATTGGTGTTTGATGGCGGCGTGTGTTGAGATGTCTGATCGGGTCGTTCGGCCGGCGTCGGTAAGACCTCTGGTGAAGACATGTCGCTTTTTACAGGAGATTGATACTCGTCATCCTTTGTCGCTGGATCGCGCGGCGGCAGTTGGACTGCCTTGGGATCGGCACCGATCGAACCGAAATCCTGTGTAATCGGACCGCGGCTGAAGACTCCGGGTTTGGAATGTCGGTAGTCGAGATACAAGCTGGCATCTCTCTGGCGTGCCCGACGATGGGCATCAAAATAGGCTTTGCCTGGCCACGGACCTTCCGAGAGATAGACGCCGTTGTATTCCAGCAGCGATCCCTTGCGATAGTGGAGCTGTGATATGGACCGATTGTAGTCGACGAGTGAACGGTAATAAGAACTCTCCGCAACAGCCCGGCGACGCTGTGCATCGAGAAGCTGGTCGAGTGTGATCGTGCCTGCATCGTAGGCTGCCTGTACGGCATCCACCTGTTTCTCTGCGGCGACGCGACGATTGAAATTGGTTTGAGACAAGGCAAAATTTGTGTCGACGTTGCGTACTGATTCGACCAGTGCGTGAGATACCTCGAGTTCTTCGTCCTGCAGTCGGGCCTTTTCACGGGCGACCTGCAACTGAAAGTTTCGCACCGTTGAAAGCTCGCGCCTGAAGCCGATCGGCATTAAAAACTGGGCCTGGGCCTGCCATTCCTGAAAGCGACCGCTGAGCATCGAAGAATACGCATCCGTTCCATTAAATGTTACTGCCGCTGGAATTGCGGGAGTCGCGCCAGACTGTGGGTAGGGTTGGTAGTCTTGGTTGACGAGTTGTTCACCGACACCCAAAAACCGCCACCTGCCGCCGACATCGAGCCTCGGCAGAAGCAGATTCTTGGCGGCGGTGAGTTCGAGTTCACGTTGTTTCACACGCCACTTTTGTTTGCGCAATTCCGCCGAGCGAGAGAGTGCCTCAACGAGCGATTGCTGCCAATCAAATGAGATTCGTGCAGTGGTGGGTTCGTCTGATGGACGAATGAGTCGACCATCGCTCGAACTAATTCCCATCATATAACGGAGTCGATTTTCGGCTCGATAGACATCGGTGAGCGACTGCTCAACCTCACCACGAAAAGAAAAATACTGCTCGCGAGCCTGCGCTTCTTTATCGGCCTCGCCGCCTCGTGATTGTTCCACATAGAGCGCATGCACTTTGCGCCACGATTCAAGTGAGCTATCGCGACCCGCCTTGGTCGCTTCGAGATTACGGTACGAAAAGTAGAGTTCCCAGTACGATTGCTCAACGTCACTCACAAGATTTCGAACACCCGCCTCAAAATCAGCCAGTGAAATATCGGCATTGATTCGGGCCAAGAGCACGCCGCGAAAGTTTGGTCTTCCCAAAAGATTATCGAATGAATCTGGCCCGGCGATGCGGTTGTAGTTCAAGCCAGCTCCCTGCAAGAGCGGTTGATTGAATGTAAAGTCATACGAAGTCGTCCATGTGGTGTCGACATCTCGAAACGCATTATTGGTGTTATTCGAGATAATGCTGTTGGACATGCCGAACTGTGCACCAGTGGCCGTGCGTTTTGAAATTCCAGTGGTCGTGGTGCCTGTCGTGGTTCTGAGCACTGGTACGAATAGAAATGTTTGAAAGAATGGATCTACGTTTTGAGGTCGATTTCCGTATTCCCATGTGGTGCTGCTCGAGAGCTGCGCGTCAAACGCTGACAGAGCACTTTCAACGCCTCGAAACGGATCGCTTTCAGCAATGCCCGGATCGTAGATCGAGGGAGTCGCTTCGGGATTGGTCAGCAGCGACACCGCTGGTTCACCGGTCTGTGGCCTTGGTCCACCAAAGCTTGCAAAGCGGCCACCGAGGTTTCGAAGGATTTTCCCATTTTCGAGCGCGGTTCGAGTGGCCTCTTCAAGCGACAGTTCCCATACCTTGTCAAAATTTGGATTGGAAAGTGTCAACGGCTCAAGCGTGCCAGCAGCTTCATCGAGTGGTTGAGCGTCGAGATCTGGGTATTCGAGTTTTTGAACGACTCCTACGTAGTGCGAAAGATCGCCATCTTCGAAAAAATAAAATGGTTGCCTCGGTGCGCATCCGCTCCCAACGAGCGAAAGACTCGTCAATAGAACCCAAAGAACTTTGAGTGTTCGAGACATTATTAGGGGCTCGCTCAATCGCGTGAATCGGTGAGTGTGAGAAACATTCAAAAAAGGACTGCCGCTACGCCTAGGGTGGCGCACTGCCTAGGATTAAGTGGTGCTCGACTGCGGGGCCCCCCGACTCCGCAATCGTCAGTTTTCATGAGCGCACCCAAGGCGCAGCGACAGCACAACTGGTATCGACTGCCTCATCGTTAGACTTGGGTCTAATCAGAAAAGTCTTCCCTGTTTCACAAAATGCCAGGCACTCTGTCTAGGTCTGGAAAAGCAGGGCAAAATGGGAAAACAAACTTGCAGCAACTCGAACTGTTGATGGGTGAAACAACTTGGCTTCCGGATGCATTGTCATGCGATACCAACGGCGAGAGTCGATCGGTGCATGTGTCGCTCTGGTGCAATCTTAGGGTTGGTTGAAGGGAACGCTCTGGGGCCAATGCAACGATTCAAAGTGATTCACATTGCCACCATCCATCCAGACAAATCTCGCTGAAACGTCCTCAAAGTCAGGCAGGACCTCGACGGCTTCAGTATGGCCCAAGACTGTCAGTGCAGTAGCCAGCGCATCGGCGGTTGTGCAGTCTTTGGCAATCACTGTGACCGCAGTAGGCCCACGCGTTCCCAGACCGGTGCGAGGATCGACGATATGGCTGTATCGAATGCCGTCGATCTCGGCTGCCTGAAAGGCATCGCCTGAAGTTGTAATGGCCGCATTGACAAGCAAAATGGCCTCCTGGGAAGGCTCTTTGGGATTCAGCGGAGCAATTGCAATTCGCCAAGCATTCTGGCCCGGTGGCGGTAGCGAAACGGCAATGTCGCCTGAAGCCTCAATCATTGCCGAGCGAATTCCATGATGACGAAGTACATCCATCGCTCGATCGATCGCATATCCAACACCAATTCCTCCAAAATCTAATCGCATCTTTGGCTTGGTCAGCAGTACGGATTTTTGATGAGCGTCGAGCACAATGGCATCAACTCCAACCGATTCGAGTGCAGCGGAGAGTTTTTCAGGAACAGGCATTCGTCCCGATCGACGAGATTGCCTCCAGAGTGTGGTAAGCGGGCCGACTGTTGGATCAAACGCGGCCCGAGTCTTCGAGTGAAAATCGATTGACAACCGAAGAACCTGGAAGAGATCCTCGCTGACGAACACATGCGATGGAACGTAGTGCGGGAGATTCGTTTTGTCTGACAACTGAAACAGTTCAGCTTCGGAATCGTAATCAGAAAGAACTTTATTGAGTCTGGCAACTTCACGAAAGGCTGCCATGGCAGCAGACTGTCCGGTTGCCGAATCAGTTGCAAAAACAGTAATCAACCATGGAAGACCCATATGCCTCTGCGACATAGACTCTTTGACGAGATCTGTTTCGACTGCCTGGAGATCTGATCGAACAACTGTCGCAGGCCTGCTGTGATCGAGGCGATCTTTATCGTGATGAGAGCAACCAGAAACTCCTGCAATCGCAAGAACTATTGAGAAGAGGAGCTTTTGAAGCCGGCATCTGAAAAGAGTTTCCCCTGCCAATAATCGATGAACTCCTTGCGACGGCTCTGCCTCTGCATGACACAATTCACAGGGAACGGGTCGATTTTCGGATCGGGCGGCAGGAACTAAAAAAAACGCCCGCGCGATGGTGTGTCTTCGCCTATCGAGGTTGGCTAGACTGTGAGACCATGAATATGAATACGACTGAAATAAATCCATCTGTGATTGTCTCTTTTGAATGCATTCCACTTCGAGGAGTTGCGCGACTCGATATTCCACTTGATGCATCACCCGTTTTTCAAAAGCGATTGATGAGCTTGCAGCAAGCCGTTTCCCGACATGGAACTCGACATGCATATTACCTGCGGAGTGGGATCTGTACGTTTCGGCTTACCAATCATGCCAGTGATGGAATGATTCAGTTTGTCTTTGAGGGAACGCTCCTCACCGATGAAAAAGACTCAAAAACAGTTGGGAGTGATCTGACGATTCTGCTCGACAAAGAGACATGCGACTGGCTTACGCAGCCGGCAGTGCAATGGCTGACTCTTTCAGCAAAACGCGCCGTCGAGGTCGAATTTGACCGATACATTGCTGCCGGGGACCTTTCCAGAGCTCTCGAAAGGCTCGCGCGCGAGCAAGCAGTGAGCGACGCCGCTGGCGGTTATTTAGGAATGAATCTCTAATATCTCGATGTAAGAAATTTCGAGCCGACTCGTCTTTTATTCGCGAGTCGCTGGTGGTTGGATAACACGCCGGCGGATATCGAGGAGCACGCTCTGATTGTCACTGCCTTGAATGGGCCATGCGGCAATCCGTCGCACGGTCACTTTCTTACTGTATCCGTAGTGTCTGGCTTCTTTGCGTTCTTCCTCCCAACGCGGCCCTTTGATGACCAGCATCTTTTCAAACCGGTCTGCCAAAGGCTCAAACCACGTGAGAAGTTTTATCAACGGCGCCACTGCTCGAACGACGAGTACATCAAATTCATGGGCTTGAACGACCAATTGCGCCGGCATGGCATGCACCGCAATGCCTAGCCCAATCTCGTCAACAATGGCACTCACAGCTTTTGCCCGTTTGGCAACGCTGTCGCACAGTTCCACACGAAGATCTGGACGAAGAAGAGCCAGAATCACGCCAGGAACGCCCCCTCCTGTTCCCACATCGAGCACGCGACTGCCCTGTTCAAGAAAAGGAATCATCGAAAGTGAATCGGCCACATCGCGGGATACAAATTTTTCGACATCCGTGTGGCGGGTGAGATTGAGCTTTGTATTCCATTCCCAGAGTTTGGCGGCATATTCTGCCAGGCCCGCCAACGACTCTTCCCGAATAGAAAGGCCTAACTGGTTCGCCATTGCAGAAATTTTTTCAGCTGAAACTATTGCCTCGAGCGTCACAGTATCGGTTCCATTATTGTTTTTGAAGAGGTTTTGTCTGGGGTGGTGCCTCGAAATAAACCGGGACCGTAGAACAAAATGCCCTACGGTCCCGTAAAAATCTTTCGAATATCGTCAGTGGCTAGAAACACTCGCATCCCTACTTAATAAAGAGCATCTCGCGATACGACGGAAGCGGCCAGAGATCATCTGGCACAATAGTTTCAAGTTGATCTGCCACTTCTCGCAGTGCGCTCATGGCTGGAAGAACGCGGTCGTGAAAGTGCTTGGCTTCCGCGGCAACATCTGTTGAACCACTGTGCTCGAGTACTTTTTCAAGTGATGCAATTTTTTCTTCAATCGACCCCACTAGCACCGTCAACTTGTCGAGCGTGCCGATGTGAACAGTCTTTCCAATGCTTGTGAGCTTTACGGCAATATCCACAAGTTCACCCTGATAGCGGTAGCCGGCCGGGAGAATCATGGTTCTCGCAATTGACAAGGCAGCTTGCCCCTCGGCATTGATGTCCTTGCAATATCGTTCCATATAAATTTCATAGCGGCTTCGCATCTCACGCTCTGACAAAACGCCGTACTTCTCAAAAAGTTTGAGATTTTTCTGGCTGATGAGCACCTGAAGTGCTTCGGGAGTTGCTCGCAAATTGGGCAGACCGCGAGACGCTGCCTCGTCGTGCCACTCCTTCGAATAACCGTTGCCGTTGAAGATCACCGCCTTGTGTTCAGAAATCGTTTTCTGAAGAAGTTTTTCGAGTGCGGCATTGAGTTTTTCCAAATCTCCGCCAGTAGCCTTTTCAAGTTCGTTCGCAATGTGGTCAAGACTTTCTGCCACGATTGTGTTGAGGGCCACCAGCGGCCCTGCGATCGACTGGCTTGCGCCAACGGCTCGAAACTCAAACTTGTTTCCAGTGAAAGCAAATGGGCTCGTGCGATTGCGATCCCCAGCGTGCTTGGGAAGCGGCGGCAGGGTATCGACTCCAACAGTGAGCGTACCGGAGGCCTTGCTGCTGGTTGCTTTTCCATTCTCAATTTGCTCGAACACGTCGGAGAGTTGTTCGCCGAGAAAAATTGAAATGATTGCCGGAGGCGCCTCATTGGCACCCAGGCGGTGATCATTGCCGCTGGCAGCAACAACTGCGCGAAGAACGTCACTGTGAAGATGAACTGCACGAATGACTGCGGCACAGAAAACTAAAAACTGTGCGTTTGCATGCGGGCTCTCGCCCGGTTCGAGCAGGTTTCCAAGCTTCCAACCAACCGACCAGTTCACATGTTTTCCTGAACCGTTAATTCCAGCAAACGGTTTTTCATGCAACAGGCACGCCATGCCGTATTTTTGTGCCACCCTTGTCAGAGTTTGCATGATCATGTGCTGATGATCGGTTGCAATATTCGCATTTTCGTAGACCGGCGCAATTTCATATTGTCCCGGAGCAACTTCGTTGTGACGGGTTTTTACAGGAACGCCCAGTTTGTAAAGCTCGCGTTCGGCATCGAGCATGCACGCCAGCACGCGTTCGGGAATGGCCCCAAAGTACTGATCTTCGAATTCCTGGCCTTTGGGGGGCCGAGCGCCAAAGAGCGTGCGGCCCGTAACAACCAAGTCTGGCCGGGCAAAATAAAAGTTTCGATCGATGAGGAAATATTCCTGTTCAGGCCCAGCCGATGCTGAAACTTGACCAACATCTTTATGGCCAAAGAGTTCAAGCACCCGCCGAGCCTGCTTGTCAATGGCTTGCATCGATCGCAACAGTGGCGTTTTTTTATCGAGAGCTTCGCCGGTCCAGGAACAAAAAGCCGTGGGGATGCAGAGCGTCGTACCGTTGGGATTATCAAGAATATATGCGGGACTTGTCGGATCCCACGCGGTATAGCCGCGGGCTTCAAACGTTGCACGGAGTCCGCCCGATGGAAAGCTTGATGCATCCGGTTCACCCTGAATGAGTTCATTCCCGGAAAACTCAGCGATCGCGTCACCATCGCCGGTGGGCATCAAAAAACTGTCGTGCTTTTCAGCGGTCAGGCCGGTCAGTGGATAGAACACGTGTGCGTAGTGCGTCGCGCCTTTTTCGATCGCCCAGTCCTTCATTGCCAGAGCAACCGCATCGGCAATACCTGAGTCAATCTGCTTGCCCTGTTTGATCGTAGCCTGAAGGGCTTTATAGACACTCTTCGGTAATCGGTCTTTCATCACCGATGCATTGAACACGTTGGAACCGAAAATCTCGCTCGTTGGCGTTTCTCGAAAGCTCCACGCTTTTCCCTGAGACTGGTAGTTGTTAATGGCGGCAATGGCACTAGAGCGAGCACTGGACATAGAAAAACCTTTTTCTTCTGCGCGATAAAACGACCAAAGAGGCGAGCCAATTGGGAGAGAGATCGCAGTGAAAATTACCAAAGCCCTCGTCAGCGAGCACTCACTCGCCAGAACGAAGTTTTTGGCAACAGGAAAAACTCTAGGGAACAAAACACATGTGTTCTGTCCAGTGATCCTTTGCCTCGCAGCCAGAAGAATTTCCTGCAGGCAGATCAAAGTGACAGAGCTTTCCAAGATTATCTCTGACCACTCGCGACTTCAAGTAGCTCGCAGACTCGCCCGAAAGCACTCGCATCACTTTTTTCGAGGAATTTCCGATGCCGTTTTCACAGTACTTTTGTCCAACACGGGGCAACACGGGGCAACACAACGTGGTTGAGCTACGTAGTCAACGCCCAGCCGTGGTGTGTTTTTCTGGAGTTGAAGCCGACGTTGATTGTACGACGTTCCGTTTTGCGACCTCAAGCGCCGCACTGACGAACGGGTCTTGTCTTGGATCGAGCCTGTGAAGACCAACATCCGGAAGCGATCCGTCGATCGGTTTTGCAGTGGTTGTGATTGCCAGATCGGGCTCAACACCGACCCGACTATAAGGATGACCCAGCGGAGAAAAGAATTTGGCGGTGGTGAGTCGAATACCGACCCCGGCAAATTCCAGCGGAAAGATACCTTGAACGGATCCCTTGCCGTACGATCGCGTGCCGACGATCGTACCACGACCGTGATCGCGAATGGCACCGGCAAAGATTTCGCTGGCACTTGCACTCTCTCCATCAATCACGACCACCAAAGGCATTTTCCAAGTTCCGGGACGGCTCGCCGTGTAATTAAAATCTTCATCCGGGCTGCGACCACGCGTTGCTACGACCAATCCACGTTCAATAAAAAGATCTGCAACATCAACACCGGAAGTGAGGAGTCCACCTGGATTCCCGCGAAGATCGACGACCATCGCACGCATGCCTGCAGCGTCGAGTTTGCGCAATGCGTTTTCAAGATCACGGACAGTCGTTTTCTGAAACGAAGAGATGCGCAGATAACCGGCCCCGCTGGTTGCGTCCAGTATTTGAATATTTTCAACGCTTGGCACTTCAACATGTTCGCGACGAACTGAAAGAGCTCTTGCAGGCCCAACGCCTCGCACAATGGCCAGCGTGACGAGCGATCCTTCTGGCCCCTGAAGCAATTCGGCCGCTTCGTCGACACTCATGCCACCAATCGATCGACCCCCAATACCAACAAGATGATCACCGGAATGAACACCCGAACGTTCCGCCGGGCTACCGGTGATGACATGTTGCACCAGCAGTCCATCGGTGGCCTTTTTGAGTTCAACGCCAAGTCCAACAAAGTTGCCCTCAATCTGAGAATAGAGGTCGTTGAGTTGTCCGCCAGTGAGGAACGCGGAATATTCATCGAGGCCTCCGACGGCCGCCGCAGTCATTTCCATCAGCGTCACGCTTGGCGGAATTCCAAGCGACGTATTGGCACACCGCGCGACCCACGAAGCAGCCGCCTGCGCCTCAGAAAAAGTTGCAACAGGGCGAGCGGATCGAATCTGTTCAAGCTGTTCTGCAAAAAGATCATAGCGTGACTGCTCGCGAGAGGTGACAAACGTTGCCGCAAAGGCAGGATCTTGAACGGCAGTCTCCATCGCCAAGCATCCACGGGAAAAAAGCCGCTGAAAGTCAGGGACATCAACGTGATGTGTTCCGATTCGAGCTAAAACATCACCGTAGAGTCTTCTCGCATCTGCTTCTGGAAGATGTGCAAGCTGGGAACGAAATGCGCTTTCGTTATACCGACGTTGAATGTCGCAGTGGATCCTCGCCACATCGAGACGCCTTTGATACTCTGGCGACAGCGGAGCCGAACGAGATGCCGATTCATAGAGTGCAACCGCGTCCGACCATCGCTTCCCCTGCTCTAAGGCTGAGGCACGAACTACCAAGTCGTTGCTCATGGTGGCGAACGATGCCGACGTTCCCGGAGCGGCCGATTGCCAATTCAGCGCCGGGTCCTCAGCCACGACCGATGGGAGCGAGAACGTTCCCAAGAGCGAGAGCAGGAGCAGCAATCCCATTACTGAAAGAGAACGTCCGATATCGAGGCTTGTCTGTACAAGGGCAGAGAGCCTCTTGACGGTGAGAGTTCGAGCTGTTTCAAAAGCAGCGTGCACAGGTGCGATCCATTCGCGGGGCCGCACAACCAGTCTGGTGCGGCAGGCAAGCGGTCTTTCCGTTGACCGCACGCGATTATGGAACACGTTTTCAGGATGGTCAAAAAATACTTTTCATCGGAAACTTTTAGCACCCGTACAAAATCTGCTCCAGCTATTCAATTTACATGGATTTACAATGCTGGCTGACCATTTTATCGATCCATTTTCCTCACATGGCTTCGCACCACCATCAAGCGTCTAAGAGTCATTTTTCGCTTTTTTTATTGTGTAAAGGACACTTTGAGCCCTTGTCCCCCAGCCCATTTTTGAAACGTTAGAGAACCGATTGCGACAATCGTACCGGAAGAGGCGTCGAAAGGGGTATGATGGTGGCTCTCTCCAATACTCGGCAGGTTATTTGCCAATGAACACCTTTGACAACGCCGATACAAACGGAGGAATCGATTCCTTCAAACCTGAAGCCAATCCAACGCTTGTGCTGCTTGAACAGGTGCGTCGCGGTGATCTTGGTGCAATCAACAGCCTTCTCGATCGGCATCGTTCATCGCTGCGTCGGATGATTCAGATGCGAATGGACAAGGTCGTTCAACGACGAGTGGATGCCAGCGACATTGTTCAGGATGTCATGCTTGAAGCTAATCGTCGGCTGAAAGATTATCTGGCAAGCCCATCAATGCCGTTTCATATCTGGCTGCGCCACATGGCAAAGGATCGGTTGATTGATGCTCACCGTCGACACCGAGTTGCTGCGAGTCGGAGCATCGATCGGGAAGTGCCAATTGTGATCTTCGAGGGTGCCGACCATTCGCAGGCCGACATAATGGGGCAGCTGGCAGACCGTGAACTTACTCCTGCAGCTGCAGCGACGTGGCATGAACTCGAACGACGGTTTGGTTTAGCCGTGGAACTGCTCGAAGAAGGAGATAGACAGATTGTACTCCTTCGACACTTCGAGCATCTTTCAACAGCCGATACAGCTGAGGTCTTGGGGCTTTCAAACGCAGCAGCAGGAATGCGGTACCTGAGGGCCATGCGGCGGCTTCGAACGCTTTTAAGTGGTGAATATGAAAGCGTTGAAAATTGAATAATTCCCTGTCAATCAGACGAATCGAGCGGTTTTTAAAAAATATGGCGGGTCTCTGTAACCCTAGAAATAAGGCCAACGCACACGCTGACTCCTAAGGTACTTGGAGCAAGTTGATTCGTCGTCCGCACGATCCTGTCAAACGATACTTTGAAACCCACTCTCGTCTTGTTGAGAATTTTTCCATGGTCACCTCGCAAGCCGTCGTTCTATCGCTTTCAAATGAACAAGAGGAACGGCTTGCAAATCTCCTCGATAAACTTTCGAGCTCAAAGAGTGCAACCACAAGTGATTTTGAAGCAGTGGTAGCAAACCATCCTGATCTGGCGGTCCCGCTTCGCGAACTTTGGGCCGCCATGATGCTTGCCGATGCCATGGCAGAACATTCTACGATTTTTGAACGCAGTTTTTCCGCTGATGGTGGCAACGCATCTACTTCTTCTTCAACAATGGCTTTCGATCCACATGTACCTTTCTCTCCATTGGCCGGATTTGTTCCGAGTGTTTCCTCATTGCCTGCAACGCTCGGAGACTACGAACTGCTTGAGGAGATTGGTCGTGGCGGTATGGGCGTGGTCTATCGAGCAGAACAAAAAAGCCTTGGAAGAATCGTTGCAATCAAAATGCTGCTGCGACGTGATCTGGCTACCGGGGCAGATCTTGCGCGATTTCAAACCGAGGCCGCGGCTGCCGCGCAGTTAGATCATCCAGCGATTGTTTCGGTCTACGAAGTTGCTGAATGTGACGGACATCCATTCTTTTCTATGCAATACATTGAAGGCACGACGCTCTCAAAGCAACTTTCTTCCGGGGTCATTAAGCCGCGAGAAGCGGCTAGAATTTTAGCGGAGGTAGCCGAGGCTATTCATGCAGCGCATCTACGGGGTGTCCTGCATCGTGATTTAAAACCTTCAAATATTCTGATCGACTCGACCGGATCTCCACATATTTCTGATTTCGGTCTGGCCAAACGAATCGAATCGGATGGTTTTGTAACCCACACTGGAGCAATTCTCGGTACTCCTTGCTACATGTCTCCGGAACAAGCTGCCGGGAGTCGAGGGGACGTTGGTCCAACAAGCGATGTTTGGAGCTTGGGCGCTATTCTTTATCAAATGCTCACAGGACGTCCGCCATTCCAAGCATCGAGCCCGATGGACACCCTGCTTGCAGTGCTCGAGGCCGATCCGCCTCCTCCGCGAATGATCGATAGCCGTGTCAATCGCGACCTTGAAATGATTGCGCTCAAAACATTACAGAAACCTCAGGAACTTCGATACGAATCGGCTGCTGCGTTCGCCGCTGATCTCAGGGCATTTCTTGCCGGCGAACCGCTTGCGGCAAGAAGCGATAGTTTTGGACAGTTGTGGACGAGGATTTTTCGTGAAACTCACCATGCAGTCATTCTTGAAAACTGGGGTCTTTTATGGATGTGGCACTCGGTGGTGCTGTTGGCGATTTCCGTCACAACTAATCTGCTTGCGTGGCAGGGCGTGACGACACGATGGCCTTTTTTTGTCCTCTGGGCCGGGGGTCTTGCGCTTTGGGCACCCATTTTGTGGGCGCTGCGCAGTCGAGCTGGTCCGGTGACATTTGTCGAACGTCAAATTGCCCATCTCTGGGGAGGCAGCGTGATCGCCACCGTGATGCTCTTCTGGGTCGAAGGACTCTTAGGCGTTCCAGTGCTCACACTGTCACCGGTGCTTGCGCTCTTGGCCGGTCTTGTCTTTTTTGCCAAAGCGGGAATTTTGTCAGGTACGTTTTATATTCAGGCATTCATGCTCTTCGCGACAGCGCTTGTGATGTGCGTCGCGACCGATTTTTCGCATGTCGTTTTCGGAGTTGTGAGCGCCGGCTGCTTCTTCGTACCGGGACTCAAATATTGGCGGCAGCGAGGTCGAATCGAGTGAGCCTGCACGTCGCGCGAAACTGTGACAAAAGCAACTGGGCCAACGGTGTAACCGCGTTGTCAGGATTCAGTCGCAATCAGGGACGAATACATCTGGAGTACGCGGTTGGCCATGTTTTCCGGTGAACAGATCGCCTCAACTCGTTTTTGGGCCGAGCACGCATAGCGATTCACCAAGCTTCTGTCGGCATATAACAGACGAATTGCATCAGCAAGGGACACACTATTTTCTCGGGGTACAACAATTCCATCAATACCACTGCGCACAAGTTCCTTCATTCCGCCAGCATCACTGACAACGGGACACGCTCCCTGTGACATCGCTTCTAAGAGAGCCTGACAGAGAGCCTCCTCGCGGGAAGGCATTACAAAAATGTCAAAGACATTCGCTAACGCCCCAGCATTGTCAATCAATCCGACCATTCGAAGACGGTTTCCAAAAAGTGGTTTTCGGATGAGTTTCGCAACCCGCGCGTCTTCCACCGGTCCGATGAGAAGCCAGTAGACGTTTGGGAGATCCACGCAGTGAGCAGCTGCTTCGAGAAGAATGTCTATACCTTTAATAGGTCGAATGCATGCGGTCGTGCCGACAACGAACGCATCGGATGGAATGTTGAATCGTTCACAAAGTTGTTGTTTTGAAAAAGGGGGTGGCTGGTAACGGATACAGTTGTAGATGGTTTTGCATTTATCTCTCGGCACGCCTGCTTCGACGAGATATTCGGCGCACGCATCAGATTCGCAGCAGTGAAGATCAATCCTCGGATGCAAAAAAGTGATGTAATTTCCAGGATCGAACCACGAGAGTGCGTGGGCAATTCTCCTATAGCTCACTATCTTCGGAGATTGCCTCAGGCCCATCGTTGCAAAAACGCTTGTGGCCAGCGATCGAGGAGAAAATGCATGAAGAATATCGGGCTTATTATCGCGAAGAACACGAAACAGAGAGCGAATTGCAATTGGATCTACTTTTGATTTTGGCCAAAATGGGATGACCTGACCGCGTGACGCAAGCGATTCATGTCGCGAGACAAGTGTCGGATGGGTCAAAATGGTGAGGTCTTCAACACGCTTGCTCACAGCATCAACAAAATCGGGCATCGGATTTATCAGCAACAGTTTCACTCAACTTTTCTCCGCGGTGCGTGCCTGACACGCTTCAACATGCAATTGAAAATAACCCCAAAACGATCGTAGCACAGAGTGCCACATGACGAGAGAACCTCGGTGGCGAAGTCAAGGATCTTCACCACACACTTCTTGAGCAGCGTCGGACCGTTCGAAAAAGAGGAATCTCAAACTCATCCAATGCCGTCGACAAAGGCAAGGAAATCTTGAGGGCCTCTCTGATGGATGTCGATGTGGTGCATGCCGAGTGCATTCCAACCCTGGCCGGAGGCAGAAAGAATCTTCTCTTCACACAGAAGTTTTTCAGAAAACCACGTGGGAGTCAGTGTGGTCACTTCCCATGCTCTCAGGGAATGCCCGTAATTCTGGCGATTATCTTGTCCAAAGCGAATGAGTTTTCCGTCAATGAGCAGTGGTCGCCCTCCTGGCCGAGCAGATCCTTTTGAATAGAGCCGAACAAATGGCCAAGCATGTCGTTTCCATGGCCCGAGTGGGTGCGAGGCATAAAAGACGCATAGAGAGTAACTCTGCCAACCGACAAATAACCAATATCTTTTCTCAAAGCAGACCATTGATGCATCGCAGTATCGGCCATGAAGAAGAGTTTTTACTTTTTTCCATCGGTACGGAAATGCTTCCGCTCGGTAGATGGTCACCTGCCTAGCTTTTTTTGATTCGGGCATCATAAAAATCTCTCCTTCATGTTCAAACACGAATGGATAGGAAAGATGATGGGACTGTTCGAGCACAACACCCAAAGATGTCCAGTTCACAAGATCCACACTTGATGCTGCTGCGATCACGGCATGCGGTGAACCCGTTGTCATTAATTCAAAGAAGACGAACCAACGACCATCGACTTGCAAGGCGAATGGATCAGCCGCAATCGCTCCTTTGGGGCCTATGATGTCCTGCGCAGTGATGATCGGATTGACGACTCCTTCAGGCGGACTCAACTGCGACAGTGACGGCCCTTGTAGCAGGCCGATCGACCACACCGGTCGCTTGACGACAACATCTGATTGAAGCGTCATACTCTTGAGAGTGCTTTACGGAACGAGTGGCTGAACGACAGATACTTGCTTTGCAAGACGTCGGTATCGTAGCGAACCCCTCCTCGCGAAAAGAAATTGTCTTTTTGGGATCGCGGTTCAAAAAGCCTTTTCTCAAGACTCCCAGTCTTCCCACTGTGAGACGATTCCGTGAATGCTCGTTTATTTTCTTGAGAAGCGTGGTCCTTCAAGTCGATACAAACGTCGCGATCGGGAGATCTTGACCAACTTTTCACGGGCTCGTAGTCCGTGGAACCCTGAAAATGATTTGAAAGATTATTCCCGGTGTGAATTCGTGGAGGCATCCATGTCAATTTCACTTCTTCCATCCGGTGTACTTCGATCTTACGGAGAGGATCTTTCACGGATACCGCTTCGTCATTTGCAGTGGCCGACGGGCGAACACGATGATTGCGGAACAAGAGAGGCGGATGCTCTCGTCGGTGACCTGAAAGCCGACGACGATCTCATTCTCACCGCAGATTCACGATCGTTGTGGGCCAGTCGTCGCAATATCCGTTGCCGAGTATCAATACTCACAGAACAACCATTTTCCACTCAAGGACATTTTTATACTTTGTTGCGATGGCGCGGCCGTTCGTACCACCGTGTATTCACACATCAAATAAGCTTGTGCCATGCTTTGCCGAATGCACGACTGGTGGAGCATGGCGGCACGACGCTTCAAGCATTGCCGAAAACGCCCTCTGTAAAAACGGCGATGGTGTCACTGGTCGATTCAACCACACATCATCTTCCGGGTCATCGACTGTGCCATCGCGTTGCTGCATGGTCGCGAACCGCGTGCAAGACTACCCAACTGTATGGCCCCGGCTACCTCGCTCTTTCCGACAAGACAGAAGCGCACGCCCCTTTTCGATATTCAGTCATCGTCGAAAATTCGCGCTCCAAGGGTTACTTCACCGAAAAACTAATCGATTCCATGCTTTGCTCGAACGTTCCAATTTACTGGGGAGATCCTTCGATCGGTTCGTATTTTGATCCTCGCGGAATGGTGGTGTGTGAAACACAAGCCGACATTCAAAAGGCGATTGTGCAGGCTTCGAGCGAAGATTACGATCGTCGACGGCCATTTGTGGATGTCAATCAATGGATCGCCAAACGACTTTCTCGCAGCATGATTCACAGAGCCTGTGATATTCTTCACGACGAGCAGGACTCGCAGTCTCAACACCACTCGATTTTGAATGCCGATGGGTTTCGGAAGAATGCAGAACAAAGAGACTCTTTCCACACCGGGAATGATCCTGTGCCGCAGCTCACAAAAGCCGCTTAAGTTTTTTGATTCCCCCACTGCGCCCTCTCGCCTGCGTCGGTGTTTTTCAGTGTTGAAAGACTGTCCGCTGAAACCCGCTTCGCATTGACACCATGGAATCTCAATTCGATCCCTTGGGAAGTCTGCGATTTCTTGAAATCGGCGTCGATCGTCGATTCAAAATTGCGTATCCTGAGCAGACCGATTTTTTTTATACTGGCACCCGCCATCACAGTCATTTCGGACCAGGATCCCAGGTGCTGTCGCCCGTGGCACTCTGGAAAATTATGGGTCGATTGCGACGTGGAGAATACGATCTGATTGTCGTGCATCCTCCACTCTATCCAGCGTGGCACCTGCGAACGATTCTCCATGTCATCCGATATCGTCCGCTGACGTTTCCAGTCGGTCTATTTAGCACGCTGGCATTTCACTTCTTACGGTTGGTCCGTCGCACACCGATCGTTGTGACAGACATGCTCGATTCATTCGGTATTCCAAAACACAACTTTTTTCTCTTTGACCTTTGTCGAACCTACTACAAACGAGAACTTCCGTCGGACAACTGGTTAGTATTTTATGGCACTGGCCACAGAAATCTTCCCGGCCGAAGTTTTCGAACATTTTCTCGATTCCAGCGATATCTAAAAAAACTCCGGCCCATTTCTATTGGAGCATCGAGTCTTTTTGAACAGAGCGACACCCCTTTGCCCGAGAAGACGTCAGACCTCTTTTTTTCTGGAACCATTGGCAGCAGCTCTGCTCGCGAGAAAGGACTTGCACACGTGTTGGCTCTACGAGAACGTGGAATCCGCGTCGATATTCCTGACAGACGCCTGCCGTGGGAAGAATTTCATAAACGCTGCGCGGCCGCATGGTTGGTCTGGTCGCCAGGTGGTTTTGGGTGGGATTGCGTTCGGCATTACGAAGCCGCCATGGCTGGTTCGGTGGTGGTAATGAATTATCCATCGATCGAGATGCATCAACCGCTTCGGCATGGAGAACACTGTCTGTACTACGGAGTCGAAGGAGAACATCTCGCTGAAACCATTGTTTCGGCGATTGAGAACAGGCCACAATTAGAAAAAATGGCACAAGCCGCTCGGAAGCACTCGCTCGCTCACCATACCTACAAAGCACTTGCAAAGCACATCATCAGGAACACGCTCGAGCTTCAGGCGGAAAATGAAAAGCCTGCTCATCCAAGAGAAGGCACGAGTCAAAACGTTGGCCCTTGAATTGAAGGCGTCCGAGCTTCGTCTCTGTGCGATTCACGCACCGCTTCATTTGCACCTTCGACCGATTGTTGTTTCGGCCTGATGCATTGAACACCGAGCGAATCCATAGGTGATTCTGCTCACAAGTATCTGGCTGAGCGTCAGTCGATGTCAGGGCTGAAGCGATCACTCGTTCAATTCGGATGAATATTTTCTGTTTACAAAACAGTGGTATTTCTTGCCAAACGCTCATAGAGTGGTTCGATGGGAATAGAATCACACGTGCATCCACATACTGAAAGAACTTTTGTGAGCAATCGATGTCAATGGGTCAGGCTGAATCGGTCATGGCTTTTTCTTGGAGCCGTCGCGGTCATTTTGGCCACGACCCTTCTTGCGCACAGCGGCTTCAGCGATGAGAGTGCGCAAATACCGGAAACTCTGGCAGCGCTACTACCGGATGTGCTTTGTAACGCACAAGGCAATCGCGTTGATGACATTCAACAATGGAACAAAACAGTGCGGCCCTCTCTGCTCGAACTTTTTTCCCGAGAGGCATACGGTCGGCCACTGCCTGCGGCTCCAGTGCTTGCTGTGTTGGTTGAAGAATCTCAGGTGGCTCGCGGTGGTGGAGCCATTCGGCGACAATATCGGATGAGTGTTGGGCAAGGAGCCACACTTCGCGAGATCGACGTGCTTGAATATATGCCTCATGCACCGAGTACTCCGCCCGGAGTATTTATAGGAATCAATTTTCTTGGAAATCAATCTGTCGATCCTGATCCGGAGATTTTGATTACCCGCGCATGGCTCAATAACACAAAAGATGGTCTTGTCGTTGATCATCGCGCGACCGAAGCATCTCGTGGAGCAAAAACGAATCGCTGGCCAGTCGATACGATTCTCAAGTCGGGTTTTGGTCTGGTGACATTTTGTTATGGGGATGTGCACCCGGACCGGCCTGACGGGAGAGCCGAAAGCGTTCTGGTTGCCCTGGGTCGACCAGCAGGGGGTGAACTTGAATCGGATGAACCAGGCGCGATTACCGCGTGGGCTTGGGGCGTGTCGCATCTGGTGGACTGGCTGTTTACTCGCAAGGATGTCGATCTCAAACGGCTGGCGGTGGTGGGACATTCGCGACTTGGAAAGACGGCCCTTTTGGCAGGAGCCCGTGACGAGCGGTTGGCGATGGTCGTGTCTAATAATTCCGGTTCCATGGGAGCAGCGCTTTCAAAGCGGCCTGTTGGCGAAGATGTGGCAGCAATCACGAAAAACTTTCCACACTGGTTTGCGCCACAACTCGCTCGCTGGGCCGGACGAGAGCAGGAGATGCCATTTGATCAGCACATGCTCCTCGCACTGACTGCACCTCGGTTGATTTATGTTGCAAGCGCTCAGGAAGATTCGTGGGCGGATCCGGAGGGAGAGTTTTTATCGCTGCTGGCGGCTTCGCCGGTCTGGCAACGAAGCGGTCTCGGTGGACTCCCGGCCTCGAGCATGCCGCCGGTCGATCAACCACTCTGGGGCAGGGCAATGGGCTATCACATCAGAACCGGAAGTCATGACCTTTTGCCATACGACTGGGAAAAGTTTTTGGAGTTTGCAAACAAAAACATGCCGACGGTCACAACACAGTAGATTACCAATTCATTGTTGTGCGTTCGGCTTGGTGTTTTTTCCATGAGTCGCATCGGGGTTCACGTGAGAAGGCAGCTCACTCTTTCCAGTAATACGAGCTTTGAGCCGATCTGAATATTCCTCGTTTTTTGACAGTGAGAGTGATGCGACGTTCGGTCGCAAACGAGCGGCACGCTCGCCGAGGCTCTCGACTGCAATGAGCGCAGCCATGCGAGTGGATGGATCATCAGAACCGATGATTGCCAGAAGAACATCGAGCCCTTGATCGGTGTGCGTGCATGAAGAAAACCATCTCGCTGCTGCAATTCGAACAACAGCATCGGAATCGATTAAAAGCGGTTCCAAAAACAGTGCCGCGGCTTTTTGTGAATCGGCTCCAATACGGATTCCGGACCATCCTACACCGCAGGCAGCCCAGTAACGCACCGCCGGATCGGTGGCTTTTAATTCGCTCGCAAAATAATCGGGGGGATGGTCTTCCGCCACCGCCATTGCCACTTTCAGAATCTCGTCGTATCGAGCGAGTGCCTGCCGGTCGGCGAGGTTCTCGGATGAGCCTTGTGTCGCAGGATGAAACACTCCCCACTCACTTCCCGCCAGAAGAGCCTCGCGTCGCAACATTGCTTCGGGAAGAATGCCTGTATCGCGAGAAGAACGCATGAACGAAACGAGCTGGGCGCGATGGTGACTGAGTGCTGTGGCGTATAAAGAATGATCTCTCCTCGCATGCACGTCGTTGAGTTCCTCTGGATCATTGTCGATGTCAAAAAGTTCCTCCGGAGGTCGGCGAGATCTCGAAAACCAACTGGCACCTGCAGGCAAAGTTCCCTCCCGCAAACACGTTCGAAGTTCGCGAGTGATCGCCACGCCGGAGGCATAGTTCGGCAGATCATCGCCTGATACCCAGGGCAGAAAATGCCTGACGTAACGGTAGCGGTCAGTGCGAACCGATCTTGAAAATCCTTCTCGCTCATCCATTCGATCGCGTGCCGAAATAATCTCGCTTTGGAGAATTGTATGGGAGCCCAAAAAACTTTTCCCTTCCATCCATAACGGAATTGGTACGCCGGCGAGATCCAGAGCCGTTGGCCCAAGATCCAAAAGACTGACAAGCCTGCTGTTGATTTCTGGCGACTGTGCATGAATCGCTTTTTGAATCGCTTTCGGGAGATGAACGATCAACGGCACCCGCAGTCCGTGTTCAGTGAGTGAGCGTTTTCCGTGCGGCAGTCCCTCGCCGTGGTCGCCCCAGAAAAAAATGATGGTGTTATCCCGCAAGCCGTCCTCTGTGAGTTCGCTGAGAATGCGGGAGCATTCAATGTCTAAAAGCGATGCGAGTTCCATTCTGTGCGCAAGGTCAGCCCGAACAGCGAGCGTGTCTGGATAATAGGCAGGGACCGCCAGGGTCTCTGGATCGCGAAGAGCCTTCTTCGGCAGTTGCTTTTGAAGTTTTTTCCACTCGGAAGGACTTCTAAAAAGACCGCTTTCGTGAGTCTGGGCAAGGTTGAACACAGAAAAAAATGGCCGGGTAGGCCGATCACGTTTTCGCCAATGCGCAGCGTTTCCAGATGCATTCCATCCCGCATCAAATGAAGGATTTAAGTTGTAGTCTGTTTTTGCATTGTTCGAGCACCAGTAGCCGGCATCGCGCAGGAGCTTTGGAAAACCGATGAGAAACGATGGTGGCGATGCCTTGCAACGCATAGGCAGACTTCCGAGCGTCGTCGGCATACAGCCGGTAATGATGGCGCTACGTGAAGGAGCGCAGACCGGCGCGGCGGCGAAGGCAGCGTCGTACCGTATCCCGACGGCCGCCAGCGCGTCGATTGTCGGTGTATAAGAGTCGCCACCGTAACAGCCAAGAGTGCCGGCCGAGATGTCCTCTGCTGAAATCCAGAGAATATTGGGCTGTGCTACCGGAGATTCGTTTTCGGCTGCAGTCAGAGACGTTGTAACGAGACAATCCAGAAATAAAAATAGACCGGCGGCATAATTCATTCTCAGAATTCTTGTGACAAAGGAATCTCCATCCATAAAGAAGAGCCTCTTTCCTGTGTCACAAAATCAACTTAATTTGGAAAAGATATTTTTTACTGTTCTGCAGACGATGGCGAGGATCCGTAATCGGTCAACGTCCCTGAGTGCCATCCCACTCGCAGCGCGTTGACAACGGCAACAATATCAATGATTTCCTGTACCAGTGCGCCTGCCGCTGGCGGCAGGTAGCCGAAAGACGCAAAGCCCATGCCCACAACGCTTGCAGCCATGCCTCCAACGGCACTCTGCAAAGCAATGCGTCGCAGTCGCTGTCCAATATGAAAGAGTTCGTCTACGCGTTCAAGTTCCGAATCCATCACGACAGCACCAGAGGCTTCGCTGGTGACATCGTTGGATGCGCCCATGGCAATACCAACCGTTGCGGCAGCGAGTGCAGGAGCATCATTGATGCCGTCTCCCACGAAAATGGTTGGCGCACGACTTGTCTCGCGTTCGATGAGTGCCAACTTACCTTCTGGTGAAATGCCTGCATGTATTTCTTTGATGCCGACGAGATCAGCCAGCCATCGCACCTCACTTTCACGGTCGCCCGAGACAATCATTACCCGTGAAAGCCCGTGTCGTGGGGCCAAGTGATGAATGAACATCGCACCATCAGCGCGAGGTGAATCGCGAAATCGCAACAAGGCCGCAGGGATTTCTTTAATCAGAAGAATACATTCAAGCCCGCCGCTCACTGCTGGAAGATTCGCTGCCGCGATTGAATTGATCAAAGTAAGTTTCATGCGGCTGGTAATGGCCACCTCTTCGCCTGCAACGATCCCTCGCAATCCCTGCCCTGGATGCTCTGATATTTCCGCAACTTCAAGAAGTGGAATACCTTCACTTTTTGCAGCGTTGACGACCGCAGCAGCCAGCGGATGCTTGGAATATTCCTCAAGACTCGCGGCAATTGACAAGATTGTATGGCGATCGAATGAACCCATGAGCACCACATCGTTCAGCTGCGGCATACCGTAGGTGAGAGTACCTGTCTTGTCGAAGATCACCGTGCGACAGGTCGCAATCCGTTCGAGAATGGCTGGGTCTCGAATAACAATTCCGCGTTTGGCAGCCAGTGACACGGCCCCAAGAATCGCCACTGGAATGGCAATCAACAGCGGACAGGGAGTGGCCACAACAAGCACCGCTAAAAAGCGAGTTGCATCGCCGCTGACACTCCACGCAGCAAGAGCAAGCACGATGGCCAGCGGCGTATAGAGAGCTCCAAGAGTGTCGGCAAGCCTGCGCAGTTGTGGGCGACGATCCTCGCTTGCGCGTAGCGTGTCCATAATTTTTGCGTAGCGACTATCTGAAGCAACTCGTTCGGTTCGGATCTCAAGAGCTGCCTGGCCGTTGATCGCTCCCGAAAGCACTGTCGATCCAGGAGCCTTTGCCATTCGATACGGTTCGCCTGTGAGATAGCTCTCATCCATTGAACCTCGTCCGGCAACGACTGTTCCATCAACCGGACAGATTTCGTGTGGCAGTACGACAATCGTATCTGTGATGTGAACCGCTGAGAGGGCAACGTCCACAAGCCCGTTTTCGGTCTTTCGATGAGCCTTCGTTGGCATGCGTCGCGCGAGTGCAGCAAGCACATCACCGGCGCGACGGACCGCATATTTTTCGAGTGCTTCGCCTCCCGAGAGCATGAGCACAACCAGTACGCCGGCAAGATACTCTCCGAGCAACACAGCAGTAACAATTGACACTCCGGCAAGCAGATCAGAGCCAATTTTTCCTCTGGCAAGCTTGCGCAGCAGGCCTCCCACTAAAATTCCACCTCCCAGGAAAAGCATTGCGATCAGCGGCAGGTCGAACACGCGAACAGGGGTTATCCACCACGAGGGTGTTGGCACTTTTTCATGACCAACCGCCACCAGTAAAAGCGCACCGGAGAGAGCCATCGACAAGATGGCTCCGGCTGCAATCAGCGTGTCTGGAATCGATGAAATCGGTTCGGGAGTTCGCAGCGACTGACGCATTTTCGAATATCCTCCAGATGGCATTGCGATTGCGATTCAAAAGCGCTGCGCACAATTCTTGTCACTCGGGTTCTTTCACACGAACTCTTTTAACCTCTCTTCGAGGACGTATGAGAATAACTGCCTACGGCTGGCAAACAGTCGCGAACAAAGCACCTGTTTAGTGCGTGTGCTTCAGAATGAAAGACACGATGACCTCAGGATCTTGAAGACTGTGTGGGTGGTGTTTTACGCCAGGCTTCGCGATGACCGTAATCGGGCCACCCAGTTCGCGATAACGGGTTGCCAAGAGCGCGGAGTTCTCCTCGAACGGAACAACCTCGTCGGCATCGCCGCAAACATGGAGGAGCGGCACTTTCGCAGCAGCCAACGATGCGAGATTGTCGATGGGGTTTCCGCGAAACGCGAGAGCCTCCTCTTCCGACAGTCGATAGGCTTCAAGGCATCGCTGCCAGTCGAGAGCGGATCCAGGACCTTTTCCTTTTCCTCCCGGCCAACTCTTAAAATCGCAGACCGGAGCATCGTTGTAGATGCATGCGACACGATCAGGGTGAAGAATTCCCCAATTGAGAGAGAATAGTCCGCCCCGACTAAACCCTTCGAGTACGACTTTTTTTGACAGTCCACGATCCGTAATGGCATGTTCATACATGCGATCCATCAACGCCATCGCTTCTGGACCGCCGTACATATTTTGCATGTCAATAAAGGCGATGTGAAAACCTTTTGCAACAAGCGCCATATCGGCCTGCGGTTCGTGTCCAAAAAATTCTGTTCGCCAAATCCAAGGACTTCCTGCCGCTCGTGTCACCGGAATAACCAGAATGCATTTTCTTGAAGCAACCATGCAATCGATACGGTTGAATCCGTTCCATGTGCTCGTGATGTCTTGGGAATAGCTCGAATGAGTGATCGTCGCCAGACTCACCATGACAAATGCCATCCTGAGCGCACGGCCTTGAAGAAAAAAGACACGAACATTCATCATCCAACTCCTTTGTACATCTCAGAAAGTTGCGCTTTTGCACCAGCATGGATGTCGGTTGGTGACGCACGCAGGAGAGTAGGATACGCTCTTTACAAGGTCGTACAAAATAAGGATGTCTTCCGGATCAGCTGATGGATTGTCCAAGAGGACTCCCGAAACGCGTCTGATTGTAAACATCGCCAATGCCTTCTATGGATGTATCAACATGATTGCTATTAATAAACCGCTTGTTTCCGCTCGAAGTACCAAACCCGATCGCAACGTGCTCGGAGGAGAACTGGTTGAGTGTTCTCGCGATCCAGTGACTGGTTTTTTTCGCGATGGATGCTGCCGCACGAACCGTGAGGATGTGGGCGTGCACACCGTCTGCTGTGTGATGACTGAGGATTTCCTGATATTCACCGTCGAAGCAGGAAACGATCTGGTCACACCACATCCCGAATGGGAGTTCCCTGGTTTGGTCGTCGGAGATCGATGGTGTTTATGTGCCGCACGATGGCTTGAAGCAGCCGAAGCCGGCCATGCCCCTCCCGCAGTGCTTGAAGCCACGCATGAAAAATCACTCGATATTATACCACTTGAAATGCTGAAGCAGCACGCGGCAGATCCCTCTTGATCGCACGCGCGGAATTGTGACCGAACAGATCTCGTAGGCCGAAGCGCGTAGAGGTGTTATGGAACTGCTCTTTGCGCTGGATGCCTTGAGTGCCCCGGAATATGGGATTGTGTGCGCCGTTGCAGTCGTGGCAATGCTCTATGCTTCAGTCGGACACGCTGGAGCAACGGGCTACATCGCTGTGCTCACTCTTGCTGGGATGGCGCCGATCGAGGTGCGCCCAACAGCACTGGTGTTGAATGTGATCGTTGCAGCAATTGGCTCCGTACAGTTTTTCAGAGCAGGACATTTTCGCTGGTCGCTCTTTGCCCCCTTGGCCGCAGGAAGTATCCCATGTGCGATGCTCGGCGGATCTCTTCCATTACAACCACGAACGATTGAACTCGTGGTTGCTCTGGTCCTGTTTGGAGTAGCCGTACAGCTTTTGATTCCGCAAAAACTACCTAGAGAACCAGAACCAAACTCAGATTCAGATCTCAAGAGCTTCCACAAGGGCTTTTTTCAGATTTTCAGTTCCTGGAAAATGACGCTTGTTGCAGCAGGAATCGGTCTTCTCTCGGGCTGTACCGGTGTGGGAGGAGGGGTCTTTCTCACGCCGATTCTCATTGCACTACGAAAGGCGCCAATCAAAACGATCGCGGCTGTAACAGCTCCTTTTATTCTTGTAAACTCTCTGGCGGGACTCGCCGGAAGCATTCTTGGCGATCAGCGTGTTCCACCGCTCGCCCCAACATTCATGATTGCAGCGATACTTGGCGGCGCAATCGGATCCTCTTTGGGCGCGACACGATTGTCTGCAATGGCAATTCGAAGACTACTCGCCGTGGTGCTTGGAATAGCGAGCTTCAAACTCTTTGGACATTTCTAAAACTCAGCCTGTTTTTGAACAGCTGTCGAGTGAGCCATTCAATAACACGAATGCTTACGCCACAAATAGAAGTCGCGGCTCTCTTCATTGAAAAGCGACACCGATGCTGATAGACGAATGCGTTTTATTTGAATCCAAGTACCATTCCGCAATGGCAAGGATTAAATGCGGTAATCGCCCGTTCGAGTTTTCAGAATTTGGACGTTGATGATTTGCGACAAGAGAACCATTCAATGCCATGTCATTTTCAAGATGTGGTCTGTCAACTGACAACGTATCTCCGCGCAGTGGTATTTCAAGGCGATCTGGCCAAAGCATCGCTGACGAACATTGTCCGAAGGTGCCGTTCACACTTTCGAGCTCCTGAATACTTAAAAATGGCCTCTTTTCGCGTTGGGGCTCCGGTCTCATTCTGCTATCCTCCGCACGCAGCGTGGATGAAATGACCTACGAGTAGACAAATCTGTTTCGGAGCATCGGCATGAAGACTCGACACAGTGGTCAACATACAAGAGATTGTTATGGCGTATTCCATTCGGGGTTCGCGGCAGTCCTCCTCAACGTGTGCATGGCACTGTGTGCTGTCGCAGAGACCACGGACGGAGTTCTTCGCATTGAGACCGAAGTGTTTGTCGGCTCGCAGAAGGAGCCGGTAGCCCATAGTCTGACGCTCTTTGCAAATGGCGTCGCGTGGGATTTTTTGGCACATCCCGATGAGATTGCGCTTCACGATCCGGCGCGCGAGCGAGTGGTGTTAATTGATCCCGAACGAAACGTAAAAACAGAAATTACGACGCTGCGACTGGAACGATTAAGCGTGTCGCTGGCTTCTTGGGCTCGCAAGGCTGATGATCGACTGGTGCGATGGGCTGGCGGTCCTGATTTTGGAAACGATATTCAAGAAACCAACGAAACCATTGAGCTCAGTGGACCTCGGGCGCGGTATCTGGTTGCCTTTGAACAAGCTCCATCTGCCGAATCAGCCGGCGCGTATCGACGCTTTGCAGACACGGCTCTTCTCGTCAGAGCCTTGGTGCATCCCGGTGGACTTCCTCCTTTTCCACGATTAGCAATTAATCGTCGCGTGGCGACCGCTGGAGGAATTCCATCCGAAGTCACTCTTGAAGTCGATCCAAAAGTGGCAATGCTCCTTGGGCGCCCGGATGTCATGCGCAGCGTTCACAAAATTCATCCGCGTCTGCTCGAATCCGATTACAAGCGAATCAAAAATGCGGAGACTCGAATCGGTGTGGCGAAGAGTGTTGATCTCGCAGAATTTGCAACGCCGCCAGAGTCCTCTGAAACAAATACGGACCCCGCAGAAAAAGTTGCACCATCTGAAACAGCTTCATACAAAAAGGCCATCACGGCAGATTCAAGTCGCGGTTCTTCTCATAGCGACGAAGCGAACGACTTGGACGAATAGCACTCCTTGCGTGAAAGCTCTCTGCAGTCCGACAGGGATAAGTCTTTTTTTTTCTGAAACCGATGCGCTGATCGTATGCAGAGATTTTTCAGATAAGGATTGTCGGAAAACAATCCATTGCACGCCAAGAAGATCCCCCCGACGCATGCGGGTGGTGTTCATGAATTTCAATGTGCAGATGCCCCTTGACTGTCGATTCAGTTGAAATCGGCATGAGTAGAGCGTTCGGAATAACACGTGCGGCTCTCCTTCTCAAATGCATAGGCAAGAAAGTCTCCCTGATACGACGATCTACCCTGGAGCGTGCAAGTTCCCTAATCGTGCATGTCGATCGACTCCAGTGAGACACTCATTCTCGCCAAGGATCGATCGGATGACAAGCGAGCTTGCAAAACATTTCTTGAATACAGCCAACTCCTGTTTTCAAGACAGGTTGACATATGTTCAGGTAGCTTCTACATTCCTTCAAATCCATTTTTTTCTAGGGAGACCCTCTATGCTCGTCCTTTCTCGGAAACAGAGCGAACGAATTCGCGTCGGCGATTCTGTGGTGGTCACGATTGTACGAGTGAGCGGAGATAAAGTACGCATTGGGATTGAAGCACCCCCACATATAAGAGTTCTGCGAGATGAATTGAACGAAGAGAACTCGATTGATCTACCCCTGCCGCAGTATGGTCGATTTGTCGGCTAGACATCTGTGTAGGTCTTTCAAGAGGAATTGCTCCCGTGTTCATGATTCCTTCGGTGACAAGCCCACTCAATGATCAGCAAGTCGGGCCACCAAGTGCTTCGTCTGGCATATTCGCAAGGCTCCTGATTTTTTGTGTGGGGGCAATGTGTCTGCTGGGGCTCATGATGGTCTTTCTTCTGCAGAAACCCGACTTTTATCGGGAGCGAGTGTCAGAAAAAAGCGGATTTACCGATGAGCAGAGTAGACGGTTTCTCACAAAAGTAGCTGGGCTGCGAGCTGCCGTCGAACGTACAGGCACATGGGAAGCAGTGATTCTTGACGATGAGGCTAACGCCTGGCTGGCGATCGACCTTGAAAAAAATCATCGGTTGCTCTTGCCGAAAGGCCTCTCGCGTCCGCGTGTGAAATTTGAAAAGAGACATATCGCCCTTGGGTGTACCGTAGGAGCTGGTCCGTTCTCGAGTGTGGTCAGCATGAATGTGCGCGTTGAACTCATTCAGGTTGATCAGATGCGAATTCAGGTTGAATCGGCACGAATCGGCGCGTTCCCCATGCCGCGAGGTGCGGCTTCGAAGTGGATTGAGGAAAGTCTCACAAAAGTCGGCATGGTCTGCGAGGCTCGAAATATGGATGGGACGATTGTGCTTTTCGTTCGTCTGCCGTCGGGCCGGACCGGAAAAGATTTGGTGATTCATGTGGAATCTCTGCACATTGATACTGGAGAGATTCTTTTTGAAGGGAATACGACATGATCTCCGATGATCCATCACTTTATTCAAAGACGCACAACACTGGTTCCAAGGACAGGCCATGATCACGCTTACATTTCTGGGTGCTGCGGGCATGGTCTCCGGATCGCGTCATCTTTTGGACGTAGACGACAAACGCGTCCTCTTCGACTGTGGACTTTTTCAAGGTACAAAATCATTGCGCGAACGAAACTGGAAGTCGCTCCAAGTTCCTCCAGATTCTCTTCAATCCGTCGTTCTCACACATGCTCATATCGATCACTCCGGCTGGTTGCCGCGTCTTGTCAAACAGGGTTTTACAGGTCCTATTCATACTTCTCGAGCCACCGCCGACCTTTTGGGATTGATGCTTTTCGACTCGGCCAAGTGCCAGGCTGAGGATGCTCTCTACGCAAATCGAAAAGGCTATTCGAAGCATCATCCAGCGCAACCGCTCTACGAAGAGCAGGATGTTGAACACACACTGCGACTTGTCAGAGTCGTTGATCGAGAAACATGGTTTGAGCCAGCGCTTGGAGTCCGATGCCGATTTCATGATGCCGGGCACATGCTTGGCAGTTCATTTGTTGAGGTGGAAGCCGCGACACATCATGGAACACCAACCAAGATTCTATTTTCAGCCGATGTCGGTCGTTACAATGCACCACTGTATAACGATCCCGTCAAGGCTTTTGCGTGCGACTGGCTGGTGTGTGAAAGCACTTACGGCGACCGAGATCATTCAGATATCGATCCGCTCCATGAACTAGAAACTGCGACTCGCGAAGCGATCGAACGGGGCGGCATGATGCTTGTGGCATCGTTTGCAGTGGGTCGCTGTCAGCAGTTGGTGTATCTGCTGCGCATTCTCATGGCATCTGGACGACTTCCACAGATTCCGATCTGGGTCGACAGTCCAATGGCTGTTGTGGCAACGAATATCTTTCACAAACATCTGGCAGAACAAGATCTTTCCGAAGCCAAGCTCGCTGGAGTGGACGAAAGCCTTGCAACACTGAGCGTGCATTTGGCGAAAACCTCTGAAGAATCAAAGGCTATCAACGATGCCAACGGTCCTGGAATTATCATTGCATCGAGCGGTATGATGAATGGTGGTCGTATTTTGCATCACTTGAAAAGACGTCTTCCAGACAGTCGAACCACAGTTCTCGTCGCCGGGTTTCAGGCCGCTGGCACTCGCGGTCGGGCCCTGCTCGATGGCGCCGAATTTCTGAGAATTCACGGACGTGATATTCCGGTAAAGGCAGCAGTGCGAAGAATCGAAGCACTTTCCGGCCATGCCGATCGACGAGAACTTGTACGATGGCTTTCCGGTCTTCCGGCCCCTGAGTGTACGTTTCTCGTGCATGGAGAACCGCAGGCTGCGTCTGGAATGGCGGAGCAGATCCGCAGCTCATTTGGATGGAAAACTATGATTCCAACGATTGGCCAAACCGTGCATTTGGAGAGAGCAGAGCGATGACAAAAGATTCAAAGTCTAAGGACACCTCAAATGCTGACTCGCTTCAAGACGCTCAACGTTTGAAACTATCACTTTCAAAGCAATGCAGCATTCTTCCTGACACGGTTCTCGGCAATGATGCAGCACTGGTGGCATCCAACATGGACGCTATTTTAAATTCTTCCAGTTCCATTCTTGCTCAAGAGGACAAAGCTTTTCTCGAAAGCGATGATGTTCGCGGCGTGAGAATGCTTCTGGAACTCGAGAAACCGGAAGTAGCTTTCCAGGCCAATTCGATTGCTTCCACGGTGATTGTTTTTGGCAGTACACAGATTGTTGAACCAATGGCTGCTGAGCGAAGGCTCGCTGCAGCAAAACGATCTCTTGCGGAAGCACCCGAGGACAAAAAGCGGAATCGCGAATTGGCGCGAAGCAATCAACTAGTGCATCTCAGTCATTACTATGACGAGGCCCGCGAGTTTGCGCGGCTCGTTTCGATCGATCATCAGTGTGAGACAAAGCGTTCTTTTGTGATTGTGACAGGAGGCGGACCGGGGATCATGGAGGCTGCAAACCGTGGTGCCTTCGACGTGGGATGCAAGTCCATCGGATTAAATATCAAGCTGCCGAACGAGCAAAATCCAAATCCTTTCATTACGCCGGAGCTCTGCTTTCAGTTTCGCTATTTTGCGATAAGAAAATTTCATTTTATTCTGCGAGCCGCTGGAGTAGTTCTTTTTCCAGGTGGGTATGGGACTCTCGACGAGATGTTTGAAACCCTTACGCTGAGACAGACCCATCGAATGCAGTCGGTGCCAATTGTGCTTTATGGACGCGAGTATTGGAATTCGGTCATTAATTTTCAAAAACTTGCCGACCAAGGTATCGTCGATGATGAGCACCTCGATCTTTTTTCGTGGGCCGACTCTCCCCAAGAAGCGTGGCAGCACATCATCGATTATCATGACGCCGGCTCGTGCTAAGAGAATGACCGTTTACGACAACGTCAACGAGCCGGCTCGTTTATGAACCCGATCCAACCAGAACCGTTCGATCCACTGAGCTTCCATCTGAATAATACGATGCCCACTGATCGCGTTGCCCTCGTCACCGGCGGAGCGAGTCGCATGGGGGCAGTTGTCGTGCAGGCACTGGCATCAAAGGGATACTCGATTGCCATTCACGCCAACAATTCACTTCCCGAAGCACGTACTTTGGCGGCGAGACTCGAATCCGTGGGCGTCAAAAGTCTTGCCGTTACCGCAAGCATGCGGGACGAAGGCCCGGTACGGGCAATGGTACATCGAGTTGAAGATCACTTTGGCAGAATCGATGCGGTCGTCAACTGTGCGCGTATCAGGATTCCCTGTGCCATTGAATCTGTCACTGCCGATGACCTTCGGCAGCATTTTGATGTCAACACCGTTGGGACATTTCTTGTCGCCCAAGAGGCTGGAGCGGTGATGGTGCGACAAGAAACGGGCGGTTCAATCGTGACTTTTGGCGACTCGGCAGATGAACATCCTGCTCAGAACCATGTCGCCTACTTTTCGAGCAAAGGCGCGATTCCCGCGATGACCAGATCCCTCGCCGTTGAATTCGCCGCTCGCAATCCGCGAGTACGGGTCAATTGTATTCTTCCTGGAGGGTTTATGCCCTCTGACGATCTCTCCAAAGAATCACAAGAGGAATTGATTTCAAAAACGCCTGCCAACCAGGAAGACCGTCGAGAGTGTGTAGCCCATGCAGTACTTTTCTTTTTGGAAAATACTTTTATCACCGGTGCATGCCTACCTGTGGACGGAGGTCAGTCCATCTTCGGTGAGAACCGACGCGCCGAGGGAAGATAGATGCTGAAGGTACTCCCGATGCGAGATTGGCTTTCGACACCCACGCGTCCTCCGTGGGCCTGCACGATGTGCTTCACAATCGACAAGCCCAACCCGGTTCCTCCGAGCGTTCGACTACGCGCCTTATCAACCCGATAAAAACGTTCAAAAAGACGCGGGAGATGACTCTGTTCAATACCGCAACCCTCATCCTGAACCCGAATGACAACGTCATGTCCGACTCGGTCTGCTGAGACAAATACTTTTCGTCCGGTGTCACTGTACTTAATAGCATTGTCTACGAGATTAATGACCGCCTGTTCGAGAAGTGGTGGATTGATGTTCGCGGTCATCTCACTCTCACACCGAAACTCAAGCACAATCGAACGATCGATTGCCCGAGGGTCACAATCGGCTTGAACCGCTTCAAACAGATCAACCAAGCGTGTCGTTTCAAGTGGCAAGTCACGAGCGCCTTCGGTCTGTTCGATACGCGAAAGCGCAAGCAAGTCTTCAATAATGGATTCGAGGCGATCTGCCTGCTTGGCAACAATCGTGAGAAATCGTTGGGCATCTTCGGGGTTGTTTATCGCCCCATCTTGAAGCGTCTCCACGAATCCTTTGATCGAAGCAACCGGTGTTTTCAGTTCGTGCGACACGTTGGAGACAAAGTCGCTGCGCATGTTTTCAAGGCGTCGGAAGTGCGTGACATCATTGAGCACAATAACGGCACCTGTGGCACCTCCTCGCGAATCTCGCAACGCCGTTCCACGCAAACGAATCGTTCGATCATGATCACCTCGTAGAATCATGTCGTCCTCAATAGGATCTTTGCAGTCGATAGAACGCAACACAAAACGGCGTAAATCGGGATTTCGAACTGCCTCCTGCATCGGCTTTCGAAGGACAAAAAGTGGTTCAAGTAAAAGAAGTTCCGCAGCTGCACGATTCAAAAAAAGAATTCGCTGGTGTGAATCAACCGCAAGCACGCCTTCAATCATGCTTGCAAGAACAGCCTCTTGCTGAGTGCCTTGTCGGCCAATCACCAATCCGCGTTCCTTGAGTTGTCCTTGGATGACTTCGATGGCGTCAGACAATTCAGAAAGTTCCAAAATTTCTGCCGACGGAATCAGTTCATCCGGAGATCCTGCAGCCAGACGTTGCACCGCAGAGGCCAACTCCTCAACCGGTCGACTTGCGCGACGCGAAAGCACATAGCCCCCAATAATTGCTGCGATCGAGACAACAAAGAATCCTAGTAGCATTCTTCGATGAGACTGGCTGAGCGATTGATCGATCTGGCGTGAATCGCTTGTGAGACGTATGAGTCCCCGCACGTTTGGATGTGTTCCAAACGGAACCGCAACAACCTGCGTTCGTTGCCCTGTTCCTGCGTCGTACCGACTTGATGTGAAAACCTCTCCTTGCAAGGACTCTTCCAAAAGAGTTTCATCGGCCTCAGAGAACGCGGGGTCTATGGCAGAAGAGGGGCCATCGGCAGTCATCACTTGTCGGTCTGGTTCAAACAGTTCGACGCGAAGACCGACGGTCGATGCTTCGAGTTCGCTCGCGTGCTCCACGAGCCTTTTACGGTCCAATGGCTTTCCTTCGGCTGTGCCCACGCGCTCAAGAGAGCGAGCCACTTCTCGCAGTCTGAGAAACTCAGATTGGCTGGCGATCTTCGCCACTTCAACACTGGCGAGCCAGTAACACGCTGCACACACAGCAAGCACAAGGGCACACCAGCCAGCAAAGAGATGCCACACGAGTCGCGTTCTGGGCATGGATGGACGATCCCGTTAAGCCCGGAACCGATATCCCAGTCCCCGGACGGTTTCTATATACGAGCCACAATCGCCCAATTTTTTACGCAGGCCAGCGACCTGTACGTCAACTGAACGATCTGTAACAGGATAATCTTCTCCCTTCACGGCGTCGACAATCTGGGTCCGAGTAAACGCCCATCCGGGACGTTTTGCGAGAAAATGCAGGAGCGCAAACTCGGTATAGGTCAGTTCGATTTGATTTCCAGCGAGTGTCGCTTCGTGCCGCCCAGGATGAATCGATAATTCATGAATGTCGATCGTGGTTTCTTGTTCACTTGTCCGTTGAGACTGTTTGCGTCGCAAAAGTGCCCGAATACGGGCCGACAAAACTCTGGGACTAAATGGTTTTGCTATGTAATCGTCTGCGCCACGTTCAAGCCCTGCCACCATGTCGCTCTCCTCGCTTTTTGCTGTGAGCATGACAATTGGGATGTCGCGAGTTTTTGAATCCCCTTTCAATCGTCTACAGACTTCGAGTCCGTCGACGCTCGGAAGAAGCAAATCGAGAACAAGCAGATCTGGTGGCTGCCGACGAACAAATGCGAGAGCCTCCTCACCCGTGGCAACGCAGGATACGCGATAGCCATCCTTGACGAGGTTGTAGCGAACCAGTTCGAGCAGATCTTCTTCGTCATCAACGACGAGAATGTGGGTATTCAATCCGATGGAAGGATCCGTCATCTGTTTTCCTTCGTGAGAGCTCTTCAAATTTCTGAACTGTTCAGTGGTATTCGCAGCAGACAAGTTCGAATCGATCTTATTTTTGAAAGTATGTTTGACGTGGGAAGTCGCAGTGACAGGAAAAGAAGTCGACGCCAAAGACGATGCGGCATGAACGATCGTCAGAAGCGGCGAGGTATCGAGCGGATGGGGTCGCGACAGCACAACGGCCATGAGTCACCTCATACAAATAAAGTTTTCGATTCCAGCTTCCTAGAATCCTACTCGATGAATGACGTATCGCAGGAAGTGTGAGGATTTCGTGAGGAACACGAGGGAGTCAAGGGCGTTCACCCTCGAATTCAATCCTGCGGAACCTTCAAAAGCGGTGCCATCTATGAAAAGAGTAGTTCAACGTCTTCCGCCGTGAGGCTTGAAATCACACTTTCGTCGGCTCTTACAATCGAATCGGCAAGATCCCGCTTACGATCCTGCAATGCGAGAATTTTTTCTTCCACCGTATCGCGTGCGATCAATCGGTACGCAAAGACTTTTCGCGTCTGTCCAATGCGGTGTGCGCGATCAACGGCCTGGGCTTCTACAGCAGGATTCCACCACGGGTCGAGAATGTAAATATAGTCAGCCGCGGTGAGATTGAGCCCTTGTCCGCCCGCCTTCAAGCTCACTAAAAAGAGTTTGCACTCAGGGTCGTCCTGAAAGTGTTCGACGCGGGATTGTCGATCGGTTGTTTTTCCGTCGAGATATTCATAAGGCATGCCTCGGGCTTCGAGAAGCCTGCGCAAAATTGCAAGAAAACTCGTGAACTGACTAAACACTAAAACCTTATGACCTTCGAGAATAACTTCATCGAGTTGTTCGATTAACGTTTCGAGCTTGGCACAAGGCTCATCGAGTCGGGCAGGATCGACAAGTCCTTGATGGCATGCTGTTTGTCGCAATCGCAAGAGTGCCTCGAGCACCGCGATCTTCGACCGACCGATGCCGAGTTTTCCAATTCGCCCCGAAAGTTCACGACGATAGTGTTCTTTTAATTCATCGTAGGCGATACGCTGCGGCCCGGTCAGTTCACAGAAGAGCGTTTGTTCTGTCTTCTCTGGAAGATCTGTAAGAACCTGCGACTTGGTTCGACGCAACAGATACGGACGAACTGCCCGAGCCACAACGCCCGATGCCGATCCTCCGCGACCGCCCATGAGGAATCGTTTGAGCCGCCCAGAACTTCCGAGCTGACCGGGGTTCAGAAATTCAAAAATACTCCACAGTTCACCAATGTGATTTTCGACTGGAGTTCCCGTGACGGCAAGTCGATGGCGTGCACGCAAAAGTCGACATGCCTTCGCGGCTTGGCTTGTGGCGTTCTTAATAGCCTGTGCCTCATCGAGAACCACATAATCAAACTCAAATTCGCGATGCTGAAGCGCGTCACGACGCAGCGTTCCGTAGGTTGTGAGAATGAGGTCCGTGTCTGCTAGCGATTGTGTACCTTCTGCTCGGGTTTGCCCTGTGTGATTATGAACACGAAGGCTTGGAGTGAATTTTGCGGCCTCTTGCATCCAGTTAAAGATGAGGCTCTTTGGTACCACAACCATCGATGGACGATGCGGCACCCCTTGCTCGCGCATCACCGTTTGGCGTCGCACAAGCAGCGCAAGCACTTGCACAGTCTTGCCGAGACCCATGTCATCTGCCAAGCATCCGCCGACGCCCAACGACTCGAGAAACGCCAGCCAACCGAGACCCTCTCGCTGATAGTGTCGAAGCGTTCCCTTAAAACCCTCGGGCTCCTCGATCGCATCTGGCTGCTCGCCACGAGAAAGCTCTTCGCGAATCTTTTCAAATGCCTCGTCAACCTCTGTTCGCGGTTGACCGGCGAGAAGTGCATCTAAGAGCGCGACTTGGATGCGACCGTATCGCAACTTGCCGTCAGAACGCTGCGCAAGCTCGATCATCGGAGCCATTTGTCTCGCCCAGTCAGCCGGGAGAATGCCGAGAGATCCATCGGGCAGTTGCACCGACGAATCTCCACGTTCAATAGCTTCCAAGAGTGACGGCATTCCGACCTCGATGCCATCGAAATTGAATGAACCTGAAAGCTCAAACCAGTCGATGCCACTGGCGACATGCCAGGAGAACGTTCCCGCTGGCCGATATCGTTTTCCAGACACCTCTACTTCCCACCCTTCGGAGGCCATCTGGGGGGCAGCACTGTCGAGCCGATTGCGAGCAAATTCAACATGATGCGTTGACGGTTCACCATCTTCTTTCGGAGTTACTGCCCCGCAGGCAGCAAGCACGCTCAACGCGGAGCGTTCTGCGATTCGATTTCGTCTCACAAGAAGATGGCGAACTTGATCGACTGCGCCTCCCGATGGATCATGCGCGGCGATTCGTAGGCCGCCGTAATCAAACCACACGTGTCCAGCGAGTTGCGTTTTTGTCGCTTTTTTTCGCCGCCGTCCTGTGCGCGACGGTAGTTCGTCATCGAGTTCCTCAGAATTGACGGGCAATCCATCATCCAGAACGAGTCTGGGGATAGGTGCTGCTGATTCAATTTTCCAACCCGTCCATGCCGGGAGTTCGATACGCGGCATATCGCACATACCGGCCAATCGCTCAATCAATCCATCTACGTGCGATGAGGCAAGTTCAATGGGACCTCGTCGTTCAAATTGATCGAGCCAGGCACTTGATTCATCCGATTCAAGCAATGCAATGCGGTCTGCAAAAATCACAAGTCCGGAGCGAAGAACGGCCTTGGGTTGATCCAAGCCCATGCGTTGGCTGCCTCGCACAAGCATGCCTCGAAGCCGGGCCTTGGCTGGACGTGGAGGTAAAACATCCTCGTCATCATCGGAGGCCGACGGAACATCATCCGGGTCAAGCACCAACGCAAACCTCCACGCGCGGCCGTTGTCCCATGCCAGTGGCATCACCACTTCCGGCGAACGTCTGGGATCGGGCTGTAAAAACAGCCGTCCCGTTTCGCATAGGTGCGACAAATGGATTCCCGCCGATGCTGGTGTGATGGCAATGCGCGTGATTCGACCCGCATCGCCTCTTCTTACGGCACCATCATCACCGCAACCCAACGCGCCGAGTAATCGCGAGATCAATATTCGTTCCGTTGAATCGAGTGGTTCACCATCGATTTCACCAAGCGTAATTGGGCGAGGTCGTCCGCAGACGTTTCCCACAACATCGAGTTGCATGCGACACGGTTTCACAATCGCGCAGTTCGATTCTGTCGATCCCACGAGGTCGATGAGAAAAACCAGCATTCCAGCGCCACGCCTAGCGTCTGTAACACGCATGTGATTGATACGCACTGCCGGCTCAACCAATCGCCGTCGTTCCTCGAGTTCATTTGCCCACGGGGGTTGCCGCACAACAGCCGCGCGAGTTGGAGAAATCCCCGACGGATTGCTTTCTTCTGCCGCATCATCGTCGACGGTCTCTGCGGGGATGGACTTGAGAATCACCGGGGTCTGCTCGCGAATGCTCGAAAACAGTCCGCGGTTTTCGATTTCAAGCAGAACGACCACGAGGTGTTCGCAAGGACGGCCCTGCTGACCAACCGAACAACTGCATCGACTTTCGATCACCATGCCGCCGGTGCGGTTTGCCGAAAGCTCAAATGAAAGGGTCAGACGTTCGCCTTTTGCATCATCAAGAGTCGCTCTCACAAGGCCCACGCGTGGAGCTTGTACGCGAAGTCCTTCAGCGGCCTTGCGAGCAGCTGTGAGTTCTTGCGAAGTAATGCGAGAAAGAAGTCGATTGACCAGAAGCATGCTGCGGTGTCGCCGGAGATGCGCACAGTCGTGAAGCCGTACAATTACAGCTTCAGCAAACCGACCTCGGGCGCAGCGTGACATCCTACCGTCTGGAGTCTGTTTTGGGCGAGTCACACGCTCATTTTCCCCGTTGATTCCAACAAAGCTGGTGTTTGGAAGACATTCGGAGAGTAAAGTAACGCCGTGGCTCAAGCAGGCCGCGTGATGAATTCGTACGAAATCCAAGATGAATCAAAGAGAGTGATCTCGAACGATAGCCAGCAATTCAAGCACATTGTCGACTGGGGTCTGGGGCAGCACTCCATGTCCCAAATTAAAAATATGACCGGGTCTTCCGGCAGCTTGAGCAAGTACATTTTTTGCATTTGAAGCAATCGTTTCGCGACTTGAAAGCAAGACTGCGGGATCAAGATTTCCCTGAATGGCACGGTCATGACCAATCATTCGCCAAGCCTGTGAAAGACCGATGCGCCAGTCGACGCCGATCACAGTTCCGCCTGCCTCTGCCAAAAGTGGCAGGAGAGATGGATTGCCTGTGGCAAAGTGAATCACCGGAGCGCGACAAAGGGCTGCGGCCATGGCATTGCGACTGTGTGGCAAAACATAACGACGGTAATCCTCAGAACTCAGGCATCCAACCCAACTGTCAAAAAGTTGTACTACTTGTGCTCCGCTATCGAGCTGCGCAATTAAATATCGGCTGACCGCTCTTGCCAGACGAGCCATGAGGTCATGCCACGCCGATTCATTTTGATACATCAATGTTTTGGTGTGCAGCCACGAGCGACTGGTTCCGCCTTCAATGCAATAGCTGGCGAGCGTGAAAGGAGCTCCTGCAAAACCAATCAGTGGAATCAATTCATCCAGTCCGGCACGCGTTTTGGAAACAGTCTCCATGACAAATCCCAGTGCATCGAGTTGTTCCAGTTCAAGGAATCGATTGATGTCACTTGCTTCGCGGATCGGATTGTGAATAACAGGGCCCTCGCCCACCGAAAATTCAAGGTCCATGCCCATCGGTTCTAGGATCGGCAGCAAATCGGAAAATATGATCGCGGCATCGACACCGAGTCGCTCAACAGTGGCAATCATCACTTCTGCCGAAAGTGCCGGATTTTTGCAGAGCTCCATGAACCCCACTTTTTCGCGAATCCTGCGATATTCTGGGAGATACCGTCCTGCCTGACGCATGAGCCAGATTGGTGTACGGTCAACTTTTTCAAGACGACAAGCACGCAAGAGCCGTGAGTTGTGGGATGGATGAAGCCCGTCGTTTGTCGGCGACAACCGATGCACTGCTGAGATCGTTCCAGTGACACTCTCTCGCTTTTCGGTCGTGCAAGATTGCAATTTTAATTTGATCACATCAATCAGATCTGCCAATCGCGGCACGCTTGGTGTGAGATCGACAGGCCAACCCTCAGCGACAATCGCCCGAGATGGAACCGGACCGATGGAACAAGTAACAATGCGCGAGCGCATTGCCGAAGTGAGCGACGTGAGGTGGTCTGTCTGGCGTGCCCTCGCGACAAGATTTGTCACCTGTTCGCTTGATGTAAATACGACGGCATCAACTTCGCCACGAATCATCGATGCAATTGCCAGATCGAGTGGGCCGACATCGATTGGCAATTCGTTTCGGTACAGACTGAGAACATGAACCGTTGCACCGCGAGCCTCAAGCCCGGCAACAAGATTGACAGCAGGGTGCACCGCTTCAACGATGAGCACTCGCCTGCCTGCGATGGAATGATCGATGTCGACCAACGAAAGCACTTCAAGCCATGAATCCGAACAGGAAGTGTGATCTGTGATAGCGATTCCAAGTTTCTGAAGCGCTTCCATTGATTTCGGACCACACGCGATCATTCGCGTGCGAGCAAGTGATTCAATGAAAGAATCTAAATCGATTTGATCTGCCAATTGTTCAAAAAGATGCACCACACCCGAACCGGTCATAAAGATGACAAGATCGGTTGTTCCGGCGAGAATTTCTTTCGCCATGCCGATGGCTTGTGAATGCTCTCGATTCGCAACTTCTCGTATCGCAGGTGCTTCGATGACCGTGAGGCCGAGCGTGACAAGCAGGCTCGAAAGCTCCGCTTCTTTGCCGGCTTCAAGAACAACACCGGCAAGTCCATGAAGTGGCTGTACTGATTGGTTTTGTATCTGCATCATAGGGAGCGAGTATAGGCACGAAAGGCGGCCCCATCGATCGACGCGTCTTGACCGGACGATTTCGAGGTTGGTTGATCGTGAAGCGTGGTATCGGGACGGCCCTCGCAGACGTGGACAAAAATCGGACTAGAATCGTATGCGGGTTCCAAGGTTGGTCCGCAGGCACTCTTTAGGTTGAATCTATGGTGACGTTCGTCTCTGGAATATCAATCGTCTGTTTTGCTGCTAGCTACGGAGTGGCGTTTCTCTTTGAAATCTCGCGGCTGATCTTTCGCAGTGGTCTGCGTGGCGCGGCAATGGTGGGGTTTGCGGCAGCCGGATTTATGGCACACACACTTTTCCTCGGCTGGCGAGCAGCTACCGAGCAGGCTGTTCCCCTTTCAAGTGCGTTTGACTGGTATCTCTTGGCCGCGTGGTCGCTTGCGGCAGGATATCTCTGGCTCACACTTGCAAATCCGCGCACCCCCGTTGGGCTTTTTATGCTTCCGGTTGTGCTCGGATTAATTTGCGCTGCGCAGTGGGCCAGTCGAGAACCATTTTCTCAAAGTCCTGCTACGCAAGTCTGGGGTGCGATTCATGGAATTTTCAATCTTCTTGGATCTGTGGCGGTGGCGATCGGCGCGGTGTCGGCACTGATGTGGCTCATTCAAGCCGATCGACTGGGAAAAAAAGAGCCTCCCATTCGGGGCTTTCGAATGCCGAGTCTTGAAAAACTCGCGCAGATTACCAGTCGCACTGCAATCATCGCAGCATGGGCGACCGGCGCTGGGTTTGCATCCGGACTGGTACTCAATGCTGTGAATCGGCAGCGTGGACTTCTGGACACCGTTCCATGGACCGATCCAGTGGTAGTGCGAATGGGAGCACTTGTGGTGTGGCTGGTGATAGTTGCAATTGTGGCGCGAGTCATGGCGCGAAGCCCACATGGATCGAGACGTGTCGCAATTCTTTCGATGATAAGTTTTGGTTTGCTGGTGATGTCCATTGTTTGGGGACTCTTGGGAAATACGCGTCACGGTATGCCGCCGCAACAAGTTTTTCGAGTTCACAGCGCATCGCGATGGGTGGTGCACTCATGATGCTTGCGCTTGTTGGAGGAACACATCGCACCGTACCGCTGGCGCTTCGAGAGCGACTGGTATTTTCTGCCGATCAGGCCATTGACGCGATGCGGCGGTTCCGCGAACGTTTTCCTGGGCGTGAAGTGGTACTTCTTTCGACGTGCAATCGGGTGGAACTCTATTCGGCAGGAGAACAATCCGCAGGACCGCCGCCAACCGATCAGATGGTTTCATTTCTCGCAGAGTGCCGCGGGATCGAAAAAAGTGAATTGGCAGGAGTACTCGACGGACAACTTGACGAAGGGGTTGTGCGGCATCTTTTTAGCGTTGCATCAGGTCTCGATAGCATGGTGCTCGGAGAGCCACAGATTATTGCTCAGGTCAAACAGGCATGGGCGATTGCGAGAGATTCTGAAACAGCCGGTCCACTCACCGGAGAAATGTTTTCCGCGGCGCTGCGAACAGCCAAGCGAGTAACGAGCGAAACGTCGATTGGGCGGGAACGATTGTCGATCCCCAGCATTGCTGTAGCCGATTTCGCCAGCGGAGTTTTTGAACGCTTCGATGATAAGCAAGTGTTGCTTTTAGGTGCTGGCAAGATGGCGAGTGAGACGCTTCGCTATCTGCGGACTGCTGGGGCTCGTGACATCCTCATCCTCAATCGCAGTCGCTCTCGAGCGATTGATCTGGCGGATCGACTTGGAGCGACAAGCGGAGCCTGGGAGGATCTGGAACAGCAACTCCAGTCGGCAGATCTGGTGGTGAGCACAACCGGTGCAACAAAGCCGATCGTGAGTGAAGCAATGTTTTCTCGTGCGTTTTCACGTCGTTGCGGTCGCCCTCTGGTTGTCCTAGACCTTGCTGTACCGAGGGATTTTGATCCTTCAATCGGACGAAGGCCGGGGCTTTGGCTCTATTCAATCGATGATTTGGGGGCGGCGTGTGAAGCCAATCGAAAGAGCCGACAGCGCGAACTTCCGGCAGCCATCGCAATCGTTGATGAGGAGACTCGCCGCTTCATGGGCGACTTGCATCATCGTTCAAGCGGTTCGGTTATCGAACGACTGCGAGCCGATTGGAGCGAAACCGGTGATACAGAATTGGAGCGACTTTTTCATCGACTTCCAAAACTCGATCCCGCTGAAAAGTCAGAAATCCGCCAAGCATTTGAACGTTATGCCAACAAACTTCTTCATCCACCGATGGAATCACTGCGATCAGCCAGTCATGCAGGGCCGCCACACGGTCTGCTGGATGCTCTCAAACGTCTTTTTGATTTGAAAGACTGATGTTGGATCGAGAAGTCGATCATGCATCTGGTCATTTTTCTTTACAGAGAGCCAACGCCAGCAGTGCATAACTCGTTACAAGATTGGGATCTCCTTCCATCCATCTGGCATTGGAGTTCACCCATGAACCGTCTGGCTGCTGTCGAGAAATAATTTCAGCAGCAAGTTCTGCACGCCAATCATGTTCAATACCATCGGCATCTCGAAAAGAGTCCCCACCGAGGGCGCTGAGCGACTTTGCCGCAGTCTGGTAATAGTAGAAGAGCCCGGAGTCACCCATGCCTGGATTTTCAGTAAAGGAATAGTGTTTGGCGAGCCATTCGGTTGCTGCCTTCACGCGAGGATCATCCTTCGTTACTCCAGCAAAGATCATACTTTTGAGACCGGCGTATGTCATCGATGCGTAGCTGCGAAGTCCACCTGTGGGAGTGGTGCCGGCCTGGCTCTCTCCGCCAGCAGCGGGCGTGTAATAAAATCCGCCGTCAGGATTTTTTGTAGGAAAGGGAAGGGTGTTGGCCGGACCTTCCAGATTTTGCGAACGCGACACAAACAAAAGCGCTCGCTGAATCGCCGGGTCGTCGGGGCCACTGCCACTGGCACGCAGAGCTTCGATCAGAAACGATGTGTTCGAAAGATCAGGCCGCTTTTTTCTTCCATACCCCGCTCCACCATACGCCGGACTCGATGGGGTTTCCCCTTCTTCTTCCGTCCACTGCAATCCTTTGACAAACGCCTTTGCTTTTAAAAGTCTTTCATCGTGAGTTCCTGTTTTGTTACAGGCTGCGAGTGCCATGATGGCAATCGCGGTTTCATAATTGGCGACTGCCGAGTCGGGAGGATGAATACCGCCGTCGTTGTGAGCAAAACGCAGGAGATAGTCGATCCCTTTTGCAATCTCCGGTGAGTCCGCCGCTGTTCCTGTTTCGACCAGTGCCGTTACCGCAAGAGCCGTAATCGCCGGACCGACCTGCGACGAAAAACTGCCGTCATCGGCCTGCCCCTGTTCGACTAAAAATGCCGTGGCTTTCGCAATGGCGCTGTTGATCGAATCGTTCGTATTGGCTGAGAGCGATTGATCTGCAAACAGCAGCATCGTCGCGAGCATACAAGGAGCAATACATTGGAACAGGCAGGCGGTCAAACGATTCCACAATATGCGATTCAAGCGTATCGATGAATTCATTACAAGCTTTCCTTCTGGAGAGTGTGCGGGCAGTGGCGACTTACGTCGCCCACGACACAGATGAAATCATACCGACATGTGACCGCAATACGCGACGAGCCGAGAACGAAAGCCGAACAAAGAGACCCTTTTTCGATGATCACTCAGAAAGAAATCGTTTTTCACACAGACGCTGAGAAATCAGACAGGCGACGTCGGCAACATTCGTGGATACGGGGGAACTCGACGAGGTGGCGGCTCCAGTCCATGTTCGTGCATCCACTCGAGTCTTTCAGAATCGCTCGCATAGTAGATCAACCACATGGTGGGATCATCGGAAACCTCCGAAGAACTGCAGTTCCAATGGATAAAATTGTCAGGGATATCAACACGCTTCACAGCTGCTGGAAGAATGTCGCGGCGGATCAGCCGATACAGTTCGCGATCGGAAAGGTGATCTGTGAAATCGAGAATCACTCGCTTTTCAAAAAGTAACTCGATGATCTCTGTAAGTCGATGGAGCAAATCGTCGTCGTCGAGATCACAGGCCGACGGAAGAACAAGTGGTGGATCAAACCACTTGGAAATGGATTCTAAAGGAGCACACTCCCAAGCGATCATCGATTCCAAAAATCGATTTTCTATAGGTGTTGGCAGGAGACGAAAGTCGATTTCAAAAATCGACTCATCCAGAAACGGTTCGATCTGATCTCGCAGTTCCGCATTGCGAAGCAGGCACTCAACCTCATCTGGCTCTGGCAGTCTTGTAATCGACATCGTCTTTGAGTCCGGAAGTTCGTTGTCGCGGTCCGGGATTGTCCCAAACATTTTGCACGTCAACGACATCGAGAGTAACAACGACACACCCCGCTTCAACGGCTCGGAGCATTGTTTTTGAAGCTTTTTGGAATCGACGAGCCGCATGATCGATACGATGCGTCAAGCCTTCGCGGCCGTTGTGGCTACCCTTTACTGCGCGAATCACCCTATCTGCCCCGAGTTCCACCGATTTTACCCGCTCGGTGAAGGTGCGAGGTAAAAGTCGATATTTTTGTTAAAAAGCGTCGCTCGTGAACCACCAAACGGCTTGAATGACATCGGTAGTCATGAATTTGCCGTGAGACGATTTACTTGGAAGATGTCGCGGGCTTGCCAGAAGGCTCTGTACATGCATGGTCCAGTGCCAAAATTTTGGCTACTCGTCGAGCGTGCCGCCCCCCTTCAAACTCGGTAACAAGCCAAGTTTTCAGAATTTTATCCTGCAATTCAGAACCGATCATTTCCGCTGAAAGACATAACACGTTGAGATCATTGTGTCTGCGACTCATTTCTGCGGTGAGTTCATCGTGACAGGTAGCAGCTCGTACTCCAGCAAGCTTATTCGCAGCAATCGCCATTCCGACTCCTGAGCAGCAAAGAAGAATTCCGCGATCAGCAGATCCCTGACTGACTCGGCCCGCCACGTCGGCAGCAATGTCCGGATAGTCAACGGCCTCTTCGCCGTGGCTTCCACAATCGAACACCTCGTGACTCATCCGCTCGAGCAATCCAATCAACCTCTGTCGAGCTGCCACACCTCGATGATCGCTGCCAATTGCAATTTTCATAGTTTGCTCCCGAATTCGATGTACGACTGTTCCTTTTAACCCTACAGCATGAATCCGCGTCGTTCCTTTTTACAAGCCGAGTGTATCGATTCGGCCTTCCAAATGTCCGCGAATTTGTTCAGCGCATTTTCGATAGACCGAGACTGGACCGCCAATCGGGTCGACAACATCGATACGATCCGGAGAAAGCATTGAAACCCGATCGGACGCCTCAGGGAATTGCGCAATAATGGCAGCCCGATGCGAGGCTGTCATTGTCCAAATCAGATCTGCTTGCCGGACAAGATTTTCCGTCAACGGCTGACTTTCGTGACCGGTGAGATCGGCACCGGCATTTCGCATCGCTTCGAGTGCACCGTTGCTGGCTTTGCCACCGCCCCATGCCGAAATTCCGGCGCTTGAGGTAATGATGCCACGCTGATGCAGTTCATCGGGACGACAGTGCAGCCGCTCGGAAACCAACATCCGAAAAAGAGACTCGGCCATAGGACTGCGACAGGTGTTGCCTGTACAGACAAAAAGTACCATCACGCTGGAAAGGCGTCGCAGCGAGTCCTCTGATACAACGCCCGCTCGAACAACCTGAAAATCTTTTTCCGAAATGCTGATCGTTGATTCCGCTTGTGCGTATCGCGTTCGGCCATCATCTATGGCAAGTGATATTTGTGATCCAGCTCGTGCGAGCAAATCTTCGATGGTTACAGCAACGCCATCGCCGCATGGCTCGGCAAGAACTACAGGACCAACGAGCATTCGCATTGATTCGTTCAACATGCGATGTGTTGGAGACCGCAGACGCAGTCGCCCCATGAACTCGATCGAGGTTTGCGTCTGATGAGGCAACTGATGAAGAAGACTCTCGGGATGATTGTCGTTCACAAGCATCGCAACCGGGCCGGGCCAGCAACGCCTCGCGAGCCTCCGTCCAAGAGAACTCATTGCCGGTGCCCAATCGAGAGCTTCCTCAGCACTTTTTACAACGAGTGAAAGCTTGGGCTGATCCTTTTCACAGGAAGAAAGCTCCGTGAGAATGGCAACCGCTCTGTGATTTAAAATACTCGCCGCAACAACGTAATCGGTCTCGGTAGGGAGAGCCACGACGCATCCTTCCGCAAGAGCCTGCACCGTGCGGTACACAACATCGCGAGGATCTTCGGCTTTTTTTAAATCGATGACAAAAGGAGGCATTGGAAGGCAAACTCTTTCAGAGCAAACCCGGGAGACAAAACAGACTGCGCAAAACAGGAACCCATGTTTTCCACGAGAGACCTCAAGTCTATGACCTGGCGTCGGTCTTGAAATACTCCCGAATGATACTCCTGAGTCACGCATGACAGTGCTTCCAGAAACCGCTTGCGCGTTGTGAACTATGGGATTCTGAGGGTCTGCGTGAACTATTTTCGCTTTTTAAAACGTCGTTTTTGATCTGGGCACAACGGTGACGTGCACGAGCGACACCAACTGGGGGATTAGGGGATTTTGAGAAATCACTCTCAAAATTTTCACCGACCAAACGTGCAACTCGATCTTGTGGCTGAACCATGGACTCAGGTATTTCTCCTCGCCGTGACCTGTGCTCGCCCAAAGCAGGTCGTAGTTGCATCCTTCGTTTTTTCTTTGCCATCACTGCATTGAAACGACTTCTCACGAAAGCTTTTTCGATTCTTATCTCTTCTGTAACCGTATATCGCGAAAGGGCACCTGTTGACGGGTGCCACCTGAAAGAACCCAGCGGTTCTCGTCGCGCTTCCGTGCGCAGGCGATCGCGTGCGAAGGCCTTGAGAAGTTTGATGCAAACTTACGAACGCACTCGCGACTACGTCGCCCTCGACGTTCTCGTGCGACGACCGCTCTGTGCGTCACACTGCTTGGTGCTTGCCGTTGCAGTGCTGGTTTCTTTGCCGTTACAGGCAATGGCGCAACAACCGCTCTCGCCACCGGCAGCAACACCACTGACTGAGGTCGCGCAGCAAGTTGTTGTCGAGGAACTTGTTGACGAACGAAACCGAATCGTTGAAGTGCGCATTGAGGGTAATGAAGTAACGCCTGTTTCGAAACTTCCAAAACTTGCGACTCGCGCTGGTCAGATTTTTGATCCTCACGTTGTTTCGGAAGACGTTCGCTCGCTTCATCGATCCAAAAAATTTGTCGACATTCACCCAAAACAGGTTCGCGTTGCAGAAGGAATCGTAGTGATTTTCGAGGTGGTTGAACGACCGATGGTGGGATACGTGACGATTGTCGGGAATAGTCGCGTGTCGAGTCGAACGGTAAAGAAAAAGTCCGAGATCGACATTGGTGATTCAATGGATCCCTACGTCGTCGAAGAGGCGCGTCGGCGGATTGAGTCTTTCTATCAAGAGAAAGGCTATATGCATGCAAAAGTCACAATCGTAGAAGGCAACAAGGCTGGAGATCGAGGGGCCGTTTTTCTGATCGATGAAGGACGTTCTCAAAAATCACTCTGGACGAGTTTTGTTGGCAACACGATTGCAAGTGATGCCAGACTGCTGACTCAGATCAAGACAAAGCCAGGAGTCTTTTGGTTACTGAGCGGAGAGGTTGATCGTGAGAAAATCGATCAGGATGTAGACACAATCACAGCCTATTATCGCAGCCTCGGATTTTTTCAGGCCAAGGTTGGGCGCGAATTGCAGGTTGTCAAAGGAGGAGGACGCGATTGGGTGATGCTCAATTTCGTGATCAGTGAAGGACCGCGGTATGCCGTACGAAATGTTTCCTTTATCGGAAACACGAGATTCAAAGGAGAGTTCTTGGATCGCGACCTCAAGCTCAAAAGCGGTGAGAATTTCAATCAAGGAAAAATGGATGCTGATCTGGGATTGATCCGCGACATTTACGGCGGACGTGGATTCGTTTTTGCCGACATTCAAGCCGACCCTCGATTTCTTGAGGAGCCCGGTCAAATCGATCTGGTCTACAAAATTACTGAGGGCCAACGATATCGAGTGGGACGGATCAATGTTCACATCCGCGGCGAGCATCCTCATACGCGACACAGTACAATTCTTAATCGACTATCGCTCAAGCCGGGTGACATTCTCGATATCCGAAAACTTCGAGATGACGAGCGAAGACTCAAGGCCAGCGGATTGTTTCTGGCCGATGCTTCCAAGGGAGAAGCGCCGAAAATCGTTTTCACAAAACCGGACAATTCCGCCGGTGACGGTCAACAGGTCGCCGACGAAAGCGGTTCGAAAGGCTTTCGAGGGCAGAGCCCTGATTCGATAGATGATGGTGATGCGATCATCGATCTCGTCTTAGATGCCGAGCCTGTGTCAATCAATCAGTTCCAATCGCCCGAAAGCAATGCCGGCGCACAACAACAAATGACCGGTGGTGTTCCGATGGAAACACCACCAACCGTTCCCGCGGCAAGCAGTTTTCCACGCTCGACGCCCCCAATCCCATCGTTGCATTCACAGGAACGATCAAAGTCTTCTCAAACGGTTCTTCCCGTTGCGGGAGAGCGACCGGTGTGGCGGGGACAAAATCCGGGAGCGTCTCCAGGATGGGGGGGAAAGCCGTTACAGCCGACTGGTCCCGAAGCACTCGACTACCGACGTACCGCGGCACCCGCGCCACAAGCTCCGGTGTATGTTGCGCAGCAGCCTGTTGCTCCAGGAATCGTAAACCCCGTTGTGGGATCGCCGTTTCCTGGAGTCGCTGCACCAGCTGCCGCCTTTGGTGGTGCCATCGGAGTTGCTCCGCCGATAGCACAGCCCGATGGAATGCCCGCAGCGCCACTGAATATTTTTCCGGGCAACGATCCGTACGTTGTCGTCGACGTTGATGCCGAGGAAACACAAACCGGCCGGCTCATGCTTGGGGCCGGTGTGAATTCGAATGCCGGTCTCGTTGGCAATATCGTGATCGATGAGCAAAACTTCGATCTCTTTCGATTGCCTCGCAGCTGGGATGATGTTCGCAACGGCACAGCATTTCGTGGTGCGGGTCAGCGATTTCGCCTGGAAGCGGCTCCTGGAACTCAATTGCAGCGATACTCTGCCAGCTTTCAAGAGCCTTATCTTTTCGATACTCGAATCGGTTTGAGTACCAGCGCGTCGTACTACACACGATACTTTAGTGACTGGGCTGAGGAACGAATCGGTGGTCGCGCAGGCCTCGGGTATCAGTTCAACTTTGCCCCGAATCTTTCAGTGAACGGTGGCTTTCGGGGCGAGTCCGTCTCGGTTTATAACGGACGATCCGGGGTTCCTGCGATTCAAAGCATGTCTGGAAAGAGCAGCCTGTACGGTTTCCGCGGTGGCGTGATTCACGATACTCGAGACAGTCCTTTTCTTCCAACTCAGGGACATCTGGCAAGCTTCGAATTTGAGCAGGTGATCGGAACATATATTTATCCGCGTGGCATCATGGAAGCCCGTCAGTATTTTCTGCTCGGTGAGCGTCCAGATGGATCGGGAAGACATACGCTGGGCGTTGGATCGGTTCTCGGCATGACCGGACCCAATACTCCCGCCTACGAAAACTTCTTTGCCGGCGGTTACTCAACCCTTCGCGGATTTATGTTTCGTGGAGCAAGCCCCACTCAAAACGGTGCGATTATCGGAGGTCCATTTGAATGGCTCAACACCGTCGAATATATGTTTCCTATCACTGCTGACGATTCATTGCGAGGAGTTGTCTTCACCGACTTCGGTACGGTCGAATCGAGCGTCGCAATCAACAACTTCCGCGTCGCACCGGGATTTGGACTTCGGATTTCGCTGCCGGCTATGGGCCCAGCACCGATTGCACTGGATTTCGCTTTCCCTGTGACCTACGCACAAACAGACAGCCAGCAACTCTTCAGCTTTTTTGTTGGCTTCGCCAGGTAGTCGCAAGAGACCATTGCGAAAAACACTCGTTACCGGCGTTTCAAAAAGAGTGCTACGAATCTTCCAATTCCCGGCTTGGTTCGGAATTTTTCTTTTGAAAATATCGCTCGCATGAATCAAAAGCACATTTCGATACTCATGTATCACCAGATCGACAAGAAGCCGCCCAAAGGTTCATTTCTGCGTGGTCTTGTCGTGTCACCGGCTACCTTTTCGAGACACATGGCAGCCCTCCACGCAATCGGTTACCGGGGCATGTCGATGAGTGACTTGGAACCTTATCTCCGAGGAGAAAAGCGGGGGAACGTATTCGGGATCACGTTTGATGACGGCTATAAAAACAATCTGCAGTTCGCTCTGTCAATTCTCAAACGCTATCGATTCACGTCGACGTGCTATGTGGTTGCGGATCACGTCGGGGACTGGAATAGATGGGATTCTGACAAAGGAATGTCGCAGGTTCCCCTGATGACAGCCGACGACTTGAGAGCCTGGGTGGAGGCGGGGCAGGAAATTGGCTCGCATACTCTGACACACCCCAACTTCAAAGAACTCGATGAGTCCCGGCAGGAGCATGAAATTCTCCAATCAAAACGGCTTCTCGAAAAATTAATCTCTCAGCCTCAAGGCGTGCGGCACTTCTGTTACCCCTACGGAAGTTTTTGTCAGTCGTCTGTCAGATATGTTCAGGCTGCCGGATACGCCACTGCCACCACAACTGTCCGCGGCCGAGCAATATCGCCAACACACAGAGAAGACATGTTCCTGCTTCCCAGAGTTTTAGTCAGCCGGACCACCACGTGGATGCAACTGTTACTCAAATGTCTCACCCGATACGAAGACCGTCGTGGCATCGACGCTCGAGGCTCACCATTGGATTCACCGAGAGCGTGACACCCGACGATGTTTCCCATCCGATCGCGTTGCGAGGTTTCCTTCACCTGTCGACCCTAAGGCCCTCAGCAGATTGTGTCCATTGCGATGCGGTAAACATCGTAATAGCTTTTTTTTATTTCTGACCAGCTCTTTTTTTCGGCGAATCGGCGGCCGTTCTCAGCTAACGTTTTTCGCAAATCACCATCCGTTACAACTCGTTCGAGCAACGACGCAAGAGCGTTCTGATCGTGGGGATCCGAGAGCAGAAGAGCGTCTGTCTCATTCGTCAGAAAACTCGATATTCCACAGAACTTTTCGCCGCTCACGATCACCGGCACTCCGTGTGAAAGTGCTTCTAACACCACCATCGCAAACGTGTCTTCCTGTGTAGGATGCGCTAAACAATCCACAGCGTCATAGACCAAACGCATATCCGAAACCAACCCTAGAAAATGGCATTTTTTCCGATCTCCTAAGGCATTCGCACGTTCTGCGTAGAGGTCGGCCATCGATGGATTTCCAACAATCAACACCTGCACATCAAATGGCAAAAGAGCAACTGCTCGAAGCAATACATCAAGCCCTTTTTTCTTAAAATCATGCCCAACAAATCCAATCGTCAGTATGTGCGGAGAGAATCCAAGGGCTTGCCTTGCGAGAGTTTTTTCGTTCGGTGTCGCGACTCGGTCAGGCATCTCCACGCCGGGTGGAATAACCGTTCCTGAACTCAATCGAGGCAAGGCCGATTGCGTCTGTTCCAAGAGAGGTTGCGAGACAAATACATTGTGGTGTCCACGAGTGCACAGCCGCTTTTTTTCAATCCAGAGATAGGTAAAAAGTCGCGGGCTGAGAAGTGCTCTCAACCAACGAAAGCCTTTTTCTTGAAGGCCTGCATGCATAGTTTTTGTGTGGATCGTATGAACATTTCCAAATATGAGGTTCTCGTGCGAGTGAATAATGTCAAATCCATCTCGCAGAATTCTTCTTGAATACCAATTGAACCAAAGATGGTTGATCCAGCTTGAATGAAAGGGGAGAGAAGGCACTCTCCTCTGGCGAAACATATCGGTGTTCTCGCCGAATATTTGAGCGACGATCGTGATGTCACATTCGCCTCGCATGGCATGCGCCAGCTGCACCGCATAGCTTTGACTTCCACCGCCGTTCCTACAAAAATGGTGGATCAGTATTGCGAGCTTGATGCGAACATCTGGATTTTTTTTTGGAACATTCATGAAAAATGATTTCGGCAGGATTCGTCAACGATGTTCCCGTTTGATTCAAAGCACTCTCTTTTTGATACCTCACCTACCTTCTCTCAAGAAGCGGCAAGGGCCCAAGCAAGAATGTCGAACGAGAATCCAACCAGAAAAATCTACCGTGTTGTAGGGTTGAATGAGAACAGGAATATTACATGAAGAACTTGCCGTGAAATGATCGGCGTTCGACAAAGTGAACCGTGGGTTCATTGGACTGCGCAGCGTAAAGCCGAGTGCTATCGACCTTTTCCATCGTAAGGCTGCTGAGCGGAAGTTTTCTCCGATACAAGCATTTGTCTGCCTTCGTGAAAATCAGAAAAACATGACAAACTGCTTTTCTCTGTGCAGAGGTTATAGTTATTGACTGAGATTGCGGCTTATTTGGTGGCCGTTGGAAGCATTGTAAAAATAAGCTCGTTGTTTCTGATCTATCCCGAGTGGCCTTTTTCGCATGCAATTTCTTATCCGCGTACTGCCGTCGTTCAAGGCGTCGTGCATCGTGACTTGCATCACGCTTGTATGTGTCTTTCGTTCAGGGCACTGCGGTGAACTTTTTTATAATCGTGACATTCGTCCGATCCTTTCGGAAAACTGTTTTTCGTGCCACGGTCAGGACGGAAACAAGCGTCAGGCCGATCTAAGGCTTGATCATCGCGAGTCTGCGATTGAAAAAGGGGCAATCGTTCCAGGCAATGCCGGTGCCAGCACGCTGCTCGAACGAATTCATTCAAGTGACACCGAGATTGTGATGCCGCCGCCGGATTCAATACGTCGGCTCTCCGACCGACAAAAGGAAGTTCTCACACAGTGGATTCGTGAGGGGGCAACGTATGAACCCCATTGGTCATTTTCTGCACCTGTACGACCGATTGTGCCGGAACTACAGCGTGCCGATTGGGCTCGAACCGAGATTGATCGATTCATTCTTTCCCAACTTGAATCTCAGAGCCTTACACCCTCTCCGGAAGCCGATCGTTCAACATTGATGAAAAGGCTTTATGTCGATCTCATCGGATTGCCTCCTTCGCCTGCCGAGGTCGATAATTTTCTTACCGACACCGATCCGCAGGCGTACGAAAACCTTGTCGATCGACTCCTTGCCAATCCGCATTACGGGGAACGCATGGCGCTAGCGTGGTTGGATGCGGCCCGATATGCCGACTCCAATGGCTTTCAGCAAGATGGTGATACCTGGCAATGGATCTGGCGTGACTGGGTGGTTTCTGCACTCAATGCAGATATGCCATTTGATCAATTTTCGATTGAACAACTAGCAGGTGATTTACTTCCAAACGCGACAAACCAACAGAAGATCGCAAGTGGATTCAACCGCAACCATCTGCTCAATGGTGAAGGAGGGTCGATTGCTGAAGAGCAGAGAAACGTCATTCTCTTCGATCGCATCGATACAACGGCAACTACGTGGCTCGGTCTGACAATGGCCTGCGCGCAGTGTCATGATCATAAGTACGATCCTCTCACTCAGGTCGATTATTACTCGCTTCTCGATGCATTTAACCGCGTTCCTGAGTCGGGAGTGCCGCAGTTTTTTTCGTCGCGAATTCGAGTCGCTCCACCGATTCTTGAAATGCCAACCGAGGAAAATAATCGGAAGATCGCTGAGTTTGAAGCCTCACTCAAGTCGGCGGAAGCTGAAGCGATACCGATCATCGACGCGGCATTTGCGGGCTGGATCGCAGGGCTCGCGATCGATGAAAAGCCCTTTGAAGGCAAGGGTTTTCCCGATGCTCTGACAGAACTTTTGAAGAAGCCCAAACAGGATCGAACCGATGCCGAAAAAACCGCAGTGGCTCAGGGACTTCGAAAACACTTCGATGAAAAGGTCAAGGCGGCGGTGGTCGGCAAGACACCCCTTCTTGAAAAAGTGGAATTACTCAAGAAACAGCTTGCCGACTATCGAGGCGACCAGTTACCTCGCGTCATGATCATGAGTGACTCGCAACCTCGCGAGACAAAACGTTTTGATCGTGGCGACTACCTTTCACCAAAGGAGACCGTGTCGTTTTCGACTCCTGCGTTTCTTCCGCCGCAGGCTCTCGATGCACCACGCAATCGACTCGGATTTGCACAGTGGCTTTTTGCGCCGAATCATCCGCTCACCGCACGGGTGCAGGTCAATCGAATGTGGCAGCACTTCTTTGGGGTTGGGCTCGCCAAGACGACTGAAGATCTTGGAGTTCAAAGTGAATACCCGCTTCACAAGGAGCTTCTCGATTGGCTGTCTGTCGAGTTTCAAGAACGTCAGTGGAGCAGGAAGGCGATGCATCGACTTATTGTCACAAGTGCCGTGTACCGACAATCCGGTCGACTGAGCCCCGAACTGCAATCGCTCGACCCAGACAATAGGCTTCATGCACGGGCGAGTCGCTTTCGAATGCCGTCGATGCTGCTGCGCGACTGGGTACTTTCTGCCTCGGGTTTATCGAACTTTGCCATTGGAGGCCCTCCAACGTATCCCTATCAGCCAGATGCGATCTGGGAGGCGCTTGCGATCACAAAAGAGCGCGACTTTACCTATCCGGCATCGCATGGAGCCGATCTCTATCGAAGGAGCCTCTACACGTTTTGGCGACGTACAGTCGGCCCAGCGAATATGTTCGATTCTGCAAATCGTCAGACCTGCAGGGTGCGATCGAGTACGACGAGCACGCCCCTTCATGCGCTCACCACACTCAACGATCCAACGTGGGTCGAGGCAGCGAGAATGCTTGCTCAAAAGAGCATGCAGGTGTCAACGGATCTCGAGGAGCGACTGGTGTATGCCTTTCGTCAGGTCGTATCTCGCCAACCAACGCACGAAGATCTTCAAGCACTCACTCGAACCTTGAATCGACAAAAACAGATCTATCAGGCCGATGCAGAATCCGCGAAAGCATTGGTGAGCGTTGGAGAAAGTTCGAGAGACGAATCGCTTGACGTTGTGGATCACGCCGCTATGAGTGCGGTGTGTCTGGCGATTTTCAATCTTGATGAGGCAATGTCACGAGAGTGACTGATGCACCCACGAAAGGCGTTACAGAGATGAACGATCGATTGGTTGAAAATATTGATCGAGTCACGCGACGCCACTTGTTTGGCTCCGCTGGCATAGGAATCGGCGGGGTCGCACTTGCCTCATTATTGAACCGTGAGGGGACAGCAGCGACAACACAATCGATGCCTGGTCTCTCCGGCTTACCGCATCATCCACCGAAAGCGAAGCGGGTTGTAATGCTCTGGCAGGGAGGCGGGCCATCGCACGTCGATCTCTTCGATCCCAAACCTGTTATGCGAGAAAAGGCGGGCACGGATATTCCTGACAGCGTGCGAGGAACGACTCGACTTTCCACCATGTCCAGCGGGTATGCAAAGTGGCCAACTGTTCCGGCGATCAAACCTTTCCGAAAATATGGGATTTGTGGCACCGAGATCAGCGAAATGCTTCCAGGACTCGGGGGACTTTCCGACCATGCTTGTGTGGTGAGAAGCATGTATACCGAAGCAGTCAACCATGCACCGGGTGTGACATTTTTTATGACCGGTGCGCAAGTTCCCGGTCGTCCGAGCATGGGAGCATGGCTCACCTACGGACTCGGCTGCGAGACAGAAAATCTTCCCGCATTTGTGGTGATGACCTCTAGCGACAAGGCCAAAACGTGCGGCCAGCTTTTCTTCGATTATTACTGGGGCAGCGGGTTTCTACCGAGCCGTTTGCAGGGAGTCCGATTTCGAAATACCGGAGATCCCGTACCCTACTTAGGAAACCCGCCAGGAGTTTCTCGCGAGGCACGTCGCGCACTGCTCGACGATATCGCTGCAATGAATGCGGCACATTTGGCTGACTATGGCGATCCAGAAATTGATACACGCATCGCTCAGTACGAGATGGCATTTCGTATGCAATCAAGCGTGCCAGAGTTAGTTGATTTTTCCAATGAGTCAAAAGGAACTCTGAATCGTTACGGACCGGATGTGCTTGTGAAAGGTAGTTTTGCAAACAACTGCCTCATTGCCCGGCGTCTTTTGGAGCGGGGCACTCGTTTTGTGCAACTCATGCACGCCGGATGGGATCAGCACAACAATCTCTACACGCAACTTGCCGAACAGTGTCGCGATACCGAAGGGCCCAGCGCGGCGCTGGTTCACGATCTCAAGGAACGCGGAATGCTCGAAGACACGCTGGTGGCGTGGGGAGGCGAGTTTGGCCGCACGCCGTTTGGTCAGGGAGACCCTGCGAAACCAAATGGGCGGGATCACTTTGGTCGAGCCTATAGTTGGTGGTTGGCCGGAGGAGGCATTCGCGGCGGCATGACGTACGGTTCGACCGACGACTACGCCTGGAATATCACGGCCGATCCAGTGCATATCCACGACATGCAAGCAACGATTCTACATCTGTGCGGCATCGATCACACAAAGCTGACCTATCGCTATCAGGGCCGGCAGTTTCGTTTAACCGATGTGCACGGTCATGTCATCAAGGGAATTCTTGCCTGAATGTGATTGCACACATCACCAACCGGCCGAGACTCACTTTACTTCCACAGCAATACTCTCGGAATGCGCAGAAAACTCTGGAGCATAGCGACTTTGAATCGATGCAAAGCCGCTCGAGGCTGTTCCGCGATGCGAGACTCGGACTGAATATTCAAACAGATGTGTGCCACGAGGAAGTCTCTCGAAAAAGAAATCCGTTTTGGTATCTCGCGTCGCAGCATACCAAGCGACGCCATCTCCCTGCCGCCATCCAGAGAGCACGTCGACCGGTTCGCACACGCAAGCCCGATGATCGGAGAGTTCCAGAAATTCGTAGTCCCGATCACTTGTCACAATCAGTCTCACAACGACTTCGTCGCCCACCGTCAGCGGACCTGTCACTGCCTCTAAGATCGGTCCCGCCTTGGTATTTCGTTTTGTAAAAAGACGCTTTTCTATCGTCAGTTCCTTCTGTGTTGAGATCGACACATTCGACAAATCGTCGAAGTACTGCCAGTGCACGCCTCCCCACGCTGCGCTATCATCTTTTTTGCTGATCTGAACGTTGCCATCCGTCGGTTTGATTTCACTTCGTGTCTTGCGAATTTCATAGAATCCGGTGCCAGCCTCCACTCCGTCGGGCACGATCGGCACTCCGCCAATCGCGAGTTCAACGATCGCAGTCGAGGCCAATAGGTCGCTGCCATGTCGAAGCAAAGCATAGATGGCGTCGGCCGTTGCTCGACTGCCGCGCCAGTGACTGGTGCGTTTTTGTGACAAGAGCCATTGTTTGAGTGACTCTACCGCGGCTGCATCGCCGGCGATTTCATCAAAGACTTCCACCATGAGCGACTGGGTTTCAATCGGCGCATCAGACCATCCCCACGCCGGATGTGGATCGCGCCACCACATACCTACTTCTTCTTCCTGAACACTTCGTTCTCGAAGACTCTTCACGACTTCGGCAGCGAGTTCAAGTTTTTCAAAACGCTTTGCTGCCAGAGCGATGTGGCCATGCGACATTCGCGACAAAAGATTGGGCCACGAACTGTTGGCGATTTCGATCCAGAAGCCAAACGCTTCCAAAGCTTCCCCTTGAAGAGGTTTGTCCACAAAAAAGAACGTTCGAGCGTAGAGGGCAAGGGCAACTGTGGAAGAAATGATGAACGGTTTGAGCTGTTTGTTTGTCTGTTGGCTCAGTTGCTGCTTGGCTTCGCGATGCCACGCAATGAGTTTTCCATCGAGCCATTCAAGCGATCCGGTTGCCATCTGCAAATCGATATCGACTCCCATCTTTCGCAGCCGTCCGCATCCCGAGAGGATCGACAGCGTGACGCTGTCGCAGCTTGTTCCTCCAGGAAACCACGGCCAACTGCCGTCGGGAAGCCGTTGGCTTACGAGGTGTGCCATCGCTGACGCTGTTTCGTTGGCCGCACGCGTGGCATCAAACAGCAGAGCAATTCGTGCTCTCGATTCTTTCTCGTTCACCGCATCAAGCACCCACGGAGTTTCTGCGATCAGCGTGCGCATGAGTTCGGCATTCTTTTCGAGGGGACTCGTAAGTGTTTTGGTTCCCTTCCACTGTTCGAATACTCGTGCAATTCGCTTGTCGCCTGTCACGATATGTCTCGCCAGACTGTTTGCGTAGAGTCGTGAAAATGTAGCCTCGGTACTCTCGTCGTGAGTTTCCATGAGCGATGGCATTGCCAGCACCGCGTACCATGCTGGATTCGATGCGATCTGGACGGTGAGCGATTCCTGCCGGATTGAAGGCTTTTTGGCGCTCTCCAAAAGATGGGGAAGTTCAAAACTTTTATCTCCTTTCCCGCGAAGAAAAAGCTGGATATTTTCCGATACCAGCACGCGGCGCGGAAGGACCGGAAGAAACCCCTCCTCTCCATCGCTCGTTTTTCCAGCCACACCGATCGCGCGGTAGAGAAGAACATCGGCCCCGTCATGAATGACGAGCGAAAAGAAAATCGGTTTCGATTCGCCTGCCGCGAGATCAAAACTCTGTTCGGCGTCACCTTGAACAATGTCTTGGTCGAGTTCGCCTGTTCGGGCATCGCTCAAGGAAATGCGAACTTTTCCAGAAAGTCTTCCTGATGAACGATTGGTCACCTTCACAGGCAAGAACACCTTGTCGCCCTCTCGCACAAATCGCGGAACAACTGGTTCAACCATCAGATCCTTTGCCGTCACCATCGTATCGGTGAGCGTACCGCTGCGCAGCGTTGAATCGTGTACGAGCGCCTGAAATGCCCATGTGGTAAGCGTGTCGGGAAGTTCAAATTCAATCGATACCGATCCATCTTTGTTGGAAACAAGCGATGGCAAAAAGAAGGCTGTCTCGGCAAGCGACCTTCGAGGAGGCATCAGATCTATGGCCGCGGTTGCATCGGAAAGCGGGGTGTTGTCATTCCCGGAATCGAGTTTTTCCACGCGATTCGAATTACTGCTTGCAGCGGACTCGAGGCTCGTGACGTTATCTGCGTCAGCCATCGCATCGCCGCCTCGCATCATGGAAAAACGAACGCCCAATCCCCCTGCTCCTGCCCCTGGACCTTTGAACATTCTGCCTTGCAAAAAACCTCCATGGGTTGGCGGAGCAAAGTCTTGTTTAAACTCGCGGTAGGTTGCGTCTATTTGCTTGAAATCGACAAGCCACGAGCCGACTATCGGGTTCAATCTCTGTGTGTTGTTCGAGAATACTGGCTCCGGTTGAGACGATTCAAAACGAAAGATCCCCATGGCGTTGAATCCTCCAAGCGGCCACTCATGTTTCGATAGAGCGTCCAGCGATTGGTCATAAAGAGTCGCGACCATTTCACTCGCTGCCCCCATGGAATCAGGTCCGGTAATCGTTGCTCGCCAGACTTCTTTTGCTCCCGGCTCCAACAGTCTGGTGAATCGCTCCCACTTCACCAGCAAAGACTTATTCGACCAGGGCACATCGACCACACGCGTGAATGCGTGCAACCGACCGTCACGAACAAGCCAAACGTTCACCGTCATGCCGCCCCGATGTTCTTCACGAATTTTCTGCGTGAGCGTCCACTGAGTTTTTCCCGCCGGCATCCACTCTCGAAGAAGTAATTGGCCGTTGCAGGAAATCTCTACCAGTGGCCTGGCGCTGTCGTAGCCGCTGCCGAGAGTCATCGAGAAAACATTTCCAGGCTCCACGCTCCATTGCGGAGATGCGACGTGCATTGCACGCTTGACGGTGTACTGCTCTGCAACCGGGTCGATCACTTCCACGTCGGTTTTCGCCAAAACCATTTCAGCGACGGCCTTGACATCTTTTTCGTCAGCCTTGTGGAGAGTGTAGATTGCTCGGTAGATCCCGCCTGACAGTTGATTTTGAACTGTAGCGAAACCATTGTTATCGGTTTCTACGTCGCGAGTAAAAATGACCTCGCCAATCTCCCACGACTGCGAATCCGACGGATCGACCACTGGAACCATTCCGGGACCGATCGCAGCGACTTTGTGAACGCCTGCACGACCGCGCCGATTGATGGGTTGGAACGCTCCTCGAAGCAGATCTTCTCGTATGACTTCCGCTGGTTGCACCAGACGATAGACGGCAAGGCGGCCTTTTATTTTTTGCCCAATGCCTTCGAGTGATCGAGTTGAAATCCGAAATGTGCTCGGTGCATCGGTTGTTTGCCACGAATCAATCTCGATGGTGGCCTCAATTGGGGAATAGCCTGCAGAAATTGTTTTTGTGGCCGCACGAGTTTCACCGCTTGAGTCGATCACATCTGCCGAAATCCGGTAGCTGAAAACCGGTAGCGATTCCCTCGAAACGCTGCGGTCTGGTTTCGCTGGAAAAGAAATTTGAAATGAACCCGTGGCGTCGCTGACTGTACGACCGCGTGCGATGCTTGCCTCTTCTCCTCCAGGAGGCAAGCCAAACCAGAAGCGACACCACGGAGGAAATCGAACTTGCCTTACCACTCGAATGTTCACCGTAGCGCCGACTACCGGAATGCCGGTGTATGTCGTGGCCTTTCCGGTGAGAGTGACTTGACCTTCGAGCACCACAGGAACCTGCGGCGAATCAATTTCGACCTTGAATTTTGGCCGCTTGTATTCCTCGACTCGAATAGCCGTCACACCCGGTGCATCCGTCTCCGCGACAATGGTCATCGCTCCGAGCAGTGTTCTTGAAGGCGCGGTGAAGGTTCCGGCACACGATCCAAATGCATTGGTCGTGTGCGTCGTGCGCGCAATTTCCTGCGAGTTGACATCTCTTAACACCAGTGTGACGGCGTGCTCTGGAAGTACTCCATACTGCTGGGGCTTTCCCGGCGCGGAATGAAAGTGATAGGCAATCGCTTTGTAATGAATCGTTTGGCCCGGTCGATAGATTGCTCGATCGGTCACTACAAGTGATCGCTGCTGACGTTCGATCGGGTGACTCTGCCCAATCCAAAGTGGTTGCGAGGCAGCGGCGTGCGTGGTTCCATCGATCACGGATTCTGCAACCACAACATGAAGGTCCTGCCCCTCACTTTTCAAAACGAATCGCCCTTGTGCATCGGACTTGACTTTCTGGCTTTCGACCAGCGTCATCGCATTGTCTTGAAACTTTCTGGAAAAAGCCTGCACCGATGCGCCTGCTACGGGCTCTCCGGAGCGAGCGAACACCACGTGCCCCGAAAGGCCAGCATCGGTTGCAGAGTGCGGCCGAACGACGACCGCAAGTTGTGTGACCCACACTTCAGTAAACGAAACAACATTATTCTGTTCGCCGAAAGCGGGATCATGACTGGCAATCACATAATACGCACCCGGGGGAAGATCCCTGGGCACCGGCACATCATGATGGCGCTGACGAAAATCTGGTGTTGCCGGACAATCAACCGATATTTCACGCACAGGACGCAGTGCAAGTGCGGCTGCACGATCTTCTGGTTCTAACCACCCCGCATCGATCTGGCCTCCTTTTTTCATGCGATCACGCCACGCTGCTGGTACGATTCGCACGTGCACTTTCTCAAGGTTTTTGTAGGTGATACGCATGCTTGGCCACGGCTTTGCCCAAAGTCGTTCTGTAACAACTGAAAGTTCTTTAGACTCGATCGAACGCACGAGGTTTCGGCATTTGATGCCGCCAACGCTCGTTGGGTACGCCTCTTCGCCAGCCTTCGCTACAGCATGTGCCTGCAGCACATCGTCTTGAGATTGGAGCAATTCCGCGAGACGTGCACGTGCCATCGACGACACTTCGTTGGCTTTGGCATCTGCAATAAACTCCGAGAGAGCCTCGGTGTGGCGATCGATCCGATGTTCGCCGACAGCTTTCTGACTTGCGTATTCGATTCGGTCAAAATCCGCCGAAAGAAATGCCGTCTGATCCTTATCGTTGCGGTGAAATGCAAGCAGCTTTTGAAACAGAGAAAATGCTTTGAGTTCCGGAGATTGGAGATCGGTCGATTCTGGCTTCCACTGGAGAAATTCCTCGACATTTCCGAGTACCGCAGAATCTACTGAAATTTCAAACACATCCTCGGGGTCGATCAAGCCGCGCTCGCCCGAGGAATAAAATGCGATCGCATCCCGTACCACAACGTCCCACACGGTTGGTCGATAGGAATCACCGAGTGTTCCCTTGTTGATCAACGTACTCCAAGTATCGACGGGGAGTTTTGAAAGGAACTCCTTTGCTGCAACTGCGGATGTCATTCGTTGATCGATATCGGAAATAATTCTGGACAGCTCCCACGTTTCGATGGGGGCATCGGCAGCCGAACCACCCGTAGATCGTTGCGCATAACGCCAGCGGTTCACAAGAAAAAAGTTCCACGTCCAATTGGCGCCAATCGCATCGAGCACCGGAACTGTCTGCGCGGGGGCATTTTTTATGGCGGCCGTAAGCATTCGAAGTCTTTCGCCATCGTCTGGCGGTCGATCTGCTGTTTCAAGGATTGCTCTGGTAGCGATACTCCGAGCTATCTCTGGAAAGTCTTGGAGCTTGAGGGCCTTGGCCTCGAGTGGAAGAAGTGCTTCGAGTGCGGATTTTGGCTGTTGACGCTGCACAAAAAGTTCGACCTGCTTCCAGTCGTCGGCCGTTTCAGCAGACATCAAAGTGATTCCTGTAAAAAACAAGAGGAGCGACGCATGCACAAAAAGAACCGTACGACGAAAGCAACGCGATAAAAACATAGCTGCACTCTCCATGCACATAAAAATTTGTTTTGATTTTGAACGGAGCGAAGAAACTGAACAGCATCGAAAACGTCGATTTTCTTTTCATTCGCTTCCGAAAACAGTCTGAATATCTTGTAAGAGGATACGGCGACCACAAAAGTTCCCCGTGATTGAATCAAAATCGTACGCGAAGGGTTCTTGAGAAGGCCAAGCGGGCGCCCGCTGGTTAGGACATCAATGCCTTTGCGGCGTGGGTTCCAGCCACAAATCCGCTCGACCATGCCCATTGAAAGTTAAAACCTCCAATACGTCCGTCGACATCGAGAACTTCACCGGCGAGTGAAAGTCCTGGGCAGACTCTGCTTTCCATAGTTTCCAGACGGACCTCAGAAAGCGGCACGCCTCCTGCGGTCGCTTCGGCAAACGTGAAGCCCCGATCGCGTATCACCGGCAGCACCGTGGCGGTTGTAAGAGTTGCCAGAAGTCGCCTTCGTTCCCGTGGTACGTTTCGCGAATCATCGATCCCGGCAAGAGTGGCAAGCTGTCGAGCGAGCCGATCCGGAAGATGTCGTCGAAGCAGGGAAAGGGGGCCGCCGGAACCGGACGCAAGAAAAAGCTCGTCGAGGCTCTCGTTGGTGAAACCCGGCAGCCAGTTGATAAGGAGTTGCGTGTGCGGATCAGTATCTTGCGATCGCAGATAGTGCCTGCTGATATCGAGTACGCTCGGACCGCTCATGCCAAAGTGGGTACACAGTGTGCTTGACGCAAAGCTGACCAAGCGTTTTCCTGCGCCACTTTTTAAAAAAAGTTCCGCCGGCAGCGTGAGCCCTGACAATGCCGTGATCCAGTGCCCATCTTCGAGAACCAGTGGAACCAGTGCTGGGATGATCGGTTCGACGAGCGTGTGCCCCAGATGACAGGCGAGTGCGAATCCTTCGCCATCAGAACCAGATTTCGGAAGCGCCTTGCCACCGGTGCACAGAATAACGCGATTCGCAAGAAGCGGTTCACAATCACCCTGCAGATGAAATCCACCACTCTCATGCCGATCGATGCGACGTATGCGCGCCGGATAGATGAGTTCCACACCGAGGGCTTGTGCCTCACGCAGAAGCGCATTGAGCACAGTGCGTGCAGAATTGCTGGCTGGGAAAAGTTTTCCTGTCTCTTCTCGCTTGAGAGAGACACCGAGTTGCTCGAAAAATGTAGCGGTTTCGAGTTCCGTAAATCGGCCGAGTACTTTTCGAATTGCGGGAGCCGAACTCCCAGAAAAATCCTGTTCCGTTACACGCCAATGCGTGACGTTGCAGCGACCGCCACCAGCGACCAGAATTTTTGCCCCGAGCTTTCGTGCACCGTCAAAGGCCGAAATCTTTATGGGCCGCCCGAGCAGGCGCGCCGTGCGACCGGCATGGATCGCTGCAAAAAGTCCGGCGGCACTCGCGCCTACAACGGCGACGTCGATTGTTTGCATATACTTTGTCGAAAACTGAAAAAACAAAAGGCCCGTTGAGAACTCAAAAAGGGTCTGGGGGGAAAGCAATCGATACTCATTGTGCCGTGTGTGCCGTTCAGGAGGCCACGTTTAGTCTGAAGAGCTGTTTTGTATGCCAAAAAAGAAGCCTATTCTCTTTTCAGCAACTTTTTCTTGAGGCATCTATACTTAAGGTCTCAATTCACTTTCGAAACTCGAGCGATATGGCATCGTAAAAAAGACATTTTTTCTCGCGAGTGTTGAGAGAGACATCTGAATTTTTCGAGGGCCAGTGACATGCTATCAGCAGAATATCTGTTTGGATTCGGGGGTGCTGGTGCGCCCCGAGACATGATGCAAGGCTCGTGCCTGTTGACGTTTCGCCACATTGCAAGGCAGATCGCTTTGGCAGTGTTTGCAGTGCTTGCATGGTTTGCCGCCGGAACCAATGCACAGGGACTCGCAGAGCCTCTTTCATACAACCGAGACATTCGGCCAATTTTGGTTGAAAACTGCTTTTCGTGCCATGGAGCGGATAGTGCATCGCGAAAGGCTGATCTGCGGCTCGATCGCCGTGAAGACGCGATCGCAGCGGGGGTGATTGTTCCGGGTGATTCTGACTCAACTCCCATTCTCGATCGTATTGGATCGATCGATCCCGACGTGGTGATGCCGCCACCGTCGACAAAGAAATCGCTCACCGCGGAGCAAAAGAAAACACTCGAACGCTGGGTTGCAGAGGGGGCTCATTATGAACCGCATTGGTCGTTTATCGCCCCCACGCGGCCGGAACTTCCGGCGGTGAAAAATGAAGCATGGGTTCGCAATCCGATCGATCGATTTATTTTGTCAACGCTGGAAGCAAAAAATCTTTTGCCCGCAGCGGAGGCTGATCGGCAAACAATTGCCAGACGCGTTGCCTTCGATCTGACGGGACTGCCCCCAGATCCATCACTTGTCACGACGTTTGTCGCCGACAAAAGAAGCGATGCCTACGAACGGCTTGTTGATTCTTTGCTCGCATCGCCGCAATGGGGTGAACATCGCGGTCGCTATTGGCTCGATTATGCCCGGTTTGCCGACACGCATGGCATTCATTTTGACAACTATCGGGAGATGTGGAGCTTTCGAGAATGGGTGATCGAGGCGTTGAACGCAAACATTCCGTTTGATCGTTTCACTATCCTGCAACTTGCCGGTGATCTGCTTCCAACCGATGCTCCCGGCATGACGCACGAGCAAGCAATTGAACAACGCATGGCCAGCGGTTTTAACCGTTGCAATATCACGACCAATGAAGGTGGTTCGATTGCAGAAGAGTATCTGGTGCTCTATACGCGCGATCGAACTGAAACCACGTCGCAGGTCTGGCTGGGACTCACCGCTGGCTGCGCGGTGTGCCATGACCACAAATTTGATCCCCTTTCACAGCGGGAATTTTATGAAATGGCGGCCTTCTTCAACAATTCAACGCAGTCGGCAATGGATGGAAATATTCAAGACACGCCACCGATCATCGTTGTTCCTCGAGATGAAGACCTTTCACTCTGGAAGGCACTTGAAAAGAAAATTCCTCACATTCGTCAATCGGTTGAAATTCGAAAAAAGGAAGCTCGTCCTGATTTCGAGGCCTTTCTTACAAGCCTCTCATTGGAAAGGGTGGCTCGCGTATCGCCACAAGATACTCCGGTGGTGGCGCTGCCACTGAACGAGGGACAGGGAAATCGCACCCGTGCAATTCTTGACGGGAAGGAAGTCGATCTCGAACTGACTCCTGTTACCACTTGGCAGGCCGGCCCTTCCGGCCGCTCGGCGCTGCTCTTGTCGGGAAAAGCTCTCGAACTTCCAGCTGCCGGTGACTTTGAATGGAATCAACCATTCACCACGACGTTTTGGATTAAGCCGCCATCCAACGATTCTTTTTACGCTGTTTCCTCGAGGATGAACGACCTCGACAAGCATCGCGGCTGGGATGTTTGGGTGCAGGGGCGGCGAGTTGGAATGCACCTTGTGCATGCATGGAATGAGGATGCTTTCAAGGCATCCACCAAGGAACAACTCAAGGCAGATGCCTGGACGTTTGTCGGGCTTTCTTACGACGGCTCGGGGAAAGCAGAAGGTTTGAAAGTTTTTTTTGATGGAAAGCTGCAACCGCTCAACACCGAAAACAATACGCTCAAAACCAATTCGGTGCGCACGACCGTTGCGCTTCGAATTGGTGATCGTATGACAGGCGCGCCGGCCATGGCGGTTGGATTGGCCGACTATCGCATCTGGGGACGGGCACTTGGGATTTCGGAAATAGAGTCTCTCGCTCGGGCCGCGCAGCTTGCAGAAATCATCGCGCAACCCGTCGAGGAGCGGCTGAAAAATTCCGCAGATCTGTATGAATGGTGGGTCAGGGCGTTTGACACTTCATTTCAGTCGCTGTCGGCGGAACTTTCTGTCCTTGAAAGAGAGCAAGCCGACATCAAAGCTCGTGGAACCGTTGCCCATGTGATGAATGAAAAAGCGGAGATGCCAAAAGCATTTGTGCTGGAGCGCGGAGAATATGACAAACGTCTCAACGAAGTGACGCCTGACACTCCCGATCAACTGCCTCCCTTTCCGGAGCAGTCGCCTCGCAACCGTCTTGGCTTTGCTCAGTGGTTGCTGCTGCCCGAACATCCGCTCACTGCGCGAGTGACAGTCAATCGTTTTTGGCAAGAAGTTTTTAGCACTGGACTTGTTCGATCAAGCGGTGATTTTGGAATTACCGGCGAGTTGCCGAGTCACCCAGAACTCCTCGATTGGATGGCCGTGGAATTCCGTGAGTCGGGGTGGGATATGAAAAAATTCTTCAGACTCTTGGTGACCAGTGCCGCCTATCGACAGCAGTCTCTGATCACGCCCGAGAAGCTCGCTCAAGATCCTGACAACCGGTTGATTTCTCGAGGACCTCGATTCCGTATGGATGCTGAAATGGTACGAGATAGCGCACTTGCGGCCAGTGGGCTTTTGGTGAAACAAATTGGCGGGCCGAGCGTGAAACCCTACCAACCCGACGGAGTATGGGAGGCGGTTTCGATGGGAGGAAACACCAGTCGCTATCAGCGAGATAGCGGAAACGCTCTTTACCGGCGAAGCATGTACTGGCTTTGGAAGCGTTCGGCACCACCGGCGTCAATGGATATTTTTAATGCTCCCAGTCGCGAGACATGCACGGTCAAACGAGATCGCACCAATACGCCTCTTCAAGCTCTCGTCACGCTCAACGATCCGCAATTCGTCGAAGCGGCACGAATGCTTGCTTATCAAGCACTGACCCATGGTGGTGAGAGCGATCAAAAACGAATCGACTTTGTTTCTTCGCGACTGATGAGTCGTTCTTTCGATGCCGCAGAACAGGTGATCGTGCAGAGTTCTCTCAACGACATGAAAATGTGGTACGCCGCCCATCCCGAGGATGCAAAAGCTCTGTTGACGGTGGGTGAGAGCAAAACTGAAACAGCCGACCCATCGCTCTTGGCAGCGTGGACGATGATGGTCAACGAACTCATGAACTTGGATGAAATGCTCTGTAAATAAGTACGGCCTTGAATGGCAACGGGAGACCTCATGAATCCGCTCGAATCGCTTCGTATGAATCTCACGCGGCGGCATTTTTTTAAAAATGGAAGCCATCTTCTCGGAGGAATGGCGATTGCCTCGCTTTCAACCGACCAGCGTTTGCTCCAGGCGGATGCGTCGTCCGGATTGTCCAGCGATGTCGAACGAGTGGCAGGTGCCGCAGGACCCCACTTTGCACCCAAAGCGAAGCACGTCATCTATCTGCACATGGTAGGGGGGCCGCCGCAGATGGATCTCTACGACTACAAGCCAGCGATGAACGACTGGTACGACAAAGATTTGCCAGAAACCATTCGCAACGGTCAACGACTCACCACGATGACTTCGGGGCAGGCGCGGTTCCCGATTGCACCCTCAAAGTTCAAGTTTTCTCAACACGGCCACAGTGGCATGTGGGTCAGCGAATTGCTTCCGTGGACATCAAAAATAGTTGATCAAATGTGCTTTATCCGAAGCATGAATACCGACGCAATCAATCATGAGCCGGCGATCACGCTGATGCAGACCGGCAATCAGGTTACCGGCCGACCTTGCTTAGGTGCATGGGCCAGCTATGGACTCGGCAGTCTCAATCAGGATCTTCCGACGTTTGTTGTACTCGTTGCCCGGCCCACCAACACCGAGCAAGTACAAGCAATCTCAGCTCGTCTCTGGTCGAGTGGATACCTCACGGGCGAACATGCCGCAGTGAGCTTTCGCAGCGCGGGGGATCCTATTCTCTACATCAACAATCCTCCCGGGGTCTCCTCCGAAGTTCGCAGACGAACTCTCGACGGCCTCGGTGCACTCAACAATCGAATGCTTGAACAGATCGGTGACCCCGAGACGCGCACTCGCATGGCGCAGTACGAAATGGCTTTTCGAATGCAGTCAAGCGTTCCAGAATTGACCAATCTCAGCGCGGAACCTGCAAGCACTTATGCTCTTTACGGAGATGAAGCAAAGAAGCCGGGAACATTTTCCAACAGCGTGCTGATGGCGCGCAGAATGGTTGAACGAGGCGTGCGGTTTGTGCAGATCTATTTGAATAACTGGGACACCCACGCCAATGTCGCCGGTCGTCTTCCGATGCAATGCAAAGACATTGATCAGGCCTGCTATGGACTGGTTCACGATCTCAAAAATCGCGGGATGCTTGATGAGACTCTCATCATTTGGGGAGGCGAATTTGGCCGAACGATCTACTCGCAGGGAGGACTCTCGAAGGAAAATTATGGCCGCGATCATCACCCACGGTGCTTTACAATGTGGATGTGCGGTGGAGGCTCAAGAGGCGGTGCGGTTCATGGAGAAACCGACGATTTTTCGTACAACATCATCAACAATCCGGTGCGTATTCGCGATTTTCACGCTACGGTGCTGCAGTTGCTCGGGTTTGATCATGAGCGGTTTTCATTTCGACACTCGGGACTCGATCAGCGACTCACGGGCGTTGAGCCGGCAAAGGTGATCACCGACCTTCTGGCGTAACCGCAACGGGCCACAGCAGCATGGGAAGTGCCCGTGGTTATACTCTCGCTGCGTGGCTCAGGCTCCGATTTGGTCTGCCCAGAGAAACACGTTGATGGCTTTTTGCGAGTCCATCGAAAAGATTTATCTTCTGGAGATGCATGATGAATTTTTGCGGACGATTGAAATCAGTTCGAACCTTTACGGGCCTGTTGTCAGCCGGACTTTTTCCACTAGCGATACTGATCGCCCCGTTGTGTTCGGGCCCTGCATGGGCTGCTGAGCGACTTGAAATTCTCGAAGGCGATCACATCTGTATTCTTGGTGACGGCCTGCCCGATGCAATGCAGCACACCGGATGGTTGGAGACACTCCTCAACAGCCGTTTTCACACATCGCAACTGGTCATCCGAAATCTTGGTTACAACGGCGATGAAGTTGAACTTTCAAAGCGGCTGCGTTCGGCTGATTTCGGAACACCCGATCAGTGGCTCTCTGGTTCGGCTCCAATTCCAAATCCGCAAGCACTGGCGACAAAAGAATTTGTCCGCGAGAACCGTTTTGAACTTACAGGCACAAAAGCCGATGTGATTTTTGCTTTTTTTGGTTCGAATGAATCGCACGCCGGCCAGGTTGGCCTAGAAGCTTTTCAAAAAAATATCGACCAGTTCATCGAACATACGCTCTCGCAGAAATACGACGGCGTTGAATCTCCGCGACTGGTTCTCTTTTCGCCGATCGCTCACGAAAATCTTGAGCGCCCGCACTGGCCCGATGGAAAAAAACATAACGAAAATCTCTCTCTTTACACGCAGGCAATGGCTGAGGCAGTCAAGGGTAAAAAAGTTGTGTTTGTCGATTTGTTTACGCCAACGATGGAGAGCTATGCCCGGATCAAGCAACCGCTGACCCACGACGGCATCCATCCGAATGTCGATGGTGATCGAGAAATATCACGAATCATTGATGAGTCTCTCTTTGGAACTCATCCGGTGCGAAATCCTCAATCGCTTGAACGACTGCGGACCGCGGTGCTCGACAAAAACTTCCACTGGTTCCATCGCTACCGCGTCACCGATGGCTTCAGCACCTACGGCGGTCGTGCGTGGCTCAAATTCACCGACAGCCAGACAAACTACGAAGTGGCACAGCGAGAACTTGACTACCTCGATGTAAAAACAGCCAATCGCGATCGCCGCATTTGGGCCACAGCTGCCACTCTTTCTGATCCGATGGCCGCCCTGCCGGCGGTTCAAGATGTTGGACTTCCGGAGTTGATTGAAGTCAAAACAAATAAGCCCGGCCCGCTTGAAGGAGGAAAGCACGAGTTTCTTACAGCAGAGGCCGCCATTGAAAAAATGACTGTTCATTCAGGCATGAAAGTGGAACTCGTCGCCACCGAAGAACAGTTTCCAGAACTCATCAACCCCGTACAGATGGCGTTCGATACCAAAGGTCGCCTTTGGGTAGCCGCATGGACGACGTATCCCCATTGGAAGCCAAGCGAGGAAATGAATGACAAGTTGCTCATTCTCGAGGACACAAATCATGACGGCCGCACCGATCAAGTGAAAACGTTTGCGGGGGATCTCCATAATCCCACCGGCTTTGAGTTTTGGGGCGGCGGTGTGATCTGTGCGCAAGGCCCAGACATCTGGTTTCTCGAAGACACCGATGGGGACGATCTCTGCGATCGCCGCACTCGTATTTTGGGCGGCATCGATACTGCCGATACGCATCACACGGCCAACAGCTTTACGCTCGACCCCTCAGGATCCCTCTACTTTCAAGAAGGTACGTTTCATCATTCACAGACAGAAACGCCTTGGGGTCCGCCGGTTCGGGTAACCAATGGAGCAGTCTTCCGATACGAGCCTCGCACTGGAAAATTCGATTTGTATTCGTCGTATGGATTTGCAAATCCACACGGTCACACCTTTGATCGATGGGGCGAAGATATCGTGGTCGACGGAACCGGGTCGGTGCCCTATCCCGGTGCAGTGATTTCAACGCGATTGAATGGACTCGATAAACATGGGGGTGCGCCGTCGGTCTACAAACAGCGCACGCGTCCGTGTCCGGCCATTGAAACCCTCTCCAGTCCACACTTTCCCGCCGAAATGCAGGGAAATCTGCTCGTCGGCAACGTGATCACAGTTCACGGTCTGTTGCGATACACACTCGATGACACAACCTCATCCATCTTCGAGGGCACAGAACAAGAGCCTGTTTTTTCATCGAGCGATCCAAATTTTCGGCCGTCTGATTTTGAAATGGGGCCCGACGGTGCGATCTATTTTACGGATTGGCAAAATCCAATCATCGGTCATATGCAACACAACATTCGGGATCCCAATCGCGATCGCATTCATGGTCGAGTCTACCGAGTAGTGATGGACGGCAAGCCTCTGGAAAAACCGATTCCGATCGCCGGAGAGCCTGTTGCATCGCTGGTTCATTTGCTGGGAAATCCAACCGATCGAGTTCGTCACAGAGCCAAAATCGAACTGTCAGCAAGGCCCGAGTCTCAAGTAGTTCCTGCGGTACGGGCGTGGCTCGCTGGACTGAATCCGGCTTCTGAGCAGTATGAGCACAATCGATTAGAGGCGTTTTGGATGCTTCGATATTTCGATCAGATCGACTTGCCACTGCTGGAAGTCATCTTGACGACCAAAGAGCCTCGCGCACGAGCTGCCGCGATGCGAGTGCTCTCGACGATTCACGACCGCGTGCCAGATGCACTCGATAAAGTGCGACGCGGTGCCGCAGATGAGCATCCCCGAGTGCGTTTGGAAAGTGTTCGGGCCGCGACGTATCTCAGCGATCCCGCGGCTATTGAGGTGCTCGCTATCGCGGAGGAATTTCCGAGCGATTCATTTCTCGACTATGTCAAGAAAGAATCAAATCGGGTTCTTGAACCGCTCTACAAATCGGCAAAAGAGACAAAGATCCAAGTCGTTTTCAAAACTGATGCGGGTCGAAAATGGCTCTATCGTTCAATGAACAACGATGCCTTGGCGATGGAGCCACGTTCGACATTGATCTATCGGGAAATGCTCCTTCGTCCCGGTCTTGATGAACGCCTGCGAACCGAAGCAATCGAGTCACTTGCAAAGGCTGATCACACAACGGTCGTCAAAGTGGCTGTCGATGCATTGCAAACTCTCGATAGCCAATCTGGCGAGGTGGATGCTCCAACTGTATTTGATCTGATTCGCGTGCTCCTCGGCCGGCCTTCGGAAGAGCTCTCGCAACTTCGTGACCAGATGCAAAATCTTGCCGTTTCAGGCAAGCGTTCGATCATGCGTCGCATCGGGTTTGTGGCCCTCACGGCGATTGATGGATCGGGCGGGGCAGATGGTTCGGCAAAGGTCTGGGAGTTGGCATCGAGCAAGCCCGAACATCTCGTCGACCTGATTTCGGCGCTTCCTCTCGTTTCTGATCCGGGCGTGCGCAGCAGTCTTTATGAACGGATTGTTCCGCTGCTCGATGGTCTTCCTGGAGTGACTCCCGGTCAGAAATCTCTTGGAGCTTCTACCCGCTTCATCCGCGTGAACATTCCGGGAAAAGCAACACTCACACTCGCCGAAGTAGAGGCATTTCGAGGAGAGAACAATATTGCACGATCTGGAAAGGCCTCACAGAAAAACACAAGTCATGGTGGCGACGCTTCTCGTGCAATAGACGGCAACACCAATTCTTCCTATGGGAGCGGCAGCCAGACGCACACCGAAGAAAATACTGACAATCCTTGGTGGGAAGTAGATCTTGGGAGCGAACAGTCGATTGACCGAATTGTGATTTCAAATCGGGGCGACGGTCTTCAGGATCGTCTCAATAATTTTACGCTCACGCTTCTCGATGCCGGGCGTAAGGAAGTCTTTCAAGTAGAGAAGCAGTCGGCCCCCTCGCTGGCTGTTGAGATTTCCGTGGTCAGTGATTCTGATCGCATGGCCGGAAACGTTCGCCGCGCAACTTTTTCAGCGATTGTAGGAGTGCGGGGCAAAGAGATTGACGCATTTACTCGAATAGCTGCCTTTATCAAAAGCGGGGTTGATCGCGACGCTGCAATTGTGTCGCTCGGAAAAATACCAACCGTCAACTGGCCCGCTGATCAGGCCGCTGGACTTCTCGACGTTCTGATTGAATCGATGCGTAAAGCTTCAACCGATGAACGGTCGAGCGACGCCGGTCTGGCAGCATGGCAATTTGCGGAAACTCTTTCGACGCTGTTGCCTGCGGCCGAAGGAAAGGCTCGTCGCGCAATCCTTTCAGACCTCGGAGTGCGCGTCGTTCGCATCGGGACTGTGTACGAACGGATGGCGTACGACAAAGAGACTATTGCAGTTGAAGCAGGAAAACCGGTGCTTTTTGTACTCGAAAATGCCGATGTGATGCCGCACAACTTCGTGATCGTCAAGCCGGGAACGATGCAGCACATTGGAGAAATGGCTGAAAAAAGTGCGCAGGAACGAGAATTTGCCGGTCGACATTTTGTTCCAAAGAGTAGTGACGTGCTGGCTTCAAGCACGCTCTTGCAGCCACAGGCCATGCAAAAAGTTCAGTTTCATGTGCCGACCGAACCTGGCGTTTACCCTTATGTCTGCACCTATCCTGGCCACTGGCGGCGAATGTTTGGTGCGATGTATGTCGTGGCTGATTTGGAGGGGTATCTCGCCAATCCGGCTGCTTATCTGGCCACACATCCACTCCCCATAAAGGACGAACTGCTGAAGGATCGTCGGCCGCGCACCGAGTGGGCATTTCTGGATCTTGAGGCGGGCGTTGCTGCCATGGAAAAAGGACGCAGTTTTGTACACGGTCGCGAACTATTTCGCACTGCGAGTTGTATTTCATGTCACGCGCTGGGTGGCGTTGGAACTGCGTTTGGTGCGGAACTTGAAAAGCTGGATGCAAAGATGACGCCGGTCGAAATCATGCGGCACATTATCGAGCCGTCTCTCAAAATTGACGAAAAGTACCGTTCGACAACGGTGATCACCGACGACGGAAATGTGATCACTGGAATTGTGACCGAAGACACTCCCACAGAGATCGCAATCGTTCTCAATCCAGTCCTCAAAGCCGATCCGATACGAATTAAAAAGTCTGGAATTTCCGAGCGACGCGAGTCAGCGATCTCGATCATGCCCAAGGGTCTTCTCGATAAACTGACTCGCGATGAAGTGCTTGATTTGGTCGCTTTTGTTGCGTCTCGTGGCTCTGATTCCAGCGCACTTTTTAGTTCGGCTGGATGCGATCACGAAGCTCACGCACCTCCTGCCTCGAAGAAGTAAGAGACGCGGAACAGCACTAAGAAGCTGAGCGGCCGCACCTCACCATACAGCTGCTGGCTCATTCATGCGAACCACTCTCGAAAGTGACTGACGTTCTCCCCATTTATTGATCCAGCCGGGATGTTAGGGTTTTTACTTTTGACATCACCAGAAAGGGTGGGTTTTTTGGATGGGGAAAAAGCATTTCAGTGAAGAGCAGATTGCGTTTGTGCTACGGCAGGCTGAGTCGGGCACTTCGGTGGCTGAGATCATTCGCAAGCTCGGGATCAGCGAACAGACGTTCTATCGATGGAAGAAGCGGTTCGCAGGGCTCGGGGTCGCCGAACTGCGACGGCTTCGGATCCTCGAGGAGGAGAACGGGAAGCTCAAGCAGCTGGTCGCCGACCTGAGCCTGGACAAGAAGATGCTGCAGGACGTGCTCTCAAAAAAACTTTGAGGCCCGCGGTGCAGCGTGTTCTGGTGCGGGAGGTGCAGGTGGCGTACCGGGAAAGCCGAACGTCGAGCCTGTCGGGTGCTCGGGTTTTCCCGAACGACTACCGCTACCGGAGCAGACGTAATCCGCGGACCGAGCGTACGACTTCGAGACCTGGCGGCCAGCCGGGTGCACTATGGGTATCCGCGGCTCTGGGTGCTCCTGCGTCGGGAAGGATGGCTCGTGAACAAGAAGCTCGTGTACCGGCTGTACTGCGAAGAAGGCCTTGGAATCAGGCGAAAAAAGCCACGTCGACGGAAAAGCGTTCTAGCTTCGGGCAGCTCGTTCGATGGCTCAGCATGCCAATGACAGCTGGAGCATGGACTTCGTGTCCGATCAGCTGGTCGGCGGGCAGCGATTCCGGTTGCTGAGTTTGTCGATAACCATAGCCGTGAGAGCCTGGCGATCTAAGGTCGGTCAGCGATTGACTGGAGACGATGTTGTGCGGGTTTTGGAGGGGGTGGCTTCACAGCGTGGCAAGCCACAAACGATTCGAGTCGACAACGGACCGGAGTTCATTTCGAGGAGCTTGGATCTGTGGGCGTACTCGAGCGGCGTGAAGCTCGACTTCAGCAGGCCAGGAAAGCCAACGGATAATGCGTTCATTGAGTCGTTCAATGGTCGGCTTCGCGACGAGTGTTTGAACCAGCACTGGTTCCTATCGCTCGATGAAGCACAGGCCGTGACAGAAGCTTGGAG
>QWOQ01000008.1 GCA_003669585.1 Planctomycetota bacterium | reverse complement strand
TGGCCGTCTTCAAAGGCCACGATCACTTCGTTGCCGACAAGCGGTAGAAAGATGCTGCCCCAACCGCTGCCAGCGGAAGGTTGCGAACAACGCAGCCAGCACGAACTCCTCTCGTCTTTGCTGCCGGCGCGATCCCAGTGAAACTGCACCCGCGCGCTTGCAGAGGGATCGGTGTAGGGCACTCTAGAGTCCTGCCCGACCGGCGCCACAACAACGGCCGTCTGCACGCCGGCAATGCGGGGAGTCGGCGATAAACGCTGCGGTCGAAACTGCACGCTCGCCGGGATGGCCTTGAAGCCGGATCGATAGCTGTAAGCAGGGGCGGCTTCTAACTTGGAGACCTCAATCGAAAAGTCGACCGACTCGGTGAGGTATGAGGCGTTTTGATCCTTTCGAGGATGGCCTTCGAGAGAAAACGTGGAGCCGACTGACAAGCCAAAACAAAACGCCTCGCCGAAAAATTCTTTTTCCCGGCACTCGCTCTGCTCGATCCGCACCGTCGCCAGAGAGTCGCCATCGCTCTGCGTGTCATAGCCACCTGGATATTCAAAGCGTTCTAGGTCGCCGTGAGGATAGGAATGGTTAGAAGTGTGGCTGGCGACGAGATCGGCCTTGGGGCTTGAGGGTGCGTAGTCTTTCAAGGTGTATTTTCCAGACTGCATCTGCTCGCTGGCAGTCCATAGGAAAATATGCTCCCGGTTCATCGCCGTGCCTTTTTCGCAGTGGTAAGGAATTTTTGCGTAGCCGGGGAAAGTCCCGTGGCTGGCGTGGGAATCGCAAAGGGCGAGCGTATGGCGGCCGGCGACGTGCTTGTGAAAATAGTAGATACCAAACCGCTGCATCAGGCGGTGCACAAAATTGCTGTGCGTTTCGTTGTACTGCGCACAAAACTCCAGTGGCGAATAGTTGCCGATCACTCCAGAGACGTCGTAGTCGGAAAACCTGAGGTCTTCAAAGATCTGATGGAGAATATCGATCGCAGACTTGTTTTGAAAAATGCGGCAATCAGATCCCAGCTCCAAGCAGGTGATCCAGGGCACGATTTCTGCTCGGTAGAGTGCGGTATTGCCCGCATCGCCCGTCTGGCGAACGCAACGAGCCAAACCGCTGTAGTGCCGCTGGCCGCCGCCGGGCAGCGTGATAGAAACCGTCATCGGTTTGCCGAGCAGTTGAGCAAAATCGATGTCGGCGTTATCGCTTTGGAGTTCGAGCACGCCCTTAAATGGCTGCCCGAGCGATTCGGTGTAGTGAAACGATCGCAGCTTGAACGCATCGCTGCCCAAACTGCAGTCGACGGCCACGTTTTTGATGAAACTCGACTGACTGGACTGAGGAGTTGCCATACAATCGTCCCCCGCGATCCTATCGCCGTGAAAAAGTTTTTTGGATTCTCCGCCGCCCATGTTCGTACCAATTGTAAGATTCAAGTGCAATATTAAATTGCAAATAACTCAATTGCAGTTGCCGAACTTTTCTATGTTAAGGCACGCGGTTCTTTTCCCGTGACAGGCTTTCACTGGCTTCCGCAGGCTTTCACTTTATTGTTTTGCAAAGCGACGTTGCATTTCATAAACTCTCACCACGATCGACTTCCAAGGGCTTGCGGCGACGCGAGAAGCAATGGGATCGTCCTCGTTTAAGGAGTGTTCACGATGGCTGGAAAATTAGTAAACATGGGTTCATTACTGAAGTGCTCACAGGGGATCGCGCCGACGCCGCTGGTTGTTTTGGTGCCGACGGTGATGGGGCAGGGGCCGCAAGCGGCAAATATTATGGATTGTGTGCCGATGGCAAATATTCCGACGTTTGGCATGTGCATGTCGCCGGCCAATCCAATGGTGATTGCCGCCACGGCCGCAGCACTCGGCGTGCTGACGCCGATGCCCTGCATTCCCGTGACGACCCCTTGGATGCCGGGATCGCCGACAGTTCTGGTACGCAATTTCCCTGCCCTCGATGCCAGCTCGAAGTGCATGTGCGCCTATGCCGGTGAAATCACGATCACCACCACCGATGTGATTGTGGACGTCGGATAATTTGTAGGTGAGCGCCGTAACGCTGGCCGAGGAGCTGGCTATCCACAGCCTGCCTCGGGGCAGCAACGACTGGCGCGTTGACTTGGCCTGAGAAAAAGCTAAAAAAAGAATCTCATTGCCGCACCCCAAAAATGGAACCATTTTTATGGCAGGTCTCGATCTGAAGGGTCTTATCAGCAAGCTGAACCCAGTCTGTCAGCGGGCGCTTGAAGGCGCAGCCGGCCTTTGCCTGTCCAAAACAAATTACAACGTCGAAGTCGAGCACTGGCTTGTCAAACTCTTGGAACAGCCGGGCAACGACATCTGTCTGCTGCTCAAGCATTTCGACGTCGATCATGCCAAGCTGCTCGGCGATCTGACTCGCGCCATCGAGAAATTCAAGACGGGCAATTCACGGCCGCCGCTCCTCTCTCCGGAAGTGTGCGCGCTTGCACGACAGGCGTGGCTGGTGGCGAGCGTTGATCACGCTGAAACGAAGGTGCGCGGAGCGTGGCTGTTGCTGGCGCTGTTGTCGGAAGAATCAACCGCTCAGCGAGCCTTGGCGGCCTCTGATGAATTGCGAAAGATCGCTCCGGATGTGCTCGCCCGCGAGGCCACGCGGGTTTTTGTGCGTTCCATTGAATCTGACCTGCCCGAATCAGAGGGTGCCGCTGGAGGCGACGCCGCCGCAGTCGGCCCCGATGGCAAGCCCAAAGGCCCCACGACCACGCCAAACCTTGACCAATACACGATCGACCTCACCGCACGGGCCAAAGCCGGCAAGATCGATCCGGTGCTCGGCCGCGAACCGGAAGTGCGACAGATCATCGATATTCTCACGCGTCGCCGACAAAACAATCCGATTCTCACGGGCGAAGCAGGCGTTGGAAAAACGGCCGTTGTTGAAGGATTTGCGCAGCGCATCGCCAGTGGCGACGTGCCGGATCCGCTGAAGAAAGTTTCCCTCCGCACGCTCGATCTGGGCCTCTTGCAGGCGGGTGCAGGCGTGAAAGGCGAGTTTGAAAATCGGCTCAAGGGCGTGATCGAAGAAGTGAAGAAGTCTCCGACGCCAATCATTCTCTTTATAGACGAAGCCCACACGCTCATCGGCGCCGGTGGGCAGGCGGGCCAAGGAGATGCGGCCAACATGCTCAAGCCAGCGCTTGCTCGCGGTGAACTCCGCACAATCGCCGCCACCACGTGGGCCGAATATAAAAAATATTTCGAGAAAGACGCGGCCCTGGCCCGTCGTTTTCAAGTGGTCAAAGTCGAAGAGCCCTCAGACGAGATTGCCATCCGCATGATTCGCGGCATCGTCGACACGCTGGAAAAGCATCACGCTGTGTCGATCCTCGACGATGCCGTTGTCGACAGCGTCAAGCTTTCAAGGCGCTATATCTCGGGCCGTCAACTGCCCGACAAGGCTGTGAGTCTTATCGACACCGCCTGCGCCCGCGTGGCGATCGGACAATCAGCCACTCCACCAGCAATCGAAGATGCAAGGCGGCAGATCGATGCTCTCGCCACGGCCATCGCGATCCTGGCCCGCGAGCAAGAGGCCGGGGATGACCACTCGAAAAATCTGGCAGAGCTGGCCGAACAAAAGGCGAGCGTGTCGGGCGTTTTGGCCACGCTTGAAACAAAGTTTACCGAGGAATCGAAGCTCGTTTCGGAAATTCGCTCGATTCGCAAGCGGCTCACCGGCTCCACGATGTTTACCAAAGACCCATCGCCTCAAGATGCCGCAGCGAAGCCCGCAGCGACACCCGCCGCGAAGCCAGCAGCAAAAACTGCTGCAGCTTCGGCCCCTGCCACTGAGCCACCGCTGTCTGACGAAGAGCGAACGGCCTTGCGTGCCAAGCTTGCGGATTTGCAGAAATCGCTCGCAGCGGTGCAGGGAGAGGAACCTCTGGTGAGCCCATGTGTGGACGGACAGGCAATTGCAGAAGTGATTGCAGGATGGACCGGCATTCCTGTGGGCCGAATGGTGTCAGACGAAATTCGCGGCGTGCTGGAACTCAAGAGCCGAATGGAAGAGCGGATTGTCGGACAGTCGCACGCGCTTGAAACCATTGCCGAACGGATTCGCACCTCGCGGGCCGGCCTCACCGATCCTCGCCGGCCGGTCGGAGTGTTTCTCTTGGCCGGGCCGAGCGGTGTGGGCAAAACGGAAACGGCCCTCACGCTTGCCGAACTGCTCTTCGGCGGCGAAGACCACATGACGATCATCAACATGAGCGAGTTCAAAGAAGAGCATAAAGTGTCGCTTCTGATGGGCTCGCCGCCGGGCTACGTGGGCTACGGCGAAGGAGGCGTGCTGACCGAGGCGGTGCGTCGCCGTCCGTACGGCGTGGTGTTGCTCGATGAAATGGAAAAGGCGCACCCCGGCGTGCAAGACATCTTCTATCAGGTGTTTGACAAGGGCATGCTGCGTGACGGCGAAGGCCGCGACATCGATTTCAAAAATTGCGTGATTATCATGACAAGCAATGCCGGCACCGACACCGTCATGAAACTCTGCGCCGATCCGGCCACCCGGCCCGATCCCCCGGCGCTTGCCGAGGCGCTTCACGTCGATCTGCTCAAGGTTTTCAAGCCGGCGTTTTTGGGGCGATTGACGGTGATGCCTTATTACCCATTGGCCGACGATGTGCTGCGCAACATTTGCGAACTCAAACTCAAGAGCATTCGCCGCCGCGTGGAGACGGCCTATAAGGCCAGTTTTGACTGGAGCCCCGAGGTCGTGAAAGCAGTTGTAGACCGCTGCCACGAAGTCGATAGCGGTGCCCGCAATATTGATCATGTGCTTTCAGGATCGATGCTGCCCGAGCTTTCCACGCTGCTGCTGGGCCGGATGGCAGAAGGCCAGCCGGTAGAAAAAGTGCACGTCGATCTGGGCGGCGAAAATGGCGGATTCAAGTACACAATTTCGTAACACAATTTCTGGCTACCCAAAACTTGCGTTGGTCCATTGCTGTGGTAGGTTGACTCTTTCCTTGGCGTGCCAAAAGAGGGCCGAATAGATTTGCATGAACCGCTTCAGGCTCGAAGCCGTAGAGATGCCCGACAAGAGTGTGAGCGGATTTCAAAACGCCCACACGATTAAAGAGAAAAATTTTTCAGTTTTCAGTAGAGTTTTTTTGAGTTCGGACACATTTCAGAAAGGACGATGCAACGATGGCTGTTTACGCGCAGTTTGATGGTATGGATGGTCAGGCCATGGACAAGGGTTATGAGAAGTGGTGCATTCTGCACGAGTACACGATAAACGCTTCCCGCAATCTGATGGCTGGTGGCGCTGCTCAGCAGTCGCAGCAGCGAGTGACAGGCAGCACCCAATTGGGCCCGATCATGCTGAGAAAAAATGTCGACAAGGCCGATCCTAAACTGCTTGCGGCCGCTCTGGGTGGCAAGATCGTCAAGAAAGTAATGATCGTTGAAACAGTGACGATCGGTGGCAAGAGCGAGATCAACAGCCAGTACGAACTCTCTGACGTGCTCGTGACTTCGGTTATGACGGCTGGCGACGGCAAGTCGAACCAGTCGTCTCTCGTTGGGCTCATGCCCACGGGGATCAAGTTTAAGTTCCAAGAGATCGACACGAAGGACGGCTCGGTCAAGGGTTCTGTTGAGGGCGAGTACGACGCGAATACCTTAACTGCCAAATAGCCTTTTGAGATTCTGGTGGCCTGGGCTTTGGCAAACATCTGGGTCAGGCCCGCTGGTACAAGTCGCCGTTATTCCCCGATATCTGCTGGGGAATAACGGCGGCATTTTTGGATTCCTGACGATGCATGTTCGCCGCTGACATAGCCTGTCGCCACACTTTCAAGCAGGGTAAATATCGATGAGCAAACCTATTTGCGGCTATATCAAGGTCGGTGACTTCGAGGGTGGTTCCGCCGATGCGCAGCACACAGGCTGGAGCGAGATCATCGGCTTGAATGCCGCGGTCGAAAGAAAAACGGGTTCGTTTATCAAGTCTGACAATCCGGTCGGGAGCACGAGCCTTGGCGACGTGATTGTCGAAAAGCTCGTCGATGCCGCCTCGGTCAAGTTGATGAAGGCCTGTGCAACCGGCCAGAAGATTCCAAAAGTGCAGATTCAGATGTGCGCCACGGTTGCCGGAAAGCTTGCCGTCGTTCTGGAGTACGAACTCAACGACGCGATTGTGTCGAAATATGAATTGAGTGGCACGAACCATTCAGTCGTTGATGCTGCTGAGAATCGTCCATCGGATACCGTTGCCTTCGCCTTTGCCAAAATTACGTGGACGTTTCATAAAAAAGATTCCACCGGGGCCAGCGTCGGAAAAGTGTCGGAGAGTTACACCGTTGGCTCCTAAAGCCATGGCCCCGATCGCCTCGTCCAATGCCGCCGAAGGCTACGTTACAGACGTGCCTTATGTGCCCGGCTTTTATCCGGCACTCGCTCCGACGTTGCTGCGATTTGTCGCGAGCCTCAACGGATTTGCACCGCCGGAAGTTTCAAAAGGCTTTCATTATCTGGAAATCGGATGCGGATTTGGCGACACACTGCTCACGCTCGCAGCCGCCAATCCAATCGGCACGTTCACCGGTGTCGACATCAATCCCGTTCACACGCAGGCCGTAGAGCGGCGGATTCGCAAAACAGGGCTTTCAAATGTTCGCGTTCTCACATCCGACTGCGCGCATCTCCCAGCCGATCTTCCACCTCAGCAGTTCATCGCGATGCACGGCGTGTGGAGTTGGGTTTCGCCGCAGGTGCGCGAACAGATTGTGGACATTGCGAGGGAGCGACTGGCCCCCGGTGGCCTGCTGCTGGTGAGCTACAACGTGCTCACAGGCTGGGCGCCACTCCTGCCGGTGCGATCGCTGGTGCGAGAATTTGCTGCCGAATGCGAAGGAGACAGCCTCGAGAAAATGCGACATGCGGCGCAGCGCATCAAAGCCTTGCGCGATACCCAAGGGCAATACTTCGTCAACAATCCGGTCGCGGCAGAATTTGTCGACGATATGTCCAAGCACGATCTCACCTACCTCACGCATGAATTTCTGGGCGATCACTGGAAGGCGTTTGAGTGTGCCGAGGTTGCCGCTTTGTTTCGCCCAGCCGGGCTTGCGTTTGCGGGATCGTTTCCAGTCTCGCTCAATCTGCCAGACTTGTGCATCGCGCCGCGATTGAATGAATTCCGCGCCCAAGGCAATCGCGAAGCCATCGAAACCCGCAAAGATTTATTGACCAATCAGAGCTTTCGCTGGGATATCTACGCCAAGCATCGGCCCGAGTCAAAGCAATCGCCAGATCGCTTCACCGCTGCAGACGATCTCTCTTTTCGACTTTCGCAGCGGAATGTAACGCTGCCCTTTCAAGAATCGCTCAATGCCATGGGGGCGATCACTGTAACGATCGATGGTCCGCCGCACGACACACTCGTGGAGATGTTTCGCGAGCGGAGTTGGCGGTTGGCTGAAATTGCCTCGGATCCCAGATGCGCCGATGTATCCAAAGACGATCTGATCGAGGCCATTGATTTAGCTGTCTCGCTGGGGCTGTTTTGCGTCGATGCCCAACCGCTGCAGGTCATTGATCCGCTCGAGATAGACCGCGTCTTTCTCGATCCGGCTGCCGAGGGTTCCCAGTCGCTCACTCGGCCCGCCCGTCTGCGGTTTACCAATCAGTTTAATGCGGATCAGATCGTGCGGCCGATGGGTTTGAAACAACTGATCCTGCTGGCAAGTCCCGTCAGGGGATCGGGAGACACGATCAAAATTCTGCACTCGATCGTGCTCGACGAACTTGTGCATGGCAGCGAAAGCGATCGGGAATCGCTCGACTTCGTGACTCGCGTGGAGCGGCGCATTGCAGCCCGTGGCCCGGGCATCGTGGAGCGTAAAACGGGCCGTGAAATCACCGAACCGGCAGACCGTCGCACCGCTGTCACCGCGATCTGCAGAGAATTTCAGGAATTGATTCTCCCCGATCTCTTGGCCTTAGGCATCGTCGCAATCGATGCTTGAGCAGCCAGATGCAAAGACAGTGTGATATGACAACGGCATGTGCGTGACTCCACGTTATTGAGAAAAGGGCTCCACGGTGAAGAGTTGCTCTGGAAGAGAAAAGTTTTCAATTGGCATTCGATGGTGCCGCGCGTTTATCTCCACAGTGATTGCGTTGTCTGTTAGCAATGGATGGCACATAGTCGCTGCTGGAAGAGACCAGCCGAACATCGTATTTATTCTTGCGGACGATTTAGGGTGCGGCGATGTGGGCTGTTATGGTCAGGCTTTGATCAAGACACCACATCTTGATCGACTCGCTTTGGAAGGCATGCGATTTGAAAGGCACTTCAGCGGATCTGCGGTCTGCGCACCGTCACGATGCGTGTTGCTCACCGGTTTGCACCCAGGCCATGCCTCTATACGAAACAATCGAGAAACAAAACCGGAAGGACAGTGGGCGATTCCGGAAAACTCACGCACGCTTGCCACACGGCTGAAAGCTCGCGGCTACGCCACTGGGATTTTTGGAAAGTGGGGTCTCGGTGGACCCGGCACGACAGGTGAGCCTTTGCGTCAGGGATTCGATCGATTTTACGGATACAACTGTCAGGCGATTGCGCACAATTCCTATCCAACTCACCTCTGGAACGATCGCGATCGCATTGAGATTGGAAACCCTCCATTTTCTGCTCACGATACATTCAAGCCCGACGAACGACCTGAGGATCTAAAAAACTACAGGCGATTTTCTGGAAATCATTACGCTCCAGATCTGATTGAGGAGCAGGCAATTGCGTTTGCGGAGGAGCACGCACGCGAACCTTTTTTTCTCTACTGGCCCACAACAGTTCCCCATCTGGCACTTCAGGTCCCGGAGGAGTCTCTCAAAGAGTACAACGCATTGTGGGATGATCCGGCGTATCAAGGTGGCCGTGGATATTTGCCCCATGCAACTCCGCGTGCAGCGTATGCGGCGATGGTGACTCGAATGGACCGGGGAGTAGGACGTTTGCTCGAGCGACTCAAGGCACTTGGCATTGATAACAACACAATTGTGATTTTTTCAAGTGACAACGGGCCTCTCTACGATGCACTCGGCGGCACCGACAGCGAGTTTTTTAATTCGCACAAAGGCCTGCGAGGTCGAAAGGGATCACTCTATGAAGGAGGGGTTCGGGTACCCTGCATTGTGCGATGGCCCGGCGTAGTTCCAGCGGGAACAGTGTCGAAAAGAGTGACTGGATTTGAAGACTGGATGCCGACGCTTCTGGAATTTACCGGAACAGAAAAATTGCCAGATGGAATCGACGGCATCAGTTTCGCTGCCACGCTTCGCGGAGAAAAACAACCAGAACGGGAATTTCTGTATCGAGAGTTTTCGGGATATGGCGGACAACAATCAGTGATTGTTGGATCATGGAAAGCAATTCGGCAAAAACTCGACACGCGATCCACGGACATTACTTCGAATACGGAGCTCTATGACCTGTCAATCGATCCGACGGAGAGCCACAACGTTGCGGATGAGCATCCGGAGGTTGTGCGTTGGCTCGAGGGCTTCTTGCAGCGAGAGCATGTTTACAATAAAGATTTTCCAATTCGCGGCATCGACGCCATGCCCCGCGGTATGCCATGACACGCTTACAAAGAGAGAAGCTATCGGCTCAACGGATCGTATCGATTCAAAATCCCACAGCAGTTCAAAATGTTTTGATAGCAGAACTGCGTAGACGAAAGGATCTCCCATGCTCCCATGATCCCATAGGGGTTGCGATTGGTAGCCACGGGTGTGTCAGATTGTTTTCAGACTGACATGAGACGGATTCCCAGCCACATTCCGAGTATCGCCCCGACGTTACTGCCGACGATGAATAGAAATGCCGTCAGCATGCGACCGCTTTCGAGCATCGTAACCGCATCGAAGGCAAATGTTGAAAACGTCGTAAAGCCGCCGAGGACTCCTACGAGCAGCGTTTTTTCAAGAGGCGTGACGATGCCTCCAGGCTGTTTGGCAAGGCCTACGATCAGGCCAAAAATGAACGACCCAAGCACATTGACCGTGAGTACGCCGATCGGAGCGCCAGGGCTACCAAACCGTTCGGCAACAGCGAAAACGCCGACGCGAGCGAGCGTTCCGAGCGCTCCGCCGACCCCAATGGAAAGAAGTTGCCACAGCATGTTGGATCTGAATCCTCAAAAATAGAGTGACGCCGAGAACCAAGAGAAATCATTGAGCGCGAGAAATCCGCCCCGGAAAGAGGTTTAGGGACTGACGAAGTGGTAGGCGCCGCCTGATCGATGGGAGATCGCTTGCAACACCGGAGCGCTCGAAGGATCTTCAAAGGCGATCGTGTGGATTGGTACCTGTCCCGGAGACATTCCAGAAAGACACTGCTCGACGGTGGCAAATACCTGCACAGGATTGTCGAAGACGCCGTCAGTCATCAAAAAAATTGCACTTGGTTCGAGCCGCAGTGCCATTGCCAGAGCCTTGACGGGATTCGTCGAACCTCCTCCGAACGATTGTTCGGCCCATCGCAGATAGCGATTTTTATTGACGACGCTTGCAAACACAAGGCTTGAAGCGGGCATTGCAACAGACTCGGCATGAAAATAGATGATGTAAAAGCGAGCCTCTGGAGGCAAAGCTCGGATTGATTTTTGAAGCTCGTACCGCAGGCGGACAACTCGTGGGCCAAACATACTCCCTGAGTAATCGATGATGTAGACGAATGAATCTCCCTGCGCTTTAACGCCATAAAAATTGGCACCGCGTTCCCCATTTCCGCGGTCGTCAAGACCTTGTCCGTTGGTGTCGACGAGATTGCGACGACCACTCGGAACGATTGTCAGTAGTTGCTCCGTTGAATGGAGATCAAGAGAAACCGTCGAAACATCACCCAATGCAAACATCTCGGAAAGCTCAACGCCGGAGGTGCTTTCTTCAGAGGGATCGTCAAGAAACCCCGCAACTGAATCGACCGGGAGTGGTTCATCGATGGCACTTGGAGCAACATCAGGAAGCTCTTCAATGGTGACCAGGGCTTCTTCTTTTTCAGTTTCGCAGTCAACAAAGTGGGAAGTGATCACCAGCGCAGCAAGTCTTCCTCCATTGGAAGTGGCGGTATTCACAAGTGCCAACAGGAGTAGAACAATGGTGTGAACGATCAGGCTCGTGAGAAAACTTTTTCGTGATTGAGCAGAGCCGCGGCGTGATTGCGAGGAAGCAGTTGATTGGATGAGCCTTGGAAGATTCCTGCCATCCACGTTATCCGACACCGTGCAGCAGTGTGAATGCCATTCGGGATGGATTGGAAACTTTTTTTGCATCCGTCCGGCAGGAGGCGTTGGCGACCACGTGGCTCCGGGCATCCACGGCAGCGGCATCATCGGCCACGACGGACTGGCAACCAGTGTCGATGAGAAAATGTTTTCGAGCGAACTGAATTGCGGTTGAGTGATGACACCAGCGGAGAATCCGTCGATCTGATAGCGGCGATCGTTGTCGGCGCGGCGTGACACAGAAATGTCGTCAAGAAATTCTGCTGCATCGACGCTGTGCGAATTCAACAGAGCACTTGTGAACTGTTTCATACGGTATCTCTCATTGATTGCGTTGCCTCGTCGAAGTCATTGGAATCATTTGTACAAACTTATACGAATCGCGGCGGCAAAATCATTACAAACAAAACTCTTCGGCGACACAAAGAGTTTTTCAAGTTTTGGATAAAAGATGAGAGAATTGAGAGCGACGACATCCCCGGTACACTTGATCTGGCGGTGTGAGCAGTAGTTGGAAACCCTTTGTGGCAAACAGATTCCAAACGAGACTGCAGTCGCCGTTTCATATTGGTCGATTGTGGAGTAAAGTGACGGTGCTCAGGTTGGTGTGGTCACTCGGCGTGATGACGTACAAGCGTCGGAAACAACGAGCAGTTCGGAGAACAACGCATGCTTTCAATCCTTGGCGATGGCGGAAGTGGTCGACACGCTCGTTTGTGCGATGGCATTTCGCGGCGGGATCTTTTGCGACTCGGAACGCTCACCGTTGGCGGACTTTCTCTGCCGCAGTTACTCAAAGCAGAGCAGGCTGTCGGAATCCGAAATTCGCACAAAGCGGTCATCATGATTTATATGTGCGGTGCTCCTGGGCACCAGGACATGTACGACTTGAAGATGGATGCGCCGGCCGAGATCCGGGGCGAATTTAAACCGATTCACACCAATGTTCCTGGCATCGATATCTGTGAACACATGCCCCGCTTGGCAGCGATCATGGACAAGTGTGTTCCACTGCGAAGCATGCATGGGTCGCCCGATGGAAATCACGATTCATTCATCTGCTACACAGGGCGCACCGTCCGCAATCAGCCCAGTGGTGGCTGGCCAAGCATGGGCGCCGTCGGCTCCAAAATTCTCGGGCCAGTGGACAAAGCCGTGCCAGCGTTTGTTGGTCTTTCACCGGATGCCGGACATCCTCCCTATGGTTCACCGGGTCATCCTGGATTTCTCGGCGTATCCCATGCGGCGTTTCGTCCGAGCGGACCATCCAACATGGATATTACGTTGAAAGATATTTCGGGCACTCGGCTCGGGGATCGTCGTCGACTGCTTTCAAATATTGACACTCTTCGACGCAACATCGATGCCAGCGGCACGCTCGAAGGCATGGATTCTCTGACGCAAAGCGCGTTTGATATTTTAACCAGCAGCAAACTCGCCAAGGCACTCGATATTTCAAGCGAGCCTGAAAGTGTGCGCGAGCGATATGGCAAGGGGGATCCAAATCGTTTTGGTGATGGTGCCCCGCGAAATCTCGAACATTTTCTCATGGCCCGAAGACTGGTCGAAGCGGGGTGTCGCGTGGTAACGCTCAACTTTGGGCGTTGGGATTTTCATAGCGATAACTTTAATGGAATGAAGCAGACGCACCTGCCGCAATTTGATCAAGGGCTTTCTGCATTGATTGAAGATCTCCATCAGCGCGGGCTCGACAAAGATGTTGCCGTGATTGCGTGGGGTGAATTTGGTCGAACGCCACTGATCAATAAAGATGCTGGCCGAGATCACTGGCCGCAGGTTGGAGGAGGACTCTTGGCCGGAGGCAATTTCCGAACTGGACAGGTGATTGGTGCAACCGATCGACATGGTGCCGAGATCACTGAACGTCCCGTCCATTTTTCAGAAGTTCTTGCGGGACTCTACCGGCATTTGGGTATTAATCCAGACGTCGCGCAGCTTGAAGATCATACGGGCCGGCCGCAGTACCTGCTCGAGAAAACAGACCCAATGCCCGAACTTGTCTAAGGGTTTTTTAGTTTTCGGTCAGCGACACGAAATGTAAAGAATTTAAAAACGGTCGTCGCAAAAAAACGGATTTCCAAGTCATTGAGTCATTGAGCTTGCACAGCTTTTGTTTTGAAACAAACTACTTATGCACTTTTGCAAAATCCAAAAGAACTTTTCTTCATGTTCCCCGTTGAAATATCGATTCTTAAGCAACTGAAGAACATCAATGTTGTCACAACAATTTATGGTATGAGGTAAGCATGAGCACAGCATCCACCGATACCCGTCGAGCTTTGGCTGAGATGATGAGAAATCGTAAGCAGTCGAGCCAACTGCCGATTCGTCGCATCATGTTTTCTCTTGCGGTGGCAGCGATTGTGGCTCTGTTGGCAATGCTGTGCCTGTGGGTATTTGGTTTTTTTAGAACGGCACCCGAGGTGCTTGCCGTGCGCACGCTCGTAGGAGAACAAGTCAAACACTATGTGTCCGTGGGGCACAACGAGAAGCCGTCATCAAGCGAGAACCCGGCAATGGGTCAGATTATGGAAATGGTTCGTGACCTCCCGCCAAATCTCCGGCCTCAAGTTGAGCGAGATACTCAGCGACTCTTTCAGGCGGCAATGGATTCACAGGTGAATTCATTTTTCAATCTTCCACCTCAGTCGAGGGAGGCAGAACTCGACCGGCGCATCAAAGAGCAGGAGTCTGATCGCAAGCGACGCGATGCAGAGCGAGCAGCCCGTGGCGCAGACGATCAACAAAATGCTGGTTCGGGTGGCGGTCGAGGCGGTCGCGGCGGCGGTGGCGGACCTCCGGGTGGTGGCGGGGGTGGCGGACCTCCGGGTGGCGGTGGTCCACCGGGCGGCGGTCGTGGTGGATCAGAAGACAACCGAAACAATTGGCGAAAGACGATGCTCGATCGCACAAGCCCTGATGAACGGGCCAAACAGACCGAATATCGCCGCGCCATGGAGGAGCGTCGCCAACAACTCGGTCTTCAGCCCGGTCGAGGCGGTCCTCGCTAAAAACAGATCAATTCAATCGCGGCAGGAACAGAAAAGACTTTAAGTCAGCCGTCAGATTTTACGGATAGACTCTATGAGTGTTGTGAGGCGAGTCAAAGAACCCGCAAGAGTTCAGAGTGATTTCACGGGTTTCGACAAAAGAATGCCGAAGTAAATCATGGCTCCGAGAAGTTCCTGTGTCTGAGGCGATCTTTGATGCATCAGCTGAATCAGCCCCATCGATGGAGTTCACAGCATCAATCGCGAGCGTGGAGTCGCCGTGAACTTTTGCGAGTTGGTGGACTCGGTGCCCTTGGGCTTTCGCTGCCGGATCTCTCTCGAGCAGCCGATCGCAACGGTTCGCTTTTGCAAAAGCATGCGAAGGCGAAGTCGTGCATGGTGATCTTTCTTTCGGGGGGGCCTCCACAGCACGAGACGTTTGATCCCAAGCCAAATGCGCCAATCGAAATTCGAGGCGAGTTTCGTCCGATTTCAACGAGTGTTTCTGGAATTCAGATATGTGAAACACTGCCACAAATATCCAAACTCGTCGATCGACTTTCAATTATCCGCTCGATGACCACCGGTATTCACAGTCACTCGACGAGCGGGTACTTCATGCTTACTGGAAATCCTCCGACAAGCATGGCCGAAAGCGTTCCTGCAGGGCCGCAGGATTGGCCGAGCATCGCGGCAGCCGTAGGGGCAATTTGTCCCAGCACGGTTTCACCACTCAGTTCGGTCGTCTTACCGGAGGCAATCGTCAACAACCCGGCGATTCCATGGCCGGGGCAAAATGGTGGATTCATGGGCAGTCAGTGGCATCCCAATCTACTTCGATGCGATCCATCGGCATTGAAAATTCAGATAGAAGGTTTGACGCCTGTCGAAAGCCTTGGCGAGGTGCGACTGAGCGATCGCCGTGACCTGCTCGGTCAACTCGATTTTCAATTTCGTCGTGCGGTGGAAAGTCCTGGAATCGACCAACTCGGACGGATGCAACAGGATGCGTTTGGTCTGTTGCACTCCGGTGATACACGCAAAGCATTACAGATTGAACGAGAATCTGATGTCATGCGCGATCGATATGGCCGTGGGAAGTTTGGTCAAAGCGTGCTTCTTGGACGGCGTCTTCTCGAGGCCGGAGTCAGGCTGGTGCAGGTCAATTTTCCACGTGAGCCCGGAGATACCACATCGAGTAACCCACTGTGGGATACGCATCTCAACAACGCACAGCGTCTACGAGAGGTACTGTGTCCGCAATTCGACCAAGCGTTTTCCGCCCTTCTCCTTGACCTCGAGTCGAGAGGATTGCTCGACGAAACTCTTGTCGTGGTGATGGGTGAATTTGGACGCACGCCCACAATCAATCCCAGTGGTGGCCGCGATCATTGGGGCAACGTCTTCTCTGTGGTTTTGGCCGGTGCCGGTATTCCCGGTGGCAGTGTGATTGGCGCAAGTGACTCCAAGGGAGCCATGCCCGCTGATCGGCCTGTTCGACCTCCCGATCTGGCAGCCACTATTTTTCAGTTACTGGGAATTCCATCCGACTACGAATTTCAAGATGCCCTTCAACGTCCTCACGCAGTCATTCGCGGTGGAACTGCGATGCGAGAGATCGTGAAAGTCTGAAAATCTGGAATTCGGCGTGATGCTCACGCACCAAAGACAGGAACGGAGTACCGTTGTGTCTGTTCAAAAATACAAACACCCATAATTTCACTATCAGGACAACAGCATGCAATCATTCTCGTTATTGATATTGCGAACGACGGCCATGGCCATCATGGCTACGATCGGTGCAATCTTCTGCGTTGCGATATGGTTGGTATTCGGAATGAATGTGACACAGTCAAAAGCCGTGACACCTGACGCAGAGTCACACTTTCAGCTCGCGCCTCCGGGAACGCGATTCGAATTTGAGGTGATTGAGAGTTACAACGCAAAATACGAAGGAGACCAACCCGGGCACAAAGGTCGCGACGGTGGCTTAGTCCAATACAGACCCCACGTTGCACTGAAAGACCCGGTCTATAGAAATGAGAAAAAAGTTGGAACAATTTCAAGCATCATCTGGGATCGTGTGAGTGCAGGGCTCACAATCGAATTTGATCCGGAACCCAATGCACGTGTCTCCGTGGGAGATGAGGTATGGATCGATCTCAATCCTGCAGGTGATCCAGATGGTGACAGCGCCGCACCAGCACGCTGAAATGAGAGAGTGCATCGTGTCGATACCATCGCGCACGAAAGAACAACAAACCGATTGAATTTATTGAAGGTGAGAAAGGGAATACTGTGACGACAAAGAAAACAACCAACGACCATTCAATCTCACCAAGCGAGTTGCTCACCAAAGATGCCCGGTACAGCGACTACCGAAAAGCCTCGAATCCGCTTTCTCAAAAGGGAACGATTGCTCCGATTTCGGCACCGAGGTGGGACCATGAATTGCACGAGACAGGGCCGACCGAAACGCTTCCCTTGGACAATTCAAAAGCACTTGGATGTCAGGGGCCAGCCACTTCTCCCGGGCTCTGCGCCAATTTTGTGCACATCAATCCCGGTGATCGACATGCAACCAACGCGAATGCCACCAGTCAGCTCTTTTTTGTAATGCGAGGAGAAGGCAGAACAGAGGTTGGCGACTTGGTTATTCCGTGGACCAAAGGGGATCTTTTTACACTTCCCGCATGTAGTCCGGCAGTTCATTCTGCTGCTTTTGATGCATCGCTCTACTGGGTTCATGATGCGCCGTTACTCAAATATTTGGGTGTTGAAGCAACGCAGAAAAACTTTTCCCCAACGCTTTATAATCGCGACACGATGCGAGAAAAGCTCGAGGAAATTGTCCAAGATCCGAATTCTGCAAAGGCCAATCGGTTAAGCGTGCTTTTAGGGAACGAACATTTTCCTCAAACAATGACGATCACGCATGTCATCTGGGCAATGTACGGCCGATTGCCAGTTGGCGCCTTACAGTTGCCCCATCGTCATCAATCGGTAGCAATCGATCTCGTAGTCGACTGCCAACCCGGATGTTACACGATGGTCGGGCCTTCGCTTGACAAGAATGGACAAGTCAAGGACGGCGAACGTTTTGACTGGAAGCCTTGCTCAGCATTTGTAACCCCGCCTGGACTGTGGCATTCACACCACAACGAATCAGGATCGCCTGCGCATATTCTTCCAATTCAAGACGCTGGGCTACATACATTTTTGAGAACGCTCAACATTCTCTTCACTCGCGGCACAAAAGATGGCGCATTCGAAATCGTCTCCGATGCATCGTAGGCATCTCTCCGACGAAGTCTTGAGCGTTGTGCGAGATGGAGAGCGAGGCCAGAGAATGTTGAGCCGGTGTAGAACGGATGCTGCATTTCTGATGAGAGCGTTGATCCTGTACGGAATAATCGGCCTGATTGCTTCAGGAAACAAGAGTCATGCAGACGCACCGTTTCGTGTGTTGGAAGCAATGGCTGCGCCGGAGCTAGACGCTCGCTTTCAGCGAACCGAGGGATGGATTGGGGCCGATGGTAATTATTCGGTAGAGGTAACCCATGACCGCAGACTATGGTTCCACAGCGATACCTGGATTGGACGAATTTCTGATTCACAGAGAGTTGATGCGAGACTGATTAACAATTCTGTTGGAGTGGAGCGAATTTCCAAGACCGCAGATGGAAGTTGTGAAAAAGGTCTAAATAATCCAGAAGAAGCGCCGACCATCCAATTTTTCTGGAATGATCGCAAAACAGTCCCTCAAGCGATCTTTCAACCAGAGGACGGCCACGGATGGTTTTGGCCTTTTGGCGGAATCGCTCTTGAAGGGCGGGTCCATCTGTTTCTCTGGAAGATGGAAAAAAAAGACGGTGACGGGGCCTTTGGATTTCAGCCCGTGACGGTCTGTCATGGAGAGATTTTAAATCCGCTTGACGTGCCGACGGAGTGGAGAGTCAGGCAAAAAGCGATTCCTTTTTGTGGTGTGTCGCAGGGAACAACAGTGCTTCTGGGATCTTCTGTGATGGCGTATCAATCCGACGTTATGGTGTATGGAGTTCGAGAGCGAACGTACGAGAACCGGCTGCAACGCGAGATGATTGTGGCACGTGTTCCACAATTAACGATACGAGATTTTTCGTCGTGGCGATTCCGATCGAAAGACGGCTGGTCACATGACATTGCCGACGCAGTAGCCCTCGTTGACTCAGTGGCTACCGAGTTTTCAGTCACGTCGATCCCCTCTTCGTCGACAATGAAGGGGGGATTTCTTCTCGTAACCAATGACCAGTTTCTTTCTCCTCGTATCGTTGCCAGGAAAAGTGATACTCCGTGGGGACCTTGGTCGGATGCCGTGACGCTTTTTTCCTGTCCCGAAGCAAAAGAAGACAAAGATGTGTTCTGCTATGCCGGAAAAGTTCAACCGGGGATGTCGAGTGGCAATGAATTCGTAATTAGTTACGCATCCAATGCACATTCACTGGCCCACGTCATCCATCATCCAACGCTTTACTGGCCGAGATTTTTTAGAGTGCGACTGTCTGATCTTCCAGAATAAATTCACAAGACCAGTCTGACTTCGTCTCATGGTGAGGCAGCGCTTCCCAGAAGAGCTTCGATAAAGAGATGAAGAACCGAATAATTCGCACTCGCGAGTCGCCTCCTCTTTGAAAAGTGTCGTGCATGCAAAATGTGTGGCACGCCTTTTGCATTTCCTCGAGAAGGAAATGGGTATGGCACTCATTTTACAATGAACACAGCCTGGTTTCTGGAGGATCTTATGAAAAACGGCCGCTTTACTACGCTCGGCAACGGACTTCATGCAACACCTTTAAAGCAGCAGATGCTCTGCATGAGTCATCAAAAGTTTTTTCAGGCCGTGGCGCTGTTCGATTACGCACCGGCAGGTGTTGCACAATGCAACGTGGTTTCGGCTCGTCTTGGAATGCAAATAAATGCCTTTTTGTGTCCCGTCAAACGCGTTGATGGGAAAGCCATACGTCTGGCAGGGTAGTAGATTTCAATCAATCATCAATCACGATCAGAGACCACAAAACCCATTATTATCAAAGGAACAGAATCATGAACAAAAAAATGTCCTATAGCAAAGTCGCAAAAAAGTTATTTTCGATGTTTGAAGCCCCTCAATCTTCAGCAGACAAACACTGGAAAAGCCATCAAAAAAAATATCAGGGAGAATTCATCGAACGGCTCGAGACTCGAACTGCGATGGCAGTCGACTCCGTTGTGGCGATGGTAACTCCTCCGATAGCAAGTCCTCCGATAGTTGTGTCGGTGCAGTCGCTCGATGGAACCAGAAATAATCTGATCAACATTGAATGGGGAAGCACCAACGAACAGTTGCTTCGTCGATCGAGTGCCGCCTATGGCGACGGAATCAGCACTCCTTCGGGGAGCGATCGTCCAAGTGCTCGATTGATTAGTAATGCGATGTCGGCCAGTCCTGAAGGCGGAATTACAAATGACCGAGATTTTACTGCGTTTGTCTATGCCTGGGGACAGTTTCTCGATCACGATCTCGGTTTGACGGTATCAGCATCACCGAGTGAGCGTTTGCCCATAAGTGTTCCAGCGGGTGATCCGTGGTTTGATCCAAACAGTACTGGAGCGATGACTATCTCACTGTCGAGATCGGCATACGACACTTCAACTGGGTTGAGCACAGTGAATCCAAGGCAACAGTTGAATTCACTCACTTCGTTTGTGGATGGCTCGCAGGTGTATGGAGTTGATGCGGCACGATCTGCGGCCCTTCGAGAATTTACGGGTGGGCGAATGCGCACCAGCGTCGGAAATCTTCTTCCGTTGAATACGTCCGGTTTTGCAAACGCCAACGATGCCCATCGAGTGGCCGATAACCAGCTTTATCTGGCTGGTGATGTGCGAGCCAATGAAAATCCGGAACTGCTTTCGCTGCAGACACTTTTTGTAAGGGAACACAATCGCATCGCCGCAGCGACAGCAGTGCTTCAACCATCGTGGACCGATGAACAACTTTTTCAGCACGCGCGCAGAATGGTGATTTCGGAACTTCAGAAAATCACCTACGACGAATTTCTTCCCGCTATTCTTGGTCCACAAGCCTTGCGGCCGTATCAGGGGTATAGGCCCGATGTGAATCCTGGAATTTCCACGGAATTTTCAACCGCGGCATTTCGTTTGGGTCACAGCATGCTTGGAGAAGATATCAATTTTATGGACAACAACGGCAACGAAGTGCGAGACGCCATGTTGTTGCGGGATGCGTTTTTCGATCCCAGGCCGGTCGGTGCTGTGGGAATCGATCCGCTTCTGAAATATCTCGCCAGTGATCGAGCCCAAGAAATTGATACAAGAGTTGTTGATGATGTGAGGAACTTTCTCTTTGGTGCCCCGGGTCAAGGAGGCTTTGATCTTGCCTCTCTGAACATCCAGCGAGGTCGCGACCATGGCTTGGCCGACTACAACACGGTGCGTGCTGCCTACGGCCTGCCTCGGGTTACAAGTTTTGCGCAGATCACGCCTGACACTGCGGTGCAAGAATCACTTCGCAGCACCTACGGGAGTGTCGATAAAATTGATTTGTGGGTGGGCGGCTTGGCAGAAAAACATCTCCCGGGATCAAGTCTTGGAGCAACGTTTACAAAGATCATGGTCGATCAGTTCAGTCGCCTGCGAGACGGCGATCGATACTGGTACCAGAATGTTCTTCCCGCGGGTGCTGTCCGAGAGATTCAGCAAACATCTCTTGCCGATTTGATTCGTCGAAACTCTACGGTAACGAATATTCAGCCGAATGTTTTCTTTTTTCAAGCTTCGATCAGTGGAAATATCTTTTCAGATGGCAACCGCGATGGAGTGCGACAGAGTGTTGAGGGTGGGCTCGCGGGTGTAACTGTGACGCTTGTGGACTCTGTTGGAGCAACTGTGGCAACGGCCAGGACAAGTCGCTCCGGAGATTATATTTTCAAAGGATTAGATCTTGGAAGTTTCCGCGTGGTAGTTTCTCCCCCCTTAGGTGCTCCGGCGATAACGAGTCGTGTCGTGACACTCACCCGTGGTGGCGATGTCCGAGGGGTAGATCTAGGCATCGCACCCATCGCACCAAGGGCACCCACTCCGGCACCAAGGCCAACGACTGCACCGCAGCCCATTACGAGCCGGTTAGGCCCCTCGCTCTCTCCGACGGACGCTGCATTCATGCTCCTTGGAGCAGGGGAAGGATCCAACAGCCAGCAGCCGAGTCGAGGAGTGGCATCCGTGCGACCAGTCACCGCCTCTGCCGGTGGATCGAATCGGTAACCAGAATTTTCAGCCGTCAAGAGGACGGTGGTCAATTCTTGCGACTTGTGATGCAGCATGAGATGCGATTGAATATGCTCATTGCGGCTTGCGCTCGGTTGGAAGCATTCGTTGCCGCTCTGAAACGCAATGGTTTTACAAATTTCACAGGAGAAAAGTCTCAACCCGTTGCTGCGATCCTGACGAAGTGAATCTGCAAGGGGAGACGTGACGGAATGCAGTGTCGGAAAATTGAAGTTGGAACCGAGGAGTACGAGGCTGCAGTCAGATTGCGCAACGACATTTTGCGGCGGCCCCTGGGAATGCAATTAGGAGACGCCGATTTCGAGAGAGATCGCAGATGGCATCATATAGGCTGCTTCGAGGGAGAACTGTTGGTTGCATTCTTGGGTCTTGAGGAGCACGACGTAAAAACGCTTCGAATGCGGCACGTTGCGGTGCTCGAAAAGAAACAAAGAAGGGGCTACGGCACAGCGATCGTAAAGTTTTCGGAAGAATTTGCAAAATCTCAAGGTGCGCATCTCATGTTTTTGCACGCGCGCGATACTGCGGTGGGGTTCTACGAAAAACGAGGGTACGTTCGAGAGGGAGACTTCTTTCTCGAAGTCAGCCTGCCGCACATCACGATGACTAAGTCGCTGATTGCCTAAAGTGTGAACAACGATCGGATCCGCCGCAGGTCACCTTCGAAGAATGCCGATTCGAAGCGGGGATTCAAAACTTTTTGACGCAATCAACGTGGAAGACGTACCCCCGTTCGGATTCGTATTCTTGTTCACTCCATTTATTTTTCCACCGGAACCTTGAACGCTAAAAATATTGGAAGCATCGATGGCTGCTGTGTAAACCGGCGATCGATTTGCGCTGGTTCCATAAAACGCTGCAAACGCAGCCGACTTGATTTTGTTTACGCCCACAAAGGTATTCACCGTGGAACCTCCTCCGACACCAGCTGCAACGAGAATTGCATCGGCAGCAGCAGGAACTCCGTAAAGTGTCGATACTGACACGCCTCCTCTGAACGAAGGGCTGATTGGGTTGAAAGTGTTAACGAGTACGGGATAAAGAGGGACCGCATTGTAGACATTTACTGTTGCAAACATTCCAGGTCCACTGCCTACAACAATTTCCGCGATATGGTCTGGATTCGAAGAAATGAATTGACGACCTGCAAAGGTACCAACGTCTGCGGTTGTTACTGTTGCTCCGCCTCGAAACGATGAAGGAAATGGCTGGAAGGTTCGGATTGACGTATTTGCAATTGGATCGATCGCTCCTGGAGTCACTTGAAAAACACTCACCTGACTCACGCCGGTACTTTTGGACGCGATGAGCTGAACGCTGTTCGCAGAGATCACTCGACCAGCAGTCACTTCAATGCCACCAATGTATTCGGTACCAAATGGAAACGTTCGATAAGCCGGAAATTCGACACCGTTTTGACTCCAAACGCGAATTTCACCAACTCGTCCTGGACCGGGAGCTGTGATGATCTCGTCAATGCCATCGCCAGTCATGTCTTGGCCGAAGATCCGCACTCCGCCACGAAAAGTTGGCTCATAGGCATAAAACTTCGTTTTAACGATACCCGTTACCGGATCGATCACCCTGACCAGTGGTGTACTGGTGCAGTTGACATCAGTACCCAGAATGATCGCTGGCGAGAAGTTTGGCGTGTCGGTGTCGGTTGCCGAGGAGACCGTGCCATTGGGAGCCGTGACCTGCGCGGTGTTGACAAGCGTGACTGAGGCAGAGGCAAGCGTCTGAGCAACGACGGTGTACGTGGCCGTGCCGCCGACAGCCAGATCGATCGATTCGCTGATCGAGCCGGTGCCAATTGTCTGCCCGGCTGAATACGCGCCTGTAAACACGGCCGTCCAAGTGGCCGATTCGATGACCGCTGGATCGAGCAGATCCGTCACCGATACCTGCTGCGCAAAGCTTGGCCCCGCGTTTGAAACGACGATCGTGTAGGTGACCGACTCGCCAGGCTTGTAGGCCGTCTGGCCGTCAGTCTTGGTGATCGACAGCGTGTTCACCGGCACCGGCGTGCTCGTGAACGTGGAGGTGTTGTCAAAAGGATTCGGGTCGGGAGTGCCTGCGGGGCTTGTGACCGTCGCGGTGTTCGTCAAGACGGCAAGGGCATTTGCGGCGACGGTCGCCGTGATCGTGAACGTTGCTTTGCCGGTCTTTGGCAGCGTAAGCAGTGCATTGACATTGCCCGAGCCGCTGGGCACGCCGCTGGCTCCGTTGGCATACGACACAGTCCACTGTGCGCCGGAGAGTTCTGCCGGCAGCACATCGGCTACCGTCGCGCCGGTGGCTGTGCTGGGCCCCTTGTTCTTAACGACGAGCGTGTAGGTGAGCGAACCGCCTGGCGTGAACGTAACTAGGCCTGTCTTTTTGATCACGAGGTCTGCACCCGGCGGCGTCACCACGCCGATGCTCCCACTGGCGGCAACGTCCACGCCTGAAATCAAGCCCGTGCCTTCAGCCGTCGCCGTGTTGGTCACCACGGTGCTGGCAGCGGTCGTCGGATCGACGATCACCTCAAACGTGATCGTGGCCGACTGCCCTTGCGCCAGCGAGCCGATCGCACCAACCACGCCGCTTAATTGGCTGCCCGTAAGCGAGCCTTGAGTGAATGTGAGATTGCCCGCATAGGTCACTTTGTTGGACGTTGGGCTGCTCGTGGGAAGCGGGTCGCTGAAGAAAATATTTGTGACTGTGTCGGTGGGCAGCGTGCCAGCGTTTGAAATCACAATCGTGTATCGCAGCGTGTCGCCAGCCTGCACAACGCTTGGGTCTCCAGTGAGATCCGTCACCGTCTTCACGACCTTGAGGTTGGGGGCCAGGAGCACGGTATCGGTATCGGTGGACGTGTTGTTGGCAGGATTCGGATCAGTGGTGCCGACGGGTGCTGCCACCGTGGCCGTGTTCACCAGCGACGCAGTGGCTGTGGCACTCGTCTGGGCCACAACGGTGTACGTTGCGGTGCCCCCCACAGCCAGATCGATTAACTCGTTCAGATTGCCGGTGCCGGCAGTCGCGCCCGTCGAATTCGTGCCGGTAAAAACAGCCGTCCAACTGGCTGCCGTCACAACGGACGCAAACGTATCGGCCACCGTGGCTCCCCGCACAAAGCTCGGGCCGGCATTGGCCAGAGTGATCGTATAGGTGAGGGGTTGGCCCGGCGTATAGGTGGCCTGGCCATCGGTCTTGACGATCGACAGATCGGCCACGGGGGCGGCCGTGCTCGATTGCGTCGACGTGTTGTTGGCAGGATTTGGATCTGGCCTGCCATCGGTGGCAGTCACGGTGGCCGTGTTGGCCAGCACGCCTTCGAGCGTGGCTGCGGCGGTGGCCGTGAGTGTGAATGTCGCGGTGCTGCCCACAGGAAACGTGACGAAAGTATTGACGTTGCCAGAACCACTTACCGCCGAGCCCGTTGCACCGCCGGCAAAGACAGCCGTCCACGTTGCCCCACTCAAGCCTGCAGGCAGAACGTCTTGCACCCACGCGTTGGTGGCTGTGCTGGGACCAGCGTTACTCACAACCAACGTATAAGCGATTGGGCTGCCGGGCGTGTACGTGGCTGGCGCGGCCTTTGCAATCGCCAGATCGGCCGACTGGGCGGTGCCGATTCCAACCGAACCACTCGACAATAGGGCCACGCCGCTGGTGGCGCCGGTGGCCGTGGCCGTATTGGTGATCGTGATTCCCGAGGGCGTGCCGGCGTTGAGAGTCACATCGAATGTGACGGTGGTCGATTGGTTGGCGGAAAGCGTGCCGCCAATTGGCGTGCCCGTGCCAGCACCGGCGCCTGTGCCGAGTTGAAACCGCACGGCGCCGTTGCTCCCAACGATGAATTCCGCCTGATCGGCATCGACTGCATCAGTTTTTGCTCCGGCATTTGCACCGACGGTGATCCTGAGAGTGCCTGGCTTGTAGGTTGTGTTTGCAGGTATGAGATCGTTGAGAATGACGTTCGCGGCCGACTCGGCGGGCAGAGTTGCCGCCAAGTTCGACACCACGATTGTGTACCGCAACGTGTCGCCGGCCACCAGTAACCCTGCGCTTAAATCGCTCACGCTTTTTACCACCGTCAGACTTGCCGGAAAAAGAATGGTGTCGACATCGGTGGAAGTGTTATTAGCCGGGTTCGGATCGGTGGTGCCATCTGGTGCAGCCACCGTTGCCGTGTTGACGAGCAACCCGGTGGCTGCCGAACTGGTGATCGCAGTGACGGTGTAAACCACCGTGCCACCAGGCCCGAGGTCGATCGTCTGGTTGAGGGATCCCGTGCCGCGGACCTGACCACGCAGGTCAGCCTGTCCCTGCGTGATCGTGGCTATCCACGTTGCCGACGTAATGATCGAACTGTCGAAAACGTCTGCCACCACGGCACCGGTCACAAAACTCGGGCCGGCATTGGTGACCGTGATCGTGTAGACGAGCTGCTGCCCAGGCACGTAGCTCGTCACGCCGTCGGTCTTCACGATCTGCAGGTCGGCCACCGGCGTGGGTGTGCTCGACACAGTCGAGGTGTTGTTGTCTGGGTCGGGATCGATCAGCCCGTCGGTCGCCGCGACTGTGGCCGTGTTCGCCAGCGGCGTGTCCAGCCTGTAATCCGGGGTGGCGGTGATCGTGAACGTGGCCGTTGCGTTGGCCGGTAGACTCGTCAGCGTGGCGTTGACGTTGCCTGAGCCCGACACCGGACCGGTGCCACCACCTGTGTATGACACCGTCCAGGTGGCGCCTGTGACGTCTGCCGGCAGCGTGTCCTGAACGAGGGCATTGGTGGAAGTGCTCGGGCCGAGGTTACTCACGACGAGCGTGTAGGTCAGCGAACGACCCGGCACGAATGTGGCCGGCGCCGTTTTCGTGATTGCCAGGTCGGCCCCCGGCGGCGTGATCACGGCCACGCCAGCCTCCCCCTGCAGGCTTGGACCACCCACCTGCCCGGTACCTGTGGCAAAGGCATTGTTGAGAATGGCCGTCGAGTCGGGCGTGGCGGTGTTAACGGTGACGTTGAATGAGACCGTGGCCGTGGCCCCCGGGGCGAGCGTACCGAGGCTGCCAGTCACCCCCGAGCCCTGTGAGCCGGTGATCGTTCCCTGGGAGTAATTCAGGCTACCGGCGTAGGTCGTGTGGGCCGGGATCAGGTCGCTGAGCTGAACGTTGATCGCCGTGTCGCGACTGCTTCCTGCAGGTGCAGCAGGATTCGTAACCACGATCGTATAGCGAAGCGTGTCGCCAGAGACTACAAAACCGCCGTTGAGATCGACCACGTCCTTCGACATATCGAGTTCGGCCGGCAGGAGCAGCGTGTCGGTGTCGGTGGCGGTGTTGTTGACGGGATTGGGGTCATTGGAGAGGTCGCTCGTGGTGACCGTCGCCGTGTTGGTGAGCGAGCCGGTTGCGCCGGTCAGCGTCTGGGCGATAACCGTGTAGACCGCGGTGCCGCCGACGGCCAGGTCGATGTTTTCACTGATCGAGCCGGTGCCCGAGGCGGTGCCCGTCGAGCCCGTGCCCGTGAACACGGCCGTCCAGGTGGCTGAGGAAATGATCGCCGGATCGAGCGTGTCGTCGACGGCCGCCTGCGAGGCGAAGCTCGGGCCGGCGTTGGTCACCATGATCGTGTAGGTGACGGGTTTTCCAGGCACGTACTGCGTCTGGCCGTCAGTCTTTGTGACAGAGAGATCGGTAAGCGCCGCGGGGGTGCCTATCACAGTGACGGTATTGTTGTCAGGATTCGGGTCAGGAATGCCTGCCGGAACGGTCACCGTGGCGGTATTGGTGAGCGTCTGGTTGAGCGGGAAATTAGGATCGGTCGTCGCGGTAATGCGGAATGTTGCCACTCCCAGCGTGGCAAGGTTGACCAAGGCGTTGATCGATCCCGTTCCCGATGTCGGCCCGGTCGATCCGCCGGCGTAGGTCGCCGTCCAGGTCGCGCCAGAAAGGCCTGCGGGCAGCGTGTCGATGACCGTGGCCCCGGTCACCGCGGTCGGGCCCTTGTTGCCTGCCGTGACGATGTAGAGGACCGTACCGCCGGGTGTGAATTTGGTCTGGCCCCGCTTCGAGATGAAAAGATCGGCCGCCGGGGGCGTGGCGATCCCGATCGTGTCGGTCGCTGAGAGCGGCAGCCCCGACGTGGCTCCCGTGGCCGTCACGTCGGCCGTGTTCGTAATCACCGTGCTGTCGGGAATCCCGGCATCCACGATCACGTCAAATTCGACCTCCGTGTAGGTTCCCGCTGTCAGCGTGCCGCCGACGGGCGTGCCGGTGCCCGCGCCGGCACCTGTGCCCAACTGAAACTGCACGGTGTTCGTGCCGCTGATCCACTCGCCCTGGTCGGAATCGACCGCGTCGGTCTTACTTCCGGCATTGGCTCCTTGCCTGATGCGAAGCGATCCCGGCTTGAACGTCGTATTGGCCGGCACCGCGTCGGTGAGGATGACGTTGGCGGCCGCCTCCTGGAGCGACGGGGCGACGCCGCCCGTGCCGCTGTTGATGACGATGTTGTAGCGGAGCACGTCACCAGCCACGACGAAGCCGCCATTCAAGTCATTCACATTCTTGTCGAGGCGCAGATTGCCCGGATTCAGGAACGTGTCGGTGTCGGTAGCCGAGTTGTTGCTCGGATCGGGATCGGGCAGGCCGGCGGGATTGGAAACGGTGACCGTGTTTGTAAGGTTGCCAAAGGATCCGGCGCGGACAGGCGCTGTGACAGTGAACGTGGCCGTGCCTCCACTGAGCAGATTGACCGGCGTATTGATGTCGCCGCTGCCGGAGGCGGAGCCTGTCGACCCCGCGCTGTATACGGCAGTCCACGTGGCTCCCTCGATCTGGCTGGGAAACGTATCGATGACACTCGCGCCCACGACGTTGCTCGGCCCGTTGTTGGTGACGACGATTGTGTAAGTGGTGGTCGTGCCGGGTACGTATTGCGTTTTCCCGTCGGTCTTTGTGACGGCCAGATCGGCAGCTCCCTGCGTTGCGATATCGGCAAAGCCGGTGGCTTCGAGTTGGAATCCGGAGATAGCCCCTGTGTAGCTGACGTTGGCCGTATTTTCGATGAGCGTCAGTGGTGCAATACCGGCGTTCACCGTCACTTGAAATGTGACCGTGGTCGACTGCCCGGGAGTCAGCCTGCCGCCGCTGGTGCCATAGCCACCGGCACCGGTGCCGAGTTGAAACTGCACGGCACTTGTGCCGCTGAAAAACTCCGCCTGATCGCCGTCAGAGGCGTCGGTTTTGCTGCCACTATTCACGCCGGATGTGATGTTCAGGGAGCTGGGCTTGTAGGTCGTGTGGGTCGGGATCGCATCTTTCAAAAGCACGTTGATCGCACTGTCAAGCGCAGTGGGGCTGTTGTTGATGACCATCGTGTACGTGAGCACGTCACCAGCGACCACCTCACCACCATTCTCGTCCTTGACACTCTTCACGACCAAAATCTCAGGGGCAAAAATATCGATGGCGCTGGTCACTACGCCGGGATAATAGGTTTCGCCGCCGGTTGTCATCGTGATCGTGGCCGACGTGGCCCCGTTTTTGATAATGCCATCGGCCGCGATCAGGTCGGCATCGTAGCCGAGTTGATTGACATAGTCGGGGTCTTTTGTGGAGACCAGTGCGCCGCGATTAGAGATCGTGCTATTGAAGAAATCACTGGCTGGGTTGGCGGCATCCGAGAGCGTCTGCCCGTCAAATGTGACGCTGTCTCCGGTCTTCTTGAGGTCGCCCTCATAGGCAATAAATCCCAGCGTGGCCTTCACCAAGCCCGCCGTAGGTGCCTTAAATCCCGAAATGGGGATATTCACGGTGGAGTCGCTCGCGGGCTTCGCCGCCACGGTGCCGTAGCCATCAAAGATGGTGAGATTTCTCGCGGGATCACCCGGTGCGCGATAGGCCACGACGAGCGACCATCCGGCGTACACGTCTGTGATATCTTTCCGGGCCTGCACGTTGGCTACTGTGTAGGTGCCGTCGCCGGCGGCCGTCACGAGTCCTGTTACGTCCTTAAAGCTCTGGTAGTCGTTGCCGTTGGTGCCGATGACCGAGCCGGTGAGCGTTTGATACGCTAACCCGCCCGGGGTCATGAACTTGACGGTGGGCCGCAGGGCCGTGGCGGCATTGAGCGTGGTGCCGCTTGTGCGAGCTCCCCAGTAGAGACCTGCAAAAAGCACCTGGGATCCAGCCGGCATGACCAGATCCGACCGACTGGAGTTGAACGTAGTCGAGTCGCTATCGGCGTCGACATATGTCATCAGGAAGTCGTTGTTGGCCACCTTGCTGCCGATGCCGTTTTGAGCATTGATGGCGGCCGGATCGCTGGCCGGCGCAGTCATGAGCGTGTTGGCTGCGAATGTGATGCCCCCGGTGTCGTTGGTCTGATACCGCACCGTGAACGGCGTCGTAATGGCCAGCGCCCGCCGTGCCTCCAGTTGCTCTAAAATTAGTTTCTCACGAGAAACCGAACGGTCGATGTGGCTCCGCCCTCTGCGGCGATTTTTAAAAAGCATGTTTATTTTGAAAACGCGACGTTTATAAAACGCAAAATTTTTCTGAGGAATCGTTCAAACGGCGTCAATCGAGTTCTGGAAAAATTTCGTATTCCTGACACAGGAGTTGTGAAAGCTATACACAGAAGTACATGAGAATTTCAAATGAGTCAATTTTCATAAAAAAACCTTTTTTTTGGCAATTGCGTTCGAAAACCGTTCTTTTTGATGGATGAAGGCTCGGCTTTTCAGGGGCCTGTTTGCAATCAATTTTGAACCGTGGACTCACTGTTACGCTCAACGTATCTCGCCGACGTTCATCGATGGCGAACCGGCAATGTCATCGCAATCCGAATTTTTAGTCCGAGTCTATCGCCAGTTACAACGATTCTCATGTACTTTGCAACCACTGCCGAAGAACCCGGTGATGAGGATTGAACTTTGGGTTCCAAATATTCAGCCGGTGACGGTTGATCTGCGATTCATCACCAAAAAAGAGATTGTTTCAAAACGAGAGTTTTTTAATGATAAAAAGCGCATATTTCATTGCGATGTGCATTGCGTGCGTTACGGGAAGTGTCTTGGCTGTTGCCGATGATGTGAGCAGTTTATACCCAGAGACGCTCACCTATCTACCGACGGATGAGATCGCCGCACTCGCTGTAAATAGTCATAAACCGTCAGCATGGAATACGATTGAGGAATCTCAACCCAAAAATGAGTCAGTGATTTCGCAGCCACGAAAGAATCGTGAATCTTTCGTTCAAAATGACATGATTGTTAATGATGATCGAGAGTTGTCGGACATCCAAGAAGTGACAGCAACGTGTAGGGAAATGTGCTGCCCGTCGTGGAAGCATTACGCCATTTTCGACCTGCTTTTTCTTCAACGAAACAATAATTCGCTCAATCAACCACTGGCTCTTGATCAGGACACAAATGATGTATTGCTTTCGACCTCGGGCATGCAGAGTACAACCGCGATGGGCGCTCGAATTTTTTTCGGAAAGTACGGCCCAAATAATGTTGGCTGGGAGATCGGTTATCTCGGTGTATACGGGATGTTTGGCAGTCAACAAGTCACGGGAGCAGAAAACCTGCGAGCTCCCGGAGACCTTGGTAATGGAATCAACAACAATTTCAACGATGCCGAATTGATGCGGTCAACCTACTCGTCCACGCTGAACATGGCCGAAGCGAACCTGTTTTTTTACGAATGCTGCGGAGATCGCAATCCGTCCTCCGAGTCGGCATGGAATCAGCGATACCACTGCACCTGCATTGATTGGATTGGCGGATTGAGATGGGCAGGCCTCAATGAAAACGCTGCGTTACAGTCAACCTGTTGTGATCTGTCAGAATCGAGTGAATATCGAGTGCGAACAAGCTCAAATCTTTTCGGAGGGCAAATTGGTTTGCGTGCGAGAAAAGAATATCAAAGATGGGCATTCGAAGGTTGGCTCAAGACAGGCTTGGCTGGCGTATGCCTTTCACAAACACAGGACGAAATTATCAACACGATGACACCTGGCGTACTTCTGAGAGATGGTGCTTCGTCGAACGCAACAGGTCTTGGAACATTTTCTGACATGAACATAACAGCGATTTATAAATTAAATCAGAGATGGGGGCTTCGTGCAGGATACAACATGCTCTGGCTGACGGGTGTAGCTCTCGCACCAAGCCAGTGGAATTTCAGCACCCCAGAGGCCGTCACGGCAATAAACAACGACGGCGGATTGTTTCTGTATGGCGCCAATCTTGGCGTTGAAGCGAGATGGTAATGTTGTTGCGATCTGTTTTTGAAAGAAGTGAAACAATCGTCTTCGCACCTTCTCGATTCTCTGGCGTTGTTTGAAGAATGAGCCTTGCGCAACCCTTGCGAAAATCCGAGTTCTTCTCAAACATTGCTGTCGTAGAACGAATGACTCTTTGAAGAAAATCTGTAAAAATCGGCCTCGATGTTACACGTTTTCCATCTCATCGCAGGCAAGGTTTCGCAGAAAAACGAAAATCGGGCCTGACTTCTCTTGAATGCCGGATCGTCAATCTCGACCTATCTTCCGCACGTTTCAAAGAGAACCGGCGGAAAAGTCACCTTATTCTAGGCCGTCGATCACCAGAAGAGCCGTCCAGGCAGGCGACTCAAACGATCCTCATGCACCCTGCCAGAGGTGCCGAAGAAACCGGTTGTACCAGTCGCTCCCACAGTGCGGGTCGTGCTGACAAAAAATTGTATAGCCAAAGAATCAGCTGAGTTTCCAACTGCCCCGTCTCCTGAATATATCAAACGCATGAACAGCATGAAAAACAAATTGTTTCAAAAAAGTCTGTCGAGCATGACGCTTTTGATGTCGTTCGCTTTGAGTTTTTTAGGATCCGTGGCGACGGCAAAAGAGAATGTCCGAGCAGCGCAGGTGCCGCGAGTTATTGCGCAGGATGATGATCCCGAAGAAATGCCCATTGAAGAGAGTGACAACGAAGCCGCGAGGCTAGGCCATCAGAAATCGGAATCAGAATCTGCCGAAGAACCAGAAGCCCGTTCTGCCAGTGATGCAAGCGACCAACCATTGTCGATCGACGAGCTCAAGGTTGACGAAACGACCGAGTCGTTTGAATTTCTCGAAGAGGGGGAAACGATCGTTTCGCAATCGGCTCAACCTTTTACGAATTATTATGCAAGGTCTCCGCGATTGTACCGACAGGATGCAAGGCAGTATGCAAACTTCGACGCACTATTTTTGCAAAGAAACAATGTCAACGTTGCCCGACCGATTGTGGTCGATAGCTCAGCCACTGACGTCGGGTTGTTGACAACTCGCGAAATGACTCCTTCGATTGGAACTGGAGTACGACTGCTCTACGGAAACTACGGACCGGACGATTTGGGATGGGAAGTGGGATATGTTGGTATTTATGGCATGTATGCCAATCCCCAGATCGCAAGCGTTGGAGGATCATTGCAGGCACCGGGTGATCTTGGAAGCCTTCCGGCGAGCGGCTTGAATGATGCTTCGCTTGCTGACGCCATGTACTCCTCGTCGATTCAGTCAGCAGAAGTCAATGTTGTGTCTCATACATATGACGGTGGCTATAATCGTAGTTCGAAAGCCCCATGGCAACGCTGTCGTGGTTACGATGCAGGGCACGTCGACTGGCTCGCAGGGTTTCGCTGGGCCGGCTTGGAAGAATCAGCCATCTTGGGTTTCACGCAGCCGGGTGCATCGGCAGCCAACACGTATTCAGCAAACACAAGTTCGAATCTCTTTGCCGCACAACTCGGCGTGCGTGGACGGCTGGCGGGGCAGCGATGGGCGCTCGAAGGATGGATGAAGCCGGGAATCGCACTGACATCCCTGTACCAGTCGCAATCATTTTACAATCAGCTCGCGCCAGACGATCCATTTCGAACTTCGCGGAACACGCGGCAGCTAGGCATGGGCATGATCGTTGACATGAACATGAGCGCGATCTATCGCATCGATGAAACGTGGGGACTTCGTGTGGGATATAATTTGATGTGGTTGACGGGAGTGGCGTTGGCGCCCGATCAGTGGGATTTTTCGGGGGGTGGCAGCAGTAGTACCGACGGCACTGGGCTGCTCGGCACAGGCAACGTTTTCTTAGGCGGGGCCAATCTGGGGCTTGAGGCGAGGTGGTAATGGTCCGAATCAGAAGGCTTCCAGACGATCAAGCGACGAAATGACAACGGCACGATGGCCCCAATATCATTTAGGGCGTCGAGATTAGCTTGATAGTGAAGACAAGCGTGGAGTTGGCGGGAATGCCAGTTCGCGCAGTCGCACCGTAAGCAAGACTGGGCTTAATGATGAGCTGTCGGATGCCACCAACTTTCATCGATGCCACGCCCTCGGTCCAGCCTGCGATCACTCCACTGAGCGCAAATTGCGTGCCGTTATTTCCATCAAAACGAGTGCCGTTGAGCAGCCAACCTTCGTAATTTACTGTGACCGTGGCCGAACTCGATGCAGGACTCGCGCCAGTGCCGACAAAAACATCTCGATATTTGAGGCCTGATGCTGTTTCAATAAAAACTGCTCCAGGGGGAACGTCCTGCGGAGAAGTTATTCGAGATACAGGGACGGCAATATGCAGCGAACCCGAAAGAGGCGCGACTGTTTGTTGAAGCGTTCCAGCAATTGCCAGATAGCGTCGAAGAGATGCGCGGCTAGCCCCACCCTGAACAACATCAATGCTGTCGGCAACGCCATCCCCGGTTGTATCGATTGCTGCTGCGAATACCGGCGCACTGCGAGTGGCTAAATCACTGAAGGCCGCGAATCGTGAAAGCACCGGATTGTTTTTTGAGCTGTCGACAATGCCGTTATAGATTTCAACGCGAGAAGTGCCCCCGCGACCTTCCGACACGATAAAGTCAGAAATCAAATCGTTATCCACCCGGGCGGTCACAACGGAAAAGCCTCCACGAAGCGACTGGTTCAATGGCTGGACCGTATCGATCAACGTCATCGCCCGTGTGGAGGGATCGTAGATTTCAATTCGCGGGCTGGCGGTCGGACCGCTGGTAACGCCAAGTTCACATCTGCCATCGAGAACACTGGAGGCGACTGTTGCACCGCTGGAGAACGTCCCGAGATCAGTAAGGAAAACGCCTGAGCCACCATTGTAGCCGGAAGAAAAACCAGCGGTTGCAAACGGAATAAACGAGCGATACGCAGTAGCTTCCCACGACGAGCCTGTGGAAAGATGGATCACCACCGCACCCTTGCCACTTGTCTGAGACACAGCCAAGTCGGCCTTTTTGTCGCCGTTAACATCTCCTACCGCAAGCGAAAGCCCCTTTCGATAAGACGAACCGAATGGTTGAAATGTGAACCCGGGAAGTTTTTGGAGTGTCACGCTTCCGGTGGATGAAACAATCTGAGAGAAAACGACCACCTCTGCAACACGGCCATAACTTGCAGCGCAGACAATCTCATTTTTTCCATCGTCATTCAGATCAGCCATCACCACTTGTACGCCTGCTTTATAGCTTGGCTCGAAAGCATAGGCCTGTGCAAGTGCAACACCGGTTGTTGGACTGACCAATTGAATGAGCGACGATCCTAAAGCCCCCGCAGCCTGGCTCACGGCGATCGATCGCGGAACAACAATATCTGTATCCGAAGCTGTGTTGTTGACGCTGTTGGGATCAGTCAAAAAAGTAGCAGTTGCGGTGTTCTTCAGAGTGCCAACGGCAGAATCGCTCACAGTGGCGACGATTGTGAATGTGGCGGTGGCGCCGGGTGCGAGCGTAATTTTATTGTTGATATTTCCAGACCCGAGTAGCGGTCCACTCGATGCCGTACCCGAATAGGCTGCAGTCCAAGTCGATGAAGTGATGGCAGAAGCACCAGAGGTCGAACTTGAGAAACTGTTTGTCAGCGTGGCAGCAGTGGCGATGGCATCGCCAAGATTTTGTACAGTGAGCGTGTATTCAACTTGTGTGTTTTGAAGAACGTAGGCGTGGGCATCGGTGAGCGTGACGGCCAGATCCGCCGCCATCAACTGCCGACCTTCAAGCCATTCCAAAGCCAACGGCTCAGGACCATAGGCCAAACGCACCTCTTTGCGACGAAACCGGCAGCGACGAGGGCGTTTGGACCAGAGAAACATAAGATAGCCACTCTCAAAAATGGAAACAGCCAACGCAAGAGGCAATCGAAGAGACCAACGATTGGCATCGTCGAAACCCAACCCACAACTCAAACGTAACGCGCATTCCTACGTATAGACCTACCCGATAGTTCACGACGGGTCAATTTTTCGGCGATTTCGCATTTTTGAAGGCAATAGGGCAACGGTTTCTGAAGAAATGCCGAACGTCATTCTTGCCAGCGACAGTCTGTATCGATTGCCGGGGCAGCCAAGAGCCATCGGTTGCAATGAAAGTCGAAGACGTTTGCGTGCGAGTTGCTCGAGCGGCATGAAAACGCCTTGCAGTTTTTCAGATTCAGCGATACGTTTTCGCCTTCTTTTACGGTTCTGGCTGACGAGATAAGGATTTTTTCAAAATCTAAAGATCAGATTCATTTCAGGAGTAAACCCACATGGACTTGCCAACAAAAAAAGCATTTTCGCTGTTTGACGAATTCAAGAATTTTGCATTTAAGGGAAATGTTGTCGATCTTGCCGTCGGCGTGATCATTGGTGGTGCCTTTGGAAAGATTGTCTCGAGCATGGTCGACAACCTGATCATGCCGCTCGTCAGCGTCGTGATACCAGGCGACAACAGCTATAAAGAGTGGGCATTCAAAATTGGCGAAAAGAGCATTCCCTACGGGGCGTTTCTCGGCGACATCGTCAGCTTTGTGCTGTTGGCACTGGCTCTTTTTATATTCATCGTCAAGTTTTTGGGCTGGATCATGAAGACAAAAGTCGGCGCCCCGCCGCCGCCCTCAAAAGATCAGGAGTTGCTTGCCGAAATTCGGGACCTGCTCAAACAGCGAGCCCTTTAAGAATTGCAGCCACGACCTCTGATCGACAACAAACAAACGGGCCGGACAACGTTGTGTCCGGCCCGTTCTTTTTTCCATTCTGACAAACCGTCAGTTGCAATTACTTGCAGCAGCTTTTACGGCAGCCGTTACGACGACCGCAGCCCTTGTCTCGGCCGCAGCAAGAATCTTCGCAGCAACCATCTGAACCACTGGCGTTACCGCAGCACCCGTCTGCAACAGGCACTTCAACGGCTACGATTTTGCAGACCTTGACGGGCACTTCCTTTGTCACCTGATGCGGGACACGGACCGAGTAGGTCTGGGTTTTTGTCTCAGGAACACATTCAAATACCGTCACGGAGTACTTTTCTTCCTTCTCCTGCGGCACCATCACGGTGTAGGAAACTTCCTTGGAAACCTTCTCAGCAACACACTTGCAAACCTTCACTTCGCGGGTGCGGGTTTCACACTTTGACTTGCAGACATTGACCGAGCGGGTCTTTGTCTCGTTCACCATCTTTGTGACGGTGTAGGAGCGAGTTCGCTCTTCCGGCACGCAGGTCGTGACGCTGTAGGTGCGAACTCGTTCTTCGTTGCGACACTTCGACACGTTTACGGTGCAGGTGCGTTCTTCTTGGCGACACTTGGAAACCGTGAGTGTGCAGGGGACTTCTTCGGTCGTGCACGTATAACTTGTGCAAGCAACTTCCTTCGTCTCGCACGTTGGAACCCAGACGCGCTTGCAGCACATCTTTGGGGGGCATGGGCAGCCGCATGCATCGGTGCCACCTGAAACTTCAATCTGCTTGGTTTCCCAATGACCACCACGAACCTGAACGGTCTTCATGGTCTGAACCGGAACTCGCTTCTGTACCTTGCGGGTGCTCTTCACTTCCTCGGTGTAAGGAACGCTGACCATATACTTTTTCTCAACAGCCTCGGTGTAGGGCACTTTCACCGTATAGGTACAGGTTTTTTCCTCAGACTTTGGCACCATTACGGTGTAGGTGCAGGTTTTTTCTTCCTTCACTGGGACGCAGACGGTGTAGGTCTGCTCGACGGCTTCGGTGTAAGGAACCATGACCGTGTACTCAACGGACTTGGTCTCTTCCACATTCTTCATAACGGTGCACTCGACGGTCTTGGTGCGATTCTCAGCCACGCAAGACTTCACCATACGCGTTCGTTCTTCGATCTTCGGCACACGCGTGTTGACCGTGTAGGTCCGCTCGCGCTGCTCGGTGGTGTACTCGGTGCAAGTGACCGGACGCATCTCCGTCACATACTGTCGCTGGCACACAGTCTTGGTCGTTGGGCAACAAGCTCCTTCAGATCCAGCAAAAATGCTTGAACAGGCGACAGTCATCGCCACAACAAGCGAGGAACAGAAAACAACTTTCCGAATCACGCGAAACTCCTTGAAAAAAATGCCGCAGCTCTGCAGTTTTGATTTCAGCCGATCGACAACACTTGCCAAACGGACCTGAAACCATCAGCTGCCCTGAGAGAGCCGCTCTAGTTGGTAGTTTGGATAGAATAAGTCGAATAAATGGTCGTGCAAGTTGCGGTTTTGTTTTTCGAAAAGATCAAAAATCTCAAGAAAGGTCCGTCGGTCTCTTTCGTAGATTTTCCACGAATCAAACGGCTTTTTCGCGATTTTTGCTCAGCGAGATGACGGCACAACGGGCCGTAACAGGATCTGAACATTTTTTCGGGAAGCGATTGCTGCCCCGAGAAAGGGCAGCGTTACAAGACAGATGCCGCCGACTGCGCAATCAAGAAATAAAACAGTGGAATATCCGTGACTTTCGGCAACGATCCCCTGCCACCATGCGCTCAAAGCGATTGCCAGATTCATCATCGCCATATAGGCAGTGAACTGCGTTGCCGCGACAGTTGGATTGACCAGATCCATGAACATGGCAGTACGGGAACCCTGAATGAGGCCTTGAGCAAAATTGTAGCAGGTGCAAGCGAGCCAGAATCCCGTAATAATTTCATGCGGTGCAGGTGAAAGAATTTCTCCAGAACCCGATACCAGCCACGCACTTTTTGAAAGTTGGATTGCGAAGGCAAGCGTCGGAAGAATAGTAAGAAAGACAGAGATCGTAATGAAACGAACTCTTCCGAGGGTGTCGGAAAGTTTTCCTCCCAGTACACAACCGCTTGCCGCCATGATTGTGCTCGCTACGCTGAGCAATCCGATACGAGTGTCATCGAGCCCGAGTTCAACAGCCAGATTGGTCTGAATCGCCAGCCCCATCGCATAAGCACCCGTGGGCAATAGGGCGAAGAGAACTCCAAACAATTGTCCGACGGAACCAAAAAAAGCCTCGGCAGTATCCATCGCATACCGGCGCACCGCTGCTGAAACATTCGCCGCGGATCCGTGGAAAGCCGCCGCCTCGGGACGATCTTGAATATGGATTGAAACGAAAAGAATCAGGATCGTGATCAATCCAAATACCAGCAGGCAGGCGAAAGGGAGGCCAATTCGATCGAGCAACAATAAAACGCCAGCGCCACCGATTCCGCTGCCAATATAAGAACCTGCAAACATGAGGCCATTGGCGGTGCCCCGTTCTTCAGGCTGAAGCGTGGTGCAGGCCAGCGCATCGATGGCCACATCTTGTAACGCTGCAAATGTGTTGTGCATCAATACGATAACCGTAAACGCCCTAATCTGACTTGAAGGATCGAGAGGAATCATTGCAAGAAGCGTGATCGCCATCATTATTTGTGCTCCGACAATCCACGCTCGCCTGCGTCCAAGTCGCTGCGACCAGACCATGTCGACCACAGGTCCCATCACCCATTTCCAGCTCCAGGGAAGATACATCGCAGCCACAAACGCTCCGATCGCTGCCGGTCCCACTCCTGCTCGCCGCAACTGCGCCGCCAAGGCAACGCTCGTGAATCCAAGTGGAATACCCCCGGTGACATACAGCAGAAAGAAGAGCGCCAATCGCTTTCGTCGCGTGGACAGCAGGTCAAACATGGCAGTCTCGCGCTTCAATGGATAAAAATATCGGACTAGAAAAATATTGATTTTAGACAACTACGAATTAATAAAAGTTGTAACCAGTATTTGCAAACACGGCTTCCGTGGAAGATCTCCCACCCAAACGCATCGCCATCGGATCGGGTCCAAAAAATATTGTGACGGCGAGAACGCGTTTGCGAGGGGAATTGTTCAGGCATATTTGTCTGTGACAAATCATGCAACGCCGCAGCTGGCACAACTTTTTCAAACCCGTACAAATGTTGAGGAAATTTCTGTCGCCGAATCGAAAAGGTAGACAATCATCGAGGACGGCCGAAGAGTGTGTTGGAAAGTTGTGCAAGAACCCAAAGCGTTCCCAAAGGAAGAACAATGGTGGAGATTGTAAAGTAGATTGCCAAAGCGACAATCGATTCTCCAACTTGGCCAAGCGAGGCGTAGAGTTTTGTTGCGCGTTCGCCTAAATAGTCTATTGGACTGTACCGCTCGTACCATGGCTTCTCGGCGTCTGCCGTTTCAACTTGTTCAATGCGATGGGTCGTACTCTCCACCATGGCAGAAGCTTCGTGATAGTTGGATTCCAGAAACTCAGTGACCACAACGGAATCAATCCACGCCGCAACTGGAATCGCGAGACGACAAAAAAGTGCGAGCCCAAAGAGCCGATGTCCCCACTCCATTGCTGTCACTCGGCTTTTACCTTTGAAGATTGCGGCGAGAACCATCGCAAGAAGTACTGGCACAAAGAGCCACCATCCAAGAGATTGGCTGATCTGCATGCCCACGCGTTGAATACCAATTGCTGTGGTACTCGTCAGCAGAAGCCATGCGTACTGTTCAACCAGATCATTGATCGGATCGAGTGCTTGGCCGATACCGAGGCTTCCCCCGGGGCCTAGGCTGAATGAAATTTCGGAACTCTGTGCAAGTGAGATAGCGCTGTCGAGTCCGCGAGTTGCGGCAAGCGCGACGAGGGCGCGAGCAAAAGAGGCTTCCAGATACTGCTCGCCCCGTGAGTCGATTGTGGGAGCACACAGGAGCATCGCGGTCAAGGTACCACCCAGCAAAACAATTGCATGAGCTGCCGGTTCACGGAATCGTTCTGGAAAAAAAGAAAGCCACTGACCTTGTAAAAATAAGGGTTCATGTGGTGCGACAAGGGGAGCGGGTGGCTGAATGTGGATGTTCTTCATCAGGGAGACTCCTCGAAGAAAATTCATAATTCGGGACGTTATTTAAAATGAAGAGCAAACACCCTTCATTCATTGAAGAAAGATCAAAGCATACAGACCGCTCTTGCAGGCGGATCGGAGTTCTTTGGAAGAGAAGTTCTTAGTCTGGCTGCCGGGAGTTTACTTTTGCAGGTAAACCAGAAGCGTTCTGGAGGAGTGGGCGGACGATCGCCGCTCGCTTTGCATTTCCAGCAGCACTCGGATGCAGTTCGTCTGGAAGCAACATTGCAGGATCGGGCAAGCCATCAGGGCCAAGAAAAACATCGATCAGATCGACGAACTCCATATTGATTCCTTGTGCAACAGTCTGCGCCACGAGTTCATTGGCTCGCTGCTGTTGAGGTTTTTCGCTGATGCGCGCAGTGGTTGCTGTGGTTGCGAGATACACAATCCGAACTTCTGGAAGCATGTTGCGAAGGGCATCGACCAGTTCAGAAAAAGCTTTTTGTACATCTTCGGGAGATCGTCCAGTATGAATGTCGTTCCCGCCGGCTGAGACTACAACCACACTCGGCCGGGCTTTGCCGATCAGTCGGTCGGCAAAGTGGGCGACATCGCTTAAGAGTGCTCCTCCAAATCCACGATTCACCACATGTTGATCGGGAAAGTCGCTGGCAAGCGTGTCCCACATCCGAATATTCGAGGAGCCCAGAAAAAGTATGGCACCGTTCGGAGTAGGTTCGTCACGTTCTCGTTTTTCAAGTTCCTCAATCTCTTTTTCCCACCGGCCGGTCGGAGTTTCATTGGCAGTATCAGCGATGACACTGGCAGTATGTTGAGGAATGCTGAGGGGCTGTTTTGGAGGAAGAGCTGTAAGCCGCTCAAACATGCCGAGCAAAAAGAGTGATACTGCACATGAAGCAAGGCCGCTAGAAACGATCACGAGCATGCGCGGTTGAAAGAAAAAGCTAGTGTCAAAAGAGTTTTTGTTTTTTTGTGGCATAGAGAATATTGAAAAACGGTTGGTCGCGGATCAAGAGTCGAAACAAAGAGATTTGACGGGAAAGCCTTCGGAAAGTTTCATCGGACGCCCAACAGGAGTTGTGACTTCGTGGGAAAAATCGATACCGAGCCGATCGAGAACAGTGGCCGCAAGATCAGCAACGTTCACCGGATCGACGGGCATTTTTTGAATGCCCTCGGGATCGGTTGAGCCGATCACTTTTCCTCGCACAAAACCACTTCCTGCGACAAGGCAGGAAAATCCATGCGGCCAATGATCTCTTCCGGCGAGCGGATTAATTGATGGTGTGCGTCCAAATTCACCAATGACCAGCAGCACCGTTGAGTTGAGCAGGTCTCGCTGTTCAAGTTCTCCAACGAGCGTTGCAAGTGCCGGATCGAGAATCGCTGCCTGCGAGGCATGGCCATCAAAATTGTTGGCATGTGTATCAAATCCACTGAGACTCACTTCGATGGATCGCACGCCGGTTTCTACCAGTCTGCGTGCAACCAAGCAGCCTCGCCCAAAGGGATTGTCTCCATAGGCCTCGCGCACCGCCGAAGGTTCTTCGGCAGTTGAGAACGCTCCGAGTTGTTCTGAGGACATGAGCGTCAGCGCTTCCTTGAGCGTGTGAGAGTGGAGTGTGCGACGCACAGATTCCATTCGTCCTTGCTCAAATGAATGCGTCATACGATCAAGCGCGTCCAGCCTGCGTTGCTGCCGTATTGCATCGACATTGGCAACGAGATTCTGACCGGAGAGCCCTGGCACGAAGACTCGATAGGGATCGAGTGCTGCACCAAGATACCCGCCCGTGGATGGAAAATTGTCGGATCCAAGCGTGATAAAAGAGGGAATTTCAAGAGATTCAGATGGAATTCCATGCGCGACAATCGCCCCCAAAGAAGGATGCATGAGCGTTGGATCAGGACGATAGCCAGTCTTTAGCAGATGAGTTCCACGTTCGTGATCCCCCTCCTTTGAGACAAGCGAACGAATGATTGAGAAGCGATCGAGCAGACCTGCGACGAGCGGAAAGTGTTCGGCGATGCGCACGCCTCCAATCGCAGTGGAAATATCACGAGTTGGCCCGCCAATTGATGTTCCCGGATGTGGATCCCAAGTTTCAAGCTGACTCGGTCCACCCGAAAGCCATAGCGTTATCAGCGATTTTCCTCGGTCATTCCCTCGAATGCGAGCCGCTTTTGGTTCCATCGCAGGCAGTCGCAGAGCAAGCCCCATGCTGGCGACTGTGAACACAACGCTGCGTCGAGAAAATCTGTTGCGTGTGTTGCAAAAATGAGAAAAATTCATGGTAAAGACTGTCTCAATGTTGAGAAGACTTAGTGATTCCAGCAAAATTCAGGAGAATTGGTGAGCGTCCAAAAGAGATCTTCAACCGCGAGGGAGCGATTTTTTCCGAGTGACTCCGTAAACAGCGGAAGAATTGCCTCTTCTTCAGCGGCTGTTGGACGACGCGTCAGGCAGACCAAAAAAACGGTTTCAATTCGAGAATGATCATCGTGAGACATCGAGGAAATGCGGCCTGAGGAAGTGAATGCATTTGCTCCAATCAGTTCTCGAGAGAGTTTTCCGTTCATGCGCACAAGCGCCTGCGGGATGGTAGCCGGTTGATTGCCCCCCTGCCCTTCCTCGGCGTCTCCATATTCTCGAACAAAGTCAATCTCGCGAAAAAATCGCACCGTGCGTGTAAAAAGATGAGAATGTCGATCAATGGTCTCAAGCACTCCGGCTTGTACCATAGCGCCGATCATTTGATCGGGCAGAAGCCTTGTAAGCGGGAAGACTGCCCAGGCATTCTCGATGCGATCGACGGAATCTGCCGACTCAAGGCCCGGATGGGTTGAAGCGAGTCGAAACGCGCGAGTTGAACAGATCACAGCAAGTAAGCGACTGTAGTCGCAGTGATGCGCGCGAAAATCAGCGCCAAGCAGATCGAGCAGATCGGATTCACTCGGTGACTCGAGAGGATTGGGGAGATCATCCACCGGTTCGTGCCACGGCCTTCCAAATGCGATGCCCCAGGCGCGATTGGCAACGGCTCTTTCAAAGCGACGATTGACCGGATGCGTAATCCAACCAGCGAGATTTTCTCGGCTTGTCCCCTCTGTCGGCATCCACTCCCGACCAAATGGAACTCCCGGAGCAACGGCCCGGTGCAGAGACGACATCATTGCAGGTGAATCCCTGTCGGCTTTGATCGAGGTGGCACCAGAAGTTGCAGGAATGTCGAGAGTGAGTACGCGGCGAGGATCATCTTCCACGCCAACCGGCGAAAGCCGCGCCTGCGCAAAGCAGGCCGCGAGGCCTTCAAACTGCGACTGCGTGTAAGATGCGAACGGATGATTGTGACACTGCGCACAATCAATGCGCTGTCCGAGCATCGCGCGGGAAACTCGACCGGCCAGTTTATTTTCGTCAATCCGCCCATCGACTGCTGCTTGCGTAACAAAGTTGACTGCCGGTTCACCCGTCCAAAGTCCCTGCGTGGCCACCATCTCGCGCACCACTCGATCATAAGGGGTGCGCAGATGCAATTGCTCGGAGAGCCACGATGTAAAACGATCGCGACGAAAGACGATGAACTGCCCACCTTCATTTCCGATGAACGACCGGGCAAGTCGCTTGGCGAGATACTCCGACGAGCGTCGATCGTGCAGCAATGCATCGAGCCAGCGATCAAGCCGATCAGGTTCTCGATCGGATTCAAATCGGCGAATTTCCTCTAACGACGGAACTGTACCGGCAAGCGACATCCAGATACGTCGCAGCACTGTGGAGTCATCTGCGATTGCAGCCGGTTCGATTCCCTTCTCGGTCCAGCGATGCAACAGCAGTTGATCAACGCGATCTGCAGACTGACGGATCGAAGCAATGGCTTCCTGCGAAACTGCCGGTGTATCAACATGGATAGGACTGCGCGAGGCTGCTGCGAGCATGCTTGCGACGAGCACAATCGCAACGAGTGGTAAAACTCGGCAGCGGAGGGAACGGTATTTCATAAAAGCCCCGAGCATTCTTGCGAATGTTGTCGAGCGACGTAAAAAGGAAATGGTTGTGAAAAGAAGAAAATCGAATTGCGACAGTTCATGGCGATGAATGTGCAGCGCAGGTTAAAAACTCTTCTTCAAATGGCGAGTGAGATTGGAATGAGAGAATCAGAGTCGAAAAATTAAGTACGGCGTATTTTGTTCGGCGTAGACTCGTCTATTGGCGTGATACCCAAGACGACATCGAATCGCGCTGCAAGTTCCCCAACGTTAGATTCTTGGATTGGTCTGAAATGTACAAGCAATAATTCGCGCAATTTTTCATCCCGAATGCTTTGAAAAATACCATCCCGCTGATTCTCAGGGTGCCCCTGGATATAACACTGCGTGACAAACTTCTCTTGGCCGGGGGCCGTCACAGCAACATGAATATGCGGCGTGCGACCGGGATAGGATACCGGCTTGATCGTGCGAAAACCGTACTCGCCGGTGCTGCCGGTCAGAAAGCGACCGAAGCCTTGAAAATGAGGGTCGCGTTTGTTGGCGTTTCCGGTTTTGGAATGCAGGTACGCGCCACTACTGTCGCATTGCCAAATTTCGATTACGGCGTTGCGAATAGGATTCCCGGACTCGTCGAGAATACGCCCAGACAGATGCGTGATTTCACCGACTGCCGGCGTGAGCGTGTCGTTGATGACAAGTAAATCGTTGTCGGTGTCGAGCGGCAGTCGATCGGGATAAAACGGCCCCTCTGTTTGCTGCGGCGTCCGTGTCAATTCCTCTGCGAACACTCCCGGTACGTACCACGCTGAAACGCCTGCCGTAAAGACTTTGCACAATCGACGGCGGTTGAAAGGCGTAGCCATAGATTTAGGCTCTGATCGTTTTGAATCGAAAGTTCAAGAAGCTCAAGAATAAAGAATAGAAAATCCAACGACACTTTGCAAAGCACAGCAGTTGCTTTGCGCGATTGTTTTGTGGGGATGCGTGGCGAAAAGTGGACCCATGCTCACGAGACACCATTCGACCAAAACCTTTCGAGAGCAGCCACAGACTGTTGAACCATCGCACCCCATCACACCCTGCGGCCTAGCGTTTCTGGTCCGATCTTTTGGCAAAAGTCATCGCTCACATCATAATAGCCACTCGGATGTGTGAGATAGGAATCCTTCTGCGTGCAGGGTGGTGTCGTGACGAATGCTTTGATCACACAAAACGCGCTGTTCAAACAGTTTTAATGGACAGAATAGACAAAAAAGAAAACTCCGAAATTGTGACAACTAATGGAGTCGAGTCTGCGACGCAGACCTTCGGCATACTTCCACCGATGCCGCATCCTGTACGTCATCCATTGCAGGCGATTGGGTGGTTGGTGATGCTCGCGGCGGGGCTTGTGAGCTTGGTTGTGATTCTTGCAGTGCTTGCGGCGATTCCGGTCGCAAATTTTCTCGTGATTGGCTGCATGCTCGAAGCGGAAGGACGCGTTGCGAGAACCGGTCGACTGCGAGAAAGCGTTCCCTTGATCGGTGCGTTGCCGAGACTCGGAGGAGTTGCTCTTGGTATTTGGCTGTGGCTGGTGGTTGTGCGGCTCATTGCGGGTGCGGCAGCCGATGCGATGCTCGTTGATCCTTTAGGCGGCGCGGCGATTGGATGGCAACGTGCCAAAGTAATCGTCACAGCAGTGGTCGGTTGCCACATTCTTCTGGCACTTGCTGCCGGTGGAAAATTCTCTGCATTCTTTCGTCCGCTTCGAAATGCAAGACTTTTTTTGAAGGGAATATCAAGTGGTGGATTCTGGAAAAAATCTTCTCTGGCACTCGACGATGTGCTGCAAGCGGTGCAACCTGGAAAATTAATGAAGACAGGTTTTCTCGGATGTCTTGGAGCAGCGATGTGGCTGATCCTGCCGACAGTGCTTTTTGCAGCGATGCGAGACACGCAGCATCCAGCCGCCGTGCTGCTCACACTCGTGGGAGCGGTGATGCTCATGGGCGTGCTGGCATGGGTGCCATTTCTGCAAGCAAGATTTGCAGCAGAGGAAAGATTCAGTGCCTTTCGAGAGCTTTCGGTGGTGAGAGAACTTTTTCGCAAGGCGCCACTGATCATGCTTGTTGCGCTGGTAGTTCTCTATGGGCTGTCGCTACCGCTCTATCTCTTTAAGGTGCTCGTGCCACCCCGCGATGCACTGTGGTACATCACACCGGTCTTCGTGATGACGATCTATCCAGCCCGCATTATTGTGGGCTGGACGACTGGATACGCCATGCGATGTGAAAAAAGACAGTGGCTTGTGATACGCATTGTTGCTGCTGTTGCAATTGTTCCCCTGATGGGACTCTATCTCTTTTTTCTTTTTTTTATGCCAGCCATCGGCGCACTTGGACGCCGAGTGCTCTTTGAGCATCATGCCCTGCTTCTGCCAACACCATTTTAAAAACGGTGGGAGCCATCAAGTGCAAAGTCCGTGCGCACAAAAAACCGGCCGAGGCTGAAAGAGCCCCGGTCGGTTTTTCGTATGCAGCGATGGTTGTAGCGGGAAGATTCTCCCGAAACGATCACTTATTGTTAATCGTCACCCCCGGCCAGTCATCAGTGCGAAATGGCGTGAGCGGAAGGCCCGCGCCTGAATACATGTTGACGACAGGATTGTTGGCCCAGCCGTATCGCACTGCCGCCGGATCGGCAATCGCATCGCCCGAGACTTCAATCTTTCCATCTGGACGGATCGTGGCTTTTCCCACCACAAACTTTTTGTCAGCTCCGGCAATGGTGAAGCCGCGAAGTTCATTTACTTCAAACGGACGCCACCCGTTGGCCACGTGCTCGAATTCCAGCACGATCTTGTTACCTTCCTTAGCCATCGATTTGTAGAGAGGACTCCGAGCAGCGATACCAGCCACTTTGTGGATGTCGACCAAGGCCCATCGTGCCAGCCGCTTGGCAACGTCTTGTTTATTTTTTGGATGAATGTCCTTGCCTTCACCGATGTCAATGATGACAGCCTCTCCTGTATTGGGCAGCGCCTTGAGCGTCATTGTCTGCGCCTCTCGGAGTTCGGCCCAATCGCTGTCGACCGGCAGGCTGGTTTCAGCTTGGAAATCAGCTAGTTGAACCCAGTAAAAAGGAAAATCACCGACTCCCCATTCGTCACGCCAGCTTTGAATCATCAGTGGAAAGAGTTTTCGATACTGATACGCGCGACCAGCATTGCTTTCTCCCTGATACCAGATCGCACCTCGGATGCCGTAACCGATTGAGGGCGCAAGCACACCGTTGTAGATATTTCCGGGACGCGAGTTGCCGCTCATCTGTGGATCGGGATTTCCGCCGGGTTGCTGCGGAGCCGGTTTTCCTTCTCCCTTGGCCTTGTCAGCGGCCACCTTCCATTCGGCCATTTTTGCATCGAAGTCGGCTTTGGCCTTGGGATAGCCTTGTTCCATCCCGACCCATCGATCGATCAGTGGCTTGAGTTCTGGATCAGCTGCAATTCGATCGCGATGAATCCATGCTTCGGCGGCGCTGCCTCCCCACGCATTGTTGATGAGTCCTACCGGCACACCAAGCGTCTGGTGAATCTGGCGACCAAAGAGATACCCTACGCCCGAAAAGTTGGCGACTGTTTCCGGAGTGCACAACTGCCACGTGCCATTAAAATTTGACTGGCGTTCCTGCGTGCCAACTTGCGGAACGCTGATGAGACGGATCTGTGGAAAGTTGGCCGATGCTTTTTCAAGATCAGCATCGTTTGTGTTGTTCACGCTCCACTGCATGTTTGACTGGCCAGCGCAGATCCACACTTCTCCGATAAGAACGTCTTTCAACGTAACGGTATTAGTGCCCTTGATCGAAAGAGTGTGTGGCCCGCCGTATTGCATGACCGGATCGAGCATCACATGCCACATCCCGTCGGCACCTGCTTTGGTCGTTTGTTTTTTCTCACCAAGCGAAACGGTTACTTCTTCTCCGGGAGCGGCCTTTCCCCAAACTTTATTTTTGATCCCTTGCTGCAACACCATATGATCGCCAAACATATTATTGAGCGACACTTCTGCCCGGAGAGGAGTTGCGGCGGCCACAAGTATGGAGAGAAAAAGACCCGTCCATGCGAATCGAACAATTCGTCCTCTTTGCCCTGCCTGCTTGAATGCTGGCCGATCAAATCCTGCCGTACTGTGAAACATGGTCATGCTTTCTCCAGAAGGGGTATGAAAAAACTGTAAAAAAACTGTCTGCGAATCAGCCGCACGCACTTTGAGCCTCTGTACTTAGGGGGGAGGTCAACATGCGTGAACCTGATTCCTAAGGTCGAAAACCTATCTTCGCGTCGTCTGGGACACAATCGTTTCAGCAGCAAAGGCCAGTCAAAGATGCTACGTGAGGGTGCAACCCCGTTGGCAACAATGTTGTGACAACGCTCATTCCCCCGTGTAGAAGAGAGATTCCACTGTGCGAAATTCACATGAATCAGTCACAATAGAAGACCCATGAAAAATCGCGTTTGGAAAACCTGAACGTTCCTCGAACAGCAATCACCTCACGGCGACAAACACGACAGAAGATTTACCAGAGGAGAAGGATTTCTATGATTTCTCAAGAGAAGTTCTACAAGATACCCCGCACGATCGTGTTTGCGGTGATCGCACTTTTTCTGCTTTCAGGGTGTTCGAGTCGGAGCATTGAAACTGGTCCTTCCGAAATGCGCACGCCTGACAATCTTGGGCAACAATCCCCTTTGATCATTCCCAATGCAAGTGCGATAGCGATTGCACGCGATGGTTCACATCCCTCTGTTCTTGTATCAGAACGAATGCCAGATCCTTTGCTCCTTGCAGAGCCACCTCGCGTTCGACTTCTCGTGCAAGAAGAAACTTTTCAAGCGCAATCTGTTCAAGGAATGTCGGTCTCTGCACGGATGGCGATGCTCCGCTCGAAGGCATCTGCCGATGCATCGAAAATTCCGGTCGCTCCGCTGCCGGAGGATGTTGGAAGCCTGCCAATTGCACCGCTGCCAAGTGTTCTTGTGGAACATGCGACCGAAGAGCCTAGGCGACTGGTCGATCAGGGAGCGCCGATTGAAATCGAAGTTCGAGCCATGATGCGAGAGTATCTTCGAGCGTTCAATGCTCACGATTCCCAAGCGTTGGCTGCTTCGTGGAGCGAACAGGCGGAAAATGTCGACTTAGAAACCGGCACTACAACAACCGGGCGCGTCGCCGTCGAAGAAGTGTTTCGAACGCTTTTTGAGCAGGACGCTGCTGCCACCATCGATATTGCGATCGGCTCCGTGCGACCAATCCGTGACGACGTTGCTCTCGTCGACGGAGTGTCGACGATCTTCTATGCAAGAGATGCCTCCAGTGAGAGTCGATTTACTGCTGTCGTCACGCGACACTTGGATCGATGGCTTTTGGAAAGCGTTCGCGAGGCGCCGATCCGATCCGAATCGGTGCCTTTGCCACTCACCCATCACCTCGATGAACTTGCATGGCTCGTTGGACAATGGGAAGACATTTCTGACAATGCGTCGATGGTGACGAACTGTTTCTGGAGTGGAGACCGAGCATTTCTGATCAGAAATTATTCGCTCTCCATCGAGAATGCCTCTCCACGATCGGCAACGCAGTTCATCGGTTGGGATCCCGAGCGACAGGAAATCCGTTCCTGGAACTTCGACTCGGATGGATCATTTGGTGAAGGAACTTGGTCTCGCGATATCGATACGTGGACTATTTCAGTGCAAGGGGTATTTCCCGATGGCCGCCGTGGCACCGCCACGCAGGTGATCCGACGGGTTGGACCTGATGAGATGACGACACAGATGGTCAGTCACGATGTGGAAGGTTTTGTATTTCCAAACGCTGATTCAATCCGAGTTGTAAGAGTCAAGGAAGAGCCAATCGGAGAGCCTTAGAAAGTCACCTAAGAGAAGCCAGCAATTGTCTCAAAGGAAAGGAATGTGACTTTAAGGAGCCAGCACCACTGCCACGGGCATCGAATCGCCAAATGTTTCAAAGTCTTTGAACGTCCAGACAACTTTTTTTTCTGGAGTCACTTCTATAATCTGCGGGTTGTCAGGCCCGGCATGACAATTGACAAACAGCGTATTGCCGCTGGGAAGCCGTGAAACCTGCGTGACCCACGCCAGCGTGATTCCGGGAAGATCATGTTGCTCGAGCTTCCAGACAATATTTTTAGCCGGCGTCACCTCAAGCACGCTGTGGCCGTTGCCGGTGCCGATGAGTGTGTTGGTATTGAGTAATCGTACTGCAGAAAAAACTTGGTTCCCAAATGCTTCGGGACCGTGACCCCCTTTGGGTTCTTTTCCAAAAAGAGGTACGGCGTATTCCCAGATGACCTTTCCAGTGGAGTCGTACTCGCGAACTGCACCATCGCGTTCGTGGGCCACCAGATAGGTTCCAGCTGCAGTTTTTCGTACGCAGCGAGTGTCGGAATGAACCGACGGATTTTGCACCGTGAGAGCAATTTCTTGCACGATCTCGCCAGCTTGATTCACTTCGAGAATCCGAGCTGGCCCCGACTCCACAATCATCGTTCTTGAGTCACTGAGTCGCTCAAACGCATGCACTTCAACAGGGCGATCGGTGTTGCTACCGGTTTTCGCGTTGTATTGCCAAACCTGTTTTCTATTGCCGTCGAGTTCGATGATGCGCGTCCAGCCATCTTGCAAAAGCAGGTGTCCGTTGGGAAGCAGATGCAGATCGTGGATCGCTCCATTGGTGAGTTTCCATTCGACGGCCCCGTTTGGTGCGATCATGGCGACAGTGCGCTTCGAGTCGTCGCCCGCAATCACTCGGCGGGCTGGACCAGTTTGCACTGCGCGAGGATTTTCGGCGGCGATGGCCGGAGTGCAAAGCAATACCGTCATCAATCCTAAGCACCAATCAAGCAGACTCGCTCTACGAGTATTTCCAAAAGAGAAATCACTGCTGAAATGTGTGAATGGTATTGTCATACTGTTCCCTCTTGTAAAAAGTCTTTGAGACCAACACGCCTACGCTGCGAAGGATACTACACAGATGCGACGATCTCTGGAGACGGCAGCCAATCTTTTTCCTCTGTGGGTGCTTGCGGCGTGTGGTGCGGCAATGATTCATCCGCCTTGGTTTACCTGGTTCAAGGGCGAGGCCATTGTCATCGGGCTGGCGGTGATCATGCTCGGAATGGGGATCACGCTCTCGCTGGATGACTTTGCAAGAGTAGCAACGCGGCCGGTGACTGTGGCAATCGGTTTTGCGGCACAGTTTCTGATTATGCCGCTGGCCGGTTGGGGAGTTGCGACAATCATGAATCTCGACACGCCACTGGCCGTCGGACTCATTCTCGTTGCCTGCTGTCCGGGGGGCACCGCATCGAATGTCGTCACGTACATTGCCCGCGCGGATGTTGCACTCTCGGTGCTGATGACAACCTGTTCTACGATTGGCGCAGTGGTGCTTACGCCACTGCTGACAAAATTGTTGGCCGGTCGGTTGATCGAGGTCGATGCATGGGGGCTTTTTCTCTCGACGCTGCAAGTGGTTGTGTTGCCGGTCATTCTTGGCGTGGCGATCAATCGCTGGTTTCCTCGCATCGTGATAAAAGTTATGCCAGTGGCTCCCTTGGTGAGCGTGCTTATGATTGCCATGGTGTGCGCAAGCATCATCGGACAAAACGCTTCCCAGATCCTTACCAGCGGACTGTCGCTTGTGGTCAGCGTGGTGCTGCTGCACGGAATTGGCTTTGGAGTTGGATACTGTTTTGCAAGGCTGACCGGTTGTGATCGAAATGTATCGCGGACAATTTCAATCGAAGTTGGAATGCAGAATTCTGGTCTCGGTGTGGTGCTTGCGCAGAAACACTTTCCCACCGAACCACTTGTCGCGGTTCCGTGTGCTATTTCAAGCGTAGTACACTCGGTGATCGGCAGCCTTTTGGCCGGAGCATGGCGCAACATTCCCGCGACTCCGGGTTCTCCAAAAGAGGCGGCGAATGCACCCGTTCACAACCGACCAACTCGATAACGATCAGTCGTTGGCTTGTTCGTTCTTCATTGAACTTTGGCAACAGGACTCACGCCGTTATCGCGAATAAAGATATTTCTCCAACGAATTTCTCCACCGTGAGTTTGAAGCTGAATGGGCCCTTTTTCAGGCATGCCAATCGTGCGATCGTAAAAGTTTTCCATGGTTGCATTGTCAACCACCAACATGCCATTGAGCGAGATGGTGACCTTTGCACCCTTCATGACAATATGAAATTTGTTCCATTCTCCGAAAGGTTTGTCGGCAAGCACCATCGGATCTTTGCCAGGAGTTCCAGGAGAGTTGTTCCAAAGTCCGCCGGATCCTTTGGCCTTGCCAATGCCTTGTGGATCAGGTTCGGTTGAGTCCCAAATCTGCACCTGTGGCACTCCACGCAAATAGACGCCAGAGTCAGCCTTCGGTACGGTTTTGTATTCGACGAACAGTTCAAAATCACCGTAGTCTTTTTCAGTAGAGGCATACGCGCCGAATCCGTCGTTCACCAGTTCGCCGTTTTCAACGTACCAATGCGGCTTACCAGTTTTTGAATTTACTTCTAGCATGGAATTTGTCTGATCGGCAGCCGTCCACTTTTTGATCTGTTCGGCCCGCTGTTCGGCCGTCATGGCAAGAAGCTTGCGATGGTCAAACGTCTCGCCGCCGCGCCATCCCGACGTGTCACGAGTATTGAAGATCGCAATGAATCCCTGCGGAGGCTTTGTCTCTTCCGCAACGACTTGGGTCGAGCAAAGCCCAAGAGCCGTAATGGTAAACATAGCCATCAACACAAGACTGGATCGAAGAACGTACGCACCACCTTGAAGCATCCGCATAGTTATTCCTCACAGAAGGGGACGCCACGTGATCGCTCCGAAGGAGACATCTCACGTCGCGTCAGGATTGAACGCCGGTCCTGCGAATCGCTTCGCGTTTGGAACCTGACGAACTGAGGAACAGAGTATAGAGAGTGGCGAATCGCGGTGCGGGAGCCGGGGTTTTCAGCCGCAAGAATCCGAAAAGTGGGGGGATCCTTGACGACTCACAACCTCCGGCTCCATCGCATCGCAGGGGCTCAACGTTTCGGAGCAGTTGGGCCGGTGGCAATCCCGGGCTGCTTCACGAAATAGACTTTGGGATCATCAACGATCCACGGTGTACTCCACGTTTTTCCATCGTCGCGAGAACAGACATTATAGAAAAACGTTTTGAGACGCTCGGTGCGGTAGCCGTATGGAAACTGCGAGGTGAGGTGGTCGTCCATCGTGAGATCTTCTACACCGGGTTTGGCAAAGTAATGCACCATACCGTCCCGTGAAAATGAAAGACCAAGCGTCCACCATCCGCCCTGATCCATTCGAGGGCCCATCATCTCGGCCCCGTTGCGACCGCCCCGAATTCTCAGATAGGCACCATCCTGTTTAAATTTTCCGTCGTGACTGCTTTCAAAACAGATGAACATGCCAGGCCAGTATTCTTCGAGACCCCACTCGCCTTTATTGGGATGATCCTCGCCGGTGATGGTCGCGTGTGTGAAGCAACCGGAGCGAAATCCGAATGATGGTCCGGTGCGATTTTCCCACTGTTCAAATGGCGGAAGATACACGCGAGTTACAATGCTCGGGCTGTCGGATACGGGAATGCCACCTGAGCCGAGAACGCGTCTTGTGTCGTGGATCAGATCGTCTTGTTCCATCTTGTAACTCGATCGCCCTGGAATTCCTGTGTTCATCGAGGCGATGAGCATTCCATGCGTGCTGCCCTCGATGCCAGGCATCGGGAGTTCGATCCGTTTGACAACATCGGGAGTGCCTCGCTTCGGTCCTTCAAACCATTTTTTATTGATGCTTGAGCCGAGTGGGCCTCGCATCCGTTTGTCCTGTTCTTCAGAACTCTTGGGATGACGGTAGTTCCAAGTCCACTGCGTGTCCTCAAAATCATCACCGAGGCCCTTGACTGCAGAACCGGTTCCGGGAATGAGCACCGGTTTTTTTGGTGCTGGTGGCACCGGAGTTTTTGCAGTTGCAACCTGCGGCGGCTTCGCTTTTTGTGAAGACGATTGCGAAGAGGATTTTCGCTGAGTCTGTTTTGATTTCGGAACTACTTTTGTTCGTGCAAGGGTTGAATCTTTTTCAGTTGCCGACGTTTTTTCGGGCGTATCCGCATTCGCCTTCACCATAATCATCATTGAAAAGCCGAGCGTAAAAAAAGCCACGCAGAGGGTCAAAAGTCTCTTCAGTCGATTCAACATGTTGGAGCAGTCCTACTTCATTGTGAATGGTGTGAAAACTTTTTAGATACCGTGGCGTTCTACGGCTGCAGAGAAATGCACGGCCAAAACGCAGTGGTACTTCCCTGAAAATCGTTATCGACTTCCTCATAGGAGAAGTCGCGTGAATCGAGGCATGGACGGAAACAACAAAGTGTTCTGTGCGGATCGACTCTTCTCCGCTGCTTTTGGAACCGTCAAAAAACTCCTATAGAACGCAAAGTGAATCGTTGACCAGACTGCGAATGAAGGAAGATGGGTAGCTCAGGTGAAATGGCTCCATAGGGAACGGCTGGATTTTACGATTCGGTGAGAGAGATTCTTCCGTGCCGACAGAGAGAGAGGTGGTTCGATGAGGTTTAAGGGAATTTTTCAATCGACAGGTGCCTGAACACAGAGATTTTTGTGAGCAACTTTCGTTCGGGCGTCCTCTTTGCAGAGGTCGTTTGGAGAAAGCACAAAATCTCTCCTACCGCGGACTCACGTTCAATGATCCAGAATCAGCGAGTGCCATTGTTTCAATTCATTCTGCCAGACTTATGGCACTTGTTGTGCCGCAGTAGCGGTCTGCTTGTGCTCGCGTGGTTGCTTGTGCCCGCACTCGCCGCAGACGCTCCGGACGATTCCAATACCAACGCCGGCCTTCTTGGAATCTCTGTTCGGCGCGTTTCCGAGGATCTTCGAAATCACCTGCGACTTGAGCACGGCGGCGGACTTCTCGTCGATCGAGTGTTTGGTGATTCTATTGCCGAGTCCAAGGGTTTTCAGAAATACGACGTGCTCTTGAAGATGGACGATCAATGGCTGGTTCATCCTCAGCAGTTCGATGTCTTGCTTGAATCATGCGACGGAGAAGAAAAGATCGTTCTGCATCTGATTCGGTCTGGAAAAGCAGAGACAATTAATCTGGATAGGTCTGCACGTTCAAGGTCAGCCGTTGGAGTGCACCACAATACACCTCCTTCAATCTCAGCTCCAAAAGAATCTTTATCAGTCGCGCAGATTCCCACAAAAAAATCTCAAGACGTTCCGGTGATTCCTTCGACGGATGTTGTTCTTGTGCAGCCTGTCAGTAACACGATCACTCGCACCGATCCCGATTACAAAATCACAATTGAACGAATTGACGAAACGATTCTTCGACTTCGAGATTCCCGTGGCCGGATCGTATTCAATGCCGCAATCGATACTCCTGAGCAGCGAAGTCGAATGCCACTGGTGGTGCGAGGGCGTGTTATGCAGCTTGAGAAAAAACTGCCGAGTGAACCTTCGAACATATCAACGCGCGACCGCACGTTCGGAGCCAGCGTCAAGGCCGCTGCCGCCGGCATTGTTGTTACCGACAACAAGGACCAGAGCGATGCTGCGCCAGTTCCAGAGGAGCCCATATTCAAAGCTGAACCACTTCAGGTCGATCCCGTGATAATCGGCCAGTAGTATCTTCTCTGCATCGATTCTCGAAAGTACGAGCCCAACTACAACCCAATACGAGTCGTGGCGTGGGCCTTGCGTCCTGCGGCATCGGCGGCAACGATTGCAGCAGACACCATCGATGCATCAACGTGAAACGGCATGTTGTGCATGGTTTCTGTTGGAATGGTTGCTCTGGCAGCGATCGTCGTTCTCGATGCATCCAGATCTGGCACGTGAAGTTCTTCGAGCGTGACCGGCAAGCCGATTTGAATAAAAAAATGGGCAAGTCGATCGATTTCAACCGATCGCTCCAGCGTTGGGAGAACTGTCTGCTCAAGGGCAAGATGCACAAGCGTGCCGAACGCGACCTTTTCACCATGCAGCAACGAATGAGTTTGAGAAAGTGCGCAGAGTCCATTATGGACCGCATGCGCAGCAGCCAACCCCGCCGATTCAAATCCAAGTCCGGATAAAAGTGTTGCGGCTTCAATCACTCTTTCAAGTGCGGGAGTGACTCGGTTGTGTCGACAGTCATCGAGCGCCTCGACTCCGTCGGCAAACACAATGTCGCGACACAAGCGTGCCAGCGCCACGGCCGCTGCAGTGGCGCGTCCGCCGCGCATCGTCGGACTATTCGAGGCCGTGGCGCTTGCTGCCTCGTACCAGGTGCTCATCGCGTCACCGATTCCCGAGGCGAAAAAACGTGGCGGACTGTGGGCAATCACCCGAGAGTCAACGAGAACAAGATCAGGATTTCGCTTATGAATGATGCTTGAGTCAACGCTACCATCATTGCGATAGATGACCGACAGGGCGCTCGTCGGAGCATCGGTGGATGCGACGGTAGGACAGGAAACAAAGGGAACCTTCCGGGCTGCTGCTGCTGCGCGAACCGCATCGAGAACCTTTCCCCCGCCGCAGCCGATGAGCACGGCGGCTTGAAGGCTCTCTGATTCAAGCACGATCTGTTCAACTTCGTGTTGTGTGCATTCGCCGCCAAATACTCGTACGCGATGCACCCAGCCGCGCGAGGCAAACGATTCAGCCCACCGTGGCGCAAGCAAGCCAATGACTCGATTGCCTGCAACCACGAGAGCCGGTCCTGAAAGTCCGACCGACTCCAATTCATCCGCGAGTCGATCGGTCAGATCGGGTCCCTGCACATATCGTAAAGGAGAACAAAAGATCAGTGGTCGAACAGATGGTACTTCCATCATAGGGAATAAACCTCTTAGATTTCAGGGCTGGCAGTGGCGAGAATCAATGCGAGGGACTTGCGAGAGAATCTTCACTGGCACTTTTGTCGAGAGTCTTGGCGACGAGTTCGGCCATGCGCAAAGCAGCGGATGAAGCGTTGCCTCCCGCGCGATCGAGTTCCCTTGCTGCGACATGACAGTGAACGAGATGTCCGTCCACAGTAACTCCCGGAGGATCGATGTCTCGACAGATCGTCTCGGCGAGCGGGCAACGAGGATGAAAGCGGCAACCACTCGGTGGACGAGACGGGCTCGGAACATCACCAGGTAGCACAATGCGGCCACGGCGACGAGCAGGATCGATCGAGGGTACAGCTGAAAAAAGCGCAAGCGTGTAAGGATGCAGAGGTTCGGCATACAGCCTTTCGGCGGGTGACTGCTCCACAATTCGTCCGAGATACATAACTGCCACATGATCCGAGACATACTCAATGACGGAAAGATCGTGAGAGATAAAAAGATAAGTAAGCCCGAGATCTTCTCTCAGTGTGACTAATAGATTCACCACCTGAGCCTGAATCGACACATCAAGCGCTGAAATAGGTTCGTCGAGAACGAGAAAATCGGGTTCGAGCACAAGCGCTCTGGCGATTGCAATGCGTTGCCTCTGACCACCAGAAAACTCGTGTGGATACCGATCGAGACAGCCTGCTTGCATGCCTGTGCGATCGAGCGCTGTCGTCATTCGATGCAAACGTTCGGCGGCATCTCCCATGCGATGCACGATCAAACCTTCTTCAAGAATGGATCGCACCGAGAGTCTTGGATTCAGTGAGCCATAGGGATCCTGAAAAACAATCTGCATGCGCCGCCGCATGGCCCGAAGTGCTCTCGGCGACTGCGCCAGTACATCGAGTCCGTCAAAATGCACGCTTCCTGCCGTCGGCGGTAGGAGTCGTAAAATCGATCTGCCAACGGTCGTCTTTCCACATCCACTTTCACCGACGAGTCCGAGCGTTTGCCCGCGAGCAATAGAAAAACTCACATTGTCGACTGCACGAACGGCACCGACCACCCGTCGCAGCAATCCCTTGCGCACCGGAAAATGCATTGTGAGTTGATCGACGACAAGCAGCGGGTCGGACATGGAGTTCTCTCGTCAGCGGTGATGTCGCATCTACAAAACGATTCGTAAAGCAAATAAAACGTGCGTTCAATGATTTTGAGGAACGTCGAGTTCACCCGCAAAATGACATCGCACAAAATGTCCCGGCGTCACTTCTCGCAGTTCCGCCGGTTCTGTCTGGCAGCGAGGAAATTGAGCATAGGCGCACCGTGGATGAAAGCGGCATCCACTTGGGAAATTGTTCGGCAGAGGCACCATACCCGGTATGGTGCGAAGTGGAACCGATCGAGACGCGCCGGGGGTAGGTCGGGCCGCGATGAGACCGATCGTATAAGGATGCAGAGGCCTCGAAAATAATTCTGCCGTCGGTGCCCGCTCGACAATTTTTCCGGCATACATCACCGCGACTTCGTCGCAGGTTTCGGCGACTACACCAAGATCGTGTGTGATCAAGAGAATTGCCGTGGAGAGACGCTTTCGCACAGCGGAAAGCAAATCGAGAATCTGTGCTTGAATGGTAACGTCGAGAGCCGTGGTCGGCTCGTCGGCAATCACCAGATCGGGTCTGCAAACAAGTGCCATGGCAATCATCACTCGCTGGCGCATGCCGCCGGAGAGCTGGTGAGGATATTCGTGAAGACGCTGTTCGGGATCGGCCATGCGTACGAGTTTGAGCATTTCAAGAGATCTCAAACGCGCCTCGGCTCGCGAAACTTTTTCGTGCAGATGCACTGCTTCTGCGATCTGATCGCCGAGAGTGAAAACAGGATTGAGACTGGTCATCGGTTCTTGAAAAATCATGCCGATTCGACCTCCTCGCACCCGGCACAGTTCACGCTCGCCGAGAGTGACGAGATTCTGCGTTGAACCGCCATTTTCCAACAGAATTTCGCCAGATTCGATCACTCCAGGAGCTGATACAAGTCGCAGAATCGAAAGCGCAGTCACGCTTTTTCCGCATCCGCTTTCACCGACGAGACCGAGCGTCGTGCCTCGATTGATCGATAGCGATACTCCGTCCACCGCCGGGACTCGACCGGCGGGAGTGTGAAAGGCCGTAACAAGATTTTTGATTTCGAGCAGTGGCATAAGTCTATTGTCATGAGGCCGCTGAAGAGGCCCAACTACTTTCTTGCATCGCGAAGTCTGGGGTCGGTTGCTTCCTGAAGTCCCTCTCCAACAAGGTTGTAGGAAAGCACGGTCAGAAAAATCGCCGTTCCGGGAAAGGCAACCAACCACCACATCGAAAGATTACTTCTGGCGTCGTTGAGCAGTGCGCCCCAGCTGGCGTTTGGAGGAGGTGAACCAAAGCCAAGAAACGAGAGAGAGCTTTCAATCAAAATCGCCGACGCAATTCCGAACGTGATGGGTACGAGTACCGGCGCCAGAGCATTGGGCAGAATATGTCGAAGCATAATGCGAAGTGGTCCAACGCCCGCGGCCTGTGCCGCAATGACAAATTCGCTCGAACGCAGTCGAAGAAATTCTCCCCGCGCAAGTCTGGCAATGCCCGTCCAACTCGTCATTCCGATGATCGCCATCGTTTTCCAGATCGTCGGTTTTTCGACAAATGCCACCAGTGCCAAAATCAGAACCAGTGTGGGAATGCACATCACCACTTCAGTGATTCGACTGGCCACCAGATCGATCCAGCCACCAAAATAGCCGCTTGCTGCACCAACAATCAGACCGATTGTTCCCGCAAGACCCATCGAGACGAATCCCACCATGAGTGCGATCGTTGTACCGTGGACCATTTTTGCAAGCACATCCACTCCGTACTGATCGGTGCCCAGAAGATTCCATCCCCCACGCGACCAGTTTGGTTGGCCTTCGTCCCGTGCAGGATTCGCCGGTCGTCCGGGCCATTCATTGTCGCGCACCGCACGGTATGGATCTTGAAACACCAGCGGCCAGATGGCCCAACTTGCGGGATCTTTTTGCGTCAGGTTTGCAGGATAGGTGCCGCGAAACTTATCGGTTGAAAAAATAGCCGGTTCCAATCGGCGATCGAAGTAAGCCAGACAGGGAACATAGAGCCGCCCTTTGTATCGACAGATCACCGGCTTTGTGCCTGCGATAGCCGGCGCAAACATCGCGATCCCAACGAGCGTGATCACGAAGAGAAAACCGATCATGGCCAGAGGCTTGCGCCGAAATCGGTGCCATGCCTCGACCCAGAAACCGCCTGAAGTGGACATAGGAGTGTGCGAAGCAGGGAGATGGGGGTTGGCAGAAAAACCGCCGGATGTTCGTGAACTCATCGTACAATGTACCGCCATTGTCAGAGAATCTGAAAGAGCGTGAGCTTCGCTGCTTGAGCGAAGTCTCGTTGAGCAATCTGAAACAGGGTTGGAATGAAAATAGTGTTGTCGCTCTTTATGAGTCCACGCTGACACGCGGATCGACCATGCAATAGAGCAGGTCGGCCAACAGTTGACCGGCAAGCGTAAGCACGCTGAACAAGAGCGTCAGGCCCATGATCGTGGGATAATCACGTTCTCGGATACTTTCAAAAAACAATCGTCCCATCCCGGGCCATGTAAAAATTTGTTCGACGATCACCGATCCGCTCAACAGGCCAGGCAGCGAGAGGCCCAGCAATGTGACCAGCGGAATGAGCGTATTGCGAAACGCATGGTGAAAGAGCACCCTGTACTCCCCTGCCCCCTTGGCTCTGGCGGTGCGAATATAATCCTGACGCACTACTTCTTCCATCGTCGAATGGATGAATCGACTGTACCAGGCAAGTCCGCCGTAGGTCTGCACGGTGATCGGCAGAATTGCATGCCGAGCGATATCGGCAACTCGGTGCCACCATCCTGTGCCGACACCGTCTCCGCTCATTCCAAACAGCGGAAGTTCCCAGGCCGTTCCGCGCAGCCATACGGCAAAAATAATCTGAAGAAAAAGTGCCGCGACAAATGTTGGAAATGAATAGAGCACAAAAAGCAGCAGGCCGACGGCTCGTTCATCGGGAGATCCGCTACGCGCTGAAGCATAAAGACCCAGCGGAATCGCCAGCGTCCAGGTCAGCAAGAGCGCGGCTCCCGAAAGTGCAAGCGTTGGTCCGATGCGTTCTCCAATGAGCGTGGCCACGGGCTGTTTGCGCGAAATCGAACGGCCAAGATCTCCCTGCACCACGTTTCCCAGCCAGATACAATAAGCCTCGTACCACGGCTTATCGAGTCCGTAAGCCTTCTTCATTCGTTCAATATCAGCCGGGTTGAGCTTGCGGCTGGGGTCGGTTTCTCCAAGCGTAACGGTCAACGGAGTGCCAGGCATGTTTCGCGTGAGTCCGTACACGATCCACGTGATCACAAAAAGTGTGAGCATGGCGAACAGAATGCGACGAAGAAAATACGCAGCCACAGCAACACCATTTCAAAAGGGAGAAAGGAGTCGACGCTTGCAAAACTCTTTCAGCGAGTCTGAAGAATAGCCTGCGCATCGCTCTTGCGGGTACGGCAAAAGCAGACAGAGAAAAAAGATGACTCCCTTGCCGATGATTCATTTCACGACGTGCACATTGAGTTGAAAAGAGTATTCACGGCTGAGCGGGCATCCAAAGACTCCCAAAACCGGGCGAATAGTTGTAGGGACCACGAGGGCTGTAGACATAACCTCGGAGGTCTTTTGAAAATCCGTAAAAGCTGTTTCGCCAGTAAAGCCATGTGTAGGGCTGATCCTCCCAGAGCAGTTCTGCAATCCGGGCGTACGTTTCGGCGCGTTTGGATCTATCAGGCTCGCGTCGACCTTCCGCATAAAGCTTATCGACTTCAGGATTTGAGTAGCTCGTAAAATTGCGGCCCGCTCCAGTGGCCCAGATGTTTTCGGAACTGTCGGGATCTGTGCCTGATCCCCACCCACCAAAATAGGCCTCGAATTTTCTCTCCAAGGTGAGCTGTTGCAGTACGGTTGACTCCATTGGTCGCACGTTCACTCTCACGCCGACTTGCGAGAGATTTTCCTGTAACAGCGTGCAGATCGCGATTCGCAGCGGCTGCTGATTGGTGAGCATGTCGAATTCCAGTGGCACCAGCTTGCCATCGAGTTCTTTGTCGCGAAACCCGTCGTTGTCGTGATCGATCCAGCCTGCCTCATCGAGAAGCGTTTCGGCTTTGTCCAGATCTTGCCGGTACGGGGGCGTTTTTTTACGCGGTGCCATCCATGAAGTCTCATGAAAATTCCCAGTGCAGGGTTCGTAGAGACCGTAGCAAAGTTTTTCAAGCATCGTATCGTGGTCAAATGCATAACTCATCGCACGGCGTACCCGACGGTCCTTGAAATAGGGAGTGTCGATGTTCCAACCGAAGTGAAAGCTCACCCATTCAGGCGCCGTGGCTTTCGTATTGCGTTGGTAGAAATCGTTTCCGGTGGTCTGAGTCATCCACTGTTCGGGATTCAAAATCATTTCGTCAATTTCCCCTGACTTCAGTGCCAACAGCGATGTATTGGGGTCTTCAATGATTCGAAACCGAATTTCACGAAAGAAGGGTTTCTCGCGAACGTTTTTCCCGTCGACCGTGCTCCAGGTATCCCGTCGGGCAAGAACAATTTCCTGTCCCCGTTGGCGAGTCATAATCTGGTAGGGGCCACCCGAGACTGGGGATTGCTCGAGCTTCACATGATATTCACTGTCTTTGAGCGTCGGGTCTTCCTGCCAGCTCTTCTCGTAGAGATGTTTGGGAAGCACTGGAAAATTGATGTTCCAGACGTTTGTAGCCAGCGGTTCTTTGTGAAAGTAGACAATCGTAAAGTCGTCATACGCATGCACCCATCGCATTTGATCGGTACCGCTGCGTACCGCCGGCACAGGAACTCGCGGGTCCATGATCACCTGAAATGTAAATGCAATATCGTGGGCAGTGATTCGCTGTCCATCACTCCAGACGAGATCGTCTCTCAGCACAAGTTTGTCGAGCAGGCCGTCGGCGCTCGTTTGCCAACTGCGAACCGATTCACCCGACGCAAATGGCTCGAGCATTCGATCGAATGAAAACAGACCAAATCCAGTCAACCCCAGCACATCAAACTCCGTGGTGGAGCTGATCATAATCGGGTTGGTGCTGTTGAGATCGGCGCCCGTATGCCGATCGATTTTTGCATTCAAGTCAGCCTGATCGAGTTCGGGAAGGCGTCCAAAAGCAGAGAGAATTTTCGCATTCGATGGAGTGGAATCATTTTTGAGCAAGAGTGCTTCTTGGACAGTGGCCAGCAAAACCTCTTCCTTCTGCTCGGCCCGCAAGAGCGCAAGCGAATCGCGAACGGGCCGATCAATCCAGGTATTTTGAGCGACGATTTCTGCCAAGGGGGGAACGTCAAAGGATTCGAGTATGCGTTCTGACGGTGGAGCAACCGGAGGCTTCTGGTCGGCTTCTTGCGACGTTGAAACCGCTGAAATGCCTTTGGGAAGTTCGTTTCCTTTTCGACCACAGCCACCAAGTGCCATGGTCAACATCAGTCCCCAAGCCATGGTGAAACAAAAAGTCGAACCGTTGTTCGGGTGGGTATATCGCGTCACGCAAAAGTCTCCAGTTCAAGGTTGTGCCGATTGCACCGGTTTGGAAATGTGCTGCGACCCGATGAATTCATGTGACAAGAAAGTGCCACGCAAAGAGATCGTAGTAGGAGCGACTCTCGCAGGTCAATTGTTTGTCCTGCGACGCGTGGAGGTGGTGTCTTCTGACAGAGGCGCTGTCATGAAACTGAACATTGCAATTATGTGGGCAAAGTATGTCCGAGTTTTTCGCGCTTCGTATTGAGATAGCGTTCGTTGTGCTCGTGTACTGTTGGCAAAATCGGCACCTGATCCACCACTTCGAGATCAAATCCGCCGTAGATGAAAGCATCAGTCTTTTTTGGATTGTTCGTGAGCAGTCTCACCTGTCGCAGGCCGAGATCCTTGAGCAATTGAATGCCAACGCCGTAATCGCGAGAGTCGGCTTTGTGTCCTAAGGCCAGATTCGCTTCGACGGTGTCGAGCCCCGTATCTTGCAATTGATATGCGCGAATTTTTTCAATCAGTCCGATACCACGACCTTCCTGCGGAAGGTACACAACAACGCCTGCGCCTTCGCGGCCGATCATGTCGAGTGCCATATGCAATTGATCGCCGCAGTCACACCGCAGGCTATCGAGAAGGTCGCCGGTGAAACAGGACGAATGAAGTCGTACGAGTGGAGCCTTCGTTTTTTCAAGATCCCCGCAGACCAGCACGATTGGTTGCTGGCTCTCAAATTTGACACCGTAGGCAATCACACGGAAAAATCCCCATTGAGTCGGCAGGTTTGCCTCAGCGATTCGATAGACGAGCTTTTCGCGGGTGCGTCGATGACGGATCAACTCTTCGATTGAAATGATTTCAAGTTGATGCTCCGATGCAAGCGTAAACAGATCATCACGAGTTGCACGATTTCCGGAATCGTTGAGAATTTCACACAGAACGCCGGCAGGAGAAAGATCGGCGAGTCTGGCAAGATCGACTGCCGCTTCGGTATGGCCGGCGCGACGCAGCACTCCCCCTTCCTTTGCCACCAGTGGAAAGAGATGGCCTGGTCGCACGAAATCGATCGCACGACTTGTCGGATCGACGATTGCGCGGATGGTCGTGCTCCGTTCTCCTGCAGTAATCCCAGTACGGGCCGAGCGATGATCGACAGGCACAGTGAACGCGGTTCCCAGTGGAGCGGAATTTGTTTCCACCATCATTGGAAGCTCGAGACGTTTGGCCGTTTCGGGAAGAATCGGCATGCAGAGTTGTCCGCGTCCGTGACGGATCATGAAGTTGACGATTTCGGGCGAAATCTTGTCGGCTGCGCAGACAAAATCGCCTTCGTTTTCTCGGTCCTCATCGTCGACGACAATCACCATGCTGCCGAGGCGAATGGCCTCAACGGCTGCTTCAATAGTTGAGAAGGAGTGCGCCATGGGCTAGCTTTCCGTAAGATGCTGTTGAAGTTTCTCGGCGTGTTTTCATTCCTGCGATGCGATGCCGCTTCCAAAAGTGATGCAGCTTCATCGCTCGAACGATTATAGGATGATCCCGAAGCAGACCGACTTCCGCGTCCCTGTGATATTTAGAAAAAGCCTGAAAAAGTACGCTCCTATGCTCGACCGTGAGGAATACATCGAACAGGCCTACCTGTTTCGGGTCTTTGTGGAACGTATAAGTGCCGGGATTTCTTCCCAGGAGGCGCTCTTGGCGATTGGTCAGGAGGTGTTGGCGACGTCAAAACTTCCTATGGCAATCGACTATCTGGTGGGGGAATTGAAGCTGGTTGGAACAATGTCAACGGCGATGAGTCAGTTGGCCCATTATTTTTCCCCGTTTCAAACATTCGTAATGTCCCGCGCCGAAGAGGAAGGCGGACGTTTCGACATGCGCATCGCTCTGAAAGTGCTTGAGCACGAGGCGACGTATCGCGCTGCTGGGGCAACTCCGCAAGGACTTTTTTTCTACCGCTTTGAAACGCTCTCTCGCAATCGACTCGACTATGTACATGGACTCGATGCCGTGGCAGACGATGATCTTTTCGACGAGGCATGGCGCACCTGGATTCGCATCGTGTCGCGTCAGGTCGGGCTGGTGGATTTAGCAGATCTTGTTTTTGTGCGAAGTCGCGAATACTGGCGACTGGAAAGTCGGGCTGCGCTTCTGGCAGGAAACGAAGAGCCGATGCCGGATCGAACGATTCTTTTTGGTGAGAAAGAAGGACGCATTGCAAGGGCGAATCGAGGCAAGGATCCGATGTTCTTTTTTTCCGCACTGCAAAGGCAACTCGCCTATCCAAGCGTTCCTCGCCCTTCTCCAGCAACTCACGCAAGTGAATCACCTGCGGCGCTTGCCCGCCGCATCGACCGCATCGATGCCCGTATCAAACTGCTTGAAGAGGAGGCGCGTGGCGGCATCGATCTTGCGCGATTCGATCCCAAGAATTCGGCCAATCAGCCAATGCCATGAGCCTACAAAACCTGCACAAGAAACTGCGACGTGATGCCGAGACGATCTGGACTGCTGCGATCTCTGCGGTGCGGCCGCAGTCGCTCGTGAAGCGTCGGCTCTCGGTTGATCTGGTATCGAGCGAAGTCTACTACGACGAAAAATCGCTCGAGCCCCCGGTGTATCTCAATCGCGTTGGCAGGATCGTGATTGTGGGCGGCGGCAAGGCGGCTGCAGCGATTGCCGAAGGCCTTGAATCGGTGATCGGAAAAAAGAGGCTTGATCGTCACAATGCCATCGGCATTGTGAATGTGCCGGAAGGAATGCCTGAAATTCTCACGCATGTGAGGAAAGCGGAAGTGCGTTTGCAAGGATCGAACTCGCCCACAATCAAGGCAATGCAGTCGACATCTGACATGCTGGAGTTGGTGAAATCGCTCAATGTGAACGACCTTGTTTTTGTGGTACTCAGCGGCGGTGCTTCGGCGATGATGGTTGCCCCGCGAGACACGATTTCGCTTGAAGAGAAAATCGTTTTGACTGAGTTTCTTTCGAAATCCGGAGCGAACATCGAAGAACTGAACCAAGTGCGTCGTTCGATCAGTCGGGTGAAAGCCGGCGGGCTTGCGCGAGCGTGTCGTGCCGGCCGGATGGTCGTGCTTGTGCTGTCAGACGTCATCGGCGACTCCCTTGAAGTGATCGGATCGGGCCCATGCGTCGATATGCAGGCAGGTGAACAATCAGATTCAAGTGCAAATGAATCGCTCGCCGTGCTCACTGCGCGCGGAGCGATTGCAATGAATATTGCTCCGGGAATCGTGCGTCTGCTTTCGAGAGAGGCATCCGCACAACCTTTGCCTGCTCGCTCAATTGGTGTCGCATTTGCTTCATCCGTTTCATCTGGTGAGTGGACGACCTCTTCGGGCTGTCGCGTGAGTCATCGAATGCTGGGCAGTAATGCTTCTGCGGTGGATGCTGCGGCGCTCGCTGCCAAGTCCTGCGGATACGATGTGTTGGTGCGTCAGGCCGATCCCACTGCCAGTGAATCGGCAGAGTCCGTGGGGCAAAGACTGTTTCAAGAAGCTGCTACTGTGTCGCAGGCTGTATCCAAAGACAGTCAGTCCACGGCACTTCCGCTCGCAATCATTGAAGGAGGAGAGGCAACTGTTCAGGTGCCGATCGATCACGGTTCGGGAGGTCGAAACCAGCAAACGGTGCTGGCTGCACTGGTCGCTGCAAGAACACTCGAACAATCCCAAGTGTCCTTATTGGATGGAGCTTGGCCAAAGGGCGTGCTCTTGGCAAGTCTAGGAACCGATGGAGAAGACGGCCCCACGACAACTGCCGGCGGCTTTGCCGATGCCGATATTTTTGCGGCAATCACCCGGCAAAATCTTGTTCCTCAAGAATCTCTTCTGCGGTGCGATGCGGAGCCTCTTCTGGTATCGACTGGTGGAGCAATTCGCATTGGACCGACCGGCACAAATGTTGCAGATATTCGTCTTCTTTTGATCCGTTCGAAAGACTGACATGCCCGCACCCCTTCTTTGGAAGAGGTTTGTAAGAGGTCGCATGTTTTTTTCTTGATCCCCCCAGAATTCAATGGTATCTCTAAAAATGAATCGGTATATATGGAGTTGTTCTGAATGGGGGCGGGTGATCGTAATGCATCTCCGCTGGTAATTTTGATTTTTCGGTTTTTCTCTACCGTCATATTGAAGGAGTCTTGCCATGTCGTTCCCTGCTCGTGTGCGTCGAGGTTTTACACTTGTTGAACTTTTGGTGGTGATTGCAATCATCGGCGTCTTGGTCGGACTTTTGCTGCCGGCTGTACAGGCAGCCCGTGAAGCTGCCAGAAGAAGCTCATGTGCCAATCAGTTCAAACAGTTGGGGCTTGGACTGCAAAACTTTTGTGATGTAAAAGATGGACGATTTCCACCCGGAGGCGGCAACATGCAGGCACCGTTTGGAAATGCGACCAACAATCACTGGGGTCTGTCTTGGATGGTCTATATAAGCCCAGCACTGGAAATGGGAGACTTGTATTCGCAACTGACATTCGGCGATTACGACGCACATGCCACGACAGGCGTAGGCACTCCACGAAGCCTCTATGGAGCAGAAGCAGGCAGTCCGCAGTACAAAATTTTTCGATGTCCATCGAATCCAATGCCTCAGAAAACAGCCAGCGGTGGAGATGGATTCATGATTTCTGACTACGTGGGCATCGCAGGAGCGGTAAATGGTTTTGGTGCTGTAAATACGGGAACTGCCGCGGGTGAACAGGCAAACGGAGGCAACGGGCCACTGGCAGTCAATGGAATTTTAGGTGCCAGGAGTCAGGTGAAAATGGCGGAAGTCAGCGATGGACTTTCAAGCACAATGATTGTGAGCGAAGTTGGAAACTGGCTCCAAAATAATAAAACAAATGTCGATTATCGGCCGAGCTACACCTATGGCTGGGTCATGGGATCAGCGAGCGTCAATGATCGTCACATGAATAGTGTTTCGCTGCGGTACCCGATCAACGCTGTCGACAATATCGCTGCTGGCGTGTCCGATTGGACCACTGCCGGCAACAAGCAGGATTCCGGAAACAATGCAGTGCTGCGATCGGCGCACAGTGGCGGAGTCGGAATTCTCTTTGCTGATGGCGCAGTCTCTTTCATGGCCAGTGCCACTGATCCGGGCGTGCTCTCCTATATGGCGATGAAAGGTGACGGTCAGACGGTGGTTGCTCCTTAACGACTGATTGTGGCATCGGGCACAATCAGCGGATTTATCAAAAAAAGAAAAGGTCGCATGATCCTCTGGAGAGTGCGACCTTTTTTATTGGTGTCGAGTGAGAAATAGGGAATTGTTCAGGATTATAGAAGCCCAATGCGGCCCACTGCTGCCGAATGCGGCGGCGAGTGGAGATTGAAAGAGATCGTTGTTAGACTGTTGAACCAAAGAGATCTGTGTGACAGAATATTTCTCGCCGATCTTCTGCCGTTGATGGCGAGTAGCACCGATCTTTCAAAAAATGTAATGGAGTTTCACGCATGAACGATTCTTCTGCCCGTCCGTCGCGTCGCAACTGGCTCAAGGAAACCACGACCCTCACGACCGCAGCAGCGGTGGCTGCAAGTGGTTTGCGGAATGTGCATGCTGGTTCTGACGAAGCCTTACGAGTGGTGCTTATCGGATGTGGCGGACGCGGCGGCGGGGCAGCCGCCAACGCACTGTCGGTGAAGACGGTGCCGATCAAGATCGTTGCTCTGGCCGACGTTTTTATGGATCGAGCAAAAGTCGTATTGCGATCGCTCGAGTCGCAATACAAAGAGCAAGTAGAGGTTCCCGAAGACCGAATTTTTATCGGGTTTGATGCCTACAAGAAAGCGATGGATTGTCTGCAACCCGGAGACATCGCGATTTTTGCGACCCCCGCAGCGTTTCGATGGGTGCACTTTTCCTATGCGATTGAAAAAGGCCTTCATGTCTTTATGGAGAAGCCCATTTCAGTCGATGGACCGAGCACTCGCCGAATGCTCGAACTGGCGAAAAAAGCCGAAGCCAAAAATCTCAAGGTCGGCGTTGGTCTGATGTGTCGACACTGCGATCGTCGGCGGGAGCTTTTTGACAGGATTCAAAACGGTGAAGCCGGAGAACTCATTACGCTCCGTGGCTATCGCATGCATCCGCCGGTTCACAATCTCGATTTAGCCCCCGGCCCGCAGGGTGAAAGCGAATTGATGTGGCAGATCAAGCGGTTTCATAATTTTCTCTGGGCCAGCGGTGGTATTTTTAGCGATTACTACATTCACAACATCGACGAATGCTGCTGGATGAAAAATGCATGGCCAATCAAGGTTCAGGCCAGCGGAGGACGCCACTATAAAGGAAAAATCGACGATCAGAATTTCGATAATTACTCGGTTGAATACACATTTGCCGATGGTGCAAAACTCTTTTACTACGGTCGTGTCATGCCCGGCACCGAGATGGGATTTGCGAGTCTCGCCCATGGCACCAAAGGCGCGGTGGTGATTTCAAATCAGGGCCATGCTCCCTCGAAGGCGGCGATTCATAAGGGGCAAAATTTTGACGAGGCGAGTATCGTCTGGGCGGCCGAGCAGCCCGAGCCAAATCCCTATCAGCTTGAATGGGATCATTTGATCGAATCGATCCGCAGTGACAAGCCTCATAACGAAGTCGAGCGCGGTGCGATGGCGAGTCTGGTAACGGCGATGGGCCGTGCAGCTGCGCACACTGGTCGGATCATCACGATCGATGAGTTCTTAAACAACTCTGAAGACTTGAGCGAAGGAGTCGAAAATCTTACGCTCACTTCCGGCGCTCCGTTGAAGGCCGCAGCCGACGGCACCTATCCTACGCCGATGCCTGGCAAGACGACGAAGTTCGAGTATCGAGTGTAAGTCAAAGAGATACAAAGAGAGTCACAGAGCGATTGTGTCAGGCCGATGACTGTGATACTCGCGGTACCAATCGACAAATCGCTTGATTCCGACTTCGATTGGCGTCGCAGGCGAGAAGCCGACGGCATTCGCGAGCGTGTCGATGTCGGCATAGGTTTCTCGAACGTCACCGGGTTGGATATCGACAAGATGTCGAATCGCCTTTCGTCCAAGATTCTCTTCGAGCAGTTCAACAACGTGCAGAAGCTCCACCGGTGAACGATTGCCAATATTGTAGATGCGCCATGGAGCATCGCTTGTACCGGGATCAGGCCGATCGCTGTTCCAGAGAGGGTTTGCAGTCGCCGGCTTTTCAGTGAGTTTTACAATCGACTCGACCACGTCGTCGATATAGGTAAAGTCACGTCGCATGTGACCGTGGTTATAAAGTTCAACCGGTTCGCCTGTAAGAATCGCCTTCGTGAACTTCCATATCGCCATATCGGGTCGGCCCCAGGGGCCGTAGATCGTAAAGAACCGTAGACCTGTGGTGGGCAATCGATAGAGATGGCTATAAGAATGGGCTAAGAGTTCATTTGCTTTTTTTGTGGCGGCGTAAAGGCTCAGCGGATGATCGACGGTGTCGCCAACGGAAAACGGGAGCTTGGTATTGGCTCCGTAGACGCTGCTCGACGACGCATAGATCAGATGCTCGACGGCATGGTGCCGGCAGGCCTCCAGTACGGACAGAAAGCCAACAATATTGGAATCGATGAAGGCCTTTGGATTTTCAATCGACCAGCGAACGCCCGCCTGTGCCGCGAGATGCACAACGCATAGTGGCCGGTGTGTGGCAACAAGTTTGGCAACGGAGTCGCTGTTTGAAAGATCCACTTCCGAAAAAGTGAACCCTGGTCGCTGTGCAAGTTCCGAGAGTCGATCTCGTTTGAGATGTTGCGAATAATACGCGTTTACGTTATCGATTCCGACAACCCGCCGATTCATATCGAGCAATTTTGCCGCTGTATGAAAGCCGATGAATCCAGCGCAGCCAGTGACAAGAACGGGTTCACTCACAATTGTCTTTCGTTGAAGTATCGAATATGCCTGTGCAGTCATTTTAGTACTCACAGAGCATTCACGTAGCGGTAGAACCGTCATCCAGTGCCAGCGCCCGCGAACGGCAAAGCACCGCTAGGCTGACTCCGCCAATCGTTGCCGCCGTGAATCCAGGATTGAGCCGCCAGGCCAGCCAACGAAGAGGAAGCATGATTTTTTGACTGAGACGTACTCGGCCTGACGGTGCAAGAAACCCAGGAGTGAGGAGGCAGCCTAATGGTTCCAGTCCCGCTGAAGTGAGCATCGTGATTGCACTTGCAGGATTCCAAAAACTCAAGTGACCAACATCTTGCAGGCGGTAGTTCCACTGCTGCGTCAAGGTTACGGAAAGTCGGTCGTCTAATGGAATATGCAGGAGGACGAAACGACTACGTTTTGCAACGGCCCGGAGATACTCCTGTGGTTCTAGGACATGTTCGATCACATCGATCAGCGTCACGATGTCGTAACACAAAGAACATGATAGAAAATCAGCTTGCACGATTTGTGAGCCGGGAGGCAGGTCGATTGATTTCACAGATGGTGGTGAAATGTCATATCCCACGGCTTCTTCAAGGTGACATCCAAGACGAGGAAGCTTTTGAAGAATGGAGACAAAAACCGTTCCATCGCCGCACCCGACATCTGCATAGGTTTTGAACGATGTTGCAATCTCAGGAAAGCCTTTCAGCAAGTCGAGAAGATTTCGGCTTTTAAAGTCAGCGTCACCGAACTGGTTGTTGTAAGTACCGGTCGAATAACGCTCTATGGTTTTCATGGTGTGCATCTTTCTGATCGCTCACGAGATTTGTAGGTGATTACAGCTATCGATTTTCATCAGAGCTTCAGAAAAAACATTTCGTGTGACCGCGATCGTGCGGGCGACATCCTCTTCGGTCAACGTTGGATGGACGAGAAAAACAAGACTCGTTTCGTGCAACTGATGCGCTACCGGCAGGGGAAATGGTGGACGAAAAGCTTCGAATGCCTTTTCCAGATAGATCTCGCCACAACTGCCGCATCCGCTGGAAATGCCTCTGCTGGTGAGTTCAGCGACAATACGGTCCCGCGTGAATTCAGGATGTAAAAAGGTTGGATCGATGAATCCATAGAGACGGTAGTAGCTGTGGTGGAATCGATCAAGTGGTTTTGAAAAGCGAAGGCCTTCGATTCCGGCAAGGCCCTCCATGATCTGGTTAGCATTCTCTCGTCGCCTTTCGACCCAGCTTGGAAGGCGTTGCAACTGCAATCGTCCGATCGCCGCCTGCATCTCCGTCATGCGCCAGTTTGTGCCGAATGATTCATGAAGGAATCGAAAACTTCCGGTGTGTTTACGATTGTAAACAGCATCCCAACTCTTTCCGTGATCCTTAAAACTCCAGGCCCGCTGCCACAGTGAGTCGTCATCGGTCACGACGAGTCCCCCTTCACCGCCGGTAGAGATGATTTTATCCTGACAGAACGAAAATGCATTGATATGGCCAATCGAGCCGACCGGTCTGCCTTTGTAAAAAGCTCCGTGAGCCTGTGCACAATCCTCAATGACAAACAAGCCGTGCTCGCGGGCGAATTCCATGATCGGATCCATGTCGCACGGCCAGCCTGCCAGATGAACCGCAATGATGGCTTTTGTACGCGACGTCATGACAGCGGCAATGGTATCGACCGTAAGATTCTGACTGTCTTCATCGATGTCAGCGATCACCGGCGTGGCCCCTTGCATCACTGCGGCACTTGCCGAAGCGATGAACGTGCGGCTGGGCACAATGACTTCATCGCCTGGCCCCACTCCGAGTGTGAGGAGCGCCAGTTCGAGTGCGACGGTGCCGTTGGCGACTGCAATTGCATGCTTCACCCCGAGGCTTGCGGCGTACTCTGTTTCAAAGCTTCGTCCTTCGTTTCCGGTCCAGTAATTAACGTTGCCGGAACACAGAACTCGTTCCACGGCAGCACGTTGTTCAGCGTCAAAAACGGGCCACGAAGATGTTTTTTCAACGTTTCTAACGATGCGTTCCTTGGAGACTTGAACGGAAATGGCGGGCCAACAAAGAGGAGTTCCTTCGCGAATTCGAATCGCTTTTGCGGGACATCCCGCTGCAATCGTGGCGGCGGCAACGTTTCGAATAACTGTAGCACCACCCCCAATGACAGCCCCTTTTCCGATTGTCAATTGTGGAAGAACAGAAGATCCAATTCCAAGACAAGATCCTTCATCGACATGCACGTTGCCTGCAACATGCGATCCGGGCCCAATACTCACAAAGTTTTCCAAAGTAGAATCGTGATCAACGGTGGCCGCCGTGTTCACAATAACATGCTCGCCGATGTGCGCATCCGGTTGGATGACAGCCCCAGCAAAGACCACTGTTCCTCGACCGAGCGTTACACTTTCGTGAACAACAGCCGATGGATGAACCGCCGTCAACCACGTCGCTTCAATGCAAGAAGCGAGCGACTTTCTCATGTCATTATCACCAAGAGCAATAATGCCGCGACGCGCGACTCCATCCAGCAGATTGGAAATAGGGCCAACGACAGGAATGCCCAGAATCGTAGTGCCGTGCAAAGCAGGGTTGTCGTCGTAAATTCCGTCAACGTTGACCCCCGATTCTTTGAGCGTCGCAAGAACGACTTTCGCATGACCACCGGCACCGATCACAAAAACGGGTTCTGTTCCAAAAAAAATAGGTGCGGTGGAATGCGAGGCCGCGGAAATACCTTCGCGTGAGAGAACTTTCCAGACTGTTAAAAAGAGAATCTTAAGGTCGAGCCAGAACCCCATGTGGTTGACATACCACAGATCGAGCGAGAATTTATTTTCCCACGAGATGGCATTTCGTCCGTTGACTTGAGCCCAGCCGGTGAGTCCTGGCCGCACTTCATGCCGTCGCATTTGTTCCGGCGTGTAACGATCAAGATATTCCATGAGTAACGGACGAGGGCCGACAAAACTCATGTCACCGCGAAGAATGTTTAGCAGTTCGGGAAGCTCGTCGAGGCTCGTGGATCGCAGCCACTTTCCAAAGTGAGTGAGCCGCTGATCGTCAGGCAGCAACGCGCCTGTTTTATCCGTGGCATCAGTCATAGTTCGGAACTTGTAGAGCGTAAATGGCGTGCCATTTTTCCCAGGCCGTTGCTGCCGGAAAAGAACCGGCGACCCGAGGCGCAGTCGCACGAGAATGACGAGCCCGAGCAGCAGGGGCAGCAGCAGCACCAATGCCGTCGCTGCCAGCACCCGGTCGCAGAGAGATTTGAGTGAACTAGGGTAGATATTTTTCTTTACGGTAGTGGAAGCACAACTCGCATCTGTATTCATCGTGTGTCTCTATTTCCGTGAGTGCAAGAAGCCAGATCGCATTGGTTCATGAGGAAGCAAGCTATTTGTGAGAGAGGGGCTTCTGAAGGAAGCCCGGGGCCAGTTCTGTTGAAATGTTTAATCGTGGCTGAGCACCACGGCGCTGCCGCTGGTCAGCAAGAGCGCGGAAAAATGCCCTCGCGGAGAGCGTTGGATAGACTGCGAGCGTGAGGAGTGCTGGTAGAATCTGAACCCGCTGACGCACCATCAAACCCATGTTGTACATGCCGGTAAAAAAAATAGAGAAAAAGACGAGTGCGATGAGTGACACCATGATGGGTGGCTCTTTCAAAAGCGAAAGAGGATTTGGGTGCCTCAGAATCGAAAAAAGTGCAATGCCCGAAATGATCCAGATTTCAATTCCCGCCAAGAGATCTAAAGACCCAAACAATTCTGTCGGCAGTGGGCGTGCGAGGAGGAGAATGAGGCCAGATACGATTGGCGTAGGCGATCCCCCGGCGTAGGCAATAGCAGAGCCACCGATGTTCGTGCGAGTGGTATAAAAATTATCCATTGTTTCCGTGGCACCATCCGAAACCAAGCCTTCGAATAAAGTTGGTGAGGCAATCTGGAGACTCTGAGTCGCTCCCGCAAGTGCGAGAACCAGCAGAAGTGCTCGTCCAAAGCGACGGTCACGAAGGAATGCATGGATGCCGATTGCGGAAATCCAGCCTGCCGCAATATGAGGGCGAAAAGCGAGTCCGGTCATCATTGCAAGGCCATCAAGAAAGATCATTTTCGGCGTTGAATTTTCACGGCGCAGCGACGTGGCGAGCAGTACCGATCCACACCAAAACATCGCTCCTTCTTTGAGATTTGTTGTTGTCCAGAACAGAGCAGACGGCGTGGCCGTCAGAAGAAGCACCATCCACAAAGAGACGCGCGCTAATGGAGCGCAAGACATCAAGGCCTGCAGAAGTACGAGCGATCCAAGAAAGACGAGCATGCCGTTGAGAAGATAGGTGCAATACTCCGGCGATCGCGTCAAGAAGTAAAATACTCCGAGGGCAAAGCGGTAGCCAGAGTTCCCTGGAGAGACGTTGGCAAGAGCGTCACTCACGTTGCCATGATCCAGCAGCGAGGCTGTATCTCGCGCCATCGCTTCATGTCCAATGGCGTCGGCAGGAGGAAAGATTTCATCGAGCCAGAAGATTTTTGCCAGCGGCATCGACCACCACGCCAGCGCGATGATCAAAAAAAAAGGAAGCATCTGCCGACATTGCTGATAGCGTTGACACAGCGACACCGTCGACGCCCAGAGAATCACCAAAACTATTGCAGAGATCAAAACTGTCGGAAAAAGATTCATGATGTTTGTGTTGCTGACGCGGCTCTCAGGCTCTCCCTGGCTATGCAGCAAAGAGAGATGAATCGACGGTATGTTTTGAAGAATCTGGCGCGTGCAATTCCAGTGAGTATCCAGCTCTAACCAGTTGGTGCTGGTATTCGCGGAGAACCAGAGCCCACATGGTGGATGGTTGAAAATATTCTTTAACCCGTTCTCTCGCGGCGCGGCCATGGGAAGCTCTCAGAGGAGCCGACTCGATATAGGCAGCGAGCGCCGCTACGAGGCTGCAGGCATCTCCGGGAGGAACCAGCACCCCGGTGACGCCGTCAACCACGGCATCCACGCAGCCGGGAACACGAGTGGCAACGACAGGAAGCTCCATTGCAGCAGCCTCCAGGGGAACCGTTGGAAAGCCTTCTCGATAGGTTGGAAGCACGACAACGTCCATGGCAGCATAGAGTGGGGGAGTGTTCCAGTCGGCACCGACCCAGTGCACCCGCGTATCAACGAGAAGTGATTCTCGAACTGCAGCCGGGACAGAATCGCGGCATTCGAATTCGCCGACGATGAGAAGATGGAGTGCGGGAAACCTGTTACGCAAAAGATGCCATGCCTCGGCGAGTTCGACGATGCCTTTATCTCGCACAAGTCTCCCAACAAATCCGATGACCGGTGCCTCCTCTTGAATACCAAATCGGCCGCGAATTTCCGCTCGCGTTGTGTGGGAAAGAGTACGAGGATTGAATCGCGATGCGCTCTCGACACCGTTGATAGAACCGTGTCCAAGAACGCCTATGCCGTTGTCGCCGCACAAATGCTCCGATACAGCAACACCAGCGACCGATCTGCTCACGCACAGCGCCCGCGTTGCATTTCGAATTGCGATGCGTTCCGTATTCTTGAGGAGTATGCGTCGGAATCCGCGAGCGGTTACCAGCGGCAATCCATGGATGTGGTAGATCCGCACCGGCACGCGAGCGAGACGCGCGGCGAGCATGCCCAGAAGACCGCCTTTGGGTGTATGAGCATGGACAATATCCGGTTTTAAGTGGCGAAAGTAATTGACGAGCGATCGCAACGACACAAGATCTTTGAGCGGAGTAATGGCCCGCTTCAGTGCAACAGGGTGGAAACGAATCCCTTCGCTCTTACAAAACGTCTGCAGGTGATCGTCGGGCGAGGAAACAGCGGTCACTTCAAAGCCTTGCTGTTGCATGAACCGCAACTGACCTGTCAGAAATCGCAGTGATTGGCCAACGGTTGTGACATGAACAAGCCTGAGCGGACGCATAAGGTATCTTTCCGGAAGAGCCTGTTGATGAGGGCCGTATTTATTTCTGTTGGCGAATCTATGGACGAGCGCATTCAGGACGGCTGCGTGTTCCTGAAGACTCGCCAATGGACGCAGGGTGCGTTGAAATGCCGCAATGTCTGCACAAAGAGACGCACAAATGCCCGGCATGAAAAAGCCATGAGATATACTGCAAGGGAAAGTGACGCTCGCGGACGAGTCAGGAGTGATCTGCCGAGTAATCGTAAAAGATGCGATTGATACCGCATCACATAAACATGTCGAAAACGCCCGAAGACATCTTCGCGAAATCCTGTGTAGTATGCGGCGTGAACTTCGTTAACAAAGACAAAACGGCCAGCCGACCAAAGTGTTGCCCAGAGATTGAGGTCTTCCCACGCCCGCATCGATTCAGAAAAACCACCGACGGCGTGAAAGAAATCACGTCGTATGATGTTTGCCGATGAATTGATTGGTATAAACTGAAGCGAGATTCGCCAAAAACAATCTGTAAGGTCAACAACGGCACCTCTTTGGAATGGCCATGCAAGCACATTTTCTCGGATCGATCCATCGACTTCGCTGATTCTGATTCGCCCGGAAGATCCGAAGTCCGCATGCTCTTTCTCAAGGGCCAGAAGAACCTTCTCCAGAAAGTGTGGGTGCCAGAGGTCATCTGCGTCGAGAAACGCAATCCATGTGGTGGTGGCCGTCGCAGCGCCGAGGTTGCGAGCGTGTGCAGGCCCTCTGTTTTCTGCTAACGTTATTACCTCAATCAGATCATTCCGTGAGGCGAGATCGTATGCAACAGAAAGGGAGCGATCGCAAGAGAGGTCGTCGACGATAATAATTTTTTTGGGCGGAAAGGTCTGCAAAACAATGGACTCGATACAGCGAACGAGAGTCGCTTCTTTATTAAAGAGCGGGATAATCACCGTCACGTCGCACGGATGGCCAAAGAAAGCAACGCGATCTGGATTCATTAGCGAGAAATACTGATTCACAAGTGTCGCTTAGTAAAAGAGGCGGGTGAATTAAAAAACAATGACTTGGTAGAGGTAGGGGTTATTGCAAGTCAGCTTCCGCAGACTATGAGAGGTGCCACCCTAAGATTGCCTACGGTGAATAGTCAAAAAAGAATAGGCAACAGCAGATTTTAAGTTAGATAAGCAAAGCAGACACAGTCAGAGCCAGTGAGACAGATCGCGGGATAGAATCTCGGATAGATCCGCTACATCTTTTGAAAATTCGTCGACAAGTATTTTACGCATGTTTAAAGTTTGAGGACGACGCGCAAATGGCTTAAAGTTAAGTTCCCATACTTGCCGAAGAAATTTGTTATTTCTCCCGAGGAGGCCAAGAGTAAGTCGCTTGAGAATACTCAGTGGGTATGGCGGGCTGCCCAACAGTTGTAGCAAAAAACGGCTCCTAGCCACTCGGCAAGCATTTACTAACGGGAAATCCTGCCGACCGTCGTCGTCGAGTTCTAAAAAAGACAGCAAATCTAAATAAGTTTGTCTTGGCTGTTTCCGGAAATCTTCAAGCAGCGTAATGAATACTTGGCTGCGAGGAACTGTGCCAAGTAACCTGTTGACTTGCATGCCAAACCTTGCAACATCGCGGTACTGCAAGACTTTGCTGTCACGACATTCCGCAGGTATGTATTTTCCACTCAAGCGTGCGTCTTGTAGGCTCCAAGCCGTTTCGAAGCACGGCATGTTTTCCTCGCCGCCGAGTAGAAGTTCCGAGTGAAACGAATAAACCATGTCAACAGGATTTCGTAAGATAACAATAAATTTTGCAGCGGGATACTTATGGAGAATCTCAGTCACCGCGACCCTTGAAAAAAGGTAATAAACAGACGCCTCCCCCAAGTGCAAGTGTGCGTCGGTTGCTCCCGCGAACAGAGAAAGATAATCTCTTTCGTTTGTGATTCGGCTGGTCCGTTCACGATAGCCGGGCATATCGGTGCAGAAGTAAAAAGGTTCTTTATTAGTTGCTGCGAAAACCTGCGGATGACCACTCAGGTGCTGAAAAAGCGATGTTGTCCCACATTTTGGAGCTCCAATAATAAAGAAGGATGGTTCTCGCATTGTCGTTCAAAAAGAAAGGTCGGATTGGTTGTGGGGTCTAGGAGACAGAATGGCTTTTAAAACAGAAGAAAATGATGACGGTAAAAATATATGCAGTTTACTGCAAGCAAGAATTAATAAGGAGGGACGGACTAGGCGGACTATGGAGTGCATGGTAAAAAGAAATCTCAGTCGAACAGAGTCCTCGGCGTGAATGGCAATATTTAATACACGCAAACCGTATTCAAAAGAACGAATTAATTGGTCCAGAAAGGAATGTCTCCTGTGACAAATGATATATGTGCAGTTTGCGTGCCGGCGGTATGATCGCAAAGCATGCGGAACCGCAACGATGTCTCCGAGAGATGCCATCCGGGCGAGAAATGTATATTCAGCACCAGCGGCCATGTTCTTGTAAGCGGACTTTTCAAATGGACACTGGCGAGCGATGGTCGTTCTAAATAGGCCGTACGTAGCCTGGCACTTAGGATTTGAAAAAAATGTAGCTCGCATTTTTTCCGCACGACTTTTGTACGGTGAGAACTTTAATGCGTCATGTTTCATTGTGCCCAAAGAATGTCCATTAATGTCAAGTATCGTCACATCTGAAAAAGCGCAAACAAGACGAGGATTTTGTTTGTGAGCGGCAACGAGAAGTTCGATGCATGTGGGATGTAGTACGTCATCGTCCGCAAGCCACGTAAAAAAATCTCCTGCAGCGCTATTCAAAAGGAATTCAAAATTGGCTGTTGCACCAATATTTTTTTTCTGGCGATAAGTTTTTATTCGAAAATCTATTGCGGAAGCTTCTGTCAGAATCTTTGAAGTTTGAGCGTCTGTTGACTCATTGTCTGACACGAGGATCTCAAGATTTGGATAAGTTTGAGATCGCGCGCTTTCAAGAGCTTGCCGGAGTAATTCGGGTCGATTAAACGTGGGAATGCCTATGCTAACAAGGGGTAAATGTGTAGTGTGGCAGTGAATATTATTCTGTATTTTATTTTTCATGATGATTGGGGCCAAGTTTTTATTGCATTCAAGCGATAGAAAAATTCAATGATCAACTTTCGAAAAAGTGGTGTCGCGAAAGCGGCTGAGATCATCGCTAGAAGAGCGGCTCCAAAGAGAGCAACGAAGCTTGAGGCCGGAGAAGTAATCAGTGGCCTTGGGCTTGCTATCCAGACAAAAGTAACAGCGGTAAGCGATGCGAGTGCCGGAGGAAGCACATCTTCAAGCCACCAGCTGCGAAGTTCATTCGGTAAGAGTGTTCGATGAAGGAAGGGAAGGCTGATTGCGACATAACCCACGTTGAGCGCTGTCCACGACCAGGCGGCTGCAATCGCTCCATATTCTGGTGCCAGAAAGTAGATACAGGGAACGATAATAAGAACCCCAACAATATTGATAGCGATTGTAAATCGCGTCCAGCCATACGCCAGTTGAAGCAAATAGGGCGTATGCATGAGCCCATTAAACATGGTCCCAATTGCAAGGATTGAGACCAGAGGGGCTGCATATGCTGTGATACCAGGATCCTGAGTCCAGAGTAAAAGAAAATGCTCTGAAAAAAATGCGAGCACAATTGCAGGTGGGACAGTCATAATCGTGATCAGCTGGCAATACCGATGGTAGGCAGATCGCACGGCGGCGGCATTCCCTGTAGCCACCAGTTCGGTGAGTCGCGGTCCAATCGCGACGCTCGCACTGCCAATGCCGACGGTGAGTGATCCGGCGACAAGAGTTGCGAAAGAGTATGTGCCAAAATCTTCGAGCGACAGAAGATTGCTCAGGAGTATTTTGTCGACCTGCGTCAGCAGGAGCGATAAAAATGTTATGGCGGTGAGGCCAGCGGCATATTTCGATATGGAGAGCAACGCATCAGCACAAAAACGTGGAGGCCGGGTTCCTCGCGGGATAAAGTGATGAACCATGAGTGAAAGCACGATTGTTTCGAGCACCGTAAGGATGGCATGGGTTATAAAAAATGCGGAGATACTTGCTGAAACAAGAGAGAGCACGAAAAAGGTCCCAACGCCTCGGGCCGTTGCAAATCCCATGCTGCTGGCGTTGAGGCAAACTTGTTCCTGCAATCCGAGAAGTGCGCTGCGGTACAGGGTGCTATACCACTTGAGCGCAGTCACAAGTCCCATGATCGTCAAGGCAGTCGTTACAGTTTCTGCTGGTAACGAGTCAGCTTTCAGCCAGTGGTTGGCAATCCAAGGGGCTGCCGCCATAACACTGCCGGCCATGATGGTAGCGATCACGCAATAGACGCATTCCATAGAACGCAGAAGATCGAGAATACTCTCGGAACTCTGTGATCCGCCACGAAATCGCGCTGTCTCGCGAGCGAGTGTGCGCGACAAACCAAGATCGAGGAGCGTAAACAGGGTATGGAGAGAAGCAAAGAAACCGATCAGTCCATACGACTCAATGCCGAGAAGCTGAATATAGACCGGCACAAAAGCCAATCCCATGATCGCCGTCCACCCTTGGGCGACGACGTTGCTGATCATGTTGCCTGCGAGTTTGCTTCTCATAAAGAACGGGACTGCCCAAATCGGTTGAGCGAAACAATCACTCGATCTCATGTTCGGACGCGGTGTGCGCGCACTCCGTTCCCTTGGGTGGCAGCGCGACATGCACAGTGAACGCAAACGAAGCGGAAGAGAGATACACCTAACGAGGGCAGCATTCAAGGCCAATTCCAGTCGCGTCTCCCCGAATCCGATGGTGCAAAAAGCAATGAAAACGCAGGCTTTATTGGCATTAGGACAGAAAGAACAGAGAATCAGATCGCAGGTTTAACGCGCAGCAGTGAATGCGTACGAAAATTGTTAGACCATTGTTGGCCGTGGGTTGCCATCAACGAACTCTGCGTAAATATCCGTCGGGTGCGACGCTGATCAGCAGTTTGTGATCGATCTGTTTGTCGATTTCAAATTCGGGATGGCTTTTGAGGTATTCCCAAACCGCCGTCTTGGGATTGTTTCCCTTGTCCCAAGGGCGATCGGGGAATGAACCCTCGGGCATGTCCTCCACCACCGTGTCAAAGACAACGCAATAGCTTCCCAGTGTGACCAACGGCGCATACGCTTCGAGTTCTTTTAGGACATGTTGATGCGTGTGATTCGAGTCGAGGCACACGAGCACCCGCTCGACGTCAAGGGCCCGCTTCGACACATTCCGAATGACGTCTGCGTCGATGGACGAGCCCTGAATCATTTCGATCCGGCTGGCCATGGGGTGTGACTCAATGGCTTCCCGGTTGTGCCGTCGAATATCGATGTCGATACCGATCACCTTTCGGGTCGGCATCCGTGGATCGAGCGAGATTCCTTGCCGCGATGCTTCGCAGTAGTCCAGCAGCGCGAGCATGGAAGCGGAAAAAATCAGAGACCCCCCGTGTGCAATACCGGTTTCGATGATGAGGTCTGGCTGGCAGAGCCAAATCAATTCCTGCAGGGCCACCATGTCCTGTGGATATTGGATGATGGGTCGACCAAGGCAGCTAAAATTGTACGAGTAGTGGGAGGTAAGCGTTGCATTCAGAAACGATCGACTTGCCGAGATAAGCCCAGTTGATTGGGCATTCGATGCGATGCGTTCTTGAGTTTCTCGAGCAAAATTAGTCATGGTCGATCGCCATATAGTGATAGTGATGATGCGTGAGGTTCTTGATCTCGGCGAGATAGTTGGAGTTCATCACGCAGATACGGCAGCCTTTGCGTTCGGAGTCCATGAACTCTTCCGGGGAGAAAATTTCCACCCCTGTAGTAGGCATGTACTTGCCCTGCTTCGTGGTGTTGATGTCGACTGCTATGTCCACCGGCATTCCCATACGCTCACGAAGGAGGGAGTAGATAACACCCTTGGACGCCGCCCCCCAGACCACATCCCCCATCGGGGCAGGCGAGGAATAGAGCGAGGAAAGGAAATCGGAAGGGAACTCGACCCAGTCTCCATCGGCCCGAGGCATTTGAATCGTCGCGAGATCGGCAACGATGAAGAGATACTGAGAACCGAAGATTCGTCCCGATTCGTGCACGCGCGAGAACATACGCTGCAGGTCGGCAAGCCGGAAATAGTTAACATGCTCGTAGAAAACATCGAACCATGTTCGGTGGTTCAAAATCCAGTCGAAACAGGGCACTTCAATGTAGATTCTTCCGTCGCCGTTGGCCTCAGCCAGCTGCCTGAGAAAACCGACCGGATCCGGTATATGTTCGAGAACATGCCGCAAGATGATGTTTTTTCCACGAATACCGAGTGCGGCACTGAAGAATTCGGTTCGAATTTTCGGATTTGAACCTTCGTAGGTAGGGTCACATCCTTCGATGTCGAAACCCTTCGACTGCAGCATATCCAGAAAATAACCCTTTCCGCAGCCAACCTCCATAAGATTGGTTCTTCCCAAATGGCGTTCCACGATCAACTCGACCCCAGCGAGGTGCTGCTGGAACGCCGGGCTTAGGCTCTGTTCGTTGTTGTAGTTTTGATCGTAGTGCAGAATTCCCGGCTCGAACTCCTCGTTGAACACCAACCCCGTCATGGAGTCCTGAACGAGTGTTACATTGCCTCGAACACATTCCCTTGCCTCGGCTGCTGTGTTAAAGACACGGTTTTGGAGGACGGGCACTCCCTCGATACGATAGAGTCTTCTCGCATCGCTCATAATGTACCCACCAGTGACCGAAGTCTCGCGTTGTTTCCCCAAAATTCCATCGGTTCATAATCTGGATAAGGGTAGTGCCCCAGATTGAGTTGGATTGTGCAACGGGTTTCGGTAACCCAAGCTTCGACGATTGAACGTATTGTTCGAGGATTCCCTGAGCAAACATTTACAATACCATTGTCCTCACCGCGCATAGCGAGATCGACGACATGTCGGGCCGCTTGAGTCACTGGAAGATAATCGCGAACCTGAGTTCCTCCGGTCATGTTAAACGTTGGCTGCTTTTCTTGAATCGCTTTGTGTAATTGCGAATAAAGTGATCGTTCGGGCTGGCCTTCACCGTGAAGATAAAAAAAGCGAAGCCAAGTCAGACAAAAATCGGATTGTGACTTGAGTTGTTGCAGTCGTTGTCGCAGCAAATCCTTTGCAATCGCATAGGAGTTCATAGGTTGTGTTTCCATGGTCTCCGTGAGTGATCCTTGCTGCATGCCATATTCAAAACAGGTTCCAGCGACAATGACCCTCGGTAAACCTTGAGCGACCATGCGAGTGAGAAAGGAATCATGTTTTGGAAATTCGGAGTCAAGGTGGTGTGGGGAATGGTATTGAGGAAGCCCTTCCCATGCGAGATGGATCAAAACATCCGGTTTTCCAAGATCGAAATAGGATTGATCCGAGATACATCCGACATCCATTTCAATCCATCGACCGTTCGTCAGTGAGGGAAGGTCGCAGCCTATTCTTCTTGCTACAGCAACCACGTTCACCGACATGTGATTCAAGTGTTTAATCACATGTCTGCCTAGAAAACCGGTTCCACCAGTGATGGCTATTCTCATGCAAGCACCTCCAGGCTCGGCACTGCAGTGACGAATTTCGTGCCTGTTGCTTTTAGATGATCGAGCTGCGAGATGATTTCCAGCTTTAAATTCCAGGGCAAAATCACAACGTAATCAGGCTGAAGTGATGCAAGATAATGCTCATCAACGATGGGAATCCGACTGCCCGGCATCCATTTCCCCTGTTTTGATGGATTGCGATCTGCAACGCATGAAATCAGATCAGGACGAATACCGGCGAAATTCATAAGCGTGTTTCCCTTGGCAGCAGCACCGTAGGCAGCCACTTTTTTCCCCGCACGCTTGGCTGCAAGAAGAAACGACACAAATTCATCCTTCACCTTTTCCGCACGACTTTGAAACCCGGCGTAGCCCGCTGACGATCGAAGACCTGCCGCAGTCTCTCGAGCAAGCAGTTCAGAAACACGCTTTGCGACCACACGAATTCCTGTGTCGAGTCTTTGTGCAAATACCCGCAGGCTCCCGCCATGAGTTTGTAGTTCTTCAACGTCAAAAATACCAAGACCGTTTTCAGCAAAGATGCGATCTACAGCCGTGAGCGACAAGTACGAAAAATGCTCGTGATAGATCGTATCGAACTGGTTTTCAGCCATCAGCTTCACGAGGTGAGGAAACTCAAAGGTTGCAACGCCATGCGGCTTGAGAAGCGATGTAAACCCGGCGACAAAATCATTGATATCGGGAACATGCGCCAGCACATTATTGGCCACCATCAAATCCGCCTGTTTGCCGTGCTTGCGCATCTTCTTGGCAAGCAGGACACCGAAAAACTCTTCGACGATATCGATTCCCTTGGCTCGCGCCGCCGCCGCCGTACTCGCAGTCGGCTCGACTCCCGTGCACGGAATCCCAAGTTCCTTGACATACTGCAGTAGATACCCGTCGTTGGCGGCAATCTCCACGACATGGCTTGTCGGCCCGAGTGAAAATCGCTCAATCATCGCGGTGACATAGTTTCTGGCATGAACGAGCCACGTACTGGAAAACCCACTGAAATAGGCGTAGTCGGCGTCAAACAATTCATGAGCGTCGGCAAAGTCTTCCGTCTGAACAAGCCAGCACTTTTCGCACACCAGCACCCGCAAGGGATACCACTTCTCAGGTGCTCGAAGTTTTTCTGCGGTGAGATAGGAGTTCGAGGGCGGAGCAGATCCAAGATCGACGAGCGACAATTGCAGCGGTGAATGGCAATGTCGACAATTCATGCGGCCACTCCTGCAAAGTCATTTGTGAGCATGGGGTGAGAACGGTCTCTCGCCGACATTTCACCAATAGAAAGTGGCCACTCAATCATCAGGCGTTTATCGCATGGATGCAGTGCGCCTTCTGAATCTGCACAGTGTATGGCAGTATGAAAATAGAGCAGTTCACAGTCGGCCGTGAGTGTTTGGAAACCATGCGCAAATCCTTCGGGAATAACAAGCGACCGGTGGTTGGTTGCACTGAGACGCTCGGTGTGACACTGTAAAAAAGTCGGTGAAGAACGTCGTAGATCCACCGCCACATCAAAAACCTCTCCTCTCAGGCAACTGACAACCTTCATTTCGGCATTGGGAGGAGTTTGAAAATGCATGCCACGCACCGTACCGGCCATCTGTGTGAGCGTGCGATTGATCTGCCGAATTTTTCGTCCATTCAAAACATCAGCAAGCTCGTCTTCACAGAAAAGCCGTTCCAGAAAGCCTCGCGAATCACCGCGAGGATGCCGCGTCGCAACAGACAAGCCTGCCAAGGGTGTTTGCGTCAATGTAAATCGTTGGCTCATGCGCAGTGCCCCGATTCATAGTCGGCAATGTGTTCAAGCGACACAGTAGCCATATTATCGTGAGCTTGAAAATGTCTGTTCCACTGAAGTGTTTTGAAGAGCGCCTGTTCGAGAGACCATCGAGGCATCCATCCCAGGCGATGCTTGGCTTTGGAACTGTCGACCTTGAGGGCAAGTGCTTCGTGCACACATTCGCTCTGTTCGATCTGCCACATCGCCCCTGGTTGGTGCGAACAGAGCCACTCCGCAATCCATCGCACACTTTTAGAATCCGATTCTTCAGGACCGAAGTTCCAGGCTTCGGCAAAATCTTTTTTCCCCGTCAAGAGTCGCTCTGCCAAAAGAAGATAACCGGCAAGCGGTTCAAGTACATGCTGCCACGGGCGGGTTGCTTGCGGTGAACGAATGACAAGCGGCTTGCCTGCGTTGAGTGCGCGAAAAAAATCAGGAAGTAATCGATTTTCAGCCCAATCTCCGCCGCCGATCACGTTCCCAGCCCGGGCAGTTGCCAGATGAATGCCTGCATCGGCGAGAAACGCAGTGCGGTAGGCGTGGCTCACAAGTTCTGCGCAGGCCTTGCTTGCTGAATAAGGATCATCACCGCCAAGCGGTTCATTTTCACGGTATGGCCAAGGCCACTCCTGATTTGAGTAACACTTGTCTGTCGTGATGTTGACTACCGCCTTCACACTGTCTGCATGACGCACCGCCTCCAGAAGAGTGGCAGTACCCATCACGTTGGCAGAAAATGTTTCAAGTGGTGCGTGATACGACTTTCGCACCAGTGACTGCGCCGCCAGATGAAACACGATCTCCGGCTGGGTTTGTTGGAGTGTGGTTTGAAGTGACGCAAGATCACGAATGTCGGCAATCGTGCTTGAATGAATCCGACTGCGAATATCGCAGGCTTGGAAAAAATTGAATGTGGTGGGGGAATCAAGTGCATAGCCATGCACGTTCGCACCTCGACGAGCCAGCCACAAAGCGAGCCAGCCGCCCTTGAATCCGGTATGCCCGGTGATCAATACGCTGCGATCTTTCCACACCGGCAGATCCTTCCGCCCATATTATTGATTGACTGTCGCGTGCTCAGGAGGCCTTCAACATGGCATCTTCATGTCTGCCGCGAGCCCACGGGGCATCGCCATCCTGCCAGAGTTTTTCCAACTGTCGTTTGTCGCGAAGCGTATCCATGCACTGCCAGAAACCTGGATGACGATACGCCGCGAGTTGTCCTTCAGAAGCAAGCCGTTCCAGAACGTGGTATTCGAGACTCGATTCATCACCATCAAAGTAGTCAAAAATAGATGGCTCGCAGACCATAAACCCTCCGTTAATCCACCCTTCACCGGCTTGTGGTTTTTCAGAGAATCCCACAATGTCATCCCCCTCAAACATGAGTCCTCCGAAACGCGCTGGAGGACGTACGGCAGTGAGCGTAATCGCTCGTCCCATGTATTTATGAAAGGAAACAAGCGACTGAAGATCGACGTCAGAAACACCGTCACCGTAGGTGAGTTGAAATGTTTCCTTCCCAATATGCGAGGCTAATCGTCGAACTCGACCACCGGTGTTCGTCTCAAGACCTGTGTCCACAAGTCGCAGATGCCAATGTTCGGCACTTCGTTCGAGACGGTCGATTGTGCCCGTTGCCAGATCGAGAGAAAGACTTCCAATCAAGCCCGAATACTCAACAAAGTACCGCTTGATAGAGTCGCCTTTGTATCCAAGTGCCAAAAGAAAATCATCGAATCCGTGAGACGCGTAGTGCTTGAGAATATGCCAGAGAATCGGCTGACCACCGATTTCAACCATCGGCTTTGGACGCACGTCCGTCTCTTCGGCAAGACGTGTTCCAAGACCGCCTGCGAGAATAACCACATGCATAGAAAACTCCCTAAGATTCGCCGAAAGTCGCACCCATGGGAAGGGATGGAAATAGTCAATGTGGACTTCGTACAAAGTTTCGTGCTGAAGCAATACCCCAGCCGAAACGGAAATTTTAAAAGTGATCTCGAGCAAAAAGAAACGAGCCAGTGCGCTGGAAAGCTGGGGGGAATGGTAAACAATGGGCTCCTTTGAAGAGATCATTCATGTCTTATAGATTGGATTCAATCTGCTCAACATCCAAATCGGCCAGTTCCACCGAGACGCCCTGATTCAAGAATCGTACCGTCAGCACCAGTCGGTCCTTGCCGCTGCGATGAACGACCTTACCCTCGATCCCCTGCATCGATCCAGAACGAATTCGCACTGCATCACCAGATTCAAACCGCGGTTCCGATGTCACGGTATGACCGGTTTCCAGAAGCCGCCGAAGCGATCGTAAATCTGCGATCAGAGGTTCCCATTCAACAACTGCAATGGTCTTTGAAATTGTGTTTGTTTCCATCGCCATGCGCCGTTCATCCGGCGTGCAGGCGGCGAACACATACCCTGGGAAAAGTGGAACCATCGATTGCCTGACGCGGCCCGAAGGGGATCGGTTTTGGCGGGCGACCAGAGGTGCATAAAATGGAATCTTTGCCAGCAGGAGTTTGCGCGCCAAGTCTTTTTCGCGGCGAGAAAGCGTATAAAAAACCGTCCAGAGCGCACCAGCCTGAGTCAAAGATTCAGCCCGTTCGAGAAGATCGCTCGGAAAAATATCGATTTCGGGCGGAAGAATGGGCATGCAAGAACTCTAACCCAAAATATCACCGGTTGCAGCGCGCTGCGACAACAAAAATCGAACGTCAACTTTTTTAACGGCATGCATAAATGCTGGCCACATGGTTCTCGTTTTCAGGCGACTTGCGGACGCTCTGAGGAAATCCGAACAAATGTTTCACTTCGCGGGGGATCACCTGTTGTATCCGTCAGCGCTGGTGTAAAGAGTCGAAGGCGAGGCAATTGGTCAACCTCAGTTGCTACCAATTCAGGAACCTTCGGCCCAGCAGCAGATGCCGAAACGCTCAGAGCCTTCACATCTTGCGAAGCTTGGCAGTCTTTGAGCAAGTGTCGCAACAGACTGCGAATGGCATCGGGCGTATCGTGTGCCGCCAGTTCGAGTTGGTCGAGCGACCAACGAAGATGGTCGAGATCCACGGCAACAGTCTCCGCCGATTGAATTTTTGAATGTGCTGTATCGAACAGCCTTTCGTTCGCAGTAAAAAGTTCTTCAAATAATTTCTCACCTGGCCGCAGTCCAGTGAAATCAATTTCGATATCCCGCCCTTGTTCGAGGCCAGAGAGCCGAATCATGTCCTGAGCAAGTTCGACGATCTTCACAGGCTCACCCATGTCGAGCACAAACACCTCGCCGCCATGCCCCATCGCAGCAGCTTGAATAACCAGTCTCGACGCTTCGGGAATCGTCATAAAAAAGCGTTCTATCTCGGGATGCGTCACGGTGATTGGTCCGCCTCGCAGAATCTGTTCGCGGAACACCGGCACAACGCTTCCGGCCGAGTCGAGTACGTTTCCAAATCGAACGGTCAGAAACATGGTAGTGCTCGAAGCGTCGATTGCCTGCACAAACATTTCGGCGAATCGTTTGCACGTTCCCATCACACTTGTTGGATTGACTGCTTTATCAGTACTCACCATGACAAATGTCTTAACTCCATATTCACTTGCCAATTCAGCAAGCCGCGCGCTTGCAAGAGAAATATTTTTTATCGCTTCGCCAGGGTGATCTTCCATAAGTGGGACATGCTTGTAAGCAGCAGCATGAAAGAGGATGTGTGGACGATATTCCGCAAGTATCGCATCCATGCGACGACTGTCTGTGATGTCGCCGATGCAGGGAATGACGGTGGCATCGCTACCGAGTCTTCGGAGTTCACGCTCCAACCAGAAGAGTCCGCTTTCATTGCGATCAAGGATCACCAGTCGCGTGGCGTTGAGCGCGACGAGTTGTCGACAGATTTCTGAACCAATACTTCCGGCAGCACCCGTGACCACAATGGTCGATCCGCCGATGAAGCAACTGATGGCGTTTAAGTCTATTTGCACAGACTCTCGTTTCAGTAAATCTTCGATAGCAAGAGCACGTGGCTGTATTGCGACGTTGCCGTCTATGAGAGTGTCAAGCACGGGAATCACACGAACTGCAACAATTGCCTCGTTACAAATTTGTTCGATTGCACGAATCTGTTTTCCACCGAGCGACCCGGACACGAGTAAGACTTCATCGATTGAATGTGAAACAATCAAGGAATGGAGATCATCCACGGATCCGAGTACTCGTACCGGTCCGGCGTAGTGACCAACAAGATGCGAGTCTTCTGTTCGGGCCACCATACCGATGATTTCACAGCGAGATTGTGACGTGGCTCGCAAAGTTCGAACGATTGCCTCGCTTGTTGGGCAGGTGCCCACCACGAGTGTTCGAGATTTTTCAGTGGCCAGATGTTTATGCCACTGCTCGATCGCCTCGCGTGCCACCGCTCGAATGCCGCCGAGCAGTATGATGGCAAACACCCAGTCAACGAGCCACACGCTTCGAGGGACAAAAACACCAGCATTCACAGCCACGCACCAAGTCACAGCCGAGCCGAGCGACGTTGCCCACACCAGCCGTCCAAGATCCTGAAAGCTCACTCCTCGCAGACTTGCCAGATGAACACCACTGCAGGCAAGAATGACAGTTTGCACCACAACAACCAGCGGCAAACTCGCAAGTAAGTGCTGCATCTGCTCGGCATCGAGCGTCCAGTCAAAACGAACTGCAAATGCGATTGAAAACGCAATCGCAAGGGCCATTCCAGTAAAGAGTAGTCGAACGAGGTCCTGCCAGTTGCGAATAATAAAAGTGGGATGCAACACAGCGCGCTTCTTGAGTTTTCGAATGGCGCCTGTGGGTGCGTGTGTCTCCACGCCATGATTCCGCGAGGCAGAGTTTTCACTTTTCATGAGGAGACTTACTATCTTTGTGGGGATGTGTTTTCGAGAGAGTTTTCATTGTGTGAAGCAGCGAGAACCGCTTTGGTAAGAAGAATCTTGAGTGATGAACTTTCCGGGCGTCGCATCAGGCACCACTCCACTTCGCGTCGAGCGGTGGTCCAGTCGTGGCGATCCATCGCGACATCGATCAGCATTCGATGGGGATCAAAAAGTCCTGGGTCCATGTTTAAAGCCGTTTCAAGCGTTGCGGCGGCTGCGTCAATGTCACCAAGCCGTTTTTGAAGCGAGGCGGCTTCGAGACGAAGAGGCGGCGCTTTTACACGATCCATTGACTCAAAGAGTTCTAATTGCTTTTGAACCGCGAGGAGCCGCTGTTGCCGAACGTCTCGCATCTCTTCGGGAGTGCTGCGAAAGGACCACATCACATCGATGGCTCGCAGACCATCGAGATCAGGTGAGAGCAACCGACACACCTCAGACGCTGGTACTGCATGCAGCAACGCCCGAAGCACCATCTGTCGCTGTGATCGACTGGCCGCAAAACTTTGCCTCCAAAGACTCCATGCCCGTTCGGTATCTCCTTTGATCAAAGCCGCATTGCCAGATTCAAAGAGCACCTGTCCGTTGTGGGGCCGCACGACACAAGCCTGATCGATCAGGTGCCTAGCCCTCTCTGGGTCGGGCGAAAAAAGAAACGATAAACGGGCAAGAACGCACCACGCCTCACCGCTGAGCGGATTGTTGTCAACCGACTCAAGCGCGTCGTGCCGTGCCCGAACCAGTTCATCGACGTCATCGCCGAGAGTCTCTCGCAGCCACAGTTCAAATGATTCTCGGGATGAAAACTCGCTTGCCAGGGCCGCTTGTTCAAGATCGCAAAGCGTTGCACGAAAACCGGATGCCCGTCGTCGAAGACCAAAACGCTCAAGGCGTGCAATAGCCAGCGTCGACCATGCATGAGGATGATCGGGACGAAAAAGAAGAACCTGTTCGAGTGACGAAATCATTCGACTCAGAGTGTCAATCGCCTTGCCAACTTCAGGATCGATCGATTCTGCAGGGAGAAGGTTTGTGATGCTCGCGGTTAAATCGTCGGCATCAGAACTGTCGTCTGCGGTACTACTCTTCTCTGGAGGCGCAAAAGCGATTGCTGCCAGTGCGGTACTACTCTTCTCTGGAGGCGCAAAAGCGATTGCTGCCAGCGAAGCATTGTCGCGAACGGCTGTTTCCCAGTGTGGCTGTGCGAATGCAGAGCGAAACTGTTGAAAGCCAGTCGCTCCAAGAACAACCAGTAGGAACATTCCTGCGATCGAAGCTGAAATTCGATCAAGCTCAAACGTGCAGGCTGGGAGGAGTGCACAGCGGCGTGATGCCAGCGAAATCATGGTAGCGCCGGCAAGAAAAAGAAGTGTGGAGCAGGCCGGCACGTACCAGATAAAATCGGTTGCAGCATGCACTCCGCCGGCAGCAAGAGCCGCTCCAAACGCGGTGGCGATGAGTTTCTCTTCGTGAGTTCCTTTTCGAAGAAGAATGATAGTGGCGACGATTGCCGCAACGATCCCTATGCCGCCAAGAAACAGACCCACGAGCCCGGTTTCAACCGCAAGATTCAGGTAGCTATTTTCCGCATGAGTAAAAACAATTCCATTGGTGGCCGGCATGTAGATCGGTGAAACTTCTGCATGACTGCCAATCCCAGTGCCCAAAATTGGAAAGTCGGTAACTGCAGAACAAGCTGCTTTCCAAACGTCAAGTCTGCCGAATCCATTGGCAAAATGAGTTTCATCAAAAAAATCGTCCAGTCTCCCTGAAACTTGATCGAGACCATGGATAAATAGTGCGCTGACAACGAGTGCGGCGGTGCAACCGATCGCCAGTGTCGATCGCCATCCGATGACACCGATACATTTGAAGGTGATGAGCGAAACAAGTGCCGCAGTGGCAATCGCGAGAATCCCGCCCCTTGAAAGTGATAGAGCGCCGGCGAATGTGACCATTGCCAGAAGTAAAAATCCGCTCACCGTGCGGAGGCTACCGGCAGCGTAAACGTTTTGAGTGGTACTGAAATGTTTGGCGACGCGCCCGGTTTGATGTACAGGCCTGCCATTGCTTGAAGTGCAAAATGTGAACCACCCAACAGCGCCCCATCCAAGAGCCAGAAAGCTCGCGAAGTGATTGCGATTGGTGAACGTTCCCTTCACCACACCGGAGGCGTCGTTGTAAAGAAAATCATAAAACCATAGATATTTTCCATTTCCAGCTAAGTATTGTGCGATGCCGATCGTAGCCAGAATGCCAGTCGCAAAAACAATTACATTGAGTAGACGATGAATTTCGTTGGTATGTCCTGCTCGCTGTGCAAAAATCGTCACCAAAATCCCTTGCGAGAGAAAAATACCGAGACCGCGAAGGGTTTCTCCGGGAACAACCGATACGCGGTTCCATCCACCGAGACCTGCTGCCGAGGTTGGCATTTCATTCAGAAAGGGAAACCATGCTGAGAGCCGCGGAGAGATGAGGCTAAGCAGAGCGGGGGAAAGGGGAACAAGTTGCACGCAGCCAATCAAAAGACCGCAGGCGAACAGCACCTCGGCAATACCGATTCGATACTGTTGACGGGGCATGCTTGCAACGCGTGCGATCCACCCAAGCACTGCGACGAGAGCTGCCGCTGTCAGAAACAAATATCCGATGGGATGTCGTCCACCCATGGCACATGGAACAGCCACAAGACCCAGTACCGCCGAGGCGTTCAAAAAAAGTGGCTGAAGTGTCTGCTTTGTTTGCTTGGACGTTCGTTTGGAGAACGCAGTCACGCAGTGATGCCTTCGCGAAGACGAGGTTATTGAATGAGCTGCATGATGCACTGAAAAAGTTCTCCGCAGGTGCCGATTAGGCCACCGCACGCGGGTTTGAAGCGCCGCGAGAGCGGGACGATGTTCCGGAACGCGGATTCATCGGAAGTACGCGATCTTCTACTCCAGGATCTGATCCATCGTCGACGTTGCTATCTTCGTGATCCGCGAGTGCGTCGTCTGTCACAAAAGCATCGTCGATCGATTCTTCTTCGACCTCGTCTCCATACGGAGTGCCGTAGCCGTAGCCGTAGCCGTAGCCGTAGCCGTAGCCGTCGGCCTCAATGCCAACGCCATTGATCACCGCACCAAAGATATTCACTCCAAAAGCCCGCAGTGTCTGTACCGAACGAACGATGATGCGGCGACGATTTTTCTCTGGTCGAATGACCATTACGAGCCCATCGCATACGCGGCCAATCGCGGCGGCATCCGTGCCCGCAAGCACAGGTGATGCGTCGACAATAATCTGGTCGTAGGTAGTTTCGGCCCAACTGAGCAATTCTGAAAATCGCTCACTCAGAAGAAGTTCTGCGGGATTCGATGGGCGTTGTCCTGCTGGAATAATATCAATCGGAACACTGCCGGAACGTCGAATGCACGCGCTGGCATGATCGGAAACCGGTTGATTGCCGCGCAAAATATCGGACAGGCCAGGCATTGAGCGAAATCCGACGAGCTTGGTGAGGCCGGGTTTCCGCATGTCGGCGTCGATTAAGAGCACTCGCTTGCCAGCTTGTGAATACGCAACGGCAAGGTTTGTGCTGGCGGTTGTTTTTCCATCGCCCGGCTCGGAACTCGATATTGCAATACGCTGAGACTGTGAACCATTCATTGCGAGCACGGTTCGCAGCGTACGAAAGCCTTCGCTTGCTGCATCGTCATTTGATTTATGCATGTGAGTCGATTCAAGCCCTGATCCCTCCTCGTCTCGATCGGCTTCGTCCTCAAGCGACCCCATCATGGTTAAGAGAGAAAGCCCAGCGAAGGTTTGCAGATCTTCCGGAGATCGAATGCGATCGTCGAGAACGTCGACGACGACAATCATCCCAATCCCGACCGCCCCACCCCCAACGAGCACCGCGACGAGCGTAAGGAGAAGATTGGGAGACACCGGCTTGCTGGGAACAAGAGGCTCTCGGACGACTGACATTTTAACCCCGCCGTGCTCCTGCCGAAGATCGACGCTGGCAATCTGATTGAGAATCGTATTTCGCAGCTCGCGTAGCCAGCGCAGGTCGTGGTCAGCGATATCTAAACGTGCCATCTCACTGGCTAATCCGATTGAATCCTGTTTTGCTTGTTCGAAGCTTTGCGTCAACCACGTTTCATGTTGAACCGCTGCAGAGACTTTCTGATCGAGAATCTGTGAAATCATCTGTGCAAATTTTTCGTCATCACCGGCAAACTCCCGTGGGGCTGCCACACCGTCAAACTGGTCGAGATACTGCTCAATCTTGCGGATCTTGTTCGTTCGTTCGATGACTTTTGGATGCTGCGGTCCGTAAAATTCGAGCATTGTTTCGAGTTGGGTACGCTCTTCAAAGAGCTGCTTTTCAAGCGATGTACGGGTATCCTTGTCGCGACTGCTCAAGCCGACTGAATCCAGAAACGCCTCCTTGCCGAGCGACTCTTCGATGGCCATGAGGCTTTGACGGATGTTTTGTTTATTCTGAATGGCAGTCTGAAAAGACGCTTGCGATGCCTGGAGCGAAAGGCGTTTTTTTTGGGCCTCGATCAGGGCTGCGTTGAGTTGAATTGCGCGTTCCACAAGTGGATGCATAACCTTGCCGTCAGATTTAATTCCCAAGTCACCAACGCGCTGGCGAATAACAAGAAATTCCGCTTCGGTCTTTTGCAATCGCAAGTCAACATCCGTTTTTTCTTTTGTAAGAACCTCAACAAGCGTGCCCGCCGAACCGCGGTGAGTTTCCTGCATAAAAAGCGAATAAGCTTTTATGATCGCCCCCACCGCCATTGCCGCCGCCCGAGGGTCTTGAGCCCGATACTTCAAATCGATCAGGTTGGTCGACCGCACGCCCTTGATTTTAAGATGATTTTTTAAAATGACGGCTACAATTTCTGGATCCTGTGAACCAAGAGCGACTCGTGTTGGGCCATCGAGAAGCTTTGCGGCACTTTCTAAAACCAGTGGGCTGGCAATTAATTTTTCATACGTTGCCATAGCGGTAGGATCGTTGCGTCCACCGGTGAGTGAAGTGTCGAGAGAGTCACCCTGGGAGCCAACGATCAGGATTGATGCTTCCGCTTCAAATGTTCGCTTCGAGGTTGTGTAGTAGAGTCCTCCGAGCAGGCCTGCAGCAGCACAAGAGGCAACGAGCAGGTGCTTGCGGCGCCACAACACTTGCAAAAAACGCATTGAATTTTGAACAATCTGCGCCATTGCGTCGACGTGCGGCCCGTCTGCAGATCCGGAATACGACATGTTTTCTTGCATCGTAGATTTTCCAAAGGGCAGAACAAGAGAACTGAAAAAGACGTACCGTGAATAAACGATCTTTAAAAGAGTGGAATACTGCCTCCAGCAATCACATTCAGACGAAAGAAGTTTTTGAAAATATCGAGCGAAACGGTTTGCGGCGTCTGCTCCACGCTCACGACATCTCCTGGAGCGAGACGAAGGTTTGATTCTTCATTGCGCTGAGCGCTGCGAATGCTTGTGGAGATAACTACCGGCTCAGATTCATTTTTAATGCGTCGAGTGATCACAATTCTGTCGGCCCAGGAATTACTTCGCTCACCGGCGAGCGCGAGGGCATCAAGCACTCTTAATTGCTGATTGACAGGCATCGGAAATTGTCCCGGTTTGTTGACGAGACCAATGACAACCAACGGCGGGGGATCGCGTGTTTCTACGCGAACAATATCGCCGTCCTGTAATTGAAAATCGTTTTCGCCGTCAGGAGAGACTTTTGCCAAATCGATACGAAAGGTTTCGGCAACGGCTGGAAATTCGGCAGGTTCATCAAGGGTTTCGTCCGATTCAGGAGAGTTTGTGACACTCGAGGACGTTTGCTGAACCGCAATGCGACTTTTTTCGGCAAGCGTTGGAGATCGTGGATGTCTTCGTATTTCGATTTTTGTGCCCGCATCTTTATTGAGAGTGCCGGCTGTCACGAGCGCCGATAAAAGCGTGCTATTGCCCCGGGGAAGTTGCTGGAAGCCGGGCTTCTCAACAGCACCGATCACTGTAACTTGATTGGTTGCTTTTTTACGCATCGTGACGGTTACCTGAGGAGTGCGGTAAAGACCTCGTTCCACGGCGGCTTCCGCAATTTTTTTCTCTGCCGCAAACGGCTCTAACCCGGCGAGATCGACTTCGCCCACAAGGGCAATCGTGGCGATCCCGTCATCGCTGATCCGCACCGGGTGTGACTGAAGTTGTCCAGGGGTTTCAATACCTGAGGCGATCAGAACATCGATCACATCCTGCGGTTCGATCAAGTCGCTGCGAGAGGCGGGAGCAGAAAGTCGACCGAGATCAGCGATTTTCGCATTGTCAATAGTTGCGGCCTGATAACGGGGATGAAGTCGCGAAGCACGAATCACACGCCCTGCACATCCGCTGAAGAGCGGTAGAACAATTCCTAGAACAAAAAAGATATGCAGTCTGCTTCGACACCCGACGAGGAGTCGAAGTGATTGATCAGCGCGAGCGCACGTTGTTGGTTGCAATGGTGCTGGAATAATTGGCATCAGAAATGTTTTTATGGAAGAAAAAATCAAGCGATCTTTCGGCGCGGCATCGTTGCCGAGAGAAGATCTCGCTATTGGACGCACTGTGAAAGGGAGATTTCAGGTCCGTCTTTCGCGAAAGCAATTGACGGTTGTCTTTATGAGCCAGATGAGATTTCGACGAGGAATGAGGAAATACAGATCTGAGCGTGTGTGCGTCAAGACATCAGATTGAACGAGGCTTCTGCGAGATAGTTATGGGAAGGCCTCGCAGCGAACCTGCAAATCCAACTCGCTTTGCGTAAAACGGTGCGAAGATATTTTCGCAACCCACATTGAAACAAAATCACCCTGGCGTGGAAGTCTGGGAAGACCTGCACGCCAGGGCGATTACTTGAAATCAAAATAAAAGACTCGAAGCCAGCGATAGAGCCAGACATCAAGGACTTGCCGGAGTGGCCGTTGCGAGTGGTCTGGCGTTGTAGCCGATGGCATAGCCAACGCCGATGCCACCCACGATCATCGCGGCGGTCGTCAGGTATGGATACTGTGCAAGTGCATAACCGAAGCCCCGGCGTCTGTTTTGTCGAGGTGTTTGACCGCGCACAACATTTCCATCGGAAGTCATCTGAACAACGGTCTCGGAATTCGCCGGAGCCGCGTCCTGAGGCCACAATTTGTAAGTGGTTCCCTTTTCTCCTGAGGCCACAATATGTTTTCCTGGCTTGAGTCCCGCAAAACCGAATTCACCAAATTCATCGGTTACCGTTGAGCTAATTTCTGTACCTTCAAACCAGATCGAAACCTGCTGGTTTTCAACCGGGGTGCCATGAGAGTCATGAATGACCCCGGCCATTTTCCCCCCTTGTGCAAGCTTGAAATGAATCGGTTTGACAGCAGGGGCCACCTCTTTTTGAACAGGAGAATCGCTTTGGAGCGGTAAAGATTCTGCTGCCTGAATGAGTGAAACAGGTACCACAAGGCTCGTAAGCGTGGTGGCGGCTACCGTCTGACGAATCCAACGAGAGAAGAACATTGTTACTCCAAAAAAATCTGGTTTTCAAAGTGGGCGTCGAAGGTGTCGTTCCAAAAGGAATAATCGGCAGAATGCGACAGAGAATTCGCACAATTTGATTTGTGACGCAAGTGAATATTTATAAAAGCAGAATATAAAAATCTTTAGAATTCGCATCTTCCCCAGTTTCTTTTCGCGGATCTTTATGGAGTAACCATTTGCTTAGAAATCGTGAGAATGTGATCACAAAGTTTTTTGGAAGAGCATTCCTTGCCGAGTGCCAGTGAAAGTGAAGTAGAGGAGGGATCTCCGTATTTCAGGTCATTGAGATAAGTGAGAAAAGAGTTGCGACGGACTGTTGATCCTACGAGGCAGAAATGAATCCATGCCCAACTCGCCTCATAATCCTGAATGGAAAGGGTTTCGGAAGCATTGCGTGTTTCAAGAATAGCAAGCGAGGGAAGGTCACCGCGTTTCGCTCGTTTTGTAACCAGATCCAAGTGCGGATCTTTTCGCATGCTCTCTTCGAAAGGCGCCTCAAAATATTCAGCGAGTCCTTCGTCGAGCCACAGAGGGACCACTGGAAAATGCTGATGCAAAATAGCATGTACCGACTCATGTCGAAGATTTTCAACAAGTGATGGACCGGAAGCGGCAAAGATTCTCGGTCCTGTGGGTGATCGCACGTACACAGCCTCGCGACCTTTAAAAAGAGGATGCTCTTGTGCCAAGAATCGCTGTAGATGTTTGTCACGTGAAAAAAGAGTGATCTGAATTAATTGATCACTTCGCGGCCTGATTCCCAGCAATGCTTCGATTTCATGAGCGATTTTTTCGAGGTGCCTGATTGCCTCATTGCATGCCTCGAGAGAAGTCTCGTGTGTCACAAGGAATGGACCTCGTCGCTGTACAGCAGGTACGTCTGCAGACAAGAGAGTTTCGCCGTCAATCAGAATGCAAACAGCCAGAGACGCTGTGAAAGACACAAAACGTTGGTAGAAAATCGTCATAAGGCTCGCATTCCAAACCAAGAACGTTTGGGTGCTCTGGTAGCGCGAGCAGACCTTGATCTTGATTGCGACTGGATTGGATCGCCGGCGGCAACCCGGGCAGGATTTTCACAGCAAATGCATTCAGCCATCTCTTTGTCGGCAAGTTCGCAGACAGTATGGAAAGCCTCAGAAAGACCGAAGGGACGACGCTTTGTATCGTGAGCATCACTGGCCACAAAATGCACCATGCGATCTCTCACGAATTGTTTTGCCAGACGCTGGCTTGATTCACCGAAGGAACCAGTAAGACTGCCGGCGGTAATCTGAATGAGACCACCGGCATCGACAACCGATTCGAGCACCGATGGCTTGGCAAGAATGCCTCGATTGCGTTCCGGGTGCGACAGTATCCCAATAAGTCCCTGTTTATTGAGAGACGACAGCAACGGTTCGAGTGGAAAATAGATTTCGTGTGGAAGTTCGAGCAACACGTGGAGCCCTTTGTCTGCAAGCGTGAGCACGTCACCACTGCGAAGCAGTTTTGGAAGCTCCGGTTCGATTCGCACATCAGCACCTGGCAAAACCTTCAAGGCGATGCCTTGAACGGCAAGTTCGCGATTCAACTCGTCAATTCCTTGGCGAATGCGAACAGCCGTAACAAGTTTATTGCTACCGAGTTGATGGGGAGTTGCGATTATGGTGCTCGTGCCATCAGCGATAGCCATTGTGGCCATAGCGATCGACTCGGCTAAGTTGGTTGCGCCATCGTCTATACAAGGAACGATGTGGCAGTGTATGTCGGTAAAAAGAGACATCGATTGCAACCTTAGTGACAGTAATCCCCTGAAGCCTCCAAGCGTTCGTACGGGGGGAGACTCTCGCAATCATCAGTGTTCGCTGCAAGATCAGGTGATCGTGCTCGGCTTGCAATTTTGCGGATTCTATTTTGTGAGTTCGCTATAAATGTGTATCAAACAGACGAAACTGGGGAATCAGAAAAGCCCTGAAGAGTAAGGGGAATATGTCCTGCCATGCTGACAGGCATTTGAACTTCGCAGAGTAAGAGGTGAGACTAGGCTTCACGAGAAGAGGCGCTGCGGAGAGAAGCGATGGTTTTTCATGGTCATGTACGTGACAGAAGTCATTCGTTTTTCATTGGCTGTGCAATAGCGAGCCTCGCGACAGCGGCTTTGTGTGCAGCGTTCTCCGTATCGGTGATGGCCGCCGAACCGAATGCAAAAATCTACCTTGAAACGATCAAGCCACTCTTTCTCAAGCGATGTGTTTCATGTCATGGTGGACTTAAACAAGAGGCCGGACTGCGGCTCGACACCGTTGAACTGATGACAAAGGGAGGCGAATCGGGTGCCGCTGTTGTTGCAGGCCACGTTGATAAAAGTCTGATTGTATCCCGAGTGAGCCAGAGTGATCCGGCACTTCGGATGCCCCCGGAGCATGACGGAGAGTCGCTCAGTGAGCAGCAAATTGAGAGCGTAAAAGAATGGATTCATTCAGGTGCACCAGCACCCAACAATGAAAAAGCAGAAACAGATGTGAACAATCACTGGGCGTTCAAACCCCTGTCGCGGCCAGAGATTCCTACTCCGCTACGTTTTGAGTGGATAAAAAATCCTATCGATGCTTTTATTGCGAGAGAGCATGAGGCCAGCGGTCTTGTGCCGCAACCAATAGCATCACAGCCCGTGCTGGTGCGACGACTCTTTCTGGACTTGATCGGTCTGCCACCCTCGGTCGACGAACTGGCCGCCATCCACGCCGATCAAACCGCTGATTGGTATGAACACCTCGTCGACAGATTGCTTGCGGATCCTCGGCACGGTGAACGCTGGGCGCGGCACTGGATGGATGTGTGGCGGTACAGCGATTGGTGGGGGCTCGGTGACCAACTGCGAAATAGTCAAAAGCATATCTGGCACTGGCGGGACTGGATCGTTGAGTCGCTGAACGCCGACACACCCTACGACGAAATGATCCGTCAGATGCTCGCTGCCGATGAGCTTTACCCGAACGATCTCTCAAAATTGCGAGCCACCGGTTATCTTGCGAGAAATTGGTTCTTGTTCAATCGCAACCAGTGGATGGATGAGACCGTAGAGCATGTTGGCAAGGGATTCCTTGGTCTCACATTCAACTGTGCGAAGTGTCATGATCACAAGTACGACCCGATTGAGCAGGCGGACTACTATCGGATGCGGGCTTTTTTTGAGCCTTATCAGGTACGAATGGATATGCTGCCGGGTGAGGCTGATCTTGAACACGATGGGATTCCATGTGTGTTTGACGATGGGATGAATCTTCCCACGTATCTTTTTGTTCGAGGCGATGAAGCCAAGCCCGATACGTCACGGGTGATTCTGCCCGCGGTGCCGCAGGTGTTGGCATTCAAGGAGATCTCGATCACTCCGGTGACACTCCCACTGGAGTCTTATGAGCCGCAGCGACGGGCATGGGTGATGGATGCCCATCTGGCTCATGCGCAAAAAAAAGTCGCTCTCACAAACGAGGCCTTGTCGAAAGCTCACGCTGCACTCCTGACGGCACAAAATGCTCGGGAGCATGAAAGACAACTGCAGGCAAAGCAGGCGAGTGCGGTTGTGGCTGTGGATGAAGCCTGTGAAAAAATGGTTGCTGATGCCGAGGCTGCGCTGCGAGTCGCTGAAGCCATGGCGGCGGTCGCACATGCGGAAAGAGACAGCGTGGAGCGACGGGGCAACGCAAGTAAGGCGAAGACGAATTGTAGTGAAAACACAAACGACGCGTTGCTCGAACAATTCCACGCTGCGGCAGTGGATGCAGTACGAGGAGAACGCGAGGTTGTTGTCGCACAATTGAAACACAAGGTTTCCGAAATCGAGCTGCGACTGTTGCGGTCAACCGCCGACAAAAAAGAATCGATTGAAAAAGAACTTTCAACTGCCCAAGAAGAGGTCGATAAGGCAGTCAAACAAATCGAACTATCGGGAGAGAACTTCACGATACTCCCAGGCGCTGCTTGGACGCCGACGCGGTTTAAAAATTCAACCGCAGATGACCCGCCTGTTCTTTTGAGTTCGACAAGCAGCGGTCGAAGGACGGCACTTGCTCACTGGATTGCCGATGCACGCAATCCGCTGACGGCAAGAGTGGCTGTCAATCAGATCTGGATGCGACATGTTGGTACACCACTTGTGTCGAGCACCTTCGACTTTGGACGAAATGGAACGCCGCCGACGCACCCAGAACTGCTCGATTGGCTCGCCAGCGAACTCCTCGAGCATGGCTGGAGCATGAAGCATGTCCACCGGCTTATCGTCACGTCGGCGACGTATCGCATGGGTTCTTCGATGGCCGGCAACGAGTCGAATATCGCAAAGGATCCGGATAATCGTCTGCTGTGGTATCGAACTTTGCAGCGGCTTGAGTCTCAGGTGGTACGGGATTCCATTCTGGCACTTGCAGATTCTCTCGACTCTACGATGGGTGGTCCACCCGTGTCTCCTGGCAATCAGGCAGACTCGCGTCGCCGCAGCCTTTACTTTTTTCATTCCAATAATGATCGAAATCTATTTCTCACACTGTTTGATGAAGCCGCAGTAAAAGAATGCTACCGACGAGACCAGAGCATCGTGCCGCAGCAGGCTCTCGCGATGTCGAACTCCCGATTGGTGCTCGATTCTGCAGATCGTATCGCGGAGCGGCTTTCAAAAGTGATTCCGGCAGGTGACGATCGGGCGTTTATTCGAAGTGCATTCATTACGGTGTTGGCCTGGGATCCGCAAGAAGCAGAAATTGCAGCCTGCATGCGCACGCTTGAAGCGTGGCGAGGTCTTTCGCCGTCAGGAGTTCACGCAGGAGATACAGAATCCCGCGCGCACCTTGTGTGGGCGTTGTTAAATCACAACGATTTTGTAATGTTGCGATAGGAAAACGGTTATGAATCAGAGGCATCCACGATCTTTTTTAGAGCTTCCGCACAGGCGAGAATTTCTATCCGACGTGGGCATGGGTTTCACGGGACTCGCGATCGGAGCAATGCTTCATCGGGACTCGATGGCCCAAGAATCATCTCGACAATCGCTGCTGGAAACGCATCCCATAGCGAAGGCGAAGAGCGTGATATGGCTCTTTATGAATGGCGGTGTGAGCCACATGGAGACGTTTGACCCAAAACCGTTCCTGAACACCTACGCTGGAAAAACGATCTCGGAAACACCCTATGCGGACGTTCAGAATCCAAAAAAACTTGCAAATGAGCGAGTGACCGTTCCGGATGCGAACGGCAATCAGCGAAACACGCTCTATCCTATGCAGGTGGGATTTGCAAAGCGTGGGCACAGTGGCATCGAAGTCAGTAACTGGTTTCCAAATGTGGCCAAACACGTCGACAAATTAGCTGTTGTGCGTTCGATGTGGACCAGCGACAGCAATCATGGCGCGCAGGCACAGTTTCATACTGGTCGCAACATGCTCGACGGAGATTTCCCAACGCTCGGTGCCTGGGTGCATTACGGCCTAGGCTCACTCAATGATAATCTTCCACAATTTATCTCAATCGGTACTCGTGAATATTGGATCAGAAGAGACGGGCACTATCTTGGTCCTGCGCACGATGCTGTGCCACTGCGTATTGATCCCAACAATCCACTCGACTTTGCAAAGCCCGAACGGAGTTTTTCGGGTGAAGCGCAATCGTTGGGAATCGATCTTGTGCAACAACTCAACGCTCTTCGCAGCGTTGAGTATCCTGCTGATCCGATCATGGCTGCACGCGTGGCATCCTATGAATTAGCATTTAAAATGCAGAAAAGCATTCCACAGATACTCGATTTTTCTGATGAAACAGCCGAAACAAAATCTCTTTACGGTCTCGACCTTCCGCACTGCAGAGACTTTGGAATGCAGCTACTCGCGTCGAGACGATTTGTTGAACGCGGTGTTCGCTTTATCCAGATTCAGCACGGTGGCGGTGGGGCTGGTGCCTGGGACGCTCACGGCGGACTCAAGAGCAATCATGAGAAACTCTCTCTGGCAGTTGATCAACCCATAGGAGCATTGCTTCACGATCTCGATCGGCGCGGTCTTCTCGATGAAACACTTGTGCTTTTTGCGAGCGAATTTGGAAGAACTCCAGGTTCTCAGGGAGCAGATGGTCGAGATCACCATCCGTTTGGATTTACTGTCTGGATGGCCGGCGGCGGATTAAAGCGAGGAGTGGTGCACGGAAGCACCGATGAACTCGGTTTTCACGCCGTCGAACATCGACATTATGTCACTGACATTCACGCCACAATTCTCAAGCAACTCGGCCTCAATTCGAGAAAACTAGAGATTCCCGGGCGCAAGCGACTGGCGATCGATCATGGCACACCGATCGATGAAATCATTGCGTAAGTCAACGGTTTCAAGCATTCGGGGTTCACAAAAAACGATTGGATGCACAAGGTTCAAAGCGAGGTGGGCTGGCTGGCTTCTGGAATGTCGTTTGTGGTTCTTCAGGATAGACTCAATCAAGTGTGAGTCATTTTTAGTTCTTTGAGAGAGCCCACAAGAGACTTTTTTCATGCCGACGATTCAACGCATTCTTGTCACCGGCGGTGCCGGTTTTCTTGGTAGCCATCTCTGCGAGCGACTCGTTGACATGGGGCACGATGTGATATGTGTCGATAATTTTTTCACCAGTCAAAAAACAAATGTCACTCATCTGCTTGGCTGTGGAAATTTTGAACTGTTGCGGCACGATGTCGTTCATCCGCTCTGGCTTGAAGTAGATGAGATCTACAATCTCGCTTGTCCGGCGGCCCCCGGCCACTATCAGTGGAACCCGATCAAAACCATGAAGACAAGTGTGATGGGGGCCATCAACGTACTCGGCATGGCGAAGAGGTGTCGGGCGAAGGTGCTACAAGCATCGACCAGCGAAGTCTACGGTGATCCCGAGGTTCATCCCCAGCCAGAGAGCTACCGCGGCGCAGTGAATCCGATTGGTCCTCGTGCCTGTTATGACGAAGGCAAACGGGCCGCAGAAACGCTTGTCATGGACTATCATCGATCCAATCGTGTCAACGTTCGCATCGTGCGCATCTTTAATACGTATGGACCACGTATGCATCCTTTTGACGGGCGTGTTGTAAGCAATTTTATTCGCCAGGCTCTGTGTGGCGAACCGATCACCATCTACGGCACCGGCGAACAGACCCGCAGTTTTTGTTATCGCGACGATCTGATCGAAGGGATGATTCGCATGATGAATGGTCCCGATGCATTCATCGGCCCAGTCAATCTTGGAAACCCCGGCGAATTTACGATTCGACAGTTGGCCGAACTGGTGATCGAATTAACCGGAGCAGGTTCAAAAATTATTGAAAAACCGCTTCCTGTAGATGATCCGGAACGGCGCCGACCCGATATTACGCTTGCCAAGCAAAAGCTTTCGTGGGAGCCGACGATTCCACTGCGCGAGGGACTCGGCCGTACGATCGATTGGTTTCGTTCGATCAAGATAGACGATTTTCGCGCACCCACGCCTCAGTATTGATGCGTTTGAAAACGCTTGGTGAAAGACTAGCTACTGAGATGCGGCACACGTAAACGCTTGGGAAGGTGTGTCGAACTTATGTCAATCCAAAGACCAGATCCATTTCGTCAGAAATCCGTTTTAGTTCTTGAGCGTCTCCTCCACCGACCTCCGCCGCACACCAGCCATAGAAATTGATCTCTTTGAGCGCCTTGCGAACATCCGCGTAGTCGATGTCTCCTTCAGCAATGCGAGCCCACGTATCTTCAGCGCGATTGTACCCTTTGATGTCCAGCTTAAAAACTCGTTTGCCGAGTTGGCGAATCCAGTCGCCCATGCTGCCAAACTTCCAATGGTTGCCGATATCAAACTGCATGCCGACCCATGGCGAATTCAACTCATCCACATATTTTACATATTGATCGGCCGATTGAGTGTGATCGCCCTCGTGGTTGTAATGAAAATGATTCCAAACATTTTCAATAACAATCTGAATTCCAAGCTGAGCAGCAACCGGAACAGCCAGAGAGATGTTATCGATTGAGCGTTTCCAAACCTCCTCTTTTGTTCCATCCTTTCCGTGACCGACGACCAGCAGCACCGAATGACCTCCAACGGCGTGGGTATCTCGGATCGCCGTCGTGAGAGATTCCAGAGCTTTCGCACGCACCTCAGGACTTGCATCGGTGTGTCGAATCTGCCAGTGCGTGGAATTGACAGTTCCGTCGACGGGCAATCCGCTTTCGGCAATAGCGATGCGAGTTTCTTCGACATTCATTCCCGGCGCATCCATTTCGATGCCTTCAAAACCGGCCGCTTTGACCGCTTGAAACTTGTCTGTCAAAGATCCAGGTACGTTGACCATTCCAATTTTGAGTGTCTTCCACAATCGTCCCTTGAGCCCGTCTGCTCCAGTGACAAGCGATCGTGCATCTGGTTCGGCCATTCCAGTCGCCAAATTGTTTACGACCGCACCAGCAGCAATCGCAACGGCTGAAGAGTGCAAAAAAGTCCGGCGAGAAACGAAATCAATGTTCATGGCTGAATCTTTCAATCAGGTGCAACGATGGTGACAGGAAATGAATGACCTAGTTTTTTCCAAGTTGTCCGATTTCTATGTTCACGGGATTCTCATGGTAGACGAAAAAAATCATAAGTGGGCCAACGGCATGTCCGCAAGCGTTGGTGTGTGTTGACGAGTGTCGGTGAACGACATTTCGCTGCAGTCCATAAAACGCGAAAAAGCTTCCGTTTCAGGATCAATGCGTTGCAGGATGATAGATCAGCCGTCGAGTGATGACAGAGTGTCGTTCACTCGGGCCGAGTGCTTGAGATCGCTTGAGCCCACAAGAATCACAGTACGTTCAAACGAAATATTGGATTTTGGCGTGCTCACGACGACCTGCTCAGGTGTCGAATGTCTGAAGTCACCGCGTGCTTGCGTGAAAGCAGGGTTGGACTGACGAATTGTAACGGGATTGGCATTCAACCCATCGCCAGTCGCAGCTCGGCTCGAACTGCCGTTGGTCGCAACGCCACTGATACGACTCGCCAGAATTCCAAGAAAACCAGATTGACTGAAAGCAACCGCCAGTATTTCTGCGCGATGAATACTCACCGATTCCGACAACAGTGTTGCACGCTGCTCAGAAAGTTCTTGCGTATGAAGTTCTGAACTGAGTTCAGAAACGACTGGTAGTTGTGAAAGGGAGTGAAAAATATTTGGCACGTTGAACGATCGTTGTATTGAAAGTTCGGGAACTCCATCGGCCACGGTTTCCAGAGAAATTGCATCAGAAATCATTTCAACCATCGGAAAAATGCAAATGACAAAAGTATCCATGTTCGTGGAGTCGAACTCCCCGGAGTTCACGAAAATCGGATGCGGTTGTCTCTGAGAATAAACCCAGCGAAGCCATTCATCTTTAAAGGCTACGTCGTCAAAATCGGTCAAAAGGTTGCCGTCGTTTGACGTCTCTCCGAGTCGAATCTCTTCGTCGGTGGCTGCTGAGTCGTCGATGGATGTCTCTGAGACAAAGTCAATGCAGGGAAGAGGAAGTGGATTTTGAAAATCGTCTACCCAACAGTTCCAAAGACCATTGTCGATTGGGTCATCGATCACAATGGAAAGAGCCGTTTGTTCGTACCACGCGTCAAAAGCGCGGGCTTGTCCAGGATTTCCGAGATCAATCCAAGGCAGGTGTACGCTTGGCGTCATTACGCACAATTGAATGCCGTCAGCATGATGCTCGGAAAGCCATTGCGGATTGGTTTCAATAAAATTCCAGTAGTCTTTGAGCACCACAGAATCTTCTCGAAGCTTGGTGGCAGGCTGCATGTCGTTGTCTTTGGAAATCGCAACATCGACAAATGTCTCATCAGCTTCTGGAAAGGAAGCCACCCATCCATCAATCGCTGCAGAACCGGCAACAGTAGGGACGTTCTCCCAGTCACTCAAATCAACAGCCGCGAACATCGCACGATTTTCCAGAAGTTCAAACGACAGAGAATTTCGTGCGCGACGACCGAAGAGACCGGAAAGCCGTCTGGATAGAAGTGAAGCTTTTTTGCCAGAGTATTTCTGGCCAGATCGACGGTGAGTAGCTCTCTTCATAGACCAAGTCTTTCCTGGAAAACGTTTATGGAGTCAACCGCATCAACCGCATCATCGGCATACGCCGCCGTCGATCTTGACGGTCAGTGAAAACTGGAAAGAGAGGCAAAAAGGGTTATGTAGCGATGTGGCTGCACGATGAAGCTTCAAAGAGTTCGGGGTGAAATAAAACGCATCGCACAAGAAAGGAGTTGCAGCAGCAACAATCCCGCGATTCCACCGAGGCAATCGAATACCCAGTCTGCAACGTCCATCGTTCGATGAAACCAAGGCTGCGTGCATTCATCGAGCGCCCCGAGGACGATTAGGAATGCTATGAGCATGATTGCTCGGCGATAGGTAAACCATCCGCCAAAGGCCATGCCACTGCCTGCCAACAGGGAAACAGATGCGTAGGCAATGAAGTGCATGAGCTTGTCATTTGGTGGATTGGGGCCCAGCAGGGTTTCCGGTCGTGGTATATGCGTTGCGATCGCCAGTGCAACGACAAAGGCTCCGGTGAGGAGAAAAAAAACAGTGGAAATGCGTTGACGAAGTGTTGAAACAAATGTCTTTGGTGGAAATGCCTTCGACACTATGGCCGTCTTGGAAACCTCAAAAAATGTCTGGAGATCGAACAGCAGGTTCATTTTTGGCCTTCGCCGCTTGTCAGGCATTCGCTACCCTCCGCCTCGTAAATCGTGCCAACGGGCGCCCCTTCGCAGTACTCTCGAGGAGACTGAACAGCCATTATGGATCAAAAAGAACTATCAGCACTTTTACTCGAACTTCTCCAAAAAGAAACGGGTGAAGAATATCCAGTCCTTGAGGATTCAACGACTTTACGAGAAGGACTCAACCTTGACTCGCTCGATATGGCCGGACTCGTGCTTCATGTTGAACAGCGTCTCGGTATTCAGATTGAAAATGAATTGCTCGAATCGATTTCTACAGTAGGCGACATGCTGAACTTGTTGCAAACCAAACTGGCACAAAAAAATGCCCGCAAGGCTGCTTGACGTTTGGCTTCAAACAGAGTGCGAATGAATCGTTTCTTTTGATGGTATCGGTGAAAAGCTCTATGGAAACTCTCTCGCAGCCACACTGTTCGGTGACATCACACGCCTTCGTGCAGACCACTGTTTCAGGCATTGATTTGCTTCGAAAAAACCCATGCTCGACCCGTGCAGTATCAGAACTTCCACCACGATTTCTTCGTCATTCCGACGAACATACAGTCGTTGGAATCAGTGCTGTGCTTCATGCCATGAATCGTTTTGAGGATCAGACACGTTCGTTTGAATCATGGGGAGCACTTGCCGCGCCGCGGCATCCTGGCAGGCTCATGGCGGCGCAGACGCTCTGCTCGGTCAGAACAAAAGGTGTTTCTGGAGTGTCAACGCAGGTAATCCCGCAGTGTTTGCTGCATGGAATGTCGAGTGCCGTGAGTGTTGGCCTTGGGATGCATGGTCCAAACTTTGGGATTGGTGGAGGACCAGACGCTCTGCAGGAAGGGCTTACGATTGCAGTTGGTTTTCTGCACACCCGAATCGTGCCTGGAATTTGGATGATTTTTACGCAGTGGGATCAGGAGCCTGTGCTCAGTGCAGAGGATGGTTCTCCCTTGTCCGATTCGTCCATCTGCGGACTTGCGATGGCAATTGAACCAGCCGGTACGCAGCCTGCACGCATTCGAATGTCGATTGATCGCTCTGCTTGTTCATGGAACGATCAGACCAAAGGACCGCATGCGCGTGCAGACCATGCGTTGCGAGATCTTTCACAGGCACTCGACTCAATTGCAAACGGTGAATTAGCCCGCTGGTCGCTTTCGAGCGGGTGGGGAGCATCGCTCCACGTAGAATCATTGAACTCGCTTTCCAGTCGGGAGGCAGCATGAGTTCACTTGCAAGAAACGGGTGTGTGTCTGCGCACAATTTTGCTGCGATGAACGTTGTTATTACAGGCATCGGAGCCGTGACTCCTCTCGGTCACTCCTTCGAAGACATTTCAGCGTCGCTGCTTTCCGGAAAAACCGCAATTCGGGAAGTCACCCCTGATCGCTACGGTCGATCGGGACGACATTTTATGGCAAAGATCGACGAGATTCCTTGCCCTCCGGAGACGCTTGCCGACGAGTTCAATCAAATGGATCGTCTGGAGCAGGCATGTCTGTCGTCGGCGGCGCAATCGCTTGTCAACGCAGGTCTTTGGAATAACCGCTCAAACATGCGCATCGGAATCGTGGCAGGAATTGGGGGAGAGCATCTGAAACAGTGGGAGATTGATTTTCATGATGGTGGAACGCAGGTGTTTCACCTGACTCGAACCGGGCAATCAGTGGTGTATCGAATCCGTGATTCCATGCAACTCTGCGGCCCTGCGGTATGCGTAGCAGCAGCCTGTGCCTCAAGCGGCTATGCCATGGCGATCGCTCGCGACTGGGTTCGGATGGGCTGGGTCGATGTCTGTCTCACCGGTGGCGGTGACATTATTACGCCGGTATCGCTTGCAGGTTTCCATAACCTGCGGGCCTTGTCGAGAAGAGACGATGACCCGGCGCTTGTCTCGCGTCCATTTGATCGCGACCGAGATGGATTTGTCATCGGCGAAGGCAGTGCGTTTATGGTTCTTGAATCGGAGCGATCTGCCCGTCAGCGAAACGCAACAATTTTCGGTGAGATGGCAGGAGTTGGGATGTCGAGCGATGCTTCGCACATGGTCATTCCAAGTTTAGAGCCGACCTATGCTGCTCGCGCGATTCTTTCGGCCATGGACGATGCTGGTGTGACACCAGCCGACATCGACTATATCAATGCCCACGCAGCCGGAACTCTCGTAGGGGATCGAGCTGAAGCGGCAGCGATTCGAATTGCGATGAATACCGAGGTTGGACGAATCCCGGTGAGTTCGACCAAAAGCATGTCGGGGCACCTGCTCAGTGGAGCTGCTGTTTTCGAAGCGATCGCGTGTTTGACTGCAATTGCACATCAGACTGTGCCACCAACGCTCAACCTGGATCATCCAGATCCGCAGTGTGATGTGCTCCACGTACCGCATCAGTCGCGACCACAGCGTGTACGAGCGGCGGCATCAAACTCGTTTGGATTTGGCGGCGCGAATCTTTGCGTTATCTTTCGTGAAGTTGCCAAGGCTGCATGATGGCCGATGGTTCAAAAAATGAAACTCGGACTTATTAACTCGGCGTGGGTGCAGACAAACAAACCACTCGAATTCGGACTTCGCGAAACAAAACGTATTGGATTCGATACGGTCGATCTATTTATTGATCCGCTTGACACGGATCGATCGACGCGAGCAGAGATATTGCGCGAGTGTCAGCAACTCGACCTTCCGATTGTGTCGTTGTGCTGCGTTGCTGTTGGACTCTCAGACTTTAATCCGTCCGTCCGTCGATTTCATATCGATCGAGTTCAGAAATATCTCGAGATGGCGGCTGAGTATCATGCTCGCAATGTGCTGTTGGTGATCGGAGAATATATCTGGAATCAAGAAGTGATTTCGGCATCTGAACAGTGGAGGCTTGCCGTGGAAGCCACTGCCGAACTCGGGCGCGTGGCCGCTGGCCACGGGGTGGAAATCGCGATTGAGCTCGAGCCATTTCCGATGTCACTGATCAACGACATCGACTCCATGGTGCGTTTTCTCGACGACGTCGGTCAATCGAGTGTAAAAGCAAACATCGATATTTCTCACCTTCATCTGGCAGGAGTGCTTCCGGAGCAAATTCGAAAACTTCATGGACGAGCGGCGCACGTCCATATTTCGGATTGCGACGGTATACGGCACGGAGATTTGCCTCCTGGACGAGGAGTTGTTCCGTTTGCACCCTACCTTGCGGAAATTAAAAATCTCGACATGGATGGTGTCATCTCGATTGAGTTGGAGTATTCTCCCGATCCAGAGCAGATCGTTCTGTGGGTGGAGGAAGCCTATGCATCGACCGATCGCCTTCTGAAAAACGCCGCTCTTCGCGGGTAGAATCTTTGAGAGCCAGCGAGCCATTTCCGCATGTCACCGATAGAACTCGATTACCGCCCTCACTTACCGCAGAATCTACAGGTCCCGATTGGATGTATTGGCTCTGGATTTGTCGTGAGCGACTGTCATCTTCCGGCGTATGCATCGGTTGGCTTTCAGGTGGCTGCGATTGCTTCGCGAACGCCTGGCCGCGCGGCGAGTGTTGCTGAAAAATTTGGTATCGCCCGGGCGCATCATGGTTATGAGAGCCTGCTTGCGGATACGAACCTGCGTGTGTGTGACATCGCCGTTCCCCCGGCAATTCAGCCGGGAATTATTTTTGACATTCTTCGCACAGCACCACACATTCAAGGAATTCTTGCGCAAAAGCCGCTGGCGTCATCACTGGCTGAGGCAACGGTGATCGTTGATGCATGCCAAAAGGCCGGCGTCTGTCTGGTTGTCAATCAGAATATGCGATACGACCAGTCGGTGAGATCGGCACAATCGCTTCTCAAGGCGGGAGTGCTGGGAGAGATTGTGCTTGCGACGATCGACATGCGGGCTATTCCGCACTGGATGCCTTGGCACGAGCATCTCGGATGGTTGACGCTACGAATCATGTCCATTCACCATCTCGATACATTTCGTTTTTGGCTGGGTGAACCAGAACGAGTGTTTGCAAGCGTGCGCCCAGATCCTCGGACTGAAAAAGAGTTTCCGCATGTCGATGGAATATGCCTCTATATTTTGGAATACCAATCGGGGGCCAGAGCATCGTCGTGGGATGATGTATGGGCAGGTCCGGCCCGCGAAGGAGCGGCGTCAGACCTCGGGATTTCATGGCGAATAGAGGGCACGAAGGGGATGGCTCGTGGAAAAATTGGATGGCCGGAATTTCCGCGACACGCTCCGAGCACTCTTGAGTGGACGAGCATTACAACAGGAAATTCTTGGCATGCACCTCGCTGGAGTGAGGCATGGTTTCCAGATGCGTTTGCCGGACCGATGGCAGAACTGCTCACTGCGTTGGAGTCGGGATGCGAACCCGATCTTTCAGGCAGAAGAAACCTGGGGACGATGGCGCTGGTTGATGCCTGCTATCGTTCTGCCCATGAACATCGTGCCGTCGAGCCATTCGCGACGGTCTGACCATGCGCCGATGCGCATGCGATAGAGATAACTTTCAAAAAGACGCAGCACAACGAAAGACATTCTGATACCGAAGGAGTAAAAACTATGGCTACAATAATTCCCGCACACAGTGCACAGTTAGCCGACATGCTCGAACATCTTGTAGCCACGTGGCATGAAAGTGATCCCTCGCACACCGAGCAGGGTTTGCGAGGCAGGGTCTGTGATCTTCACCGATTCAATTTTCTCTTGTGGCACGAAGAGGATATTGCCCGATCGCCGGATGTAAACGACACAAAGATTGCCCAAGTGAAGCGAGCCATCGACAAATACAATCAAGCAAGAAACGACTCGATTGAAAAAGTTGATGAGTGGCTTATTGAAGAACTCGCGCGACACAATGTTGTTGCAGCACAAGACGCGCCCGCTGCCACGGAAACTCCGGGAGCAGCCATTGACAGGCTCTCAATTCTTGAGCTCCGACGATTTCACATGAACGAACAGTTTCACCGGACTGACGCTACGCCCGAGCATCGAGAAAAAGTTGCTGAAAAAATGCTGGTTCTCGATATGCAGCGAGGCAACCTCACGCAGTCTCTCGGTTGCCTGCTCGAAGAAATTTTTTCAGGGATTCGTCCACTGCGAACCTTTCGGCAGATGAAAATGTACAACGATCCGACAATGAATCCCTATCTTTATAAATCACAAGCCATTGGAAATAAAATCGAAGGCTCGTGATTCCCAGCAATCAGCCTCCTGGAAGGGAGTCTGAATTCTTCTCAAAGAGCTCTTCGCCTTTTGTGCGATTGCGTTTCAAAATGAGTTGCATACTCCATGCGCGCTCAAAACAAAAACGAATATTCTCGGTGAAAAAAGAGTGTTCAAATCACTTCGTTGCATGAATGCGTTACTTGCCTTCGAGTACAAAAAACTCGAAGAGTTCAAACGAGTAGAGAATTGTAACGCACGTTGCGGCGCTTTCATTCATGGCAAAAGGCTGAGTCGCGGCCCACAGAGCGTTTCGAGATAGATCGATTCATAGGTTATAAACGCCCGATCGGATGCCTGTTGGGCGGCCATTGTTGCGGCACCATACCGCACCGCACGAGTGATCTGTTCGTCAATGTCACCGCCGATAGTGCGAGCAAGTTCGAGCGTCTGCTTTACCTGAGGATCGTCAAGCAAGAGAGCTTCGGCATCCGGCCTTACTTTCAAAGCATCGATAGGCTCGGTCTTTTCAAAGATCACTTTCCACGTTCCGTCTTCGCGCTTTGTATGAAAACGCACAACGACATTGCCACGCGTAGGACTACCCGTCAGGTCAAGAATCGTTGATCGAAATCCAAAAGAGTTTTCTGACTCTGCAATGCGAATTGCCTTCTCAAGACTTGCTGCGGAAGGGCTTGTGACAGGAGCAGCGGGCTGTGGACGGCCAGCATTGTCAGGGAGGAGTTCTCCGAAAAGATCGCCGAGTTGCGTTTCGATCTGTCCTTTGATCATGTCGCCGAAAAGCGAAGCCACATCGAGTGGTTCAACATTTCCCGATCGTACGAGCGCTTGCGAGGTTCCTTGAAAGTTGAGCGGTTTTCCAAAAGCGTATTTCACCAGCGCCATTCTGGCGATCCACTCATCGGCAGTTTGAGTCTGGGCGGGAATTCGTTTGATGAAAGCAAGCGGCCAGTCGATCGGCTCCACATTACGAGCCTTGAGGAGTGTGAGAAGCTCTGCTGTGGTACAGTTCTGGGCATCGGGAATATTTTCAGACCACGCCCACAAAAGCATCTGGCGATCGGCAGGCGAGGCTGGTTCGGTGCGTCGAATGACGTCGGCATTCAGCGTAACCCAAAGAAAATCGGGACTGAATGAATCGATGTCTTCGAGTTGTTTTTCTGCGTGCGTTATTTCGCTGCGTAGGAAAGCGAGGAGTATGGCGTCTGCCGGATCGGGTGGGTCAGGCATATCGGCGACATGCTTTCGCAAACGATCAAGAACTTGGTCGAGACTTGTGTGATGTTCTTTGCGAGTGAGAGCAAGCGAGGATTCGAAAAGTCGTTTGTCGACACTCTTGAGAGCCTCTGCTGGAACAAGAATGGTAAGCGAGCGATTCGTTTCGCTCTCCAGAATGCCTCGCAACCGCACGTTCGATTTGAGTTCGATCAGATCACCGGCAGATCGAGTGGTCTGTCGAACGCGGGGCTGACGGGGCTTCGGTTGCTGCGAGTAGGCGAGCGTGGGCATCAACGCAATCACGACAAGACAGAGGCTTCGTGCGGCATTGTTCGTGAGCGTATGCATGAAGAGACCAAGAAAAAGGTGTGCTCTGAAATTCAAGATTGATGATACCTGCACAGGAGTTTCAAAAGAGAACAGAGTGAGACGCTGGTGATTCCAACGGTGCCTCTGTGGTCACTATGAGTTTCAGAAAGGTACGGCAGAAATAGCGATCCTAAAAAACCATGGACTTGTTCTTTGGAAGCTTTCCTTGGAATGGAATAAACATCGAGCACATTCTCCAGAACTCAAGACAAAGTGTTGCACGAGGCATCGCATGAAGCGACAAGAAAAAATGGCTCTCAAATAAAAAAGTTTTGAAATGGTGCCATGCGAATGAAATGCAGAAGTTATTTTCAACAAGAGGGTGTTCGATTTCTCGAATGGTGGTCTTTGAGCCAGACGCAAAAAGCAGTGTCCAACACTGTAAACACCTTCTGATACAACAGTTTTCGGTGATTCATTTGCCCGCTGACCCCATTCCCGCGTACCTTTCTCCTCCGGTCAATTTTTTCTGGAGGGAGCCATGCATCACTTTCAGTGGAACGCAGTTATTCAGGGCCTTGTGCTGGTTCGACTTGGACAAGAACTCGGTACTGATTCGCGACTTGCAAAGGCACTTCACGACCTTATCGAGGCGGTGCTGGTTTTGTGGTAAGAGCTTTAGTTGCTGGGTTGACGAACGCCCCGTATGCTCGTGCGGCCATGTATGCCTAAAAACTATGTATACACGGGCCCCCGTAGCTCAGTTGGATAGAGCGCGGCTTTCCTAAAGCCGAGGTCGCAAGTTCGATCCTTGCCGGGGGTATTGATTTTCCGCGTTTTCTGGGACGTCTAGCGCTTTTTCGCGGGCTTCATGAAGCGTTGACGGCTCCTGAACACTGCTGACGGCTGCTGAGTATGACGGGTAATGTGACGGGTAAGTGGTCGGAGTTCCGGTGGCCGCTGCCCAGTCCTCCGGCCGCACCCCGTGATAGTGCTTACGGCGGATTTTTTCCGAGTTGCCGATCCAGGAGTCGATCGCCTTGTCGTTGATATCCGGATTGCGATCCAGATCGTCCGATCGGCTGCCACGAAGGTTCACGAAAATCTTCGGCCAAACCTCGACGCCCGCTTTCACTACAAGCCGGATGGCGTGCGTGCGGAGGTTCCGGCCACCGTGGGCCCTGGGGACCACGTAGATGGCTCCCGGCAACCGCTCGCGAAATGCCCGCTCAAGGTGGGGCCTCAACTAGCTGAAAATCGCTACCACGCGAACGCCACGACCAGAATGGTGCTCAACCTTCTTTTCGTGGACGCTAAACCGCGAGTGCTCCCAGTCGATATCGGACCATTTGAGATCCTCGACCTCGCTCGGAAAGCGGACACCGCCGTATCGGGGCAACGCGAAAATGAGCCGCCAGTCGTTGTCAGGGCAGACGGCGATGATCCGCTCGATAACCTCCGGCGAGACATAGAAGATCCGAGCGTCGTTGGTCTGTGGCCCGCAAAGCACGTCGGCGAACGGGTTCACGGCAATAAGCCGACTCCGGACGGCGGCCTTGAGGAACTGCCGCGCCCGCCGCAGGTCGACCGACGCTGATGCCTGCGCGAATTGGACACGCTCATCATAGACGAGGTGTCGATGGTGCGATCGGACGTGATGGCGCCCGTCGATCGCGCTTTACGGAACGCTCGGCGTGAGTTCGGCAGCCCATTCGGTGCATTGCAGGTCGTGCTCGTGGGCGATCTCGCGCAGCTTCCTCCGGTCGTGGGAAAGGAAGAAGCAGCCTTCTTTGGCGTCGAGTATCCCGGTCCGTACTTTTTCCAAACTGGTGATTTTCCTCGCGATCACTTCTCGCTCGTCGAGCTTCGCGAGCCCTTCCGACATAAAGACGATCAGTTTCGCAAGATCCTGGCCAGCATCCGGAGCAATTCGCTTACATCAGAGGATCTTTCTGCCCTCAATCAGCGAGTGGATGACCGAAACGACCTGCCGTTTCGCAACAGCACGGTGACACTGACGGGTAAGAACAATGCCGCCAACGACATCAATGCCGTAATGCTGGGCCAACTGCCCGGCCTCAGCTTCAAGTTCGAGGCAGTCGTGAGGGGTGATTTCCCGGAATCCTTCTATCCTGTCGATGACCTGCTTCTGCTGAAGCCCGGCGCGAAAATCATGATGGCTCGAAACGATATAGGCAAGCTATGGGTTGACCTGCCCCCCTTCAACGGCACCACTTTAAGAGAGCGCGCTAACCGCTGACGCTGCAGTGACGCTCACCTCTGCCTTGGCTTCGGCTGATCGGCTTGCGTCTGCATGGCAAACGCATGGGCCGCTCGGATCGTGTGAATGCTGGCTTTTATCGCGCGGGCTATTTGCTCGAAGACCTCGCCGGCCTTGCGCCGACGGAGAACCTCCGCAGCGATTGTTTTGTACTTGGCCACAAAAGGCACGGTCGGCTTGTGCCGACTCTGGCCATCAATCCGAGCGGGCGGCCGTCTGGCTGCGCGATGCACAGCGAGGGCATTGCTAACGGCTTCGGTGCTGATGCTCAAGAGTTGCGAAAGCCTCGCAACTCTTGCCCGCCTAATGCGCCGCGCCAGTCGATGCGTTGCGCACGAAAAACATCGAAAAGCCGTGGAAAATCGGGGTTATCACGACCCGAGAATAAGCGTGTTTTCCGTTAGAGCGTCGAACTCGCGACGGAGGGCATCCATTACTCCCTGACACCGCATGGCATCTTGATTTAAAAGATGCAAGAATGGCCCCGCATGTCGAAGTTTCGTCGCGGCTGTCGGCTGGATCGAATTGCGCCGGATTCCAATCGCCCCAAAGTGAGTCTCCTATCTGCCAAAAAGCCCGACGATGAACCGATCACCGCAACACATTCTCATAGCCTTCGTCACCGCCCTGCTGCTGGCTCCGCTCGCCGCGCTGCACGGCGCTAATAACGATCCTTCACGAACTCGCATTGCGACCTGGACCGAATCCTGGCCCGATGCAGACGGTCAGCCAAAGCCCCGCGAAGTCAAAGGCGAGATCTGGAACGACGCCATCCAAGCGGTGCTCGATAAGGCCGACGCCGTGCACCTGCCGAAGCGTGATCAGCCTTATTACCTTGATGGCCCCATCGTCCTGAAGTCTGGCCAGAAGCTCACCGCCGATCTCGACGCCGAGGTCCGCCTCAAGCCTGGCTGCAACACCTGCATGGTCCGCAATGAGCACATCGTCGGCTTTGCGGACATGACTGTGCCCGGTGACACGAAGCCCGACACCGACATCACCATCGAAGGCGGTATCTGGACGACCTTGGCAACTGGTGCGAAGGACAGCAATGGCAACCAGCGTGGCGCTTCGTCGAAGAAGGATCCCGTGCCTGGCACGCACGGTGTCATCCTGCTGCACAACGTCCGCGGTGCGACCGTGCGTAACGTCACCGTACGACAGAGTCGCCCCTTTGCGATCCATCTCGGCAACATTCGCGACTTCACCGTCGAGGGCCTGACGCTCGACCGCCACGGACGTGATGGTGTGCATGTGGACGGCCCCGCGAGCGACGGGATCATCCGCAATATACACGGCGATTCCCACGACGACCCCGTTTCGCTCACCGCGTGGGACTGGCGACAATACAATGTGACATTTGGCCCGATCCATCACCTCACCATCGATCACATCACCGGCGCACCCGAAAATAAACACAGCACCGACGCCATCCGCCTGCTCCCCGGCGTGAAGCACTTCAGCGACGGCACCACGCTCGACTGCCCCATTCACGACATCACGCTCCGTGACATCACCGACATTCGCGACTTCAAGCTCTACGACCAGCCCAATCTCGAAGTCGGTCGCGACAACGACGCCAGCGCCGGCATTGGAACACTCAAAGACATCGTCTTCGAAAACCTCACCTTCAACCGCCCCGGCAGCATCCAGGTCCACGCGAACACCGACGGCCTCACCGTTCGCAACGTGAAGCTTGGCTTTCCGCTCCCAGCAGACTACCGCCTCGTCGAACTCGGCCCAAAGTCGCAGACCTACAAGCACAAGCCGGACGATCCCACGCTCTGGACCGAAATCTTCTCTCCGGACCTCGACTGCACCGTGCGCAACGTCAGCATCAATGGCGTCCGCCCCCACGACTCGCAGGCGGATTTGCCCGTCGAGCAAGTAGTGAAAGTCATCGAGCAAAAACCCAACCCCGACTACCCCAAGACCACGCCCAAAGGCGGCACGGGGAAAGGCATCTGGATTCGCTGAAGTATGAAACTGTTCCCAACACTTCTCGCTGCCAGAACCAAGATCTTGACATGATGAAAACCACCTCGCTCATCCCACAAGTCCCATCCATCTTGATTCCGGAGGCGCCGTGAGATCGACCTTCACACTCCTCGCCGCCCTGGTGCTTGCTCCGCTGGCTGATTCGGAGGCTGCGGCACCCGATTTTAAAAAGGAAATCCTGCCCGTTCTCAAAGAGCGCTGTTTCGAGTGCCACGGGCCTGAGAAGCAGAAAGCCGGGCTGCGATTGGACAGCCGCGCGGCGTTGTTGAAGGGCGGAGACTTTGGTGCGGCAGTTGTTCCGTGTGATGCGGCGGGCAGCCACCTTATCGAGGTCATCAGCAGCACAGACGATGATGTGAAAATGCCGCCGAAGGGTGAGCGCCTCTCGGCTGCGGAAATCGAGACTTTTAAAAAATGGATCGCACAGGGCGCAGTCTGGCCGGGCCAAATGGATGCGATCGCGGAGGAAAAGATCAGCAGCAGCCATTGGTCATTCCAGCCGCTGTCCGGAACTTTCGCGCACGATTCGCTCGATGCATTTCTCGGCACGGCCAAAGCGGCCGAGGCTGACCGCCGTTTGCTCGTCCGTCGCATCACGCTCGACCTCACGGGCCTTCCTCCGACGCCGGAGGAAGTAAATGCGTTTGTGGAGGACCACGATGCGCGTGCTTATGAAAAGGTCGTCGAACGCCTGCTGGCATCGAAGCACTATGGCGAGCGTTGGGCGCAGCATTGGCTCGATGTCATCCGTTACGCCGACACGCGGGGCTACGAATACAATTCGCTGCGCGAAAACACGTGGCCCTACCGTGATTGGGTCATCGAGGCGCTGAACCGCGACCTGCCTTACAATCAATTCCTCTTTCAGCAGATCGCAGGAGATACGGTGGGCGTGGATCCCGCCACCGGCTTCCTCGTCACCGCGCCGCTGCCGACGCCACCGGAGGTCGGGCAGGAGGCAACCGCGATCAAAATGGCGCGATTCAATGCGCTTGATGAGATCATCCAGAACGTCGGCGCATCCATGCTCGGGCTCACCGTCGGCTGCGCCCGTTGTCATCATCACAAGTTCGATCCCATTTCGTCGAAGGACTACTATCAGATTCTCTCCGTATTCAGCGGCGTGAAGTACGAGAGCCGCCCATGGCGCGATGGCTCGGAGGCGGCGCGGAAGGATGAGCTGAATCTAATCGGCCAACGCATCACGCAGGTGCGTGCAGAACTGGCGAAGTTTCCAATCTCGCGCGAAGTGAGCGACGGCCAGTACACGGAGCACTTCGAGCCAAGGCGTGCGAAGTGGGTGCGCCTCACCGTGACGGCCACCGACGCGACGAGTGAAGGTCCCGCCTTTGATGAAATCGAGGTCTGGACTGCTGCGCAAAGTGGGAGTGCGCCGGAACTCGTCTCGCTCGCGACACAGGGTGCGAAAGCCACGTCCTCCGGCGCAGCGACGCAACTCGGGAGCAAGAACGAGTTCCTGAACGACGGCGCTTTTAGCAAGGACTCCACTTGGGTCGCGAGCATCCGTCCGCCAGCATGGGTGCAGATTGAGCTCAAAGAGCCCGCGCTCATCAGTCGCGTGGTCTGGAGCCGTGACCGTCTTCTCGCAAAGACCAACCAAGGCGCTCATGCCATACGCCTCACCTCCGAGTGGCGCGTCGAGGTGGCTGAGAAGCAAGGCGAATGGCGAAGTGTCGCCGCACGCACGGAAGGACTCGATGCGGACGCCATTCAAACTCTCCGTGGGCTCGAAGCAGAACTCGCCAAGCTCCGGACGCGCCAAGCCAAACTGAGCGCTGACCCGGAAGTCTACGCGGGCAAGTTTGTTCAGCCGGAACTCATCCACGTCCTCATGCGCGGCGATCCCGAGGAGCCGCGCGATCTCGTCGGCCCTGGTGGACTTTCCGTATTGAGCGGCTTCCGGCTTCCCGCCGACGCACCCGAGCAGGAGCGCCGCGCCGCTTTCGCCAAATGGCTCATAAAGGAAGCCGCACCACTCACCGCCCGCGTCGTCGTGAACCGGCTGTGGCATCACCACTTCGGCACCGGCCTCGTTAGTACGCCGGGCGACTTCGGCCTCGTCGGCGCACGTCCCACGCATCCCGAGCTGCTCGAATGGCTCGCCACGCAACTCATCGCCGATGGCTGGAGCTTGAAGGAGACGCACCGGCGAATCGTGATGAGTGCGGCGTATCGGCAGAGAGCAGGCGGACCAGACTCGTTCAGCCGCGCACCCCGCCGTCTCGACGCCGAGGCCATCCGCGATTCCATGCTCGCCATTAGCGGGCAGCTCGACCGCACGATGGGCGGCGAGGGCGTGAACCTCTTCTCGCGTAAAGGCGAGTTCGACCAATGGAAGCCCTTGCCCGAGCCACCGAAGGGCGCAAACCGCCGCATGATCTACCACACGCGGATTCGCGGAGCCGATGACGGTATGTTCAAGACCTTCGACCTGCCTGAGTGCGGCCAGGTGAAGGACAAACGCAGCGACAGCACCACGCCGCTCCAGGCTCTCAACCTCCTCAACGGACGCTTCACGCTCGAACAGTCCGCCGCGCTCGCAAAACGCGTCACCGCGGAATCCGTTACAGATCTCACCGCGAAAATCACCCGTGCGTTCCAGCTCGCCCTCGCTCGGCCTCCGCGCGAAACCGAACTCACTGCGTGCCTCGCCGTCGCAGAGCGCGAGGGCCTTGAGACCGTTTGCCGCGCCCTCTTCAACTCCAACGAGTTTCTATTCCTACCATGACATTCACTACCCACACCCAGCCTCTCGGCCGTCGCGGTTTCCTCGGGAACTTCGCCGCCTCCGCCAGTGGATTCGCACTAGCGCAGTTGCTCTCGCGCGAGGGATTGCTTGCCGTCGAAAACAAGCCGCAGCCGATTCGTCCACAATTTGACCCTGCACGCCCATTTGCCGCGCGACCGTCACATTTTCCTGCGAAGGCGGAGCAGGTGCTGTTGATCTTCTGCGCCGGAGCGGTCAGCCACCTCGATACGTTCGACTACAAGCCGGAGCTCTATAAACAGCACGGGAAAGTGCCGCCGAATGCGCCGAAGGTGACGTTTGAAGGCCCCATCGGCAGTCTCGCAAAACCTTTCTGGGACTTCAAACCACGCGGTCAGAGCGGCAAGATGATTTCCGACCTCGTGCCACATCTCGCGGGGCTGGCTGACGACATTTGCTTCATCCACTCGCTCACCGCGAAGAACAGCGCCCACACCCAGGCGGAGAACTTTCTCTCCACCGGCTTCACCTTCGAGGGTTATCCCAGCCTTGGTGCGTGGACGACTTACGCGCTCGGGACGCTCAATGAAAACCTGCCGAGCTTCGTCGCCATCGCAGACCCGCGCGGACGTTCGCAAGCCGGGCCGAACAACTGGGGCAGCGGCTTCCTGCCCGCCACCTTTCAAGGCACCGCCTTCAGCGCCGACGAACCGCCGCAGAATCTCCGTGCCTCCGCAAAAGAGAGCGCCAGCCGCGCCGCCGTGGACCTGCTCGCCACGCTGAACGGCGAGCATTTGGCACAACATCCAGACAACACCGACCTCGCTGCCCGCATCAGCAGCTACGAACTCGCCGGGCGCATGCAGAGCAGCATCCCCGGCCTCATGGACCTCAAAGGCGAGAGCGTCAAAACGCTCGAAACCTACGGCGCGACGTCCAGCAACACCATCAAAGCCGAATACGCCCGCAACTGCCTGCTCGCCCGACGCCTGCTGGAGCAGGGCGTGCGCGTCGTGCAGCTTTTCAACGGCGCCTTCGCCAGCGGTGGAAAACTGAACTGGGACAGCCACTCCAATATCGTGAGCAGCCACGGCACCCATGCCGAAATCCTAGACCAACCCACTGCCGCCCTGCTGCGCGATTTGAAGCAACGCGGGATGCTCGATAAGACGCTGGTCGTTTGGTGCACCGAGTTTGGCCGCCTGCCCTTCATGCAGGCGAACGGCACAGGCCGCGATCACAACATCGAAGGCTTCACCTGCTGGCTCATGGGTGCCGGTGTGAAGCCCGGTATCAGCATCGGCAGCACCGACGAACTCGGCTGGAAGGCAACCGACAATGTAAAGACGCTCTACGATTTCAACGCTACCATTCTCCACCTCCTCGGTCTCGACCACGAACGTCTCACCCACTACTTCAACGGCACCGAACGCCGGATCACCGATGTTCACGGACACGTGATTCAGGAAGTGCTGGCGTGAAGCAGGACTCTCAATGAAAGTGGTGCTGTTTAAGGGGGGTCAGGTCAGTCCAGCGATTCCAGCAGCAGTTCGTGCAGTGCCACCAATTTATGGCCGACAACACGTACCGGCTGGCTGAACTTCTACGCGAGGCCGAATCCCGAGGCATCCTCCTCCAAGACGCCTTCGCGCAGGCAGACGTCGCTTATTGGTTGGAAAATATCGACTGGCAGACAAAGTTTCTCGGAGTCGTGCTCGCGTTCACCCAAGACACCAGCCGTAAGACACTCCGGCCCCTGATCGAGTTGTATGGCCGCGAACGGGAACGCATGAAGGTGGAGGCGGAGATTCTCGAACGCCAACTGAAGTGCCAGCTCGCCCACTTCGCCAAGCCAGATGACGCCACGATCCAAAAGGTGGTCATGAAAAACCAGCGTAGGATCTTGGCCGTATATCTACATGTCCGGTTTGACTATAGTGGCGTGGCTCTAGTAAGGTTCTTCAAGGTGCCACGCTCAACGGCCTACGGGTGGCTGGAGTGGTTCGAGAGCCTGCCAGAGGGCGTGCAGACGGGAGGCGACGATCGAAAAACTCTCTCGGCGGCATAAGGACGATATGATCGGTGGGGCGACGACCACGTGATCGCAATGGGATTGGTTATGCTGACTACTATGCTGCGGACATGTGCTTTGGTGTGGCTCTTGTCGTGCCTTGTCGCCAGCCCGACTGTGGCGGCCGAGACGCCCTTGCCGGCGGACAGTCTCACGGTGCGGGTGGACGATGGCGGCACCATTTCGTTCGCCGATCTCCTCGGTCCCGCCGGCCGGGCCGTCTGCTTCGCGTTTCTCCATCCCGCCTGCCCGCTCGCTCAGGAATATGCTCCCGTGCTCAGTGCGTTGGCTGCCGATTTCGGTGGCCAGGGCATCCGCTTCGTGGGCGTCATCTGCGAAGGCGACAACCCCGCCACAGTCGAGGTGTACCGCAGGGATTACGGCATCACGTTCCCGATCCACCACGACACCAACTTCACGCTCGCCGCGGCGCTCGATGTGACGATCACGCCCGAGGTGGTGCTCGTCGACCGTGATCGCAGGATCCGCTACGCGGGTCGGATCAACAACCGCTACAAGATCCGCGGCGTGATGACGCCCGGCGATGCCAAGCCGGAACTCGCCAAAGCGATCCAGGATCTTCTCGCCGGCCGCGAGATCCGCGAACCGCGGACCAAGGCTGCGGGCTGCCCTATCGATCGCCCGGAGCGACCGGCGTCGAGTGCCTCGGCCTTGGCGAAGCACACGCCGACGTTCTTCAGGGACGTCCTCCCCTTCCTGCACACTCAGTGCCAGAAGTGCCACAGTCCCGGCCAGGCCGGCCCGTTCAGCCTTCTCAGCTACGACGACGCCGTCGAGTGGGTCGAACTCGGCCTCGAGGAGATCGCCGCCCGACGGATGCCGCCGGCGCAGATCGAGAGTGACCTTGATTTCATGGGGACGAAGCCGCCGACTGCCGCCGAAGTCGCCATGCTGCGGGCGTGGGTGGCGGCCGGCAAGCCGGAGGGCAACGCCGCCGATACTCCACAACTCCAGCCGCTGCCCGACTATTCGCTCTTCCAGGAGGATCTCGGCCCACCCGACATCGTCCTCGAACAGCCGGAGCTCACCCAGTTGGGATCTGACGGCAACGATGTCTACCGCAACATCATGTTTCCGCTCAATCGCGACGAGGATCTGCGGGTCCGCGCGATCCAGTTCCTGCCCAGTAACCGCAAGACGGTGCACCACGCTTTGGTCGGCCACCTGCCGCGGGAGACGGCCGAGCAAGCCGTGCGGGAGCATGGCGGCCGCGACGGCTTCAGCCATCCCGATGACCGGGCGGGAGGCTTTCAGGATTCGCACGGCATCGGGTTTCGGGTGCCGCCCGTTCGCGAAGACGGGCAGCCGCGGGCCGCGTTCGTGACTGGGTTTGTGCCCGGAGTCCGGGCGACAGTCGCTCCCGACGATGCGGCCATGGTGATCCCGGCGGGCTGTGACATCTCGGCTCAGGTGCACTACGTCCGTACCGGAAAACTCGAGACCGAGTCGAGCCGGATCGGTCTCTGGCTCGAGAAGCCGCCGCCGCTCAGAGTGATGAACATGATCTATCTCTCCGGTGATTTTGCGGTGGTGCCGCCGAGCGTCACTGACTTCCGCGTCCGCGGCAGCTGGACGCTTCCCCAGGATGCGGATTTCGTGGGCGTCGTGCCCCACACCCACCAACTGGCGCGATGGGTCGAGCTCAGAGCCACGCTGCCGGGCGAGAAGCAGCCACTTCTTCTCCTGCGGGTGCCGCAGTGGGACTACAACTGGCAGTCACCCTACAACCTCAAGCAGCCCCGCCGATTTCCAGCCGGCACGCGGTTCGAGGCAGAGTGTTCCTTCGACAACTCCTCCGCCAACCCGCGAAACCCGTTCGATCCACCTCAAAACGTCTGGCACAACGAGACGATCAAGGACGAGATGCTGCTGCCGATGTTCATGTTTGCCTCCGAGAAGCCGCTCGAGGGCAAGGGCGACACATTCAGGGAATTCTATTCGACGATCGTGCGGTCGCGGCTTCTCAGGCGGCTGGTGGACCAGCGATTCAAGTACGTCGCTGATCCAAAGGGAAACGTCGTTCTGTCGCCCGACTACGATCCCGACGACCACCGGTACTAACGGGCCTGACTGTCCGCGGGCAACGCTCGTGGCCCATTGATCAGGCTGCCGATCGGAGTGTAACGCACGCACCAGCGGTAGCTCGCAAGCAGGAGCAGCGTCACCGTGGCGAGGATCATGACGAACTTTACTTCCGCGGGCAGCGGCCACTGGCGGACGAGCAGCTGGGCTGCCATCACCAGCGGCACGTGGACGAGATACATCCAATACGACGCGTCGGCCAGCCACGCCACCGCTGGGCGGGGATACGGGAACAGACGGCAGAACAGGCCAATGAGCCCCAGTGCCATCGTCCAGGCGTAGGCGGGCTGGAGGATGGTGGCGAGGAGCCGATCGTTCATCGTCGCGAGTCCGGCCACGAAGAGCACCGCCGCCGCCGGCAGGAGAAACTTCCAGTGCCGGCCCAGTCGCGTGTCGATACCCTCCGCCGCGAACGTGGCGACGCCATAGAAATAGAAGCAGGCGTAATACCCGAGCACGTGGGGCTTTGGCAGGAGTCCGAGCGAGGTGTCAGGTCCGTAGAATCCCGCCAGCGACATGCCCATCACCATCTGCGGCAGGTACGACGCGGCCACAAGCCACGCGCGGCCGCGGCCCGATGGCAGGAGGCCTGTCACGGCGAGCACCGCGAAGATGACCACGAGCCAGCAGAGGAACCAGAGGAACCAGAGGTGCTCGAACACGTTCGTGTCGACGAGGTGGAGTGACCACGAGCCGACGCGCAGCCGCAGCCATTCCGACGACAGGGCCCGCGACCAGCCGAGTGTCATCCGATCCAGCGGGCCGCCGAAGGTGCCTTCCGCGTTCGGGCCCGTGGGGAGAATGTCCCGGAGCCGCTCGCGTCCCCGCAGCACGTCGTCCACTCCGAGCGTGTTCAGGCCGACGAGCGGTGCGCATTCGGCGGCGAATTCAGCTGGCAACGCCATGACCGCCGCCGGCAGCCGACCGGCGACGTTCTTCGCGAGCACGTCAGCCCCTCGCTCCACGAGCACTCGGCCCGCCGCATCGCGGCCGAAGTAGGCGACCACGTGCAGGGGCGTGTTCCCGCTGCCGTCACGCTCATTGACGTCGGCACCGGCATCGAGCACTGCGGCCACGACCGCCGGATCGCCGTCCAGCGTGGCCCAAGCCAGCGGCGTGAGGCCGTAGAAGGCATCTTTACTTGCGACTGCGCCCGGCCTAGCGAGCCTCTGGCGCACGGCGGCCTCGTCGCCTGTGAGAATCTCCTCGATGGCTGGCTCCGGGCGGATCGTGCGATGGGCAAACCGCCCGATCGCCATGTCGAGCGGCATGATCGTCACGACCGCGATCACCAGTGGCAGGAAGATCCGCGTGAACCGCTGCTCAAGCAGGCTCTTGAGCCCTCGGCGGCGGTAGACAAGCATCGTGAAATAGCCACTGAGCAGGAAGAACAGCGGCATCCGGAAGCCGTGGATCGCCACCAGAAAGAGCGGCAGCAGATCGCTGCCTTGCGTGTCGTGGACGGGCCAGGGAAACGCGAAGAAGCTGAGCGAGGCGTGGAGTGCGATCCCCAGCAGCATGGCGAAGCTGCGCAGGGCGTCGAGATCGGTGCGTCGCTGTGCCATGAGGTAGACTGCTGGTCGTCACTGGAGTATGCTGGGAGACCAAGTGTATCTTGCCGTGTGTCCGATGCCCACTGCTACAATTCCGTTTCCAATCCCGGTGGAATGATTCTCCCCCTCTCCTCTTCGGTCACCGATGAAGCACGCCGCACAGACAGGCCTTTCGGTCGTTGCCGACAACGTGACGATGTCGGTGCCCGATGCGAGTAACGGCCGGGGGCGGAAGGCACTTCTCAAGGATGTGAGCTTCCGTATCAAGCCTGGTGACTTTGTCTGCTTGCTTGGTCCCAGCGGGGCGGGCAAGAGCACGCTCGTGCGAGCGATCCTTGGTGAAAGGGAGATCTCGGCCGGCCGGCTGCTCGTGGGCGGGCATGACGTGTTTGGGGAAGCTGACTCGCTCCGCGGAGCGATCGGCTACGTGCCCCAGCGGGACGTCAATCCAGAAGCCCTGCCGGTCGAGCGGGCGCTCCACTATGCAGCGGAGGTACGACTTCCAGCAGAAGCGTCGGCGACGGAGCGGCGGGCCGCAATCGATCGGGTCGTCGCCGACGTCGGTCTCGACAGCGTGCGGCGCGAGACGATCGGCAACCTCTCCGGTGGCGAAATGAAGCGGGCGAGTCTGGCGGCCGAAATGCTCGCCGCCCCGGGCCTGCTCTTGATCGACGAGGCAACGTCCAGCCTCGATCCGGCCACCGAGGCCAGGATCATGACGCTCCTTGCCGAACGTGCCCGGGTCGGCACGACCGTGGTCGCGGTCACACACCACCTCGACAACGTCGACAAGGCCGACAAGCTTCTCATTCTGGGACACGGCGAGGTGGTGTGGTTTGGCTCCCGCGTGGAAGCCCTGGAGCACTTCGGCGTGTATCGGCTCGCCGACGTCTACGTCGCCATTGAGGACAAGCCGCTCGGCTTCTGGTCGGCCCGCTGGCAGGAACGAGAAGCAGCAGACCGCCGGGTGACGGAGGCCCAGAAAGCCGACAAGACGGTTGGTGACAAGGCTGTTAGCGCGACCGCGGAGAGGGTGGCCTCTCTCGCCGCTGTCTCCATTCCCGGCTTCGCTCGCCAGTTCGCCACGTTCTTCCGCCGGGAACTTGAGACAGCACTGCGAGACCGTGTCGGCATCTGCATGAATATCCTTCTGCCGCTCGTGCTCGCGACCGTTGTGCTCGCCGGCTTTTCCGCCACGAAGTTCCAAACTCCGCTCATGCTGACGCGGTTTCTCGACCCTGGCGAGAAGTCGGTGCTGGCAGATGTGTGGGGTGAGGTGTCGCAGGCGATCGCCACCGACTCTGTCGGCGAGCAGGACGCCAGCATTCCCGGTCAGATTCGGGTCTTCCTCGACAGCCAGCCAAAGATACTCGCCCATCTGCGGGATCCGTGCACCACGCGGCTCGTTCGCGACGCCTTGACTGACACGGTTCCTGTCGCGCCGGAGAACGAAATCATCGATCCGGGTGGCACATTCAAGTGGCTCTCGCTGATGAGCATCTGCATGGTCATCCTCGGGTTAGTGACGGGATTCAGGGAGATCGTCAAGGAGCGGCCGATGCTCGACCTCGAACGTCGGCACGGCCTGCGGTTCATCGCCTATGTGATCGCCAAGGTCGCGGCGCTCGCCGTCGTGCTCGCGGCGCAGATCGCGATCTTCACAACCACCGTGGAGTTGGGACTCATGCTCCGCGAGGCGTTCGGCGGTGACGCGCCCGCCGCGATCTATCGGCGAAGCGCCGTCGTCTCCGGCACCTGCAATTGGCTCGCAGCGGTCGCCTGCGCGACGATCGGCCTGATCGTCTCGGCCTGCGTCAGATCAACCGACAAGGGGGTGCTCGCGGTGCCGCTCCTGATCACGCCCCAGATCCTGCTCGGAGCAACGATCCTGCCGATCAAGGGCGGGCTGCTCAAAATCCTCGCCATGCTCTTTTCGCCGCTCTACTGGTCCCATCGCGGTTGCCGGAGCGAGGGCCCTGGAGTGCCTGACTTTTGGCAGAATCTCGGCGAATACGACCCGGCCATATGGATTCCGATCGCCGCGCTTTCGATGCAGATCATGGTGGCGACAATCGCCACGATTCGCGTGCTCCGCTGGCAGGAGCGGGCAGCCTTGGACCGTAATCGCTCCGTTCGATGATGCGTGTGGCCAGCAAGTACGATGCCGTTCGCGCTTTTGCACCGCCGACGGCGCGGTATCGCGATCGACAGGCTGCCTACTTCCGGATGCACCATCATGGGCGAAGATCGCGTCGATCGGCCGCCGCGTGGCTGCTGCGATCCCGCTGATGATGGCAAACCAGCCCACGGCCGCCACCGCCTCCGCCGAGTGCGTGGCGACGGCATAGACAACACAGGCAGCCGCGGAAGCTGCCGTAACCGTGCCGAAGGGAACCCGCCAAAAGTCTTCGCGGATCACGCCGCGCAAAGCAAGAGTGATAAGCATCCCAGAAATTGCCAGCGTGCCCTCCGCTTAACTTGCGCCGCGAACATCTTTCGTACCATGCGACCCGCGTAGGTTTCGGTGGAGTATTTTCGAGCGTACGAGCGTACGAGCGTACGAGCATACGAGCATACGAGCATAGGAGCATAGGAGATTCTCTCTCTGAAAGTGGTGCTGTTTAAGTGGGGCGGGTCACATCCGCAGCTTGTGACCCGTGTCGGACGCAAGGCACCGAAGCCCCGGGACCGGCGGACTGGGAGACGGTCTGCGCCGAGGTAAGAAAATCACCACTGCATGGAGTGAGTGGCGTTTCGGGGAACCGCCTCCGGTCGCCCGGGCCGCTCCCCCCGCGGCTGACGAGTCGCTCGTCAGCCGGAAGACCGCTTGCGGAAGTGCCATTGGCCGGGCTAACCTCTCCCCTGCGCAACGACAACTTTACGGTCGCCGACATGTGTGAAATCTACACCGGCAAGAAGAGCGCGACGCGCATCGCGTTAAAGACCGAAAACGTTAAACGCCGGAATGAGGCGGAAACGCTCATCAAGGAGCACCCGGACACGAGCAAGGCTGCGCAGAAATGAACCCAGTCGAATTCAGCCATGAAGCGCACGCTCCGAGACCAAGACCAATGAAAAATAATAAAAGTCACACATTCCGACCTTTTGCTTTTTCATCCCTCGCGCTGGTGGCGCTCACGCTGTTGTCTATTGCCTCCTTCCCGGTGTCGGCAGCCGAGTTAAAACCGATCAACGTCAAAGACTTTGGTGCCAAAGGCGACGGCGTAACCGACGACACAGCGGCTATTAACGCAGCCATTGGCGCGGCACAGAGGCAGGGCGCGGGCGCCGTCGTAACGCTCCCTTCGGGCCGCTACAAAACAGCGATCGGGGCGGAAAAGTCCATTCGCATCACGGGTGCTGACGGGTTGACGTTTCAAGGCGAAGTCGACACGACCATCGTGTCGGGCGATCTGGATGAGCCGGTGTTCCGCATCGTTGACAGCAAAAGCGTAAGTGTTCGGAAAATCTCAATCGATCATGACCCTCTAGGCTACACGCAGGGCACGATTACGAGTGTGGATATCCCAAACATGACGTGCGAAGTGTCGATTGACCCCGGCTATCCCGCACCAAACGATCCGACGTTCAAAGGCTCGCAGGTGCATCCGTTCGTGTTCCCGGAGAAGAACTACTATCAACTTGATCGCTACTGGCCCAACCCGTCTGAAATGGTAAAAACCGGTGAGCACACGTGGAGTTGGAAGCTGCAAGGGCCGCCTAATATCGAGAACTGGCCCGGCAAAAAGTTTTTCATTTACTCTGAGAGTCGCAGCCACGCTTTCATCCTCAGCAATCTACGCGACACGACGTTGGAAGACATCAATTACTGGGGCGGCGGGGCCAACGCGGGCTTTTACGTCAACGGGCTGGAAGGCACCACGACGTTCAGGCGCTTCGTGATCGGCGTGCCTCCCGGTTCGACTAGAATCTATTCCTGCGCGGGCGGCGGCCAAGTAAGCGGCCTGCGCGGAAAGCTTCTGCTCGATCAGTGCGACTTTTCAAAAATAGACGACGACGGCATTGATATCTTGTCCAATTACACGCGAATCATCGAGCAAAGGGACAAGCGGACGCTGGTCGTGCAGGCCAAAAACAGCGATTACCGAGTGGGCGACCGGGTGGAACTCTGGGATTGGCAGCACAAAAAAAAACGTTCGGACGCCATCATCACAACAGCCACAAGCAACACCGGCGGAACGTTCGTTATTGCTCTGGATCGGGATGTCGTGACCGAGCGCGTCGGGACGGGCGTCGGCATGAACTTCAGCCGCGAGTCCATGACCGACGGCATAGACCGGCTCATCAACGTGGCGACAGTGGGGCAGGAAACCATCATCCGTGACAGCAAGTTTCAGATCTTTCGGGCGAAGTGCCTCAACTTGAAAGCCGCCAATTGCACGATTGAGCGCTGCACTTTCAGCAACAGCTTCCAGCCCGCGATTTCCGCGGCGCCCGAATGGTATTTCGAGGAAGGATCGTCGATTCGCAACCTCAACGTGCGCGACTGCACTTTCACCGATAACAATCACCCCAACATTGTCATCGGTGCGTCACCGATTTCGGGCGTTCACGGCACCAAGCCCATCGTGAGCGATGCGCCAGAAAACATCTCGCACGATAGCGAGAAGATCGTGATCGAAGGCAACTCGTTTTCCGGCTTCGGCACCACTCCGAGTGTCTTTGGGTGGAACTGGCCCGTCGGCCCGGCAATTACCATCACCAGCGCGGCCCATGTCGTGATTCGCGGCAACACGTTTGGCCCGCTCGCTGAGAGCGCGCCCAAAGGCACGCCGAAAGTCCTCGTTGAGAAATCCAATGACGTGCAGTTCATCGACAACAAAGGTATTTCCGCCGAGGAAACCTCAGTCCGCGAGCTGACCAACGCGTCAAAGGCCGAAGACGTGAAGCGCAGCTTGGAGAAAGACGAGTTTTTTCTTGAGTTGGACTAAGACACGAGTAAGGCTCCTCAGAAATAAACTCGCTTGGTGCGGCATCCGGTGATGCAGAACCCGACGTTGGTGGTGCTGACCGACCGCAACGACCTTGCCCAAACTGTGGCGGTGACATCCGGCTGATCGCGTTCAGAACCGGGGCCAATCCGGAAGATCCTGACACGCCTCGGCGAACCGCTCGAGCCTCCGCCAGTCTCTCCCACCCGAGGCCCGCATACCAACTGGGGCGAACTCGTGCAGGCCCACGACGACCGCGACACGATTCAAGCGTCGGATAGACGAGCTGCCTGCGATCAATATCCGCAGCTTGTGACCCGTGTCGGACGCAAGGCACCGAAGCCCCGGGACCGGCGGACTGGGAGACGGTCTGCGCCAAGGTGAGAAAATCGGCATCGCATGGGGTGAGTGGCGTTTCGGGGAACCGCCTCCGGGCGCCCGGACCGCTCCTCCCGAGGCTCACGAGTCGCTCGGCAGCCGGGAGACCGCTTGCGGAAGTGCCATTGGCCGGGCTATCCTTTACCGTGTGGGGTATATTTCCTTTCTTTGCCAAGACCTTAGTCTATCTCCAGCAGGAATTGTCTATGAAACTCCCCAAGACTTCCCGTCGCCGCGTTCTACAAGCCGGCGGCGTCGGCATGCTTAACCTTGCGGTCCCCGGATTGGTCCTCGGGAAGGATAAGTTCGACCCCTCGGGCAAGGCCGTTGCTTCGAAGAAGTGCTGCATTTTTCTACTCCTGTGCGGTGGCCCGAGTCATCTGGATACTTGGGATCTGAAGCCGGACGCGCCGTCCGAGGTCCGCGGGCCTTACAAAGCGATCAGCACCAAGGTGCCGGGCATGCAGTTGAGCGAACTCCACCCGCTGCTCGCGAAGGTGACGGATCAATTCTGCCTGATTCGCTCGATGACGCATCCGGCCTCGATCGCCAACCATTTCGACGCCATGCACAACCTGCTCAGCGGGCATGTGGTTGAGCGAGTCAGGGAAGGCGAGCCCGACTCCATGCCCTATATCGGATCGGTGGTGGCCAAGAATCTCGCCAATGATCGCAACCTCATCTCGAACGCCTGGCTCATCAAGTGCGTCGGGCCGCCGGTTTTCTGTGCTCCGAACATTAGCTCCGGAGGTTATCTGGGATCCGCCTACGCGCCGGTGTTCATCGGTTCCGCCGACAACCACCCGGCGATGCCGAAATTTAAGTTGCCAGAGATTTACGACATGGCCGATCCGGCCCGTTTACAGGAGCGGCGCCAACTGCTCGACGTCCTCGAATCCAATCGCCTCGGGGCCGATCCGCTGGCCAAAGACTGGGGCGAACTCCGCGAACTGGCCTACGACGCGATGACCCGGCCGGAAGGCCGCAAGGCCTTTGATTTGAATCAGGAACCACTCATTCTCCGTGAGCGTTACGGCATGCATCCGCTCGGCCAAAACCTGCTCCTGGCCCGGCGCATGGTGGAGGCCGGCGTCCGCTTTGTGACCGTGAATGGATGGGTCGGTCCCGCGTCCGAAGCCGGTGGCGGACCGCCCAGCTCCAGTTGGGACATGCACGGTGGCAACATGGGCATGGGCGACGCATTCGGCACCGGTTCCTACGGCATGAACTTTTGCCTGCCCCGACTGGATCAGGCCCTCTCCGCCCTCCTGACCGATCTGAAGGACCGAGGCATGCTGGATGACACCCTAGTCGTCGCGGTGGGCGAATTCGGGCGCACACCGATCATCCTGACGCAGGGGCCACCCGGTCGCCAGCACTGGCCCCAGTGCTTCTCCGCGATCGTGGCCGGCTGCGGGATTCGCGGCGGTGCCATCTATGGCGAATCCGACAAGACGGGTGCCGCTCCGAAGAGCCATCCCGTGACACCGCAGGACCTCCACGCCACCGTGCTCCACGTGTTGGGAGTGCCCCTGAACGACCTCGGCAAGAACACCGGCATCATCCGTCCGCCATTCTCCACGGGTAAGCCGGTCATGGGGCTGTTTGGATGATCGCAAAGGGTAGAGTGGTCTCCACTTCGCCTCCGGTCGTCCCGCCTGATGAAATCAGAGGTTGCTGCGAGCCTTCGGTGGAGTGGACGAACTTCCACTCGCCCTGGCGTGCGCTGTAGTTGTTGCTCCGCGTGCGATTGCGCCAGAAGAGCACGTCGTGCGGCGTGCCGGATTTCTTGCCGGTCGCGAACGGCACGAGGTCCGCGCCTTCCATCGTCGCCGCATTCGCGCCTGCCGCCGGGGGTATCTTTTTTCCGCGTTATTCGGCACGCCTCACAATCCGTGGAAGGCATCAAACAATGTCTTGGGTTATGGTTTTCGAGGTCTCTCACTCCCGGGAACTCTTCGGCCGTCGGTGCCCATAGCGGTTGGCTCAATGCTCTCCATGCATAAAGCCCTACATCGAATCTGTTGGTGGGGCCACATCGTCGAGACCACAAACGGAGCTGTCAGTGACACCGGTTGAAAAAAGGGGACAGGCACCCTCCGAGCAAGACGCTTTACACGACGTCACGAAACGAACCTTGCTCAGCGTTGAAATAACGACAGAGCGCCGCCTGTGACACCAGATCATGTTCTAAACGCTTACTTTATCGGCAGGTCAAAGTCGCCGGTGCGATCTCGCCACACGCAGTGAATGTGGTTTGCAGGATTGCCCTCGGCATCGTTTTGGACGTTACAAAATTCAATCACAAACGTCGAACCCTCAATCCGGTAATAGTGACCAACGCCAAGAGTTTCGGCGCCAGCCCATGCAAAGTGAATGTTGTTCCACCCAGCAGTTTCTGGTGAACCAGCAACCCCCGTCGACTCATCGATCAGACGCAGTCGCTCTGCTGAAACACTCTCAATCATGCTGTCGCAGTAGGTGTGAATAAGACGCGTCAACACTTGCTGCGATGCAGAGTCAAGTTCGCGAAATGCAATTCCCACAAGCGGTTCATCGGGAGGTTGTGACTGACCTGCAGCACGAATCTCATCAGGAGCCTTCGGGGCAATGATCGCCTTTTTTTTCTGCTCGTCGCTGAGCATGCCAAGCAGTTCAAATCCCAGAAGTTCTTCGCTGGCTAATACCCGGAACCCCTTGGCAGGAAGCCCAGGGAGTTGTGCGTGAACGATTGCCGGATTGGCTCCCATAAACTGAGGCGTACTATCGACAACTCGTCCATCACGAATAACAAAATTGAGCGAAAGATGATGCCCCTCCACGCTCAGCGACCATGTTGTTTTGTCGGAAGGTTCGCCAAAGAGCGTAAAGAAATACCGCTCCGGATCGCGGATGTTTTTGGCTTTTGTTCCTTCTTGAACGCGAAGAAGTTCATCGAGTTCCATAATGCGCGCAGATTTGTCAAAGCCAATCTGCGACACAGCGGTTCGTAAGAGTCGCCGCGCTGCCGTCTTTTGTGGGACAGTCATCTCTCGCAACTGCAGACCTTTTCGCTGTGGCTTCGGAATGAAATGCCAGTCGGTACGCTGTGGAAGGGAATAAGGCAGCAACGCTTTTTCTTTTTGCGAAGCGTCAAGCGTCGCAAGCCACTCCTTGCTCGCGTGCGTCATTGTGACACCGTCCTCTAAACGAAGGAGTGCTGCAGCGGCAAACCCGAGCCATCCCAAAAGAAACAACGCCACGCAAGAAATCATCAAGGATTGCGAGGCCCGCTCGAACCGGTAAATCATTTTGACTCCACTGCTGAAGGATGGTTTTTGATTGGATCTCGATCGTGGTGTGCCTGATCAATATGAACATGCACCAACGGCTGACGGATAATGTACTCTCCCCAGGCTTCCTGCGAGACACCTGCGTTATCTAAATAGAGCGAACGGAGTTTTTTGCATTGCGAGAGCGATAAAAGCCCTTGGTCTTTGATGTGTATGTCGATGAGATGCAACGACTTGAGCGCTGGAAATGTTGCAAGAATTTCGCAAGCCCGCAGGCCATCAAGGCGAGAGCTTCCAAGCCTTAGGCTTTGCAGATGCGGCAGCGATGAAAGCGACTCGAGTCCACGTTCGGTACAATCGGCCTGCGGAATATTCAGTGCGACAAGAGCCTGCAACGATGCGATTTCGCGAAAGCCATCATCGCCCAGCGGTGAGTGTCGCAGTGAGAGTTGTTCGAGACTCGTCAGGGAGCCGATGATCGACGCCTCCCGATCTCCGGCGATGCCCTCACGAAGCGTGAAACTGCGAATCTGTTTCACACCGCGCAGAAGTTCCCAATCGGCTTGCGAACGGATCGGTTCATCGCAGTCAATCGTGTCGGTCGTCCCGGCGTTTACGCCGCGAATCTGTTCCCGCACACTCGCGCCGCGCTCGAGAATACTTGTATCCGAAGGCTGACAACCTGCCAGCATCATCACGCAAGCGACTGCGGTATACGTGGTCGTAGAGAAAAGCGAAGAGGGGGGCATTGTCGTTTCAGTAAGAGTCAGGATGCGTCCTACGCGTCACCGCGATATGATGTACTCGCAACTTCAAAGAGGGCGCTGCTGCGATCTGCGGAAATCGAGCAACGTCATCAGTCCTATTCGTTTTAAAGGTGCAAATCATGGCCACGCCACTGTGTCGTAGAAAATTCCTGCGTTCAGCCACAGTGTTGACCAGTTCTCTGGCTTTTTGTGCGGCGAGTTGGAAACGAGTCTACGGCGCCAACGAGCGACTGCGAATTGCGTCGATTGGAACCGGCGGTAAGGGGTGGAGCGACCTGACTGCCACTGCGGCAAGTCCTCATGTGCAGGTGGTGGCGATCTGTGACATCGATGAATCGAAAGAACATTTGGGCCGTGCAGCCGAACAATATCCCGAGGCCGTGCAATATACAAATTGGAAAAAACTTCTCGATCGGCAGGGAGATTTTGACGCAGTCATCGTTTCGACGCCTGATCACATGCATGCACCAATTTCTCTGCCGGCCATGCAACTCGGAAAGCATGTGCAATGTCAAAAGCCGCTTACACACACTGTGCATGAAGCCAGACAGATGAAACTGGCTGCAAAAAAATACAACGTGGTCACCCAAATGGGGAACCAAATTCAGTCTCACGAAGCCTACCGTACCGCTGTCAAGCTGGTGCACGACGGCGTCATCGGAAAAGTGAAAGAGGTGCACTCTTGGCAAAGTGGTGCGATGGGTTGGATTCTTGCCGATGACCGTCCACCTGGAAGCCAGCCAATCGCCCCCTCGATTCATTGGAATGATTGGCTCGGCGTCGCTGCAGAGCGACCCTATTTGCAAAAAATATATCATCCATTCAACTGGCGGGCTTGGCAGGATTTTTCAAACGGTCAACTCGGCGACTTCGGATGCCACATCCTTGACCCGGTGTTCGGAGCGTTGGCGCTGACGGCTCCCACATCGATTCGCGCCGTTGCCCCGCCTATCAATCGTGAAGTGTGGACGAAGTCATCGACCGTCTCTTACGAGTTTCCATCAACACAGTACACCGCCGGCCCTGTGCTTAAGCTCACGTGGTACGACGGTGATGGCAATCTGCCATCTCTAAAAGCACTCGGGCTTTCGTCAGAGACAAAGCTGCCGAGTTCGGGTTCGGTGCTACTCGGTGAAAAAGGCACGCTGTTGGTGCCACACGTGGCAATGCCGTCGTTGCTGCCGGTGGAACAATTCGCCGACTTTAAAATTCCTGTAGTTGCAAGTCGGGATCATTACATTTCTTGGGCTGATGCCTGTCGTGGAATGGATACGACGACGTCACATTTTGAATACGCAGGTCCACTGACAGAAACTATTCTTCTCGGGACGATTGCTATTCGCCACCCAGAAAAGAGTCTTCAGTGGGATTCCGAACAGATGAAACTTTCAGGATCAGAAGGAGTTTCTGCTCTTCTCACCAAGTCTTATCGCAAGGGATGGGAGCCGAGTTGGATCTGATTGCCACGCCGGCGTGAGCGGCCTCGAATCGTCACGGACGCAAACCTTTTCCGACTCAAACCAACTGTCTCCACGACGCGAATGTCAATCGAAACAGCGATGATCATCGTCTGTCGGCCCTACGCTCACACATGGTCCGCATTCGATGAAACTCCCAAGGTTGGCGGCATCTATGCCTTCAAAACTTCTGGAAGCTCAAATCCTTTCCGGTACTGCCGAGTGAAAAGAGCGTTGGCTTCGACGTCGGAAGAACGTTCTGTCATGGGGTCAATAACCAAATCAGCACCAAGAAAAAACTTTGTTTTTTGAAGATCCACATCGTTCTCTGCAAGATGCTGTTCAAAACTGTCGAATGTTTCGGCAACTCGTTGTTCACGTTCCAATCGACTCGGACGCTCGCCCATTGCAGCAATGCGTCCTCGTCGCAACGACACATTGCCCATGTGTGCCAGTGCGCTTGAAAGGTGACCGTCTTCGATATCGAGGTGGAGATCCTTGTGATTGCGACTCTTCACACCTTTTAGAAAGTTGGCAAAGTGCTGCTGGTATTCGCCCGCATTCCACTTCCCGAGTTCGTGACCGTCGTAGTCAAACGCCACTCCGCCGGTGTAACCCAGCCCTACGGCATAGCCTTCGCTGCCATACCAGATGTTGGCAGCGCCTTGAAACGGTCCACTGTGAGAGCCGAATGAGACCGGACTTTTTAGTGGTAGGCCTCGCACATCGGAAATCAGCAAGGCATCGTCCCACTGAAAAACGGTGATCTGAGAATTAGCAACCTCGGCATCATCGACATAGCCAAGTCTTCCTCCGACGCTGATTACACGTTTTGGAAACTCTTGTTTGCCCAGACCCCAGCGGGCCTTGTCGAGTTCGTGCGGATTTTGATTTCCAAGATCGCCGGCACCAGTAGCCCAGAACCAGTGCCAGTCGTAATGTAGACGCTTTCGTTTTGGGACAACCTTTTCCGTAGGACCGCACCACAGATCAAAGTCGAGTCCTGGTGGAATTGGAGCCTCGGTTTCAGACACTCCAATGCTGTCTCGTCGACGGTAGCAGATGGCCCGTGCGGCGGTGATGGTTCCGAGATTTCCGCCTTTTACAAATTGAAGCAGATCGCGCATCCCAGTCATGCTTCTGCTTTGCACACCCATCTGGCAGATGCGGCCGAGCGAGCGAGCCCACTGCGTCATGACTCGTCCCTCATGCACCGTATGGCTACAAGGTTTTTCGACGTAAACGTCCTTGCCGGCCTGCATCGCCCAGACAGCGGCCAACGCGTGCCAGTGATTGGGAGTGGCGATGGAGACTGCATGAATGGATTTGTCTTCAAGAAGCTTGCGAATATCCTGTTCAAATCGAGGAGGGTTCTTGACTGCTTTGAACAGAGCAGCGTGTTTGTGATACGCAGCAGGATCACAGTCGCATACTGCAACAAGATCAACATCGGGATGCTTGAGCCATTCGCCGATGTGCGCGCCTCCTTGGCCGTTGGTTCCGATCACTGCAACACGAACTCGCTCGTTTGGCCCAGCCGGTTTCGCTGGATTTTCATTCGCCGAAAGTACCAGTGGCATGCCGGCCATGGTGGCCGCCGTGGTTTGAATTGCAGCGTCGAGAAAATGTCTTCGCGAGAGCGACATAGAGGCAGCCCTTTTACAGATGTGTTGAATAAAAAGAGACCATGAGAAATGACACAAGGAAATCTCGACGGGTTGCGGCGCGAAAAGATTGCAGCTCTAGTTCCACGGGGCACGATTCGATCGCGATCGCATGGCATTGGCCTGCGGATCGTTGATAAATTCCTCCTTTGCAGGATCCCACTTTAAAGTTCGGCGGAGGTGATAGCCCATGTTCGCCAAGATGCAAATCTGCGATGTTCGTGCGCCAACCTCTACATCGGCCACGGGTCGCTTGCCGGTGGCAATGCAATCGAGCCAGTTTTGCTTGTGGTTGTCGGCAATGACCGGGAGATGAAAATCAGAATCTTTCAGCGGCGTTTCGAGAATCGATCCAGGCCGCGACTCAATCTTGCCGCGATCGACGGAAATGATTCCGTTACTTCCCTCAAACGTGCATCCGCTCGGGCCTCCATGCACGATTTCAAATCCCTGCGAGTAGATCATTCGTAGACCGGTCATGCCTTCGGCAGGTGGAATAATTTCCACGGGTCCCGATTCGTCAACACCCATCGCCCACTGCGCAATGTCAAAATGGTGCGCGCCCATATCAGCCAATCCACCGTTGGCATATTCGTCGTACGATCGCCACTGCGGAAAGTGCTTGTGAATATCGATCGGACAGAGAATCGCGTTATAGCCTCGCTGTGGTGACGGTCCATTCCACATATCCCAGTCGATTCCCTCAGGCAGCGATTCAACAGGAAGGTCGCACGGCTTCGAAGGCCCGCCAACTCCCACGCTGATTCGAGTTACCTTTCCAATTCGACCACTGCGAACGTATTCCACAGCCTTGCGAAAGAGTCCACCAAATTCAGTTCGCTGCTGGCTACCAGTTTGAAATACGGAGTTTCCAGCCCGTGCAGCTTCTACCATCAAGCGGCTTTCGGCAATCGTAAGAGAGAGCGGCTTTTCACAATAGACATGCTTTCCAGAACGCGCCGCAAGAATGGAGGGAATCGCGTGCCAGTGATCGGGAGTGCCGATGACAACCGCATCGATATCATCTCTGGACACAAGTTCTCGAAAATCAGCAATGGCTGCACAGCCTACAAAGGAACCGCTTTTCTTTTCTTCGGCATATTTTTTTTCAACCGTTGCTGCTGCATCGGCAAGCCGCTTGGCATGACAATCACTGACGGCGACTATCTGTACGCCTCCTTGACCGAGGAGCCATCCAAGATGACCTCGATTTTGAATGCCCATGCCGACCATGCCGATGGTGATGCGTGACGTGGCAGCAATCGCACGGCGCGGTCTTCCGTGAATGCTTGCCGCTGCCAGGGCAGTCGACGAGGCGATAAAACTCCGACGGGAGATCAACTGTGAATGTAATTTTGAAAACACGGGTAGAACTCCGTAGAGAAGAATTGAAGGGCGAGAGAAAAAAACTTAGGCGATAATGTCGTGCATCACTCGGCCATGCACATCGGTTAGACGAAAATCTCGGCCGGCATAGCGGTAGGTTAATCGTTCGTGGTTGAATCCCATCAGATGCAGGATCGTAGCGTGCAAATCGTGTACGCTCGTTGGATTTTCAACAGCCTTAAAGCCAAAGTCATCGGTGGCCCCGTGAATGGTTCCGCCGCGAATCCCGCCACCAGCCATCCATACAGTAAACCCGTAGTGATTATGGTCGCGACCAGCCTTGGCCTTGCCATCACCGCCAAGCTCTACGGTCGGTGTGCGACCAAACTCACCTCCCCATATGACCAGCGTGTCATCAAGCATGCCGCGCTGCGCTAAATCACTGAGCAATGCGGCAATTGGCTGATCAAGTTCCCCGGCAAGTTTCTTGAGGTTCGTTTCGATCTGTTCGTGATTGTCCCAAGGTTGACCTGCTCCGTGCCACAATTGCACATACCGCACACCGCGTTCGACGAGGCGACGCGCAATCAAGGTCTGCTTGGCATGAACACCCGATCCGTAAAGCTCAAGAGTCTGTTTTGTTTCGCGTGACACATCGAATGCCTCGGTTGCCTCCATCTGCATTCGAAACGCCATCTCAAACGAATGAATGCGAGCGTCGAGGCGATTGTCTATTCTGACGCTTCGGTGAGAAGCATTCAGTGATTGCAAGAGATCGAGTTGGCGTCGCTGCATATCGCTCGTGGCGTGTGGGCTGCGAATATTTTCGATCAACCGATCGATTGCCGTATGCTGCGAATCGATGAACGTTCCTTGCAACGCGCCTGGCAGAAATCCTGCTTGCCAATTTTCCGTATCCTTTATGGGATAGCCCCCGGGGCACATGGCAACAAATCCTGGAAGATTCTGATTTTCCGTGCCGAGTCCATAAAGCACCCATGATCCAACGCTCGGGCGCGGCTGCACCGAATCACCGCAATTCATGAGCATCAGCGAGGGTTCATGATTTGGAACCTGTGCATACATGGAGCGAATGACAGCCATACGATCGACATGCGCAGCAGTGCGTGCAAAGAGATCGCTGACTTCGATCCCACTCTCACCGTATTTTCGAAATGTGAATGGAGATGGAAACGGCTCTCCTGTTTTGCGTTCGGTGGTAAACGAAAGAGGCGCTGGCTTTCCGGCATACTGTGCGAGCATCGGCTTCGGATCGAAGGTGTCAACGTGCGAGGGGCCACCATTTAAAAAGAAATGAATGACGCGCTTGGCTTTCGGGGCAAAATGCGGCGCACGGACAAGAAGTGGATCAAATCCAGAATCAATCGAAGCCGCAGAGACGAGTTCACCAGAATCGTGAAGAACGTCGGCGAGCCCGAGCATTCCTAAACCGATGCCGCAGCGTCCCAAAAGGTCGCGACGCGATAGGAGCTGGCCTGAGTCACAAAGCGTCTTGAGGTTTGGCAGTGGTTGTTGCTGGTGAATCATTGTAAAGAGCGACCCGCGGTTGGTTCTGTAAATGGTTAATCAATAAACATGACTTCGTTTGAGAGTAGAAGAAGTTGCGCGAGTTGTTCTTCGGGGGATAAATAAATGTGGAGCGGCCCGGTGAAATCGACTTGTGCATTCCACAAATCAACTGCTGAGTCTCGCGAAGATCCCGCAGCGATCGCCTGAGTTCCCTTGATCATTGGCGACCAAAGGAATTGATCGTTGTTGAGGTTCGCATTGTAGTCCACGACAAAATCAATCGTATCTCCCGGCTCGACGACTATCGAATCAATCTCCATGAGCTGCTTTGAATTTTTCAACGTCGCGGATTTTAGAATTCCGTGACGGCTGGAAATGATGAAGCACCGGATGCCATCTCCTTGATCCACATCGTGGATTGCCTCGGACGAAAGTTTTACCGTATCGCGAGTGTAGGCAGTCCAGCGGCGTACCGCAGCGTGCGCAAGATCGTTGCCGGCGTGTCCACCGGTGGCGGTGATTTGTGCCCATCCGAGCACTGAATCTGGCCACTGGCCTCCTCCCTGCCACGCAGTTCCAGTGTGGTAGGGCAGTGGCACAAATCCTTTTGATTTTCCAGACGCCTCATCGACTTCACAGGTTCCGTAAGACCAGGCAAGCGATTGTGCAGAAGCTTTGAGATCGATCGCGGAGGTTTCTGAAGAGAGAAGAAATGCAATGGCCGACGTGCTTTCGAGTGCCGTGGGGTCTCGCTGCAGGATGATTTTAAAAAGTTCTGCAACGCGAGTACTGGATGAGGTTTCGGCTGTTGGTGCTGAAAGTCTAGCTGCCGCTGCACGCGATCGGGCAGCGGCAAACGGATGATTGAGCGAAAAGAGCGCCTGCTGGGGAACGGTAGTTTCCGATCGTTTGGGAATGTGAAGATCAGGGTTTGCAAAGTCAAACATCCGCATCACGCTCGGAATAAATTGCCGATCGACCATGCCATAAATCGATCGCCTCATCGAAGTGACGCCGAGCGGGAACATCTCGACAGCTCGACCTCCCATCGACGTATCGAGCTGTCCTGCAAGTGAAATCAGCGTGTCTCGATACTGTTCGAAATTCAATCGACGAGGATTCATGCGCCACAGCAATCGGTTGTTGGGGTCGATGTTGATTGCAGCGACAAGCCGATCGCTTTCCACAAAACCGCCACTTGCCTGCTGATACGTTTTTGACAACATGATTCCGCGATGCAGGTTTTTAGTATTCCATCCGTCGCCGATCAGATGCGAAGCGAGCCAGTCCAGAAGCTCGGGATGCGATGGAGGATCGGCGCGGAGTCCAAAGTCACTTGGTGTTTCGACCAGTCCACGACCGAAGTGGTGCATCCAAACACGGTTGACCCAGACTCGCGCCGTGAGCGGATTGTCGGGAGATACAATTCCGCGAGCGAGTTCCAATCGCCCACTGCCGTTCTCGAAGGGAAGACGATTAGCCGAAGAAAGCAGACCGGGAAACTGTCTCGGTACAACGCGTCCTTTGTTGGCCGGGTTTCCACGACGAAATATCTGCGAATCAACGGGGTATGGTCGGTCAGTGAGTATCAGCGCGTGCGGAGCCGATTCAGGCTGACTGATTAACCAACGATCGACTTCGTTTTGAAGTTTCCAAATCGCCGTCAGTGAGTCGGAATCGAAGAGAGATTCAATATTGGCAATTGGTTCGTCGGGAATAAAAAATGGAGACCGAGGACCGTAAAGAACCTGACGAAGCGATTCGTGATCGGGATCTGCAAGCGACAGTGGCGCTGGCAGATTCTGTTTTTCGGCATCGAGCCCAACTGTTTTCCAAGAAGCATCGATGTCGAGAAAAACTTTTGCATAACGATCAGCAATATCCCGCGCACTCGAAAAAGGTTCGGCACATGCCGAGAGGATCTGAGGATGAACGGGAGTTCCTCTCTCCTGGAGCTGTTGAATTACGCGACCCGACGTCTGACGAAGTTCTTCATCAGACAGCTCTGCCATCGAGACCCAGACTGAAAAGATAGGATCAGTTCGAGCTTGGTCTGTTGAGAGATATGCCTGCCAGAGTCGCACCACAGCAGGCAGCAGGTCTGTTTTGGCGAGAATCTGATCGAATCCAAGTTCTGGATATTTCTCAAGATGACGCTGAGCGTCGAGATAGTCGGCGACACGGGCCCGGTTTCGATCACTCGTTTCTTTGCGAAGGGCGTTCGATGTTTCTCGGAGAAGTTTCTGCCGATTGTCGAGTTCCGTGAGAAACTCTGCCGTAGGAGCGGCGATTCCGGCCCTTCGTTCGAAAGGCATAAGACGTTCGGTACAGTTTCGAAAAACACCGTAGAGCGAGTAGTAGTCGTCAGTGGGAATTGGATCGTATTTGTGATCGTGACAGCGGGCGCAGGCGATCGTAAGGCCCATGAGTCCCCTTGCAACCACGTCAATTCGATCGTCCATAATGTCTGGGGTCACACCGAGAAAACGCCGGCCCGTCGTCAAAAAACCCATAGCTGCTAAGTCTGGTGCATTGGCCTCCACCAATTGATCCGCTGCTAATTGTAGAAGGACAAAGCGGTCAAAAGGCATATTGGAGTTGAAGGAGTCGATGACCCAATCTCGATAGAGCGATGCGTGAACAAATGTTTTTTCTTCGCGACCATAGACATACCCTTTCGTGTCTGAGTAACGGGCGACATCGAGCCAGTGTCGCCCCCACTGTTCTCCGTAGGCCTTCGAGGCGAGCAAGCGATCGACGAGCTGTTCATAGGCAACCGGTGATTCGTCGCGACAAAAAGAATCGACCTCTCCAGCGGTGGGAGGCAGCCCCGTGAGATCGTAGGAGGCCCGACGAAAAAGCGTTCGGTTATCTGCTCGATTCGATCCTTCGAGCGACCGAGACGAAAGTCGCTCGAAAACCATCGTGTCAATTGCAGAAGAAATAGGGGAGGTTCCTTCTCCAGGAAATTCGCGTACTCCTTTGAGCGGTTGAAAAGCCCAGTGGTTTCGCTGTGCGACCGAGTGATCAACAACCGCTGCTGCGTTCGTGGGCCACGTGGCTCCGGAGGCAATCCAGTGCGAGAGAAGTTCGATCTGATCAGCTCCCAGGGGCTCTCCATGATCGGGAGGTGGCATTCGAATCTCATCGTCGCTGTGACGAAGGCGACGAAGAATCTCACTCTCTTCCGGCCTTCCCGGGACGATGGACGGACCGCTTTCGCCACCGACGAGCAAGCCTTCACGAGAATCGAGCCGCAGCGTAGCCCACTGTTTTTCTGGACCGTGGCACTTCTGGCAGCGGTTCACCAAAAGTGGGCGCACGTGCTTCTCAAAAAAATCAATCTGCTCGAACGAATCAGCGGCACGGTCGGCGGTCTTTTCTGGTTGCGTAGCGATCACGCTGCATGGACTGGAAAGCCAGAGAGTCGCAGTCGCAATCGACGATGTGGCAACAATCCAGCAAATGTTTTTTTTGCGAAACATGAGGTATGGCGTTTCAAGGATGGTCACCGCAGCAAAAGCGCACGATACAAAGTGGCTGCGTGAATGCGAATCGAACAAACGAGAATAAATTTGTGTAAAAGCGTTTCACGTCGTTGAGAAAAACCGAGGAAAACCGAATACCAGACGATATCACGGCGCAAAGATCAAAGCACGTGAAGGCTATGTCTAAAAAATATAACACGGGCGCACATGCGGTCGCTCAGAAAAAATACAAAGGCTGCTCGTAGCGATCAGCAAGGTCGAAAAGGGGTGCAAGAAATCTTGACCCGCACTACTTTTGCTGTGAAAAGCGATGCCAGTCGCAGCGACATGTTTTTAGCCAGACACGTGACCGCGAGACAGTGAATCGTCAACGGCCATAATCTCAGCGACGGTCCTCGGAACAGTTCTGTCGTGAGCCTTTCGGATGTGTCGAGGCAGTACGATGTCGCTGGCTAAGCCAAGCCAAGAGAGACTGCAAATACAATAGTAGGTGAGGTCAAACTCCCACCAGCGGTGTTGAACGCTTGCGCTCACCGGATCGTGGTGATGATTGTTATGCCATCCCTCTCCAGCCGCAATGAGAGCAACGAGCCAGTTGTTTCGACTGTTTTCACCAGTGGCGTAAGTGCGGTAGCCAAACAAATGCGAGAGCGAGTTCACGCTCCATGTCTGATGCCAGACCAGTACGGTGCGCACCAGCACGCCCCACACCATCCAGCTTGCGGCAAGCATGAACGCTTTTGAAACGTTTCCTTCAAGACAATATCCCACGAGAAACCCGGCGGCACCGAAAGGCAGGAATTGTAAGAGATAGACGTTCAAAGCATTCATCGGCCGTCTCTCGAGATACCGGTAGTAGGGATCGGCCAGAATGTCGCGAGCGTATCGATCGTAAAAGGCGAGCGTGCGACGATTGGGAAATTCACGAAAGAGCCATCCTGCATGAGACCAGAAAATTCCATCGTTTGGCGAGTGTGGATCAGCGACATCATCGGAATGCACATGGTGCAGACGATGGGTTGCTACCCATCGCACGGGAGTATCTTCCAAGGAACACAGTGCAATCGTTGCGCAGCAATGCTCTAGCCATAGCGGCATCGAAAGACTGCGATGCGTGAGGAGACGGTGGTAGCAGATATTGATCCCAAACATTCCGAAAAGATGCGTTGTCACGAGCGCAAGTATGAGCCCCGACCAACTAAAAAGTGCAGGCATAAACGCGAGGCACGCAAGACAGTGCACGCCAAGAATTGGAACGAGATAGATCCAGTGCACGCGAGCCTTCTCACGATCGGGAATATCGATTGAAGAACCATTCATGAAGGAATGCCTATATGTTTTCGAAAGTGCAAGTGAAAAACAGAGTACCGCGAACGAGAACCTGTTCAACCGGTTAAAGCTGTTAACGGTCTCTGGAAAGATCACACACTGAAAACGCTCATCGCGTTAGAAAAAGTGTTGAATCGACCAAGTCCCACATGCAAGATTGTTACGACTTCCTCAATTTCGACAAGGCACGGAATCGGCAATCGTCCATTGAAGGCAAGAAATAGAGTCAATCATCGGCATCGGTCAGGTAAGGTATGCCGGTTAGAGGATGCGAGGGCCGTTTGTAGTTGCCAGTTGAGAGTGAAAGCTGTAATCGAGGAGAAGACTGGAGAGAATGAGTTCAAACTGGTGGCGATACAACGAGGTGAGTAAACTGTAACTCATGTTTGATGGAAAGTAATACGTTCTTGGTTGTCGATGTGGAGTGCGGGAGAGTCGAACCATGTTTCATATTCTCAGTGAAGATCAGTCCGCAAAGGGACAGTTTTGTGACCGCCGGACGAGGCGACATTTTTTGCAGATAGGCGGTCTTGCGCTCGGCGGTCTTTCAATGTCTGATCTTCTGCGTGCCGAATCGGCAGCAGGCCAGCGAAGTCAGAAGTCGGTCATCATGATTTATCTTCCGGGTGGCCCTCCCCATCAGGACATGTTTGACTTGAAACCAGATGCGCCGGCTGAAATTCGCGGTGAGTTTTCTCCCATTCGAACAAATGTTTTGGGAATCGAAATCTGCGAACTGCTTCCAAAACTTGCAGGCATGATGGACAAGCTCGTCCCGATTCGTTCGATCGTTGGCGCAACGGGCGATCACTATTCATTTCAGTGCCTCACCGGTCGCAGTCACACGGCGCAGCCGCAAGGAGGTTGGCCGGAGTTCGGTTCAGTGGTCGCGAAGTTGCAGGGGCAAACATCCTCTGCAATTCCGCCGTATGTTGGTCTCTCGCCGCGAATGCAGCACAAGCCGTACAACTCTGGGAAACCCGGTTTTCTCGGATCTGCATTCACACCTTTTCAGCCTTATGGAGAAGGTCGTAGTGATCTTGTTTTGGAAGGGATTTCACTGGAGCGAATGGGTGATCGCGGCAGTCTGACGAAGGCCCTGGATCGATTCAATCGTTCGGCAGATTCCAGTGGCATGATGGATGGCATGGACATCTTTCAGCAGCAGGCATTTGGTGTGCTGACGTCGAACAGACTGGCTGAGGCACTCGATATTTCACGCGAACCCCAAAGTGTTCTGGATCGATACGGATACGGTACCGAGAAGCATCAAGGAGATGGCGCACCGCGATTGATGCAACAGTTTCTTGCGGCCAGACGATTGGTTGAAGCAGGTGTTCGGTGTGTCACAATCAGCTACAGTTTCTGGGACTTCCACGGCTCGAATTTTGCTATGTGCCGTGAGAATCTTCCACAACTCGATCAGGGCGTCAGTGCCCTCGTTGAAGAGATCTACGACCGCGGTCTCGACAAAGATGTGACCGTGATTGTCTGGGGTGAGTTTGGCCGTACTCCAAAGATCAATCCTCAAGCGGGCCGGGATCACTGGCCCAATGTGTCTTGCGCGCTTTTGGCTGGGGGTGGCCTTCGTACCGGGCAGGTCATCGGTTCGACGGACCGCACGGCTTCTGAAGCAAACGACCGCCCAGTACGATTTGAAGAGGTTCACGCTACGCTCTACAACCGACTCGGCATCGATCCGTTGGCAACAACGATCAAAGATCTCGCTGGTCGACCGCACTATCTCTCCGAGCACCATCGGCCACTTTCGGAACTGATCTAAACGAAGCCTTTTCAGAGCAAGCACTCCCTCTGCTGCCCTGAGCAAAAGAGAACTCATCGTGAGTAAGTGCAGGATTCGTAAACAGGAGTGACCGAACTACAGGAACTACAGAATCATAGAAAAAGGCTTTCAAACAGCATCTCTATGAAGATGTCACACCAAAAAACCGGCCAAGTCTGCCGGTGAGCATAGCAGGCAAAATCACAAGATCACCGGCGAGCGCAGCCGCTATCAAAAGTGCAAGCATCCATGCGAATCGACTCGTTGGCGCAAAGGAGCTTCCTGAAAAAACGAGGATGCCACAACCACAGACGATCGCGCTTTGAGTCATTGCCGCAGCACAGTGCCCATACGCCTTGAGAATGGCTTCTTGTGCCGTTTTCCCAGCAGTAATGGTGCGACGGAAAAACGTCAGGAAGTGCAGGGTGCCGTCAATCGCCATGCCGAGTGCGATCGACGCAGTCATGACGCTTCCAATATCGAGAGGTCGTTGTGTCCAACCGAGAATTCCAAAAAGAAGAACCATCGGAAAAATATTTGGAATCATGGCGATAAGACCAGTGATGATTCCTCGTTCAACGATCATCATGACCACAAGAATCACCAAACAAGCGGAGAGAAAACTGCTGAAAAGATCGCGGAGTAACGACCGTTGAATCTCGTGAATGAGTGGCATGACACCCGTAAACTCCGCCGAGATGCCCCTCGAAGAGCCACCGTACTCGGTGAGAATTGGTTCAACACAAGTTCGAACAGAATCAAGGAAAAATCCATAATCGACATCTCTCAGTGCAGAGATTCTTGCCGTAATACGCCAGAACTGTGCATCGTCATACTCGCGAACGTATTTGATATCCGTAAGCCCTAACATGCTCTGCTCAAGCTTTCGTGCCATGATCGCTTTGAGTGCTGTGGTCCTCGTGCCATTCGATTGGGGAAGATCTGGAAGAAAAGTAGTCGCCGACACGACGCCGCTGACAGCGTCACTGGCAATAAGACGAGTTTCGATTGCACGAATAAGATCTACTCGTTGGATAGGTCTCAAATCCGAATCGCGACTGAATCGCACAATGATTTCGATAGGGACGAGTGGCGCGACGGTTTCCTCGAGCGTTCGATAGGCCCTCATGATTGGACTGTTGGTAGAAAAAAGAGTGTCAATCCGCACCGAAGTGCGAATTCCACCAACCCCGAGTCCGGTGATCGCCATGAGAAAAAAAGACGCGATCACAATGAGTTTGTTGTGTCGAATCACCAGTGCCGCAAAGAGAGACGATCCGAGGGATTTCTGCTGCGCAATCACGGCATGAATGGGCCAGCGTTCAAAGAGTCCTGGAACAACGAGAAACAAGAGCACCAGTTCGGCGAGTACGCCCGCCGCAGCATGGAAACCAAATACGCGAATTGGTTCAAGCTCGCTGATCACAAGTGACGCTAGGCCGATCGCTGTAGTGCCGGCCGAGAGGCTACAGGGAAGCCAGCCAAGGACCATCGCACGTCGCACCGTGCCCGCAGGCCGCAAGGGGTCGTATGCATCCACGAGGTAATTCACCAGATGAATGCCACCTGAAACACCCAGCATGAGTACCAGAAGCGGTAGCACGATGAGAACCGGATTCATCCGATCACCACAAACATACAACAGCGCGAAGGATACGCCGACGCAATAAAGCGATACCAAGAAAATCATAGTTGCATGAAAAAGAGAACGCAGCGACCACCACGACAGAAGAAGAATCACAGCACCTGCTGGAAGTGCAAAAGTGTTGAGAGATTCAGTGCTGGCGAGATCAACCGAGACGTTGTCGATGACCGGACCGGCCATCTGCAAAGTCTTTGTCGGTGCTCCTGCAATATCAATGAGAGCGCTACGAACAAAACTGACTGCCTTCATTCGATCGCCAAGCCCTGCTGCTGTGAATCCAACGATCAGACACGTCGTTTTTTTGTCGGGCCCGATAATGACTCCCGTGAGTCGATCGATGGCGACTGTGCGATCGAGAGACAGGGGAGGTTCCGTGAGTCGTTGAAGTGCGATTGATCCGGTCGCAACCGAAGAAAACCAAGGCTTTCCATCTGCCGTTCGAGCGGTTGTTGCTGACTGTAAGGCAAAGGCACACTGGTCAATTTTCGGATTGTCAATCACGCACTCAGGCCACGTGGCAATGATGACATCTCCACTTTCGAAATCGCGGGAGAATCGCTCGTAGTCAAGACGCTGCGGAAATGATGGAGGAACCCACTCAAGCGGAGTGGTCGAATCAACGGCAAGCACACGCATCGCGGCTGTGGCAATCCATGGGGCCGAAAGGGTCATGAGGACAATGGTCACCAGACTGACGATCCATGGAGTCGAAAAGCCTGCGTTGAATTTCTGAGAGGGGATCAGCTCTAGACTCATGATTCATTCGTCGCCCGTCGCCAAGGGAACTCGCGCCAAAGGTCCAATCGGAATGCCCGGATAACCGGGCACGCGTGCTTGGTAAGAACGATAACGATCCCCGAGAAAGAAAAGCAGTCGTCGATCCTTCAGCACGCTTCCAAGAAAGATGTAACTACTCCAAACCACAATAAGAACAAGTCTGTCAAGCGTGACGATCGGCGTAAACCAGATCAATCCAAGGAAACTCAAATAGACCGGATGCCGTAAAAAAAGGTAGGCACCGCGAGGTGCGAACTGACGGTCCACAGGCGGAAGCTTTCGTACCCATCGCCACCAAGGAGTCCATCCGGTTTGATAGCCCAATCCGCTGAGATGAAGACTATAGAGCAGTGCTGCCCAGGAGGCGACAAAGAGCACGGTGATACAAGTGTCTAACGGAGAGACCCACTCCCAGACGATCACGTCGGATTTCTGCCAGGAAAAAATAGTAAAAAGAAGAGCCAGACAGGTCATGGTGCAAAAAAAGCATCCATAGAACGGGCCTGGCACCAATGCGTGAGTCACCGCTTTTCGTACGCCGGGCGCAAGGAGCACACTGTGCGGAAGAGCAAAAATAAGAGCAAGTATTCCGTCGATCGCGAGGGACGCGAGGAAATAGGTCTCTGAATCAATCGGTACAGCGTCTGAAGAACTTGGCGCGTGTCCACGGAGAAACCAGATCAGATGCCAAACAGTAAAACCGAAAAGAATGTGCGTCCAGACTCCGAATGCAATGCCGATCGATCGTCGCATCCTTGCCTCATCAACGTGGTGAATATCCGTGCGAACTAGAGTGGTGCTCAATGATGAATCGAATCAGATTTTTAAAGTGGTCGTCTTGCCACGATGCAGCCATATCGCATCGCTCCCGTGCGGTATGCGGCCAAGAGTGATGGAAAACGATCCAGAAAAAGTCGTTGGGCAGGATCAAGCTTTGTTGCAAGCCATTTGATCCACGGCCTGTCGGTGCGAGCTGCACAAATCTCCCACGTTCGCTCAACGTGCTCTGTCCAGTCGTATTCGACTTCCACACGCAGTCCTGCATCATGTAGCCACGAACGGTAATCCTCGAAGCTGCCCAAGGATGGACAAAGAAATCCCTCGCAGATTGCCTCAACGCGAGATCGTTTTTCAGGAATGTCGGCATCATGTGCCGCGAGCCATGCGCAAATCGCAACATGCCCTCCTGGACGAACCCACGACGCAGCATTTCGAAAAAATGCTGCTTTGTCGAAAAGATGTTCAGTGCATTCGATGCTCCAGATGACGTCGTAAGACGATGGAGCAAGGGTGATCGATTCAACATCTTCACAAAGAATTGTGATCGAATCTGCGCATCCTTGCCAGCGAGAGGCTCTCGATGCCCAACGCTGCTGAACTCCACTGAGCGTGATCCCAGTCACACAGCATCCAAATCGCTTTGCAAGGTGAATCGACGAGCCTCCCATACCGCAGCCCACGTCAAGAACACGGTCGCCCGAAGTAACGTGGGCAGAGAATGCCAACGCATCAATGAGTTGTTGTTGGGCTACGCGGGGAGATTCGTCGGCCGTCCAGAGTCCGTGATGAATGTGCGGGCCCCAGAATAAGCGATAGAAAAAAGTTGCAAGGTCATAGTGGTTGCGAATTGCGGCCTTTGATACCAATGGGTGAGAAATCATTTGGTGTCACCGAGCTCAGGCTTCTGCTGCATGCCGACTATCAGTACGAGATCTCCCCAGATTCGTAGTTCGTCGGCCACTCCGACAACTCCGCCAAATTTTGTATACGGTTTGATTTTAAAATCAGTCTGACGAATCCGAAAATCACCGCGCAGCCGCAAAATTCGTGCGTCGGATTCTGTTTCCACTCGCAGTGTCAAAGGCCGCGTGACGCCGCGCAGAGTGAAGTGGCCGCGGAGAGAATACGCTGGTGGGCCGCTCGGTTTTTGCATTGCATCCAGAAGCGATGAACGAACGGAAAAGAGTGCCGTGGGGTGCTGCGCAACGTCGAGCACATCTTCTCCGAGCATGTTGGCGGTTACTTGCTGTTGAGTGCCCGCGTCAGTTTTTCCGGAAAGTTGAAGGAATTGTCTGGCTTTGTCGCCGTCGGCGCGAAAGGTGGCCATGTCGAACGTCAGTGCGCCAGCATTGTCAGCGACGCCGAGGATGAGGTTTCCCGATCGTAAGTGGCCGACAACAGCATGGTCGTGGCCCAGTCCCGTCTTTCCAACCAGCACATAGATACGACTTGCGACGAGATCTACACCGAATGATTGATCGTGTACGACAGCGTTTTCAGCGAGTTGCGTTTTCTCGATGCCGGGGGACTCCGGGTCGACCATCTGCCCACAGCAGGAGTGGCACGAACAAAAGGCTGCAACACCCTGCACGATCAGGTGGAACACATGAATGGAAAAACGGGTGCGACGGTTCATACAAACCAATTTCATGAGATGAAGAGAATCAAACATTGCAGGGTTTTAAAAAATGGTTGCTACGAAGAGACACACCCTACCACGGCACGCAAAAGTGAACGCAGATCAGTGCGCGAATGAGAAACTGTATCTTTCGAAGTTGTCAGGCTAGCCGACGACAACATGATCCGGCCGTTGGCCTGCAAGCACTGCAAGCGTTTGACGCACAACGATACGGCGCATCAAGTCAAGAGAATCGGTTGAAAGAAATGCAGCATGAGGACTCACCACAACTCGTGGATCATTCCAAGGCCGTTGGTCGAGCGGGGGTGGTTCTGGGGTCTGCACGTCGAGGCCAGCACCAGAGAGAATACCTGCATCGAGTGCTCGCGTGAGAGCGTCGTTATCGATGAGTCCGCCGCGAGCGGTATTGATGATCACGCTGCCTCGACGAAATTGTGAAAGCAGGGAATCGTTGATCATGTGCTGCGACTCGGGCGACAGTGGAAGATGGAGCGTGACGATGTCAGAAGTCGCTACGAGATCGGCCAGCGAAAGAACCGTGATGCCGTCAGGAACATCCTTCACAGTGCTTCGCACCGTTACAACCACGCGCATGTCGAATGCCCTCGCGATTGATGCAACTCGTCGACCGATCTTGCCAAACCCGATGATGCCGAGCGTTCGACCAGCAAGCCGTCCTAAGGGAAGCGATCCAACGAGGTCGTATCGTCCCTGCTTTGTTTCAAGATGGAATCGTGCGACCTTACGCACTACGCCGAGCAAGAGAGCAAAGGTTTGTTCTGCGACCTCCGGCGTGCAGTAGTCTGGCACGTTCGTGACCATCACTCCCAATCGACGCGCCGTCTGCAGATCAATATTATCGAGTCCTGTACCGAGTCGCCCTACAAGTTTGAGTTGGCTTCCCGCAGACTCAATCACGGTCGCGTTTACCGGCGCCCAGTTTGTGAGAATTACATCGGCGCCCTTCACCCCATTTGCGAGCGCCGCAGGGTCGCTTGAACCGATGAATTCCACGCTCACACCATGTGGTTCGAGTAACTCTCGTTCGATTTCAAGCGATGGAAAGGGACAGTCGGTGACCACCACTCGCGCACCATGTATTGCCATACAGAATTCTCTTTCACAAAAAAGGGTCTGAAACCGGGAGTTCTTTTGAACCATCTCGGACGATGGCAAAAGAGATTTATACTCCCAGTTCGTCGTTCGACATCGTTTCTCTCAATTGCCGCGGAATTTTCAAAACTATGGCCACCAATACAACTCCCTCTGATTGCACTCCAGCTGATCCATGGTTTCAAGACCGTTTTGCAACTCGCATCGGTGGAGCCAATTACGGCAAGGGAAACGAAATCTACAAGTTCGAATTGATCAAGCGTGCCAAACGCAAGGCAATGGCGGACCATCCAGATCGGCGTTTGCTCGACTTTGGCATTGGCGAAAACGACGACATGGCGCCTCGTGGAGTGAGAGAGGTCATGCACCGAGAAATTGATCGTCTGGAGAATCGCGGATACGCCGACAATGGCATCGCCGTGTTTAAGGAAGCCGTGGCTCAGTTCATGTTGAGAGAATTTGAAGTTTCACTCGATCCGATCACCGAGGTGAATCACTGCATCGGTTCGAAGACAGCCTACGCCATGCTTCCGGCTGCGTTCATCGATCCAGGAGATGTCACTCTGATGACCGTGCCGGGATATCCTGTGGCAGCCACCGCCACGCGATGGTTCGGAGGAACCGTTCACCGATTGCCGCTTGTTCAAGAAAACGATTTCTTTCCAGACCTTGATGGAATTCCGACTGACGTTCTTGCTCGCACCAAGATGATGGTGCTGTGCTACCCGAATAGTCCGACAGGCAAGGCGGCGACCCGAGACTTCTATCACAAAGTGGTTGAGTTTGCGAAAACCCATCGCATCATTGTGGTGCAGGATGCCGCGCACGTGATGCTCTCCTACGATGACCAGCCACTTTCATTTCTTTCAGTGCCCGGTGCAAAGGATGTTGGTGTTGAAGTGCATTCGCTGTCGAAGGGCTTCCATATGATTGGCTGGCGATTGGGCTGGGTCTGCGGACATGAAAAAATTGTGAGAGCGTTTGCAGATATTAAAGACAACTGCGACTCCGGTCAGTTCATGGCGATTCAGAAAGCTGGTGCGGCGGCGCTTGGTGATCCAGAAATTCCAAAAATGGTGCGAGAAAAATATCGCCGTCGTTTGGAAAAACTTGTCGGCGTGCTGCGATCGTGTGGATTTGAGTGCAGTATGCCGGGAGGCACCTACTTTCTTTACACCAGAAGTCCTAAAGGTGCGGGCGATCTTGTTTTCAAAACGGCCCAAGAAGCAAGTCAATACCTGATCCACGAACTGTCGATCCTGACGGTTCCGTGGGATGACGCTGGGCAATATCTGCGATTCTCAGCGACCTATGAGGCCGAAGACGAGTTGTCCGAAGACGACCTCATGGCCGAGACTCATTCGCGACTTTCTCGCGCAAGACTCAAGTTTTGATGGAGACAAAGCACCTCAGAAGTTCACAGGTATCGAGAATTGTGCAGAACCTTTGGAAAGCGATTGAATCAGGAAGTATAGTCCGTGCCACGCCTGTGCCGTAGGAGTTGAGTTTACGTCGTCCACAAGCAGTCATTTTTGAAACGCATTGTATTGAGGAGAATGTTTCGATGCAGACCGTCACCAGAATTCTTCGCACGCTGCTCTTTGTTGCTATATCGATGGCGATTGTTCTTCCAGCATCTGGATGTGGATCAAAGAAAAAGTCAAAAAAGAAGGGTGGTGGTCTTACGATCGCCCAGCAGTTGGAAAAAGCCAAGGCTGAAAAAACTGCTGACAAGCAGGCCAAGGCAATGGTCAAAGTTGCTCGTCAGCAGCTTTCCAGCAGCGATAAATCTGGGGCCATCGCGACTGTTACCGAGGCAAGAAAACTCATTGCTGCCGACGGCGATCCAAACCTCACCGGGCCGGGGCTCGTCGAAGTTGCAGGATTCATGGCGGAACTAGGAGAAAAAAAACAGGCTCGTGAGGCTCTGGATGCTGCGAAAGTTGCAGCAGGAAAAGTCGAAGATGCACTGCGAAAGGCTAGGATTCTTGCATCAATTGGCGCAATTTATGGAAGCAAGGAAAAGGGTCTCTCGGATTCAAAGGCAGCCGGCGATTCGCTTGCCGCTGCAGCCGAGGCGGCCAAAAGCGTCGAAGAGCGTTTTCGTGCAGAGGCACTCGGTGAAGTGGCCCTTGGGTACACCGGCGCAGGGCTTTCAAAAGAAGCTGGCGAGATGGTCAGCGAACTAGAAAAAAGTGCGATGGCACTGGAAGACGCCAGAGCGAAGGCCGAAGGGCTAGCGGCTGCCGCAGCAGTGCAAGGACAACTGAAGAATGAAGACGCAGCAAAAAAACTTCTGGCCAGTGCCCTTGAGGCTGCGCAGGCTGTCGAGCGATTTGACAGCAAAGCATACGCCTTGATTGCTGTTGCCAAAGGCTATGCGCAACTTGGTGATAAAACAAAAGCGGAGGAAATTTTCGAAGAGGCCGATGTTGCTGCGAATAAAACTCCTGAAGCCGATCAGCAGCAGGCAGCGATTGAAATGGTTCGTAAAACAATGGGCGAAATGAAAATCAAGTCAAAGAAATAACCCGCGTTTATAAAGGTGATCGCCGGGAAGGCTTTTTCATGCGTGTCGATGGAGGCGGAGATTTTTGTGAGACGGTCTTGAGTGCCGAGAGTGCTCGTAGTCTGGCCTCGGCATGGTCGACATAGGGTTCCGGATAGTTGTCGCCCAGTCGGACCTCTGCGGCAAAGAGTGTTGCGGCGTCGGCCTGCTGTGGAGCATGAATCGAACTGGTAGGAAGTTTGTGAAGTTCAGGAATGAATCGTCTCACATAAGTTCCATCAGGGTCGAATCGATTTCCCTGACTCGTCGGATTAAAAACCCGAAAATAGGGAGCTGCATCGGCACCGCATCCCCCTGCCCATTGCCATCCGAGAGTATTGGAAGCAAGGTCGGCATCAACCAGCGTGTCCCAAAACCAACGAGCCCCGTCATTCCACGAGATAAGAAGATCTTTTACAAGAAAACTTGCCACGATCATCCGCACCCGGTTGTGCATCCATCCTGTCTGCCAGAGTTGTCGCATGCCAGCGTCAACAATTGGAAATCCTGTCTGACCACGCTGCCAGGCACGAAGCCCTACCGGATCGACTCGCCATGGAAAATTCTCATACGAGCAACGGAGTGGTGCATCAGACGTATGAGGAAAGTGATAGAGCAGATGCGAGGCAAACTCTCGCCAGCCAATTTCACGAAGAAAAACTTCCGCTCCTCCCGTGATGCAACGGGCTGATATGCCGCCGAGCATGTCGCGTATCGAATGCCAGAGTCTTCGTGGAGAAATCTCACCGAAGTGCAGATGAGGACTTAAGCTACTGGTGCCACGGTGATCTGGCCGATCTCGTTCAAGGCCATAGTCGTTGATGGGGAGAGTAAGAAATGCGTTCCACCGTGCCTGCGCACCTGCTTCTCCAGGGGTCCACTGAGTTCTCATCTGTTCAGCCCAGTCGATCGAAGGAAGGAGACGCAGTGACTCAACGGAAAGCGTCGAAAGTGCATCGGGAATACTGTCGAGCGACCGCGGAGCACTCAGCGGCAATGCTGGCTCATCTTTGGAAAGACATGCCCGCCAAAATGGAGTGAACACCTGATAAGGCTTTCCCTCCTTGGTCGCAAGTGTTGCCGGTTCGTAGAGCAACCCACCTCCAAAACTTTCAGTCACTATTCCATCCGACGTGAGCGTCGCCTTGATTTTTGTATCACGTTCAACAACTGCCGGTTCGTGGCGTCGATTCCAATGAATGCGAGTGGCGTGAGTTGCCTTTGCAACGCTCCGAAGCGTGTCGAGTGACGGTCCGCGACGAATCACCAGTGGTGCACCGAGCTTCGCAAGTTGTTTTTGGAACTGCAGCAATGAGCCATGCAGCCACCAGCGACTCGCAGCTCCCGGCGACCAAGGATCTTCCTCCTCCGGTGCCCAGATAAAAAGAGGTATGACCCGTCCCAGGCTCGCAGCACGGGCAAGTGATGGATTGTCATCCAGTCGGAGGTCGTGTCGGAACCAGACAATCGTAGTTTCTGCCATATCAAAAAGATTCTTCAGAAAATGTTCAAGAACATAAATGTGAGTGTGCGCACAAAAGTATTGTTACACCAGTCGATGAATCGAAGGAGTGGCAACCGTGAGAAAATTCTGAGGCGAGATCACCGCCTCACTGAGATTGTGCGCCAGATCGTGCGAGAAGACGAAGAGCTTAGTCTCGGACGATCTTCACGATCCGATGATTGTCGCTATCGGCAATATAAAGATCACCAGTCTGCGGATGTTCGAATGCGCCATGGGGTCTGGCGAGCTGGAGCGTGAGTGGATCACCGCCGATGCCAGCGGCTCCCTGTATTCCGCTGCCTACAACGAGTTCGACGATTTGTTTGTGTGGAACGTAGCGACGAATCTGATGATTTTCTGTGTCGACGATCAGCACGCTCCCGTCTTTGGACATCGAAACGTATTTTGGACCGTTGAACGCCGCGTTTAGAGCCGGGCCTCCGTTGCCTTCCGAGCCTGCTTTTCCGGTTCCCGCAACCCGATGCATCGTGCCGTCGGGCTTGACGATTCGAAGTGCATTGCCAGCCCGCTCAAGGAGGTAGAGTGTGCCGTCGGATGCCACAGTCACAGCTCGTGGATCGACAAGCGGTTGATTGACTGCCAGTTTTCCATCGAGCGGAACACCTCGTGCGCCGTTTCCCGCAACTGTTTTGATAATTCCACTTTTCATATCGATTCCCCGCAGGCGCGAGTTTCCAAGATCAACGACATAGAGCGTTGAGTGATCGGATGAAAAAGCGATTGAATAGGCCTGATCGAATTGTGCCGAGCGAGCTGGCCCACCATCGCCTGAGAAGCCCTTTGTTCCACCTGCGAATCCTGAAACGGTGCCGTTCTTTGGATCAAAAACGCGGATGCAATGGTTGAACGTATCGGCCAGATAGATTTTTCCATCATTCCCGATGGCTAGATCGTGAAGCGCGTTGAATGTTGCCGAGAGAGCAGGGCCATCATCTCCGGAGAAGCCTTTGTGGCCGGTGCCTCCAAGCGTGGTCACGATTCCATCGCGAGCAACCCGTCTGAGCCGCTCCCCTCCGGTGAACTCGACGAAGAGCATTTCATCATCCGCCGTAAAGGCGATGGCAAAGGGTTGATAGAGTTTTGCCGTGACGGCCTGTGATCCATCCTTGTTTATTCCACCGCCTGCGACCAAAACTGCAGTGTCAGCGTTGACAGCGCGCAGGAAATCACCGTTCAACAAAAGACACCACAGCATCAGCAGAAGGTTTATGCAGCGATGACTTGAAAAGTAAGATCGCATGTTCATGGAATAGACTCTCGAAGAGAAAGTGTTCACGGTACGTTGGTGACAAATGCACGGCTAATGCATTGCCACGGCACAGGAACCGAAACCACCGCGAAAATAATGAAACTGCACGCAGGGATGATCGGCTAAAAGAGACATCGGCACACTCGAATCGACAATGCGTTTGGAGATCATCATCGCCGTGAGTCGTTGGCCCAGCGGATTGTCGTGAGTGCCGGCATGCCAGATAGATACTTTTTCCGCGCGCCATGTTTCGCGAGGGCCTACCGAGATTGCCATGGTAGGAACCATCGTGATATTGCCTCCACCACTCGTACGGGCATTTTGCGCAAGCGTCAGCGGATGCAATTCAACAACACGGGTGCCAAGTGTGCGATATTCCTGCGAACTTGGAGGAATGTCGAGAAAGTTTCCTTCGCGGCGAACCGGATCGTTGAACGCCCAGTGCTTCGTATCGCCCTGTCCTCCCTGCATCACGGCGCAACGAGCGATCGACCAACTGGCAACATACGAATCGATATCTGACTTTGGAAAATGAAGATTGAATTCTGGCATACGAAGATCGGCTCTGATTCGATCAAAACAGAGTTCCCGATCGGCTCTTTCGAACGAGAGTGGATGTGTGACTGGAACATCTCGACCATCTTCAAACCATTCATCCATGCCCCAAAAATGGGAGTGTCGCAGATCGAGTTCCAGTTCGTTGACAAGCCTTGCCACAAGCGGCAACTGTTCGGTCGGCCCGATGGGTCCACAAATACCGACAGGATCATCAGCGGTCGCCTGTCTCCAGGCACTGATATATTCAAGCGCCTCGGCCAGATAGAAATCTTCAAGTGAGTCGTGCAGAACGATCTGAAAACCAGGACGTGACAATCTGGGTAAATCTTCCAGGGTGATCGCTGCGGCATCACGAATAATTTCCGCATCGAGCGTGGTGTAATCCCACCACTCGGGAGCGATTCGACTCAAAGGGCGCGACATGCAGTAAATCTCCTACGTGGGGTAAACGAGAGAATCTTCATAGCTTTGATTCACGAAATACTTCTTTCCGAGAGCTTCGGCAAGTGGGTCGACTTCGTGGGAAGCGTACCCCAGATGAAGATGTCGTCGCCATCCTTCAGCATGTTCAAAGCGACCCGAAAGCCGTCCAACTGCCAGGGACATGTCGTTGCATGCAACGAGGTAGCTGTTCATTCCCTGCGATACATCGAGCCACTGTTTCTGACTTGCATGCGCCGCAAGCGATGCAATTTTCGTGGAATGCACTTCAGAGGTATCGACAAATCCGCCTGGAACCACTGCCCTGCGAAGCCCGTCACAAAGACCGTGTGGCATGCCGTGGTAAATTGCGAGATCTTTCAGCACAGGTGTCACTGGGGGAATTGTTTCGAAGTTCGGCATTCCCAGAGTGAAGGAGGCTGTCACCGCCAAACGAGAGGTGTTCATGTGATCCTCCATGTAGTCATCAGGAGAATGGGTGAGCACGATATTTGGTTGAGCGAGTCGAATCACGGCAGCAAGTTTTCGCAGCGTCTGTTCGTCATACAAAATGAGGATGTCGTCAGTCAGGCTGTCGTGATGGATAGCACCCAAAATGCCTGCTGCGGCGATCGCCTCCTCGCGGCGAATGCGTCTGGTCTCGCTTTGATTCGTGGAAACACTCCCGCAGTCGCCTCCGGAAAGACATAGGTAGTGCGTTTGCCAGCCAGACTCTTTCAAAAGCAGCATTGTCCCTGCCGCGATAAATTCAATATCGTCTGGGTGCGCGACGACAGCCAAAACAGATTTTTTGGACGCGTTCATGGCTGACACCCTCGTAGAAAACATGGCTGTGCGAAGTCTTTGTGAAACAGAGGCCAACGCTATTGTTGCGGCACAATTTCTACTTGCAATTCGAACACAGCATCGCACGACTCTTTCGCATAAAAGTGAAGTCAAATCAAAGCTGTGCGTTTTACCAAAAAGTCTGTTCACGCGGGGCGATGAGCCGCTTAGAATCTCTGTTGCGAGAGGAGGCGGAGTTCAGTGTATTCTCACTAAACCCTCTGACGTTGTTCGCCAATCACTTACCAAGAAAAGAGAAGAGAGTTGCCATGACAATCGGAATTGTTGTTGCTATTAGCGTCATTGTTTCGGCAGTGCTCTGGCTGATTGCCATCTATAATAATTTGGTCAGCTTAAGGGTTCGATCGAATGGTGCATGGAGCGATATTGACGTTCAGCTCAAACGCCGGCACGACCTTATTCCCAATGTTGTCGAGGCCGTAAAAAGCTACGCAGGGTATGAAAAGGGAACGCTCGAAGCCGTCGTGGCCGCGCGATCCAAGGCCATGAATGCAAACGGCCCAACGGCATCAGCGGCGGCAGAAAATCAGCTCTCCGGTGCGCTTAAAAGTCTATTTGCACTTGCCGAGGCCTATCCGCAACTGCGAGCGAGCGAACAGTTCAGTCATCTTCAACAGACCCTTGCGAGCATTGAAGACGCCGTTCAAAACGCACGCCGCTACTACAACGCAGTGGTGCGCGATTTCAACACCGCTGTGGAGTCGTTTCCGGCCAGTCTCGTTGCCGGGCCGTTCGGATTCCGCGGGCGTGAATTTTTTGAGGTCACCGATTCTGCTGAACGTGCTGTTCCGAGCGTTCAAATGGATTTGTCGTAGGTTTCTTTTCTGAACCGTCTCGCTTGTTGGGGAGGGTTTGGAGTTCCGTACGTACGATGGAGAATGTGCATGATGTCTCGGAAAATGATGCAAAACCGGTTTATCAGTGGCGTGATCAGTGCCGCGCTGATTGGTGCGTTGATAGCCAGCGGGACATTGTGCTACGCAAAGTCGATCACGATTGAAGAATTTCACTCACAACTCAGCATTGAGTTGTCGGCTGACGTCGTGGTGAAGGAAACCATTCGACTGAAGTTCGATGGAAGCTGGAACGGTATTCACCGAATGATTCCGATCGTCGAGCGAACGCCGCAGGGTTTTGCGCATCGTTTGCGAGCAAGCGTTGAAAGTGTGACGGATTTACAAGGGGCACAGCTGACCTACTCTTCCTCGCGTCAGGATCACTCCATCGATCTCAAAATCTATGTTCCCAGCGCAGTAGATGCCTCACGAACCGTTGTGATCGTCTACCGATTGAAAAACGCAATCAGGTTTTTGGAGGAACACGATGAACTCTACTGGAACGTGACAGGCGACGAATGGCCCTATCCGATTCTCAAAGCGTCGGCCACGATCGATTTGCCACGAGAACTTGAAAATCTGCGAATCAATGCATTTACAGGGGGATACGGTTCAACTGATCGCAACGTGGAAATAACGCTCGACGGTGTCATGCGTAAACCAGATTCAGTGGTGGCACCGGCTGCCGAAGCATCTCCGCCGCCAGGTGCGGCACACGAGATTATGGTGCAGGCAAAAGTGTCGATGGGCATTCGGGAAGGACTCACCGTCGCAGTCGCTTGGAATACGGGTGTTCTTCGGCATCCCACTTTGTGGGATCAATTTCTTGCGTGGACTGTAGACAACTTTGCCAGCGCAGGAATGATGCTGATTCCGGTGGGAGTGTTCTGCGGATTGTGGCGACATTGGTCGAACTATGGACGGGATCCAAAGCCGGGGCCGGTCGTGGTGATGTATGAGCCACCGGAGGGGCTGAGCCCCGGAGAAATGGGAACACTCATCGATCATTGGCCCGACATGCGAGACATTACGGCCACGATTGTCGGCCTTGCAGTACGAGGAATCATTCGAATTCGGCAAACGGTATCGAAAAGCTGGACAACCAGTGACAAATACTCATTTGAGTTGCTCAAGCCTTCGAGTGAGTGGACAGGAATTTCAGCATTCGAGAAAGTGCTGCTCGGAGGACTTTTTGGAGATAGCACAGCAACAAAGAAACCAAATGAAAAGGAAATTGTCACAGCGGTGAGCACCGATGATCTCGACCATACATTTTATAAAAAGTTACCCGAAATCAAGAATGCTCTCTTTGAATCGCTCATATCGAAAGGGTATTACCAGCAACGACCAGATACCGTTTTCAATTGGTATATGACCGCTGGATTTGTAGGAGGATTTGTTTTCGTACTTGTTTTTTCGACCGTTGGCCCGGTTTTTTTCGGATCGCTTGGTTTACCCCCAGCCACCACAATAGTAGCGATCGTGTGCAGCATTCTTACGGGCCTGATCACGATGGGATTCGCATATGGAATGCCCTCTCGAACAAAAAAGGGAGCATTGGTGTGGGATTCGATTCGTGGGTTTGAGGAATTTCTCAGTCGCGTGGAATCTCATCGACTCAACAGCCTTCCTTTGACGCCGGAGCTTTTTGAGAAATACCTTCCCTACGCAATGGCACTCGGAATTGAGTCGAAATGGGCGAAAGCTTTTGAAGGAATTTATACCGAGCCGACGCAGTGGTATGTGGGATCGAATCCAACTACGACATTTCATTCGACGTCGTTCGCAAACGACTTAAGCCAGATGAGTTCGTGCACAGGATCTTCTATGAGTTCCTTACCGCGGTCGAGTGGTGGCTCTGGTTTTTCGTCAAGCGGTGGTGGTGGCGGCGGATTTTCAGGCGGAGGGAGCGGAGGTGGCGGCGGGCATGGTTTTTGAAACGAAATCAACTGTCTTTGATCTGCCAGGTAGATCTTTTTTCAGACATTCCCTTGGATGGGGTTCTTTTCGGAAGTGCGGAACATCAGCAGGCCAACCTCTTTGGGCGTAGAGACATAATCAATTAGCAACACGCACGCGATTTCAAGGATTCGTGGAAACAGAAAGTATTAATTTTCTTCTGGTGGAGTGTATTCACCGGCCAAGGAATCTCTCGGAACAATCCATATATTTCGAAACTTGGTTGGGCTGCCATGGTCCTGTAAAAAAAGCGGACCGACGCCTGTTGCAAGAAGTTTTTTCTCAATTGCGACGAGATAGTCGGTCGTGCCGTGGCGGTATGGCGTATACGGGCTTCGGGGCTCCAGAAATGTTACTCCGTCCTGCACTTTTTTTCCGTTGAGCCATGCGGTGATTGTTCCAGGTTTCTCAATCTGGTGTGTGGCATCTCGTGTCGGTGCCTGATAGCGAATGTCGTACACCTGCCACTCTCCATTTGGACGCGAGGCATTCAGCAATGGTTTGGAAAATCGATAGAGGCTTCCTTCATCCTGATCGGTAGGAGGATCAACTCCAAAAGAATCGTAGATTTGCATTTCGTAATGGCCGTGCATGTAGAGACCGCTGTTGCCGTGTGCCTCGGGTGAGGTCATGAATTCGGCATGAATATCTGCATCGCGAAAGTGCACAGTTGAGACGATGTGATTGGCATGCTCTTGAGTGCGTGCGCTTGTGAGAAAACCGGCTTCGATTGGCCAGTTAATCGGCTGGCCCGACATGCTAACAAAGCGAGGCACCGAGTTACTTTCCAAAAGCACAATCGCACGATCTGGCGGCGAGACTGGAAGCACGGTTTGATTTGGTTCAAACGTCGAACTGGTGGCATCACCACCGAAGCACCTGTTGTCGATCAGAGCCAGCGTTAGGATTACCAGAACCAAATGTGACGGTCGGTATGAACGGGGCGCAGAAGACAACATGGAAAGAGTCCTGTAACCAGTGTGTTCCGGTCTTGCACTTTATAGAGTGCTCTCGTCAGCGACCGGAGAGTCGATACAAGAATAGGGTAGCGACCGCTCAAAAAATAGGACCCAGACTAAAATCGAATTGTATAACGAACGCCACCAAACAACTGAAAAAGCTGTCAGTGAGTCGCAATGCGGAGTCTCTAATTTGGAGAGAGTGTGAGCGAGGATTGTTCTGAACGTATCGAGCGGCAAGGGCCATCGCTGGTGCTTCTGGTTCGGGGATGGGTGCGCCCTGCAGAAGAAGCAGAGAGTCTCGTTCAAAAAGTGGTGGTTCGGTTTTGGCCACGCCGTCACTTTATGGATGATCCGTCTTCGTATCTCTGTGCAAGCGTGCGACGGGCAGCCATGGATCGGTCGTATCGTGACGCAACAATGAAAAAGAAACCCGCGTCGACTCTTCTTCGGGAGGAATCATCACCACTGTTGTTCTGTTCGAAAGAGTTTGATGAACGTCGCAAGCATGTAGAACAGATTCTCGACGCATTACCGGAAGAACAGCGAGAGGTCGTGGTGATGAAGATATGGATAGAACTGTCATTTCAACAGATCGCCAGAGTTCTCGGAGTTCCATCGGTAATCGCTGCTTCTCGATGGCGAGAAGGAATGAGTTGTTTCAGAACACTTTGCGATGACGACGATGCTGCAAATGATGAGGGATCTTCGGTAACTGAGAACGATGAAAATTCAAAATATCGGATAACGGCTCTTGAAACAGTGCTGCGAAGTATCCAGCCAATTCGCACGTGCCGTCTCACCGCACCGGTGATTGAACAGGTGCGCAAAGCACGCGATCGCGTGAGAGGAATTATGCGAGTAGTGCTGTCACTGGGAAGTCTGATCGCAGGCGCCATCATTGCCAAACTCGTACTACAGCCGATGTTTCCATAACGGACACAGCGTAGAGTCGACATCGAGCGGCAGGTCAGCGATTCAGTCTGTTTCAAAACGTCGGAGGACCTCGACGCCCAATTACCGCTGCTGGCCGTGAACGAGAAAGGAGCTGTGGGGAATTGTTTCAGGCTCAGAAATTTTTGATGGCCTGCACGATTATTTGATTTGCAAACGGCAGCGGTCCAACGACAGGAACTTCAATTCCGCCCAGTAAATACCAGTCGTTGCCAACCCCAAATCGAAATCCTGGAGTCAGGCTGAAGTAGGTGTCGTTTCCGCCATGAGTACGAGCGTGAATATTTGAAGCAACCGTAGCACATAAATGTTTGAAGACTGGTGCATCGCCAGAAGTCAGGTAGTAGCCGGCTGCAAGACGTGCATCGATCGAACTAAATGCACTTGGGGATGCATTAAACCCTGTCCATGGATTTGCAAGCAGCAGCGGGGTGTTCGCAGACGTAAGATTTGTCGGAACGGTCACTCCGATGGCGCCTCGAACAATCCAGCGTGTGATTGGATTAATCCAGAATTCGATGTCTGGAGAAAGACTTGTCGCGCCATTTCCAGTAGTTCCATTGCCAGTCGGGCATCGAACGTACAGGTTTGCAGTAACTGAAAAGTGTTTCTCTTCAGCCAACATGAACCGGGGTGCCACCGTGAGATCTCCGACACCGGAAACCGTTGTTTCGGGAGGACCTAGCGTATTTGGAGAAGTTACCGAGAAGGGTAGAAACCATCCCAGTTCGAAACGTCGACTCAGGGGCGTGAAGAGAAATAAACTTCCATTCGATGTGTCAGGAGCACCGGCGGTACCCTGGGCCCACGATCCCGATATGACACCGAGTCGATAGAAAGCACCGTCGGCACTGTTGATCCATGTTTGACGTGGGAGTTGATGATCGACCGAATCATAGGGTTTGTCCCAGCCATCGTGAAAGAAGGTGGACCATTCAAGAGGCGTCCATTGTTCTGTTTCAAGTGGTCCGATGAGGGACTCAAGCCAGACTCTTTGCGTTGGATCGACCTTGCGACAAGTGGAAAGCAGATCTTGATAGTTTCCATTGAATTGAAGTGTGAGATCAACAAACGATTTCTCAGAAGTGCTGCTGCCGAAAGAGTTTTCCGGAAAAGGAATAACCGCAGCGAGCCCCCAAACAAAGAAAAAGAAGATCTCAGACCAAGAGGGCCTCAAAAAATCCAAGCGACGATCGGTTCTAGGCATGGCAGATGAAATCCGAGTATTTGTAAGAGTGTTTGCGGCCAAACTCCTTACAGGAATGATCGACCGGTAGCAGGGAGATCATGGAAGAATATGTCTTCAAACAAGCTCCATATCTCACGTAATCAGCAAAACAATTACGAAACATCAAAAGGTGGGTGAACTGTTGCTGACCTTGCGGTCTGTGGGTAGAGCCAGTCTTCAGAACTCAAGAAACAATGGATGACAGCGGAGCTGACGGAACGATTTCCATACCCTCGACAAAAACTCGATTGATTTCAAGCGTCGGGGAGAGCAGAAGAATGTCAGCTATTTTTCCAATATCAAGGCTGCCGAGATCTCGATCGCATCCAGCAATAGTCGCCGGTGTCAGTGATGCCATGCGTATTACTTCCCAAATTGGTTGCCCGGTCATGTCGTGGAATGTGCGAACCATGTGATCCATTCCCTTGATGCTTGAAGCGAGTGCTTTAAAATCTGGAAGCATGCCAACTCCATCACGCGTGACAAATGTTTCGCCACCATCAGTCGGCCCGAGTAGGTATTCGCCGTGTGGCATGTCGAGCGCACGGCTGGAATCGGTGATGAGCGCCACACGTTGGGAACCTTTGATTTTAAGCGCTAAAAGCAAAAGTCCCGCATCGAGATGCCGGCCATCTGCGATCACTTCGGTGGTGAGTTCATCAAAATAGAGTGTTGCTTCAAATACGCCTCCCTGCATGGGATACATCTGCAATGAGCGAAGCTTTCCCTTGTCAGACATGGCGCAGTACAGATGATCGACATGTTGAATTCCCCAGCCGATGGCCTCGCGCATCTGTTCAAATGTTGCCCACGAATGACCAGCGTTGGTCCGTACTCCACGATCTCGGCATGCCAGCGCGAACTCTTTGGCACCTTCGATCTCAGGGGCGACTGTTGCTGCTACCAGATCATCTGAAAAAGAAAGGTATTCCATAAATTCTTTTTGAACAGCAGGTCGAATTCCTGCACCGGGGTGCGCTCCGCGTGCCTCGTATCGAAAGTATGGCCCGTAGAAGTGCGCGCCCAACACGCGAGAACCGGTGGGATGCGGCAAACGACGAAACTGTCGAGTCAGTTCGAGCGCGCGTATGATCTGTTCGTGACGAGCAACGGTTGTCGTCACTGCCAGTCGAGTGGTGCCATGCCGAAGATGTGCGGAAAGCGCGGCTCTGAATGCCTCGGGAGTTCCATCCATAAAATCGCCACCGTCACCGCCATGCACGTGCAGGTCGACGAATCCAGGCGAAATCCATCCATCGAGAGAATCGATGACGACCGAATCTGGGGAAAGAGGCCAGTCGAAAGCGTGTTTGGCAGCGATGCGACCGTCACGCACCTCAAGCACGCCACGTTCGACGCGATCGCAAAGAATTAAACGTCCACGAAAAAAAATACTCTTGTTATTCGCTGTCATGAGAGTCAATGAAAATGAAAGTGAGATGTCACGCGATCAATGCATCCATGGCATCGAGATAAAAGCGACACGGCTCTACTACGAACCAGTTTAAGGAGCAAGAACTTCAGGCATTTCTTGAGTGATGTGACTGTGGATTTCAGCGAGCACCATGGGAAGAAAAACAATTCCGGAGTAGTGGTTGGCGTACATCTCTTTGTGGTGCAATCGATCAAGCCCTGCAGCATCAGCGAGGAGTTTCGAGTTGCGAGGCGGAACAACATCATCGAATCGGCCCGAATAGATCCAGGTGCGATCGGGGTTGAGACGATGCGCCAAGCGCATCGGTTCGATGGCGTAAAGCGTTTGACAAATCTTCTCCCACGTCATTCCCGACTGAGAAAGGTGCTCTCGAACTTTTTTGGCATCCTTGCGTCCGTTTTCGAGAATGCCTGACAAATCGCCACCGGCAAGGAGCACATAGACACTGTCAAAACCATGATCGATTCCAGCGGCGGTAGCGGTCACAAATCCACCTAAACTCGTTCCTTGTACGGCAATGTTGCCAGCGTGAACTCCCGGCAGGACAGCGACTGCGTCCCGCGCTCTGCGAACGTCAGCGACGGCCTGACAGACTGCTGGAATGAGTGATTCGGCTCCCGCGCGACGATCGCTTGGGCGTCGCTGACCGTAAAACGGCAGATGAATCAGAAACGTGTGCAGGTGGTGCGCGTTGAGACCGCGCGCAATCAATCGCCCGACATCCATCCCGCTTCCAGATTCGTGCACAATCACCACTGCCGGGGCGCGACACCGTTCGCCGGATTCGTCGCGAGCAACATACCATTCAAGCCAGACGTTATCGTTGCATGAGTCCTTCCCTGGTTTGGGTGAAGGAAATCGAACAAGAAAATCTCCACGACCGTTTACCGAATCCTCGAGCACAACATCAAATCGCTCCGGATTCCAGAGTAAGCCATCAAGACATGCCTGAGCATCGGCATTCTCATCGCGAACAGACGCAATCGAATCTGTGGCAGGAAATATCTCTTTTGGAACCAGGGGAACCATCGCAGCGCTGCGAGCGGAATGTGGAACGTCCAGAAGAAGTTTCTCGAGATCGAGCCGCACATACGGGCATTCGGCGGCGGGTGCGTCATGCGATGCGTTGGCGATATGGAGAACGAGTTCCTCTGGAATAAAAAGTACATTGTGAAGATTCGATTTCATCGCCACAGGTCGACTCATCAATTGCATCGCTGATTGGGCATCGATTGATCCGTGGAGTTTTAGGACTCGATTGCGAAGCGTTTCGAGTCGTTCACCTGCTGAAAGAACAACAGCATCGGTGATCCCATCGCCGAGGCGAGCATGCGATTGACCGGGCTGAATGATTTCAAGCGACGTGGGTGTTGCAGCCACTCCGACGGCTCGCCGACTCTTTCCGTCGGCAAAAACGTAATAGTATTCGCATGTGCGAGGGCTTGTTTCCCAGAGTGTTGTCACATCATCAAGTGTCGTGCATTCCTCCAGCGCCCTCCGCATAAGTGTGGCCATCGGAACGCCATCCCACTGTCCTTCGCCTTGCCCCCCCATCTCACCCAACGAGATTCCACTGGTATTCATTCCACTCACACTGCCAATGAATCCAGCATAGCCCACGTTGACAAAGGGAATAAATCCTTCCGGCGCGATCACAAAACTTGTTGCAGCATCCTGAAGACCGATCACGGTCATGTAGTCCAGAACGCGACCGTGGTACAGCGTTCCATTTTTTGTAGCCGAGCCAAAGAGAGCAAATCCAGAACAGTGAAAGAGTTCTGGAAACACGTTGATGACCTCAACAAGAGAGGCATCGAGATTGAGAGCTTTGGCCAACGCCCGAGTCTCCTGTTTGTGACGCTCGGGAATATGAGGCGAGAGCCTTGAATAGGCGTCATCGAGTCTTTTGCGAAACCACTCGCCAGAACGAATGGTCTCAATGGTTCCAAAGACATTGAGCACCGAATCGATGCAACGATGGGTTTCCAGAGGCATCAATTCGCCATGGGCCTTGCCAATTTGTTCGGGAGTGCCGTGGAGCGTAACGACTCGATGCCCGCCCATCCATTGAAGATTTCCATGTTCGACGCTTCGCGGAATATGTTCCGGGGACGTCAGTTCAGGGGAAGGGGAAATAATTTCGAGTGCCCGCTTCACACCACGAGCAAGTTGCCGTTCGAGTTCTATGCGAGGAATCTGTTCTGCGCGCATGTCACTCCAATCATCGGCCTGTTTGGGATCACCGGCATCGCGAAGAATGAGTGATCCACGAACGCCTTCTGCATCGATGTCGATAGCGCGGCCTTCATCTCCAAAGGAAACGTGAATGTTGTTGCCGTATTCAAATCGGTGATCTTCTTCGGAGTACCGAGCACCAAAGACGATTGCCAGTGCTGCGGCACTCGTTGGCAATCGTTGACTCAAAAGTGGAGTGAGAAGAGATGCCATAGAGCCGCTTGAAACAAGTCTCGTTGTCATTGCAAGCGGATCGAGATGATCCATCGAATCAACGTTGCCTGCTCCCAGATACACTACGCCGTGTTTGGGCAGTGCCATGGCGGTAGCATCGCTGCGGCGCCTGAAGTTTAGAGCGTAATCAGCGTGCGTGAGTTCGACGTCATAGGCGTGGGCATCAAAGCGTTCTAGGCGTACTGCGATTGTATCGACGCGTCCATCCTGCGAGGGAATAGAGATGGATCCTTCGATCAAAAAAGATTCTCGTGCGCCCGAAATGCATTCCCACAAGGGTACGAGTTGGGTGGTCAGTTGCGATGCGTCGTTGGCAAACGACAAAGAAGCCACAAGCATGCAGATTGTTGCAAAACAGAGCCGCTTAAGTGAAATCAAAAACTGTCGCATCGAAAAACTCCTTGGGAAAAGTATCGAAGCAGAGTACCACGGAGATCAAAGCAGCGTGAAGACAGCATTCACCTTTGGGGTGCCATCTCAGGAGAAGACCTTTGTAGAGCGTTGATCGCATAACACGGTTTCTCGCTTCGGTCCCTCAAGATGGTCAGCTTTGCGAAATGTCAGCATCAAGGATGCCGTGCGAATAGAGTGAAGCCAACTCGAAGGCATCCGCAAGGATTTGTGAACCGGGCGATAGCGGCTGCAATCTGACTTATCAGGCCAGTAATTCACTGATTACGTGCTGCGATTCAACGCCTGTAAGACGCTGATCAAGTCCTTGAAACTTAAACGTGAAGCGTTCGTGATCGATTCCTAAACAGTGAAGGATTGTTGCGTTCAGGTCGTTTACGTGAACGGGTTTGTCGACGATGTTGTAGCTGAAGTCATCAGTCTCACCGTGAGAGATGCCTCCTTGTATCCCGCCACCGGCCATCCACATGCAGTAGTTGCGAGGATGATGATCGCGTCCGTAACTTTCCTTCGTAAGTGTCCCCTGAGAGTAGACGGTGCGTCCAAACTCGCCTCCCCAGACGACCAGCGTTTTGTCAAGCATGCCCCGTTGCTTGAGGTCCTTCACCAGCGCCGCCGTGGCCTGATCGGTGTCAAGGCACTGTGACTTCAGTTCGTTTGGAAGATTTCCGTGATGATCCCATCCACGGTGAAAAATCTGTACCGCGCGTACTCCTCGCTCAACGAGTCGGCGAGCAAGTAAAAGGCTGTGTGTAAACGAACCAGGTTTTTTTACATCATCACCGTATAAGGCAAGGGTGTGCGCAGATTCCCCCGTTGTGTCGATCAGTTCTGGAACGCTTCGCTGCATGCGAAATGCCATTTCATACTGCGCTATGCGAGTTTGAATCTCTGGATCTTGGTATCGCTGGAAGCCACGAGCGTTGAGCCGGTTGAGAGTGTCGAGCATGGTGCGACGATCTCCCGCGGTGACGCCATCAGGATTAGGAAGATAGAGAACCGCGTCCCCCGATCCCCGCAGTGCCACTCCGCCAAATCTCGTAGGGAGAAAACCACTGGCCCACATTCTCGAAAAAAGTGCCTGAGAAGGATTGATGTCGGGCAGTGGCGTAAAGACGACAAACGCAGGCAAATCGTCGTTCTCACTGCCGAGTCCATAGGCCAGCCAACTTCCCAAGCTCGCCTTTCCAGGAATTTCACTGCCGGTCATGACAAACGTACAGGCGGGATCGTGATTGATCGCATTGGTGTGGATCGTTTTTACCAGCGCGATGTCATCTACGATTCCTGATGTGTAGGGAAGAAGTTCCTTATTGATCCATCGCCCGCACTGACCAGCTTGTTCAAATTTAAACTTTGAAGGAGCAACCGGAAAACGTGCCTGACCACTGGTCATTGTGGAGAGTCGCTGGTCACCTCGAACGCTCTGCGGAATATCTTTGTCGAAAAAGTCATGAAGCGTAGGCTTGTAATCCCACAGGTCGAGCTGCGACGGGCCACCGTTGGTGTGAATATAAATTACACTGGTTGCCTTGGGATCATGATGCGGAAGTCCCAGACGTGGCGGATGGACTGCCGGACTCGCGCCACCGCCATGAGCATGTGAGGTTGCACTGTGTCCCTCTTTTGCTGCGAGCATTGCCATCGCAGCCCCTCCCAAACTCACTCCACTCGACTTTAAAAAAAGTCGGCGATTGGCCATTGCGCCAAGGGCATTGAGAATATTTTTGTCCGCGTAAGAAGATGACATAGTTTCAATTCCTCGTGAGCGTTTCGTCGAGATTCAAAAGCATATTGGTAACCAGTGTCCAAGCCGCAAGTTCTCCGGGTGGAACATCTGTTGGCGGTTTCGATTCACCGATCGATATAAGCTTGGTTGCAGATTCTTGATCAACAGCGTAACGAGCCAGATGCAAGGCCAACTGCTCAGCGATCATCGTAGACTCATCGGCCTCAGGAATTCTCGAAAGCACGGTGCGAAATGCCCATGTAATTCGAGAGGCAGTATCGCTTCCCCCGAGAGCAAGAGTCTGAGCAGCAAGGGCACGTGCTGCTTCCACATGTTGCACATCGTTTAAAAGTTGCAAAGACTGCAAAGGAGTGTTGGAACGCTCACGCCCAGAACAAAACTGTTCGCGATTGGAACCGTCGAAATTGACCATGAACGGTGGTGGAGCGGTGCGTTTGAGAAAGACATAGAGGCTGCGCCGATAGAGGGACTCGCCCGTGTCACGCTTATAAGTTTGCGTATTCGAACCAGCGAAACCGACAGGCTCCCAGATGTTGTCGGGCTGATAGGGTCGTACTCCCCGGCCACCCATCGTTTTTGAAAGCAGACCCGATAAGGCAATTGCGTTGTCGCGAATCTGTTCGGCATCGAGCCTGAATCTCGGGCCGCGTGAATAAAGCCTGTTTTCAGGATCGCGAAGAAGTTGATCTTCTGACACCACTCCAGAACGTTTGAATGCGTTTGACAAAACAAGTTGTCGAACAAACTTCTTCGTGTCCCAGCCAATTTCTCGATAGAAAATAGCCAGCCACTCAAGCAGTTCGGCGTGACTGGGATCCTCTCCTTGCGAACCAAAGTCGTCACTGGTTTTTACAAGTCCGATACCGAAGAATTGTTGCCATAATCGATTTGCTGCAACGCGTGCGGTGAGCGGGTGTTCAGGAGACATCAGCCAATTCGCCAATTCAAGTCGAGACAGAGGCACTCCTTCGACGATTGGCAAAGCGGGCAGAAAGGCCGGCGTTCCACGGTCCACTTTTTCTCCAGGCTTTGTGTATGCACCTCGCAACATCACAAAACTGTCTCGAAGAGTTGGCAAGTCATTAAAGACAAACGTAGAAATAATGGAACTGTCGAGATCGTTTCGAGACTTTTGTGTATTGGTCAGTTCACGAGTGGCATTTTTCAAGGCATCAGGCCGCTGGTTCCAGATATTTTCCAGCCAGTGACGGCGAACACGATCAACATCTTCCGGTTTGGTCGTCTTTTCCGGGCCTTCTTTTACGAGTCCGCGGATTGGTTCAGGAATGTCGTTGTGATCCTTGCGAACAACTTGTGACTTCCACCATGCGGAAAAAGATCGCGAAACATTGGTTGTTGGATCATCGCTCGCGGTCAGACCAACGAGATCCCAGCGAACGTGTCCATCAAACTGGGTCAGTGCAAAGCCGGTGATTTTTGTGCCCGCAGGCAGTCCAACTTTATCAGCAGCAATCGAAAGCTTCACCCATTTTCCTGCCTCTGGCAAAGGTCCTGCGACAACTCGTTCAACGGTGCCGGGTGTTCCCCAAGGAATAATGTCGGAATCACCCCAGACGGCACGGTGCTTCCAGCCGTCGGTATGAAACTGCAGCATCACACTCTTGGGCGGAGAGACCGGGTCGATCCAGATATGTGCAAAAATTTCCGCACCGGCAGGAATCTCTATTGGTTCAGAACCACTCTGATAGAAGTCCTGACCAATTCCCGCAGCCGTTCGTTCAAGAGAACGTTGGCCGGAAAGCACTTCCCCAACGTTTGCACTTGAAAACCATGCAATCAAAGCCCCAGCGGACTGCACGGCAGCAGCCGGTGGAAATTCATCGTCCAACCAGATCGTTTCGATGCGCACGATTTCGGGTTTTGGTTCCACAGTTGCTGGATCTTTGTATTCAACCGCGGCAACCGCTTCATCAAGTGTCTTGCGAAGGATTGGTAATTGTGCATCGAGTTCGGACAGTTGCATTTCTTGTGGAGCCAACGGGAGCTTGAGCGTTGGAGCGGTGAGCAGCGAGTTGCCATCAAATCCCGGATCGGCGGCAGAGTTAAAGAAGGCGTAGAGCGAATAGAATTCCCGAGCCGAAAGAGGGTCGAATTTATGATCATGACAGACCGCACACTGGCCGGTGAGTCCCATCCAAGCTTGGATCATGGTTGCAGTACGATCGACTGCGTAGCGAAAGACCAGCTCTTCATTGATTGACCCACCCTCACTGGTCGTGACGTTACAGCGGCTAAAACCTGTTGCCACTTTTTGATCGCGAGTGGCATTCGGGAGAAGATCACCGGCAATCTGTTCAACGGTAAATTTGTCAAAAGAAAGATTGTCGTTAAACGCTTTCACCACCCAGTCACGATAGGCCCACATTTGACGTTCGTTGTCGAGATGCAGACCATGCGTGTCGGCATAGCGGGCAACATCGAGCCAATGCCTCGCCATCTCTTCGCCGAAATGCAACGTGCCAAGCAACCGATCGACCAGCTTTTCATAGGCATCAGGAGAAGTATCCCCAATGAATGCATCCACTTCGGCGAGCGTTGGAGGAAGTCCTGTAAGGGCAAAACTCAAACGACGAATCAATGTTGGCCGGTCCGCTGGGGGATTGATTGCAAGGCCTTCGGCACGAAGACGCGATTCCAGAAAAAAATCAATCGGGTTTCCGCCGGAGACGGTATCGGCTGGAATTTCGTTCTTTACAATCGGACGAAAAGACCAGTGTTTTTCATACGTCGCGCCTTGAGAGATCCACTGTCGAAGAAGATCCTTTTGTCTTTCTTTCAGAATTTTGTTGGAATGAGGCGGAGGCATTACAACATCTGGATCGGTTGAAGAAATTCGACGAATGAGTTCGCTGGTTCCAGGATCTCCAGGCACAATCGCTCGCGATCCGCTGTCGAGCACTCGCTGCGATCCTTCCAAGCCATCGAGTCGCAGTCCTGCTTCCTGCTTTCCGGGACCATGGCAGGAAATGCAATTGTTAGAGAGCAACGGACGAATCTGGCGGTCGTAACCGATCGCTTTTTCTAGCTCAGCACCATGCACGCGTATTTCCGGCATAAGGCAAAGTACGACTACAGCAATAAGCACTCGCATGAGTTCTCCGAGAATCGAAGGGGAAAAGTGGAATGCACGAAGAGGAATCATGGCAGAAGAATGGTTCACTTTATTTTGAAATAAATTCATTGCTATCCCTGATCCCAAGCCTTGATGGCGATTGCTGGAAAGTCTAAGGGAGAAACGGCTCAAAGTCGCTCCACGATTCAAGAAAGTCTACGCCAATAAATCCCCCACGACTCGTCCCGATACGTCGGTAAGCCGAAAATCACGTCCCTGTGCGCGGATCGTAAGCCTTGTATGGTCGATTCCGAGAAGGTGGAGCATGGTAGCGTGCAGATCGTGGACGGTGAGGGCATTCTCGACGGCTGCATAACCGAGTTCATCGGTTGCTCCGTAGGTGATGCCTCCCTTGATGCCACCGCCCGCAAGCCAGATGGAAAATGCCTTCATGTGATGATCGCGACCATTTCCTTGCGCCATTGGAGTGCGTCCAAACTCAGTGCCAAATACGATCAGCGTCTCGTCAAGCATTCCACGCCGCGCGAGATCTTCAACAAGTGCCGCTGCGCCTCGATCGACTTCAGCAGCGGTTCCCTTGACGTGATCCTTCACGCTCCCGTGATGATCCCAGTCACGGTGATAAAGTTGAATAAAACGCACGCCGCGTTCAGCGAGCCTTCTCGCCAGTAGACAGTTGGATGCAAAAGATCCGTCGCCCCCTTTCGTTCCGTAAAGGTCAAACGTGCTCTGAGGCTCATCGGAAAGGTCAACCAAGTTTGGTACGCTCGATTGCATTGCAAATGCCAGTTCGTATTGAGCGAGTCTCGCAGCGATCTCGGCATCCTCCACGACCTCACCGCGCAGGCGATCGAGCTTCGACACCGCGTTTACCACATCGCGCTGCCGGTTTAAATCTGTTCCGGGAGGTGCCGATACGTAGAGAACAGCATCTCCCTTCGATCGAAACTCAACGCCCTGAAACCGACTCGGTAGCAGGCCGGAATGCCACTGACGACTGGCAATCGGCTGACTCTGTCCAAATTTTCCGGTGCTGACCATCACAACAAATCCAGGCAAGTCGTGAGCGTCGTTTCCAAGGCCGTACCACAGCCAGCTTCCGGCAGCGGGTCGGCCACTGATCATCGAACCGGTATTCATGAAAGTGTGAGCGGGATCGTGATTAATTGCCTCGGTGTGCATGCTCCGCACAATCGCAATGCGATCGGCGATCCGCGACGAAATTTCAGGAAAAATATCGCTGATCTCCTGACCGCTCTCTCCGACTCTTTTAAATACGTGCTGAGGACCAAAACACTTGAGCGACTGTCCCTGTAGCTGTGCAATCTGCTGACCTTTGGTAAAGCTCTCGGGCATCGGCTGGCCTGTCATTTCGGCGAGCTTCGGTTTGTAATCAAACGTGTCGAGGTGCGTCATGCCTCCAGCCATGTAAAGCCAGATCACGCGTTTGGCTTTTGGAGGAACGTGAAACGGGCGCACTCCACCAGGCCAAAGTCCCGATGCTGATTCTGTAACCGCAGCGGCATTGAGCGGTTGTAGCATCGAACCGAGCGCAAGGGCACCGAGCCCTCCAGAAGTCTTCGAAAAAAAAGCACGTCGAGCGAGGATCGTCTGCAGTGCATCTCGGGTCGGCATAAAAATCCTCGTGTGAATGTTCAAGAAAGAATCTATGAAACCGATTTAGTTTCTCGAATAGGTTTCGTGTAGGTTCAGTACGGCGCGAGCCGCACTCATCCATGCAGTCAGTTCAACCGGATCTATTTCTTTTGGTGGCATCGAACCTGTTCCAATGGCGAGCAGCGACGTGACCGCGTTGTGGTCATTGGAGAGCGTTGCACGATGGCGGTCGACCATGTCGACAAGCACTGCAATTTCTGTCTTATGAGGGGGCCTTCCGATTGCCTGACGCAGCATAAAATCGGCTCGTTCAGTTGGAGAACGGTTGTTTGACAAAAGCGTTTTCATTGCAAGAGCTTTGGCGGCTTCTACAAATTCAGGATCGTTCAAGAGCACAAGAGCTTGCAGCGGAGTATTGGAACGCGGACGCCGTGCTGTGCATTCTTCGCGACTGGGAGCATCAAATACCGACATTGCCGGATGCAGATATTGCCGCTGCCAGTGAACATAGAGACCGCGACGATAGAGGCTATCACCGGTATCGGCTTTGTAGATGCGTTTTGGAAAATTGAGATAGTCCCAAAATCCTTCCGGTTGATAAGGCTTGACGCTTGCACCGCCGATCGTGCGCACAAGTAAACCACTCGCGACAAGCGCCGTGTCGCGAATGCTCTCTGCATCAATCCGCCAACGTGATTGCCGAGCAAGAAGACGATTTTCGGGATCTCGCTGAACGTGATGGGCCGACGGCTGTGAATCGCGACAGTAGGCATCGCTTGTCATCAGCAGTCGCAAAAATCGCTTGATGTCCCAGCCTTGATCACGCAGTTCGCAGGCCAAGAAATCGAGGAGTTGTGGATGACTCGGCCACTGCCCCTGACTTCCGTGATCGTCGAGGCGAGTCGACAGACCGTTTCCAAAGGAAATAGCAAAGAGACGATTGGCGAGCACTCGCGAAACCAGCGGATTGTCTGGAGACGTAAGCCATCGTGCCAGATCGAGTCGCGTGAGCACTTTGTGCGGAGAATCAGAAGAGAGATCGTCCGGAATACTTTTCGAAAGAAATTGAGGAGTGGCAGGATGCACAATGTCTCCAGAGTCGTCCATCCAGTTGCCTCTCGGCAGAATGCGAGTGATGCGTCGCTGCCCAGACACTGTGACTGCCATGTTCGGCTGGCTCTCGATGAGGGCAGTAAGCGCTTGCTGTGCGACGCCTTGCTGTTGTCGGAAAGATGCCCATTCGGGGGCGATTGAGCGGTGATACTCGGAAATCGCAGCATTCTGTTTTTCGGTTCGAGCTTCCTTTGAAACAACAAGAATCTCTCGAACTGCGGCAGGAAGATCAGACGGATCTGGAAGAATGGTTGGCATAGAACTGGTGGCATCGATGCGAAAATGTCCAAGAAGATGACCTGTTCCGTGAAGCTGCGAGATCGTGAGGAAGACTTCACAGTCAGGTTCCACGACAAGAGCCTCTGAGAATTCCAGGACCAGTTCATTGAGCTTGTCAGCACGCTCAAGCACTCCCCAGCCGAAAGTTTTTGTATTCTCGTCGCGATCGATTGTTAGAGCGGCAGACCATTTTCCAGCGGGTACCAGATTGCCGGCAAATGTTTGTTCAAAATTTGATCGCGCGGCGAGAAATACCATTGGCTTTGAATCAACAACAGCATTTTGTTCTGAGGCGATACGACGAACGACGCCAGAAATTTCAGTGATTACAAAATTTCCGTTTCCGGCTCGGCCCGCCCCTTTTTTTGGAAGGCTATCGTGTGGCATGGCAACCAGACGCATGCCGGTGAGAGTGCCAACTGGCAGCTTGAGTGCAATTGTGTATTGGGCGGTGTCGTCGGTTGGCCCGGAAGCGAGAATCGATCGATCGGTTTGAATTGCAAGTGTGCCGGATCCACCAGAGGCAGCGATCGGTTCAAGGGGTGACCATGCGGCAAGAGTACCGATTGAGCCAAGCCACAACTGTCGAGCGGCAAGAAGCTCTGGAGAATCGCTCTTGTATTGCTGGTTTGCTTCATCGAGCGTGCGATTGAGTTCAATCTGTTGAACAGCCTGTTGCGGGCTGGGGACTCGCATCATTTCGCCCCACATGCCGTTGGCATGCGATCCTCCGTAAATGCCTCGTTCTTGGACGTCGTCAAAAAATGCCGCGAACGAATAAAAATCCCGGCTGGTGAACGGATCAAACTTGTGGTCGTGACATTCTGCGCAGCCAAGTGTTGATCCAAGCCAGACGCCGCTGGTGGCTCGCACGCGATCGCTGGCATATTTCGCCCGGTATTCCTTGTCCTGTCCACCTCCTTCAGCGCTCATCATGTTGAGTCGGTTAAACGATGCCGCAACCTTGTGATTGAGAGAGGCATGTTCGATGAGATCACCGCCGAGTTGTTGCTGCGTAAAGGTGTCAAAAGGCATATTGGAGTTGAAGGCTTCAATCACCCAGTCGCGATAAGGCCACATCGTGATTTCCTGATCGCCGTGGTAGCCGACGCTATCTCCGTAACGCACCAGATCAAGCCACCAGACTGCCATTCGCTCTCCGAAGTGCGGGCTTGAGAGAAGTCGGTCGATGTATTGCTCCCATTTGTCGCTGGCGGTATCGGCAAGAAATGCATCGATCTCCGATGGAGCAGGGGGCAGACCGATGAGATCCATTGCAAGCCGACGGTAGAGAGTGATATCGTCGGCGCGAGGGGCCGGATCAATTCCTTCGGCAATGAGTCGCTCACGAACAAATGCGTCCACGGGATGTGCAGCACCAGTGATCTGCGGAACTGACGGTCGACTCAATGGTTCGTAAGACCAATGTCCTTCGTAGTGTGCTCCCTGATCAATCCACTGGCGAAGTAAATTCCGTTGCTCCAAGGAAAGGTTTTTGTTTGACTTCGGAGGGGGCATCTGAATATCTGGATCGGTCGATAAAATTCTCTCAATCAAATGGCTGGCTTGGCTATTTCCTGGGACGATTGCCACTTGTCCACCAAGGTCGCGAGTAGCCTCCTCAAGAGAATCCAACCGCAAGTCAGCCTCGCGTTTGTCTGCATCTGGACCGTGACAGGCAAAACAATTCTCGGAAAGGATTGGATGAATATCGCGGTCAAACCGGATGGGCTCGTCGGCATGTGCCGTGTGCTGCACACCAATAAAAGCCAGCACAGCGCAGGTCAGTAGCAAGCCCACGCCCATTGCGTTTCGGATTGTCATAGAAATCTCCAGCCGAATGAGTATTTTCGCAATGAATTATAAACATCAACGATCGAATCCCAATAAAAATAACGATCGTCGTGTCAGGCGAGTAACTCTTTGACTACCCGGCCATGTACATCAGTGAGGCGGTAGTCTCGTCCTTGAAAACGATGCGTTAGTTTTGTGTGGTCAAATCCTAAGAGATGTAGAAGAGTAGCCTGAAGATCATGCACGTGCACTTTGTCATGCGCAACCTGAAAACCAAGATCGTCACTTGCCCCGTGGGAGTATCCACCTTTCACACCACCGCCGGCCATCCAGATCGAATAGCAATCTGGATAATGATCGCGGCCGAGAAGAGTGCCACCGGCAGTGCGTCCCTCGCGAAATGGAGTTCGGCCAAATTCACCCGTACAGAGAATCAGGGTGTCGTTGAGCATGCCTCGTCGCTCAAGATCCTCGATCAGTGCTGCGGCGGGCTTATCGAAAGTCGCAGCTTTTTTGGTGAGTCCATCGCGAATGTCCTCGTTGGGCCCCGTTCCATGAAAGTCCCATCCCCAATCGAACAGGTGAACAAATCGTACCCCCTGCTCAACGAGTCGACGTGCCAACAGACAGTTGTTGGCAAGACTTGGCTGTCCGGGCATCGCACCGTAAGCATCGAGTACATGCTTTGGTTCCCTCGAAATATCCATGACTTCCGGCACAGTTGTTTGCATGCGGTAAGCCAGTTCATACTGCGCGATCCGAGTAACAGTTTCCGGATTGCCAAGTTCTTGAGCCTGCAATTCATTGAGATCGCGCAGGGCGTCGAGGCTTTTGCGTCGCATCTTTCGATCCATGCCTACGGGATCAGAAACAAACAGGACAGGATCTCCCTTCGAGCGACACTGCACGCCCTGGTAAACGCTCGGCAGGAATCCTGATCCAAAACTGCTCGTGCCACCGTTGGGTTGAACCCCTGAAGAGATGAGCACAACAAATCCAGGAAGGTTTGCATTCTCGCTTCCGAGTCCATAGGTCACCCAACTGCCAAGGCTTGGTCGACCCGACCGAGGTGATCCTGTGTAGGCCATCAATTCTGCTGGAGCATGGTTGAATTGATCGGTGAACATAGACTTCACAAGACACATTTTATCAGCCACGCGATGCAAATTCGGGATCGCATCAGAAAGCTCCATTCCGCTTTCACCGCAGCGCACAAATGTGCGACGGGTTCCTAGCAATTTTGGAGTACCGCTGGTGAACGCGAATTTCTTTCCTGCAATCGTTTCCGGTGGGCATTCCTCGCCATCGCGTTGCACAAGTTGCGGCTTGTGATCGTAGAGGTCGAGGTGTGGCGGAGAACCGGTCAGATGGATGACAATGACACTTTTTGCACGAGCCGGAAAGTGCGGCGAGTGCGCAGCCAGCGGTTCGATGGACGCAGAAGGAATCGCCGTGATTGCTTCGTTCGCTGCATGAGTGCTTCGCGATCCCAGAAGTTCACCAAGGGCAATTGAACCAATTCCACCAGCCATGCTTCCGAGAAGATGGCGACGAGTGGCAAGAAGTGTTCGGTGGATCTCAGGATGCATGGTAGTTCTTTCGGAGAAGACTGTCTGGCACTACGGACACATAAACGACTCGTCCAAATTGACAAGAACATTCGCAACAACCGTCCATGCCGCGAGGTCGGCGATGTCGCTGGAGAGATCAGGAGGGATCGGTCCAATCGGTTCGGTTGCCATCAAGCGTGCGGCGTCGAGGTTCTCGCGAAAATCTGCAAGTGCTTGATCGTGAAGAGCAACGAGACGATCGATTTCTGCTGTTGAAGGATGCCTAGCCACCATGAGCCTAAATCCACGCAGTGCTCGGTCGGCCGATACTGATCCACCCTCACGCACCATGCGTCGAGCCAATGCCTGCGACACTTCGACAAACACGGGATCATTCAGCGTGACGAGTGCCTGAAGTGGAGTATTGGTACGAGGACGCCGCAACGTGCACACCTCTCGATTCGGTGCATCGAACGTAGCCATCGATGGATAGGGATTGCTACGCCGCCATGTTGTATAAATCGCGCGACGATAGCGATCCTCTCCCTCGCTCGTTTTCCAGTCGATGCCGCTGCCAAATGCCGCACTGAGTCCGACATTTGGTTGCGGAGGATTCACGCTTGGCCCACCTTTTTTACGCGAGAGTAGGCCCGAAGCAGCCAGCGCCTGATCGCGAATGACTTCTGCAGAGAGTCGCACTCGCGGTCCGCATGCGAGAAGTCTGTTCTCGGGGTCGAGAGCAATAAGTTCTGCCGGTGCCCTCGACGATTGACGGTAAGTGGCGCTGGTGACGATCAATCGAATGATGGCTTTGGTATCCCAGTTGCGTTGCATGAGTTCAACGGCCAACCAATCGAGCAGTTCAGGATGACTCGGCAATTCTCCCTGACTGCCAAACTCTTCGCTTGTGCTCACAAGTCCAATGCCAAAAAGTTTCTCCCAGATCCGATTGACAACCACGCGAGAAGTCAACGGATTGGTGGGAGCAACGAGCCACTTTGCCAGCGCAAGGCGATTGAGTTTGGAATCACTCACGGTCGCCCCGGAATTCAAGATGGAGGGCAATCCTTCGGTCACTTCGGGGCCGAGGTCGAGATAGTTTCCGCGATACTGAAGTTTGGTGACTCGACGTGTACCTTCGGGAAGTTCTTCAAACACTGGCACAGTAGAAGGTTTGATGTCGGCGATTGCCGTAGAAAGTTTTGCTGCGAGGTTTCTCGCATCAGTCGTTTGAGGGGCAAGCGTGCGGCGGTAGTAATCATTGATCCGTATCTGTTCAGATTCAACACGCATCTCCGCCGGCTTGAGAAGTATCGACACAACATCCGCAGGCAGTCCATTCCACTGAATGACTCGAGGATCGGCCGTGAGAGAAATGCGAACAGCACCGACGGTGTGTCGTTCCTGCTTTGAATGTTGATGAAGCGTCAGAAGAAGTGAAGTATCAGCCGGCACCTCGACTGTCGACGAAAGCACGAGCGTGAGATGTGAAGGCGCTGCCGATCCAGGGGCCCAGCCTCCCTCGGAAAAAGTTTTTTTACCTGCCTCATCCAGCGGAAAATTTCGTAACACCCCTGACGCGTCAAATCCTGCCTGCGAGCGATCAGCAAAAGCAACGCTCAGTGGCAGATCTCGAATTCCTGTCGGCGAAAGAGAAACGCTCGGTGCGGGTGGAGTACTGAGCGTAGTGTCCCAGATGGGCATACGGGAACTATCAAGCAGGATCACACGCGCTGAGACAAGTCGCGAACCAGTTCCACCGTCGGTCCGATTCCACACCACCACGCGATCGACGCCCCGGTCAGTTCCTAGATCGACTTCCCACCAAGGATCGGTCTCTTGGAGCGTGTGGGTGACTGAGTTTTTTGCGTAGTAATCCCCATCGGTAATGCCATCGACCGCGCGAGCGGCAACGCCTTCGAACCCAGTCGATTTTTGTGTTGCGATTTTGCCGTGTGCCACATTTTCAGCGGCTTCGAAAACCTCGACTTCCGCGAGCGAAAGAAATTGACTCTTGCCTGGCAGTTCGATGCGAAGAAATCTTCCGCGTGGAGCTGCGGCAATTTTTGGAGCGATCTGCGCCCGTACGCCACTGATCACAAAATTGCCTTCGGCAGCATGCCCAGAGCCGCCCATAGGAAGTTTCTTGTCGCCGGGAAACTGAAGCTGAATTGCAGACAACAGACCGGTTTGGAGCGGAATCGTGAGAGTTGTTGTCTCCTGCTTGGCAGCTTCGGAGAAGAGCACGGTTCCCTCGCTGTCGACGGAGCCTTGCGTGCCAGAGGTGTTGGACGCAGTGGGAGCGAGAGATATTTTCCAACCGAGATCTCTCGGAAAGTCGCGGTCCCATTTGTCGTGCGAGGCTTGGATGTCCGGAGTTTGCGTCGCAAGAATCAATTCGGAAACCGCCAGTTCTTTCAGAAGAGACTCTCGCATTGAAATCTGCTGCAGGGTATGAAACTCAAGCAGAGGTCTTTCGTCTGCAAAATCGGCATCAGCAGTGTTGTTGAGAATTGCGTAAATTCCAAAATAATCTTTTTGTGACAGGCTGTCGTACTTATGATCGTGGCACTGGCAACAGGCCATCGTCGTACCCATCCAGGTGCTCATCGTTGTATTCACGCGATCAACGACTGCGACGGAGCGAAACTCTTCATCGATCGTACCGCCCTCGCTGTTGGTGAGCGTGTTGCGGTGAAACGCAGTCGCGATCCTGTCATCGATGGTGGCACTCGGCAGCAGATCTCCGGCAAGTTGTTTGATCGTGAATTCGTTAAACGGCATATTTGAGTCGAACGCGCGGATGACCCAGTCACGCCAACCCCAGATTTTTCGAGGGCCATCGTCTGCATAGCCGGCGCTATCTGCATAGCGGGCCATGTCGAGCCACTGTCTTGCCTGATGCTCACCATACCCATCGTTTACAAGCAGACGATCAACCAAATTCTCAACCGCTTGCGTCGAAGCATCGGCAACAAACAGGTCCACATCCTCAGGTGAAATCGGCAGACCGATGAGATCGAGCGACAGTCGCCGTGCAAGCACTGCACGAGGAGCTTCCTCCTGTGGAGCCAAGCCTTTCTCTTCAAGACGCTTTGCTACAAAGAAATCGATCTCATTTCGTGGCCATGTTGAATGTGTGAGAGAGGGGACCGGTGGCTTCGTGGGTATGACATAAGACCAGTGTGGCTGGTATTGGGCGCCGGCTTGAATCCAGCGACGGAGTAAATCAACGTGGGCGACAGACAATCGCTCGCCACCCTCAGGGGGAGGCATAACAAAATCAGGATCGGTCGAAGTGATGCGTTTGATGAGTTCGCTCTCATCCGGTGCCCCTGATTTGATTGCCGAATGACCATTCCGATCGGCGGTAGCTCCATCAATGGTGTCGAGTCGCAAATCACCTTGTCGCTCAGCGGCATCGGGGCCGTGGCATCGAAAACAACGATTCGAAAGCAGCGGTTTAATATCGCGAGTGAACGATGGATCATCGGCAGAGGCAACTCGGCCGATGGCAACGAGAAGTGCAAAAAAACAGACCAGACCCGCTCGCCAAAGATTTTGTTTCAACACATGGGAAGGTTGCTTCCACTGCCAACAATCATGAGCACAGGCGTGAACCATGGAAAAATCCTTGGCAGTCACCCGCGTCGCCGTCCAAATCGGGGGTTCGCCCCAATCAAGACGCGGACCGAAAGAGGTCGATCGGCGGGACAATCAGCGATCACTCCTTCAGAAGTGAAACTCGCACCAAACTTTGAGAGAGAACTATAGAGTCTTGCATGTTCATCAAATGCAGGCCAGCGAATCCGTAAAAAAATAGAAAAAAACCTTTGAACGATGCGGAAAACCGGTTCAAAGTATGTGTTGAAAATTGAATAAATCGCTCAAAACCCAGTTGCTGCAATGGTTTAGAAGAAGGACTTAAAACTTTTTCCAATCTGAAGTATAGAGCCGAGTACAAAAATTGGAATTTTTGTGATCTTCACGAGATCGAGAAACTAAGTCACGTCCACACCCAGATGGAATCTAAGGTTTTTTTACGGAATCTTGTGCTGGAATGTGTTCTTTGCCGGGAACCTTTTCGTCGAGGAGTTTTTTTGATTCTTCAAACGTGATGGTTCCGTCCTGATCGATATCCAAAGCGATCAGTGCGTTACGGTTCTTCTGCGGTAATTCCTCGTAGGTCACGACTCCATCTTTGTTTTTATCGGTCTGATCGAAGACTCCACGAAGTTTTTGAATTGGATTCTCTTTAGCCGGTTTACGACGGTTTGGCTTTTGAAAAAGTGCCGTCGGCTCTCCGGGAGTGGCGTCGGGCACAACATATTCAACATATCCAAGAAGCATTTCTTCGTAAGTCTGTTCTCCCCAGCGAACGGCCTTTGTGGAATCGGGGTTGGCAGGATTTGAATCACTGTTGTTGAACCATGCGGTGAACCGAATCTGATCGCCCTGTTTCAGCGATAAAGGATGTTCGTATCGATAGAGAAGTTGCCAGTGAAAGTCGTATCGAGGAATGTCCAAAAGCATTGCGGGCTGATCGTGTGTACTCAGGAGCTCATATCGACATGCCTTTCCACGAACGTGCATGTGAGGCAGAAAGCCGAGTATGTCTACGTCTACCGGAAATCGGAGAACAGCTTCGTCACGATGATTTTCTGCACCGGGAGGAATTTCAAAATGTGTATTGAGAATTCCTATGCCGCGAACTTCGTGCCGAGGAGGTGCCTTTGAAAAACGAAGACCAATTCGTGTGCGGTCGGTCGTGGCTGTTCCATCTGGAGTGTAGTGAACCTGAAAATGAAGCTTGGCATTCGCCGGCAGGCGTTTTGCATATCCGTCAGGATACGTAAGCGTGCTGGTGCCGGGGACATAAATCGCCCAGTAGCCTCGCCGCTGCTCTTCGGCATCAACGCGGTCTTTGCCTGTCGTTGAGCCATGAACAAAAACAATGATATGGTGAACCACACTCGGATCGCCCGGACGAATCTCGATCGACTGTACCCAGCGATCCTCTGCAAAGTTGGTGTCAACAAGAACGTGTTGATAGGGCATGGTGCCGGTCGCTTTGACCTGCACAGCGTGGTCAAATTCAAAAATTGCATCGGGCGTGCCGATCGCCCATTCGCCAGTTGGCACGAGCGATTGTGGCGTGTCGGCGGGGTCCCCTACGGGTTGATCGCTTTGTAACCAAGCCAGCAGATCTTTTTTTTCCGAAGCGGCGAGCGATCGATCATTTGCCCAAGGGCTGTGATGTTCAAGCGAATCAGCATCCACATCACTGCTCGACGCGGCGAACCACGGAGGCATAATATTTTGATCGACAACCTGCTCAATCATCGCCGCATGGGCTGTCACGTCGTCGGCAGATTCGAGTGAAAATGGTCCGACTCCCCCAACGCGATGACATTCAAGGCAGTGGTGCTGGACGATTCGAGCAATGCGATTGTGGTAGGTGAGGCTCGTCTGGGTATCAGCAGTGGTCCGATTTTTGACATGGATCGCACATCCAGGAGCAACGGTCGCGGCAGGTTCGGGTCGGCGCTGCGTCATAACGGCAGAAATGGCATTGGAAAGATAGTGGTGTCGCGGAGACTCGAGCGAATATCCAAGGCCGTATTGATCGTCGATTGCGCCGTGATACAAAACCGTACGAGCAATATCAAATACAATCACGTCCGCGGTGGTGCGGGTATCGATGGCCTGTGACAATAAACCTTCACGATCATGGACGTAGATTACGTGTGGTCCAAGAGTTTTTGCAGCCGCGAGCATGTCTTCCTGGGAATCAGTCGCAATTGGATTAATACAAATCCATCGAACCTCCTTGAAGTCTGGATTTTTTATGAGTGCTGCGAGCGTGGGTAAATATTTTCTGCTGATGGGACAACTCGTGCTTGTCATGGCAAGCACGAGAGCCTTTGCGTCGCCTACGGAGGCCAGTGAGTGATGCCTGCCTGCAAGGTCGATAAATGTCACGTCAGGCAGTCGTCGGCCGACGCCAAGATCGCCCGCTCGAACCCGTTTTGGCCCACGACCCGATTCACGAGAGAAGAGTTGGGCAGGAGACACTGCGTCGACAACTGGTTCTTCGGCCACGCCAAAAAAACAAAACAAGAATGTCGTCGCAAGAAAGCACGCAACCATGCATACTTGCCGGAATCGTTTTTCGTGGAATCGGAAAAAAGTCATTGAAAATCTGGCTCAAACGAGCAGCGTAGTTTCATGCCATGGAGAAAATATTTGATTTAAGGAAGAATCGAGTGCGTGAAAATCTGCAAAACGGATTTCAAGTTCTCAGTTGACCTTAGCACAACAAAGGGAGAAAAGCTGTATCTTTTGCAGGTTGAGAATCGCTCTTGTTGGCGACGTTGGTTTCCAAAAACTGCCGGTAGGAAAACAGAGCCCGGCGCTCAGCAATGCGGAGGCGATTTGTTCCGAAGGTTCTGTCACGAATTTCACATGAATTCTAGGGAAGATACATGATTCACGATCTTGTAGTGCTGTTTGATGTTGATAATACGCTCGTAGATAACGACTCCGTGCAGGCCGACATGCGAGACCATCTTGCGAGCAATTACGGCCCGGAGGCTCGTGATCGCTATTTTGAGATCATTGAGGAACTCCGGAAATCGCTCGGATATGTCGACTACTTAGGCGCACTTGAGCGGTTCCGCATGGAAAAACTTCACGATCCTCGGATTTTGCGAATGGCATCTTGGCTTGTGGACTATCCGTTTTCCAAGCGACTCTATCCCGGTGCACTCGATGCGGTTGCACATGCCGGAACCTGTGGCCGAACAGCAATTTTATCGGATGGCGACGCGGTTTTTCAGCCAAGAAAAGTGGAGCGATCCGGGCTTTGGGAAGCGTTCAACAACAACGTATTGGTCTTCGTGCACAAAGAAGAAGAACTCGAAGTTGTCGAGCGATTCTATCCCGCGAAGCACTACATCTTAATCGACGATAAGTTGCGTATCCTGACCGCCGTAAAACGAGCCTGGGGCAGAAAGGTAACCACGATTTTTGCAAGGCAGGGGCACTATGCCACTGACGCGGTTACACTCGCGACTCTTCCCCCTGCGGATATTGCCATCGATCGAATCGGTGAACTCGTAACAATTGATCTGTCAAGCTTTGGAAAATCCTGAACTCAGAAAGAACATCCTCATGAAAGCTACTCAACATCTGCACGACGTCGCCCAGAGTCTCTGGCTCGACAACATCACACGAGACTTGCTCGATTCCGGAACGCTCAAGCGTTACATCGATACGCTGTCGGTCACCGGGCTGACTTCCAATCCCTCGATCTTCGATAACGCAATTGCGAAGAGTACGTGGTACGACTCTGAGATTCGCAGGCTCGGCGCGGCCGGCCTGTCGGGCGAGGCACTTTTTTTTGAACTGGCGATTCAAGATCTTTCTCGCGCAGCGGATCTGTTTGCAGAGATTCATACTCGCACCGCCACCGTGGATGGTTGGGTGTCGCTGGAGGTTTCTCCTTTGCTGGCTTACGACACGGCGAAAACTGCCGCCGAGGCCAAGCGTCTGCACGTGAAGGTTGGAAAGCCCAATGTGTTCATCAAGATCCCCGGTACCACCGAAGGGCTCCCTGCAATTGAAGAGGCAATTTTTTCCGGAGTGCCCATCAATGTCACATTGCTGTTCTCCCAAGAACAGTATCTTGCTGCCGCCGATGCCTATATGAAGGGATTGGAGCGACGAGTAGCGGCTCACTTGAGTCCGGATGTGCGATCTGTTGCATCGCTTTTTGTCAGTCGCTGGGACAAAGCAACGACGGACAAGTTGCCCGCGACACTTTCCGACACGCTGGGCATAGCCATCTCGTGTCAGTCGTATGCAGCCTATAGAAACTTGCTGGAATCCGATCGTTGGCAGCGCCTCGCCGCCGTTGGTGCCAGACCTCAGCGACTGCTCTTTGCGAGTACCAGTGCCAAGAATCCGAAGGTTTCCGATGTGCTCTATATCAATGCGTTGGCAGCGCCGAACACCATTAACACCATGCCGGAGGAGACTCTTCTGGCTTTTGGAGACCACGGAACAGTTTCGGGTGTCATTGCCAAGGATGGTGGCACTGCTGAAAGCACGATTCGAAGTATTCGCGATGCGGGCGTCGATGTTGCGGCGCTTGCGGTCCGACTACAGGAGGAAGGAGCCAAGGGGTTCGTTGCCTCTTGGCACCATTTACTCGAAGCGATTGCGACGAAGAGCAAAACGCTTGGTGAGTGAGTCGTTCCCGCGCCACTCCAGCGCCGTTGGTCGCAGTCACATTTTACGCAAGAATTTCTCGGATCACGTGGCCGTGAACATCGGTCAGTCTTCGATCGACGCCGTTGTGTTTGAAAGTTAATTGCTCGTGCTGGAGCCCCAGAAGGTGCAAAATAGTGGCATTGAAGTCATGGATTGAAAGTATGTTCTCTACGGCCTTTTGTCCGATTTCATCAGTTTTTCCGTGACTGACTCCGCGTTTCACTCCGGCACCTGTCATCCAGCACGTGAAACCGTCGGGATTATGGTCGCGGCCCAAGGCGCCTTTTTGAAAAAATGGCATCCTTCCGAACTCAGTGCACCAGACAACAAGCGTTTCTTCGAGAAGTCCGCGGGTTCGCAGATCGCGAATCAGTGCCGCGGCAGGCTGGTCAAGAATAGCGGCGTGTTTGTCATACTGTTCTTTGAGTTTGCTATGACCATCCCAATTTAATTCTCCGCCGCTGGCATAAGCACCGTTAAAGAGTTGTACGAATCGCACCCCCTGCTCGATCAGTCGTCGCGCAAGAATGCAGTTGCGAGCAAAAGCAGCTTTGAGAGGATTTGATTCGTCGTCAGCACCATATGCCTTGAGCGTATGAGTCGATTCAGATGAGAGGTCACTGATCTGGGGTACGGCAAGTTGCATGCGGGCGGCGAGTTCGTAACTGGCAATTCTCGCGGCCAATTTTCCATCGCCAGGATGCATTTCCAGATGACGCTGATTCATTCGAGCCAGCAGGGATCGCGAGGCAACGTCTTGTTTGAACGAAATGTCCTGTGGAAGTGCAAGGTGACGAACCGGTTCTTTGGAACTGAGCGTCGTGCCTTGAAACTCTGCCGGTAGAAAGCCGGGACCCCAATTGTTGACGCTGGCCTGCGGCACACCTCGAGGATCAGGAATCGAAACGAATGCCGGTAGATTCTGATTTTCACTGCCAAGGGCATAGGTGACCCAAGCACCAATGCTTGGAAACCCATCGGCAACAAATCCTGTAGAGAGAAAATTTTCGGCCGGTCCATGCGTATTGGTCTTGCTTGTGAGTGATTGTACAAACGCAATATCGTCGGTGAGTGTCGCCAAATGTGGAATCATGTCGGAGACCATCTTTCCGGTCTCGCCATGCGGGCGGAAAGCGTACTGAGGGCGAGCGAGATTGCCTGCCGGACCCTGAAACGTGACAGAGGGGCCACCTGGAAGCGGTTTTCCGTCCCACTTCATCAGCTCCGGCTTGTAGTCCCACGTTTCAAGTTGACTTACAGCTCCTGCACAGAAAATGACCAGCACGTTCTTTGCTTTTGCTTTGATGTGCGGCGGACGCGGAGCGAACGGACGAGATGGGTCGATCACCGGATGGGATGCGGCAAGCAGTCCTTCACCAGAGAGAAGATTCGCAAGTGCGATCGATCCAAGTCCAGTAGCGGTGTGTGAAAAAAACTCGCGACGGTTCAAAAGAGACCGTCCCATCGACGAAAGCAGGTTCGTATTCATCGAAGGTTCTCTAAGGGAGGAACAAAAATTCATTGGAGTTAAAGATCACTCGGCAAAGCGATGTCAGGCCATGTTCGCGAACAAAGGTTTCGGCATCAACCATTTCAGGCTGAGTTGGCGCTCGAGAAAATGCCAAACGGTAGGCATATTCAATCTGACTGCGCACAGGATCAACGGTGTCACTGTGTTGTGCGACAAATGTTTCAATCCGTTTGGAAAATGCTTTTGACTCAGCGAGTGTGAATGGGCTGTTCATCAGGTTGAGTGCTTGAATCGGAGTTGTCGACTGACGTCTCTTCGCCATGCTCTGTCCAGCATCCGGACAATCGAATGCGCCAAACACGCTCTCGCGTTCCATTCGGATTTTATGTGCGTAGATCATTCTTCGTAAGCCGCTGTCGCTAAAAGTTTCAACCGGCGGAAAACCGCTGAGCCCGCCGCGCGATTGAAAAAGATCAAAGCCACGTCCACCCATCGTAAAGTTGAGGCGTCCGCTGGTGGCGAGCATCGTGTCTCGAATGGTCTCCGCCTCAAGCCTACGCGACGGAAAACGCCACAACAGTCGACAGTCGCCATCCAGAGCCACGGCATCAGAACGGATTTCACTGGATTGACGATACGTCGAGGAAAGCACGATTATTCGATGTATCTGCTTGATCGACCAACCGCTGTTGATGAACGTCGTGGCAAGCCAATCAAGCAGTTCCGGATGGCTTGGAGGTGCGCCATTGCGTCCGAAATCGTTGGAGGTTTCGACCAGCCCGCACCCAAAGTGCCACTGCCAGATGCGATTGACCATGACGCGTGCTGGAAGAGGATTGTCGGAGCGTGTGATCCAGTCAGATATACCTTGGCGGCGAGATTGCTCGACGATGTCGTCGGACAGGCACAGTGTTCCCAGAGCACTCAGCACGGCTGGGGAAACATGTTCCTTGGGCTGTTCGGGGTCCCCACGATGAAGCAAATACACTTTGTCGGGCACGTGGAACGTTCCTGCAAACGTCAGTCGTCCGTCGATCGCCAAACGAATTTTCTCCTCGAGCGATTTTTTTTCAGCGATGAGACGATCAGCTTCCTGCGCCTCTTCGGGCGAGAGTCCTGACAGTTCAAAAGAGGTCGAGGCATTTTTTGGAGCATCGTTCGAATGCGGCATTCGATCGAGAGAATCAGCGACCGTGTGCCAAGTCCCAGAAGAATCCTCTACTTCAATTAAGTAACCAGTTGCGAGTCGATCGGTAAACATCCCTTCGCGATCGCGTCCCCAGACGACCCGGTCAACGGTCTGTTCCTGAGGAAATTCCAGTACGATCCAGCCCGTTCCCGGCGTATTGGACATCCAACTATGCGAGTTTCCGTATTGTCCGTCGTTGGCAAAACGCAGTTCGTGTCGAGCGAGAACGACAGTATCACCCGACGACGTGAGTGTCGTTCCAAAAGTGGCGGACGCGACGTTTACATTTGATACATCAAATACCTCGATCTCATCGAAACACGGTTCGAGATTGTTTGTTTGATGGATTGTAAATCGAAGACGCTTTCCAGTGACGGGAGAAAAACGATCTGTATTGAGTCGTGCATCGACGGGTTTTCGATGCGGCTGGGCGTTTGTCGCTGGACGTGCCAACGGCACAGAGCGAGTCAGTTTTTGATTGATCTCGGTAACTCGCAGCTGAAATTCCAGTTCCTGTTTTCGAAGCGAGTCGGCTTCAGGCGACTGCATGTGGCGGTCTTCGTATTCAATGCCTGAAAAGAACGCCTGCATGGCGTAATAGTCTTTCTGTGAAATCGGATCAAATTTGTGGTCGTGGCAACGGGCGCACCCGACAGAGAGTCCAAGAAATGTTTCGGATGTATTGACGATGATGTCGTTGAGCGCGTCCTGCCTTGCAAGTCGCTTTGAAACGTCATCCTGGCCAATCTGTCCCGGCAGAAGTACCGCAGCGGTCACCAAAAACCCCGTTGCGGCATCTTCACCATGTGCATCGCCGACGATCTGGTCGCGAATAAATTGGTGGTACGGAATATCGCGATTCATTGCACGAATGACATAGTCGCGATAAGTCCACGCATGAGCGCGTTCTGTGTTTACTTCGTATCCGTGCGTGTCGGCGTATCGAACGACATCGAGCCAGTGCTGCGTAATTCGTTCACCGTAGCGGGGAGAAGCGAGAAGTTCTTCAACGACTCTCTCAAACGCATCGCTCCGTGTGTCGAGTACAAAACGATCAACCTCTTCAGTCGATGGCGGTAAACCAACAAGATCGAACGACACCCGCCGAAGCCACGTCGTACGCGAGGCCTCATTCGATGGCCGTAGACCTTTTTGCTCGAGTCCAGCAAGGATAAAGCTGTCTAGGGAATTTCTGGGCCACGATTGGGCAAGCACGTGCGGTGGCTCAGGATGAGAGATCGCCTTGAATGACCAGTGGTCTTTTTTGTCCAAGAGTTTTGCGAGATCGACCCCGTCAGGCCAGGAGGCACCTTGTTCGATCCATGTGGTGAGCGTGGCGATCTGAGACTTTGAGAGAGACGCGATTCCCGAGTCCTCTGGGGGCATCCGCATGGCATCGTCATCGCCGCCGACAAAAGAAATCAATGGGCTTTTCTCTGGCTTGCCCGGAACGATGTTGGGTGCGTGGTCATCGCCGCCCCGAAGTGCCTCCGACTTAATGTCCAGTCGCAATCCGCTTTTGACCTGTTCTCCAGAATGGCAGGCATAACAATGCTGCTCGAAAAGTGGCCTCACATCGCGAACAAAATCAACAGAGTGAGGTTCCGTATCATCACCGCACAATGTCGTCTTGGTCACCTCGAACACAGTGACCGCAGCCACAGCCAGTGTGAAAGCGAGGGAATATGCAGCAGCCTTCATTCAGAGTTCCTCGGTCTTTCACGGTATTGGTATCGAGTGACAAAATCGAGTCGATAAAGTTCAACAGTTTCGAAAAAAGAGAACCATCTTTATAGGATAGACAGTTTGCGCTCTGGAGTTTTCAAAGAGTGATGAACTCTTACCGCACTGAGCCGTGATGGGAACGCGAGCCGACCATTCTACGAAGAACTGCCACAATGTCGTGTAACGCAGCGGCCTGCGCAGAGAGTTCCTCGGCTGCTGCGGAGCCTTCCTCGGCGCCTGCTGCCGCCTGCTGTGTGACTTCTTCAATTTTGTTGAGCGAGGTTTCAATGCGCTCTATCGATTGTCGCTGCTCGAAACTGCCTGCCTGAACTTCGTTGACTAATGTCCCCATAGAAACCGACTGCTCTGCAAGCGCACTGATAGCAGTTGCAACTTCACCTACCTTGTGTCGACCGGATTCCGTGCAGACGATCGAATCTGCAATCAGGATGGCTGTTTCTCGAGCTGCCTGCGTGCATCGCTGGGCAAGATTGCGCACCTCGTCGGCAACGACGGCAAATCCCAGCCCCGCTTCTCCCGCGCGGGCAGCCTCCACGGCTGCGTTGAGCGCCAGAATATTCGTCTGGAACGCGATCTCATCAATGACTTTGTTGATCTTCGAAATTCTGTTTCCCGCAGTATCGATTTTTTCCATTGCGGATACCATGTCGCCCAACAGTGGCGCCGATGCCGCAAACTGATTTTGCTCGCGGGCTACGAGATCGCTGACAGACTGTGTCTTTCCCACGTTGGCTGTGGCCATGAAACTCGTCTGCCTTGCGGAACCCGAGATATCTTCGACGGCGGCCACCTGCTCAGACGCGCCTTGTGCCAAAGATCGACTCGCCGCAGCGACCTGCGCGGCACCGCTACCGACATTGTCCGACATCAAAGAAAGTTCATGAATGGTGAGATGGAGTGCGTGAGCATGATGAGCGATGCTCACCCACGTTGTGATCGCAGCGAGCGATGCTAGGCCGATCACAAGTATGATGAGCACATCACTGCGCGAGCGAGCAACGAACGCCATCGCGTCGGTGCGTATTGTGAGCATGTTTTCGAATTCACCGATCGGCTGCATGATCAAATCCTTGTCGTCGTGATACTGTGAATCGTGCATGATTCGTCCGGCGAGCAATGAATCGGGATTACCTTGCTTTGTGTAGCCTCCCTCGCCGTCGTCAAATTCTCCTTTGATCGCATGCATGGCGATGGTTTCAGTCATCACTAATGCATTGGAATTATCCTCGGCCTGTTGAAGCTTGCTCAATTCCTCAGGAGTGAACCCTTGCTTTTCCATCAATGATCGCAGTGAAATCGTACGGCCGTCCGGTCGAGGCTGTTTGCCGTTGCGAATATCCAGCAGATGCCAGTAGCTGCGTTCATAAGCAGCATCACTGGTGATGACATAGGTGCGGGCAAGTCGCGTGAGTTCGTCGGAACTGCTCCGGAGTTCGTGGGCCAGACGGTACGAATCGTAGCGATTACTCTGAGCACGATTGAGGGAGTGCTGATTGAGGAATGTAAGAAAAGAAAGCACCACGAGCCCGAACACTGGCCCGAGGGTCGTCAGACGCAGTAACTGCATTGTGTTCATACGTTTATTTTTGCGAAAAGTGAATGGTGAGAAAGAGGGCGCAACCAAGTGTAATTCAAGGTACAAGCGTTGCTGGTATCGTCCGAAAAGATCAATGAAAAAAGGCAAAGCGCCGTTGCGGACGACGGTGCTTATCGGATGAGGGTATCGCGACAAATGCCGATCGAGGTGAACTTTTTCAAGGGTGTTGCGAACGTGGTACGAAGATGCTGACCACGGGATGCGTTGTATAAAATTGATAGCCGACCGGAGTTTTCACAAGAAATCCACTGCTTTGGAGCGGTTGCTCTGGGTTGGCAGGAAGCACTGGATTGCGGGGATATTTTTTCCAGTGCACAAGGTCGCTTGAGGTGGCGATATTGGTGCTCCATCGACCCCACTCTTTTTGGTCGCTTGCATGGTAGTACGCGTAGTAACGTCCCTTGTGCCGAATCACCTGATCAAACGCCACAGCATAAGCATCATACTGCTCGGGACCGCAGCGAAGCACCGGCTCATCTTGCAGGTTGGTCCAGACTTGAAGATCTCGCGATGTTGCCAACCATACCGCTGCGTCTTTTCGCTCATAGTAGAGATGCCATAGACCGTGTTCAAAAAAAACAGTCGGCGTGCCGTAAGGACCAGACTCGATTGGAACGCCTTCGACTGAGCGAATATCGAGTGGCCCGTGTGAAATCCAGTTGATGCCATTGACGGAGGTCAGTCGATGCGAGATGTCATCGGTGCCTTCGGCGAACATATGATAGAGAGCATCATGGTGAATAACGCACACGTCCTCGACCCAGTCGGCGGTGTGAATTGGTTGAGTGAATGACCGCGTCCATGCGATGCCATCGGGGCTTGTGGCATGTCCAAGAAACTTTTCCGGGCCTTTTGCTTTGTTGTATCCCGTGTACCACATGGTCCAGAGTGGTCCATCGTGCAAAATAAAACTTCGCTCGCGAAGAGAATGGTCCCACGTGTCTGTGCCGGTGCCTGTAAACACAGGTGAATCCAAGAGCGGTACAAAATCCACAAGTTCCTCAGGAAATTCATCCAGTACGTTTTCTGCCGACACAACATTCTTGTTGCGGAATACAGACGAACATTGAGAAGGCGGCGAACATGCAGCCGCTCGCCGATCACGCAAGCGAGGTCGAACCGCAAGAGCCTCGCCCATGAGACCGCAAAGACTCACGATCACGATCACAACAGTGTTTAATTTCATCATCGTTTTATGAATGAGTGAGAATACGTTCAGAGGCGTCGAGCATCGAAGAAAAACGTTACGCTGAATCAGACGCATACTTCAGTGAGTTGATCGACGTGACAGCCGACATTTTAGCCGAGTACGTTGCCAGACTGATGGACAACTTCGGGCACGTCAAGATTCTGAAGACGGCAACCCTGAATCAGACAGCCCCAGGGCGAAGCTCCCTGAGGCGTCGTTCGCCAGAGAATGGCGGTTTGCATCTGCTTTGGCTCGCGTTGGTCGAGCACCATACAGCCCGAAATCACTGTGTCGTGCGAATCTTCGACCAGGATTCCAACCGGAGTGCCTTCGAGGATCTGCGATCCGCAAAGCGTCATGCGACGGCATCGAATGATTTCGACAAGGGCCTCTTTATTCGAAGGAATCGCATCAGCAACCGTGGTTTGACCGGCCAAAGCATCTTGCACCACAAGTCCATTGATCGCACAGTCTTCACAGTCTTCAAAACGAATGCCGGTGGAAAGTTCTTTGTTGCCGTAGTCGGAATTGTGCCCGATCGTAGTAGTGCCTAACGAGATGCTACGAGATCGCTCTACCACAATGTTGCGGCGGTGGCCGCTGTAGAGGTAGTTGCCACTGAGAGACATTCCGAGCGTGGATGTGAGATGAATATTGATCGCCTGCGATCCGATCAGATTGCCGCAGATCGTCCACATTCCGGCGCGATGGTTTCCCGCGTGACTTGAGCCGATGAATCGAATGTTGGCCCCGCCTGGGCTATAGGTCGCTTGAAGCGTGTTCGATGCGATTGTTCCCTCGCGAATGCTCCCATCCTCGACATCGATGTAGATCTCCGCAGTTGGCTCGGCATCGGCTCCAGGCACATTGAAGGAACGGTTGTTGTTGTATTCGATGTCATTGCCAGTGATCTGCAAGTTTCGAATCTCACCCCCTGCGATGCGAACGCCACCGAGTCGGCAGTAGCTGATATGACTGCCGGTAATAATGGCTTGATGAAGATTGACATGGTCCAGAAATACCCCGATGCCGGTGTTGTGATAAAGATGGCAGTGATCGATGAGAAGATTTCGTGCCCTACCGGTGATATGAATTGCGTGTCGGACTCGTCTCACAAGAATGTGGCTGAGCGTGGGCTGCATCACTCCCTCAAAGCGAATGCCGTCGGCAAGAGGGTGGTCTCCAATAATTTCGATGGAGCGAACACAGGGCATCCGCTGGCGTTCCCAAATGCCTGCAGAAAAACCGGTAGGATCGGCGGTCTTGGCATGGCTTCCAGAAAAGAAAAGAGCGGGTCCCTCTGCCGCCATGACGAGCGTGGCAGTGCCACCAGATCCTTCAATGCTCGTGCGGTTTGTTTTATGAAGATCAATCGTGATCGTGCGAGTGATCCTGTATTCACCGCGAGGAAAAACGAGCGATCCCTCGCCATTGTGAAGAGCATGTTCAATCGCCGCCGTATCGTCGGTACGACCATCTCCCACAGCTCCAAAATCACGAATGCTTGTCACAGCAGAAAGCCTCTTTGAGTATCTTTGTGAAACATGCAGAAACAATGTGGAGTCAAAATGCCGACCGCATCGAACCTGTGCGTACAGGCATGCTTTCAAAAAAGAATCGCCTGCAGCTCACAAAAAGTTTCAGCAGGCCACAATCCGTGAAGAACACGGTAAAGGCCTATTGACGATCAGGCAAGTATTTCAGAGATGGGCTTTCCGCCGCCACCAATTTTGAACGGCCTGCCGTTGGGAGCCTTGAACTCTTTTTCGTACGGCATTCCGGCTGCTACAGCGATTGTGGTATTAAAGTCAGCGATTGATACTGGCGATCCTTCAGGATTTCTACCGGTGGCATCTGACGCGCCGTAGACCTGCCCGCCTCGAATGCCCGCTCCGGCAAGCACACAGGAAAAAACACCCGGATGATGATCGCGTCCTGCATTTTCGTTGATTTTTGGGGTGCGGCCAAACTCAGTTGCCAGAACAACAAGCGTTGAATCCAGAAGACCCTTAGCTTCAAGATCTTCAAGAAGCGTAGCCATCGCCTGGTCGAGCTGGCCCCCGTGCTCTGACATTTGCGTAAAAAGTTCCTGGTGCATGTCCCATCCGCCAAGTTCCACTTCGATGAAACGCACGCCCGACTCCACAAGTCTGCGTGCCAAAAGACATCCTTGGCCCAATCGGTGATCGCCGTACGCGGTTCGAACTGTTTCTGGTTCGAGACTAATATTAAACGCCCGGAGTTCTTCACTTCCCATCAGCCGAACCGCTTCGCGATACATCTGGTTGTAGGCGTCTATCTGTAACCCTTCGTAACGACCTCGAAAATCACGATCGATGCGATCTGCCAGCGAAAGTCGACGTTTGAAATTATTTTCGGAAAGATATGCCGGTGACTGCGTGTTCTCGAGACCCTTTTCGGGATCGGCCAGAGGAACCGGTGAGAGAGACGGTTCTAAGAAGCCACAGCCCGGATGATCGTTTCCATTGCCGATCAGCACATTGCCAGGGAGTTCCTTGCTGATTCGACCCATCGAATGAACTGCCCACGAACCAAGTGCTGGATGGCGGATGCTGTTGATCTGTTTGTATGCGGTGCGCATAAGGTAGACGCCCTGTTCATGAGCGCCGGTTTCAGTCGTCAGCGATCGAACAACCGATATTTTTTCGGAAAGACCGGCAAGCCGCTTCAAGTGCTCGCCGAAAAGAATGCCGGGTGTGCGAGTTTGGATCGTTCCGGTTTCACCCTGCGACTCGCTGCCCGGCTTCGGGTCAAACGTATCGAGATGGCTCATGGCTCCCTTCATGAAGAGATAGATAATGTTTTTGGCCTTGCCTGACGGGTTCGCGGCGGCTGACAACGGCTGCGAAAAATTCTCAAGAATCCCAACGCCGAGCGAGGCTTGTGCAATGCGTGCCATCACTGCGCGACGGGCCAGCGGTCGATCGAGCCAAGAATCTGAACGATTCATAAAAACACTCACAAAAAAAGAAGGTGTGGCGAAAAACTACTGAATGAATATGAACTCGCGTGTATTGAGCAGCGACCAGATGACATTTCCGTAGCCGGTGGCAGGATTTTCAGCGGTCATCACTTCCTTCGTTGCGAGTTGTCGATCTTCGGACGAAGGACGATGTGAAAGAATCGATAGAAAAATTACGTCGATCCCCTTCTGTGGACCTGCTGCTGTTACGTTGTCATAAATAACCGATCCACGTTCGAGCATGCTATGAGTGATCGGGCCGTTGAACATGGAGAGAATCTGTGGAATCGTGGCAACAGTACGCGAACCCTCGATAGACTCTCGATCGCTTTGACCAAACTGTCTGAGAAAGTGTCCTAACGGCAGCGGTGCCGGCAATTCGCTTGCTCGTACAAGGATCTGCCCCTTATAGCCATATTCGCGAGCCAAACGCTTGCTGTAGATCGGCGGAGAATAGTTTGAACGATAGAGATCTCCGATGCGTTCTGCAGTGACGAGATCGACAGAGGCTAGATCCAGACTTACTTTTGAACGAAATTCGGCAACACTCGGACGCTGGAATGCCCACGTATCTCGGGCGACCAAAACGAGAATTGAATCCCAGATTTGTTCAGCCGTCATACGTTTGAGTGAAGGCGCTGGAAAACGAAACGGTGTTTCACTCGTTGGGTCGTGAAGCACTGCGCGCCGCTGATAGGTGTCGGTTGATACAAGCACGCGAACAAATTCGCGCAGATCAAAATTCAGACGCAGCATCTCATCGGTCAGGTGTTCGAGCAGGGCAGGATAGGATGCCGGATTCTCTGGACGAAAATCGTCCACCGGTTCGACTAAACCAACGCCCATGACTTTCTTCCACAGTCGGTTAGCGATCGTGCGAGCAAACTGTCTATTGTCGCGGCCTGTCATCCACGCCGCCATTTGGTGGCGACCGTCCAAGGCCTGGGCCTCCTTGGGCACCTCGCCCCACAATACCTTTGCTTGCACGGTATCGAGCGGCTGAGCGTCTTGGTAGGCGTAGTCGTGGGGTAAATTCAGCGGCCTCTCCGTAAAGGCAACCGAGGTCCCGTTGGCGCGAAGAAACTGAATGAATTGATTGTCGACCTTGCCCCCTTTGGCTTTTTCCTTGGCCTCCTTAATCAGCATGCCGACCGGATTTGATTGGCGGCGTTTTTCAGATTTTTTCGGTGGACTCTTCGAATCTTTAGGACTGTCCTTGCCGTCCGAACGACTGCGAGTGCCTGCGGTGAGCGCTGCAAGTTCATAAAATTGATGCTGCGTCCAATCATCGAACGGATGATCGTGACACTGGGCACAACCAATTTGAGTGCCAAGAAAAACTCGCACGGTATTGTCGACGTAGGGCAGCGGCATCCCCTCGTCGCGCAATTGATATCCGACGGCGGGACTCTCCCAAAGTCTTCCATCGGCAGTGAGCATTTCATAAGCCCATGCGTCGAACGGTGTATTCGAGGCGATCGATCGCTTGACATAGTCGAGATAGGGTTCAAAAAAGAGTTGCTTCTGCGGTCGTTCGCACAATCGAAGAATGTCAGCCCAGAAATTATAGAAATGGCTGACGTAGTCTGGACTTTCAAGCAGAGTGTCTATCAAGTCGGCCCGCTTGGTTTCCTTTGGAGAATCGAGAAAAGCAATTGTCTCGTCGAGGGTAGGAATGCGTCCACCAAGTTCGAGGTAGATCCGACGAACGAATTGGTCATCTTTCAGTCGTGGACTTTCTTTTTCACCGTGCTCTGTCCAGTGAGCTACAAGCAGCGAGTCGATGGCGATGGCGGCCTTGTGAATTTCTTTGCGACGCGATCTGTCGAGAGGCGCGACATTCATAACCGAGCCCGAGTGCGGCTTGATGACCGCTTCAGGCAGGCGAATGGGCGGCGGTGCTTTGGATTTTGGCTGACGATTCGGTTTTTTTCGTTCAGCCCCAAGACCTGAAAAAAGTACAAAAACAAAAACGATCGCAACGAAGAGCCGTATGTGCAATGAGTAAAACATAGTTTTTCATCAGTGGTTCAAATGAAGAGAACAGAGATTCAAAATAACAGAAAGAAGACACTGACAGACAGAGGAGAGTTCAAAAAAGAGGTTTCAAAAACGTCATGCGAACTCTGTCATCAAAGTCGACGAAAGTCGACTGGGCAATCTTTTCGGGTTGAATAATCTGTTGAGCATGAGAGCGATTTGGCGGTTTCATACGCGAAACATTTGGGAGCGGGGGCAATGATCTCTAGGTGAACGAAGTAGACCTCACAAGGTTTCGTGCGGCTTTTATTCGGGACAGTTGCGGCCGCCCGTAGGCCGCTCGTAGAAAAGTCGCAAGAACCCTTGCGTCCGAGGTGTGCTCCGGGTGTCTCCCGCAGGCGTTGTGTGCGTTGCGGGAATGAGTCGAGGGACTGACCGAAAACAGTTTTTTATCGAAGAGAGAAGCATTATGACGATTGTCGCACTGCCGGAGGCAAAAAATGTTGGATCCTCCCTCGATCGCGCACTCGATGCCGGACGAGGCATTCTCAGACTTTGCCCCACGTGGGTGCCTCGCAGCTTTCTTCATCCTGGCAAACGACTTCGTTTGCATCCGAATGACTACTACTCCTACGGGCTTGATCGCGGCGGGATCGATGAACGTTGGTTTGCCAGCACGACCGAAGCTGCCAACGAGAATCGCACGCCCGACGAGGGCTTGAGTTGGTGTCTCTTTGAGAAAGAACGTTTTCTACTTCGAGATGCAGTGGCAATCGGTGGAGCATCGCTTGTCGGAAAAGCAATTTGGGATCGCTATAAAAAGTGGCCGGTCTATTCCAAGTTCTTCGACAATGCCGGCCCGATTCCGCATCATATGCATCAATCGGCGGCTGATGCTGCATTGGTTGGTCAGGAAGGTAAGCCGGAGAGCTATTACTTTCCGCCCCAGTACAACAACTGCGACAACAACTTCCCGTACACGTTTATGGGGCTTGAGCCAGAGACAACTCAAAATGATCTGCGTCAATGTTTGGAGAATTGGAATCGAGGCGACAATGGCATTCTTGATCTTTCAAAAGCCTATCGACTCAAGCGGGGCACCGGCTGGTTGATTCCACCGGGTGTGCTGCACGCTCCGGGGTCTCTACTCACCTACGAACCGCAGTGGGGCAGCGATGTGTTCGCGATGTTTCAGTCGCTTGTGGAAGGCCGCGCGGTGCCGTGGAGCCTGCTTGTAAAGGACATGCCGAAAGAAAAACATCACGACCTCGACTTTATTATCGGCCAACTCGATTGGGACAAAAATGTCGACACGCATTTCAAGTCCCATAACTATCTTGAACCGATCGTTGATCCCAAGCATTCATCCAAGGGTGTCACCGATCGATGGATTGTCTACGGCCATGTGGACGGACAGCAACTCTTTAGCGCGAAGGAACTCACGCTCGATCCGGGGGCTCGGGTAACGATCAAGGATCCTGGGTCTAGCGGATGGATCACGGTGCAAGGAGAGGGACGCGTGGGAGTGCATGCCGTGGCCACTCCAACACTGATTCGATTTGGAGAAATGACCAGCGACGAGCTTTTCATCACATCGGAAACAGCTCAAGGCGGATACGAAGTAGAGAACACCGGGAACGGACCACTTGTTTCGCTGCGGTATTTCGGCCCTGACGTTCATCGTGACTTGCCTCAGGTGGGAGACGCAGCACCAAAGGCTTGAAAGTGAGCGGAAGTTCATAGGCGGGCGTCTTTAAGAACACGCGACTGCTGTAACAATCGTGTTCAACGTTTTGAAAATGTGGTAACAGATTGCATCACAAGACAGACCGTTATCTCACCCAAAGGGAAACCCAGATCAAATGAGTACCTATTCGCTTCCCAAACTGCATAACGCTATGTGGCCTGGTCTCGTTGGCAAAGGGAATGAAGCGGGCCAAGAGCCGGCAATCAGTTTAGATCGCATGCTTGAACTCACCGCTGCCGCAAACATCAACGGTCAGAAATTTGAAGGTATCGATTACTTTCTTTTTCTCCCGCACACGAATCCTGAGGCCAGTGACTCCGAACTCATCGCAATCGCTGACAAGATAGCAAGTCACGGATTCAAAGTTGGTTCACTCGTTGCACCGGTCTGGCCGGGAACGATTGGAGATTCGGCGATGGGAGATTCTGTTGCGAAGGAAAAGTTTCTGTCCGCTGTCAAAATGGCTTGCAGAGTTGCCAATGTTTTTGAACATCATGGAGTCCGCAAGTACGGCGTGATTCGGATCGACTCAGCAGAATTTGGTGTTTCGAAATGGCGAGAAAATCCAAAGGCACATACAACAAAGATCGCCAATACATTTCGGGAAGCTGCGGTCATTGCGGCGGCGCACGGTCAGCGATTAGCGGCCGAAGGGGAGATTTGCTGGGCCGGCATGCACTCGTGGAAGGATATGCTCGACTTACTTGAGGAAGTAGGCATGCCGGAATCACTCGGTTTTCAAGCCGACCTCGCGCACACCTACCTCTATGTACTCGGCTACAACGCTCCTGAGCACGCGCTCATACAGCCTGGCTACAGTGATGAGGAATTCTGGTCCGCCTATAAAAAAATGACTGAAAAGCTTCGCCCTTGGACGATTGATTTTCATGTCGCTCAAAACGATGGACAGGTGCACGGTGCCGGTGCGCACGACAAAACTGGAAAGCATTGCCCGGCAGACGATCCCAATGGAAAACTCGATATTGTGAAGTGCTCTAAGTATTGGCTCGAAGGAGCGGCGAAGCGCGGCATCGAGCACATCTGCTGGGACGGCTGCATGTTTCCCAACTCGATGCTCGAAAATCCAGCCACGTGGAACACGATTCTGAAGTCAATGATTGCCGTTCGCGATGCCCACGGCTGGAACTGAATTCACCAAACGCATCAACGCTTTTTAAAAAAGGTAGTAAGGATTTTTCTATGTCAAAACCTCTCCGTATCGGCATGATTGGTTACGGATTTATGGGCCGTGCCCATTCCAATGGCTACAAACGAGTGAACGACTTCTTTGACCTCGAATACCACCCAGTGCTCAAGGCTGTTGCTGCTCGTGACGTTGCCAAGGCGAAGGATTTCGCTGATCGTTGGGGGTATGAGCGAGTAGAAAGCGATTGGAAAAAAATCGTGGCGGCAGACGACATCGATGTGATCGATATCTGCACGCCGAATAATCTTCATGCCGAGATCGCCCTCGAAGCAGCGAAGCACGGCAAGGCGATTCTTTGCGAGAAGCCGCTGTCGATGGATGCTGCCGAGGGCGAGAAGATGGTCATTGCTGTCGAAAAGGCAGGGGTACCAAATATGGTCTGGTACAACTATCGACGGATTCCGGCTGTCACATTTGCCAAGCAGTTAATTGATTCAGGGAAACTCGGTCGCATCTTTCACTACCGTGCAAATTTTTTGCAGGACTGGACGATTTCAGCAGATCTGCCTCAGGGAGGCGCGGCGCTGTGGCGGCTTGATGCAAAAGCGGCTGGAAGCGGAGTGACAGGAGATCTACTTGCCCACTGCATCGACACGGCACTGTGGCTCAATGGGTCTGTAAAAAATGTCACCGCGATGACCGAAACATTTGTGAAACAACGCAAGCACCAGCTGACTGGCAAGGTGGAGCCTGTTGAAATTGATGACGCATGCGCGTTTCTTTGTCACTTTCAAAACGGCTCACTCGGTCTTTTCGAGAGCACTCGGTATGCCCGGGGACACAAGGCTCTCTATACATTTGAGATCAACGGAGAACACGCGAGCATCAAGTGGGATCTCCACGACCTTCACCGGTTGGAATGGTTTGACTACCGTGATGAGGGACCTCTCAGAGGATGGCGGAGCATTCATGTCACGGATGGAGAACACCCCTATATGAGCAAGTGGTGGGTGCCGGGTTTGGCAATCGGTTATGAACACAGCTTCGTTCATCAAGTTGCGGACTTTCTCGAAGCGTACGCGAAAAAAGAGCAGGCTCATCCAACGTTCCGCGATGCGCTGGAAACCCAGAAAGTCTGTGACGCTGTTTTGAAAAGTGCGAGCAGTGGTCTATGGATTGATGTTAGTTCTGTCTAGCGATTGTTGTTCGTTGTATTTCCACAGAGAGCACATTGCGTGTTCTTTAGAAGAGTGAATGGTGTCGCGTGACCACGCTGGCGATTGAAATTGGTGGCACCAAGCTTCAGGTAGCCTTGATTGAAGAGAACGATTTCCTTCGCAAGTCGGTTTCCTCTCGGATCGATCGAACCGAAGGGGCCGAAGGTATTCGACGGTGTCTTCTGAAAGAAATTGCCACACTTGGTCCGCTCGCAGCGGACTGGAGAGTAGGCATCGGTTTTGGCGGCCCGGTGAATAGGCACAACGGAACCGTTTCCACGAGCCATCATGTAGGCGGATGGGACGGTTTTCCACTTGCCTCATGGCTTTCGCAGGCGCTCGATGGACGCAGCGTTATCGTGGAAAATGACGCCAATTGCGCGGCGATTGCCGAAGCGAGCGCAGGGGCGGGACGCGGCTCAAAATTTGTACTGTATTCAAATTCGGGAAGTGGCATTGGTGCAGGCTTCGTCGTGGATGGCCGACTGTATCACGGACGCAGTGGAGAAATGGAACTCGGACATCTGCGAATGTTTCAGGGAGATACAATTCTTGAAGACCATGCTTCCGGGTGGAGCATTGATCGTGCTGTTGTCTCTGCGATCGAGGATCAGCCTCAAGGGGTACTTGCGAAATTGGCAGATGCAAAAATGATCTCCGACGCAACACTTCTCACTCCGGCAATCGAGCAGGATGACCCTGTTGCATTATCGATTCTGCAACGGGCAGCACTCGCCTATGCCCTAGGAATTTCTCATGCGGTCCACCTACTCAATCCCGACACAATAGTGCTCGGGGGAGGGGTTTCTCATATTGGAGAGCCGTGGAGAAAAGCGGTGGAAATGTATTTGGAAACATTTATCATGACAGCGTTTCATCCGCTTCCGAGGGTTGTGCTTGCGCAACTCGGTGAATGGGTCGTTCCAATTGGTGCTGCAAGAGTTGCGTTACAAAGAGCGATCTCTTAAAGGCGAAAACATTGCCTGGCACGTGGGCTGCTGTGCTTGAATGGAACGTGTGAAATACAAAGTCCAAATTCACAAAAAATGGAGAAAACTATGGAGATCGAATGGATTGAGGATTATATCAAAGCTCAGCATCTCGCTTTGGAAAGCATTGATCGCATTCGGGTGAAGGAGGTCATCGATGTTCTGAGTCAGGCCAATGCCACTGGGAAAAAAATATTTGTGTGTGGAAACGGCGGCAACGCTGCCAACGCGTCACACTTTACGACTGATCTCGGAAAAAATGCCTCAGCCGCCATGCCAAAACCGTTTCGTGTGATGTCGATCAATGACAATGTTTCCTGGATGACGGCGATCGGAAACGATTTCTCTTACGACGATGTCTTTGTCTGTCAGCTCATGAATCACGCGGACACAGGGGATCTGTTAATCACTTCGAGCGTGAGTGGTAGTTCACCCAACGTCGTAAAAGCGCTCGAGTGGGCCAGAGAAAAAGGTATGACAACGATTGTGCTCGTCGGTGGTCGAAGAGGAAAGTGTGTCGAATTGGCCGACTATCTGCTTGTTGTAGAAGAAACGCACTACGGCCGGGTTGAGGATGTGCAGATGCACATCCTTCATATGTTGTGTTACGCCTTTGTTGAAAAGACGATTTCCTAGCAGAGTTAAAACCCTCTTGTATTCGGGTGTTCTTTGATCGTGCGTGAGTCTGGATAAAAGAGTTGAGCGTACGTTGAGTTCTGGAATATCGTTTCGAATCGCAGGAAAGATTGTGACAATGTTCAGAATGAGCGTTCCAATCATCGGTCGCTGGTTCGGCTTTGTGATTGTGGGGACCGTCGCGGCGGCATTTCCGTGCAGAGCTGACGACTCTTCTCAAGGAGCAGCAATCTATCGCCTCAAGTGTGCGAGCTGCCATGGAAATTCAGGGGAAGGAACTGTTCAACACCCCGAACCGCTCGCCGGTGTTTTGTCGGTCCTTCAACTAGAAAAAGTGATCGACGAAACAATGCCCGAAGACGATCCCTCGGCGTGTGTCGGAGAGGATGCCAGAAAAGTTGCGACTTATATTCACGAAACATTCTATTCGCCAGTGGCCAGAGATCGTATTCGACCGGCCAGAATCGATCTGACCAGATTGACCGTGCGACAGTATCGAAACTGCGTGGCAGATCTGGTGGGAAGTTTTCGCAGTGATGTGCCCACGCTCGATAGGCATCATGGGCTCGACGCAGAATATTTTAACGGTCGAAATTTTGATGGTAACAAGCGAGTGATTCAGAGGATTGACCCGGTTGTTTCCATGAATTTTGGTGCCGCCGCGCCGGCACCTGAGGGATTTCAATCACATCGATTTGCGATTCGCTGGCGGGGAAGTGTGGTTCCCCGCGAGACTGGAGTTCACGAATTTATCGTGCACACCGAACATTCGGTGAGGTTATTTGTGAACGATCATCAGACCGCCTTCATTGATGCCTATGTGAAATCAGGAGACGACAAGGAGTTTCGAGGCTCGATCTATTTGCTCGGCGGCAGGGCGTATCCGTTGCTTTTAGAGTTTTCGAAAGCCAATCAAGGAGTTGACAACGAGAAACAAGAAAAGCCGGAAGTCCCAGCATCCATCAAACTCCAGTGGAAACCCCCGGGAGGAGTCGAAGAGATAGTTCCAAGTCGCTGTCTTACGCCGACGAGCGTTCCGGAAGTATTTGTCTCAACAGCAGCGTTTCCTCCCGACGATCGGAGCATTGGATACGAGCGAGGAACGGATGTGTCAAAAGAATGGCTGCGGGGAGCCACTGATGCCGCGATCGAAACGGCCGGGTACGTCGTGGAGAGAATTGATTTACTTGCAAACACGAAACCGGATGACGAGAAAAGAGAAGAAAAGATCAGGCAATTTGTCGTGCGATGGGCCGAGACGGCGTGGCGGCGTCCGTTGTCTCAGGCCGAGCAGTCGTGGTTACTTTCGATTGCATTTGCCCAAGGTCGCAACACAGCAGAAGCCGTAAAATGGTCAGTGTTGATGGTTCTTCAATCTCCCCGTTTTCTCTATCAGCATCTGGTTCAATCACCTGGCCTCGAGGCTCATCCTTTTGAAACAGCATCGCGGCTTTCGCTTGGGCTTTGGGATTCGCTTCCTGACAAGCAACTGATTGAAGCGGCGAAAAATAATCAACTTCTGACTTCAGAGCACATTACCGCGCAGGCAAGGCGCATGCTCAAGGATCAAAAAGCCAAACAAAAAATACGAACGTTCTTTATGGCGTGGTTGCGGGTTGACGGAATTCCAGAACTTTTCAAGGATCCGGATAAGTATCCTGAATTCTCGCCAGAAATAGCTTCCGATCTTCGTGTCTCGCTCGACGCATTTGTCGAGGAAATATTCTGGAGTGAAGCATCGGATTTTCGACAGCTTTTTACAGCGACAAGCATTCCGCTCAATGGACGACTCGCACCGCTTTATGGAGCCGTGCTCCCTGCCGATGCGGATTTTCAAAATATTGAAATTGATCCGATGTTACGGTCGGGACTTTTATCGCATCCGTATCTGATGTCAGTATTGTCTTACCGCAATGTCTCGTCACCCATCCACCGTGGTGTATTTGTTGTGCGCAGTATTTTGGGTCGGGTACTGCGTCCCCCGCCGGATGCGGTTGCGCCACTTTCTCCCGATCTGCATCCCAGTCTGACCACGCGACAGCGAGTCTCGTTGCAAACCAGTGCCAGCGCCTGCCAAATCTGTCACTCGACGATCAATCCATTTGGATTCGCACTTGAAAACTTTGATGCAATTGGTCGTTTAAGAACAGAAGAAAAGGCAATGCCAATTGATGCCGTTGGCGAGTATCAGCCGCCGATGGGAGAGAGAGTGCACTTTTCAGGAGCCCGGGAGCTCGGGAAATATCTCGTCGCGAGTTCTTTCGTTCAAGAAGCGTTTATCGAACGACTGTTTCATGCACTCGTGCAGCAACCGATACGGGCTTTTGGTGCAGATGCCCTCCAGCAACTGCGGCTATCATTTGAGGCCAATGGTTTTCACATGCAGAAACTTGTGGTAGAGATTATGGTGCAAGAGGCTCTCGGAAAGACTCCATCTGGTGAGTCGTTGCAAAAAAACAAAGAAAATAAGCCTGAAATACCATCGCTGCCTCTTTTTACAGGTCCTGCCATAAAACCGTAAAATTCAAAAACAGAGTCTGTCCAATGTGCCGATAAAGTGAGTGAACTGTTCGGCACCCAATTTTTTGAGAGAGAGAATCTTTTCGATGAAACCCATTCGTTCCCGCCGGAGGTTTCTCCAAGAGTGTGGCATCTCGGCTGCTATTTTACCTTTTGTGGGGAATCTATCGAGCTTTGCAGGAACGATTTCTGGACTGACCAAAAAACGCCTCTTGATTGTCTTTAGCCCCGATGGTGTTGTGAAAGATTTGTTTTGGCCAAAGCAGGAAGGAAAACTTGAATCACTGCCGCCAATACTTGCGCCACTGGAGTCGTTTCGGGATCGCATGCTGGTGCTGAAAGGCGTTTGCGACAAGGTGCGAGGCGACGGCGACGGTCACATGCGAGGCATGGGGTGCCTACTCACCGGGACGGAACTCTTTCCAGGAAACATTCAAGGTGGCTCCGATACCCCGGCTGGCTGGTCGAGCGGGCCTTCAATCGATCAGGAAATTAAAAACTATTTGCAATCTCGTGAAGAAACACGAACACGCTTTGGTTCACTTGAATTCGGTGTTCTTGTGCCAGATCGCGCCGACACATGGACCCGCATGGTCTATGCCGGACCCAATAAACCCGTTGCCCCAATCGATGACCCGTATCAGATGTTTGCAAAGCTCTACGGCCGGCTGAACGATCAGGAGAGCGTCAAAAGCGTGCTCGACGATATTCGCGAGGATCTTGCACGCATTGCCTCGGTGCTCCCCGCCGAAGACCGTCGCCTGTTGGAGGAACATACATCGCTAGTGCGAGATTTAGAGATGGAACTGACGCAGAATGTCTCGGCGAATTCTCATCCCGAACCGAAGATAGAGCTGGGAGTTCTTCAAGACAATGACCAGATGCCGAAGATCAGTCGCATGCAGATTGAACTTGTGGTGGCGTCGCTCGCTGCAGATTTTACTCGGGTAGCGACACTCCAATTCACAAACTCGGTTGGTCAGGCTCGCATGAAATGGCTTGGGGTCGACGAAGGACAGCACGATCTTTCACACGAACCCAATTCCAACGGAATCGCACAAGAAAAACTTGTGAAAATCAATGCGTGGTACGCAGGTGAAGTTGCCCATCTCGCACGTCGTTTGGCGGAAACTCCGGAACCTGGAAACGACGGAAGTCTGCTCGATCATACGACTATTGTGTGGACGAATGAACTCGGCGAGGGCAACTCTCACACGCTCGACGACATTCCGTGGGTACTTGTGGGAAGCGGTCTTGGGTTCACAACCGGGCGTGCGATGCAATTTCAAAATCTTCCACACAATAGACTTCTCCTTTCGCTGGCTCATGCCATGGGGCATCTGGAACTTAACCGGTTTGGGAATCCTGACTACTGCATCGACGGGCCACTGACGGGCTTGGTCTAAATTCCAAATGGTTTGCAGATTCAATGGAAACAATCTGCGCCCTAGGCAACGTTTGTGTTCCTGTTTTTCTGTGCCGTGGCACAAGAGCGGTGGCTCGTTTTAGAAATCATAAAATGCAATGGTTCCTGCGGATGCGGTAGGAGCGAGACGGCTACAAAAATGCCATCGAGCAAACCCCGAGCCTTCTAAGGAACGCATCTGCAGAACAAAAATATGTTTTTGTAGTCAGAGACGAATGACGCTCTCAGGTGTTATCGATCTTGATGAGGATTAGGTTTCCCGGCGTTTTTGGGAGGCAGCGAAATATCACGAAGCGCGAAGTCGACTGGAATATTATGGATGACCAGAGGGAGTCGCCATTCAATTGAAGAACATTCGAGAAAATCTTGAGAAAAGTGATCAACGTCAAAGTGACTTCGAATGCGCATACCGCTGGTATCACGAGCAAGAACAGTGGTCTCTTTCGATGTGTGTCGAGTGCCATCCGGTGAGATGAGTGTCATTGCTCGATCTGCGAGCCACGTGTGATGAGAATCAAGAGCTTCAGAGGGAGTGGCATATCGAATCGATCCGATCACCTCTGCGACGTCATCAACAACTTGGATTCCTTCGAGCGTGACATGTGCCGAACCCATCGATTCTGTAGAAGGATTATCAGTCAGGAATGGGCCAAGCTTTTTAAAAGTAAAGGGATGCTCTCGACCCAGAAGCCACAAGTGAATGGTGCCACGAAGAAGAGAGAGTTCACTAGGATGCGCTGGTACGTCCAACACAACAGGAAAACTTGTCCAGCCAGGGGTAGCATGGACGACTGCTTCGAGTGTCGCAGCCCGCGAGCCAACAGAGAAAGATTGTCCTTGAGGGCCATCGCCAAACACAGAAACCATTGGAAATCGCAGGAGAAGCGGCTGTAGTCGCGGTTCCCAGAGAATTTCAAGCATAAGTTTTATGCGTTTTTCTGGTGCTGACGGAATCCATATGGATCGAGAATCTCGAACTGTTATTCGGAGTAGTCCTGCTGCTACGGAGGAAATGTTTTCGTCGTCGGCATCGTTTTCTGGAAGTGTAACGAGGGCACCGATGTCATTTACAAGAAGAGCAAGCTTGGCCTGAGCGAGAATTGAATCGATGGTTTCCCAGTAAGTAGATCTCTGGAAGGAAACGCTCAGAGGCATTGTTTTTTCAGAGTGTTCTAAAAGTGTTAATGAAAGGGGAAGTGTGTTTCCAGAACGGGATTCAACGTCTGCAAAAAGTTCAGTGATCGAAACATTATCGCGATGAAACGAAAGAGTCGTGGGCTCTACCGAAGCCAACGTTTCTGCAGCCTCAAGCGTTGAACAGATGGCTCGCAGTCGAAAGGCCGCTTCGCCTTTGACGGTGGGAAGCAATGTTGTCAGGAGCGGAAGAATCTCGGCCCCCATGGATTCAAGAATCTGCTGAGATTCTTCGCGAACGTGTCGTGTAGGAGCGTTTAATTCTGCCGTTAACTGTGAAACACGATATTGCACGCCTTCAGAAATCGCTTCTGGCTCCGCTGCGTCTACAAACACCACCACGCGTAAAGGATTGGTCTGCAGTGAAAAAAGAACACATGTGAAAATGACAAAATGTCTCGTAATAATCGCCCCACGCCAGATCAATATACGAAAGCGAAACATTATTCTTTTGTCCCAAATACCAGATACCCGTTGGTCGAGAAAAATCGACGGCACAACGAACTATTGTTTGAACGAAATCTGAGTCAGATTCTCGAGAACAGGAAGGAGTGCCCTCATGGCCCGAGCGCGGTGACTGATGACTGACTTCACCATATCACTGAGCTCACCAAATGTGCTGTGGTATTCACGAATAATAAAGAGCGGATCGTAACCGAAACCTGCAATTCCTCGAAGCGACGTGGCGATGTCGCCGTGACAGGATCCTGACGAGTGCGCAACAACGTTTCCAGAAGGATCTGACAAAACCGCGTGGCATTCATAGTGCGCACAACGCTCGTGCGGAAACTCCTTCATACGAGAAAGAAGAGTACGATTATTTTCGCTATCGGAGGCATGTTCCCCCGACCATCGAGCCGAATAAATTCCAGGTTCTCCGTTGAGAGAATCGACGACAAGACCGCTGTCTTCCGCAAGAACAAAGCGGCCTAAGGCTTTTGCTTGGAGTACAGCCTTTAAAGTAGCATTTTCGAGGAATGAAGCGCCGATCTCTTCAACATGGATCGCTTTTGAAAGATGCTCAAGAGAGCAAACCTGAATTCCCAGCGGACGGCAGAGCTCTTTGAGTTCAGAGATTTTTCCAGAGTTGCGAGTTCCTAGAACGAGTTCCACGAAAAATGCTCCGAGAAATAATGCATTGTCACCAGATTCTGATTATGCCTTGTCAGTTTACTGACGTCACGAGACGTAGGCCAATCGCTCCAAGGCAGCTTTGCGCAACGCGCAGACCGATGCTGAACGAACGTTGTAAAAAAATGAAGGCGTTGGCCGATTCATTTTTAAAATACGCTGACCTTGACCGCAATGTTAACGGGAAACGGTCGGACGCTGAGGAACATCGATAGTCTTCGGCTGAATTTCGAGCATAATGCCGTCAACCGAACGTGGAAGAATAACACCAGCCGCCATTTTCTGAGGGTCGGCGCCGAGTTTCGTTACGATCCGCGTAATTTCGGGATCAACAATGGTCGATCCGTCGGATGCAGGAATCATAATCTGCTGGAAATTTCCAACACAAACAATACTCGATTCACGATCATGAAACTCCCAGGCGTGCCATCCTTGTCGTCGCAATGATTCCGTGAGACGATGAGCTTTTTCGGCCGCATCGACAAGAAGGCTCTCCATTTTGTCGCTCTTCTTTTTTTCAGAAGCATGATCACTTTGTTGTTCAAACATTGTGGCACCAGCAAAAACAGCAACTCGCACGCTGTACCGTCCTGGACAATCAAGCAAACTATGTTTCACATCAGAATTTATTTCGAGAACAAGATCATCAAGCTGGGGACGTGAGAAGAATTCCTTCGGTAAAAGGGGATTCGGAGTTATAAAGGCCAGATGCATTGGCCCTTTTGTGTTTTTATTTTTTCCAGCGCCGACCATTCGTCGAAGATCTGAAAACGCCTGACTCCTTCCACTTTCAGCGGAGAGCGAATCAGGTTGCAGGGTCTTTATTGTGGTAAGCATTTTTTGGCCACGTGAATCATCAAACGACGCGAAATCGCCAACGAGCACTGCGACTTCAAGAATCTGCTCATTGTTTACGTATCGCATCTTCTTTCGGCTTCCGTCAGGGTTCAGGCCGAGCCCTTCTTGAGCACCTGTGTAATCGAATGCTTTCTCGTGCGTGTACGCCGTGAGCCTGTGTTTTTTCCGAAGTTCCTGGGCCAATTGACGAGCATCGTCTCTTGCACCATCACCGCGAAACGTCGTGGCAAGAACGAGCCATGGCCCATCTTTTTCATTTAACGGAAACATTTCATCAGGGAGAATTGCAGCTGAAGAAAACCAACCAACAGGTAACCAACCCCCTTGAGCACACGATTCTTTCATCGAGAATAGGATGCAGGTCGAGGCGATAAGAACGGCGACTGCGTGCCCCAGCCATTTCTTGAAAGAGAATCGGATACCAAAAAGTCGCATGTATGTGCTGCACCACAAGGGCGAACATGCAAAGATACGACAGATAAGTGATGTGGTGTGCATGTCGAATGCAGGCTCGGGAATGTGAAATAAGGAAAGGCACTCAGGAAGGGGCGAATGGTAACGGCGACCGGGAAAGCTCACCAGATCGTTTCCGACGTTAGAAAACAGGGAAAAAATCAATCGTGAGGAAATGGTGGCCCGCGGCAACCCTGCCGGGAGATGTGCTGTCGAATCAGTCGCAGCGTTTCTTACAAAAAGAAAAAAGAAATAACCGTGAAGAATGGGTTTGCGTAATCGATCCTCGAAGAGAAGGAAAAGCGAATGAAGAGCACTCCGAGAAAGAAGCTATTGAAAAAGAGCTTCACGGCATCCAGTCCACGTTCAATTGTACGAAGTGCGCCGGTAGCAGTACTTCTCTCGACTTGGATGCTCACCATGATAGTGCCAGTACTGCTGCTACTTTCTGTGAGGGATCGCTGGCTCGAGTCGCTTGCAAGGCCGGAGGTTCAGGAAAACTGGGAGTCTTTTCGCGAAGACATGCGAAAGCAATCAGGTCTCGATGGACCGGTTCAGAGAAAGGTTCGAAAAAGCGACGAACCGCCAGCTCGGGTATGGCTCAGAGACTATTTCTGGCTTGCGATCACTGCGTGGCTTGTACTGGGAACAACGCTGTTCGCATGTTTTGGAGTTCTTTTTGTGGGCGTCAGTGGAACGTATCGCTGGCAGCATGTTGAGCCGGGTACTCTTAAAAAGACAACCTGAATAGATTTGCATCAACCGCGCATGATTTTCACGCACGAATCAATGCGATTGCAGAAACTGTTTTAGAAAAATAAATACTCTGAAACAGGTTTTCAAAAGCTATTTGCCGAGAATCATCTTGGCGGTGACGGCAACGGTCAGAAAAAGTACGACAGTGATGCCCAATACTCCCACAAGCGAATGCACGGCAAACTCCCTAAGGGGTGTCTCTCGAAAGAAGATTCTGCGTTGATCGACTGGAGTAGCTCCCCAGCCAGAATCAATGAAATGATCTTAAGGCAAGGCAATGAATCGCCTCAAGATGAAGATGCCAAGAACATTTCAAAAAACCCTCCACAGCATTCTGACCCTTATTCTCGCTGCAAATACGAAAAAAGAGGTCTGAAGAGTTCTCCGCTGGAATACCAAAATCAATACGAATGGTTCTCATTTCGAAAGAGCGATTCCTGTACAGGATTCTGAGCAACTCGGCCGAGTTCATCAAGCGTGCGACGTTGTCCTACGGTATGCCAAGGCGTAACATTTTCCAGCTCAGGCATAATTTCAAGAATTTGAGACACGAGCATTCCAACGAGACGACCGACGGGAGTGTCTCCGGCCCGTTCACGGATGGCAGCGGCTGTCTTCATTAATTTAACCATGCGTGCTCGTTCGAGTATTGGACCTGAGAGTTGACCTTCTGCTTCAACAAGAAGTTCACCAACAGGTACTTCGAGCACCTCCTGCCACAGCAACAAATCAGTGAGCCTCAAGTCGCAGTCAGATTCTTCCTGGCGTCGAACAACCGAGAGTTCAAGACCGAGTCGGCGAGCGACATTGCGAAGCGTCACCCCCTGACGATGGCGAACCTCTGAAATTCTGTGCAATTTCATTTTCAGGCGACGGTGGGCAGAAAGTTTTCGAAAAGTTTTCTCTCCAGGAGAACTCCCACCTTGATGAAGGTCTTGAGAGCAAAGCCTTGCATCATGTGAGCCATGTGGATCATGCGAATCATCGAAACCATCACGGCAGTCATTTTCATAGTGTGCTGTAGCCATCGCTGCGAATCTCCTCAAGGCTCTTTACTTGAGAGCCCGTAAGTTGCCCTGAAGTTGATTCCCCTACCACCGTCTCATTTATTGCCGGGCATGTGAGTGCCTAAAAAAAGGTTCACTCAAAGACCGGCAAATGAAGCGTCAGAAGCATCATTAGCGCGCAGACCGATCCCGAATACAGATCGAAGGGAATGCGAGCGTATGATGAGGAAGAAAAATCAACTTTTGCCCGGAGAGGGAGACCGGCCTTGCCTGCGGGTCCCACGGACCAAGCATACCAAACCCGGCAACTCAGAATGTCAGAATTTTGTTTAAAACAGAATTTCTCAGTTCTTTGTCACCGCCTGCGAATTGCTCGCAGTTTCAGTAACTACGCAGACTGTTTTGATTTCGTTCGAACAGAAAGCAAAAAATAAACAGTTCTAAGCTTTAAGACGAAAATGTGGATGAACTGTGACGTGGTAACCTCGGATTGTTCTAAGGTCAGCCGGACACTTTGTGGATTGACCCAATACGAGCGATCAAACCCTCGACGATTTTGTAAAAAAGAATTCCCGAAGGAGCCTCTGGACCGCATGAAAACTTCTGAAAAAGCCGCTGAAATTCCGATTGAGTATCGTCCCAACGGACTTGAACTGCTGGACGAGGATTGCGGTTGGGTGGATCTGGGGTCGCGATCGCGACTTTTAATGACTGGATCCGACGCCGTTCGATTCACGGACAGCTTTACGACGGCAAGCGTTTCGAAGCTCCTGGCCGGTCAAGGAACGGAGAGCTTTATTCTCGATTCTCACGGGTGGGTGCTCTGGTTTGTTCAGATTCTGCGAACGGAAGAAGGAGTTTTGATTGATGCCGATCCTGGAGTGTCAGGGGCACTTCGAGAGCATCTGGAGCGGTACCACATCCGAGAGTCATTTGAGAGCGTTGATGAAACTCTCGAGTATCAATCGATGTATATCGGTGGTCCCATGGCTCGGTCCCGTCTTGAAAAACTATTGCCTCAGTCGCTTCCCGATCAGGCTCTCGATCATCGAGTGGTAGTTGTGAGTGGTGATTCCATACGTATCGAATGCGTCGACTGGACTGGGACGGAGGGATTTGTACTTTTCATGAAGTCGGATTGTTTTCAAAAGATGGAAAGCATTCTTTTGCAGATACAGATTTCCACGGTGTCTCGAGAAGCTTTTGAAACGAAACGAATTGAATATGGCCGACCTTCTGCAGTGGATATTCCAGGCAAAACACTTCCGCAAGAATTAGGCAGAAATTCTCAGGCGATCAGTTTCACAAAAGGTTGTTATTTGGGGCAAGAGACGGTTGCAAGGATTGATGCCATGGGGCATGTCAATAAACGAATTGTTTGCCTTTCGATCCTGTCGAACGAGATTCCAGAGCCCGGAACGAGCGTGACAATGCAAGGGTCGACAGTAGGGGTCGTCGGAAGCTCTTGTCGGTGGCGTACGACTGGAAAAATACTCTCGCTGGCGATGTTACATAATCGAGCCAGTGCGGAGATGTCGGGGCTGCAAGTAGACGTTGGTGGCTCATTAAAGTCAGTCACCATCGAACAAACAACATTGCCGACACGCGCGCCAGCGTAAGAAAGAGAATGGTATTTTTTTAAAATAACTATCGATCGCGATCCCTCCGTCGACCTACCGGTTTTCCGTCCACCCGTGGACTTCTTGCGATGATCGGGGGAAGCGAGAGCCTGCAGAGCCAATCATTTATTTTCCCCGGCAATAATTCAGGGGAAATCCCTTCGGATATACGATTACAGCGACAGTCAATCCAATCGATCTCGCCAGCAGTGGCGCATTGCTTTATGTCACAAAGACTTGAGGAAATTACCGACATGATCATGTGTTGTCGATCACCGCTGGAGTCATTCAGCACCATCAACCCTCCGGGCTGGCGTTCAATCGCGACAAAATCCCCGTGGACTGCCTTGTAAAGAAGATCGCCATAAAAAGCCCGACGCAACTCTCCTACCGAATTAAAATGACACGCCAACCCATGTGGCAGATAGATGCTAGCCTCGCCACCTACACGAAAACCGATGAGGAGTTCCTTTTGCTCTTGTCCCGTGACCGTGTTGGTGAGGATTTTCCCTCGCGCACGTTCAAAGAGCGCGGTCGCCGTGTGGATCAGTTCTTCTGGACTTTCTGTTGGCATGGGGATGTGTGTTTCGTGAAGGGTCGTCGGTAAAGAAGATAAAAACAAAAAGTATTTTTTTGAAGAGTCATCAAAAACTGTCTCTTCGTGAAACAAAAAGAAGGGGAGTATGTATATGACCGATCCCGTGAGAGCCTCTCACACTCCGGATTCTCAGTTACGCCCACAGGGCGTGGTGGTCTATCAATCAAAGCGATTTCAGATCGTGCAGTTTGAAGAAAATAAGAAAGGTTCGCCCGTGAGATTGCGGGAGGTGATTGAGCATCCGGGAAGTGTTGTGATCATTCCTCTGATCGAAGGTGATCGTATTTGCCTGATTGCGAACCGTCGTCCAGCGGTTGGAGCGACGCTTCTTGAACTGCCCGCGGGGACCCTTGATCGGCCGGAAGAACTTGAACAGGCTGCTCGACGCGAACTTTCTGAGGAGACTGGCTACGCGGCCGTTACGGTTCGGCCCATCGGTTCGTACTGGATGTCGCCAGGTATTCTGTGCGAGCGGATGCACGTGTTTGTTGCCGAAGGACTTTCGGCAGGGCCGCAGGCACTCGAACCTGGAGAAGATATCACACTCAACGTGGTTTCTTGGAGTGACGCAATTGCGATGTGTCTCGACGGAAGAATTGAGGATGCCAAAACAATCGCGTCTCTCCTCATGTTCGATGCAATCCGTCGAAACACCTAAGGATGTTTTCGGGAGAACGCTTCTCAAATGTTTTTCGGCAAATGTGTTACTGGGTCTGAATTGTTTGGTGAGTGTGTATGCGATCGATTTAAAAAGAAAATGAACCCACCAATCAGGCCCCCGATAACTGTTGTGAGAAACCAGAGGAGACCAAGCGCCACGGATTGTTCAGTCGAAATCCCTTCGGGGTTCAAAAGAAGAGCGAGCCCACCCTCTCGAATACCTACGCCACTGATGCTGAGCGGAAGCACCGTTAAAAGTGCGACGAGTGGCACAATCAAAAACCACTTGAACGGCGGAATATCAATGTGGAGTCCACAGGCAATCAACCAGACACAGATTGCCCCCGAGAGTTGCACAAGAAGACTCCAACCAATCGCGCGTATGATCAGAATAGGTCGTTTTTGATAAGGAAGAAGTTTCGCAATAAAATGACCGACCGAACTGTGAGCAGGAATGAATCCCACGACTCCCTTGAGCATAACGACGCTCAGCGACGTGATGAGAACGAGTAGGCCCGAAAGAGAGGCTCCCACCAGCAGTGTCGGCCAGATTGAAAGGTTGAAAGTATCGCTGGTAAAAGATGTTCCCACCAGCACTCCAAGAGCCGACAGTCCGGCGAGTCGATCGGCGATTACGGTACAGCCCGCGACCATTCTGCCGTGCGTTGAATTGGCGAGACGGTAAGCCTTGACGACGTCACCTCCAATCGATGTGGGGAGACAGAGGCTGAAAAACATGCCTTCGTAATACCGGCCGATGTAGCTTGGAATCGAGAAATGAAAACCAAGAGGTCGCGCCAGTCCCGCCCAGCGAATGCCACTGAGAACCTGGGATACATTCGCGACAACAAGTCCTCCCAGCCACCAACTCCACTCAACATGTTCCAGAGAGTCAACCAAGCCCTGCCAATTTAAATTTCTCGCCAGCAATCCGACCAGTATGACGGTTGCCAAGGCACGAAGAACGATTCGCAGAATCGTCTTTTGTTTCGGCTGTGGAGAGCCGACATGAGTGTCAGGTTCTTCAAAGAGTTCTGTTTTTGAACAGTCTGGCACGAAGTGCTTTCTGCGATACGAAGAAGTTTGTTCATGCATGTCTTCAGATGGTTGAAGATGTGGGGGCATACATGACGCGTTCGATGTTGATAGATCATGCCGGGAGAGAAGATTTCAGGCCAGACGAAAGTTCGACTTCCGTTCAGCAGAACTTTTCACGAGCACAGATGCCATATTGAAAGTCGATGAATCAACATTCGGCTTTAAAATCGGGTAAAAATGATTGTTCAGTATATTCAATTTCAGGATGGTAGGCTCTCCAACGACGCCCTTCGTACAGCGGTCTGTTGGATGTAAAAAGAGTGTTTTTTGATTTCGATGATGCCTGAAAACGAATACGATCTTAAAACGGATCCGCAGACGGCCTCTTGGTGGTCGTGGCGTCGCGGTCTGTGTGTTGCAATCGCCGGCTTGTTCGTGGCGTACATGATTGTTTTGCCGTTCGTGGAAAAGATGTGGCCGCAGTCAATCGCAGCGCTGCAACGCATTGACTCCGATATGTCGCAAACCGAGTTGATGCGAATCTGGTCGGTGGATGCGTTGGCGGCAGCATGGTTTTGTGCTCTTGGTGGCATGATCGGAAGTTTTCTGAATGTCGTCGCATACCGCGTGCCTCTTGGAAGATCAGTGGTTTTCGGAAGATCGTATTGTCCAACGTGTGGCCAACGGATTGGCTTACGAGACAACATTCCCGTTTTAGGATGGCTGTTTTTAAAAGGCCGATGTCGTTTGTGCAGTTCTGCCATTTCGCCGCGATACCCACTGGTAGAAGGAATATTGGCAGGCACGTTCCTGCTCTTTTATTTCGCAGAACTGATTTCTGGAGGCATGAATATTCCGCTCCGTGAACCAAATTATTATCGAGGTGTCACTTGGATTCTGCTTGAAACAAAATGGGATATTGTTCTTCTTTATGCCTATCACATGTTTCTGCTCTCCATGTTGCTCGTGTGGGCACTTTTCGCGATTGATGGTGCAAGAGTGCCGCGCCGATGGGTTGCTGCGACGTTCGCAGCAGCGACTCTTGCCGCGATCGCATTGCCCGGACTCCATCCGGTCGGAATTGTGATTCAACAGGAGCTTTTGAACACCCTCCCCACTCGGCTTGTGCAAGGTTTTTTCGTTTCATGTGTCGGTGGCTTGGCAGGAGCAATTCTTGGCTATGCAGTTGTGTGGAGGATGGGTACGAGACCGAAACTTGTTTCGCAAGAGAATCTCAATCCGCATGATTCAGTGAGCCATGGTTTCGATGTTTCCTACGATCTGGTTGCGGGAATGTCTCTCCTGGGAATAACCAACGGCTGGCAAGCCGCTTTGACAACAACCGCGATCCTTCTTTTGTTCAGAGGAACGTTGAAGGGAATGTCACTGGTAGCCCGTGGTAGATTCAAAACATATATCGATCGAACGCCGCTTGAGGCACTTCTTTTTTTGTCCGCAGCAGTTCATTTGATGTTCTGGAGACTTATCGTTGGGCTATGGACAGAAGGAATCGGCATTGAGACGGGTATACTTTTCACAGCCAGTTCTGTGTGAGATTCCTGGTGTGTTATCGAAAATAGGTTGCGTGACTGTACATTCGATGAGCCGTGTCAACGACATCCTCAGTGTGCCAAAAGAATAAAACACTATTTTGTATGGGTGGTTGCACATGATTTGTGTTGAGCATCTCACCAAACAGTTTGGAAGCGGAGCAGGCCACGTTCTGGCGGTCGATAATGTGTCGTTTCACGCCAATTACGGAGAGGTCTACGGCCTTCTCGGGCCCAATGGCGCCGGTAAGACAACGACGCTGCGAATGATTCTCGGACTGCTTATTCCGACGAGCGGCGAAGTGACGATCTGCGGTAGTAGAATCACCATCGATCCAATCGGAATCAAGCGGCATATTGGATTGGTTTCCGCAAGCGCAGGTCTTTATCAATGGCTTTCACCACTTGAGATTCTGGAATATTTTGCAGCGAGCTACGGGCTTTCTCGCGAGTATGCCCAAGAAAGAATCCGCAAACTTATCGAATTAATGGATCTCGGATCATTTTTGCATCGTCGTTCGGTAACGCTCAGCACTGGACAGAAACAAAGGGTCAATCTCGCCCGTGCGCTTGTTCATGATCCGTCGGTCGTTCTTCTTGATGAGCCTACCCGTGGGCTCGATGTCATCGGTTCCAATGTTGTGTTTGAATTTGTAAGAAACCTGCAGAAGTCAGGGAAATCCATTGTCGTCTGTACGCATCAACTCGATGAAGCGCAGCGACTGTGCGACCGCTTTGGACTGCTGCATCGAGGACGGCTTTTTCAAGAGGGAACGCTGCAGAATCTTCGTGATGCTACAGGTCAAGAGACACTCGTAGAAATGTTTCTCGATGTTCTTCGCAAGCCAGAAGAATCTGATTCGGTATTAGGATTTCCAGAATCTTCGAGTGAGGAAATCTGATGAACGACGGAGAGCCTCAGTCTTTTAAAAAACAGCTCCCCAACGATCAGACCTCAAGGGAGTGGTGGAGACAGCAGTGGAGTTTCACTCGCAAGGAACTTCAGGAAACCCTTCGCGATCCTCGCACGATCGGCACTCTGCTGCTGATGCCACTGTTGCTGTATCCGCTCTTGGGCATGGTATTGCGATTTCTGGCGATTCAAGGGGTGATGAACCCAATCCAGGAGTATCGGATTGCATTTGAGAATGAACAGACTGCGGGAATCGTTTCCAGCATGTTGCAACGTGGGGAAGAGGAGTTGGCGAAAGAACTGCCTTCAGAAGATACAAGCAAACCGAAGTCTCTCTGGCGCACAATCGTACCCAATAAGGAGTCGAGTTTTAATCTTGCGGATGCTATCTCTGCGGGAGTTGCTGATGTTGGCGTGCGTCTCGATGCACCGATAAACAATACGGAGACTGACAGAAGTGGTCTTCGTCTAAAAATTGTGATTGCCAAAGACTATGGAATCAGTCGGACGGCCGGCACGATTGTGCGCGAACGACTGCGAGCGTTCAGCCTGCTCATGGTGACATCCATAAACGAAGACATCAATCACCCCAGTCCCGGTCGAGTTGAGCAATCAGTTCAATATGTCCCAATGCTATCGGAAGATATTGGAATACTTGGATTATTGCCGCTGGTCATTCTTTTATTAACAGTGACAGGAGGAGTCTATCCAGCGATCGATCTCACGGCGGGTGAACGTGAACGTGATACGCTTGAAACTCTTGTAGCGTTGCCTGTTCCAATGGTGCGCATTCTTGCTGCAAAATATGTATCAGTGCTCGCAGTGACGCTGCTGACAGGTCTGGTGAACGTCATCGCCATGACCGTCACGGGCTATGCACTCGGCCTGCAAAGTACGCTGTTGGGGGATGCAGCACTCAGCCCGCGATTGGTGCTGTCTTTCCTCTTGGTTCTGACGGTGTTTGGAGCATTTTATTCAGCGATTCTGCTTCTGCTCGCGAGTACCGCACGCAGTTTCAAGGAAGCGCAGGCTTTTTTAATTCCGCTGATGCTGCTTTCAATTACTCCCGCGGTAGCCGTTTTGATTCCCTCGTGGCGGCTCGATGGACTTCTGTCAATCGTGCCGTTGGTCAATATGTTACTGGTCGCCAAAGAACTCTTTGAAGGCACGATTCATCCGCTGCCAGCGTTTGTGGCGGTTACAAGCACGCTCGTCTATGCCGCTGCTGCGCTGGCAGTAGCGGCTCGACGATTTGGATCGGATGCACTTGTTGTCGGTGGACAAATGAGCTGGGCAGATGTCCTGCGTCGTCCCAAGAGTGGCCGAGATGTCCCGGCCATGCACACAACGCTACTCACGCTTGGAGCGATTCTTCCGCTGCACTTTATTGCAACCGGCATCCTTGGTCAGAGTAAAACATGGAGCCCTTCGTCACGCTTAATGGCATCTGCAATTTTTACAGCGTTGCTTTTCGGTGGTCTTCCAGCATCCGTCGTGTGGTGGAACCGACTTCAATGGAGGGCGACATTCAGGCTTTATGTACCGTCGCTACTGATTTTTCCAGCAGCGATACTGCTCGGAGTTGCAACATGGCCTTGGATTCATGAAGTCGTACTCTGGAGCCGATCGTTGGGCATCCAAGTACTCGATGATTCAAAAGTAAAGGCTGTGCAATCAATGCTAGAGTCGTGGAAGAGCGTTTCTCCATGGTTGATTGTGGGGGCCATTGGAGTGGCACCTGGAATTTTCGAAGAGTTATTTTTCAGAGGATTTCTTCTTGGCGCTCTGCGGCGTTCACTGCAGGTTGGTTCAGCGCTGATGATTTCCAGCATCATTTTTGGTTTGTTTCACGTGATCCTTTCCGCAGGTGCCGCACCAGAACGATTCCTTCCGAGTACCATTATGGGAATGATTTTAGGATGGCTTTTGATACGAACAGGAAGCATTGTTCCTTCGATGGTCATGCATGTCTGTCACAATTCCCTCTTACTTGTGATGGCAACAAAAAGCGAAGATCTTGGGAAGATTGCCTTTGGAGAAAGTGTTGCCGAGCATTTGCCAGCGCTATGGCTGATCGCTTCAGCAGTCGCGATCAGCGTGTCAGCAGTCTGGATGTATGTGATAAGTCATCGCGATTTCAACAGAAGCACAATGGTTGGGTCGAAAGAAAGTCAGAAGGAATAGCGGATGAAAATGAAGCGGGCGCTTGTTACGGGCATCACCGGGCAGGACGGTTCCTATCTGGCGGAACTGCTTCTGTCAAAAGGTTATGAAGTCCATGGAATGGTCCGTCGATCGAGTACGTTTAGTACACAGCGAATCGAGCACTTGTACGATCCACTAGAGCATGTTCGTAGCGATCTCAAGTTGCACTACGGTGATATGTCTGATGGAAATGGCCTGTCGCGACTCATGCGAGAAGTCGCTCCAACAGAGGTATACAATCTTGCTGCGCAAAGTCATGTAAGAGTCAGCTTCGATCAGCCCGCTTATACAGCGGAAGTCACTGCGGTTGGAACATTGCGTTTGCTCGAGGCACTGCGAGACTTTCAGGATACGGTGGATTACAAGATTCGATTTTATCAGGCATCAAGTTCAGAAATGTTTGGGCAAGCTTCCGAAACGCCTCAGCGGGAAACAACCCCGTTTCATCCTCGCAGCCCCTACGGAGTCGCAAAGGCATACGCTCACTGGATCACCGTGAATTATCGCGAGAGCTACGGGTTGCATGCTTCGTGCGGAATTCTCTTTAACCACGAAAGTCCAAGACGAGGCGAGAGCTTTGTAACGCGAAAGATCAGCCGCGCCGTGGCGAGAATCAAGATGGGGTTACAGCAGAAGGTCTATCTTGGGAACCTTGACGCGAAGCGAGATTGGGGATTTGCCGGAGACTACGTTGAAGCGATGTGGTTAATGCTCCAGCAAAATACTCCAGACGACTATGTTATTTCAACCGATGAGACGCATTCGGTACGAGAGTTTTGCGAAATCGCCTTCAGTCGATTGGGGCTTGATTATCGCGAATATGTGGAGATTGATCCACGTTTTTTCCGTCCAGCAGAAGTTGATGTGTTGCAGGGGTGTTCAAAAAAGGCGAGAGAGAAACTTGGGTGGCAACCTCGCGCTGGTTTTGCGGAACTCGTTGCAACGATGGTTGATGCCGATCTAGAGTTGGCTCAAAAAGAGCGGACGGCGTAAGGGCTTCTCATAACGCGAGTACACGACCAACACGTTGCTAATTCTCGCGAGGAACGTTCCCAACAGCGTCGGACTCAGGTTCAAGTCCGCTCAGATGAAGAATGAACGTGCGCGGTTTCGAAACGCCATCAAAGATCACTGTTCCCACCAGCTTTGGACTGGTGCCGGTCACCTTTTGGATAAATCCTCGTCCGTAATGTGGATGAATGACTCGCTGACCTGTATGGAAAACAGATTTTGGCACCGATTGTTGTATGACCAAATCGGCCGCTGATTGAATGTTCCAGTGACGATTTCGCGAGGGCTGTTTCGGCAAGGGTCGATCTTCTCGTGAGTCGGACTCAAAAGTTGGGCCATCCGAAACAAGAGTGGAAGTGCCAGAGCAATGTTCTGGGAGGATCTGTGATTCTTCGGAAGTTTCAAAAGAGGCGTCTGAAGAAATAATCTGACTCTCATCGTCAAACAGTGCGCTGCAAGATATTCGGCCATCGGCAGGTGCTTCGGAGCCACATACGATCGTCTCGTCCCCTGTCAATTGAGCAAGAAAAATACTTGGCGTGCAGACCCGTTTTGTTCCACGATAATCGCGTATGCGGGCACAGCTTGCGTGCACCTCTTCACGACCACGCGTGATGCCGACAAATACGAGCCGCCGTTCTTCTTCAAGAGTATCTGGAGCATGAAGGCTTCGTTCATGCGGAAGAATGCCATCCTCCATCGCTACGATGTAAACGACTGGAAATTCAAGTCCTTTGACTGCATGGAGCGTCATGAGAGACACCCTGTCAGCCGTGGGTTCCCACGCGTCGGTATCGGCCACGAGTGCTGTGGTTTCCAAAAAAGCTTCGAGGGCATCGGTGCCGACATGCTCCTCATCGAGTTCCCGAGCTGCCGTGAGAAGTTCTTCGATATTTGCGAGTCTGTCCTCACCCTCTTCATCTTCTTCGCGCTCGAGCATCGCGCGGTAACCGGTGCGGTCGAGTACCGCTTCAAGAAGGTCGGCCACACGATGATCATGGCGGCTCGAAAGCTCATCGTGCAGCTGTACAAAACGTCCGAGCGATCCTCGTGCACGAGAGGAAATACCTTGAATCGAAAAGGCTTTTCCAGCAGCTTCAAGTCGCGAAACCTTTTGGTCATCAGCCCATTGACCGAGGGCTTCGAGAGACTGTCGCCCGAGGCCTCGGGCCGGCACGTTGACGACTCGCAGAAAAGCCTCATCGTCTCGAGGATTGCGTAGCAATCGTAGCCACGCAACAACATCTTTAATTTCTTTACGTTTAAAAAATTCAAGTCCTCTTACGAGCTGATACGCGACACCGCGAGTGCGAAGCGCCACTTCGAATGAACGCGACAAGGCATTGGTGCGAAAGAGAATCGCATGGTCACTGGCTTTTCGACGGCCCGACACAACAGATGCTTGGATTTCATTGGCAATACGATCGGCCTCGTCACGGCTGGAGCTATCCAGAACTATTCGCACCGGGGCTCCTGGAGGCGCATCAGTGAGAAGTATTTTCGGTTTGCGTTTGGTGTTGTGAGCGATGAGGCGGTCGGCCGTACCAAGAATGTTCGACGTGCTTCGATAGTTCCGTTCAAGTTTCACAATGCGTGCGGTGGGATAGTCGCGTTCAAACTCAAGGATGTTGCGAATGCTCGCTCCCCGCCATCCATAGATCGCCTGATCGGGATCACCAGTAACCGATAGGTTTGGATGGTCGATCGATAATGCGTGCACGATCATGTACTGCACAGCGTTTGTATCTTGATACTCATCGACCAGAATCCAGCGATGACGGGCGTCGAGCATCGAGCGAAGTTCGGGCTGCTCAGTGAGCACGCGTGCCACATGCACAAGCAAATCATCGAAATCGACTGCATTGTTTTCCAGGAGCATGCGTTGGTAGAGCGGCCACACGCGAGCGGCAATGTCGTCTTCAGGATGACCCCAGCGGGGTTCAAATGTGTGCGGTGACACAAAGTCATTTTTTGCACGGCTAATCACTCCCGCGAGACGGTCTACCGGTGTGTGAGTGAGAGGAAGACCGATCGATTTGGCAGCCCGTCGAAGTAATTTTTTGGAATCGTCGGTGTCGAGGATCGAATAGTCGCTCGTGAGTCCAACAAATCTGGCATGGTGCCTGAGGAAGCGAGCTGAGAATCGGTGAAAAGTTCCCATTTCAACCGGTTGCGGGCCAATGAGTTGGGTAACTCTGCGACGCATTTCATCGGCGGCTTTATTGGTAAAAGAGAGTGCGACAATCTGCTCCGGCGGCACTCCTTCGCAGATAAGATGTGCGACACGATGCGTCACAACTCGGGTCTTCCCGCTACCGGGGCCTGCCAGAACAAGCATTGGCCCGTCGATGTGCGTGGCTGCGAGTCGTTGCTGGTTATTGAGAGAATTCAGAGAAACCTGTAGCACGAAAAACCTCATCGATTCAGGGAATGTGGAAGTTGGGGCAAACCGCAAGGCGTGGGTCGGTGAATGTGTTGAAAAGCGATGGGTAGTCGAAAAAGGTGTTCATGGAGTATATTCCTCCCTTCACACGATGGAGCCTCGATAGGAATTCCATAACCGATCAGACGTTCGGTTCTCAGTTCGATTGTTTTGCACGGGAGGGACCCCATGCCGAGAATTCCGTATAAAAATCTGACGCAGTCAGATGAAATGGCAGAAAAGCTTGAAATGAGTACTGCAGAGATTGGCCTCTCGGTGAGGACCACCAATTGCCTTGAAGAAAAGGGCATTTTTACCGTTCACGATCTTCTCAACTGCACGAGATCGGATCTTCTGTCGATTTCAAACTTTGGCGAAAAGACGCTCGAAGAGGTCTATAAATCGCTTGAAAAAATCGGCTTTTTTCGTTCAGCGCGTTCTGATGCCCAACTGCAGGAACATGTGGCTGTACTGAGCGAGTAACGGCAGACAAAGAATTTTGTTCTCGAGCTTCTGCTGGATTAGTCGTCTGATCGCAAATCAAGGCAGACAAGTCCAGCAGAATCGCGTACGAGCAGGCGACCATCTGAAAGTGCTGGGAGAGCGAGCACTTCACCGGTGGCGATTTGCGCTCGTGACATGGAATGAAATCCTGTTTTATCTGGCTTTGCGACGACGAGTTCTCCACGAGAACGCACCGCAAGCACGGTATCCTGAACACGAATGAGGCCGCAGGCACCAAATCCATCCTCTTCCCAGAGGACTCGCTTTTGTGCGCAGTCCACCATACGGAGCGACGGTGAACCGATATCGTGTCGTCCATGTGGACCAAGTAATAGTTGGTCCATGACAAGCGGTGTCGTGAACTGGCTTGAAAGAAGATCATCGCTGCGCCACTTTTCTTCAGCATCCACCGAGCCATCATTTTTCTCGAAGGTCTCCACGGCCAGAAGCCCGACGCCGTAGCTTGAAGATGCAAAAAGAGTGGAGCCAATTACTACCGGAGTCGCCGCATTCACCGTTGGCCCGGTGGTGCCAAACGAAAATCGAAAATGCACTTTTCCAGTGTGTGGTTCAAAACATAAAAGCCCCAGCCGCGTGACTGCTACGACGACACGTGTTTCTCCGATGTTCATGACTTGCGGTGCGGAGTACCCGGCCTTCTCGTCCGTCGCGCTCCACGCCACGCTTCCGTCATTGATTCGAACCGCCACAATTCCACCTTCGACTCCCGGTTCCCCTCGCCCACCGACAATTGAAATGATCAATCCATCACTCTCAAGCGGCGAAGAACCAAAGCCGAAATAGCCGTCCGGTGCTGAATATCGTTTGGCTAAATCGACCGACCACACTACTTTTCCATTTTTAATCTCAACGCACGAAAGAGTGCCTGCGGCTGAGAACACGATCACATTCGATTTCACGATCAAAGGAACGCATCGTGGTCCGTTATCCGGTGTGACAGTTGGAGAAAAGCGAGCCTTAAAGGAAGTGGTCCAAAGGGTATCCCCTGTCTCGAGGTCGAGGCACTCAAGCAAATCCTCGTTTTCAATACGGTGAAAGAGCATGACCTTTCCTTCCGAGACAGCTGCTCCGGAATATCCGCTGCCGGCCTTCATTCGCCATGCAACACGTGGACCTTCAGGAGGCCACGCAATCGATATTTTTTCGTCTGGTGACGCTCGGCCATCCCGCGTTGGACCGAGAATCTGAGGCCAATCGCCTGCCAGCGAGAAGTGCGTGCCTACCCCCAAGAAACAAATCGCAAGCATTGCAGCGATCACTTGTTTTCGAAGGAGAGGCATCGTTTGTACAAGACCGCGAATGGAACACAGCGGAAGAAACTCGCGTGAAACAATCATTTTATTTCTCTGAGGGTGTGGAGAGTATAGTGCTCCTCGAGGGTCAGCTACGAGATTCACTCGATTTCGTATTTTTGAGAGCAAGACCGTATAAGACGAAGGTTTTGTGAGCGACTCATGACAGGCTCCGCTGCGAGTTGACTGAGAAAAAGTATGGTTCGATTTCCAAAATTTTACGGTAAGAAAAGAGGGCACCGGCGTACCGGAAGTGCTTTGTGGGGGTCGTTTGGTGAGGGAATCTTCTATGCGATGTTTTTCGTTACGGGAATTGTCTTCGGCGCACTTCTGCTTTCTGGAGTAGCAGTTCCAGAGTGGAGAATCAATCACGAATTTATCATCAGCGAAGGAGTTGTTCTCGAAAAGCGACTCGACCGCCGCTCTCGAGAGGATCCCCCGGGCACATTTACGCAGAGTTGGCAACCGCAAGTCAGGTTGGCGTTCGATGTGGCAGGAGGTATTCGACATGAGTCCTGGACCTTATTATCACAAAGTCAGTATTTGGAGGATGAAAATGCTGCCCAATCCAAGCTCGATGCATTTTTAATAGGTTCACGGCTGCCCTGTTGGTATGACCCAGAAAATTCAGATTCAGTTGTTCTTGTCAGAGGGTATCACTGGTGGATGTGGTTGCTCACGCTGCTTCTTCCCGGAGCACTTGTGATTCTTGGAGGCTCTGGACTTGTTCGTGTCGTAACAACGCTTGGAAAGTCGGAAGAAAGGCGGGCACTACAGCGATCATTTCCCGATATCCTTGAGCCCATCGAGGACATCGATGACCGTTCGACTCACTATCCATCGGTGCCTACATGTGATGACCTTGTGAATTCACCTGGCACCATTCTCAGGTACAGATTGCCGATAGAGAGTCGCGATAACTGGTCACTGACCGGACTTGGTGTTTTCGCGGTTCTCTGGAACGCGGTAGTGATCGTCCTTGCAATCAATGCCGGATTCGATCTCGCCAGTGGTCGCTCAGATCCCATCCTTTTTGCGCTCTTGTTGCCATTTTTTGTGATTGGTCTTTTTGGCGTTGTTTTTTTTCTGCGATCATTTGTTCTAGCAACTGCAGTAGGCCCAACGCATATTGAAATTTCCGATCACCCGTTACGTCCTGGAGGAATGTACGACGTGCTGGTGAGTCAGGGAGGCAGTGGCACGTTGCGATCGATCTCAGTGCAGCTCGAACTGGAAGAGCGGGCGACCTACCTTCAGGGTACCGATGTACGAACAGAGCATCTTGTCGTTCGAAGTCAGCCTCTGAAGCGTTGGGATGACGTCCGGATTTTGCCCACGAATCGCTTTGAGTCGACGATTCGAATCGAAATTCCACAAGAGTCAATGCATTCATTTGTATCTGAGCACAATAGTGTGCACTGGAAACTTGTGGTGAGCGGTGATCCCGAACGATGGAGACCATTCAGCCGGAGTTTTTCCCTAGTGGTTTTTCCCGATGAAGGAAAAGCGTGATGAGCGATCCAACAATTACCGTTGTGTTTGACCAACCTTCGCGGGAATACGCCCCGAGAATGCCGATGTCAGCGCACTATGCGATGACTGGCGTCATCGAGAATCTTCGTGCCGTTGAACAATCGGTGCTTTGGTATACCGAAGGCAAGGGCGAAGAGGATCTTGGTGTGCATTTTTTTCAACGACTTGCCGGCAGTGAATTATTAAAAACTGATGTCAGCCACGGAGTCGTTACAGTGGTTCTTCCAGCGAGCCCTCTTTCCTATGAAGGGCTCATCGTCAAAATACGGTGGTGTGTGCGGGTGCGACTTTTCTTTGCTGGGGGAAGAGACTTTGTGTCCGAACATGTTTTCGATGTAGGGCATGTGCCACCGGCTCGATTGCCAGGTGAGGGTCGGACATGAGCAGCAGGCCAGCCGAAGAAAAAGTTATTACACGTTTGCCATTCAATCCATTTGCAACCCGGTACATTCGAGCTGGTCGAATTGAACCGCTGAATGAGAATGGTGTTCCATGCAATATCGAAGAAATATTTAAGCGATTTCAATCACTCTCAAGATATGCTGCAATTGAGGGGCCGCACGGGAGCGGAAAATCAACGCTCTTGGCAGCGATCGTGGAGCATTGCAAACAGGAAAAAATTTTTACCAAAGCGTTTGTTATTCGTTCGTTCGGTGACGTACTGCAACTTATCTATGGTACTGCTTTTGCCTCTCGCAAAGCTATTGTTTGCGTTGACGGCTGGGAACGAGTTGGATACTTCTCAGGTGTTGTTATGGCGATCGCACGATTTCGTCGTTGTGGACTCCTTGTCACATCGCACAAAACAACACGACTTTCACAGCTCATGCAGTGCAGGTCGAATCAACAGATTCTCAATGCAGTGGTAGGGTGTTTACCGAGTCACGGTGGAATCATTCAAGAGGATGATTGCGAAGATGCATTTCGAAAATCATCTGGAAACCTGCGAGAGGCACTCTTGGACCTCTACGACCGTTTTGAACGGCGTATTCGGACAGCGAAAGCAGATGCCTAAGCATCTTGGGACTGTTCCAAAAAATGGAAAACCTCTCTGGTTATCCCGTGCGGATGGCCATCTGAGAGTGTGATTGAAGGGGCTATGCTGTTGGTGTGGTGTGTACCGTTGCGTACGAACGAATTCATGATTTGTTGGAACAGTTTTTTGCACCGATCCCTGTTCTCTTGTCCTAGTCTTGGTTTGAATCGCTTTTCGGGCCAAAGCCTTTTCGAGTAGTTCCGGCAGTGTGCCGGAGCCTCTGAAAAAGTGAACTCACAAATAATGTGTGTTTCGAGTAACGAAAATAGCGATCGACAGGAGTGTTGTGATGAATGCGCGAGGAGCCGTGGCAAGCCTAATCATTGCGAGTGGGATGTGTGCCGGAATGTCGAATGAATCAAGGGCACAGTGTGGGCTGTCGGAGTTCTTCTCCGGGTGTTTCTCCTGCTGCCGCAAGGCGCCGGCGCCGTATGCTGTTGCTCCGATCATGGCGCAGCCGATTATGCCAGTCCCAGTAGCGCCTGTACCTGTTGCACCCGTCGTGGTGCCCGTTCAACAGGTGAGTTATGTTCCAGAAACCTGTTACCGGACCACGTATGAATGTGTTCCCGTTACGTGCTATAAGCCATCGACGGAAATTGATCCTTGCACGGGATACTCTCAACAGTGCATGGAGCAGGTGACTCAATACGTCCAAAAACCTGTCGTTACTCCATACACGCAGTACCGCGCCGTCTATTCGACTCGCTATGTGCAGATGCAGCCCGGGGCCACTCAATCGCCCGGAGCAGTCGCGGTGCCGGGGGCAGCTCAAGTTCCAGGTGCGGTGTATGCTCCAGGACCGGTTGCTGGATCGCAAAGCCCTCCTGCAGCAAGTCCATTTGCATCGCCAATTCAAAATCCTCAGGCATGGGGAGCTGCAGGCAGCGACGTGCCGCCACAGTTTTCACCACCGACTGGAGCCACGATCGCTCCGGCGCAGCCATCTCCCATCACGACGCAGCCCTCGCTGCGACCGATTCCCGAACTACCGAGAACAAGTAGCCCTTCGGCGCCATCAGGAACCAGGTTGAACGCAGATGCCTCATTGACTGCTCCCCCCACCATGTCGCCAATCCAATCAAGTCCAAGTAATCCTGATGCCAACGCAACCGGAATGCCGGTGCTCCCTGGAGCGGGGCCAAGTTCGTCAACTCAGGCTTTTCCAAAACTTCTCGAGCCAACAAGTCATACGACGTCGTGGTGGCCGAGTCGCGGGCAGTCAACGGTCGTCGAAGCTTCGTGGCAACCAGTGACGGTCAATCGCACCTATCCAACCGCTGCACTGCCAACCCGAGTTCAGCAATAGAGGGTAAAACCTCTCTTGTGTGCACAAATCCGAAAAGAATAATCGGCAGGCGATTGTGTGGGGCTGAGGCGGCATGAGACACTGAGAGACATCCGTGACTCGGCCTAGGAAGATATCTGGATTGCCTTCTTGGTTGCGGCGTTTCACAGTAGTTTACTGAGCTAGAAAATCTTCTCAGGTTTTCATCTGTGAACAAGGCGAATACCGTGACCAATGCTGATATTACTGCCGTCTTTGATCGAGTAGCGGATCTTCTGGAATTCACGGAAGCCAATCCGTTTCGCATTCGCGCGTACCGTTCTGCAGCGCGAACGATTAGCAGCATGATCGAATCCCTTGCATCTCTGCGAGAGAATTCAACCCGAACATTTACAGACATTGAGGGCATTGGTACCGATTTATCACACAAAATTGAGGTGTTGTTGGAGACAGGAAGTCTTCCGCTTCTTGAGGAACTCGAAGCGAGCGTGCCACCGGGAGTGTTTGCCATCATGCGAGTTCCAGGACTCGGACCAAAAAAGGCAAAAATACTTTTTGAAAAGTTGCACATTGAGTCACTTGAGTCACTTGAAAACGCATGCCGTGAGGGGCGAGTGGCTACCATTCGCGGTTTTGGTGAGAAGACTCAGCAGTCAATTCTTGACAACATGGCGTTTGCCAAGAGCGATCAACACCAGAGGCTCTTATGGGAAGACGCGGATGGAATCATGCAAGATGTGCTTGCATATATGAAACAATCGTTCGCCGCCCGTACGGTCGAAGGAGCTGGCAGTTGGCGAAGGGGCTGTGAAACAGTGGGTGATCTCGATCTGGTAGTTGAGAGTGATGACCCTACTACGGTTATGAATCACTTTGCGGAGTGGAATGGAACAACCGTAGTTCTGCTTCGCGGTGACACAAAGATGAGCATTCGTGGACCACGAGAAACACAGATTGATCTTCGTGTGGTGACTCACGACTCCTTCGGTTGTGCCTTGCAGTATTTTACCGGTTCAAAGGAGCACAACGTGCTTCTTCGAAGTCGGGCTCGAGAACACAACCTCACACTCAATGAATATGGAGTGTTTGATGGGTTTCAGGCAAGCGAAACATCAGTCCCAGAGAAAATGTCAGTGAATGTGATTCATGCTGAAAAAGGAAAATGGATCGCAGGTCGAACTGAAGAAGATGTCTATAAGGCAATAGGCCTGCCGTGGATTCCATCGGAGATGCGTGAAGGCCGCAGCGAAATAACATTGGCCGAAGAAGGCCGCCTTCCACGACTGGTTCAATTATCGGACGTGCGAGGTGATCTTCATATGCACACAACGGCCACGGACGGAGAAAACACGCTAGAGGAAATGGTGCAGGCGGCGATTGAACGAAAACTCGAGTACATCGCGATTACTGACCACGGTCAGCGAGTCACAATGGCCAGGGGCCTCAATGCAAAAAGGCTACTCAATCAGTGGGGTGAAATTGATCGGCTCAATGACTCGTTGTCCAAGCATGGTAAGCCAGCAATTGTGGTACTAAAAGGAATTGAAGTCGACATGCTCGAAAAGGGTGGCCTGGATCTTCCCGATAACGTGCTCGAACAAGCCGACTGGGTTGTCGCCAGTTTGCATTACGGACAGAGCCAACCTCGGGAGAAAATCACGTCGAGAATTCTGGAGGCCATTTCAAATCCGCACGTGAGTGTCATCGGACATCCCACCGGTCGTCTGATCAATCGTCGACAGGCCTACGACGTCGATATGCTGACGGTCATACAATCGGCAGCGAAATACGGAACATTTTTGGAGATTAACGCGAATCCGTGGCGATTGGATTTAAACGACATTCACGCTGCGGCCGCCCAAAAAGCAGGTGTAAAACTTGTGATCTCCACGGATGCCCATTCAACGCAAGGACTTCGGCAGATGCGACACGGAATTTTGCAGGCCAGACGTGCCTCCCTTGCGTCGCAGGACATTGCCAATACGCGATCTTTGTCAGAATTGCGGACCATCATGAAAAAGCGGACAAGAATTCAGTAAAAAAAGCATTTGGTGTTCTGAAACAGATAGGAGCACCAATCACAAAGCAAGCACACAAAACGCAAGAAAGTGTGGTCTGCTTGTATTGTAGACCCAAGCAGACCACTCAGGTTATTTGTCAGGCTGATTGTGTGCGAAGTACGCGAGTCAATTTTCGTTTGAGGGATCGCCGCCGCGACGCACTCCACCACGTGACGAATTCACGACGCGCAGCGTCGGCCTGCTGTGACGTTTCGCGGAGAAGGTTTTCTAAAATCGAACGATCCCAATCTGTAGCGGAGCAATTTTCCAGCCGTCGAAGACGATCAGCGGCTGCCGCATTGTCAGTAAACGTGCCGAGTGTCTCTTGCACCTTCGCCAGTGCGTCGCAACACTGGACCCGTTCCAAAGGTTGAAAAACAGATAAAAACAACTCCATTGTATAACGGAGTTGTTTGACCTTGATCCGAAAAGCATGCAGTTGATTGATCCCGTGAAGACGTCGATCGGTAATAGCAAAAAAAGATTCAACCATTGGCTTGAAGTGCCGCCTTCCATAATCACCAAAAGATTCTTCACAGTGTGAATCCTGCTGGTTGCAGAGTTCTTCAAGCAACTGTTCCACGCGACGAGACCAGTCGGCATTGAGAAGTTGCTCATAAACGACTGAGATCGGTCGACAGGCTTCATCCCGCTGGCATGCAAGCATTGCAAGGAGTCGTGTTCGTGCTCTTGTTTGAGCAGAGATACCACTGAGTGGGGCTGTCTGCTTCGTGGATATGGGTACAGTCTCATAAAACCGATGCGTTAGGACATCAAGATCGCGGGCCTTTCCAGCGGCGCGGCGCAACTCGTGAAGGCGTCGTACAAACCATCGGGCTCTCTTTCGAGGAATAACGGAGTGAAAAACCTCAATGGCCGCAAGTGCTCTTCGGGTTGCGACCCGAAGACGGTGAATGCGTTGTGGTTCATCGTGAGTGCTTCGGGCCGCTACGGGAACTTCATCCCAGACGGCGTCCAATCGTTTGCGAAGAGCGTGTACTGCTACGCTTTTCACAGACATGGCAGCTTGTTCAACTGAAATCGATGGACTCATGAAAGCTCAGAAATATTCCGCCTTTGAACCTCTTACGAATCACTGCGAGTGGAACACTGTACTGCAGCAACAGGCAGACAATCCAGACGCCGCTTCATTTTTCGCAAGAGTCGCGAGACAGAACGAAAAATAGAACTCAAAAAGTGTTCTATTTTGTGCAAATGATGAAAAAAGAGAGCGCAGATTCGGTTCAGTCGATCGTCGCTGCTGAAATTTCAGCGACAACACTTTTGCTGAGCTTTTTCGCGGCAGAAACTTTCTGAGGGAGAATATTCCCAGATTTTTCCAACACGGGCTTTGTCACGACTACCGTTGAAGCAAAGAGTGTTCCGTCAGCAGTGGAACCTTCTCCTGCCCAAAGTCTGCCCTTCACGGTAACGCTATCGCCGGGTGACACAAGAGCCAGGTCAGCTGCCTCAATGTTGGCGACTGCATCGGAGGCTACCGAGAGAGAAATTCTCCGAATAGTCCCGGAGTTGACTCTTAGAAGAAGCACACCATTTTTAAACTGTGTAACAACGCCAACAATCGATCCAAGCCGATCGGCCTCCACAGGATCCGGTTTGAAAGTTTTTGATGGGGTCACGATGTCAAGCGTTCGGATCGGTTCGGAACCTTTTCCATTGTGAGCAACTTGCGCCAACACGCGAACAATCATCCCAGTACGAAGGATATCTGCCGGAACTCTCCCGGTAATCGACAGACTCGTGACGCCTGCGGGATGAAACAGAACAACAAGCGTCTTCTCGTGAGAATCGCTTATGGCCATTGCTCCACCGGCAGTCCCACGCACCGTTCCAGTGTATTGCGACTCAGGAATTTTATTGACATCAAGCTTGTTTTGCTCGACTGGAATAGTAATCGCTTTATTGGTTCCGCGACACGCGCCCTGATTCCAGAGCCGTTCATAGCTCTTTTGAATAGCCGACGATTTGTAAAAAGTTCCCCACTGGATCGTTCCATCGGCGGCAATCGGAGGCAAGGAGTCCTGACTATCAGCATACGGGTTATAGGCTGAATTTTGTCCTTGAATCGGACCGCATACAAAACATGAAATAACCGTAGCCAACGTGAACACAATAATTTTCATTAGAGGGCTTCCTGTCGCAGTGAACACAAACAGAGGAAACGGCAACGTTTTGTAAGAAAAGATGTGCTTGAGAGCGAAGCCACCAGTTCTATGAAAAACACTACCTTACAGTCCGAGGCAGTTCCAATGCTTCTCAAAAATGAGTCGATCTTCACAACGTTCGCTGTTGGATTATCTCGAATAGACGATCTTTAACGACGGTGCACGGATTTCTCGAAGTAAAGTTTTTGAGTACAGCTCGGCTGATGCCAATAAAATCATCATCACCGCCCCAGAGTGGGCGAATGAAGGCATGGAGTGAGTCACTTTTAAAAAACGACGAATTACAGATCGGACTGCAATACTTCGAGAACCCCACCGGATTCGGTCGGAGTAACATCATTGGTGGAAGTCGAACCCGAGAGATCTCCTTCTCCAACTGCTTCAAGCAGTGGAAACTGGCGGGTCAGAACATTTTCACGATCCATTCGCAGGGCTTCAATCGCTTCTGGTCGCACTCGCACCTGGGATGCCTGAAACGCACCGAAACCCGTGCCTGCAGGAATCAAGTGTCCAAGAATCACATTTTCTTTCAGACCCACGAGCTTGTCGACTTTTCCTGCAAGAGCTGCTTCGGTGAGCACTTTGGTGGTCTCTTGAAAGCTTGCTGAGGAAATAAAGCTTGAACTTTGAACGCTCGCCTTTGTGATTCCAAGCAACTGCGTGCTGGATGTCGCCGGCTTCGTCCGAGATCCTTTGGCGGGCGTCCCACCAAGGGCTTCGATCTGCGAATTTGTTTGCTCAAGTACGTCCTTTGGAACTACTCCGCCAACAATAAACTCGCTGTCGCCTTTGTCGGTGATTCGCAAACATTTTGTCAGGAGTTCGTTTGCAGTCTTGAATTCAAGCCTGTCCATAACACTGCCCGGTAAGAGATCAGTGTCTCCCACCGTTTCAATTTTAACTTTTCGAAGCATTTGCGAAACGATGATTTCAATATGTTTGTCATCGATGTCGACTCGCTGGCTGCGATAAACATTCTGAACCTCGCGCACAAGATATCGCTGCACTTCTTCTTCCCCGGAGATTCGAAGAATGTCATGCGGTACAAGCGGCCCTTCGACAAGTGCTTCACCGGCCTTCACGTAATCGCCCGTGTGCACCCGAAGATGCTTTCCATGTGGAACAAGGTGCTCGCTTTCAATTCCACTGTCATTTCGAATGACAATGGTGCGTTTCCCTCTCTTCTTTTCATTGAGCAGTTCTACCAAGCCATCGATTTCTGCCATAATTGCAGGATCTTTGGGTTTTCGAGCCTCAAAAATTTCAGTAACTCGCGGCAAACCACCCGTAATATCCTGTGTGCCGGAGGCCTCTCGAGGGGTTTTAGCAAGTATGTGACCGGCTGCGACCATCTCACCCTGCTCTACTTCGATATAGGCTTTCTCTGGAAGAATTGAAAAACTGAGTACTTTTCCAGATTGGTCTTCGAGCACGATCTGCGGGTGCAGGTTGCCCTTATGTTCCATGATCATGCGACGTACGTGACCGCTGGGATCTTTTTCCATGCGGAGTGTTTCGCCGTCAATCACATCCTCATAACGAACCTTTCCTGCGACATCGGAAAGAATCGGAATTGAATGCGGATCCCACGTTACGAGCACCGTACTTGCCTTGATATCCTCGTCTTCTGCAACTTTGAGAATGGCTCCAATCGGAATTTCAAACTTCTCAACTTCATTCTCTTTGGCATCGAGAATCATGATAGAACCATTGCGTGAGAGCACTACCTGTTGCCCTAATTCGTCGGTAACGATTTTGAGACGATTGAAGCGAACCTTGCCACCACGCTTGGTGCGACTTTCGCTTTCTTCGACGGCACGCTGACCGACACCGCCGATATGGAATGTGCGCATTGTGAGTTGCGTACCAGGTTCGCCGATGCTCTGGGCCGCAATGATGCCGACAGCCATGCCCTCCTCCACCATTGATCCGGTGGAAAGATCCATTCCGTAACAAAGTCGGCAAACACCAAGATTCGCCTCGCAGGTGAGCGTGCTGCGAACTTGAATCTTTTCGAGTCCAAGTTCTTCGATGCGACGGCCGACGCTGGGAGTGATCAGTTCGTCTTCCCGCACCACAACTTCTTGAGTAATTGGATTGATGAGCGTCGATCGACTCACGCGGCCACGGATACTTTCAGCAAGACTGACCTCGACCTTTTCACCACGGTAGACAACCCCCTTCGTAATGCCCTGGGATGTTCCGCAGTCATGCAGCGTGACGACAACGTTCTGAGCAACATCGGCAAGTTTTCGAGTGAGATATCCCGAATCAGCCGTTTTTAATGCGGTGTCAGCCAGCCCCTTTCGGGCACCGTGGGTCGAACTGAAATATTCAAGTACCGTCAGGCCTTCTCGAAAGTTCGCCTTAATTGGGGTCTCAATAATTTCACCGGAAGGCTTGGCCATCAGACCTCTCATTCCAGCGAGTTGACGAATTTGTTCAACACCGCCTCGTGCACCGGAGTGAGCCATCAAGAAAATTGGATTCACGTATCCTGAGCGACGGGTATCGCGAGCATCGGTATCTTGTTCGAGTTCGGCCATCATCTCCTTGGTGATCCGATCGCGAGCACCCATCCAGGAATCGAGTACTTGGTTGTATCGCTCGACGTCGGTAATAACACCTCGTTGATACAGTTTCAAAATCTTCAACACATTCTTTTCAGCCTCACCAATGATCTTCGACTTGCTGCCAGGCGTGATGAGATCGTCAGTTGCAAACGACAGGCCGCTCTTGGTGCTCCAGCTAAACCCAGTGCGATTCATCTCATCCAAAAGATCAATTGTTTTTCGACGACCAAGCCCCTGATAACAGTCTGAGATAACACGAGCGAGCTCACTCGATCGCATCGGAATGTTGTAGAAGAGCATTCCATCAGGAAGAATTGAATTAAAAAGCACGCGACCAACAGTTGTCTCGATGATCGCCCCCGGCTTTCCAAGGCCTTCAGTGTCTGTTTTCAAACAACGAGCGGGGGGTAATTTTACTTTAATCTTCGCATGCGTATCAATTTTTCCGAGCGAGTGGGCAAGTTGTACCTCGTCCATATCTCGAAAAATCATTCCTTCACCCTTGCGGTTAGCAAGCGACATTGTGAGGTAGTAGCATCCCATCACAACGTCCTGCGACGGACTAATAATGGGCGATCCGTTGGCGGGGCTAAAAATATTATTCGTGGAGAGCATCAACGTATGGGCCTCAACTTGGGCCTCGATGGAGAGGGGCAAATGAACGGCCATCTGATCGCCGTCAAAATCCGCGTTAAAACCTCTGCAAACCAGTGGATGCAATTTGATCGCGTTGCCTTCAACCAAAAGTGGCTCGAAGGCCTGAATACCCATACGATGAAGCGTGGGCGCACGATTCAGAAGGACGGGATGATTGCGAATCACTTCTTCAAGAATATCCCACACCTCAGCATCCTTGCGGTCGAGCATTTTCTTTGCGCTTTTAATGGTATCGGCATGCCCGAGTTCCTTGAGCCTTCGAATAATGAACGGTTGATAAAGCTCGAGAGCAATTTTCTTTGGGAGACCGCACTGGTGAAGTCGCAGTCTTGGTCCGACAACGATCACGCTTCGGGCCGAATAGTCAACTCGTTTCCCTAACAAGTTTTCACGAAAGCGCCCCTGCTTTCCTTTGATCATATCGGTAAGGCTCTTGAGCGGTCGGTTGCTCGAAGCGAGTACCGGGCGCTTGCATCGATTGTTGTCGAAGAGAGCATCGACTGATTGCTGGAGCATTCGTTTTTCATTGCGAATGATCACTTCAGGCGCATTCAAGTCAACCAGTTTTTTAAGCCGATTATTACGATTGATAATGCGGCGATAGAGATCGTTTAAATCACTCGTTGCAAAATTTCCCGAATCGAGCATGACCAGCGGACGAAGATCAGGCGGGATCACGGGGATGACATCGAGCACCATCCACTCAGGTTTGTTATCACTATCCCGAATGCTTTCAACAATTTTAAGACGATTGACAAGATCTTTCTTCTTTTGCTTTGAGCCAGTTTCGTGCAGGTCTATACGAAGGTCTTTTGAAAGTTGCACGAGGTCGAGACCTAAAAGTAATTTGCGGATCGCTTCAGCGCCCATGTCGGCGTCAAAACCATTATCCCCGTAGGTAACCCGGGCCTCTCGATATTCATCCTCAGTGAGAAGTTGCTGTTTTTTGAAGGGAGTATCCTTCGGATCGATCACAACGTAATCCTGGAAATAGGCAACTTTTTCAAGGCTCGACGTCTTCATGTCGAGCAAAGCCCCCAGACGGCTCGGCATTGCCTTAAAGAACCAGATATGCGCGACCGGCGCTGCCAGTTCGATGTGGCCCATTCGCTTGCGGCGAACCTTGGAATGGGTCACCTTTACCCCGCAACGATCGCAGATCATCCCCTTATATTTCATGCCGCGGTATTTTCCGCAAGCGCACTCCCAGTCTTTTTCGGGTCCAAAAATACGCTCGCACATCAGGCCGTCTTTTTCAGGACGGTAGGTGCGGTAGTTGATTGTTTCAGGTTTTTTAACTTCACCAAACGACCAGCTGCGAATGTCATGCGGACGCGCCAAACTGATTTTCACCGAGGTGTAGTCGTTGATTCGATCGTAGGTTGTTTCGCCAATGCTCACGTCTTTTCTCCTAGGAACTCTGGTGACGGTGCGGTGTTGAAAATTTTATTTGTGTGAATTGCTGGTCGTGAAGAAGAATCGTAAAAATCGTTGTTTCGCAGTTGCCTTCAAATCAATGAACGAACAGCGAATCGGCAGTGGACACAATCAGAGCCGTCTTTTCTCCAGCTGCATATTGAGTCCAAGGCCGCGAATTTCGTTGGTGAGTACATCAAAGCTTGCTGGCGTGCCTGCTTCAAGCGTATTTTCGCCCTTCACCATGCTCTCGTAGATCTTCGTTCGCCCCTCCACGTCATCGCTCTTTACAGTGAGCAACTCTTGGAGAATGTAAGCAGCACCGTAGGCCTCGAGTGCCCATACTTCCATTTCACCGAAACGCTGTCCACCAAAGCGAGCTTTTCCGCCCAGCGGTTGCTGCGTGATGAGCGAATATGGACCTGTTGAACGAGCATGCACCTTGTCATCAACGAGATGATGCAACTTGAGCATGTAGATGTAGCCAACCGTGGTTTCTTGCTCGAGCGCCACGCCGGTGCGACCGTCAAAAAGCTGAGCCTTACCATGTCGTGGAAGGCCAGCAGTTTCGAGAACGTCATTGATGTTCTCTTCGCTTGCCCCATCAAATACCGGGGTGATTGCCTGAAATCCGAGCAGTTTTCCAGCCCATCCAAGATGCGTTTCCAAGATCTGGCCGACATTCATGCGACTGGGAACGCCGAGCGGGTTGAGCAGAATTTGAATGGGAGTTCCATCGGCCAGAAAAGGCATATCTTCTTTGGGTAGAATTTTTGCGATAACCCCTTTATTTCCATGGCGACCGGCCATTTTATCGCCAACCGAAATTGCCCGTTTTGCTGCGACATAGACCTTCACCATTTGCAACACGCCGGGACGAAGCTCGTCTCCGCGTTTCATGCTATTGATGCTCCGATCGGCGGCATCGATAGATTCCTCGACTGCTGGCCACATGGTCTTATAAAGTTTTTCAATGTCGCTCTTGCGTTGCGGGGAACGAAGATCGAGAGAATCAATTCTGAAACTTCTTGCACGGTCGGCAACGACCTTGTGATCTTGGCCTCGAACCAGTGGAGAACCGTCGTCGGCGGGGATTGGTTTTTGAGTAATTTTCTCAAATTCGGTGATCATGGCGCCGAAGGTTTCGGCAATCTGCAAGTTGCCTTGGTTTTCAGTCTCTTTCAGCTGTTTTTCAAACTCACGTTTTTCGTCTTCCGTGAGAGACATGCGCCGGGAAAACTTCTCGGTAGCAAGCACGATTCCCTCAACTCCGGAAGGAACTTCGAGGGAATCGTTTTTCACGTCTTCGCCGGCACGCCCAAAGATAGCGTGTAGAAGTTTTTCCTCTGGAGTCAACTCAGTTTTGCTCTTTGGCGAAACCTTACCAACCAGAATGTCACCCGAACGAACGTAGGTACCAATGCGAACAATGCCACCCTCGTCAAGATTGTGAAGAGCTCGTTCGCCAACATTTGGAATATCGCGAGTAAATTCTTCACGACCAAGTTTGGTATCACGAATTTCGATGTCATATTCCTCAATATGAATCGACGTGTAGACATCGTTTTCGACCAATTCTTCACTAATGATAATGGCGTCTTCGAAATTAAATCCGTCCCACGCCATAAAGCCCACGAGCACATTGCGACCAAGCGCCAGTTCACCCTGAAAGGTAGCGGCACCGTCGGCAAGTACGTCACCCTTCTCCACTTTCTGGCCAATCCGCACGATGGGTTTTTGATTTTGGCAGGTGCGTTCGTTGAGGCCGACATATTTTCGGAGCTTGTACACATCGAGCCCTACCTCGATTCGTTCAGCATCAACGTATCCGACAATCCCCTTCTTTGTGGCCCGCACGATGAGGCCCGAATTGATTGCGACATCGCGTTCCATGCCCGTTGCCACGATCGGTGGTTCAACAATCAAAAGCGGAACTGCTTGTCGCTGCATGTTGGATCCCATCAAGGCACGATTTGCATCATCGTGCTCAAGAAATGGAATCAAACCGGCCGACACTCCAACCATTTGGCTTGGCGCAACATCGATGTACTGAACATTGTCCGCCGGCACGAGCACAAAATCACCACGGTATCGAGCGATGATGGACTCCCCGTGGATCTTCCCGTCGACAACCGCGACGTCGGCAGACGCAAGGTGAGCATCGTGCTCCTCGTCGGCCCGCAACCAAACAACGTCATCCGTGAGCTTGCTCTTAGAGACCTTCCGGTAGGGCGTCACAAGAAAGCCATACGAATCAACACCGGAATAGATCGCGAGGCTCGAAATAAGTCCGATATTCGTTCCTTCTGGCGTCTCAATCGGACAAATGCGACCGTAGTGGGAAATATGGACGTCACGAACTTCAAACCCGGCGCGTTTACGATTCAGTCCACCTGGGCCGAGTGCGGAGAGGCGACGTTCGTGCGCGAGCATAGAGAGCGGGTTCGTCTGATCAACGACCTGCGAGAGTTCACCGCGACCAAAGAAATATTCAATTGCAGCAGAAATACTCTTCGGGTTAATGAGCGTTCGCGGGCTCATCTCCTCGACATCCTTGAGGCTCATGCGCTCCTGAACAGTTCGGCGTAATTTGAGGAAACCTTTTCGGAGTTCATCGCTTGCAAGTTCGTCGATCGTTCGCAGACGACGATTACCGAGATGATCGATATCATCAACGTCGGCCTCACTCTCCCCCTCACTGAGTTTTAAAATATAAGTGATCGCTGCGATGAGATCTTCTGGACGCAATCGCATTTCGGTTTCGGGTACATTCAAACCGAGCTTTCGATTAATACGAAAACGACCGACCCGGCCAAGGCGATAGCGATTGGTATCGTTAAACTTCTCATCGAACAGCGTTCGAGCCTTATCGAGGGCGGGAGGATTGCCGGGGCGCAGTCGCTGATAGATGCGCACGAGTGACTCTTCATGACTGGGAGTCATATTTGTGCGACGGCGAGCCTCATCAGCATCCTCGGTCAGACTGTTCAGAATGAGCGGAACTTTCTGCTCCGGCATGAGTTCCACGCTCTTGAGTCCGGACGTGCAGATCAACTCAGCTTGATCATGCGTAATTTTACGGCCAGTCTCCACGATGATCTCGCCTGCTCGTTCGCTCGAAGGCGGATACACAACATCGTTAAACGCAACTTTGCCCTCAATTTTAGGAACACTCTTTGAGCCAACAACCTTTTCCAGAGAACTTTTATAAAAAAGCTTGAGGATCTCAGTATCGCTGGAAAATTTCTTATCCATTGCCCGAAGAAGCGTGAGGGCTGAGAACTTTCCGCTTTGATCAATGCGAACCTGAAGCGTATCTTTCTTGGATACATTTAATTCAATCCAACTGCCACGCTCAGGGATAATCCGGCAATTGTGAGTTTTTCGCTCACTCGATTCACTGCTGGTAACGAAATCGACACCGGGCGAACGATGAAGTTGGCTTACAACGACACGTTCAGCACCATTGATGATGAATTCGCCACCACCAAGCATGATCGGAATATCGCCAAGATAAACCTCTTCTTCGATTGGCTGACCACGAGTGAGTCGCAGTCTCACCCTGAGAGGTCGACCATACGTCATGCGAAGTTGACGGCATTCGTCCGGAACGTACCGAGGTTTTCCGAGACTGTATTCAAGGAATTCGAGCTTGACGGTTTTGTCGTAACTTTCAACCGGAAAAATTTCGCGAAGTACTCCCTCAATGCCCTGGTCTTTCCGCTTATTAGCCGGAACATCGTACTGCAGGAATATTTCGTAAAATCGCGTCTGTATTTCAGTGAGATCTGGGATCGCGTGACTAACGCGACGACTTCCGAAATGACGAATTTCCGTTGGCTGTAGCCGGCGGACGGAGGGAGTTGCCATCGAGCGCGATCTCCTGCTGATAGGTTCAGTAGCGGTACGTGTGACTATGACTAGAAAAACGGTGAGTCAAAAAATTGAATCGACAAAAATCAAGAAACGGATCTCTTTTGAAAATAGTTCAATCTTTGACGAAGGGCAGATTGACAAGCCAGAATTGTCTCAAAGCGAACAAGCAACGAAGACCACTCTTTCGAGAGACACATCCATCGGGCGAAATCCGCTCGACAATAAAACAGGGCAAAGGGCCGCTCCCGACAGACTCCAGCACGCAAAGTGATCACGATTGCCCACAACTACAATGGTCAAAGAAATGGGCCTCGGCGCGAACGAAACCCAGTGGAAGTATAGGACTTCAAGCCTCAACAACAATCAACAGCAGACATTTGCAAGTCGAGAATATAGCGGGTTGCCAGTTAGGATTCCAAGCCCCCTAGCCTGTCAAGCCCGATTTCAACAACAAACGTCTACTTAATGCTGACCTTGGCCTTGGCTTCTTCGAGTTCCTTCTGAAGCTTCTCGGCGTCAGACTTGGAAATCCCTTCTTTGACTTTCGTAGGACAGCTTTCAACAAGATCCTTGGCCTCTTTGAGGCCCAAGCCTGTTGCGGCCCGAACAACTTTGATAACGGCGATCTTGTTTTCGCCAAAGCTTTCGAGGACCACGTCGAACTCAGTCTTTTCAGCGGGAGCTTCCCCACCGCCTGCCGATGCACCAGGAGCGGCCATCATAACGGCACCACCGGCTGCCGGCTTAATGCCGTGTACGTCCTCGAGATAATCGGAGAGTTCCTTCGCCTGTTTGAGGGTCAACTCAACAATTTTGTCGCCAAGATCCTTGGTTTCTTTCGTAAAATCACGCGTTGCTTCGGCCGTTGCCATCACTCAGGATCCTTTCGCTCGGGTTGAAAATATTCAAGGCTCTTACCTTGAAAGAAGTTTAAAAAATGCAGGCTTAGATATAAATCGTCTAAAAATAGCTTTCCGAAAAATTATGCGATCCCCCAAATGATCTCCACGCTTGGATTTCGTTCAAGTCGAGGCAGGTTTTTGCCTGCTGGAACGGGGATCTTACTCCGCAGGGGCCTCCGCAGGGGCTTCGGCAGAGAACGCCACCGCAGGCGATTGTTTTTCAAGTTCCTCCACGCGAGATGCGATCTGACTCGCCAGAGTTGCTCCCCGTCCAATGATTTGTGATACGAGCACTCCGCCAAGAGAACTGATCTGACCGCTCAAAATTGAAAGTTGTTCGGAACGATTTGGCCACTTGGCAATCAGTTTTACTTCCTCGGAACTCATTGCAGTGCCATCAATCGCACCACCGCGAAATTGCAAACCTTCAAAGTCCTTCAGGGCGCTGATGCGAGTGAGTTCTTTTGCAAGATCAACGACGTCTTCCCCGCCCCACGCGATGGCAAGCATTCCTTCAGTCTGAGCGAAGGCTGCTGCGAGCTGCGTTGAAACAGTGGCCCTGCGAATAAGGCTGTTTTTGACCATCTGCAGGTGGATGTTTTTTTGACGCAACTGTTTTCGCAACTGTGTTGTGCGCTGCGCATCAAGAGAGCCAATGTTTACAACAATCAATTCCTCAACACCCTGAAGGCGGGATTTGATGTCATCTACCAGCATGTTTTTAACTTGTTTACTCATATCGAACTCGATGTAAAACGTGAAGACAAAATCTGAAACAGTGAAGCGAGCCGGCCTCGCAATTGAAGAACATTCAACGACGGATCATGCAGCCACCGGCACTCCGGGACTCATCGTAGCTGAAATCGAAATGCCCTTTAAAAATTGCCCCCGCACGCTCTGAGGCTGTAGAGACATGACATGAGCGATAAATGCTTGAATATTTTCCACAATATGAGTGGCGCCAAAACTCATCTTGCCCACGACTGCATGCACGATCCCCGTGGGATCATTTCGAAACTCAACCTTGCCCGCTTTGTATTCTTTGACGGTTTTAGCAATATCAATCGTTACGGTTCCGGCTCGAGGACTCGGCATCAATCCACGCGGCCCAAGGATTTTTCCCAGCGGTCCGACAAGTCCCATCATGTCGGGCGCTGCAATGCAAACATCAAAATCGGTCCAGCCTTCCTTGACCTTTTTTGCCAGTTCTTCAGAACCAATATGTTCTGCCCCCGCTGCCGTGGCATCTTCGGCGAGATTACCGCGAGCAAATACAAGCACTCGTTTCGACTTTCCAATTCCGTGAGGAAGTACAATTGATCCTCGAACGATCTGGTCGGCCTGCTTGGGATCAATTCCAAGTCGCATGTGGATTTCGACAGACTGATCAAATTTGGTGGGCGGAAAACCCTTCAGCACGTCGACTGCTTCAACCAAAGGAAGCGGAGCTTCGGAGGTCGGCTTTTTGGCGAGCATCAACTTCATGCGTTTCGTGAGAGCCACGGCGTAATTCCTCAATCTCTTGTAAAAGTTTCGTAGCGAATAGAGGGGAAGACTATTGTATTTTTGATTGCAATAAATACTGCGAACGTATTGAAAAAGTGTCTTGAACGTGAAATCTTGAATTTAAAAATGAATCAAACGGGACTGTATGATTTTGAAAGATCATCCCTCAACAGTAAGGCCCATGCTCCGAGCAGTTCCTTCGATCATGCTTCGAGCGTGCTCAGGGTCACGAGCATTTAAATCGGCTGATTTAAGGCGAACAATATCATCTAACTGCGCCTTGGAGACCTTGCCAACTTTGTCTTTATTTGGAACTCCCGAGCCCTTTGCCAGCCCGGCAGCTTTTTTAAGCAGTGCGGCAGCTGGCGGGCTTTTCGTCACAAAATCAAAAGAACGATCATTGTAGACGGTGACAACGACCGGGATCGGCATGCCAGCGGCATCCCTCGTGCGATCGTTAAACTGTTGCACAAATTGACCGAGATTGATGCCATAACGCCCAAGCGACGTTCCCACTGGTGGTGCAGGAGTGGCTTTTCCTCCTGGAACCTGAAATTTTGCTTGTCCAACCATCTGCTTTGCCATAATCGCACTGCCTTCGCTAAGAGTTTTCGATAAGTCTTAATTTTTTGTGATGCCGTAGAATCAAGCCGACTCGATCTGCCAGTATTCGATGTCCACAGGAGTAGAACGTCCAAAAATACTGAGCATTACAGTCACGCGACCGTTTGCCTCGTCGATCTGTTCGACATCACCTTCAAAATTTTCAAAAGTTCCTTCGTTGATTTTTACACGATCACCCTTCTTGAATTTAATTTTCAGTCGGGGGGCATCGTCGGCCTTTTCTTCGGTTTTTCGAAGAATTTTTGCGACGTCCTGAGGCATCATCGGGCTAGGACGTCCGGCGGATCCCGTAAAATCGCCGATGCCTCCCGTCTCTCGAACCATATACCACGTATCGTCGTTGAGAATCATGTTGACGACAATGTACCCAGGATAAATCTTGCGTGAAACCACGCGTTTTTTTCCAGACTTAAACTCTGTGACTTGCTCCTTTGGAACAATGATTTCTCCAAAGTACCGCTCAAGTCCAGCCATTTTTACGCGACGCAAAAGTCCGTCGCGGATTGAATCTTCACGGTTGCTTTGCACCTTGAGAATGTACCAGTTCATGTCGCTCGTCAGCGGCACGCTCGGTTCGGCGGAATCATCCATCATGACCGGTTTTGCATGCTCGCTGCCAACGAATGGATCGTGAGCCTCTGCCGGCGATCCGTCATCGTCATCGTCATCAACATCAACTTCCTGCGTCGCTGGATCGACGATCGCAGAGTGGACCGCTTCCTCAACAGGATCGGAATGGATGTGCGAAAGATCGGCGATCGATTTTTCGATCCCGTCGTCGCTGGACTCAACATCTGTGTGATTACTCACGGCAATGCCCGCTTGCTTGAATGTATGTATGAAAGAAACGTGTTACCTGAAACCGATTAACCAAAACCCTGAAGCGACCGTAGTACGAGCCACCAAAAAAGATCGTATGCCGCAAGAATCGCCGACAAGGCGAAAATCATGAAAATGACAACGACCGAACTACGAAAGACTTCGTCGCGAGACGGCCACGTGACTTTGGTCATTTCTGTTTCGACCGAAATTAAAAAGTCGGTGAACTTTGGATAATTGACGATGCGAAAACAAATCCACAACCCTACCGCGAGCAAAAGACCAGGCACAAGAAATCTCACGAAGCCCAAGTCGACTGAAGATGCGCCCTGCGAGAGCGACGATCCTTCGGAGATCCACAGCGGAAGTAACTGCGAAAGTCGCCACACACCGATACTGAAAGTGATTGCAAAAACCGCAAACGTCGTTTGTCGAGCGATTCTCCCCTGCTGACGTTTATAGATACCGCCGCTGACGAGGCTGCGCCAGAATTCTCCGCCGCCTGTTCGTTTGTCGTCAGTTCCTGCCATGGCTGCGTTGGGTGGTCCCGATCCTTCTTCATCCTGCTTACCCTAGAATCGTTCCCGCTTTGCGAAGCAGGAACGCGGGGCCACGCACCCCAAATCGCTCTCTTGAATTAAACTCACTAAGTCGTCAATTGAATGGCAGGGGCGGCGGGAATTGAACTCGCAACCTCTGGTTTTGGAGACCAGCGCTCTGCCAATTGAGCTACGCCCCTATAAAATATTTTTTTGTGCGTAACACTCCAGCAAAAAATTACCTGTTCTTAAGGACTTACTTCGACCAGTCGAAATCAGTCAAGAATCTTTGTAACAACACCCGAACCAACGGTCTTGCCACCTTCGCGAATGGCAAATCGAACACCGTCGTCCATGGCGATTGGAACCATAAGTTCAACCTCCATCTTCACGTTGTCGCCCGGAGTCACCATGTCGACGCCACCAAGAAGCTGGGTCGATCCGGTCACGTCGGTCGTGCGGAAGTAGAACTGCGGACGATACCCGGCGAAAAACGGAGTGTGTCGACCACCTTCTTCTTTGGACAGTACATACACCTCGCACTCAAATTTTTTATGAGGCTTGATTGAACCAGGCTTTGCAAGAACCTGACCACGTTCGATGGCGTCGCGTGCTACTCCGCGCAGAAGACAACCGACGTTGTCGCCTGCCTGTCCGCTGTCGAGCACCTTTTTGAACATTTCAACACCAGTGCAGGTCGTCTTCTCAGACTTTTCCTTGAGTCCAACGATTTCGACTTCGTCTCCAACCTTGACCATGCCGCGCTCGATTCGACCAGTTGCCACAGTACCTCGGCCTTCAATCGAGAACACGTCTTCGATGGCCATGAGAAAAGGCTTGTCGATCTCGCGCGTCGGTTCAGGAATAAAAGCGTCTACAGCATCGAGTAGGTCGCCAATGCACTTCGATTTTTCAGGATCTTTCGGATTGTCGTAAGCAGGTTTTCCCGCACCACGGATGATTGGAATGTCATCTCCTGAGTACCCATACTTCGTAAGCAGTTCGCGGATTTCCATTTCGACCAAGTCGAGAAGTTCTGGATCGTCAACAAGGTCCACCTTGTTGAGGAATACGACAAGAGCTGGCACGCCGACCTGGCGAGCAAGCAAAATATGCTCGCGCGTCTGAGGCATCGGACCATCTGCTGCGCTGACAACAAGAATTGCGCCGTCCATCTGGGCGGCTCCTGTAATCATGTTTTTAATAAAGTCGGCGTGGCCCGGACAATCGATGTGAGCATAGTGACGCTTGTCGGATTCGTATTCGACGTGACTGACGGCAATCGTCACCGTCTTTGTTTCGTCGCGGACGGTTCCGCCTTTAGCGATGTCGGCATAACTTTTCGCAACGGCCAAATTTTTGGCCGCCTGCACAGCCACGAGTGCTCCAGTGAGCGTGGTCTTCCCGTGATCGATGTGTCCGATCGTGCCGACGTTGACGTGAGGCTTGTTCCGCGTAAACGTGTCCTTGGCCATTCTTCTTCCTCGAGTTCTCTTTCCGTACGTGATCGCGGGCAACGTGTCCCGCAGGTTCAAAACATTTCCGATCGGAACCGAACCGATCGGGCATGAATATCATGGATAATCAGGATTTTTCCGACTCGCCTTCGTTTCACTGCCGATTTTCGCATTTTTTCGTCTGCGGCCGGTCCTCCGGACTGGTTTGTGGAGATCTCGAACGCAGGCGAGTCAGGCGAGCATGGTCGGCAAAGAATATCAAAAGTGTCTCAATCATTGAAGAGTGAAGAGCTGCTGACGGGATTTGAACCCATGACCTCGTCCTTACCAAGGACGCGCTCTACCAACTGAGCTACAGCAGCGAATACATAAAAAATCGACAGTCATTCTTTTTCGGGAGACCAGCAAAACAAGACCAGCGTGTGAATGGTGTAAAAAATCTTTCGAGAGCGGGACTGAAAAAACGCAGTGGTCGAGTCAGAGTGGTGCATGCAAAAACGTCAGGAAATAGATCAGCTATGTCACAATAAAATAAATGAGAAATCACAACCAGCACGAATTTTCAACGAGCCAAGAATGCTCCTCCGTTGAGCAAAGCGGGTAGAGGGAATCGAACCCTCGTCTTCAGCTTGGAAGGCTATTGCTCTACCATTGAGCTACACCCGCATGTGTTGAGGACAGCGTGACGGTAAAAAACGGTGCGTGTTGAATAGATCTCCTAAGAGTGTCTCGCGGTAGTGTCGAACGACAGTGTGAGATTCTGTGGCTGCGACATTTTCTCAGAAACACAATTGAAACAATGAACAAAAAAACTGGGGAGTGCAGGATTTGAACCTGCGAAGGCTAAAGCCATCAGATTTACAGTCTGACCCCTTTGACCGCTCGGGAAACTCCCCTTCGCATTTTTCCTCTCGGGCATTTCTCCTGCCCACCACCGGAGGTTGCTTGAGATCTGCATGAGAGAAACTATCGACTTTCCGGTCGGCTTCTCCAACGCCAGCCATCGCCAAGGGGGAAAGCGAAGGCTTTTCGGAGGTGCGAAGCAAACGTAATGAAAAAATGAGACCGATCAAACCCAACCCTTCACAACAAACACCATCATCGGCCAACGGCTGTGTGCCGTTTTTTTGCTGAGCTAGCGGTGGGAGTTGAACCCGCAACCTGCTGATTACAAATCAGCTGCTCTGCCAATTGAGCTACGCTAGCGATCGGTCAGAACCTTACGCAGAAGTGTACGGAATCGAAAAACCCGTGCAAGACGGCAGTTTTGACGCATGTGCCAACCGTAATTGGAAGGCTTTGAACAAAGCCCGACAGGATTCAATCGAGCGGTGCAGGTTTTTCGACGAGGACTTCTCCTTCGGAGTCAAATGTCTTTTTAGCGTTGAAAAATATTTCACAAAAGACCGCTGGATCAAAATTGTGCACATAGCCGAGGCGTCGGTTGAACAGATGCCTATCGAATGATGACACCGTTTTCGCACGCATCTATTTGAAGCGTGAACCCGTGAGTTCGATGCGTTGAAAAGAGAGTCTTCGAGCGAATCCTTGCGGAAATGAAAGCGCATCGACGAAGTCTTTGTCTAGCGTCGAACGAACCACCCGACCAATAATCAAGAGGACGAATCGAATGAACAACGAACGTTGATGATCGAAGAGCAGGATTTCTGGAATTCAAGAGAGATCACGCAAAATAAAACCTGCCGAATAGAAAGAAAGGTCTCTCAAAATTGTGAAGAGTTTCTTCATGGCCTTTTACGGCCACACGCAAGCATGACACTACCGCCGTTGTCGAATCTTCTCGCGCGCGAGCATTGCCAAAACGCCATTGATCACGCTACTCATTATTTGCCAGCCCAGGGGCCGATCGATGTTTTTATTCATCACAACACGCTGCACGCCTTTGAGGAAGAACCCTTTGAAGAGGCACTGATTCACGCCTCGCACATCTTTGGGACCGAGCCGTTTCTCACCGAAACCCGTTACAGAGAAGAGCTTGCTCAAGGACGTATTCGCAGTGAGGATGTGGATGCCGTGCTCGATGCGGAGAGTTTGGTTCAAGGTGACCAACAGCTCGCCGGAGGTCGCATCACACGGAAGTCACTGCAACGCGCCATTCTCTTTCATGCGATTCGCCAAGAAGATGACACGGCGGTTCGTTGGACGCTTACGGAAAGCAATGTCGTCGAATGCTTGCGGACGGACCTCGATCCGTCGGTACGAAGACAATTGTTGAACGAAGACGCAATCGCCTTCGCGAATGTCGATGATAGGGATTCAACGTTTTTCGGAAATGAGGACGATGCGGTCCGTCGTGAAACTTTTGCTCGTGGCAGTTTTCATAAACAGTTTGCCAGTGAACGGCGAGTGGCAAGCGAGTTGTGGCATGCTTGCGTCGAGGCCGTGGCTCTCACCCGACCATCGATTGTGCATGTCAGGCCGCCGGTGCGTCACCGCGATCTCATAAAGGCGATCGAACCGTCGCTCGATCTCGATGCGTTTGTCAATCCCCTTCTTATTCGATGGAGCGCGGCCTTTCTTGATCAAGGAATTGCAGCATGGCCTATGCCAGGTCGCGAGCGGGGCCTGTTTGAAGCGGTGTCGAAGATCTATTCCGGAAAAAATGGCCCCTTAGAACCGTGGAATATTGCCTTGCCCGATGCGCTTCAGGCAGCGCAAGGCATGGATCCAATCGACGTGATCGTCGCAGAACTCGAACGGTTGGGTATTCCGCAGCCACAGTGGCAGGTGTTCATCAGACAGTCGCTGCTTTCTCTTCGCGGGTGGGCGGGAATGATATACCAAATTGAACAGCGTCCAGATCGCGTTCCTGTGGTCGCAGTACCGGCAAGACTAGCCGATTTTCTTGCCCTTCGACTCATGTGCGATCGGGTTGCTGTGGAGTGGGCCGCGCAACGATTGTGGCGCGGAGTTTTTGACAAAACGAAAAAGATTTCCGGCCTGTGGATCGAATTGCAAGATCGATACCCTCCGCGACGAGGTCCGGGAGGCCTTTCCAGAGCGTTTTTGCTCCATCAGATATCGCAGGTCGTTGGACTCACAGCCCGAAACATTCGTGCGCTCGACGAAAATGAGTTAATTCGATTGGAATCGGCGATTGCTGAATTCAATGGTGTGGCACGACGTCGGATTTTTCATCTGGCATTTGAGCGACATCATCGAATTCAAATACTCGACGCCCTGGCTTCGCAGGTTCGAGTCACTCAGGCGCCCGTTGGCGTACGACCACAAGCGCAGGCGATATTTTGTATCGACGAGCGATGTGAATCATTCCGTCGCCACTTCGAAGAACTTGGATCATCCTTTGAGACATTTGGAACGGCGGGTTTCTTTGCTGTAGCGATGTACTACCGCGGCATTGACGACTGGCATACTTCGCCACTCTGTCCAATTGTCATTCGTCCGAAGCATACGGTTTTAGAAGTTCCAGAAACGCACGCCGAACATGAGCACCGCACGAGACAGGCGTGGAGACGACGGTACGGCACGATCATGGGCACGATGTCCAATAGCAGTCGCACGCTCGTGCGAGGCGGACTCTTCACGGCACTTGCCGGGGCGATTGCCGCAGTGCCGCTGGTAGCCCGCGTGGTGTTCCCGAGATTTACCGCGAGGCTTGGAGCCACTGCCGCTGCGATTTCGAGAAAACGAGTGCCAACCAGACTTTTGCTTGAAAAAAGGAATCCGCATTTGTTGCCAGATGGAACTCACCCAGGCTTCGATGTGAATGAAATGACAGCGATCGTTCGTCGAGTGCTCGAAGACATCGGATTGACAAAACGATTTGCGAGACTTGTGGCGGTGTTAGGACATGGATCGGCGAGCCTGAACAATCCGCACGAAAGTGCTTACGACTGCGGCGCGTGCGGCGGTGGCCGTGGCGGACCCAACGCAAGAGCCTTTGCCACCATGGCGAACGACCCGCGAATTCGGCGGAGTTTGGCAGACGAAGGGCTGTTGATTCCCGAAGACACACAATTTATCGGTGGAATGCTCGATACGTGCTGTGACGAAGTGCGATGGTTTGATGCCGAGAGAATGCCTGCAAGTCACGCATCGGAATTTGCGGATCTTGAAGCGATGGTTCGTGGCGTCAGCATTTCCAATGCGCATGAACGCTGCAGGCGATTTGAAACTGCGCCACTCGACATTACCCCACTTGAGGCGCATCGCCATGTTGAGGCAAGAGCTGGCGATCTTGCGCAAGTGCGACCCGAACTCGGGCACGCGACCAATGCTGTGTGCATCATCGGCAGACGCTGGCGATCAAGAGGTCTTTTTCTTGATCGCCGTGCATTTCTTGTTTCCTATGATTCCTCGATCGATATTGAGAATGACATTCTTACGCGAACGCTTGCGGCGGTGGCGCCAGTAGGAGTGGGCATTAATCTGGAATACTTTTTTTCCGTTGTCGATTCGATTGGCTACGGATGCGGCACAAAACTTCCGCATAATATCACCGGTCTGCTCGGCGTCATGGACGGTCACGCAAGTGACTTGCGTACGGGTCTGCCTTGGCAGATGGTGGAAATTCACGAACCAGTCCGATTGTTGGTCGTTATCGAATCAACTCCCGAACGAATCCTTTGTGCCGTTGAGAAGACTCCTATGGTCAAACGACTGGCACTGAATGAGTGGATGCAAGTGGTTGCATGGGATCCGGATACCGGTGCCCTTTCGGTCTTTGAGCATGGGAAATTTATTCCCTACCTTCCAGAGTCGATCAACATTTCGGTCGTCGATCGATCGATCTCATGGTATGCCGGGCACCGCGAACATCTTTCTCCGGCTCGGGTGCTAGCGGCGATGGAAAATCTACCAGCAGCGAGGGATCTGCCCTCATGAGCATGCAGGATGGTATTTATTATTTGGTTGTCTGTCAGTTGGCCGCACCAGCAATGACGTTTGCACTCATCGGACTGCCGGCACTTTTGGGGCGACCACTTTCAGAACAAGCTACGACCCGAGTGGTTGGAGCCGGATTTACATCCGGATTTATGGCGGCTCTCGCCACACTTGTCACGCTTGGGTTGCAAGGTTTTCCATCGCAGGTCGTTCATCTTGGAACTTGGTTTTCCGTTGGGCATCACGCAGCGACGATCGATCTGGTTGCAGATGGATTGAGCGTGCCCTACGTCTGTTTTTCAACGGGTCTGTGTGCCTTGGTCAACGCGTTTGCCGGAAAATATCTGCATCGAGAACCGGGATTTACCCGGTTTTTTTTACTCCTCACACTTTTTGGAACCGGCATGAATTTGATGGTGCTTGCTGGAAGCATCGACGTGCTTTTTGCGGGTTGGGAATTTCTTGGCCTTTCGTCGGCGCTTTTAATCGGTTTTTTTCATGAACGATCAAACGCCGTCAATGCTTCGCTCCGTGCCTATACAACCTACCGCATTTGCGACATCGGTCTCTTAACAGCCGGAGTCGTGGTGCATGCAGCCGTTGGCTCTGGGGACTTCGGAAAACTCTTCAGTGGTACTTGGCCCAATGCTCACTGTCTCGTCTCCACGAACGTGGCGGTGGGTGTGTCGATCTTACTGGTCTTTGCCGCAATGGGAAAAAGCGCACAGGTTCCATTTTCCGGCTGGCTGGCCCGCGCAATGGAGGGCCCGACACCATCGAGCGCAATTTTTTACGGAGCGTTGTCGATCCATGCCGGTGCCTACGTATTGCTGCGATGTGAGTCGCTGCTTGACCAAGCTCCAGCGGTGCAATGGGCGATGGTGGTAATCGGTTCTGTTACAGCTCTCCATGCTTCTGTGGTCGGTCGCGTTCAAACGGATCTTAAAAGTATGCTTGCCTATGCGTCGATGATGCAGTCAGGAATTATTTTTGTTGAAATAGGACTTGGTTGGAGAGTGATTCCACTCGTTCATGTTGTGAGTCATGCAATCCTGCGAAGCCTTCAGATTTTGAGATCACCTTCCGCGTTGCATGATCGGCATGAACTTGAAGCCGCGCTCGGTGGGCATCCGGGGTCTGAGGCTTGGTCGCCAAGGCATCTGCTTTCAGAAAGGTCGCAGGTTTGGCTTTATCGACTTGCTCTTGAGCGCGGGTATCAGGATGTCTCGATGGTGCGGTTGATTGTCTTACCAGTCCGAAGATTGTTTGAATTCGCAGCTCGCGGCGAAGAACGATTGATCATGTGGCTAGGACGCGATCCAACGGATTCGTCGAGGGGAGGACCGAAGTGAGATTCTCTCTCTCGGAACTCATGCTTCTGGCGGCGGGGATAACAGTGGCTGCGCCGCTGGTGGGCACGGTTGTTCTGGGCATGGGCCTGTTTCGATCGAGTCCACGAATTCCAGCGGTTGTTTCGGCTGTTGTGTCACTCGTTTCAAGCGCAGTGTTGACGATTCTCTGGAATATCGGGCCACTTATTCCTGTCGAGATCGGTGATAGCATGGGAGGCGGATCGCTTGTTGATATCGACGGTGTGACAGGGCTTCTGCTTCCCTATGTTGCATTGGTGCATCTTGCAATTGTGCTGGTGGCACCAAGAAGATTTTTTGATATCGCCTCGGCAAGGCGAATTCTCATTGGCAGCGGTATGACGCTGGCACTTTTTTGTACTGCCCATCCGCTCGCGATTGTTGGTCTGTGGATTTTGACCGCTGTGCCAACATGGTTCTCTATTCGAGCGATGCCCGGAGGGCGGCCTGTGGCACGGGTCTATTGTATTGCAATGTTTCCGGCGGTTGTGTGTATGACGCTTGGAACCTGCATGCTGGTTGGCGATCCTCCTTGGGAACCCGGTTCAGGAACGATTGGCAATGTCGGCGGATGGCTCGTGGCCATGGCCGTGCTCGTGCGAAAAGGGATCGTCCCTTTTCATTCTTGGTATCCAGCACTTTTTTCAGCAGCGCCGATGTCGACGGCCCTGGCTGCGACAATGCCACAGGTTGCTGCCTACACCGCGATGAGATTGTTAGTTGGCCATGCCGATGGGGTTGGATGGGAACTCATCGTGCTGTCGCAGGCAGCACTGATAACAGCGGCGTATGGTGCCGCGCTCGCCACTGTGCAGAAAGATGTGAAGGGCCTCGTTGGAACGCTGGCCATGAGTCAATCGGCAATGGTTCTTGCCGGACTCTCGGGCACCGTGGCAATGGAACTCAATGGAGCACTGTGCGTCTGGATCTCCAGTGGAGTGTCGCTTACAGGCCTCGGGCTTGTGGCATGGGCGATTGAGAGTCGAGCTGGCAGCCTATCGATTGAATCGCTGCAAGGCAGGTTTCGAGACGCACCACTGCTCGCAGCATTTTTTCTGCTCTTCGGACTCGCGATCATTGGCGTTCCAGGAACGCTTTCCTTTGTTGCGGACGATCTGATTGTATCGGGATGCCTTGACGATCAACTGCATGCGGGACTGTTTGTGATTGCTGCAACGGTGCTCTCTGGCATTGCTGTTTTACGCGGATGGTTTCACGTTTTTGGAGGACCAGTGGCGATCGACGGTCCGAGTCATGGAATTCTGCTGCGAGAACGCGTTGCGATGCTGGGACTTCTGGCGGTGCTTCTCTTCTTTGGTCTTTTTCCGGGACGCCTGGTTCATTCGCTTGAACAAGCTGCGAATTCTCTGATGAATGAATCGGCATCGAGTGAAGGTCATCTGGATTTCCACGTTCCAGCTATTCCGTAAGAATTATTCGGAAAGAATCTCACGTCCGATGACGGAGAACGTCCAGCGAGTACGATCGGATCGTTCCAACGACTTCTGGCAGGAGTCTGTCTTGCGAATAAATCGTGAGATGTCCAGACGAGGTGCGACGCAATGAGAGGGACGTTATGAAAACTCCACGCAGAGCGGACGAGTCGATTGAAGGACTTGGACTTTTTTACGTTGGCCGCACGGTAGAAGCCGGAGCGGAAGTGACCGACTCAGTGCCGCTGTTGATGGATTCCAAACGGTTCACGACGCACGCGGTTTGTGTTGGTATGACTGGAAGTGGAAAGACCGGACTCCTCATCGATTTGATCGAAGAAGCAGCGATCGATGCGATTCCAACGCTCGTGATCGATCCAAAGGGGGATCTTGCCAACGTATTACTTTCGTTTCCCAATCTCGCCGCAGATGACTTTAAGCCTTGGCTGGAGCAAGACGTTGCTGCTCGTGCCGGCATCACCATCGATGAACTCGCTGAGCGCACTGCAAACCAGTGGCGAGAAGGACTCGAAGCGAGCGGTCAGTCATTAGAGCGAATAAAAAAGTTGCGTGATTCGGTAGATATGACGATCTACACTCCGGGCAGTCGTGCAGGTAGGCCACTGGCAATCCTACAGAATCTCGCCGCAGATTCTTCTGCGATGAGTGACGACCCGGAATTAAAAAGAGAGCAAATCGGATCACTCGTCTCAGGCATTCTGGCAATGGCGGGAATCGATGTTGAACCGGGAACGAGTCGCGAACATGTTCTGCTTTCGACAATCGTCGATACATTCTGGAAAAACGAACCACATGGGGGACCCAAGCTCGATTTTGAAACGCTGGTGCGATCGATTGCAACTCCGCCTATGGAGAGAGTCGGCTATTTCGATATAGAAAATTTTTATCCGGCAACCGAACGATTTGCACTCGCCAACCGTCTCAACACGCTTGCCGCAGCTCCGGGGTTCGATGCATGGATCGAGGGTGAGCCACTTGATGTTGGAAAACTGCTCTGGACTGCTCAGGGAAAACCCAGAGTGAGCATTGTCTCAATTGCCCATCTTTCCGATGCGCATCGCATGGCATTTGTCACGCTTCTTGCGGGGCAGACGATCAAATGGATGCGCACACAGGGCGGAACCTCATCTCTAAAGGCGATCTTTCTCATGGATGAGGTCTTTGGATATTTGCCACCCACCGCCAATCCGCCGAGTAAGACACCACTGTTAACACTGCTCAAGCAGGCCCGCGCCTACGGTCTCGGCGTGGTGCTCGCTACTCAGAATCCAGTGGATCTCGATTACAAGGGGCTCTCCAACGCCGGCACGTGGTTCCTTGGCCGCCTGCAAACTGCGCAAGACAAAGCCCGGGTTCTCGACGGCCTTGAAGGCGCCGCTGCATCGACAGGGAAATCATTCGATCGCAGCAGACTGGACTCGCTTCTCTCAGGGCTCTCGCCTCGGACGTTTTTGCTTCACAGTGTGTACGAGGATAAGGAAACAATTTTTCAATCGCGGTGGACGATGTCATTTTTACGAGGTCCGCTTTTGCGTGAGGAAATTCAAAAATTGACTCTAGCGACAGCAGAAGTATCTGTCGTTGAAATGTCGGAAGCAGTGCAACAACACAAGATCGTTCCAAGAGACTCGCCATCGACAACACAGGGTGGTCCACGGCCAATCCTTCCGCCTGGAATCAAAGAAGTCTTTCTCTCACCGGTGAGCGATCTTTCGACGAATGAAATCTGGTACTACGAGCCAATGATCCTAGGCCGTGCAAGAGTTCGATTCGTAAAGAGTAGCGCAAAAATCGACACCGATCGAGTTGTTTTCACGCTCATTCCTGGTACGAGTGCGATCGACGAAAGTGTTTGGGAAAATACAAATCCGGCAATGGAGGCGCCGCAAACCGATTCTGCGCCGCGAAATGGAACATTTGGTTCGCTGGCCGGAACGCTGACCGGACCAAAGGGCTTTTCCTCTCTTGCAGTATCGCTTAAAGGATACCTTGCGCGATCAAGCAGACTCACGCTTTGGAAGACGAATGTCATCGATGAAGTGTCTCGTCCAGGTGAGTCGCAGATTGATTATCGAATTCGCATATCACAATATCTCAAGGAATCACGCGATCGTGCGCTCGATGACGTTCGACTCCGGCATGCGTCCAAGATGTCCTCCATGGACGACAAAATTATGCGTGCTAGACAAAAAGTGGAAAAAGAAAAAGCTGAGTCACAAAATCAATCGTTGCAGACCTTCGCGTCGATTGGTGGAGCGGTGCTTTCAGCAGTGCTTGGACGAAGACTCGCAAGTTCATCGAGCATCGGCCGAGCGGTGACGTCTATGCGATCGGCAGGTCGTGCTGCGAAGCAGCAGGCCGATGTCGCTCACGCAGAAGAAAGCCTTACGGTGATGGAGGAAAAGAAAGCAGTGCTTGAAGCTGATGTGTACCAGGAACTCGATCGGATACGACTCGACTCGAGTCCCGATCGAGTGGCGCTTGAAGCGATCGAAATATCGCCTCGAAAAATGGATGTCGTGGTGGAAGAGGTTGTGCTGGCATGGAAGCCCGTACCCGTGTCATCTGGGAACGCGAATGTCTGAAATATGTTTCTGGTTCGCATTTCGGTTTGTCGAAATGTCGGTCGCTACAATTTTGCTTGGTTGTTCATGACATGAAGTTTTTCTTCGGTCGATTTTTAATCGATCCTGTACCATGTGAATCCTCTCAAGCGTAAAACAGGTGCAACAGAGCATGAACGTCTCACTCGACATGCCGAAAATGAGGGAGACAATCCTTGTCGATTGTCCCGACGAAGTAGGCCTCGTACATCGAATCACAGGCGTTCTTTTGTCTCGAAAAATGAATGTCGAGACCAATCATGAATTTGTCGATGCCCAGTCGGGGCATTTTTTCCTGAGAGCGGAGATCTCAGGAACGGAAGCTTCAGAGGGATTGGAGGAGGAACTTCGGTCAGTTCTGTCTGCATCGGCTCGAGTGAGAGTCGCCAGAAGTGGTCCGCGTCCGCTGGTTGTTTTGGCCACGCGTGAGCCGCACTGTTTAGGGGAACTCCTGCTGCAAAGCGCCTGCGGTGACTTGCCTGGACAGATCGAGGCAGTCGTCAGTAATCACGACTGTCTCAGAGAACTCGTTGAGCGATTTGAGGTGCCTTTTTACTACGTTTCACACGAAGGCATTTCGCGGGAAGAACACGAAACATTGCTCTTGGATGTCATCGAACGCATTTGCCCCGACTATGTCGTTCTTGCGCGTTACATGCGAGTGCTCTCAGAAACTTTTATTGCGAGACTGCCCAATACAATCGTAAACATTCACCATTCATTCTTGCCGGCGTTCGCAGGCGCTCATCCCTACCGACAAGCCCACCATCGCGGTGTGAAAGTGATTGGTGCAACAGCCCACTTTGTGACGGCCGAACTCGATGCCGGCCCGATCATCGCTCAGGATGTGATCGCTATCGATCACACGTACACGCCCGAACGCATGGCGCAGGCAGGGCGAGACGTGGAAAAACTTGTGCTCGCCCGCGCAGTGAGAATGGTGCTTGAAAACCGCGTTTTTCTTGATGGTCGACGCACGATTGTATTCGACTGATTTACACGATGTGTAAGGAATGGGAATGCGATTCAACAACAGAAGTCTGCGGTGGCACACCGAATCGATGGGAGTATTTGTCTCTGCAGTGTCGACGTTCGCTGTGGCCATGGCTTGGTATGCAATCGGTATTTCAACCACGCTTGCCAATGAGGTTCTGCGCCCCAATGTGATTATCATTCTGGCCGACGACGCAGGTTGGGGAGACTATTCTCAAACTGGAAACAAGAATCTTTTAACGCCTGCTATCGATTCGCTTCTGCGCAACGGCGCAAGCCTCGATCGTTTTTATGTGCAGCCCGTCTGCTCGCCAACACGAGCAGAAATTCTGACCGGCTACTGGCATCCACGAGGCGGCGTGCGAGGAGTCACGAAAGGAGAGGAGCGGCTTGACCCATCGCTGACTACAATTGCAGATGACTTTCGCGCCGCTGGCTACGATACCGCGTACTTTGGAAAGTGGCACAACGGTTCGCAGTGGCCCTATCACCCCTTGGCCCGTGGATTTGATCGATTTTATGGATTCACGTCTGGTCATTGGGGAGAGTATTTTAACGCTCCGATGGAAGACAATGGCGTACGAGTTCGAGGCAAGGGCTACATCGCTGACGACATCACGGATCATTTGATCGACTTTATATCAACCGAAATGCGCGGTGATTCTCTATTTCTTGCTCATGTATCGTTCAACACGCCTCATTCACCAATGAGCGTTCCTGACGCTCATTGGGAACTTTTTCGTGATCGCACAATCGCTCTCACCGGCCGCGGCGACAAGGAAGATATTCAGCACACCCGCGCGGCACTGGCGATGGTGGAAAATCTTGACGCGAACGTTGCGAGAGTACTGGACGCGTTGCGTTCACACGGCATTCTCAAAAATACGATCATCGTCTATCTCTCCGACAACGGTCCCAACGGCAATCGCTGGTGCGGACAGATGAAGGGTATCAAAGGATCGACCGATGAAGGCGGAGTGCGTTCAGTCTGTGGAATCTGTTGGCCAGACCAAATCGCTCCTCTCACGATTGTGCGGGAGCCGACTGCTGCCATCGATCTTCTACCGACACTTGCTGGACTTGCCGGAGTGCCGATCAAGCGTGATCAGCCTCTGGATGGAATCGATCTTTCAGCTCATTGCACACAAAAGAGTCAGCGACAGTCGGATGCCGTCGGTTCGAAAAAAGTTCTTCACGATCGTCCGATCTTTTCTTCGTTTGGAGGAAAAACGGCCGTACGACAAGGACCGTGGATGCTCGATTCCGCAGGCGATCTTTTTCATCTCGAGAAAGATCCCTCTCAGGCAAAAGTCCTCACAACCGAAGAGCCTTTGATTACATCTCGATTGACTCTGCTGCGAGAAGAGTGGGTGCAGGATGTGCTCAGCATTGCATCGGAAGAAGAGAATCGACCTTTCGCCGTCGGCTATCGTGAATTTCCGTGGACGCCTTTGCCAGCCCGGGATGGCATTGCAAAAGGCGGTATTAAGCGGAGTGCTCCTGCGCCAAACTGTTCCTATTACACGCACTGGACGAGCGTGGACGACACAATTTCATGGGATATCTCGGTCCAAGAAACGGGCGATTACGATCTGACTCTTTGGTACACGGTGTCTCATGCTGATGCCGGAGCAACGATCGAAGTTGTTTCGAGTGGACACTCTCAAAGTGGAACTGTCGAACCAGGATGGGATCCATCGCTTGTGACCGATCAAGACCGAGTGTTGCGAAAAGGAGAATCCTATATGAAGGATTTTAGACCGTTGATATTTGGAACCATTCGTTTGGAAAAAGGACGCAGACTCCTTCAAGTGCGAGCTACGGATATTCCTGGAAAAAGCGTGATGGATCTTCAGCAGATCGATCTGGTTCTACGAAAGTGATCGTGTTCATAGGGGATCAATTGAAGTCAGGGCCAGTGTGCTCTCATGCACGTTCGCAACCGAAAAAGTTTGCAATCTCATCAGTGTGCAGCGACGCGCAGATCGATCAATCGCCATCGATGGCTTTCAGGCATACGCCCGAGCACGATAGACCATTTGGGTGAACGAGCCATCTGGAGAAGTGTGGAGCGTTCGAAGGTGTTTGACACCACGTTGAAGACGTTCTGAATCAAATCCTAATCGGACGAATTCTGGAATTGCCGGTTCAAGATAATCCGCCGTGTAGGAGGTATGTGCCTGCAGTGCATCGCATTCTGGAGTGGAGAAGAAATGGCATCCGCTCAGACTATTGGTGATTCTCGAGAAACCAGCTTTGACCAACAGAGTGCCGAGTTGCAGACCGGCATTTGCATTGCCGTGTGAGTCAAAATGCAGATGCATCGCCTGTTCGAGATGATCCCAGTCGTCGCTTTTCGGAAGTACGTGATATGCCGAATATTCGGTTTCATTCATCGTGATCGTGCCGCCAGGCTTCAGCACCCGGCGAACCTCCCGCAAGATCTCAAGCGGTTTTCGAACATGCTCGATGAACCACATCATGTAAGCATGGTCGAACGAATGATCCGCCCAAGGAAGAGCAGAAGCGTCACCGGTTCGCAAATCTGGACGAACAACTCCGAGAGAGCCGAGATGTTTCTGGGCGGCAATAATTTGCCGGGGCTCCAGATCGATGCCGGCGAGCGAAAGAGTTGGATGCGCTGCGGCAATCACGCCAAGCACTGCGCCCACGCCACAACCAACATCGAGTAACGATTCACCCGGTTTATACGGAAGATCGGAAAGAATCGTCTCTTTCCAGTATTCGGCCTGTTCAACGAGTCGCAACTGCTCTTGGGGTGAATAACCGTGTAAATACGCTTGGAGTGTCATTCAAAAGAATCCTTACACAATGAGACGGAGTGCAGCGGCACTCCATAGTTGTTTTGCACATGCGACATCATCTTGATCGCACCGAGTCTCTGTTAATTGAGTTCAACCATACACTCAGGAAGTGCCTTGCGAATCCGGGTGGCGCCTTCCTGTGAGATGCCTGTCTGCGAGAGAACAAGTTCCTTGAGAGATGTCAGCTGTACCAGAACATCGATTGCCGCATCTGAAATCTTTGTTTCGCTGAGGTTAAGATTTTCAACGCCTGTAAAAATTTTTAAAAGGCTGATCGTGCTATCAGTCAACCTCGACTGCGCAAGATTAAGCGACTTGATCTTTTCAGGATGTTGAAGATTGTGAAGGCACGTGCCCGTGAGCGATACATCACGAAGAGTCAGGCTTGTCAGTCCATGAAAATGAGACAATACGGCCAGTCCTTCATCGGAGACTTTGACGTTCTGAAAGATTGTGAGATCAGTCAGCGGAATCGTGGTGAGTTTGGCAATGCCGGCATCAGTCATGGCGCAGTTGTCGAGCGACAGAGTCGAAATGGTTTTCATACGGCCGACGATAGCAAGCATGGCATCATCGACGGCAGGCCCACCTATTTTTAAAGTTTTTAAGGTTTTGTGACCGTTCAGCATCCCGATTCCTACTGACGTGACGCCTCGACAACCTCGCACATCGAGTTCTCTCAAATCAGGAAGAGAAGCCAGTTTTTGTACGCCGACATCGGTGACGTTACATGAGTTGAGCCGTACAGCACGCAGCTGAGGCATCGCAGCAAGAGTCTCGGTCGATCGATCGGTGACCAATGGCGAGACGCGCAGATCGATTGCCTTGAGCGATTTGAGGACTGAAAAACGCTTAATTCCATCATCCCCGATGAGTGTATTACGCATCGCAAGAGAGGTGAGATGAGTGCACCGAGCAATCGTCGCAGCGAGTTTGTCGGTGATACTTGGGCCTTCGAGGGTCAGTGATGTGAGCGTCGGAAAAACAAGAATCTGAAGCATCTGTTGATCATCGACCCAACTACGGTTGCTCGCAGTATCGATGGACACCACGTTGCCTTGTTTGTCTATTCCGACAACGATCCCAAGTTCGGCCGCTTTTTTGAGAGCCGCCGCGACTGGCACGGATTGCGCAGAATTCGTCTGCGCAGAGGAACTGTGTGGAACGAAAAGAAAAGTCCCACAGACAACAACCATCGAGAACAATATCTGTCGCACACAACACATGAGCATGACGTTAGACCCGCGCGATCGGCAGTTGGTAGCCTTGACGGCGTTGATAGGGATAGTCCTGCCAAGCGTTTGCCGCGTCGTTGCCAACGAACTTCCAGAGCATTGGATCCCAACGCAGGCTCTTTCCAGCGAGTTCCTCGGAGTGGGCATACGCGATGTTCCCTAAATGGCAGACCGCCACAGTTCGTGCCCCAATTTCAATTGGGCAGTTGGGTTGCTTGCGACTTTTCATGCAGTTCACCCAGTCCTGACGATGGCCAGAGTGACCGCCGGACGGAGACTTATAGAGATGAATTTCACTGTCCGTGATAGGCGTCTGAATAATTCCTTCCGGAGTGCTTGTGAGTTTTCCGCGATTGACAAAAATCTCGCCACTGCTGCCAAAGAATGTCACGCCTCCCTCGCCACCGTGGGTCACTTCGATGCCATTGGCGTAGAGGTATTTGATGCCGCTGGATTCGCCCGGCTTTGCGGGAATGATTTCGATTGGTCCCGAGCCGTCCATATCCATGCCCCACTGGGCAATATCGAAGTGGTGAGCGCCCCAGTCAGTCATTCCGCCGCCACCGTATTCCGAAAAATTTCGCCATGACGGAAAGTGGTTGTGAATGCCCCGCGGACTGAGTACCGAACTGTAAGGACGCATCGGAGCAGCTCCCATCCAACGCTCCCAATCGAGCCCCGGCTCCATCTCCTCGCCAGGAAGATTGCATGGCTTCGGAGGACCTCCAACGCCAACATTGATTCGAGTGACTTTTCCAATGTGTCCGTTGCGAACGAGTTCGCAGGCCAGTCGAAACTCGTTATCGCTGCGCTGCTGGCTGCCGGTCTGAAAAATGATTTTTGACTTTTTGACCGCATCCATGACCTGCTTGGCTTCCATGAGATTATTCGTTAGCGGTTTTTCGCAGTAGATATCTTTGCCTGCAGAGCAGGCGTCAAGAATCACCATGGCGTGCCAGTGATCGGGCGTTGCACAGAGGATGGCATCGAGGCCGTCTCGTTTGAGAAGTTCCCGATAATCGTCGTACATTGCGCAGTCGGTATTTTCATAGGTCTCATCGACTCGTTTTTTCCCCGACTCGCGACGGGTTGTGTCGACATCGCACACCGCCACCACTTTGACTTCGGGCATTTTGACGAGATGCGGCAGATGAGAGTCGTGCATCATCTTTCCAATACCGATCAATCCAACGTTGATTTTGTCATGAGGACCGACTTGACCGTTTCCTCCGAGCACATGACGCGGAACAAACCACGGTGCTCCAATCGTGGCAGCCGAGGCCGCCACAAAATGTCGCCGCGTAACGGAAGAAACAAAACGGGCAGGTGTGCGCATGAATCGCTCCAGAAGGAAAAGGGTATTTTAAAATGGTCTGTCAAAGTTTCAAGAAAAGATCCACGATCCATTACGATACGCGATGCAAGGCGTGAAAGAAAAGGCTTTTCGACTCGTGTGGCACCACGTGCAATGATTTACTTTGTTGTTGCAGGAGCAATGGTCTCTTTTTCAGTCGCCTCCAGAGCAAGTTCATCACTCATTTGCAACAGTGATTCGAGCATTGTGACAGAAGCAGTAGGTTCTAGCCGATTGGTGCCCAGCCAAGTTTCATATCCACCAAGACGATGATGACGCACCGAAGGCAGATAGCCAAAATAACCGTGCGCGAGTGAAAGAAGCATGGCAGGCTGGAGCTTGCTTGTTCGCTTGAGTTCTAAACCGATTTCACAAAAAACCTCGCAGGGCATTGTGCCGATACCGATGTCGCCAATGCGCAAAACCTGCAAAGGCAAACGGATAATAGGGGACGACTTTGCCTGTTCGGCCAGCCGGAGTGTTCGCTCGGCATAGATGCGAGGCAGATCGGTTGTGCCTGCTGATGGAGCAGGAGAGGCAAGAGTCGAAGTCGCCCATTGGATTTGTTCTGGAGTGGGCATGCGAAGTGAAATCGGTTCTTCGCGGTATCGAAAACCGAGTGAAAGATCGCCTGAATAATTCAGCGTCGCCATCGCAGCGAATACGCCACTGGCAACATCGTGTGCTACCAGTTGCATTTGTTCATATGGCTTTTGTCCGGATCGCGGAGTGCGGAAGTTGATGTTGTTAATATCACCACTTGTTCCGTTGGCAAGCATAGGCACCATCGAAGCGTTGCGATCACCCGCGAGTCGCACCAGTTCGTCGCAAAACATTCCAAAGTAGTCGCTCGAAATATGACCGTTTCCAACGCCTCCCACGTAGTGAAGCGAGTAGGAGGCAAATACTGAAATCATCCGACCGTCGGGCTGTCTCACTGCCAGAATCGACACTGTCGGATCAGTTGGTCCAGCCGGTTCGATCAAGTCTGCACTTCCGGCGGAGGGATTCATCTTTACCATGTCGATTTCACCAAATGGATTTGGTGGCATCGATCCGGGCTTGAGAAACCAGCGACGGTTGAAAACGTGATCAGGCCGTTGGATCGTAGTAAAGCCAAGTTGAGCTGGTTGCGAGGTGAGAACTGCTTGACGAACCCCTTCGACGATTGCGTCTGCAACAGTCGTCTGATACGCATCGAGTTCTTGCTCGGTTTCAAACCGGTTGCCCAATACGCTCGTGGCAGAATGAGTGTGTGTACAGGAGATCATAACGGCCTCCTTCGCAATCCCGATTTCCTTTTCGATTCGTCGTCGCGCACTATCGCCAAGAGACCGATGCATGCCGAGGAGATCGCAGACAACGATCGCAAGCCGGTTGATTCCATCATCGAGTACAAGGCATCGGACGTGGAGCGGATCGTGCAACTCTGTCGCTCGTACCGGAAGAAAACCACCCACAATATCTCCACCGATTTCGGGAGTGATTGCAACACGAGCCGCTCCGGCACGGAGCGAACCGGCCGACGCAGATGTTCCAGATGCCAGAGCTACGCAGCATAAAATCAGCAGAAAAGAGTCTGTTCGGTATTGCAGCAGCATTGCGTAAATCCTTCTGAAAGAGATGACAGCATTTCGGAGAAAGGCTTGAGAGCAGATAGGCTATTCGCGTGAGACCATCTTTCCAAATCCCTCGCAGAGAATGTTCACGCGTTGAGCATTTCGCGAACCGACGTCACCAACAAGGAACAACGAATGACTCTGATCAATCGTAGAACGTTTCAAACGTCAACGGCTGCTGGCGTTGCAACGATTTCGGCGACGTCGATGGCTGCTTCGGCCGTTCTCGGTGCAAACGACCGGGTGCGTATCGGATTCATAGGACTTGGAAATCGGGGTGATCAAGTTCTCGATGCGTTTCTGGAGCACAAAGACTGCGAGGTTGTCGCCATCTGCGATATTCATCAGCCATACCTCGACTTCGCATCAAAAAAAATTGGTTCCAATCCGGCGCAGTACCGCGATTATAAAAAACTTCTCGATCACGCCAAGCTTGACGCCGTGGTCATTGCCACGCCCGATCATTGGCACGCGTTGCAAATGATTCATGCGTGTCAGGCGGGCAAGGATGTCTACGTTGAAAAACCGCTTTCGCTCTGCGTTGCGGAAGGACGACGAATGGTTGAGGCGGCCCGGCATCATGATCGCGTAGTGCAGGTGGGTATTCAGCGACTCTCATCGAAGCTGCTCGCGGAGGTCGCCGATGTATTGCAAGGAGGGGGAATCGGGAAGGTCACAGTTGCCAGGGCGTTTCATATTCAAAACGAGTGGCCACAGGGAATCGGATCACCCGTCGACAGCGAACCGCCCGCTGATTTTGATTGGAATGCCTGGCAGGGTCCTGCATCCCTGCGAGCGTTCAACAAGAATCGCACATTTTATCGATTCCGCTGGTTTTACGATTACTCAGGAGGACAGCTCACCAACTTTGGCGTGCATTACATAGCGTCGATTCACCGCGTGCTGGGACTGGAGGCGCCGCTGGCCGTGACAGCGATGGGTGGGAAGTTTGCAAACTTCGATAATCGTGAAGTGCCGGATACCTTGGAAGTGCTTTGGCATTATCCCGGTGACACCCTTGTGACGTTTTCGCAGTTCAATAGTTCCGCTGCACCAGCCGCCATGAAAGGCTGCGAGATTGAATTTCGAGGAACGACTGGAACGCTCTATCTCGATTCAAATGGCTACGAGATTGTTCCCGAAACAATATCGCCCAATGAATTTACCGCCCGATCACCGATCGATCGGGAAAAGGAACGAAACTATCGTACCGGCGCAAAAAAACAGATTGAACCAAAGAAAATTTCGGGAAAGTTTTCTGAAACCGATCATGCCCGGAATTTTCTCGACTGCGTCAAATCGAGACAAACTCCACTGTGTAGCATTGAATTCGGCCATCGAGCAACGACGGCACCCTTGATTGCCAATATCGCACATCGCACCAAATCGTTACTCGAGTGGGATGCTCGAAACGAACGTTTCACGAACAGCGATCGCGCAAACAAAATGCTCGACTACGAATATCGAAAGGGATTTCGACTCGATGAGACACCGAGCTGAGAATCTCGAACATCGGCATCTTAAGCCATTAGGCCGCTGATTGGACGACCTTCATAGAGTTGAAACGGCCGACCACTTGAGTCGTGCCAAGTGGTCGAGGGAGAAAGACCGAGCGCCTCATAAAGAGTGGCTGCCAGATTTTCAGGTTTTTGCGGGTCTGTCGCCGGCTCTCCTGCAATTTTGTCGGAACTGCCTATGACTGTTCCGCCTCGAACACCGCCACCTGCAAAAAATACGCTCTGCACGGCACCCCAGTGATCTCGTCCTGCTTCGCTTGCACCGGGCAACGTGCTGATTTTTGGAGTCCGTCCAAACTCTCCGGCCATCACGATCAGCGTACGATCAAGAAGCCCCTTTTCCGAAAGATCATCCAAGAGCGCTGAAACTGCGCGGTCCATGGGTGGCAAGAGATACTCACGCAAGTTCGTCCAAGCCGATTCGTGAGTGTCCCACGTCTCGTTATTTCCAAGGTTGACCTGTACCAGACTCACGCCAGCTTCAACGAGTCGAGAAGCCATTAATAGTGACCAGCCAAACGAATTTTTTCCGTAACGCTCCTGGAGCTTTTGATCAGCCCTCGAAATATCAAACGCGCCTGCTACCGACTGATCCACAAGCAGCGACGTTGCCATCTGACGATAACGATCAAACGACTGTTGCTCGGCAGATTGCTCGAGGCTCAAACGTTGTCGATCTATCTGATCTCGAAGCGCGAGGCGATCCTGCAGTCGTCCCTGCATCAGCGACTGTGGTACTGAGACGTTCAACGATCGAAACTTCAGATCATCCTGAACTGCTGAACCATTGTGATGATGAAAGAGATATTCCGGATACGCACCGTAATTCACCGAGTTAAACGGAGAAGCATCGAGAAACCAGGGATCTCGGCCTCTGCCCAGAAGACCGGCAAACTGCCCGGGCAATACACGACCGGTTCGATGCACCAGCTTTTCGGGAAGCACGATCGCAGGAGGAAGATTATTGCGTGGCGGCACAAGTGCATTGGCCATTGCAGACATCGAAGGCCAATTGGAATCTTTCGGTAATGCCGGGTCGAATCCAATCGGCAGATCAGATCGTCCACAGAGCATGATGTGATGGCCCGCAGAATGATCGTTGGAGTGGTGGGTGAGTGAACGACAAAGTGCCCATGCATCACTGCGATCCGCGAGCATGGGAAGGTGTTCGCTAATTGAAATTCCCGGGGTGCGAGTGGAAATTGCTTTGAAATCACCACGAACCTCAAGCGGCGCCATCGGCTTGGGATCAAAGCTCTCTTGCTGCGCAAGGCCACCCGACAGAAAAATGTAGATGACGGAAAGGGCTCGTGGAGTCGAAGGCGTATCAGCGCGCAGCGCAGCGAGGTGTTCGATGCCAAGACCGAGTAACCCGAGCGAACCGGCTTGAACCGCTGTACGACGAGAGACTGTCGGACGTGCAGGATGTTGAAAATCAAATGGCATCGCGACATCCTTCAACAAGCAAGCGGCGATAAAAGTATTCAGAAAACAGCGTTCGTTTTGAGCCCCGAGTCTATCTCGCTTCCGTCCAACGCGCAAGAGTTTATTTTCCCACACGCTCTCAGCAATGGACTCAAAGCGGTCAATGCAATCGGTTTAGACGCGAACTCCCAGCCGGAGCTTTTCTTTGCAAAAGCGGATGCTGCGGGAAATCTGATCGAGTTGATAGTCTTGTTCAGCCTTTGCTCGATCGGAATTTTCAGGAGCTTTGAACGGATCAATCGGTCGCCCACGTTTCGACAGAGCCATAAAAGCCGCGAGATCGGCGGCCCGAGCTTTTGGAAATGCTTTCCAAAAATCAGATTTGAAAAGTGGAAACTCTCGTGGAAATCCGGAAATCGTCTCGATGTGAACAGCCACACCCGGGCACTTGTTTTCAAAAAGATCGAACAATGCAGGCATGTCGACACAGCCTTCACCCATTGCGGTCCACTGCGCCGTGACGCCGGTTGCCGATTCCCACACCATCGTATCTCGCAGACTTGTCGTCAACACGTACGGCGCGAGTAGAGTGAGTGCGTGAAACGGATCTTCCAGCGACCAGCAGGCGTTTCCAGAATCGAAATTGACTCCGACATATTCCGGACCGGCTGCTTCAACGAGCCCCTTCAGTTCCCATGCCTGCATGTCGCCGGCATGATTTTCAACGGCGATTTTTATGTTGGAATCGATTGCACGCGATCGTAGCGACAGAAGCACCTGAATCGTGTCGGCGATCCTTGCCTCGATACCACCATCGGTGAGACGATCGGACTGATTCCCGAGGATCGTGCGAAAATAACGAGAGCCGATCGCTTTACTCATTCGAATGCCCAGAGCCAGATGCTCTTCGGCAGTGCCCCAGTCTTTTTTAAACTGCGTGGACGTGGGACAGATGCTCCAGGAACCGAGTTCGATTGAAATGCCACGGTCGTCTCCGTAGGCGCGAATGTCTGCAAGTGACTTTTCGTCGTGCTTCCCTTCGAGTGGACTAAAGTCAGTGATAAAGAGGGAGTCACACCCCAGCAGTACGGAATGATCGATTAATTGACGCGCATTCCATTTCATGGCACGCACAGCAAAATTATCGAAGCCGAGTTTGATTGATCGTTGCGGCACATTGGCAGCGTGTAACTGGCTCGACGCCACGGCAACTGCTGAAGTCAGAATGCCGGTGCCGGCTGAAACTAAAAAATTACGTCGGTCAGAAGTCGTTGTGTTCATGTCTGAAGCTTCGCAAACCAGCCGACGGATGGCAACTGCCAAAAATGCTGAGAGGATGAGTAAAATGATAGTATGACGCACTCGCAAAATCGCTCAAAAACAGAGAGAGGTCTATCGATACAGATGTTTTTCAAAAACAGGAAGAAAACGCGATGAACAATGTTTCCATATCGACGCGGGAAGGGGGACGGGAATGGATGCGAGAAATAGCGATCGCTTCATGGTTTTTTGCAGTCTCCGCATCTGTTGGAATGTCTGCCGATGTGCCGCAGCGATATCAGCTTTCTGCACGAGCCAGCACGATCGATCCGTTGGCCCGCGAACAGCCAGAAATCTCCTTTCTCTTTGAGAAGGACGAAAAGCCGCAGGATGTTGAGTACGCAAGTGTTGACATGCGAGTTCCGTTGAAAGGCAAGCTCGTCATCTGGCTCATGGGGCATAGTCCGTCACTCTTTGAGCGAGTGAACTCCTATGGATTGCACGCGATCAGTGTGCACTATGCCAACGGCTGGTTTGGTCTCTTTGGAAAGGAACCACCGCCAAACGACGAATACGCGCTGGGAAAAATAAGACTCGAAGCAGCAACGGGTGAAGACGTAAGCGAGTTGGTCAACATTCCGAAACCGAATTGTATGATGGAACGATCACGGCAATTTCTGATCTGGCTGGCTCACGAGAATCCAGAAGGAAAATGGGATCAGTTTCTTCGCGAAGGTAGCTCTGAGATAGAGTGGGATCGTGTCGTTATGGCAGGAAGTTCACATGGGTCGACCACCGCCGCCCGATTTGCAAAACATCAGAAGGTTGATCGGGTCGTGATGCTGTGTGGTCCGCGAGATCAGTACGAGCGGTGGCAGGCCATCCCCTCAGCCACAGAGCCCAACCGCTTTTTTGGATTTAGCCACACGCTCGATGGTGGTTGGACCGCAGACCACTATTGTCGAAGCTGGAAACTGCTCGGGTTAGCGGAATATGGTCCGATCGTAAATGCCGATCAGACGCAGAGCCCTTTTGAAAACACTCGCCGCATCGTCACAAGTGCCGATGTGAAAGGAGATGTCAATCGAGCCCATTCATCGGTGGTTCCCGGAGGCGCAGCCGTGAAGGACGTTCAAGGAAAGTTTGTTCACGAAGATGTCTGGCGGTATCTCTTTACTCACCCGGTGGATTGTGTGGGAAGAAAAAGTGACGATCATGACAACTGTCTGATTGATCAACGCAAAGCGATTGTAGAAAAGAAACAATGAGCGAAACAATTATTGCATCGGTACAGGAACCGGCTCAGGAGAGTCCTTGATTTCGTGCAATGTTTCCTGCTCACTGAGTAATTGAACATGCCGAAGCACTCGCCTGTGAATGGCATGAATTGCAAGATCCGACCACAGCGTCCAGTACCATTGTGGTGCCATGTCAAAGGAGTACCACGTTCGGCCTTCGAGCCTGGTGCGCCCGCTGGCCAATTCGAATAATCGAAATTCCCCACGGTGACTTTTCAGCGATTGTTGTTCCAGATGCGGCGGATGAATGTGACGGTAGGGAGAAAGTTCCGTCATCGGCTCAGGCTGATCTGTGACGTCGAAGGCAAGCCGACGCGGTTGGTCCCAAACAGTGATCGGTTCGACGAAATCACCCGTCGAGAACTCACAGTGACGCACGGCGCCAACCCCCAAGCCGTCGATGCGAGCCCTCATGGGACAGGCAATTCCACAGCGAAAAAACCATTCTTCAGGAGCGGGAAGTTCTGGAAACTCCACAATATATTTCCAGACCGTTTCGGGAGGCGCATCAATTTCAACGACGGTGAGTACCACATATTCTGTCAGCGTGCGATGAAACGCTTCAGCACCTGCTGTCACTGGCAGAACGAGCAGTACTCCGAGCGTTTGCGTTAATGTTGTCGTCGTCGAATTGGCAATCGCCTTACCGAGCAGGGCGCCAATGATCCCCAGTGGGATGAGCAACGGTGATGCCATCACCACACAGATAAGCCCTTCGAGGGCGAAGAGTAAAAGCATGCTCTCCGCGGCGAGTATTGTGGCGATCGAGATGCCGACGGTGGCAGACCACGAAATCGAAGAGGGACGATTGGAAAGAAATCCGATGATGCTTCCCATCATCAGCGGAGTTGCAAAAAACAATGACAATCCATAGGACTCGAGGAGAATAATCGTGACAGAAAACATCACCATACCAATCAAGAGTCCTGCTCCCACTGCGCGAAACTGTGAAAAAAAGGAAAACTGAGAATTGCCCGGACGCAGGTTTGGAGTGGTCTGCCATCGTGAAACTGCCGCATCCGGCAACGTGGCAAGCGACACCATGACGAATAGATTGACAATCGGAACGAGCACCGCAAATCCCCACCACGGAGAGATTCCCGCGACGGCGGCACGGCGCACGCTCATCGAGAAAGCGACCCAGGCAAAAGGCAGGCTCCAGATGTAAATCGCCCACGGCAACCATTCCGGACCGGTTGATAGCAACTGGGTGCGCAGAGTCAAAAGTGGATTAAGAAAGTCGATGGGAGTGAGAATTGCATCAGCCAGCAAAAAGATGACGAGAGCCTCGACCCCATATTTAAAAAGCATCAATCCACCGCCGCTCAGTGCATAGATTGTGCGTGTGACAGGATGGCTTACCCCGAGCAGTGTTTGAAAGAAGAACAGAAATGATTTGGAGTTCATAAAATCGATGGGGCCGGATCGGTTGATGAAAGGCAGAGATTTACTCCCTGTGAAGTCACTTGCATGGATAGCAAAAAAAGACTTTCTTTTGGCGTGTGCTATTTAAGAGTTATCAAGAGACTTCATCGCTTATTAGGAGTAGACATGAAAATCGAAATGCGTGTGCTGCCCAATGAGAAATCGGGAGAAGTCTTTGGTGTTCAGCGAAATAAAGCCCCCGATCTTTTCCGAAGAGCGGTACGTATTTTTACAGGAATGGTCAATGGAACGACCGATCGTATCTACATTTACAACAGGTGCGACTGTCAAGCAGGTATCGGCCAGGCCCGAACCGCTCTCACGTGTCGCATAAAGATCTTCGCGGGAAAATCCCGGGCCAGTCATCTCAAAAACGCTGCGTACGCTATAACTTCAAGTGCGGCGAATTCCCAAGGCTTTCGTCTTCGCCGTACAACGTTGACACACAACACAAGGAAAAGATTGTATGACGCATCAACCGGGGCGATGGATAACGGCGATCGCCTGCATAGTCATGTCGCAGCACGCCTTCGCTCAAAAAGTAGAAGTGGAGGAATTTACGCTCGCCAACGGAATGCAGTTTTTGCTTATTCCTCGAACTGATCAACCTCATGTGGTGAGCGCTGGATGGGTTGCAAAAGTCGGCAGCGTCAACGAGCGACCGGGCATTACCGGAATCAGCCACTTCTTTGAGCACATGATGTTCAAAGGCACCGACACGATCGGCACACGCGATCCGAATCGGGATGCGAAGTATCGCGAGGATCAGAAAGTCATTCGTGACCAGATCAACCAGATCGTGTGGACGACTCAATATGAGCGTTTGAACCGCGGTGAGATCGACGATCCTTGGAACCCAGCGAATGACACGCAGCAACTGCGTTTGCTTCGTGGAAAACTTGAAACGTTGATGCGATCCCAGCAAGGTCGCATCCACTCCGATGCCATTGCAAAGGGAAAGCGAGATTGTGCTTCGATCGATCTGTCCACCGAGGAAGGAAAAGCAAAAGCGGCCGATCTTGAAAAATCAATTGAGCAACTTTCTCAAGAACAGTCCCAGCTGTCCACGATCGTGAAAGACGAATTCGATCAGGTGTATACAAAGGCTGGAGGCAGTGGCATGAATGCCTTCACCAGCCACGATCTGACCTGTTATTTCATCACGATTCCATCAAACAAGCTCGAACTCTGGGCATGGATGGAGAGCGATCGACTCAACGACAGCGTCTTTCGTGAGTTCTACTCGGAACGCGATGTTGTTCACGAAGAGCGGCGATTGCGTACCGACAGCACCCCGACCGGACGTTTTCAAGAACAGTTTGATGCGATGTTTTGGGCATCATGTGGGTATTCGTGGCCAGTGATTGGCTGGCCAAGTGATTTAAACAGCTACACCTTTGATCAGGCGCAAGAATATTGGAATACCTACTACCGACCAGGCAATCTTGTTGGGATCGTCGTTGGTGATTTTGATCCAGCAAAAGCGCGAGGAGCGATTGAACGCTATTTTTCGAGGCTCGATCCGGGCACCAAAAAGCCAGCACCGGTCGTTACGCTTGAGGTCAGTCAGTTGGCCGAACAACGGATGAATGCCGCTGGAGATTTTCCTCCAGCAATTGAAATTCGCTACCACACCGTGCCGGCAGGACATGCCGACAGCTACCCGCTCGACATGCTTTCTGAAATTTTAAACGACCGTACTGGCCGACTTTATCTCGAAATGGTTGAGGGGCGTGGCATTGCCTCAAGTGTTGCTACAGCAAGTGATACTCGCAAATATGCAGGGCTTTTCGCGTTTGAGGCCCAGACTCGGGGTGACTCAACTCCGCAGACACTCGAACAGGCTTGGTACGATGTTCTCGAAAAGCTTCAGAAAGAACCGATTGGCGAACGCGAACTCCGTAAAGTGAAAAATAGAGTTGCGGCTGGAAATTACCGCAGACTTCAGAGCAATATGTCCCTTCTCATTCAGCTTGCTTTTGTCGATACGCTGCTCGACTGGCGGGAAATCAATGACGGCCCCAAAAAGTATGAGGCTGTCACGGCTGAGCAAATTCAGCAGGTGGCTCAGAAGTACTTTGGTTCGACCAATCGAAGCGTCGCAACATATCAAAGAGAAACCGCAGAAATAAATCCAACCCCGTAACGCGGAAAACGCAGCGGTCTCCGCATTGATCTCATTGGGAACTCCCATGAGGCTTCACAACATCACGCGATAAAACGCCGTCGAGAGAACGCATAATTCCTTGTGGATTGTTATCCAACAATGCTTCCGGCAGTTGCGCCGATGGAACATCTTGATAACAGACCGGTCGAACAAAACGCGCAAGGGCCGCTCCTCCCACGCTTGTGAATCGCGAGTCTGTTGTCGCTGGATATGGTCCGCCGTGCTGCATCGCATGGCACACCTCCACGCCGGTTGGAAATCCGTTGACGATCACTCGACCCGCGCGATGAATAAGCACGTCGAGCAGTCCTCCGGCTTCGACCAAATCGTTCTCCGTGCCATGTACGGAAGCGGTCAATTGGCCTTCAAGCGTTCGGGCAATGTGAGAGAGGTCTTCGTGCGTCGCAACGGAAACAAGAAGACAAAAAGGCCCGAAGACTTCATCGTGGAGATGTTTCGAGGAAAGAAAAGTTTTCATGTCGGTGGCACGCACTTCTACGACCGCTTGATTGGCAGCAGGATTCGTTTGGCTCTGACCGCTGGCCAAAAGCAGGGCCTCCTTCACCGATGCGACACGCTTGAGGGAATCGCAGTAGGACTGATGGATGTCGGAATGCAGCATGGTTGCCGCCGGAGTTTTTACAACGAGATCAGCAAGTATTTCACGAAAGCGAATGAACTCTGGGCTTTCAACGGCAAAGACAATTCCGGGCTTTGTACAGAACTGACCGACTCCAAGAGTCATTGAAGTTTTGAGCCCCTCGGCGATTGCAGTGGCACGCAGTGAAAGCGCACCGCTTAAGAGGAAGACAGGATTGAGACTGCTCATCTCGGCAAATACGGGAATTGGTTCTGGGCGTGAACAGGCTGCGTCGTAAAGGGCTCTGCCTGCAGTTCGCGAGCCGGTAAACCCAACTGCACGTGATCCAGGATGAACTACCATCGCTTGGCCAATGACGTTGCCAGCGCCATGCAGCATTGAGAAAACGCCTTCGTGCATGCCGCATGCCGCCACGGCCCGACGCACAGCGAGGGCCACAAGTTCGGAAGTGCCAGGGTGGCCGCGATGCGCCTTCACAAGCACTGGATTTCCAGTGGCCAAAGCGCTTGCGGTATCTCCTCCGGCAACAGAAAAAGCAAGCGGAAAATTACTCGAACCAAAAACGATGACCGGCCCGAGTGGAACCAGCATTCGACGAAGATCGCAGCGAGGAAGCGGCTGGCGTAGCGGCAATGCGACGTCGATTCGGGCATCGACCCACGAGCCTTCGCGAGCCAAGGCCGCAAACATCTTCAGTTGGGTTACGGTGCGACCACGCTCGCCGGTGAGTCGGGCCAGAGGAAGGCCCGTTTCCAGATGCGCCCGCTGCAAAAGATCGTCGCCGAGCAGTTCAATTTCCGCAGCGATGCGTTCCAAAAAATCAGCCCGGGATGTCCCCGAACTTTTCCCAAAGGATTCAAAGGCCACAAGAGCCAGACGGATTGCAGTATCCACATCGGCCACGCCTGCCATTTCAAATCGGCCGTCAAGCACAGTTCCGTCGAGAGGACTCGTTGCAACGAATGACTCTTCACTCCTGAGAACTTCAGTGCCAATAATATTTTTTCCAGACAGTTTCATAAAAAGTGCACTGCAAGAGTGGTGAGGACAAAAAAGGACCGCGTGTTAAACCAATATGACTTTGTTGCAAAGCGTGCCGAGTTCGCTGACGCTGATTTCAATATCATCTTCAACAGCAAGCGTGAAGGATTCATCTGGTACGATTCCAGTGCCAGTCAGCAGCACTGCGCCATGCGGAAACTTCTGGCTGCGAAAAAGAAACTCGATGAGTTCGGGAAATCCACGTTTGATATTGCCGAGAGAGGTTTCGCCACTAAATACGATTGCGGATCCGCGCCGAATCGTGATCGAAATCATTCTGCTTCGTGCCACTTCTTCCGTAAGCCCCAGTTCGATCCATGGTCCTAAAGAGCAGCTGCGATCGTAGACTTTTGCCTGCGGAAGATAGAGGAGATTCTCCCCTTCAATATCGCGAGAACTCATGTCGTTGCCGATCGTGCAGCCGACGAGAACTCCTCGCGAATTCATCACGAGTGCCAATTCAGGCTCAGGTACATTCCACGTTGCATCGCGACGGATTCCAACCGAGTCGCCAGTTCCTACAACCTTGTCGGGCTGTGATTTGAAGAAGATTTCGGGTCGATTCGCATCGTAAACGCGGTCGTACGCGGTGGCACTGAATTCAGACTCCTCCATACGGGCCGATTTGCTGCGCAGATAGGTAACCCCTGCGGCCCACACTTCCTGGCGTTCGATTGGAGCAAGAATTCGGATTTGTTGGAGTGGAATTTCCTCCAGAGGCTGTCGTAGGGCGTTTGTGATCAGTTCCAAAGGAGCATCGGATTCAAGGATTTCAGTCAGGCTTCCGATTCCGGCGTGCGTGAGATCGGCCAGATGCGTGTGGCTGCGTACAAGCCCAACTCGAACGTTCGAATCACGTGATGCTTCGAGCGGTACGTAACGGCAGAGTTTCATGGTGAAAAATCCAGAGACAACTAGAAACAGCGATCGACCTTGACCTTCTGTCGAACCGGGACCACAGTCGACTGCGATGACGCCCAACCGATCTACTATAAGGCGGCGGCCGTCTTTCAGAAGAGCTGTCTGAGAAATTCGGGGTAGGGCAATACAGTGACGCGCCGAAGCAGCCAAAGCAACAAAGGAGTCAGTAATCCGATGACCCTTCATTGGATTCGTGTGGAAAGAGAACTATGGAGAATTCTTTTGTGAACGACAATGTTCAGTCGGTATACGATTCATCAGACCCCGATATCTACAAAATCACTTCGAGCGCTCCCGGTGTTCAGGGGAGTCTCCCACTGACGCCCGAGATGCTCGTAGAAAGTCCGAGCGGTGATATCTTTGGCCTCTCGCAAAATGTAGGAATGGGATGGAGTCCAGAAGAATCAGCCCGAGATCAGTTTCTGATTCTTAGCACGCAAGGCGGACTTCGGGCGCCGGACGGAAGCCCGATTGCACTGGGTTACCACACCGGTCACTGGGAGATCGGATTGCTTGTGCAGGCTGCGGCCGAGGAATTTCGATCGCTGGGTGCAATTCCGTTTGCCGGATTTTGTTCAGATCCCTGTGACGGTCGCACGCAGGGCACTACCGGCATGTTTGACAGTCTTCCGTATCGCAACGACGCCGCCATTATTTTTCGAAGATTGGCTCGTTCGCTTCCGTTGCGGAAAGGAGTGCTTGGTATTGCAACGTGCGACAAAGGCCTTCCGGCGATGTTGATGGCTGTTGCAGGGCTCGGTGATATTGCGTCAGTGGTTGTTCCGGGAGGTGTGACACTTCCACCTGCAGTAGGAGAAGATGCAGGAGCCGTACAGACTCTTGGAATGCGATTTTCCAGAGGGCTTGTAACGCTTCAAGAAGCAGCCGATCTTGGGTGTCGAGCGTGTGCATCACCGGGAGGCGGATGTCAGTTTCTTGGAACCGCAGCCACGGCGCAGGTGGTTGGTGAAGCGTTGGGATTATCGCTGCCGCATTCGGCACTTGCGCCGAGCGGCCAGCCAGTCTGGCTCGATATGGCTCGTCGCTCCGCGCGAGCGTTGCACCACATGGCGGCACAATCGATCACCATTGGAACTGTGCTCTCCAAAGAAAGCATCACCAATGCGATCACAGTGCACGCTGCTTTTGGAGGTTCTACCAACCTGTTACTTCATATTCCGGCAATCGCACATGCTGCCGGTTTGCCGGTGCCCACGGTGGACGATTGGATTCGAGTCAATCGCCGTGTGCCGAGATTGGTCAGTGTTCTTCCAAACGGTCCGGAACATCATCCGACGGTGCGAGTATTTCTGGCTGGAGGCGTTCCAGAAGTGATGCTGCATTTGGATCAACTCGGTTTGCTTGACACCAGCGTCATGACGGTCACGGGAAAGACATTGAGTGAAAATCTTGCATGGTGGAAAACGTCTTCGAGGCGCGATCGATTTCGTCACCTGCTCAAAGAACTCGATGGAATAAATCCCGATGATGTAATTTTTTCACCGGAACGTGCAAAGGCCCGCGGACTGAAAGGCACGATGATTTTTCCGCGAGGCAATCTCGCGCCCGAAGGTTCGGTCGTCAAAGCAACGGCTATTGATCCTCAGGTAATCGATGAGGATGGTGTGTACAGAATTGAAGGGCCGGCAAGAGTGTTCACCAGTGAACGCAGTGCAATCGAGGCAATCAAAGCAGGACACATTCAAGCGGAAGATGTACTTGTGCTCACGGGAATCGGTCCAATGGGGACCGGGATGGAAGAGACCTATCAGGTGACAAGTGCGATCAAGCATCTCCCAAGAGGCAACAGAGTGGCGCTCCTGACAGATGCCCGTTTTTCAGGAGTTTCAACGGGTGCATGCATTGGTCATATTGGTCCCGAGGGCCTTGCAGGCGGACCGATTGGAAAACTTCTTGAGGGTGATCTTGTGCGCATCGAAATCGATTTCAATCGCTTAGAAGGTTCTGTGAATTTGGTGGGAGACAGCCAACGACGATTGACGCCAGGCGAGGCTCAAGATTCACTTGACCGAAGAGCATCTCGAACAGATCTTAAGCCTCATCCCAAACTGCCTCACGACACTCGCCTGTGGGCAGCACTTCAGATGGCCAGTGGTGGCACGTGGGCCGGATGTGTTTACGATCCCGATCGTATCCTTGCGATGATTCAGGCAGGGCAGCAAGCGAAAAAAACCATTCCGTTGGTTCCCGGTCCGTGAACGGATTGGATCTTTCAAGCGACGGTCACGCATGACGAAAAGGTTTCACGGTGGATCGTTCTGAAAGGATTGTGTTCAAAATACCGACTGCAGCATGTATTTGATCTCTGATGGGAGTACCGTCAAAAAAGAGAGCGTGCATGTCCGTGCCGAGCGAAGTACTGTTCTAGAGTGAAACGCCTGTTTATTGTTCACGGGATAAATAAAAACAGGTATTCATTCGCTGTCTTCGCCGAGAAATGCGTGGACATACAAAAGCGCACTGAACCAGTGACTCCCAACCTTTCTCAACGTGTATTTCTACTCGGCCGAGCGCCGGGCTGTGACATCGTGCTTCAGGATCGCAGCGTTTCGGGACGACACGCAAGAATTGTGATTGAAGAAGGAGCAATCTGGCTGGAGGATTTGGCGAGTCGTAACGGCACGTTTGTGGGTTCACCGCCTCGCCGCGTTATTCGCGAACGCATCAATCCCGACGAAGTCATTACGCTCGGTGCGGTTCCTATCTCATCGGGGGCCATCAGAAAGTTGTTCGACCAACCGACTCTCCTGCAAAATGACGCGGCAGGAGTCGATCTTTCGGCAATGGGTTCAATCACAATCGGTCGGCACGCAGAAACGGGTGCTTTGGCCGATGTCGCAATCGATCAACCCACCATCTCGGTCCGGCATGCGCAAGTATCCCTCGACAAGGGTCGAGTCTATGTTCGCGATCTTGGGAGCATGACCGGAACGTTCGTCGATGGACGACGCGTCAATGGTCCAACAGAGATTCTCCCTGGATCGGTGTTGCAAATTGCTGATCATCAGTTTGTTCTCTCTCAGAACTCGCGAATTCTTTCCTCATTTGACACTCGTGGCGATGAATCGATTGAAACCATCGATGTGGGCGTCAGCGTCTCTGGTCGCACGCTGCTTGAAGGTGTGTCGATGGTTGTGCAGCCCCGAGAACTCGTTGCAATCATGGGGCCGAGCGGTGCGGGTAAGAGCACGCTCCTTTCTGTGATCAACGGAAACGTTGTGCCATCCAAGGGCGCTGTCACCATTGGTGGGCTCGACTTGCATGAGCACTACGAACTTTTTAGAGGGCGAATCGGTTACGTGCCGCAGGATGACATTTTGCACGCCGATCTCACTGTGTGGCAGGCGCTCTGGTACGCCGCACGACTTCGATTGCCGAGCGATTCAAGTGACGAAGAAATTCGTCGACGCATTACCCGCGTGATCGAACAACTGGGACTCGATGGAACTGAAAACACTCGAATCGGCGATCAGCGCAAACGCGGCGTCAGTGGTGGTCAGCGAAAACGGGTGAACCTTGCTATGGAGTTACTGACCGATCCACCAATTTTGGTTCTCGATGAACCAACCAGTGGGCTTTCAAGCACTGACGCGCTTGCGGTCGTCCAACTTTTGCGAGAACTCGCAAATTCCGGCAAGACAATTCTCATGACGATTCACCAGCCAAGCCTTGAGGCCTACGTTTGCTTTGATACCGTGGCGGTGATCGCCAGAGATAAGTCGACCAAGCAGGTAGGTCGACTGGCTTGGTATGGTCGGGCCTGGCCTGAAGCCATCGACTTCTTTGATCCTCGAGATTCCGAATCTCAGCCACCGGTCAATGTAGATGGTTTGCTCCGTGGACTCGGACGCAAGCCGATTGCTGAATGGGTTCGTCGCTGGGAGGCATCGACGGCAAAAAGTATCTGGGTCGATCGACGAATCAATGGCACAAAGTCAGCAGGTGTTTTGCGCAAGAGTCTCGTACCGCGTGCGACTGCCAGAGGTCTGCAATGGTTTACGCTCGTTCAGCGCACGTTCGCTGTCAAAATCTCCGATCGTTGGAACACCATCGTGCTTTTTGCGCAGGCACCGTTGATTGCATTGCTGATTGCGGCAGTGTTTTCCAAAGTTCTTCGAAGTGAATCGACGCTTGAACTATGGATCAAACAGGGAACGAATGTAGCCAGCACAATGTTTGTTATGGCACTCACTGCAATCTGGTTTGGTTGTTCAAGCATGGCCAGAGAAATCGTGGGAGAGTGGCCCATCTACAGTCGCGAACGAATGGTGGGGCTTTCAATGCTGTCGTATCTTGCAAGCAAGGCAACGGTGCTTTTAGGAATTGCGGCAGTGCAGTGCGGGTTGTTGCTCGGGATCGTTGGGTGGTTGTGCAATCTCGAGGGGCCGTGGGTATGGCTTTACGGAGTGCTTTTTTGCTCAGCGATCGCTGGTGGAGCAATCGGATTACTGCTGAGCGCTCTGGCTCGCACCACCGAAACGGCGGCCGGTATTGTGCCGGTGCTGCTCTTACCGATGGTCGTGCTAGGAGGAAGCCTTGTGCCACTTTCGGACCTTCCAAAACTTACCGTGCCGTTGGCTTCGGTGATGCCAACGCGGTGGGCCTTTGAGGGATTGATGATTTCTGAAGCACTTGCAAGACCAAGAATTCGAGAAATTGAATCTGAAGCGGTCCATCAAAGAAGCCATTGGGATACAAGTGATACCGACACGGAGTCCTCTGGAAGTTCGGTAGAGTCGCCTTTCGTTCAGGAAACTGAAGCCCGAACGCAACCCCAATCACCCCAAGGAATCTCGCGAATATCCGTTGCAACGGCCTCGTTCGTGAATCCGATTGCCGTAGGTACCAATGCAAAGGCATCGACTCCTGAAGTTCGCGACGACATCTCAGAAAGAACACCTGTTTCTGCAACGTTTGTTTCAGGCAATCGTCGGTTTCTGCTGCCCGCTCGCCGTGAGTTGGTCGAAAAACTGAGTGAAGCCGCTCAGGAAGCCGAACACAAAATTCACTCCTTTGAAGAACAGACAGCCAAACGAAGCCTGGAGATTGAAAAGCGAATTGCACAGGCGCAGAACGAGACTCTTGATCGCATAAAGAAAGAAAGCGCGATGGCTCAGGCAGAACTTCTCGACAAGGTTCAAAAGCAAATCAAGGAAGCCAATGACGCAATCGAATTAAAATTGAATGAGATGCAGAAAACAATGAAGGAAGAACAATCGCGAATCGACGAAATGCTTCAAAACATTGGAGCGTACACACAACGCGTCCTTGTTGCACCCGTTGAGGAGTTTGAATGCGGTGACATAGACATGGCGGAACGATTCTTTTCGCGAGAGGCGTGGCGATCAGTTCCATCGCTGCCGATGTTCGTTCTCTGTGGAATGTTTGTCGTGGGTATTGTTACGACAGGAGCCGTTCTTCGGTTCCGAGATATCATCCGGTAAAGTAACTTTTTAAACTGCCGATTCTTCGTATCGTTGCAGTTGCCTGTAGAATGTGTGACCCAGGAAATCATCTCGAATGAACATCATTTCGCGCATAAAATAAGCCAATGCCATCAGACGAAGATCACATACTGCAACGTTTCATCGAGGAGTGGGAACGCAGCGTGCGAGAGGGAAAACCCTTGAGTCCTCGCGAGATATGCACCCAACACCACGAATATCTGTTGCTTTTAGAAAAGCATGTTGCTCATCGCAGTGACTTAGAATCTCAGAAACAAACTCCGATAGAATCGCCGGCCTCTTGGAGCGAGGAGCAGCATAACGATAGGGCGTTTCCGTCCATGCTGACAGCGAACTCCACGATTGTAATCAATCGAAAACTTGGCAGTGGAGGCCTCGGTGAAGTGTACGTCGCCAGCGATCGCAGTACGGGTCGTGATATGGCGGTAAAACTGCTCAACAGTAAGGCGGCTGCAGAAAAATCCTGCCGGGACGATTTTGAGTTTGAGGCGAGAATCACATGCCAACTCGAACACCCCAATATTGTACCGGTCTATGTCGTGGGTCGAACTCCGGATGGAAAACCTTTTTACGCAATGCGGCTCATCTTGGGCCGCACGTTTTTGGTGGCGATCTCAGAACTGCATGACGTTTTGATGCGTCAGGATTCCATTCGCCGAGAGTCTCTGCAACGCACGCTTCTGGGGCAGTTTGTGCTTGCCTGCCAGGCGATTGCTTACGCGCATGATCGTGGCGTTGTGCATCGCGACATAAAGCCTGCCAACATCATGCTTGGACGCTTTGGCGAAGTGGTTGTGCTTGATTGGGGTCTGGCGGCACGAATCGACCGTGGAGACCGTGCAAAGTCGAGCGGCGAGCAGAGCGTCGTTCTGCCGACGATAGACATTTCCGAACCCGTGGCTCCCGTAAGACGAATCTCCGGCACACCGGCCTACATGAGCCCGGAACAACACGACGGTGCAACGCGAATCGGATCCACAAGCGACGTCTACGGTCTTGGAGCAACTCTCTACCATATACTCACAGGTCAACCACCGTACGAGGGTGACTACGCATCGATTCAATCCAACGTGAGCTTAGGAAAATTAATGGCACCCTCGCGAGTGCGAAAGGGAGTCCCCCGAGCGCTCGAAGCGATTTGTTTGAAAGCGATGTCGCTCGATCCTGCGGATCGTTATGAAACAGCCCTCGATCTTTCTCGCGAGATTGAAAACTATCTGGCCGACGAACCCGTGGAGGCATATCACGAGCCGTTGATTCGAAAAACATGGCGATGGGCCAGAAGGCACCGCACCTTGACGCAAATGGCAATCGGTATGCTCGTTCTTCTGATGCTTCTTGCCGGTTCAGGAACCCTTCTTTTGCGAAGAGTTGCCAACGAGGAATTTCTGGCTCGCAAAACTGCTGTGTCACTCGCGGCACAGTTGGCGGCAAACGGAGTCGGTCTCAAAGTCGATTATCGATGGCGGATTCTTGAGTTCGAAGCCGCCAGTTTCGACATGGTCAATGCAATGATTGCGGTCGATAAAAAAGTTGTCACAGCAGCGAGCGACGAACAGCCAAGCAATCGTTCAAGTGCTTTAGAATCGCGGCACAATCGCGAAACATGGTTGACTGTCCAGTCACTCCTTGATCAATCCGTAACGGTCAATCGTGACGCGGTGGCTGCTGAGAGCTGGTTTGTGTGTGATGTGCACGGTGTGCAGATAGCGAGAGTGCCGATAGCCGACACAATAGGAGAGTCGTTTGCACACCGCGACTATTTTCATGGGAACGATCATGACCTTGAGATTGGTCAGTCGACGAATCCACTGACCGAGGTGCACCGCTCAAGCGTGTATAAAAGTTCGGCCACCGGAAAACTCAAAGTTGCTTTCTCAGGTCCAATCTGGACTGGAAAACCGGGAACACCTGGAAGAAAATGTGTGGGTGTCATTGGCATGGCATTCGATGTGGGGACCCTGTTTCGACAGTCCGAGTCAATGAGCAACGAAAACAAGGGCGGGTCTTACGTGGTGACGGTCGTCGATCTTCGTGAAGACGAACTCGATGGATCTGGTCGCGCTGGACTCGTGCTTGAAAATCCAGAAATTCATCGGGAACTTCTTCAGAAAGGTTCAGAAAATCAGCCCCATCGAATTTCACCGAAATTAGTTGCACAGATTCGCGAAGGGATGACTTCGTTTGGGAATAGGGGCACATTTCCAAATGTCAACCAGATCATTGAGAATTTACCCGTTCCCGGAATGTTCTTGGGCGGGCCCAACTCAAACAAGATCTCGGCAATCGAACCGATCATAATTTCAGGACGTCCGGCACATCTGAGTGATATTGGCTGGGCCGTTATGGTTTCGGAGCGATAGGAACCAAAGTCGGTCGATGTCAAACAAAAGCATTCGACGGCCTATGTCCCAATGCGGTACGATCCGACACTGAGGCGATCCCGCATTTTTTATGTTGTGAGACGCAAATCGTTGAAAGTGTTTCGTAAAAGTTCAATCTTTTTTGTAACTGAGGTCTTCTGTGCTGGAACATCAATCTCGCTCTTTTGTTTGGTTTGCTCTTGTGGCTGGAGTGCTTCTGTTGGCGGTTGCCTTTCTCGGACGGAGTGAAACTCCGAAAGTAAAAAGTGAGAGTGCTCCAACAGAACCGTTTGTTCAGCATCCCGTTACGATCCCTGTCGCACCGATCAGCGTTCTACCGGAAAGCTCTCCGGCGGTCGCAGAAACGAATTCCGTTGCGAGCATCCAGGCCATCCCACAGCGTCCCGAAGAGTTAACGTTTGATCCATTGTCCTTCGAGCCCCCGGATGCCGCCGAATACAGGAAAACGCTTCCCGACGGAACTGCCGTCTATCTGGCACCGTCGCACGAGTTTCCACTGATTGCAGTTTCGTTGTCCTTAAAGGGTGGTGCTTCGCTCGATCCAGTCACTCTGCCGGGACTTGCTGCAATGACCTCCCGCTTGGTGAGAGAAGGGGGAACCACGACTGTTCCGTCCATAAAGGTGGATGAACAATTTGATTTCATGGCGACAGAAGTTTCAGTCAGTTCTGGAGACATCTCGACAACCGCCACAATGAATTCTCTGGCGAGTAACTTTGATGAGAGTCTCACGCTCTTCGTCGACATGCTGCGTAATCCGGCTTTTGAAACACCTCGCATTCAGACGGCTCAGGCTCGAATCCTCGAAGGTCTCAAACAACGCAACGATGATGCATCTTCGATTCTTTCTCGCGAGTGGAAACGACTGCTCTTTGGTCCGGATCACTTTGAATCGAGCGAGCCGACTGACAAGACAGTTCAAGCGATAGGGCCTGACCAGCTTCGACAGATGCATGCGAGAATATTTCATCCCGGAAATATGATTGTGTCAGTCTCAGGCGATTTTGAGATTGATCAGATGATGGAAAAGCTCTCCAAGGCTCTCGAAGGATGGGAGCGAGGGGAAGTTGCGCCCGATCCGATTGCTCCGACGGCAGTGCTTGAACCAGGGCTCTACCATATTCCAAAATCGATTCCACAAGGAAAAGTAGCTCTTGGATCGAGATCGATTGTGCGTGATGATCCGGATGCCATTGCGATGCTATTACTCAACGACATTCTTGGAGGTGGAGGTTTTACCAGTCGGATCATGCAGCAGGTGCGAAGCAACGAAGGCCTCGCCTATTCCGCCAGAAGTTCACTGGCTCCGAGAGTGAGCTATCCCGGTGAATTTCGCGCGGGATTTGAGAGTAAAAATCCAACCGTGGCGCTGGCAACAAAAATTGTGTTGGATCAGATTCGACGGGTTCGCGAGGAGCCGGTCACTGCGGAGGAGCTCGAGACTGCAAAACAAAGTCTGATTGAAACATTTCCGCGTTCGTTTGAGAGCAAGCCACAAATGCTGCGAGTGTTTGTCAATGATGAATGGACTCATCGACCCAAAGACTACTGGAAGACATTCCGTCAAAGAGTTTCAGCAGTGACTGTGGAAGACCTCCAGCGGGTGGCCAAAAAACATTTGGATCCAGAAAAAATGGCAATTTTGGTCGTTGGCGACTGGGACGCAATCGCACCCGGTGACCTCGACAAGCGGGCCTCGATGAACGATTTTTTTAACGGTGCAGTCAAACATATTCCACTCAGAGACCCTCTTTCGCTCGAACCGTAATCAAAGGTGTTGTCACAATGAACCGATGTTCGAGTATTGCGAGTCTCGTGATTGGGATGGCACTGTTCTTGACACTGGAAGAAGTGTCTGCCAGTTGGCGTCACTCGCCCGAAGACTCAGACTCGATCGGCAATTCTGCGTTGCAGTCAAGCGTGAACGAAGAGGGTGAGCCGAGAATATCCGTAGGCGCCGGTCGCTCCTCTTCGGGAAATTCTTTCAAACCAAGACATGTTCACCGAAAAAGTATTGGGAGCCATTGGCGAAGCGTTGAGGAGATGCATCGGGAGAATGCCCGCGTGAGTCGAGGAAAACGATTCAGCACTTGGTCGAACCAATACAAGGACTAGTGCCCGCATTCAGTTCGCTCTTCTTTCACCTTGGCGGAGCGGATGGTATCTCTATCGGTGTGCACCGTTTTCGTTTGAGTGTCACAAATTGCTCATCGATGATTTTGAAGGCGAAGGAGAGACTATGAACTCTGTATCTATTCCATCAACGTCCGGCAAGGGTGTTGATGTGCTGGTGGTCGAGGACAGTCGGATTCAAGCAAAAATTCTGGAGCGACGACTCATTACCGCTGGGCATACCGTTCGTGTTGCTGAACATGGAGTCAGGGGCCTTGAGATGGTGCGGGAGCGAATACCAGCAATCATTGTTTCGGACATCGAAATGCCCGAGATGAATGGATATGAACTTTGTAAGGCACTCAAGCAAGAAGAACAGTACAAAGACATCCCGATCATTCTTCTGTCTACGCTTTCCGATCCGCTCGACATTATTAAGGGGCTCGATTCTGGTGCCGATAACTACGTCACAAAACCGTATGACCCAGAGTACTTACTTGCTCGCATGAGTTCTCTCTTAGAGACGCCTCTGGAGCAGGCGAACGCATCGGCCGATCTGGAAGTGACGATCGTCGGCCAGAAATTTCGAGTGAAAGCCGGACGACAGCAGGTACTCAATTTGCTCGTATCTACATTTGAAAATGCGGTGTCAAAAAATCAGGAACTGATCATCGTGAATCAGGACTTGTCGCTGGCAAAGGACCAGCTCGAGCATTCCAACCGTGAACTCAACGACCTCAACCAGAAAATCGCAAGCGTTAACTCGCGAATGGTTCGAGATCTCGAAGCAGCGGCCAAAGTGCAGCAGTCACTGCTTCCGAGTTCCAAGGTGGAGTTTCCACGATGCGATATCGCGTGGCGATATGCACCGTGCCAAGAGTTAGCAGGCGATTTTCTCAATGTCATTCAATTCGACGATGAACACGTTGGTATGTACGTCGTTGACGTCAGCGGACACGGCGTACCTTCCTCACTCCTTGCGGTTACGGTTGGAAGGTTTCTGTCGGCACAGGTTTCCGATTCATCAATTCTCGTCCAAAAAGCCCTTGATGGATCAATGGTTGTAAATTCACCCGCTCTGGTCGGGGCACATCTCAACCGTCTTTTTCCAATGGATGAGAATACCGGACTTTATTTCACAATCATCTACGGTGTGCTTCACACTCCCACGGGACTCTTCAAGTTTATTACAGGAGGTCATCCAGCACTGGTGCATGTTTCAAACGAAGGAGAGGCAAAGTACGTTGAAGCGGATGGGTTTCCAATCGGATGGGTGGAGGACGCCGAATTTATGGAGTGTCAGATTCAGCTTCAACCAGGGGAACGAATTGTGATGTATTCCGATGGTGTCAACGAGGCGATGAACGAACAAGTCGAACAGCTCGGGAATGAGCGTTTGAGCGACATGGTACACCAAGGCCGATCTCACCCGATTGAGGAAAGCGTTCAGATGTTGATGTCGATGGTCGAAAAATGGTGCGATCCAAAAGGGCCTCTCGACGACGTTTCGATCCTCGGAATCGAGTGGAAAGGAGAGTGAACAAGAATCCATGGAAGAGGTTGAGGAGGTAAGAGGTCTCGAATGAACGGTGTGCTCGGCCTGTCGCACACACAATCATTAAAGTTTGGGTCGATAGTAACTACATCCAACTCCTGCTATACGTTGATACGTGTCATCAATTCCAAGCATGGTTTCGGCTCCTCCGAGAAAAAGTGCACCGTCTGGCTTTACCACCCGGCGCATTTTCTGAATGATTGACGCTCGCGTGGGGAGGTCAAAATAAAGCAAAACATTTCGTAGAAAAACAATATCAACGAAAGGCATCATCGGCCACGCCTCATGAAGGTTCATTCGTCGAAACTCGACGAGTTTTCGGCACTCCTGCGAAACACTCCACTGTCCTTGAAGCGGAGTGAAATACTTTTTTAATAGATTCGGGGAAAGTCCTCGCAGTACTTCGAGTTCACTGTACGTCCCTGCTCTGCAGCGATCGAGAACAACATCAGAGATGTCCGTCGCGATGATTCTAATTCGCCACGTCGAGAGCAGATCGCGAAAATATTCATTGAATAAAATCGCGATACTGTAGGGTTCTTGTCCGGAGGAACAGGCTGCCGACCAAAAACAAAGTTGCTTGGTAGCCGCTCGCTGTTTCACAAGTTCAGGAATAAGTTTTTGAAGTGTTGCAAAAGGAGAACGATCGCGAAAAAAAGAGGTCTCATGCGTCATCATTGCATTGAGAACATCGCGTTGGAGCGTCTGATCGCTGCCGGCCCGAAGACGGTCAACGAGTGAATCGAGGCTGGGTATTTTCCGCTGCCGAACGATAGGCATGAGTCTTGCCACAACGAGATAGACCTTGGAGTCGTCAATGACGACTCCCGTCTTTTGTTTCAAGAGACTTCGTACAAAGGAAAACTGAGGGGGACTGATCATAAACTGTTCCCGAGATCAAGGTCTACAATCCGCGACGCTTGAGCCTCAGGCTGATCTCCATCCCCATTTGTGAAAGTGGCAGCACTGCGTCGGCAAGTCCGGCTCGTGCGACATGGCCTGGCATTCCCCAGACAACGCTTGAAATCTCATCCTGCGCAAGAATTTCACCGCCAGCTTTTGAGATCGACTCGCAACCGACGAGCCCGTCTTTTCCCATGCCGGTAAGAATGACACCGAGGACTTTTGGGCCCCATGCAACTGCCGCTGAACGAAACAGAACATCGACGGAAGGCTTACAGGAATTTTCCAGAGGTCCGTGAGTCAGTGCAATTCGAAATCCAGAGAGATCTCGAATCACTTCCATATGAACACCACCGGGTGCTAGGAGCACATCACCTGAGGTGAGCAGTTGACCGTGCTGCGCTTCGCGCACTGGCATGCCGCATATTTTACTGAGTCGTTCGGCCAAATGTGCTGTAAAGAGCGGGGGCATATGTTGCACAATGAGCACCGGCACACCTGACGAAAAAACGAAAGCGGGAAGGAGATCAGCAAGCGCACTCGGTCCCCCGGTTGATACGCCAACGACGACACCCGCAATCGCCTCTTTGTGGGCGGTGCGAGTGGCCTGACGCGGTGCAACGGCAATTGCAGCCAACGACTCTGCGACGGTTCGGGGAGCAAGTGCTTTAATTTTTGGAATTAACTCAGAACGGATTTTGTCGGCAACCTCCGTCGATGAATTTCCCTTTGGTTTGGCAACATAGTCATTGGCCCCTGCCACAAGGGCGTCGAGTGTTGCTTTTGCACCGCGTTCGGTGAGGCTCGAAAACATGATGACAGGAAGTTTCGGATGGCTTTTCCGGAGGAGTCGCAGTGTCGTGAGTCCATCCATCACCGGCATTTCTACGTCCAAGAGCACGACATCAGGCGGATTCTGACGAACCATGTCGAGGCCTTTTTGACCGTCAACGGCCATTCCAACAACCCGAAGCTCCAAATCCAAAGAGAGAACGCTCGACAGAACAGAACGGATTGCAGCCGAATCGTCGATCAGCATCACTTTAATCTGGCCGCGTGGAAAGGCGCCTGAGGATGCAACATCCTGTGTGGTGCACACACCTAGATCGACCAGTTTTCGAATGAGTGCGGCGGCTGTAAAGGGTTTGGAAAGATAGTCATTTGCGCCGATATTTATTGCGGTTTCAACTTTGGATCGATCCTGCTCCGATGAAATCATCAGCAGGGTAAGATTGCGATGAAGTGGACTGCTCCGCAGTCTTCGGATCAATTCAATGCCGTCCATCTGCGGCATGTGCCAATTGATTGTCACAAGATTGGGTTTTGAAATTCGGCCGAGCACTTCGAGAGCTTCATCGCCATTGGTGGCCTCGAAGCATTCGAACTTTAGCCCCGTCAGCACTCTCGTGATGATGCTGCGGATTGGCTTTGAATCATCGACAATGAGTGCCTTCACAGGAATCTCCGCCGCGCTGCGTCATGCCACACTGAAGACAATCACCGCACGACGTGAAACATGGTTATCCGATCAGGCACGGTACTCCTCGACAAGCCGTTGCAGGTTCTGAGCCATCCTAGAAAGTTCTTGCGAGGAGACCTGCGTGTTTGAAGCACCTTCAGCGGTGCTTTGTGCGGCTTGCGCAACTTGAACAATGTTCTGTGCGATCTCGGTTGAACCGGCAGTTGCTTCGGAAATGTTGCGGCTAATTTCACTGGTGGTAACCGATTGTTCCTCGACGGCGGTCGCAATCTTGGTTTGGAGAGCATCAATCTTTTCAATCACTGCGCTAATTTCTGAAATGGCTTTTACGGCAGCTTGGGTATCGCTTTGCATCGCTTCGATCTTTGAACCGATATCCTCGGTGGCCTTGGCAGTTTCGCGAGCTAATTCTTTGACTTCGTTGGCAACCACCGCAAATCCTTTTCCCGATTCACCGGCTCGAGCCGCTTCAATGGTGGCGTTCAGGGCAAGCAGATTGGTCTGCTCGGCAATCGTTGTGATGACTTTCACGACTTGTCCGATCTGAGCGCTGCTTTTGCCGAGAGCATCCATGGTGCGAGAGGTGATGCTGGCCATCTCGACTGATTGCCTTGCAACACTTGCTGCATCCTGAGAGCTTCGAGCAATTTCGTGGATACTGGCAACGAGGTTATCGACAGAATCAGATACGGTTTTTGTATTTCCGCTGACCTGCTCTGCGGCTGCCGAAACAAGATTCGCCTGCGCAGTCGTTTCCTCAGCAGCAGCACTCATTTGCTGACTGACACTCGTAAGCTCCTCGGAAGCACCAGCTAAAGCATGCGTGTTGTCAACAATACCCTCAACAAGGGCTGCTTGGCGACGAGCCGCGCGTGTGAAACTTTGTGCAATACTCGCCGAAACAAGCAGCACAGCAATGGCTGTGACTGCGAAAATAATCATTGCAAAGTTTCCGAGTCGTTGAATCGGTGAGAACACTTCTGCGGCATCAATTTTCGATACGATCGCCCAGACAATACCTTTGCGACCGGCTCCTTCATCACGATGAATGGTTATCGGAGCCCACGACGAGAGAACAGAAATGTTTCGGTAGTCGGTTGTTTGACCCGTCCCGCTTTTTCCTTCATCGAGTGCATTGCGAATAGCAAAAGAATCATTTTTTACGCTGGGATTAATAATTGTAGTGGTAACCTCAAGCGCCTTGAGAAATCTGGAATCGCTTCGAAATAGGCGGTCGGAACCAACAGCATAGGTTTCTCCTGTCTGCCCCATCCCAGTTGTTTCTCCGATGACAGCGTTCATTTTGTCTACGGGAATCTGAAACGCGACCACACCGGTCAGCGTCCGTCCATCGTAGATTGGTGCCGCAATAAATCCCGCGGGAGAAAGAAAGCTTGGTAAATAATGTTCAAAATCAGCAAAGGCCACTGAATCTCGCCGACCACCGCTGATTGCTTCTTGGAACGATCTGCCAAGATTCGTACTCGAAAATGAGCCGGTACGGAGTGACGTTGCATAGTCGATTTCCTTGAAAACGGAGTAGACAATGTTTCCAGTTTCAGCGTCGATGAGAAACAGGTCGTAAATGCCGTATTGTTTCAACATGCTGCGTAGGATCGGGTGGTAGATCGCGTGAGTTTTGGAATAGGCGGAATCGTCCGGAGCGGTATCGAGCTGACCTTTCATGCCAAGAGGATTTTCATTTTGACGAATATAGAGGTACTGGAGCATTGCCCCATTATCACCGAGCGAATCGACGAGCGGTCGTGTGGAAGGATCGGTCGTGTTGCGTTTTCGATATTCGGTTGAGAATTCGCCAGAGTAGTAGGTTTCAAGATCTCGACGAACAGAGGTCATGTTCTTCGCGTCAGGGGAATTTTCAGGAATTATGGAATTAAAACCCGTGCGGAAATTTGTGAGAGCTTCAAGAAACATGCGATCTTCAGCAGCAACTCGCAACTGATCTTCGAGATTCGAGAAATATCGCTCCACCCCCTTGGCGGTGATTGTGCGGACAACTTCAATCTGGTTTTCAACTTGATATTGCAAAGCGTCTGATGCTGAGCGGTAAGTGGCAATGGCCATGAATGCCAACGGCAATAGAGATACCGCTAAAAGAGCGAGCAAAAGTCGATTGGTAAGAAATCCTAAAACGCTTTTGAGCGCGCTTGATTGCTTGTGTGAGGCCTTGTCCGAATCTCGGTTCTTTTCTGAATGATCAACCATAACGATCTCTTTCTTTCTTAAACGGAACCCTTATGAACAAAGGTCTGTCAGGAGTTTTCATAGATGTCACTACGTGAACACCGTAGCGTGCTTCAATCTGAGTAAAAATCAAATGCACTTCAGACGATTCCTCCCCGCGGGCGATGAATCACGAGTGATTGAAGAATTCGCTGCGGTTCCAGCATGTGCACAAGCTTACTTTCGTCTGCATAAATGCCAACTACGGCGTCAAGATGAGGCTCAGGCGATTCCGCCGTTGGGTGTTCGATTCGATCATCATCGATATCAACAACATCGAGCAGTTCATCGACAAGCAGGCTGCACCACTCTCCCTGCATGGAGAGAACAACATTTGTTCGAGACCTATTTGGATCTGCTTCGGGAAACTGAAACCGTCGCCGGAGATCAATCACCGGAACGATTCGGCCTCGCAGATTGAGCAGACCAAGAATCGAATGTGACGCAAGCGGAACTCGAGTCAGCGTACCGGCGCGCAGCACCTCAGCGACGTCGGCTGCTTCGATTGCAAAGTGACAGTCGTTGACGAGAAAAGTGCAGTATTGTCGGGAACTCATCAGAATAACTTTCAGTTTCGTGTCGCGGAGTGGTCTGTCACGCGTTGACGAGTGCCTGGTGAGCTTGTGAAACGGCGCGAATATCAAGGACTTCCGTGGCGTGGCCTCCGAGCGAGAGAGTGCCGAGCACCCCTGGCGAAGCAATCGAGGTCTGAAGCAATGACTCAGCCTCGACGACATCAATGATTCGTTTCACGCTCAAGCCCCCTCCGCCGACAGCATTTGAAAGGATGACGGCAGTGACATACGAGGATTCAAGAGGTCGCAACTGTCCACAGAGAAAATCATCGAGATCAGTCAGGGGCGTAAAAAATCCGAGCCTCTGTACTACGGTTCTGCCAGCAACAAGTTGAAGTTCGCAGGAGTCGTAATCCTCAAGCCGTTCCACGTGCTCCAGCAGAACCGCGACTCTTCGTCCAGCATCAGTCTCACAGACGAGATACCTTGCAGCATCCTGAGGACGGATGCGTGAAGCCATTTCAATGCGGCGAGGGGCCAAGTCTTCATTTTTTCTGACGCGTGCCGGAACATCAGCTGAAAGTGCAATACCACGCAGGTCAAGAATGAGAACCACTCCTCCATCACCCATGACGGTTGCACCAGCATAGAGCCCCAGCGGCGCAAGAAGACTTCCAATCGGTTTGACAACGATGATCCAGAGGCTCGCCGTTTCGACTGCAGCACCAACGTGCTCCTCGTCGGCTGTTACGCCGTCGACCACGAGTCCAAATTCGTAATCGTCTACGTGTACAACGACAACCATCCCGCTCTTTGATCGCGGTGTATTGGGTTTCCGAAGTCCCAACCAAGAATCAATAAAAATCACCGGCAAAAGACGATCGCGAATCCGCACCACAGGAGCACCGTCGAGACCTTCGATTGAAGGGCCGGTACGATCGCTGCGCATCGCTACAAGTTCCTTGACATACGCCTGCGGAATTGCAAACCGCTCCGAACCAGATGTGATAATCAAAGCGGGAATAATTGCGAGCGTGAGAGGAATACGCACTCGAATAGTGGTGCCAGCGCCCGGACGACTGACCAGGTCGACCGTACCACCGATTGACTCAATGTTGGTTTTTACGACATCCATGCCGACGCCGCGTCCCGAGACGTCAGTGACCTTTGCAGCAGTTGAAAAACCGGGCTCAAAAATAAATTGCATCACACGATCGTCTGACATTGCAGCAACAGCCTCGAGGGAGACAAGCCCTTTCGAGACGGCTTTTTGACGCACTGCGTCAACTGCAATACCGTGACCGTCATCCTCTACCTCAACGGTCACCTGACCGCTTTCATGGAAGGCTCTCAAAAAAAGTCTACCGGTAGAAGGTTTTCCTCGACTGATTCGCACATCAGGAGGTTCGATTCCGTGGTCGACGGCATTGCGAATAAGGTGCGTGAGGGGATCACGGATATTTTCCACCAACGAACGGTCGAGTTCCGTGTCGGCACCGTCGATGATCAGTTGCACTTCCTTTCCGCATTGCTTGGCGAGATCGCGAACAATGCGAGGAAACTTGCAGAAAACCTGTTCAATCGGCTGCATGCGAGTCTTCATTGCGACTTCCTGCAACGCACCCGTCACGGTGTGAATGCGATGCACAACGCTCCGAAGTGCCGGATCGCGGGAACCAGCCGCGGCGCTGAGTTGGTTTCGCGCCAGCACCAGTTCACCAACGAGATCAAGAATTGAGCTGAGCAGTCCAACATCAACTCTGATCGACGCATCGGCAACCGGTGCCTGAGATTTCCTAGACTTTGTGGGCATTGTTTGAACGGGAATAAGAACCTGCGATTCGCTCGCGGGAGACTCACTCAAAACCACATCGTGTGGAACAGAAACGGTAGCGGCATTATTTCCGTTTGAATCATCGAGTACTTGTGGCTCAATGGCTTGAAGTGGCGCTGCCGGAATTTTTGGGGAATCGCTGAGATCGGAAACAGGAGTTGAACGAGGCTCAGTTTTCGCGGTGAACGATTCGACTGCAACAACGGAAACAGGTTTTCCACTCTCTAACCGAGTGACCACAATCTCCTCGTCGGCCACACGGGAAAGCGTACGAGAAAGCTCTCGGAGGTCTGCGTCCCCCTCGGAGCCTGTTTTCTCGATGGTATCGAGAATGGATCGTACCGAGTCAACGAGTTGTAAAAGTACGCTTGCGACCCGCGCATTCAGAACGATTTTTCCATCCCGAAGTCGGCCGAGCAGATGTTCGCCACTATGAGTGATTGCGCCGAGTTTCGAAAATCCAAAAAATCCGCTGGTGCCTTTGATCGTATGAACGGTTCGAAAAATACTCGAAAGACGTTCTGGATCGGCGGGATTCTCTTCGAGCGCAACGAGATCTCGATCGAGCTGATCAAGGTTTTCAGTCGATTCGATCAGAAACTCGCGAACAAATTCAAGAGTGTCGTCGGTGTCGGCCATCTGCGTGTGGTTTGCCCTGAAATCCGTTATGAACGCATCTCTCGTCTGTTGAAACCAGTTTTCCGTAATCGTTTAGCCTTAGGGAAAGCGAGACGTTTCTCGGAATCCTGAAAGCTTAGCTCACGCAGTCGCGCCGGGTGGGAAACAGGCTAAAAAAGAAAAACAGGCTTAAAAAAAGCTGTTTTCGTGAGTAGATCGCAGAAGTAAATTCGCATGGGGCCTGAAGAAAAAAACAAAGAGTGCATGAATTCGAAGAACAATGAATCGATTCGACACAACCTTTACGATCGTACCCCGTTTGAAATCCTTCACAGGAAATAGAGATGTCGAAAAAAATGATGTTGAGAAATACGATGAGTCCCACTTCAATCGTTTCAATAGGCGTGCACCCATTGCTGTCTCACAAGAGGAGAACAATTTCTGCCGCTCTGGAACAGAGGCTCTTTTGTATGACAGATGCTCGCTTTCGTCTCAAATCATTCAGCAAAGCCTGGCTTCTAGTGCGGGTGCTGTTTGAGATCTTACTGTGTGCTACAGGAGGAGCATGCATGCTTGCGGCGGAGGAAAAACCAGAAGACCTCGAAGGAATTGGAGGTCGATGGTTCGTTCGAAAAACAGCCGACAAGCCGGTCTATTTTCTCCTCGATGGCGAGCGCTACGTGGATCTGTTTTCGTACCACATGCGGGATTCAAACAGGGACGCCATTGATGAAGTGCGCATCTCGCACGATCAGCATTCGCTTATTATTCGCAGTCAGGGATACCCCAATCATCCGACAGCCGATTTCCCCAATAGTGGAAACCCAAACACAATCCGAATTCATGACTTCACATTTTATCTGCCGCTGTTGCCGCGGAAGGCGGAACACATCACGCGTCTTCCAATGGGTCCAATCGGCACTGCCATCAACGGCGTTGTCTTTTTCAATCCTTTTGAACAAGGGGGCATGAACGCCCTTGAAGGCTATAGCGAAGTGTGGCTTGACAGTTGTTGTGGGCATCCAGAGATGAGAGGTGTCTACCACTACCACAAGTATCCGACCTGTGTAAAAAGCCCATTTCCAGACGATTCAAATCAGCACTCTCCCGTGATCGGATTTGCATTTGATGGATTCCCGGTTCATGGGCCGTATGAAGCAAAAGGTCGCCGTGCCATGGATATTGAAAGCGATCTGGCGTTAGACGCGTGCAACGGTCATGAGGATCGAGAGCGAGGTTATCACTACCACGCAACCCCCGGAAAATTTCCTTACATCATTGGCGGCTACGCTGGCGTACCAGACATGCGAAACAATCGCGGCATGACGCGCATGGGATATGGTCCGATTCGCGATAATGCAGAGGGAGCCAGTCAATTGATCGCAGTGATCAGTCGGGTAGAACCCGTTACACTCAAGCGAAACAGTCGCCAACTCGTGACAATTCATCTCGATCCGGAAAAAGCAAAACGCGGTGTATTGCCCGCAGGCAAGCCCTCTTGGGTTCAGATTGGGCCATGTGAGGCCAGTGAAATCGAACGCTCAGGCAATATTGTAAAGGCGACCATTGATGTGCCATCGGATGCGTCGATCGATGTGCCTCTGGACTGTCATATTGAATTTACAGGACAGTCAATTGCGCGCCCCGAAGTATTTAAGAAAAACAATGCCTGTCGAGTTGTTGAATAGATTTCAATCATTACGGTACAAAATGCTCAATCAAGAAAAGGTCGGCACGATGCGGATACATGTGTGGAGAACGTTGGGGTTTTTTTCCATACTCTGTGGAGTGTGGTCTGAGTTGCTTGTTGCTGAAGAGTGGCCTCAGTTTCGAGGTCCGAATGCCTCTGGGATTGCTGAAAGCAGCGTTCCGGAGCTGTTTTCTGAAACTCAGAATCTGCGTTGGAAGACCGCCCTGCCAGGGGCAGGCTCATCCAGCCCGATCGTGTGGGGAGACTCCGTTTTTGTGACGTGCTATTCGGGGTATGGAGTTCCTGGAGAGCCGATTGGAGATCCTTCGAAACTCGCACGTCACTTGGTCTGCATTCTCCGCACAGACGGATCGATTCGATGGACGCGTTCGATCAATGACAACCAAACCGAGGACGCCTACGAAGGTTTTCTTACAGAACACGGTTATGCCAGTAATACACCGGTGACTGATGGCAAAAGTGTTTTTGCATTTTTCGGAAAAGCGGGAGTTGTGGCATTCGATTTTGAGGGAAAAGAATTATGGCGAGTCGCTGTCGGAAAAGAATCGAGCAATCGTCGGTGGGGATCTGGATCGAGTCTTATTCTTCACGCAGATAAAGTGATTGTGAACTGCGCCGAAGAAAGCCAGTCAATCCGTGCGTTGGATAAAAAGACTGGCTTAGAAATCTGGAAGAGTCAGGCGGCATCGCTCGAACTCGCCTATACAACCCCCAGCATTGTTTCTCTTGCGAATGGATCTCAGGAACTTGTGGTTGCTGTTCCGCAGGAGGTCTGGGGACTTGATTTACAAACGGGAAAGCTTCGCTGGTTTTGCCAGACATCGTTGTCTGGAAATGTTTCACCTACAATTCAAGTGAATGCTCAAACGCTCTACGCTTTTGGTGGTCGTCCAGTGGCCAGTATTGCGATGACAGCTGGGGGTGTCGGAGATGTAACGCAGGCGAATGTCCTTTGGAACGGACGAAGTAGCTCCTATGTCGGCACTCCGCTGTTGTACAACGAGCACCTTTATTGGATTGACGATCGAGGCCAGGCTTTTTGTATTTCCGCCAAAACGGGTGAAGATGTTTATCGGGAGAGAGTGGCTGAAATTAAGTCGGGTGGCCGACCCGTTTACGCTTCACCGGTGTTTTCAAACGAGAGGATCTACGTGGTAACTCGATACGACGGAGTACTTGTTTTGCCGGCAAAACCGCGGTTTGAAGTGCTCGCGCAGAATCGTTTTGAGAGTGATACAAGTGACTTTAGTGCGACACCGGCCATCAGTAATGGTGAACTGTTTGTGCGTTCGAATCGTTTTCTTTATTGTGTTTCTGAGCAGATAGAATAACGAAATCTGAGAAAACGGATTCTGTGGAAAAACCTTTGAGAGGGTTGGACGTTCAAAAGAATGCGTCAAGCGTGTGTGATGTCAAATATAAAAAGTTACGAGAGGAAAAAGTCCAAAATGGTGAAGGAGTTTTTTATGAAACGTAGATGGCCGATTGTCGGCACAGTGTGTGGGATTCTTGTTGTGGGAATCGTGGGAGTTGCGATGAGTCAACCGCCCGAAGGCCGTGACGGTCCGCCGAGGCGACCGGAAAATGGTGGCGATCATCATCACCCTCCTCACGATCAACTCCGCGAAGCCCTCGACGCCGATCACGATCACCAGTTGAGTGCCGAGGAGATCAAAAATGCAACCGCTGCGATTTTTTCGCTCGATACAAATAATGACGGCATGTTAACCGATGATGAATTCCGTCCGCCGATGCCGCCCGGAGGTCCGGAAGGTCGTGGTCCGGAAGGTCGTGGTCCGGAAGGTCGTGGTCCGGAGGGTCGTGGTCCGGAGGGTCGTGGTCCAGAGGGTCGTGGTCCAGAAGGTCGTGGTCCAGAGGGTCGTGGTCCAGAGGGTCGTGGAGCACCTGGCGGGCCTCCAAGTCCCGAGCGACTTGTAGAGCGAGCGATGACTTTCGATACCGATGGT
>QWOQ01000005.1 GCA_003669585.1 Planctomycetota bacterium | reverse complement strand
CGCCCACAGCAGATAGGGACCGACCTGTCTCACGACGGTCTGAACCCAGCTCACGTACCACTTTCATTGGCGAACAGCCAAACCCTTGGGAGCTTCTCCACCCCCAGGATGTGATGAGCCGACATCGAGGTGCCAAACCGCTTCGCCGCTATGGACGCTCGGAAGCGATAAGCCTGTTATCCCCGGAGTACCTTTTATCTGATGAGCGACGGCCTTTCCATACAGCACCGCCGGATCACTAAGTCCTACTTTCGTATCTGCTCGACTCATAAGTCTCGCAGTCAAGCACCCTTCTACCTTTACGCTCAATGCCTGATTGCCAACCAGGCTGAGGGTACCTTTGAACTCCTCCGTTACTCTTTTGGAGGAGACCGCCCCAGTCAAACTGCCCAACTGACAATGTCCTTCGCCCGGATTCACGGGAATCGAAGTTAGAACTCAAACGAATTCAGGGTGGTATTTCAACGTTGGCTCCACAACGACTAGCGTCGCCGCTTCACAGCCTCCCACCTATCCTACACAGAACACGTCCGAGACCAATATCAGCCTACAGTAAAGGTTCACGGGGTCTTTCCGTCACACTGCGGGTACGTGGCATCTTCACCACGGCTACAATTTCACCGGGTCACTGGTTGAGACAGTGCATCAGTCGTTACGCCATTCATGCAGGTCGGAACTTACCCGACAAGGAACTTCGCTACCTTAGGACCGTCATAGTTACGGCCGCCGTTTATTGGGGCTTCGGTCGCGAGCTTTGCCTTACGGCGAACCCTCTTCCTTAACCTACCAACACCGGGCAGGCGTCAGACTCTATACATCCTCTTGCGAGTTAGCAGAGTCCTGTGTTTTTGATAAACAGTCGCTGATGCCGATTTACTGTGACCCCCAACAGCGTTAACCATCGGGGGTACCCCTTATCGCGAACTTACGGGGCCATTTTGCAGAGTTCCTTAACCAGTGTTCTCCCGAGCGCCTAGGACTTCTCGTCCCGCCTACCTGTGTCAGTTTTAGTACGGTCACAATGCCATCAACCCTGAGAAGCTTTTCTTGGACGTCCTTCAGATGACTATCGAAACATAAGCGTCTTTGTCCCATGTATTGGGATGTTGCTGCGGATTTGCCTACAGCTACCCGTTACACAGGCGAGGGACATTTCTAACCGTCCCCTCACCTTTCAGACGCCGTCCCTCCATCGGTCCGGCATTGTGGCGCAGGAATATTGACCTGCTGTCCATCGTCTACGCCCTTCGGCCTCGACTAAGGGACCGGCTAACCCTGGGCGGATTTACCTTCCCCAGGAAACCTTAGGCTTTCGGCGAGCAGGATTCTCACCTGCTTAATCGTTACTCATTCCGGCATAATCACCTGTACGCCCCGACATCGCTCCTTCCGGTGCGACTTGTATCTGACGTACAGCGCTCTCCTACCGATCCACAAAGTGGATCCCACTGCTTCGGTGCAGAACTTACTCCCGTTCATTATCGGCGCGGAGTTGCTCGACCAGTAAGCTGTTACGCACTTTTTAAATGATGGCTGCTTCTAAGCCAACATCCTGGCTGTCACTGCAACTCGACTTCCTTAGTGACTGAGTTCTGCTTGGGGACCTTAGCAGGTGGTCTGGGTTGTTTCCCTCTTGACCGCGAAGCTTATCCCTCGCGGACTGACTCCCGAGATAAACATAATGGTATTCGGAGTTTGGTTCAGGGAAGTACGAGGGTATCGCCTTCCTCCGATTCAGTCTCTCTACCCCCACTATGCAATTACTCGAGGCTAGCCCTAAAGCTATTTCGGAGAGAACGAGCTATCTCTGCGCTTGATTAGACTTTCACTCCTCCCCACAAGTCATCCCCTCGGTTTTCAACCCAAGTGGGTTCGGTCCTCCACGCGGTTTGACCCGCGGTTCAACCTGCTCATGGGTAGTTCGTGCAGTTTCGCGTCTACCACCAGCGACATGTGTCGCCCTATTCAGACTCGGTTTCCCTGTGGCTACGGTCCTGAGGACCTTAACCGAGCCGCTGACGGTAACTCGCCGGATCATTATGCAAAAGGCACGCCGTCACGCATTGCTGTTGCCAGCCATAGCGCTCCGACCGCTTGTAGGCACATGGTTTCAGGTTCACATTCCTCCCCTAGCAGGGGTTCTTCTCATCTTTCGATCACTCTACTGAGTTCACTATCGGTCATCAGGTAGTATTTAGCCTTACGGGATGGTCCCCGTTGATTCAGTCGAGATTCCACGTGGCTCGACCTACTCAGGGTACCCTCCAGAGACAATCAGCTTTCGCATACGGGCCTGTCACCCTCTATGGACGACCTTTCCAGATCATTCTGCTAGCCAATCATTTGATAACTCTTGTGGAGGGCCCTACAACCCCGCGGTGGAAACCACTACGGTTTGGGCTATTTCCCTTTCGCTCGCCACTACTAAGGAAATCGATTTTTCTTTCTTTTCCTACGGATACTGAGATGTTTCAGTTCTCCGCGTTCGCTACATGAACCTATGAATTCAGTTCATGTCAGTTCGGGTATCCCGGGATCATCACCTGTTTGACGGTTTCCCCAGGCTTATCGCAGTCTTCCGCGCCCTTCAAAGCCTCCTGATGCCAAGACATCCCCCATGTGCCCTTTGGAGCTTGACCACCCGAATCGAATGCTCGCGGAAGTTCTCAAAATACTTTCGTATTTCAAACGCTTTGCGATGCACAAAATTCAGATTTCGCTCCTGTATCGTTTGTCTCATATCCTCGCCAGCAAGCGCGCCAGCACCATATGAGACAGTAACTATCTTTTCTCGCTGCGTGCAATCAAACGATGACCATTGGAACTCTTATTCTAAGCATCATCGTCAGTTCACGCTTTTTCGCCTTGGGAGAACGCTTCAGGAATTCGCCTCGAAAGACGAACACCATCAGCATTCTTTCAAGATGCCAATTACCACAACCGAATTGTCAAACAACAACACAAGCCGCGAAACACCTGATCAACTTTGAAGCAGATCAGGCATCACAAGCGGCTTGAGACCGTCGCATGGACGGAGGATCTCGTCGAACTCACTATGATCAACGTAAGGCTGATCACAGTGAACCGGCACGATCCTCCAACCACCAAGAAAGTCAGCAGCCTCGAAATCCATTTATCTCATTCGTACTTTGCACCAATCCATTCGGTGCAAACAAAGCCCTGTCGCGTTCTCTTTGTCAGTCAAGTTCAACTGGTGCCACAATCCATTGGCATTCAATCTGAACCCAACCACTCTGTTGCCTTCGCCAGCACCTAAGGCGGCGATGCGCAGGAATTTGGGAGATCGTCAAAAAGCGATGCGGAACATTAGCCGACACGCGAATGCTCGTCAAGCAACATCTCTAAAAGACGCTCCCGAGAGGGTTATTCCTCGAGAGACTCCTTGAAAATGCACAGAGAACGAGAAAAGGTGGCCTTGGATTCGAATGCGAACTTACGAGGGAGTATAGTGCGTGTCGGAATAATTTTTTGAATTGTTTCATCGATTTCAATCGGAATCCATCGCTTTCCACTCTCGCAATGCATTGAAAATCTTTGTGACTTTTCTGTTTTGAAGAGTCGAACAGCAATTGAATTGCCGTTCAAATCTGTTTTTCACCCACGGAGTAGCCCCGGTATGAATCGCCGTATGAGTGAAAGTTTTGTGGTGACTGTGATTCTGACTTTTGCTTCAATTGCACTCGCGCAAACCCAAGCCCCGTCTCCAGTCGTGGTGGCGAGTGTTGAACAGACCGAACGGGCCAGTGGACAGGCCTTTGTCGGCACGGTGCTTCCGGCGCGTGTGAGTGACGTTGGCAGCGCAGTCGACGGACGCGTATCACAACTGCCGATTGAAGAAGGACAGTATGTCAGTGCTGGTGATTCGATTGCCGAACTGTTTCGAGCGCTCCTTGAGATTGAGTTAACCGGCGCACTCGCAGAACTCGAACGACGCAGACAAGTGCTTCAAGAAATGAAAAACGGATCGCGTCCCGAGGAGATTGAACAGGCGCAGGCGATGTTGGCGGGGCTCGCGGCGCGTCTGGAATACATGCAGGGCCGATTCAAACGATTTTCAAAACTCGCAGAGCGAGGCACGACAACCACCGACGAACTTCACGATGCTCAAACCGAGGTGCAACAAGCAGAAGCCCTCTGGCGGGCCGGTCGTGCGGCCTTAACGCTGTCAGAAGCAGGGCCTCGTGCCGAACAGATTGCGCAGTCGGCTGCGGCGGTTGCCGTTCAAGAATCAGAAGTCGATCGCATTGAAGATCAACTCTCAAAGCACACGATCCGCGCCCCGTTTGATGGCTGGGTGGTGGAGCGTTTTACTGAGCAAGGACAGTGGATAGCCCGGGGTGGACTCGTCGCAAGAATCGCAGAACTCGATCGCGTAAAAATCGAGGTGCAGGTTCCGGAAGTGCATATTGCAAGCCTCGTCCGTGGCACCGAGGTGCGACTGGAAATCAATGGTGCCGAAGCGCAAACCTGGATTGGTACGATTGAAAATATCGTGCCTCAGGCCGATTTGTTGAGCCGAAGCTTTCCGGTGCAGGTACTTGTGACCAATCAGGTGATCGATGGCCAGCCGGTGCTGCGAGGAGGACTGCTCGCGCGGGCCTGGATGCCCGTGGGGCGTCGTGGCAGTATCACGGTGATTCCAAAAGATGCCCTCGTGCTCGGGGGAACCGCTCCCATGGTCTATGTGGTGACCCCTTCAAAAGATGCACCGAACGATGCTGGTGAATCGACTGGCGTGGTCAATGCGGTGCAAGTTGAGTTGGGGGCAACTGTCAAGGAAAGCGTCGAAGTGCGGGGAATTCTCGAGCCAGGAACGCTCGTGGTAGTGAGGGGAAACGAGCGACTTCGCAGCGGCGGAGCAGTCACGTTTTTGCCGCTATCACCGGGCAAAACACGCTCGTCGGCAGTACTCAAGCAGCCGTAAATCAACGGCGTTGTACGCGTTCACGCGCCGCTTGATCGACAGAACACTTTTTGGAAATGTCGCCGATGAATATTATTGAAGCGAGCGTAGCGAGTCCTGTGAAGGTTTCGGTGGGGGTGCTTCTGGTCACGCTCTTTGGGCTTATTGCACTCGACTTGATGCCTGTGCAGCTCACCCCTGAGGTACAGATTCCGACTATTTCTGTCGACTGCCGTTGGCGCGGAGCCAGTCCGCAAGAAATTGAACGCGAGATCGTTCAGCCTCTGGAAGAACAGCTTCGCGGCGTGGAAGGACTGGTGAGACTTTCATCGGAGAGCTCCGACTCAAGCGGCTCAATCACGCTTGAGTTTGCGATCGGCACCAACATGGATCAGGCGCTCGTAAAGACGAACACTCGCGTGCAGCAGATCCGTTCGTGGCCAATCGATGCTGATCGACCAGTGATCCGCACTTCGAGTTCGACCGATCAACCGATTGGCTGGTTTATTTTGGGGCAATTGGCGCCAGATTCTCAGGCTGTCGAAGAGGCAAAGAAAGATCATCCCCAACTCGTGGCTGCGCTTGATCGGGTGATTTCGGCTCGCACACCAGATCTTGCACTCTTTCGGCTGCGGAAACTGGTTGCCCAACATCCCACGCTCTCCCCCCTGTTACCTCCCGACATCGATGTTGAGAGCATGCGACGACTGGCTGAAGATGACGTCGAGAGCCGACTGGAGCGGGTCAAAGGAGTTTCCAGCGCTGATCTCGTAGGCGGTCGCGTGGATGAACTTCAAGTCATCGTTGATCCCCAACTGCTTGCCGCGAGACAGATTTCAATCGACGACTTGCGCATGGCTCTTTCCAATCAGAATCAAGACACCTCCGGCGGTGATTTCTGGGAAGGAAAACGTCGCTATGTGGTCCGCACCATCGGTCAGTTTCACTCGCCAGAGCAAGTCTCGGGAGTGATCATCACCAGACGCGAGGGTCGGCCTGTCTATGTGCGCGACGTTGCAACAGTAAAGCTTGGCACCAAGAAAGCCGACGGTGTTGTGCGTCGTTTTGGTGCCAGGAATATCGCCATTCGCATCACGCGTGAGCAGGGCGCGAACGTTTTGGAAACAATGCAGCGACTCCGCGGCGTGGCCGACGATCTCGACAAAGGACTGCTCAAACGCAAGAACCTCTCCCTCACGCTGGTCTACGATGAAACGACATACATCGATTCGGCAATTGGGTTGGTGCGAGACAACATCGTTGTTGGAGGTTTGCTCACGTTTGGAATTCTGCTTTTGTTTTTGCGAAGCTTTCGCTCAACGGTCATTGTCGCGCTGTCAATTCCGGCGAGCATTGTGGGAACATTTTTGATCCTGCAGCTTTTTGGCCGTTCGCTCAACGTCGTCAGTCTGGCCGGAATGGCTTTTTCTGTGGGGATGCTCGTCGATAATTCAGTCGTGGTTTTAGAAAATATTTTTACGCGTTGGCAAGCGGGAGAGGATCCAAACACGGCAAGCATTCGCGGCACTCAAGAGGTGTGGGGAGCGGTGCTGGCCAGCACGCTCACCACAGTCGCTGTCTTTTTGCCGGTGATGTTTGTCAAGGAGGAGGCGGGGCAACTCTTCGGCGACATCGCCCTTGCGATTAGCGCTGCGGTAGGCTTGTCGCTGGTGGTCAGCGTGCTGGTCATCCCGGTAGCCGCTGCGAGGCTTCTTCAGAGTGGTGTACGGCCTTCACCGTCCGCAAATATTCCTGTGTGGGATATTGCCGCGCGGCTGGGGGCGGCATTTTGTAACGCAGTGATTTCGATTGACCGTTTTTTGCTCGGCCGTACGTGGAGAATGGTGCTCAGCGGTGCTGGCATCGTGGCCGCAAGCGGTTTGGCCACAGTGCTCCTGCTGCCAAAAGTCGAGTATCTGCCACAGGGCAACCGCAATTTGGTCTTTGGAATTCTGCTTCCACCCCCAGGCTACAACCTCGATGAGATGCTCCGCATGGGCGACTTGATCGAGGAGCGATTGCTTCCTTACTGGGATGTTGATCCTGGCACGCCCGAGGCCGATGCGCTCGATGCTCCGGTGCTCGGCGACTTTTTCTTTGTTGCCCGCGGCAAGAGTATGTTTCTTGGTCTGCGATCGCTCGACGGTCTCGCTGCGAGCAAGTTGGTGCCGCTGGTGCGGCGAGTTGCCGCCGGTCTACCGGGAACTTTCGTCGTGGCAAAACAGTCGAGTCTCTTTGAGCAAGGACTCTCTGCCGGTCGCACGATCGACGTTGAAATCATGGGTCCAGAGCTTGAACGATTGATTGAACTGGGGCAGATGGTGATGGCCAAGCTCCCAGAAGCCACACCTGGCAGTCAGAATCTGCCGAGGCCGTCGCTGGATCTCTCGAGTCCGGAGGTGCAGGTGTTGCCGCGACTTGAACAGTCTGCCGACATGCATTTAGATGCGCGTCAATTGGGTTACATGGTCGATTGTTTTGTCGACGGTGCGTATGCGACAGACTATTTTCTAGAGAGCGACCGGATCGATCTGGTCATCAAGGCCGACGACAAGTTTGTGACGCGAACGCAGGATTTGCGGAGCCTTCCGGTGATCACTCCGGGTGGGCAGTTGGTGCCACTGGAGAGCGTGGCAGAGGTGCGCGAATACTCAAGCGGTCCCGAACAAATTCTGCATCGCGAGCGACAGCGGGCCATCACTGTGCAGGTTTCGCCGCCCACCACAATGCCACTGGAGGATGCGCAGGATCGAATCGAACAGTTGGTGGTAGCGCCTCTCGAGGCTGCCGGCGCACTCGATGGCGGGTATCGCATTCATTTAGGAGGCACTGCCGACAAACTGCGAGCCACTTGGAAATCGCTCTGGTTTAATCTCATGCTGGCCGGTGTGATCACCTATCTCTTGATGGCAGCGCTTTTTGAATCGTGGGCTTATCCGCTAGTGATCATTGCAAGCGTGCCGCTGGGCGCAGTAGGAGGATTTGTCGGCTTATCGCTGATGAACACGCTGGGATCACCGTTTGGAATCTATCAGCCGCTGGATGTGCTGACGATGCTCGGCTTTGTGATTTTGATCGGCACGGTTGTGAATAATCCGATTCTGATCGTGCATCAGGCACTGCACCTGGTGCGAAGCGAACAGATGCCTGGACGCGAAGCGATTCTCGAGGCCGTTGGGGGCCGCATGCGTCCGATCTTTATGACCACACTGACAACGGTGATCGGGCTCTTGCCACTGGTGCTCTTTCCGGGAGCGGGCAGCGAACTCTATCGGGGCTTGGGAAGCGTGCTCTTGGGTGGGTTATTGCTCTCCACCATTGTCACGCTCGTCTTGGTACCGGTGCTGATGGGCCTTGTCTTTTTTGCCGCCGGCCACATGGACCAAGAACATTGAGTGAAGTTCAAGCATCCGGCATGGAAATGTCGGTGTTGTTTCGGAGCAATTCAATGGCGCTTTCTGAGAGCGTCGAAAGATCAAGTCCACGAAGATAGAGCCAACCTTCGTGTTTCGAAAGGCTCTTGGTTGCTTTGTCTGAAAGCGTGCGAATGCTTGCAAGGTCGAGCATGCCGATGTGATGCGACAGAGCCTCGGCGGTCGTGTCGCTCATGCTTGTAAGCCCGCCAAAGCTGAGTCCGCCTTTGTGCTTCGCAAAGCCAGCGGCCACCTTGTCAGTGAGCGAATGAATGCCGTCGAGATTCAGTTCTCCTTCGTGGTCACCCAATGCTCCGGCCACTTCAGGTGGCAGCGTTAAGAGTCCGTTGAGTTTTAGTGACGGTCCTTTGTGCTTGGCAATTGCGAGTGCCGCCGCCAAGGAAAGTGTTTCGAGTGATGCAAACGAGAGCGACCCTATCGATTCTTTTAGCACTGCGGCAGTCTCGGGTGAGAGAGACGTGAGACCGCCAAGAATAATTTCGCCTGTAAAATTGATAATCACCTGCGCAGTTTCCGGTGAAAGGGTGATCAAGCCTTCGAGTTGAAGAGGGACTTTGGTATCGATATGACGAGAGATGAGAAGCTGAGCATCTTCTGGAGAAAGTTCGATGCACTTATCAGACTCCACTTCCCAGACACCTCGGATATTTGGATTCGAAATTTTCCCGAGGCCTTCGAGCAATTCTTTTGCCTTGCCTGGAAGATGCTTGATTCCCTCGAGCGAAAGAAGGCCTTGATGCGTTGAAAAGGCGATGGCGACATCGTCAGAAAACGTTTCAAGCATATTGAACGACAGTTCGCGATAGGTCTGCGTGACCAACGTCTGGGCCACATCTACCGAAAGTGAGGTAAGGCCGTTCAATGAAATCCCCCCCTCGTGTCGCGAAAGAATTTCTGCGGTCGTTCGATTGATCGTTGACAGACCGTCGAGGCCTAAGCCCCCTTCGTGAAAGGCGAGTTTGTGAGCGATCGAATCGGAAAGCGTCAGGAGTCCGCTGAGCACCAAATAGCCTTTATGCTTTGCAAGAGAGAAAGCTTGAGATTCATTGATAGAAGAGAGTTTTTTGAGATAGAGCGAACCAGAGTGCCGGCCAAGATACTCCGCCGCTTTGTCCGTCAGTTGTACGATTCCATTGAGTGCCAGTTCACCTTCATGTGTGGCAAGCACCTCTGCAACGGCATCGTCGATCGATTCAAGTCCTGATACATCGAGCCACCCGTGCTGGCTTTCAGCAACCAGAGTTTGGGCCTGTGTCACAGAACAGATTTTGAGAGCTATGGAGTTGAAAGTCATAAGCCTATTTTTGAAAGAGGAACCGCGTTGTTCGAGTCTCAGGCATTCAGGTCATCGTCGGCCGATTCAGGCCAGCGATCGATCGGCTTCCAGCCCAACAGTTGTTGCGTTGGCTCCAGATCAAAAATCGTATTCTGTTGTGGCCGACTCGTAGCAAACGTCAAGTAATAACCAGGAGACACGTTGCGTTCTACTGCAGCGGCGAAGAATGTTCCGGCATCCCGGGAACTGAGATAGACGTCTGGTCCACGATCGCTGTCCGCGAGTTCTAGCATGTGATCCTGCGTTCGTGGGCACCAACCCAATCGGGCCGCGATCACCGTGAGATCGTAATTTCGTGCGTAGATTTTCCCGGCAGCCTCCAGGGCAACCTTGGTGACGGCATACCAGCCGCGTGGAGAGATCTCGTCAGTGACATGAATAGGCCAAGGACCATTCTGCTGCTGCCACCAGTTGACCTGACCAGAACTGGCAAGCAAGAGGCGTTTGACTCCACCAACTCGGGAGGCTTCTAGGATGTTATGCACGCCCAGGATGTTGTCGGGCAGCAATGTGGTGAGAAAGTCATCATCATCTGGAGTCGCCGCGAGATGGACAACCGCCCGAACATCCTTGGTCGCCTCCATCAAAAGCGACAAGTCGTGCAGACTGCCAACGATGGATTCTCCTATGGGCGAGGGCAGCCGATCGAATGATCGAACGGCCCAGCCGCGATGTGTCAGCTCACGGGCCGCAGCGCGTCCCAATCGTCCGGCGCCACCGGTGATCAAAACGATCGGTTGATTCATAGAGATGTCTCATGAACGACGATTTATTTTTTGAATTATCACGTTCGTTGATGGTTCAAAAAACATACGCGGTGACGTGTAGAGAAGCTTTGTTTGAATGAATCGTATTCGTAGTTCAATCAAAAGGACCGCGGAAGTGTGAGGTTGGAGAGTGCTCAGACTCACGCGATCTGCCGAGAGTCTATCGGAAGCAGATTTCTTTTGCAGACATTTAAATCGAAGGACACTCTTGCACAGAATCGAAAACGAATCGTAAAAATCGGTTTCACTCGGCTGCGCGAGATTGCAGAAGGATGATTAAAAAAGCTCTTTTAAGGAGGGTATTGCAGCGAGTGTTGCATCAAGTTCTCACGTCATGCACGCACTGCTCCTGTGATGAGTTGCCGACCAACCAGAGAACTGTGATTGACGACGATCGTAGAAAAATCTATCAGCATGCTCGTTCAGGGGGCTTTCAAGAATAAACGAATAGAGAACAGGCCACCCGATAATTCAATTTGTTCATCGACATTGTGTGAAACAAGTATACAAAGCCACCTTGTTGTTGCTGTTGTACTCCGTGCTGAGCGGTTGCGTGCAGTCGTACCCAACTCGTTCTGGGTTTTTGACTGATTACTCTCACTTGCGCCCGATTTATTCAGGGTGTCGACCGATTGGCAGAGACGAAACTCGTTTTGTTCGATCCGCAGCTCCGCGTGCGTTGGAAAATATAGATTCTTTTTATATTGAACCGGTCAGGTGGGTGGCTGACGACTTGGGACAACCGGCAAGCACTCCTGAGAACGCTGAACGGATTCGTCATGCTTTAGAAATTTCAATCGCAAATGAGCTCGGTACGATTCGACCAATCGTGAGTACGGTTGGGCCTCACACAGCGAGAGTCCGCGCTGCAGTGACAGGGGTTCAGGAGTCCAAGCCGATCATGAATCTCGTAACATTTATTCTGACCGGGCCACTGTTTAACGGTTCAGCCACTGCAGAGATTGAAGTGATTGATCCATGCGGCGTGCAGATCGCTGCAGAATCAATAGCAAAGCGAGGAAAGGAATGGGATCTTCTTGGCTTTTTTCAAAGTTCAAGGCATTCTGAATCAGCTTTGCAGCAGGTCGCCGAACAACTCGCAAAGGATGTCCAACTCGGAGATGGAATGTGTGAGGCACACGAGTCTTCGACAAAACGGTAATGAACGCTTCCTTGGACGAAGTCGACTTCCTGCGATACTCTGTGCTATCGATACGTGCTATCGAGAAGAGGTAATCGGAAGAGCCTCGGAATGAATTTCCAATCTGCTTCTCAGGGGTGAACACAACATGAATCATGGAAGTCACGACGCATCCGTTCCAAACTCACAGCGATTGCTGTGGGCGGGATTCATGGCGATTCTCGCAGCAGGTGTCGGTTTTTCAATTCGGGCAGGCATTCTCAAACAGTGGGCTGAACAGTACGGATTCACGATGACCGAACTCGGAGCCATCACCGGAGGTGGCTTAACGGGCGCCGGCGTCATTATTCTGGTGGGTTCCTTCATGGCCGATAAAGTCGGCTATGGAAAGCTCATGGCGATGGCCTTTCTAACGCATTTTCTTTCGGTCGTTCTCACGTTGCTTGCCGGTGCCGCATTCGCATCAGGTGGCAAAGATGCTGCATACCAATGCCTTTACTGGGGGATGTTTCTCTTTGCCGTAGGCAATGGAATTTGCGAAGCGGTCGTCAATCCTCTTGTGGCCAGTTTGTTTCCCTCAAACAAGACGCACTATCTAAACATTTTACACGCCGGTTGGCCGGGTGGTCTGATCATTGGTGGGTTGTTGTCATACGGTATGAATCCAGATGGAGTGAAAGCGGTCGATTGGCAGATCCAGATGTCGATTTTCATGATTCCTGTGGTGCTCTACGGCGTGATGGTTTTCGGTCAACGTTTCCCGAAATCAGAGGCGAGCGAAGCGGGGGTTGGGTATGGCGAAATGTTTTCTCAACTGTTTGCGCCGTTGATGATCGTGCTGCTCGTTCTCCATGCTCTCGTAGGGTATGTCGAACTCGGCACCGATTCATGGATCAGCAAAATTACAGGCACGATCATGAATTCGCCTCAGAAAGGTCTGCTTTTGTTCGTGTACACGTCGGGATTGATGTTCGCATTGCGATTTTTTGCCGGCCCTATCGTCCATCGCATTTCTCCTTTAGGTCTGTTGTGCGTGAGCGGAGTGCTTGGATTTGTCGGCCTTCAAATGCTTGGCAATGACCAACTGGTCAACACGGTGGGGTTCTGTGTCGCGGCAGCGACCGTCTATGCCTGCGGCAAGACATTTCTCTGGCCCACCATGTTGGCTGTTGTTTCCGAGCGATTTCCGAGGGGTGGAGCCATCACAATTGGAGCCATTGGTGGCGCCGGAATGCTTTCGGCCGGTCTGCTGGGTGGTCCCGGTATCGGATTCAAACAAGACTTGAATGCTTCACACAAACTCAAGACTGAACATCAGCAGATCTATGATCGTTACAAGGCTCCTGATGAGAATGTCTTTCTCGGTTTCAAGGTGGTAGGCCTAGATGGCGCCAAAGTGGGGGTCTTGGATGACGGAGCCAAGGAGTTGATTCGAGCCACTGAAATTTTGAAGAAAGATGGCAAGCAAGACAAGAATCAGGAGGCTCTCCTCGCATGGTGGACTGATGCTGAGAAGACAGCAGTCGAAGACAAGAAATTTGTTGATGAAGCGGGGCTGTATGGTGGACGCAGGGCGTTGAATTTGACATCGTACGTCCCTCTGACCATGGCCGCGATGTACCTGCTGTTAATTCTGTATTTCAAAACTCAGGGTGGATACAAGGCTCTTTCCATTGAAGGAGGAGGGATGAAACGATAAGCACTGATTGGTGCATGTCTTTCCGCCATTCGATTTCACAGGTTATAAAGTATTTTCGCTCTCAGGTTTCTTTTGTGATGACTGACAACGCAACGCAGCAGGCGCTCAATCGTTTTCTGCCCAGCGGTACCCATCGCTATTTCGCCGAGTTGCTTTCCCGTCACCCGATAGTGGTTCGACTCTCACGCCCGCGTCGCAGCAAACTCGGTGATCATCGTGCTCCGTCATGCGGCCATGCATTCCATCGAATTTCAATCAATGACGATCTCAATCCGTATGCATTTCTTACAACCTTATTGCACGAAATTGCGCACGCCACCGCTTGGGAAAAGCATCGGCAACGGGTGCGCATGATCAAGCCTCATGGACCAGAATGGAAAAAAGAATTTGAAGCCCTTCTCGCTCCCGTAGTGACCGGCGGCGCATTGCCCGTCGATGTTACAAACGCCTTAGCGACATTGATGCGGAATCCTTCTGCGACGACCTGCAGCGACCGCAGCGTCGTATTGGTGCTCAACGGTTACGACACACTCAATGCCGGCGAAGTGTGCGTAGAGCAGTTGCCGAAGGGATCCGTGTTTCGCATGAATGGTGGAAAGATTTTTCGAAAAGGCCGCAAGCTTCGCAGTCGGTATCAGTGCCGCGAGTGGCGAACTGGGCGTGAGTATCGTGTACACGCTCTGAGCCGCGTGGAGCCGATTATCGGGAAAGAAAAAGTGTCAGAACTCTTTGTTTCATGAAAATGAAGAAGTCAAAACGTACTGTGTTGATCGAGTCGCGATGCCTCCTCTTTCGTCTTCCATGGTCTCTCTAAAAAGAGCAGGCCAGTTCTTTCAACGGTGGAAGAAAAGTGCAGAACAAAAAGAAGAGGCGCCGGTGGGAGTCGAACCCACGATGGCGGATTTGCAATCCGCTGCCTTAGCCACTTGGCTACGGCGCCTTATATTCGTATTTTGATGCCGATTCGAAACCGACACGCTACGGAAGATTCTGCCGATTGGTCAAGTCACGAAGAATGGGAGTTCCGAGTACCCGCTCTACTCGGAAGCATTCCTTTGAAATCATTGAACGCCACTCGAGCATGGTTAGAATCGGTCCCTTGATGCTTACACCTTCACATTCGTGTTGCTAAATTTTACAGGTTCTAGGGAGGTTTGCATTGCCTGGTTTGCCATGTTCGCCTAGATCATGGCACATTAGGGTCCAAAGCCCATTTGCGAACGGAAGTTCGGTGATCGGGTGAACGTAAACTCCGCCCATAGTAGATTTCTTTATTCCAATTTTTTGAAACTATGTCACATCCACGCGCGATGGTCGTTGCTCAGAGCGGCGGCCCGAGTCCGGTTATCAATAACACCCTTCGTGGCATTGTCGAGGCTGCGAGAGATCTCGATCAGATCGACACCGTCTACGGTGCTCGTCACGGTATTGAGGGGGTGCTCAAAGAGGAGTTGCTCGACTTGTCGAGTCAGGACCCCTCCGAAATTGCACTCTTGCGAACGACTCCCGGCGCTGGATCGATCGGCACGTGCCGTTACAAACTCAAAGATCATCAGCAGGAGGATTTCGATCGCGCGCTTGATGTGATGGCCGCTCACAATGTCGGCTACTTTCTCTACATCGGCGGCAATGATTCGATGGATACCGCGCACAAGATGAGCCAGCAGGCGAGAAAGCGTGGGATGGATCTGATTGCTGTTGGCGTTCCCAAAACAATTGACAACGATGTAGGAGACAGCGAGTTCAAACTCATTGATCACACGCCCGGATATGGTTCTGTGGCCAAATACTGGATGCACATGGTGCAAAATGCCAACGAGGAAAACGCTGGGAGTTGTCCGGCCGATCCGGTGCTTGTATTGCAGGCGATGGGACGCAAAATCGGGTTCATACCTGCCGCGGCCAGACTCGCCGATCCGGGGCGAGAGATGCCACTTTTGATTCTTCTGGCCGAACGACCGATGCCGTTGGAAGCGGTGCTTGACCATCTTCATGATCGCCTGCGCCGACATGGTCGCGCGATCGTGGTAGTGAGTGAAGGATTCGATGTTGGCGGCATCGGCGAAGTGAAAGACTCATTCGGTCACACAATGTTTTCTTCCAGTAAGACCACGGTCGCTCAGCATTTGGTGAACATGCTCAACGATCGAGGACTGCCGGTGAAAGGCGCCGCTCGTGGCAATGTGCCGGGAACCGATCAGCGTCATGCAATGCTTCTGGCCAGCACCGTCGATCTCGACGAGGCGTACCGCGTGGGTCAGGAGGCAGCCCTCTTGGCGGCCAACGGCACCAGTGGATTCATGGCGTCGATTTTGAGAAATCCTGGAACCGTTTACGGCGTGCACTATGACAAGGTTCCGCTGGAATTAGTGGCGGGTGCCGATCGCTCGTTTCCCGCTTCGTGGATTACCGCCGATGGGTGCGATGTGACGGACGAATTTGTTCGCTATGCACGACCGTTGGTGGGCGACGACATGGTGAGCGTGCCGCTGATTGATGGCCGCCAGCGACTCTCGCGACTGTCGCCTCTTTTTGCAGCAAAAAAACTTTCTTCGTATACTCCTCAGGCTGATCGTCCTGCAAAAAAAATCAGCGCGACTTAAGCAGTCACGAGGAAAAAAGTTTTTCGTCGACAATTCTCCCTGCGTCAAAGTTTCTAAAAAGTACTCTGTGAGTTCGCTGAAGTATGACATCGTTTGATTCAAATTCATTTGCGGCGAACACTGACTGGTTTGTCGGAATTGATTCCGACGGTTGCGCCTTCGATACGATGGAAGTGAAGCACAAAGAATGCTTTATTCCTGCAACAATCAATCATTACGGGTTGCAGCCGGTTTCAAAATTTGCACGCGAGGCTGCGGAATTCGTAAATCTTTATTCAACCAGTCGAGGCATCAACCGATTTCCGGCACTGATTCAAACGCTCGAGCTTCTTGCGGTTCGGCCGGAGGTGATCGCACGTGGCATCCGAGTGACTGTGCCGGAAGGACTTGTCAGCTGGATACAGAGAGAAACAAAGCTCGCCAATCCAGCGCTTGAAAAAGCGGTGGCTGAGCGAGGCGACCCCGATCTCGCGCAGGCTCTTGGGTGGAGTCGCGAGGTCAACTCCGTGATCGAACGGGTGGTGCATGGAGTGCCACCGTTTCCGTTGGTTCGCGAGAGTCTCGAAGCGCTTTCTGGAAAGGCGGATGTTCTTGTCGTGTCTGCAACGCCTGGAGAGGCGCTTCAGCGAGAATGGTCTGAACACGATCTGTCTCGCCATTTGCGGATCATCTGCGGACAGGAAGCGGGCACCAAGAAGGAAATTTTACAAGTCGCCAAGCATTACAAACCGCACCATGCACTCATGCTCGGTGATGCTCCCGGCGACGCTTCTGCCGCAGAGGCAAACGATGCTCTTTTTTTTCCAATTCTGCCGGGTGAGGAAGATTCCAGCTGGAAACGATTTCTCAACGAAGGTCTCGGGCGATTTTTTGCACAAACATTTGCCGGCGAGTATCAAGAAACGCTGCTCGACGAATTCCGCGCAAAGCTCCCGGCGAGTCCTCCGTGGAAGCAATAAAGAGTGGCGAGTGATCGATCACAGAGTTCACAAGTGCAAATAAAAATTTTAAGGGAGAACGCTTATGTCAAAAGAAAAATCGTGCGATATCGGCCTGATCGGCTTGGCGGTTATGGGAGAGAATCTTGCGTTGAACATCGCGAGTCGGGGCTATTCGATTGCAGTCTATAACCGTACTTCGACTGTGACGGATGCATTTACAGGCAACCGTGGCAAGCAGCCAAACGTAGTCGGGTGTCACACGCTTGAAGATCTTGTCAGTTCGCTCAAATCGCCACGAAGAGTGATGATGATGGTGAAGGCAGGGCCTGCTGTCGACGATCTGATTTCAAAACTCGTCCCTCTACTCTCCGCCGGAGACGTGATCATCGATGGCGGGAACACGCTGGCGAGTGATACCGAACGACGGACACGCGACATCGAATCAAAGGGGCTTCTCTATGTAGGCACGGGCGTTTCCGGTGGCGAAGAAGGGGCGCTCAAAGGACCAAGCATGATGCCCGGTGGCTCAAAAGAGGCATGGCCTTTCATTAAGCCAATCTTTCAGGCGATTGCCGCAAAGGTCGGTCCCAAAGGAGACATTCCTTGCTGCGACTGGGTTGGACCACGAGGCGCCGGCCACTATGTAAAAATGGTGCACAACGGAATCGAATATGGGGACATGCAGCTTATCTGCGAGGCGTACTGGCTGTTGAAGCAGGCGCTTGGTCTTTCAAACGAGAAGCTTGCAGAAGTGTTTGACGAATGGAATCGCAGTGAACTCGACAGTTACCTGATCGAGATCACCCGAGATATTTTTACAGTTCGGGATCCCAAGACCGGCGACTTCATGGTGGATCGTATTCTCGATACGGCTGGAGCCAAGGGAACCGGCAAATGGATGAGCCAATTGGCGTTAGACCTCGGCGTGCCAAGCACACTGGTCACAGAGGCGGTCTATGCTCGCTGTCTTTCGGCACTCAAGGAGGCCAGAGTGCGAGCGTCGAAGGTGCTTGTCGGACCCGATCTTGCATATCGTGGAGATCATCAGGAATTTATCGGGCAGGTGCGTCAGGCTCTCTACGCATCGAAGATCGCAAGCTATGCACAAGGTTTTGTACAGCTTGCAATGGCTGCAAAAGAACACGATTGGCAGCTTGACTACAGGTCAATTTCAATGCTTTGGCGAGGCGGCTGCATCATTCGAGCGCAGTTCTTGGATCGAATTGCAGAGGCGTATCAGTCTGATCCAAATCTCGAAAATTTAATGCTTGCACCCTACTTTGCAAAGGCGATTGCCGACAGCCAATCTGGTTGGCGGCATGTCATCGCAACGGCAGCCACGATCGGCGTTCCGGTTCCTGTATTTATGACCGCCCTTGCCTACTACGATGGCTATCGGCACGAAAACCTGCCCGCCAATCTGCTTCAGGCGCAGCGAGACTATTTTGGGGCGCATACCTATCAGCGTACGGATACGCCCGGTACGTTTCACACCGAATGGCTGGAGCTTCGCAAGCCCGTCAAGCCTGCTTGAAAATTGAAGTCCATCTGAATTCAGAGCCAGGGAGTGAGCGAGTCGCAAGCCCGCTCGGAGTACATCGATGGAAAATGCCTACCTCGAACAGCTCTTTGGTTTGAATGGTCGCACGGCCGTTGTGGTTGGCGGCACCGGAGTGCTCGGAGGAGCGATTGCGCAGGGACTTGCTCGTGCGAACGCGCACGTGATCGTGGCTGGTCGCGACCTTAGTCGCGGACGATCGCGAGTGCATGAGATTGAAAAAGTGGGAGGTTCCGCGGCGTTTTTCAATGTTGATGCGACCTGTCGCGAATCAATGAAGGCTCTTCTTGAATCTGTAGTGGCCGTGCGAAACAACGTCGATGTGCTTATCAACTGCGCTGGCGTGAATGCATCAACGCCCTACTTTGAAATTCCCGACGACGATTGGAATAAAGTTCTTGCAACAAATCTCACCAGCACCCACCTGGGCTGCCAAATCTTTGGCGAACATATGGCCGCCAACGGTGGCGGATCGATTGTGAACCTTGGAAGCGTATCGGCTCATCTGCCACTGTCGAAAGTATTCGCGTACTCCGCATCGAAGGCTGCAGTGGTGAACTATACAAAAAATGTAGCTCGCGAACTTGCACCCAAGGGAGTGCGCGTCAACGTGCTTTGCCCGGGATTTTTCCCAGCCGAACAAAACCGAAAGATTCTCTCCCCCGAACGCACCGCAGTGATCCTGAGTCAAACACCGATGAATCGTTTTGGATCCCCCGAAGAACTTGTCGGAGCAGTGCTTCTTTTGGTTTCTCCGGTGGCAGGGAGTTTTGTGACCGGGGCCGAAATATATGTCGATGGTGGATTTACCGGCATGCGTTTGTAGAGAGAGTCGAGCGTCATCGACAGTGGAGTTACGGAGTGGAGTTACGATGAACGCCGACACTACCCTTTCGATAGGATCGCTTCGCCTGAATAGTCCGCTGGTGCAAGCAGCCCTCTCGGGTTATAGCGACCGGGCAATGCGAGTGCTGGCGCGTCGGCACGGAGCGGCGTATGTACTCGGCGAGGTGTTGCTCGATAAATTTGTCATCGAAGCCGCTCGCAGTCCACGAAATTCTGCAAGGCTTTCGGTCGCCGATGAAGAACACCCTGTTGGTGGGCAGTTGATGGGGGCCAATCCCGATGATTTTGCGCCGGCCGCAGTCAAGTTGGTGGAGGCAGGATTTGATTGCGTGGATATTAACTTTGGTTGTCCGGTGAAGAAGGTGTTGGGGCGTTGTCGAGGCGGGTATCTTCTCGGCCAACCATCAACCGCACTTGAAATTGTTGCTCGCGTTCGGGATGCGATTGGGCCAGCAATTCCCGTCACCCTAAAGATGCGGCGTGGGCTCGATGATTCGCCAGAAAGCGCTGACCGATTCTGGGAAATCTTTGACGGCGCATTTGAACGCGGTGTCGCTGCGATTACGGTGCATGGCCGTACGGTTCAGCAAAAATATGTTGGCCCAAGTTCGTGGGAGTTTCTTGCCCGTGTAAAAAAACATGCTGGCTCGCGGATCGTCATAGGATCGGGCGATTTGTTCTCGGCTCAGGCATGTATTCAAATGATGCAAACAACTGGAGTCGACGGCGTGAGCATCGCCAGAGGAGCAATTGGAAACCCGTGGATTTTTGAGCAAAGCAAGCGTTTACTTGCGGGACTGCCGCCGGGTGATCCGCCTGGCGTGAGCGAACAGCGAGCGGTACTTGAAGAGCATTTTCGACTGGCTCAACAGTTGCACGGCGAAGAACGCACGAGTCGCGTGATGCGAAAGTTTGCAATTAAATATGCCAGAGTTCATCCAGACTATATGACGGTTCGCAATGAATTTATCGCTGTCAAATCGATGGCCGATTGGATCGCAGTCCTTGAGCGTCACTATGCCAGTGATGCACCTGGCCGCGAACCACTCGATGATGTCGACGAAACTGTCGAATGCGATGAGTCCCACGCGGCTTGACACAGCACACCACCGCAGTCAAGAAGGCTTGAGCGCAGACAACAGTTCGGTCTGCACTGCCGGATCCGATTCCGTCTTCTGGTGTGACACTAATGCAGCCGTTGCTATTCCTCGTCCAATGTCGGCTACAAGAAAACGGCCCAGCGCCCAAGCTGCCGCTCCGCGAATCACAGGTTCCGCATCGTCAAGAAGATTGACAAGCAACGGTGCAAGCGATTCCACGGGTGCATTTCCCAACGCTATTGCGGCCGAGCGGAGCAGTCCTCGCCGCTTCGCTCGAGCGAGAGGCGTGTCAGAGAAACGCAAACGAAAATCAGCAGCATTGAGAGACAAAATCGATTCGAGTTCAACAGGATTCATGCCAGGATTCGGGAGAAATTCTGCGATTGGATTTGTGGGTGCATGTCGGTTCCACGGGCAAACGTCCTGACAGATGTCACATCCAAAGATCCATTGACCGAATCCGGCTCGCAAAGATTCGTCAACAACGCCATGGTCTTCGATCGACAAACTGCTGATGCATCGATTGGCGTCAAGCAGACGCGGTGCCGGCAGCGCGCCGGTCGGGCAGGCATCAAGGCACGCCGTGCACGTGCCGCAGTGATCGACCTTGAGTGGTGAATCAAACGGCAGCACAAGATCTGTCAGAAGACTAGAAAGAAAAAACCAACTGCCAGCGTCCGGATCGATGAGCATCGTGTTCTTTCCAATCCATCCCAAACCTGCCATCCATGCATGATCGCGTTCGGCAAGCGGTGCAGAATCAACAACTCCACGGGTATGGCATCCGGGAGCAGCGGTGTGAAGCCAGCGTTCCATCGCCATAAGCCGCGATCGCAAGAGATCGTGATAGTCCTCGCTCCATGCGTAGCGAGAGACCCTCCCCTGCCCCGGCGCTGGTGGCAAGGGATCGGTTGACGCGTAATCGGTAGCAAGCGAAATAATGCTTTGACAGTTTGCAAGGAGCGATGCGGGATCGGCGCGAAGCGGTTCGTGTCGGGTGAGCCACTGGTGCATCACGCCTGCATATCCCTGATCGAGCCACTTTCGGAACGTATCGTGGCGAACCGGTGAGATCGCCGGTGCAATGCCGATGCGAGAAAATCCAAGTCGCAACGCCTCTTCTCGAAGGCGGTCAACAAGATTTTTTTCAGGAGGACGTTGCTCTGTCAAAAAAGTGTTCACGCAATGCAACTCGGAGGACTGGCTTGTTGATCAATGTGTTGTCAGCGTTCTTAAAAAACCCATTCGGAGAAACAATAGGGGCTTTGGGGAGAAGTGGAGAACTTCACAATGGAACGTGGCGGTGAGTTGATCTGGAATGCTTTGGGCAAGACGCTATTTTCCAACCCCCTTCCATCGCAAGTCCACCGCTACAAAAATAATTTCCGGAGAGAACCTGTGACGATTTTTGTTTTTTGCCAATTGAGTCTTGGAAAGAATCGTGTTCTCATGGGAGTCGCCTTCACAATGCTTGTTGCGATTTGTGGATTTTCTGGTTGCAAGACACCACCGCCAGGTTTGCCCTATGGAGTGACAACGGTTGCACCTCCTGCAACGGGGATGATCAGTCAACCAGCGCCGTATGGTGCTGCGGGAGTTGGCGCTGTGGGAATGACAGCTCCACAGGGCGCTTCGTATCCGCCATCACCGGTACCCGGGCCAGCTCCTTCTTGGCAGGCGGCTGGGCAACCACAACAGCCAGTGCAGATTCCACCTGCAACAAATCCTCCACAGCAACTGCAGCAGTACGGGGTTCCGATCAACAATTCACTCGCGCAGCCAGCACAAAACCCTAGTTCTCAACTCAACACTCAAACGCAACAGTATGGTGCCCAGCTTCAAAACAACGTCGCACAGACTCAGCAAAACTTCAACGCTCAAAATCAACAATATGCCAATCAAATGCAGCAAAATCTTCAGACCCAGCAACAACAACTCTCGGGACAACTTCAGCAGGCCAATGGACAGGTTCAACAGAGTCTTCAACCTCAGCAGACCACTGCCAACGGCAATTGGTGGCCCTTTGGCAGTACCAGCCAAGCGACTCCCCCAGCGACACCGGCTCGAATACTGCCCCCTACGAGCCGTTATTAACCAACGCTCACATTGTCTGGGTTTGCGAAGAGCTTCAATCGCTGCCGCCCCTCGAAGCATTTGAAACATTCGAATCAAAGTGGGCCTTCGGTCCGCGGTGGCTTTGTTGAATGGACTGTGCAACTTCTCGCGAATGACTGCTTTGGTATCATTTTCAGAGCGGGTTTTGCGAACGATATTCTTTGAGTATCGTTCCAACGGTATCCGCTCGTATGATTTTCTTTTGCGATAGAATCAGACTCGGTCCATGGGCATGCCGCCACCACACTCTTGAAAAGAATTTTTAGGACGGACATACCGCGATGCTCGACTGGTTGATCAGAGTTGCTCGGGGCAGACGGCCAGCCATCAATGCTTCCTCGCATCAGGTGGCACGCCAAGTCGAGGCGATGACCGCTGAAATGGAGGCAATGGACGATACCCGACTGCGACGGTTTGCAAGATCGCTCGCCTACCGGGCCCGAGCCGGTGAACCACTGGAAGATCTCGTTGTGGATAGTTTTGCCGCTACACGTGAGGCAGCTCGACGCAAACTCGGCATGCGACATTACGACGTGCAATTGCTGGCAGGGGAAGCGCTCGTCAGAGGTGCAATCGTCGAAATGCAAACCGGCGAAGGAAAAACACTCGTCGCCACACTTCCACTGGCGCTCTTTGCTCTGGCCGGACGCGGAGCACATCTGGCAACGGTCAACGACTATCTGGCCCGCCGTGATGCAGATTGGATGGAGCCGATTTTTAAGGTGCTCGGCTTGAGTGTTGGAGTCGTTGAATCGCAGATGGATTTCGATGCCAGACGCAAAGCCTATGCCTGTGATGTCACGTACGGCACGGCAAAAGAATTTGGATTTGATTTTCTGAAAGACAGACTCGTCGGCCGAGAAATCAGTGAAGGTCGTGGCGATCTTGCGGCGTCACTTGTTGGTAAAAATGAATCGGCGGGTATCAAACTGCTGCAGCGGCCATTTTGGTTTGTGCTCGTTGACGAGGCTGACAACATCTTAATTGATGAGGCGAGAACGCCGCTGATCATTGCTTCACCTCCTGGGGAAACGCAGGCTGTTCAGCAGGCTCTGTTCCGATTTTCTGCTGATGCCGCGAAAGAAGTTAAGCGCAATGTTCACTACGAATATGACGTTCAAAAACAGACCGTTGAACTTCTGGCCGCAGGACGAAGCGCCGTACGAGCAATGCATCGTCCGCTGTTGCTTGATTCCACGAGTTTGCTGGTGATCTACGAAACGGTCGAACGGGCAATTCGAGCACGCGAATCATTCACGCTCGATCGACAGTACGTCGTGCGAGAAGGCAAGATTGTGATTGTCGATGAATTTACAGGTAGAACAGCCGAAGGACGCACGTGGCGAGACGGCCTTCATCAGGCAGTAGAAGCAAAGGAAGGGCTTGAGCCGACAGTGCCTTCCGGCCATGCCGCAAGAGTCACGATACAAGATCTCTTTGCCCGGTATCCCCACGTCGCTGGAATGACCGGAACGATTGCAACCTCGGCAGGCGAACTGGCGCGAACGTATGACGTCGCGGTGGGAAGTGTGCCGACGAATCGACCGGCCATCCGTCAAAGACTCGAGCCTTGTGTGCTCGAAGATTATCAGTTGAAAATCGAAAAGATTGTCAAAGAGATTGTCCAGATGCACGCACTCGGCCGGCCGGTGCTCGTCGGAACGCGAACGATAGACAAATCGGAGGACATTTCGAAGCTCCTGACTGCCGAAGGCCTCGCTCACGAGGTGCTCAATGCACGTCAGATTGATAAAGAGGCCGAGATCGTTGCGCAGGCTGGACAGCCAGGCCAAATCACGGTTTCAACAAACATGGCCGGTCGTGGAACCGATATCAAATTGGGTGAAGGGGTTTCTCAATGCGGCGGACTGCATGTTATCTGTACCGAGATGCACGACTCGGCCCGCATTGACCGTCAGCTTGTGGGACGCTGCGGCCGGCAGGGAGATCCGGGTACGTGGCGACAATATGTATCGCTCGACGATGACATTCTGATTTCCGGATTCGGTCCAAAACGAGCAAAGAAACTTGCCTTATGGATGCGCAGCCGACTCGCAGGCTCTTCCGAGCGATTACTGCGGGTCTTCAAGCAAGCCCAGCGTCGGGTCGAAAAAAGACACGTGCGTCAACGAAGACTTCTTGAATATGTTGAGCGTCAGCGAGCGGAGTCTCATATTCAAATGAGTCAGGACCCTTATCTCGACAGCCCTTCGTAACGCACGGACCGAAAATTCGTTTGTTCCCAGAGCAACACGCATTCGGAGGATGCGCAGACTGCGAAAGAAAGAGAAAAGAATGCTTTTTGACGTTGACCGTCAGGCGAACTGGTGTCAGGTTTTCTTTTTATGCAGCCTGCTGATCGCATTTTTGCACGAATTTTGACGATGCTTCCCGAGTGGCTTTTGAGTGAAAGAGCGGTAGACGAATGATCGCAAGTCGCTTTTTTGTAACTCGCCTGCAAACTGTTGTCGGTGCGTTGCTTTTGGTCATCGCAGCCCTCGGCATCAATGCGGGGGCGCAAGATCAATCGCTGAAAGAAGATTCTCCTCCGTCTGCAGCCGCTGCGCTCAACGGAAAAAGTGCCGAGCGAAAACAGGAAACTCCGGAGGCTTCATCGCTCGATGTACCGCCTCAGTCGGATGTACTCGTCCCCGAATCTCCGTCGATAAAAAAAGAGATAAGCGACGAAGGGCTCAACCAGCCGAATCGCCTTACCGCAGATGGCACTGTTTCGGTCATGAAAGAACCCGAGTCAGCCAGAACTCCAAGCGAAAAACGAGGGGTAGGTTTTTCGCAGAATTCGATCAAGTCGCAGGCACATCAGTCGCAAAAAAAAATGCAGGCAGAGATCCCGCCAGACAGCGTTCCCGGAGGCGCAGCGACCGATCTCATTGCCCACGCACTGCGACGAGTAGAAAAAGGAGCCGATGCGTTGCTCTATGAACGACCACTGTCGCTCATAGAATCGCTCGAGCGTTCGGGAGACCGTTCACGAAGACTTTTGGTCACGCAGTCGTACTGGAAGCTGAGCGGATGTTTTCTTGCGTTGACGTGGGTGAGAGAACTTCAATCTCGACTTGAACTGGTCGCTCCGGGATCTGATCCATACGACCGCGCAGCGATCGACGCTGCCATTGCTACGGCAATGGCAGAAGGCGCGGAAATAAAAAGTGAACTGATCGCATCGCAATATGAACTCGCAGAATTGGCTCGCCTTCCACCTGGAGAAGCGATGCCTTGGCCAATTGATCATCCACTAACATCTCCGTATCAAACACACTTCGGTGCAATTTTTGCAGCGAGACTTGCAACAATGCGCATCCGAATGATTGATCGAACGTTGCCATCAAAACACGAAGCGATCGAATCCCATGCGGCAGCGTTTTTGGCCTCTGCCACAGCAATGCAATTAGCCGAAACCGATCACGCCCGAGGAATGCGAACGATCGAATCGGTGATTGTGGCAGCAAAAGAAATCGCTTTGACTCAGCATGAAATAGTGAGACTCGTGAAGAGTTACAACGTTGACATCGCCGAATATGTTGTTGCGGTAGTGGATGCTTCCGTTCCCGACGACCGATTTGCTTCCATGCTCATCAGTTCGCCGGTGCAGTGGCGAACGAGCGTCCAAGGAGTCTCATCAGAATCGCTTTCGATACCTGTTGGTGGCAGCAGAGTGGAGACGGTATCGGGCACCCGTCCCTGAAAGAAAGCCACTCGAGAGGTTTTTTTCCGTTCGCCACCGAAAACGGTGAACTCTGGCGTACGATAGGACCCATGATTGCTGCAACACCCCCTTCAGCTTCCGTCGCACTGTATAAAAATCAGCCGCATTCTGGAGCCGAGTTGAAAGACTCTGGTGCTGCAGCGCGGCCACGTCTCAAACCGCTGATGATCGGCAACGTAGTGGTCGATCCACCGGTGCTTCAGGCCCCGATGGCCGGCTATACCAACTACGCCTTTCGGCAAGTTGTGCGCGAGTTTGGTGGCGCTGGCTTGCTCGCGACAGAAATGGTTGCTGCGAGAAGTGCGATGTGGCTAGAGACAGTCCGTGGTGAGCATCCCGACCGGCTTTGGGGAGTGCGCGAGGAACCGCGGCCGCTTGCAGTTCAAATGTGGGACAACGATCCAGAGAATTTGGCACAAGTAGGCAAGCGATTGGCGATTGATTTTCGCGTCAGTGTGGTCGATCTCAATTTTGGTTGCCCGGTGCGACAGGTGAGCGAGAAAGCGCACAGCGGTTCATGGCTGCTTCGAGATCCCAAACGAGTGGGTGAGATCGTTGCACGAGTTGTGGAAGCCTGCGGCAATGTTCCGGTAACTGCAAAGATCAGGTTGGGTTGCTCGATGGAGTGTGCTACCGGAGTGGAAGTCGCGCAGTGTATTGAAGAAGCAGGTGCGGCGTGTCTCACCGTACACGGCCGCGTTGCATCGCAGTTTTTCAAAGGTCATGCCGACTGGGATTCGATTTCAAAGATTAAGAAATCAGTCTCGCGAATGCCAGTTGTTGGCAACGGCGATATCGATTCAGTCGATTCTGCAGTAAGGCGTTTACGAGAATCGGGCGTCGATGGAATCATGATTGCTCGCGAGGCGCTTTCGCGACCGTGGATTTTTTCTCAGATTGCGGCGGTGCTGGGAGGAGAGCCTTTGCCGCCGGATCCTTCACTCGACGAACAGCGTGAGGTCGTGCTTCATCACTACGATCTGGTCTGCCAACGTTTTGGTGTTGATCGAGGAACGCTTTTGATGCGTAAATTTGCCTGCACCTATGCTCAGGGCATACCGGGCGCGAGAGAATTTCGATCGAAAGTGTCTGGAGTGCGAACCCACAAAGATTTTATCGATGCCATACGCAGGTTTTTTCCATCCAAGCATTTGGACAGTGACGGCGAGTGACGCGACTGAAAAATTGAGAAACTCTAGGACCTTTTGAGCATTGAAATTTGATTCAATGGTCCCAAAATTACAGGAGTAAAACATTTTGACAGTCTCAGTTGTCAAAAAGAATAGGGCTCGTAAGATTCGTTGAGAGGAAGCGTCTGCGAGAGTGACGTTCTTCGAGAGCGTTGCTCCAAGCATTCCAACAGTTCCTTTTTTGCGTTCGATACATCTTTATTCCAGCACTTTCTCATGGCCGCCACGATTACATCCCAGCGTCACGATGCCCCGCTTGTGGATTTGCTCCGCCAACGGGACGGAAGACGCGTCGATGATCTGGCAAAAAGCCTTGGCATCACGGCCACGGCAGTGCGGCAGAGATTGGATCGACTGATGAAAGAAGGGCTTGTTTCGCGGGAAGTCATTCAAGGTACACGAGGCAGACCTTCGCATTCCTATAATCTCACCGAATCTGGAAATCGTTCTGCGGGCGACAATTTTCAAGATCTTGCCGTTGTGCTCTGGAGCGAAATTCGCAGCGTTCGCGACCCTGCTGTTCGTCGCGGATTGTTAAATCGAATTGGGTCGTCTCTGGCCGACCGTTTTGTATCGAAGGTCAGTGGAAAAACGCCTTCAGAGCGACTGCAAAGCATGGCGAATGTCATGAAAGACCGAGAGATTCCATGTTCATTCAGTATTGAAAACGGTCTGCCTATACTCACATCATTGGCGTGCCCCTATCCAGAACTCGCCGAGCTCGACCGTGGAATCTGCGCGGCGGAACGATCGATGCTCGAGACGCTCTCTGGTGGCCGAGTGCGATTGAGCGAGTGCCGTCTCGATGGTGCGAGTTGTTGTCGATTTACAGGAGTTTCCAGCGGTGATCAACGCAAATAAACAGAAACCTTTTTTGAACACGTGGAGCAAATAGATGACAAAACCTTGGATTGAAGGCCGGTTTGAGGAAAATATGATCCTCACAACGGTTGAACAAGCGATGAACTGGGCTCGCCAGTCGAGTATTTGGCCAATGACGTTCGGTTTGGCGTGCTGCGCGATCGAAATGATGGCCGCCGGTGCGAGTCGTTACGATCTCGATCGATTTGGTGCCGGTGCCTTTCGCGCTTCACCGCGACAGGCAGACCTCATGATTGTTGCCGGAACCGTGACCTATAAAATGGCCAGTCGCGTTCGGCGTCTTTACAACATGATGCCCGATCCAAAATTTGTGATCGCCATGGGGGCGTGCACGACTGGTGGCGGCCCTTATTTCAAATGGGGTTACCACGTCGTCAAGGGAGTCGATCTTGTCGTGCCGGTGGATGTGTACGTTCCCGGATGCCCTCCCCGTCCAGAAAGTCTGCTCGAAGGACTGATGCGGATTCAAGACAAGATTCAAGGGCAAAAAATAGCAAAGCGAACCGGTGGTTTTGGCAAAGTAGATGACGAGCTGCCGGTTCCACATCATTCGGGATACGTAACAGTGCCCGATGACAGCATGCTTGTGTTCGATCACCAGAAAGTGAATCCCTGAATGTGTTTTCTCGAGCGAACGAAAACGGTTGTCACGTTCGCAAGAATTTGTTTTAAGAACCCGAACAAGCAAAGGCTCTTCGATGTCTAGTGGATCTGAGAAATTGATTGTCAAAGACCTTCACGTTGCAGTGGAAGGCAAAGAGATCCTTCGAGGAGTTGATCTCGAAATTGGTCGCGGAGAGATTCATGCTCTCATGGGTCCCAATGGTTCTGGAAAAAGTACGCTGGGCTACGCGATCATGGGGCACCCGTCTTACGAGGTTACTTCTGGGAGCATCGAACTGATTGAAGCCGACGGTACACGCCGTAACATTGTTGAACTTGAGCCCGATGAGCGGGCGAGGCTCGGTTTGTTTTTGGCGTTTCAGCGACCGATGGCGATCCCAGGCGTAAGAGTGGCAGATCTGCTTCGTCATGCAGTTTCAAACGTCCGTAATCCTCTCCGCAAAGAAGGGCAAGAACTTATCGGGATGCGAGAGTTTCGGCAGGAACTCCGAGCCAAGATGAGTGAACTGCAGATGGATTCAGAGTTTGCCCGTCGCTACGTCAACGACGGATTTTCGGGCGGCGAAATGAAGCGAGCTGAAATTCTTCAGCTGGCGATGCTACGCCCTCGGTTTGCGGTGCTCGACGAAACCGACAGCGGTCTGGATGCCGATGCAGTGCGACTAGCCAGCCAGAGCATTGCAAAGATTGGTGGAGCCGACATGGGCATTCTCGTGATCACACATCACGAACAGTTGCTTGAACATAACATTCCGCTACGCACGCACGTGATGCTCGGCGGGCGAATTGTAGAGTCGGCCGGCCCTGAGCTGGCCGCCGAACTTCACAAACTCGGTTACGACCGGATTCGTGCAACCTATCCCGATGCTGCCGCCAACGAGGCCGCGATGTCTTCAGGAAATCGTGCGGAAGTAACTGCCGCTACATGATGATGATCATGACATACACAACCAATTGCTGAGTCATTTAAGAAAGAGAGCTTCTCGTGGCAACTGATCTTCATGCCGTCATTCCTCCGAACGCAGCGGGCATTGGCGACATTAACAAATACGATTTTCGCACCGAATCGACTGCAGTTTTTAAAGCAAGGCGTGGAATCGATGCCGAAATTGTTACCCAGATTTCAAGCATGAAAAACGAACCCGCCTGGATGCTCGAGTTTCGTCTCAAGTCGCTCGAAATATTTAATTCCAAGCCAATGCCTCGCTGGGGTGGAACCATTGGTGTCGATTTCCAAAACATTTTTTACTACCTCAAGCCTGCCGAGCAGCAGGGGAAAACGTGGGATGAGGTTCCCGAAGAAATCAAGAAGACGTTTGAGCGACTTGGAATTCCCGAGGCAGAACGAAAATATCTCTCCGGAGTGAAAGCTCAGTTTGAGAGCGAGGTCGTGTACGGATCGCTGCAAGAAGATCTTGCAAAAAAAGGTGTCATTTTTACCGACACCGATACAGCGATTCGCGAATATCCTGATCTTGTGCGTCAATATTTTGCCACAATTATTTCTCCTTCCGACAATAAATTTTCGGCACTCAACTCCGCGGTATGGTCGGGAGGTTCATTTATTTACGTACCCAAAGGGGTCAAAATAGATTTTCCTTTGCAGGCGTATTTCAGAATTAATGCCGAGAGTATGGGGCAGTTTGAACGAACCCTGATCATCGTCGACGAGGGGGCGCAGGTGCACTACGTTGAAGGCTGTACGGCTCCGATGTACACCACCGAGAGCCTGCACTCGGCAGTCGTCGAGATCGTTGTCAAGAAACATGCTCGTTGTCGATATACCACGATCCAGAACTGGGCCAACAATATCTACAATCTCGTAACCAAACGGGCGGTAGCCTACGAGGGGGCGATGATGGAGTGGATTGATGGCAATCTCGGCAGCCATCTCACGATGAAATATCCTTCAGTGTATATGGTCGAACCTGGCGCGCGTGGAGAAATTCTATCGATCGCATTTGCCTCGGCAGGCCAGCATCAAGATGCCGGAGCCAAGCTTGTGCATGCCGCGCCAAATACCTACGGTCGAATCGTTTCCAAGAGCATCTCTAAAAATGGTGGTCGATCGAGCTACCGAGGGCTCGTCAAGGTGGAGCCTGGAGCAAAAAAGAGCAGGTCGAGTGTTGTCTGCGATGCCCTCATTCTTGACTCGCAAAGTCGCAGCGATACCTATCCCTACATTGAAATCGAAGAGCAGGACGTATCGGTAGGCCATGAGGCGAGCGTGTCTCGCATCGGCGAGGAACAACTCTTCTATCTTACGAGTCGTGGACTTTCCGAGGCGGAGGCTAGCACGATGATCGTGGGCGGGTTTATCGAACCGCTCGTGAAGGAGCTTCCAATGGAATATGCCGTTGAGATGAACCGGCTGATCGAACTTCAAATGGAGGGTTCAGTCGGCTGATGTTTCTGCCGCTTGCGGCAATTCCTTCGAAACAACTCTGAACTATCGATCGATTGATTTTTAAAAACTCGTGAATGAATTGTGTCTCCGTGTGGGTTGCACCGAGTCTTTGTTTTTCTTCTACCGCTTTCTTTTTTTTCATTATCATGTCGACAGTTATTGCACCTGCTGCGTTTGATCAAACGGCCCTTGAATCGCTCTGCGCTCTCGATCCACCGTGGGTGGCCGATCGCCGCCGTGCAGCCTTTGAGCGATTTCAATCGCTTTCTCTTCCCGATCGCAGCGATGAAAACTGGATGCGCACCGAGCTGCGATTGTTCAAGCGATCGGCGTGGGGTCCAAGTGTCCAACCGGGGCCAGAGGCGGTTGAGCACGAAGGCATTCTTGCGAGAAATACAAAAAGTTTCTCAGAAAATTTTCTGTCGCCGGAGGCAGAATTGTCGGAGCCAATGCGATTGGCCGGCCAGATTGTGACCCTCAACGGCCATCTGCGGCGCAGTCGTTGTGATCAGCTCGTCGCGTCTCGTGGCGTTCTTTTCGGAACTCCGGAGCAGGTCATGGCTGTCGCTGGAGAATCGATGATTCGACCGCATTGGTTCAATGCAATCGATTCCGGTGCTGACATGTTTGCGGCAATGCACGCTGCGTTTCATCGTGGCGGTGCAATTGTTTTTATTCCAGATGGAGTTCGTCTCGAACAGCCGCTGCACCTGTTGTCGTGCCTGACCGAGGGCGGCACCGATTTGGGGCACGTGCTGGTGGTTCTCGGAAAGGGAGCCGAGGCGACGGTAATCACTGAAACCGCTGGAGGTGGTCCTGCGGGCAGCGGCCCAGGAGGGCTTCACTGCGGAGGCATCGAATTGATTGTCGGTGAAAATGCAAGTCTTCGCATGGTCAATATTCAGAATTGGAACACCGGTGTTTGGCATTTTGCAAGACAAAAAGCGAAGGTTCACTCTGGCGGAAAGCTTCAGTGGACACTCGCTGCTCTAGGCAGTCGCCTTTCGCAGGTGGCACAGGATGTTGCGCTCGTCGGAGTCGGCGCTCACGCACAAGTTAACGGCGTGATGTTTACCGAAGGCCGCCAGCAACTTATCTACAACACCCTTCAGCACCACGAAGCGGCTTCTTGCATAAGTGATTTGCTCTACAAAGGTGCGCTTCAGGATCGATCGCGATTAGTCTGGCGAGGAATGATAAAAGTCGACAAGTCAGCGCAAAAAACAAACGGCTATCAGCGCAGCGACACTCTCATGCTGAGCGAGCATGCTCGGGGCGATTCGATTCCCGGTCTTGAAATCGAGGCTGATGATGTTCGCTGCACGCACGGAGCCACCAGCGGCCGAGTCGATCGCGAACAAATTTTTTACGCCCAGTGCCGTGGGCTATCGGCCGACGAGGCCGCGAGGCTGGTGGTGGCAGGATTTTTTCAGCAGGTCTTCGATCGGATTACGATTGCACCTGTGCGAGAAGCCCTCGCCGAGGCGATTAGCGAGAGAATTCGTCGGATACAATAATCAAGGAATCGACCAGACGATCGCCTGCTTGTGAGAACATTGGAGAAATAGTGTGAACGAATTTGTCAAAGTAGCGACCGCCGATGAGCTTTCCGACGGCGGTCATTTGCTCGTTGAGATTGCTGGTGAATTAATCGCTGTTTTTCGTGTCTCAAATGATTATTACGCGATCGATGATGTCTGCACTCACGACGGCGGTCCGTTGGTCGATGGAGAACTCAATGGTCATGCAGTTGCGTGTCCTAGGCATGGCGCAAAGTTTGACATTCGCACGGGCGCCGCGCTGTCGATGCCTGCGATTCGATCGACTCGATCGCATGTGGTGAAAGTGCAAGACGGTTCAGTCTTTGTGAAACTCTCCGACGGCACCTCATCGGGACCGACCAGCTTCATGAAACCGGCAAGCGAGTGCTGTGCCCCCCAGGTGTCCGTTGTGGTGACTCCTGAAACGCTTCTTGAATCGGTGCCGACAGAAGTTTTGGAAAGTGAATCGCTCAACTCAGGAAAGCTTTGCGAAGACTTGGTGCGTGAACTGCTCAAACAGGTCAAAGATCCTGAACTTTTTGTCAACGTAGTCGATTTGGGGTTGATCTACGCCGTGACGCTTCTGCCTTCGGAAACTCCCGATGGTAAACAGAAGGTGTCTGTTGATATGACAATGACCAGTCCGGCCTGTCCTGCCGGGCCACAGTTGATTGGTGATACCAAACGGGTCGTGGCAGCTCATCCGCAGGTTTCTGGTGTCGAAGTGCGGATCGTGATGGATCCTCCCTGGACTCCTGATCGCATGACCGAAGCAGCAAAGGACCAGCTCGGTATCTTTTAGCGATTAACGGTATCTCGCCTGTTATTGATCATGGTTTCACGTGAAGTGATCATACTGTGATGAATCGTTGGGACACTCGACGCGATTGCATGAGCGTTCCAGTTCATCAGTCTCAACTGGCAGGAGCAAACCCTTGGCGCAGCGCGTTGTGATTTACGAGTGGGCCTCTTCAGGTGGACTTTCTGGCCCTGATCGGTTGATCTTTCAGGGTGATGAATCTGTCATGACTGCAATCAAGCGCGAAGGGCGCGCCATGCTTATGGCCGTCTGCCGAGATCTTACTCGCGACGATCGATTTGAACCGGTTGTGCTTCTCGGTGAAGGAGATTTCAGCCTCCCTGATCGATGTCAGGTGGTGAGAGTTGCTTTTGGAGAGGAGATTCACGCTCTTGAAAAACATTCTGCCGAAGCACCTTGGACGCTTCCAATCGCTCCCGAAACAAAAGGCGTGCTTCAGCAACGAGTGCATCGGATTGAGCAGGCTGGAGGGAGGGTGATAGCTCCGAGTGCCGATTGGATTGCCGTTGCAGCCGATAAGCACCGCACGATTGGTGAACTTGCAGCGAGAGGCATAGCAGTTCCAGCTGGCAGAAGTGTCAATCCTGGTGAGATGGTTCCACTGGATTTTATTCGACCGATGGTGATCAAAGCTGATGCAAGCGTCGGTTGTGACGGCCTTGAAATGGTGTTTGAAGGCCAGCCGTCGCTGCGAGAGGAATCGACCCGCGTGGAGGCCTTGTGTGCAGGGCAGCCGGTAAGCGTGGCCTGTTTAGTCGGACTCAAAAAGATTCTCTGCCTGCCAGCCTGTTTGCAGCGAATATCGATTGGGCCACAGGAAAACCATCCTTCGTACAAAGGCGGCGAAGTTCCCATTGCATTGAATCTTGCCAAGCGTGCCGACCGTCTTGCCTACCGTGCCGTCACAGCCATGAAAGACGCAACTGCCATTCATGGCAGCCGCGTGATCGGCTGGATAGGAGTCGATCTTATTCTTGGAGATCGCGAAGATGGTCGCGATGATCGTGTTCTTGAAATTAATCCTCGCATCACAACATCGATTGTTGGGCTTGTGGAACTTTCACATTCGAGTTTGATTGGGGCAATGATCGATCTTGCCGAGGGTTCGGATTCCATAGCCGATCTTGTTTTCCAATCAGGTTGCCGAATGAGGTTCGACGCATCCGGTACAGTGGATCGAATATGCGACGACGACAAAGTTTTCTGACAGAGTCGAGAGAGCAAAAACATGAAAACAAAACAAGAAGTTGCAGTCCTTGCGCTCGATATTGGAGGAGCCAATATTAAAGCGGCTGATGGCGAGGGATGGAGCTGGAGCGAGCCGTTTGCTCTTTGGCGATTGCATGAACGTCTGCAAGAAGTGCTCCACAGTGTGATTGTTAGATGTCCTTCCCTGCGACTCGTGGCAACCATGACTGGCGAAATTGCTGACTGCTATCCATCTCGCCGTGTTGGTGTGGAATGCATTATTCGAGCGCTTCGGCAGGTTTCGAGTGGTCGTGAATTGGGGATTTACCATCTGGGCGGAACGATCTGTTCGGCTGAAGTCGCACAGGAGCAGCCGCTTGAAGTTGCAGCATCCAACTGGCACGCCATGGCAAGGCTCGCGGCCTTTTATACGACCCAAGCCAGTGCAATGGTCGTTGATATTGGATCAACCACAACCGACATTGTTGCCATAAAGGACAGACTGCCATTTCCTCAAGCCTACACAGACGTTGATCGCATGGTCTGCGGCGAACTGGTGTACACCGGAGTCGAGCGAACGCCGGTGGCGACGACGTTGCAGGAGGCACAGTGGCAAGGGAAACTTCGACCGCTGGCCAGCGAACTCTATGCAACAAGCCTCGATGTCTGGCTCACGCTTGGCATGTTGAAGGAGCGTGAGCAACACGTGGACACGCGCGAGACTGCAGATGGTCGACCTGTTACTCAAAACCACGCACGAATGCGATTGGCGAGAATGTTTTTGGCTGACACTGAAGATTTCTCAACCAAAGATGCGATAGAGTTTGCCAATCAGTGTGCTACCGCTCAATCGCAGCAGGTGGCCTTTGCAATTCAAAAAGTCAGCAGTGTACTGGGGGGCGAGCCAGAAGAGATTGTGTTGTCTGGTCATGGCGAATGCCTCGCGCGTCGAGCAATCTCGCGGTTGGGATGGTCATCGAAATTGATTTCGCTGCGAGACATATTGGGGGAATCACTTGCGCGAGCGGCCCCGGCACATGCCGTGGCGATGATTGCTCGTGGAGACCTCGCATGATGGCTGGGAAAAGCATTGTGGACGACCCACTGTCGACTCCACGATGGAAGATCGGGTGGCTCAAACAGACTGGTACTGTTGCTTCGATCACCTCACCCACATTTCAATCGATTGAACGCGACTTAGACCGGATGGGAACGGTCGTCAAAGTTGGGGGAAGCATTTTGGATGCCCCGAACTCAAAGGAGATGTTTTCAGAACTTCTCGCATTGCTTCCCGAGCATCGCGTAGCACTCGTGTTTGGAGGCGGATTACAGGTTGAATCGCTGAGACAGGCCGATCGAATGTCTGTGCGACCATCTCAGGAAACTCACGTTGAGGCGATTGAAGTGATGGGCAACGTAGCGGTGCAGATGGCCAGTATGTATGGACTCGATCTGACAAAGCAGTGGCCGCCTTGCAACAATCAGTCTCAGTCTATTCGGAACATGAATAAAACGATTCTTGATGTTCGCGATTTTTTGTCGATGCATGAAGCGAACTGTGGTGGCCAGCCTTTGCCTGTGGGATGGAGTGTGACGAGTGATTCAATTGCAGCCCGTCTTGCCGCAGTCGCTGGATGGGATCTGCTTCTCGTGAAAAGTATCCAGCCGCCGTGGACGCTTCAGGAAGCTTACGATGCACGAATCGACCTGCTTGCAGATCGTGGATGGGTCGATGAATTTTTCCCGCATACCCTGTCAAAAGTCAAAAATATCTGGTGGACGGCACCAAATCAACCTGTTGAATTTTCTTAGTCCCACCACCAGGAGCGATCGGTGCGGGAGGCAAGTGCCGCAGACATTCCCTTGGCTACATCGTCGTTCTTCTGTGAGTTTGTGGCAAATTCCCAGGGTTGAAACTGCACTCCACCAGAGGCGCTAATCACCCACTGGTTCGACTTTTTGATCGCACTTGCAATCGTTGGAACAGTGCTTGGAGCATCGTACACAGGCATAAGAAGTTTCTGTTCGTCCAAAAGCGGTCCAAGGTCCAGCCCTACTTGACGATCGAGTTCACGGCCTCGCACAACAGCAGCCACAACCGCCAGATCGATACAGTTGAGCAGTTCACCGAAAATTGCCTCTCGCTGTGCGAGTTCTTCGTAATGAGTGGTCATCGAGAGACACCATTTTTTTGCAATCGAATTGGCTTCCGCCCTGCCCTTGCGTTTCCCCTGACTGTCGATCATGTCGTTTTCAGTCAAACACTCGACATGACGGCCAGTGATTTCCCATGCGAGTTCATCGGCATCCCGTCCTATGGGTTCGTAGCGAGCCTCGAGCCAAAATCTCGGCATCATGCCACCGATTCCGCTGCCCCCGGGAGGAACCATTGAAAGATAACTTGGCAGACCTTTCACTCCCGAAGGTTCAAAACCCATAGCAATTCTTTTCATCCGGTAGTCGGCAGCAACAAGCACTCTTGCGAAATGACTATTTTCAGGAACTCCTCCCACAGAGACGGTCTGAGGACCAAGCGTGGTCTCGATCGCTCGGAGCGTTGCGTCGGGACTCGGACCGATCGTTTTTTGTTTTTGTAAAAAAGTGTTGAGGCGTTTTATACCATCGGCACTTGGATCAATCGAACATCGCATGCCCCCGTTTCTCGCGCCATCAATTGCACGCAGACTGACAATCAGATCTTCAAGTTGAAGAAGCGGCTTTCCGCTTGTTGCGCCAACCATGTCGCCGAGGGGATTTACGGCGATGGCCTCGGCCGGACCGACGAGCACGATATCCTTGTTTTCAGAATCAAGAAAAAGATACCGAATACCTGTCAGACCGCTGAGAAATAAAACATCGGCTGAAAGAGGCTCTCCCTGAAGCGTTGCTTTTTGAACAGCGGTCACGAGTCCGGAAAGCGAAATTTTGCGAAGCTTTGATGTCGCAAATCCCTCTGCCGGCGTGCCCTTCAAGAGTTCTTTTCGAGCACGCGATAATTCCTCGCGGGCGTGTGGATCGAGATTTCCGACAATGCCCTGTGCATCGATTGAAATTCCACCCACAGCCTGTCCGCCAAATCCTCCACCACCAAAGCCTTGGGCATTTGTCGTGGAAGGAATCAAAGATAAAAAGGCAACGCAACCGAAAAAAATACAAGCGACCATCGAGATCGCAGCGTTTCTGGCGTGAGAGACAGTTGTCGTGAAGGCCATTGATAAAAATCCGATTCTATAGGTCTATAGGTCTGTGAGTGCGAGTAAACAAGGAGGCTTTTGCCAGCACCGATATTCAATCGCCTCTAGTCTTAGGCACAAATGTAAGTCATGCTGGATAGACTCGGAAAGACCATCCCTTTCGAGAATAACACACGTTGTGAAGATTTCGGCAGGTCGATCAACGTTTTTAACCCGAATTCAGGCCGGCATTGATGCTCAACGTCCAGAGTTCTTTTGGCAGCAAGAGCGAATTCACAAGAGAGTAAATCGTTTTCGGAAAGACCCTGACAAGAGGCCTCTTCTCAGGCAACGCATATCCACGAACGCCCTCTAGAGAGCGACACTATTTTTCTATGACGAGAGAAGAAGCGTATCTTGTTGTACGAGACCCAGTGGCGGGGCAGTCGATTTTGCGTCTTGTGCAGTCTGAGCGATTCACGCTCGGCAGAACCCCGACCAATCATGCAGTGTTACAGGACGAACGTGCCAGTCGAGTGCACTGTGAAATATTTCATGGCTCTTCCGGATGGATAGTTCGCGATCTGAAGAGTCGTAATGGAACGCTCGTCAACGGTGAATCGCTCGACTCCGACCAGACGCTTGTCACCGGTGATGTGATTTCAATTGGTCGAGTAGAAATCCTTTTTTGTCAGGGAGATCCCCCGACCGATCCTTCCGAGGATCATCCGGTCGATGCGGGCACCGTCACCGGAGTGATGCCGGACGAGTTAGCCGAGTGGCATGCGTCGATCGTACACCGACGCAGTCGCAGTCGTTTGCTTGAGCACATGAATGAATCGGTCTCCACAACGCCTCGCGTCGGCAGGGCGGCCGCAGAACTGTGTCGACTTTCGTTTTCACTCGGAAGAAGTGGCGACATGGCCGACAGCGCCAAGCTCTCACTTGAATGTGCAATGCATGGCGTCGAAGCCACTCGCGGCGTAGTGCTGCTAACGAAATCTGGATTTGTCGGGCCGTCCTCGGTGGATACGCTTGAACTGAAGGCTTCTCTTCCTCATCGTGTCAAACCGGACGAACTTCCTTGGGCGGCCTGCGCAACGGTACTGTCGAGTGACGAAGCCGTGCTGGCTGATCTGGCCGGTTCTTCACGTCAGAAGAAGTCAAGTGAATCCGTACGCGGCGTAAGTTTTTCAGCGCCGGTACGATCGGCAGGCAAAGCAATTGGAGTATTGCATCTGGAGGTTGCCAAGAGCATCAATCAGGCAAGCCCTGACGATCTGGAGTTTGTGCTGGCGGTGTGCGATGCGCTGGGAGTGGCGATTGAAAATCTTGCGGTTCGCGAAAAACTCTCAAGCAAGCTTGCGCAGACGGCGGATGAAAATAAACAACTTCGACATCGACTGGGCCAGGAAATTCAGATGATCGGAAAGAGTCCTGGCATCAACGCGATCATCGCACAGATCGGCCGTGTCGCGGCAAGCAAAGCGACAGTACTGGTGCGGGGAGAAAGCGGCGTCGGCAAGGAACTTGTCGCTCGCGCGCTCCACGATGCGAGTCCAAGAAACGCGGCTCCTTTTGTCTGTTTAAACTGCGCTGCAATTACAGAAACACTTCTTGAAAGTGAACTGTTTGGGCATGAAAAAGGCTCCTTTACGGGGGCGACGGAACGAAAAATCGGTAAGTTTGAGGCCGCTGATCGTGGGACGTTGATGCTTGACGAAATCGGTGAAATGAGTCCTTCGATTCAGGCCAAGTTTTTGCGAGTGCTCGAAGGCCATCCGTTCGAGCGGGTTGGTGGACATAGCCGAGTTCAAACAGATGTTCGCGTGGTTGCAGCGACCAATCGAGATCTCGAACAGGCGGTGACCGCTGGAGAGTTTCGACGCGACCTCTATTTTCGTTTGAAGGTGGTCGAAATCATGGTGCCTCCACTGAGGAAAAGACCCGAAGATATCGAACTGCTGACGCGACATTTTCTCGAGCGATTTTCAAACGAGACCGGTCGGAAAAATTTGGGATTTACGCCGGCGGCAATCGAAGCGATTCGGACCTATCGATGGCCCGGCAATATTCGTGAACTTCGTAATGTTATCGAACGCGCTGTGGTGCTTTCTCAAGAGGATCAGATTGATGTCGATGAGCTATCGCTCTCAAAGCTGGCAACTTCAGGAGACACTGGAAAAGTGCAGGAAAATCCAAAACCATATGCACCCCAATCGCTCGAGGAAATGGAGCGTCTTCATATCGGAGCCACGCTGAGCGCCACTGGAGGCAATAAGTCAAAAGCGGCGTCCATTCTTGGCATCGAACGCTCGACGCTCGATCGCAAACTTGCCAAGTGGCAGACGGATGGAAAAGCTTCGTAAAAAAATTAAGTGACTCAAACTTCATTCGAATGCAGGCGAAGAATCTTTTGAGTCGAGATCATCGATTCCATCGATAAATTCTGGTGGGAAAAGATCGCCTTGCGGTAGATCGGGTGGTTTTCCGGTATTGCGAGGGCTCTTTTGTTTTGGCTTTTTGTTGCGTATGTGATTCGGCAAGGGAACGGACACATCTGTTTTGTGTGTGGCTGTATCTGCAGGAGGAATGGAAGAAGTCTCGATGACTCTCCAGGAATCGCTTGCAGAGGATGGAATGTTAAATTCATCGAGCCATCGCTGAACCTCTTGGGACGTGGCGGGAGCACATGGTTTAGCGTCGTATTGAATAGCGAGAAGAGGATTCTCACGGGATCTCTTTCGCAGATCGTTGAGCCACACGTCGCTCTCGATGCAGGTCGCGCGGCGTCTGCGAGCTGCGGCGGCCAGACGTCGATCGCTGGAAACGACAACCAATTGCAACGGCGAGGTGTCGCTGGCGACAAGTTCCTCGATCAGCGAATCCGCATCGGGATATTCACGAGCAAACCAGACGCGAAGTCCCCGATGTGCAAGACGCGATGGGAGGCCGTCAGGAGCTTCAGCGGCATCGAAAACAACGATTACATTCGAGGTTTCGCGGCCAAGCAGGTCGACCATGAGATCCAGAAGTGCCGTACGGGATTCTTCAAATCCTCGGGTTCCTCGCCCTTTACCGAAAACGCCCGAGGCATGAAGAACGTTGTATCCATCCACGATCACCGTCACGAAAAACTCCTTTGAATCTCGAGTTGGTGCGTGTCTGTCACAGCGACCGACAACGTTTTCCCCAACAGAGAGTTTACAAAAGTCGGTGCTTGATTCGACCACCAACAATTGTTGCAACAGCCCGTCCTTCGAGCGTCCATCGGTCAAATGGCGAGTTGACGCTCTTCGACTTGAACGTCCCGACATCGACTTGCCACCGCTGAATTGGATCGATGATTGTGATGTCAGCAATCGATCCAATCCGAAGGGTACCACGATTGATTCCAAGAATGCGGGAAGGCAAAACACTCATTGCCTCGATCAATCTTGGCCAGCCGATTCTTCCGGTGGCCACCAGTCGCGTGACTGAAAGGCCTAATGCCGTTTCCAACCCGAGAATACCGAAGGGCGCTCGATCGAGTTCGAGCATCTTTTTTTCGCGTGCATGCGGTGCGTGATCGGTAGCAATACAGTCGATGGTACCGTCGACAATGCCCTCAATCACACCCTCCACATCGACTGCCGTTCGTAGGGGTGGGCTCATTTTGAAGTTGGAATCAAAGCCCCACATGCATTCATCCGTGAGCGTGAAATGGTGAGGGCAGGCCTCTGCCGTGATGCGCACACCCCTCGCCTTTGCCGCGCGCACAAGTGCCACTCCTCCAGCAGTCGACACATGCATGACATGAAGTCGGCCACCAGTGACTTCGGCAAGCGCAGCGTCACGGCCTATCAGCACCTCTTCGGCAGCCGCCGGCATGCCGGTCAGTCCAAGTACGAGTGACACAAGACCTTCGTGCATTACACCGCCACGGGAGAGTTCGAGTACCTCTTCGTGCGCGAGAATTGGCTTGTCGAACATCAGGCAGTATTCAAATGCTCTTCGCATCAATTCCGCATCGTAAACCGGTGCGCCGTCATCGCTAAAAGCGACTGCTCCAGCTTCCACTAACTGGCCAATCTCCGCGAGCTCCTTTCCCTCCCGGTTTCGGCTGACGCATCCGACGACAAACACGTTGCAGTGATCGGCCCGTACAGCCTTCTGATGAATAAATTCAACTGCGCCCTGAGTATCGATAGGAGGCTCAGTGTTGGGAATGCAAGCAATCGACGTAAATCCTCCAACGATCGCTGCGGCAGTGCCGGTTTCGATGGTTTCGTCTTCTTCGCGGCCAGGTTCTCGTAGGTGCACGTGCATGTCGACGAGTCCAGGAGAAACAATCATGCCAGTGGCATCGATCACTTCATCGGCATGGACGTCGGGTGGATCGATTGCCACAACAACGCCTTCGCGAAGAAGAAGACTGGCAACCCGGTCAATATTTTGAGATGGATCGACAAACCGCCCACCCCGCACAAGCAATGATGCCATCAGAGGGTTTTTCCTGAACTGTGTGAACGGGGGCCGCAGGTGAGCCAGAGCACAGCCATGCGAACGGCAATCCCATTGGTGACTTGATTGAGAATCAGAGATTGCGGGCAATCGGCGACGTCAGCGGTAACCTCGACGCCTCGATTGATTGGGCCTGGTGCCAGAATCAGAAGATCTTTTTTTGCACCGGCCAGACGCTGTTTATTCATGGCGTAGAGGTGGGCATATTCTCGCACCGATGGAAAAGGACGAGTGCTTTGACGTTCAAATTGAATTCTCAGCAGGTTCAGGCAGTCGCACCGTGGAAGAATCGCATCGAGATCATGCGATACTTCTGCACCGAGTTCGGCCCATCGCGGTGAAACCAGTGTTGGAGGCCCACAAAAGATTACTTTCGCACCGAGTTTAGTGAGTCCCCAGAAGTTTGATCGAGCGGTGCGACTGTGCGCGATGTCGCCCACCATCGCAACTGTGATGCCCTTTAAGTCTCCCAGTCGTTCTCGAATCGAAAAAATATCGAGCAGACCTTGCGTGGGATGTTCATGAGGACCGTCGCCAGCATTGATTACGCCAACATTCAAATGCTGGGACAAAAGGTGCGGCGTTCCTGGAGTTTGATGTCGAACTACAACCGCATCGATCCCCATCGCCTCGATATTTTTTGCTGTGTCAATGAACGACTCTCCCTTGGAAAGACTGCTTCCAACAGCAGAAAAATCGACGACATCAGCTCCAAGCCGTCTGGCGGCAAGCGAAAAACTCGTACGAGTACGAGTGGAGCTTTCAAAAAACAGATTGGCAATCGTTGCACCGGAAAGCACGGAAAGTTTTCGTCTGCAACCGTCGGTGGCTTCTTTGAACATCGCAGTCGTGTCGAGCAGGAGCTTGATCTCATCCGAGGTGAGTCGCTTAAGATCGAGCAGATGGCGATGCGTCCATGCAGAAGGAACCACTTTCTGCTGCGGAAGAGAGCTCGACATGAAAAAACCTTTGAAATGTTCTGTTTGAGAGCTTAGCGCATCAATTTGTCGCTTGAGTCTATCCAGCAAAGTGCCAATGTGCCAAAGCCCCATTTACCTATATTCTTTAGTCGACTTTTGCGAAAGATCATCGATCTTGCCACTGCCTAAAGACCTCTCTACGATCCCGCCTCTGAAAAGGCTCGGCTCACAAAAAAATCGTAGTGTTCACGCCAATGTTATCGAGCACCAAACATCAACCGAGTCATCGAGTTTCTGAGGGAAAAAACGTGCAGCGACGAGGTCGATCGAATGACTGCAACAAGCGACCTGGCTGGTCGGATGAAACCAGATATTCAGCGGTTCTCATGCTGCTGTTTTGCATGCCTCTGACAGGATGCGCGTCGGCCATTACGTCGCTCGATTTCTCAGAAGCCTTTCTTGGAAAAACAGATGACGCGGATGAACGTGACGAGCAATCCATAGACGATGATTCACAACATACACCCGATCCCGAACCGACGGTATCAATCGAAGAGGCTCTGGACCGACTTTCACGCATCGGCGGCCTCGATGCTACCGGCCGAGAAATTCTTGTTTCAGCCTTAGAGCACTCGCGACCAGACGATTGGCCGATCATCATCGATACGTTTGCATCAACACTTGAAGAGCGTCGTCGCAATCGACCATTAGTCGACCAATCTACTTCTTTTATTCAGAAAGAATTAAGCAATCCGCATTCTCTTGGTGAAACAATTGCAGCGATTCCAAGCGTTCATCATTCGGCAGATGTGCAAGAAAGTGATGTTCAAGAAAATCGAGTTGTCGATGTTCCTCGACCATTGGATTCAATTGTTTCACAAAGTGTCGCGACACATGAAAAGGAAGTGACACCGATTGCAGCAGTTTCTGAAATCCCAGTACATCTCGAAGAGAAGACATCGGAAATATTAAAACCGATTGAATCTCAAGGCATCGTACCGTTGGCCAATCAAACTCTCGCGCCAGTAGATCTCCACAGTCACGAGCAGACGGATCCCATCTCATCAACACAGCCCCCGCTCGAGGAATTCGCAGACACGGACGCTTCTTGGGAAGATGCGATTCTCGCCTGTGTCAAACGCATTGAGGCAGCCAATCAGGCACGTGCCGAGCGAGGATTTCACGAGGATTCTCTCGGCAGCACAGCAAGACGCGAGGTGGCGCTACGATTACTTCGATCAATTTCAAATGGTGGCTCAAGCGAGCCACAGTTGCCCATTGAAGGACTCGACAGCGATGAGGCGAAATTCTGGCACGACGAAGTTGCAGCACTCGTCAAAGCGCTGCCGAGTGAGACGCGATGTGACGCCGATATCTCGTCGGCGGCCGATGGACTTGAAAACGCATTGCAGCTTACGCGAAAACGTGCTCCCTTGGCCGTACGCAACTGCATGTTTGTCACGAAGGTTCGCAGTTGGGGTGTTGTGGAGCAATTTCCCGATTCTAAATTTGTTCGCGGTCAGGACGTGATTATTTACTTTGAACTCGACAATCTCTCGACTGCTCCCGGACCAGGCGGATATCGGACGGCCATTGAAACGTCTCTAGAAGCGGTGAATGAATCGGGTCAGCGAGTGAGTCTGCGACGTTTTCCAACACTCGAAGAAACCTGTCAAAGTGCCAGACGCGATTACTTCGCGAGATATATTTTTCGAATCCCGGACGACATGACTCCAGGCAGGCATCGTATGGAAGTAGCGGTTAGTGATGTCCTTGGTGGGAAAAAAGGACGGGCAGCGATCGATATGGAGATTCTTTCCGAAGGAGATGAGCGTCCTGGCGTGAGCAACATTATTCCAGCCGAGAGACAGACTCTTTCTGTCGGATTCTCACAGCCAATCCGCAATGGTCTTGCGATTGAGTGATAGTAGAAAATGTTTCCAACCACATTGTGCTGCGTTGAGCGAACGACTTTGCAATGTCAGTAAACAATTGTGAGTGTGTCGCGGATTGTGTTTTTCGCGAATGCTTCTCAGAAACGCCAGCTACCGTGGAAGGCGTGGCAGGCATGAAGCAGATTCAGATTGATCGCTTGAAATGAGATTCAGTTCGCGCAGAATTCCTTCTACGGCAGCACTCTGCTGGCAGTCAAACGATTCAAACGGGCTGGCAACGACGCTTGTGCAGATTCCAAGACGAGACAGAGCCTCTTTGAGTCCAACAATAAATCCTCCCGGCATGCGTCCGATCCGGTAGAGGCGATCGATTGTCATGACCTGTTGATGACAGCGTTCCACCGTCGTCGTATCGCCGCAGGAGATCGCATTGTAGAGCGATACAAACAGTGCCGGATCAATATTTGCGCCGCCAGGAACCCCTCCCTGCCCTCCCATGAACATTGATTGCTCAAGCAATCTTTCTGTTCCTACAAGCACAAACCAATCCGGCCGATGGGTTCGGGCAATCTTTACAATCCTGTCAAAGTAATCGAGGTCTCCAGAACTATCCTTGATCCCGATAATAGATTCACAATCGGTCAGGATTCGAATTGACTCTGGATCAATCGAAAGCTTTGTCATCTGCGGCATGTTGTAGAGCACAAGCGGAAGTGGCGACGCTTTCGCGAGAACCCTGAACCAGTCAATCAGTGGCTGCTGTGCAGCAGGAAAATAAAATGGAGGCGCGGCGACCACCGCAGTTGCACCGGCAAGAGCAGCGGCCTGAGCAACCGCAAGGCTCTCGACCAATGAGGTGTCGGTAATACCCACGAGCACTGGAATGTGGCCAGAAACCTGCCGGCACGTTCGGTCGATCAAGTCTCTACGAACAGCGGATGATAGCGACGGGCCTTCACCTGTTGTGCCCAGAATAAAGAGACCGTGAACGCCTCCAAGAAGCATTCGATCGATCAATCGCTCGAGCCCTTTCGGATCGATTGCATCTCGAGACTCAAGCGGAGTCAGCAGTGGCGGTACAATGCCTTGGAGCTTCCAGGAAGCCTGTTGGTCGTTCTTGGGTCGTGGAAGAGACTGTAAGATTGTCATCGACGATGGCTCCGAAAGTCGTTTACGTTTCTCGGTCTGACACCTCCGAGAAAGTGTTTCGTGATGAAGTCTAACTGATGAACCAAACCGATGCGAAATACTCTCGTTCGGTCGCAACGGTCACTCGTACCGAAGGGAATCTCTCATGTGTGAGAAAATATGTTGTGGCGTGTTGTTGGTATCGATTGTCTGCTTTACATCGGAAGCAGCGGATCCTTGGAAGGATTCAACACTTGGAATGCGTGCCATTGTCAAACGCGAATTTATTGCCGACGACTTTCCCACCCCATCGGTTCACGCAAGCACGCTAGTGGAAGTTGCTCCTGGAAAACTCGTCGCCGCATGGTTTGGCGGAACCAATGAAGGCACGAGGGATGTCGGCATTTGGCTCTCACGATCTGTTGATACGTGGAGCATTCCAATCGAAGTGGCAAACGGACTCACGGGCGGCACCCAAAATCCCTGCTGGAATCCTGTGCTCTTTAAGACAGATAGCAAACGGCTGCTGCTCTTTTATAAGGTTGGCCCATCGCCGATGACGTGGTGGGGTGTAATGCGGGAGAGCTTCGACGAAGGGGTTTCCTTTGGAGACGCTGTCAATCTCCCAGAAAGGATCTTGGGCCCGGTAAAAAATAAACCTATTCAACTGGATTCAAAAACAATCATTGCCGGCAGCAGCAGCGAAGGCCACTCACTTCCTCCGGTGTGGCAGGTGCATTTTGAACGGAGCACCGACGGCGGACAAACATTCAGCCGGATTCAAGTGCCGACTCAAAAAGATTCTCCAGCTGCTATTCAGCCGAGCATTCTCACGCATCGAGACGGCACGCTCCAGGCAGTTGGAAGAACGCAAAGCGGTCGCATTTTTTCAACACGTTCGTTCGATCGAGGACTTACGTGGTCGGCACTGGAGCTTTTGGATTTGCCAAATCCAAATTCGGGTACCGATGCGATCACTCTTTCAGACGGACGACACCTCTTGGTTTACAACCATACTGCAAGAGGTCGCTCTCCCTTGAATATTGCAGTCAGCACAGACGGAATCGTTTGGAAACCGGTTGTCACGCTCGAAAGCGATCCGGGAGAGTATTCCTATCCTGCCATCGTCGCTGCCTCTGATTCACTGGTACACATCACCTATACATGGAAGCGAAAAAAGATCGCCCACGTTGTGATTGATCCCGCCAGGCTCTCTAAGTTGGCTGAATAAACTCACTCGAGTTCATGACGCAATACGAATCATGAAGATTGCATAAGTCCTCTTAAGTAGCCAGCAGCATAAAGACGGCCGAGCATTTCGTATCCCGGAGTCTCGTTGGATTCTCCGGCCATCGACGGAGCGTGATCTGGACGTATCGTACCGGAGTATCCAACTTCTTTGAGCGTTCGAAGAACAGCTGGCAGATCAATATCACCGTTGTCGTGCCAGGTCTCAACAAAGTGTGAGGCTGTTCCACGAACGTTGCGGGCGTGGAAAAAAACGATGTTGTCTGCGAGATCACGAATACCGGCGAGCAGATCCTCGCCGGCAGGAAACAGAGAACCGACGCAGTAGCAGATGCCGTTTGCACGACTCGGCACAAGGTCGACTGCCTTGCGTAAGGCCACATTCGAATGCATGATTCGAGGCTGTCCGTGAAGATCGTCTAGCGGCGGATCATCTGGATGCAAAGCGAGTTTGATATGAGACCGTTCTGCCTGTGGCACTACTTCATTCAAAAAGTGCTCCAGATTGTCCCAGAGTTCTGAGGACGTGCTGTGATGCGGAGGTTGCCCGGAGGCATCCGTCACATTGTGACCGATTTCATCAATATTAAATTCGGTGACCAGTGAACCACCACGTTGACGAACGTGTGAACTGGTGCGTTGCCAATCCTCATCCGGCATCCAGTTGTAGCAAAGCACTTCCATGCCAGCGTCGGCCATTATGCAAAGGAGTGATTTAAAGTCAGCGATCTGTGCGTCGCGACCGGGGAGATTATGAACGAATTGTAAGTGCGGCACCTTTCGCTCAATGTGCGTGAGTTTCATGCCAAACGATTCGACGCGACGCTTCGTTGCCAAAAGCCCCACACGATCGAGCCCTGGATAGGGAATCACGATATCACTGACGCCAATTTGCGCGGCCCATTGCAGATGCAAGTCAGTGGGTGGATTGACAATCATTGAAAGCCGCATGGTTCACACTCACTGTTGAAAAAATAATCAATCTCAAAAGTTCAAAGTCTATCGAACTCAAACAGATGAAAAATAGTTCTATTGGAAATATCTCAGCGATCTCAGGGAGTGGTTCGCCAAAGAGATTAAAATATGTGTACCGCGACGTAGGCCAATCCACAGACTCTTTCTTTTCAAACCCCCTTGCGAATCAAGCGTACCGAATCAATCATGCATGCCTGTCGCACAGGTAGCAACAATGGATCGAGCCTTTCCAAAGAGAACCCTCAGATGAGAAAAGTACTTTTCGATATTCAATGCAACGATGTTATGAGAACGGGCAGGAATCGTATGATCCGTTGGCATATACGAGATCGTGTGTGCGTGAGTCTGCTGAGCCTTCTCTGTCTAAGCTGCTCTGCGAATGTCGCGACAGTCGACGCGGCGCAACTTCTCGCCGGCGTGGGACGAGCTGACATCACCGATTCGAACACACCGTCAAACGATCCTCTGTATGCGAAGGCATTGGTGCTCAAAAGTGGCGAAACGAACATTGTTTTTATCACCGTCGATGCGGTGGCAATTGAAGAGATTGGACGAATTCCAAAAACGTTTTTAGGGAATCTTCGCACCATCATCAACAAAGAGTTTTCAGTTGAGCCCTCGCACGTGATCGTTAACGCCAGCCATTGCCATGGGGTGGTTAGCCACGAGGTGGAGGCCAAAACACTTGAGGCTGTCAGACAAGCATGGAAGTCGCTCGTGGCGGTGCGAATTGGAGTTGGAAAAGGACATGAAAATAAAATCAGCGAGAACCGTCGGCTCAAGCTCGTGGATGGAAGTGAGGCCGACGTTCGACACGCCTATTCGCTGCCGGCCGACGAGATTGTGTCATCCATTGGACCGATCGATCCAGAAATCGGTGTACTTAGGATTGACACCATTGATGGAAAGCCCCTGGCAGTGGTCTACAACTTTGCCTGCCATCCGATTCAACGTGTTCCAAGCGGCAAAGACACCGCCGACTTTCCTGGTTTTTCTTCGAAAGTAATCGAGGAAAATCTCGGTGAAGGATCGATGGCCTTTTTTATTCAAGGCTGTGCCGGCGACATCAATCCGGTGCAATACAAGAACGTTCATGCTCCGCACGACGCAGAGCCTATTGGGAATCTGCTGGGACTCGCCGTCATGCGTGCAGCCAGATCAATTCACCCCAGCGATGACACTCGTTTAAAAGTGATCAGTGAAAAGTTGCTTCTTCCCCGGGCCAGCGATTTTGAGCAACGAATCGCATCGCTTGGAGCTGAACGAGAGAAACTTCTTGAATCCTTACAGGGAACGAGTCTCAACTTTAAGTCATTCGTTCCGCTGTTGTTGCAGTACAAACTCAGTGACGAGTTTCCTTCGTACGCTTCGCATCGGTATTTCCAGGAAAAGTCGATAGGTCGTAGCGATCTTGAAACGCTCGACAAGGAAAACCGGCTGAATCTTCAACAGTACATTCGTAACATTCACACCATGGAGCGAATTACGCAAGTGCAGGTCAACCTCGCTCTATTGCAAAAACATAGAGCACAGGCACGCGAAGCAGATTGCAATACCATCGAGGTTGAGGTGTCTGGAATTCGAATCGGCGAATGTGTATTCGTGACGTTTCCCGGAGAGCTGACAGTCGAAGTCGGTCTGGCCATCAAGAAGCGGGCCGGTGCCGGTTTCACATTCGTTGCCGGATATACAAACGGCTATATCTATTACGCTCCAACCGACGCCCAGCGCAGAAACACGGGCTGCGCTCAGGAGGATTGCGACTGCATTCTTGCTCCACAGTGGCAAAAAGTATTTGAGAATAAGGCGATTGAAATTATTTCAAAACTGTAATCAGAAGTCGGCTTTTGCTGTGGAGTCAAGTTTCGTCCGGTGTTCCGAACTGGCGAAGTTCCAGCACGATGACAGCGGCAGTGAGCGAAACAATAGTGATCGTCAAGATCGCGCCGATCTGAATCCACGCGGGTTCTGGATCAAAAAAAAGTTTGAGTTCTCGAAGCATCGATGTCTTCCAGCCCATTCCCTGGACCAGCAAGCTTCTCAGCCGTAGTGCGACTGTAAACTGATTCACGATTGCCGGAAGAAAGCCCGCAAGAAATTCAAAGATCAGGGTATAGACAACCGAAAGCACCATCGCACGCCTGGGCATGATCGTCGAAACCAGTGCAAAGATTGCTCCTCGACCGACTGCCGAAAGAATGACAAGCCCACAGATGACAGTAAAAAGTCGAAAGGCATCGGGAGGCTGTGCAGCCAGAATTGTCATTGCGGCACTTGCAACTCCGACTGCAACGGTCCAGACAACAGCGGTTGCAAAGGCCCCCAGCAGCATTGCGCGACGACCGTGCGGGCGAATTGCGAGATAGACCCACGTTTTACTTTCCAGATGCGACTGGATAGCCGGACACATCCATAAAAGAAGCGATAGAAGGCAGATGGCTTCGGGTACAAGCGCGTAGAGAAGGGCTGCCCAGACTCGCGTATCGGCCGGAATATCCGTGGAGAATCGTACGCCAAGGGCAATGAATGCCGGCACTGCAGCAAGTATTGCAGCAACCAACAATCGCGGCGTGGTGACTGCCCGGGAAATGTCAAAAAGAATGACTGCTTGTAAGGACTCAAGAAATTGTTTCAATACTTTTCCCCTCGATGCTGTTGGACAAGCAGACGAAAGAGACCTTCGAGAGACTGGTCGGGAGCGCGAACCTGATCGATCACAATCGATTCCTCGACGCACCAGCGTGGCATGAAGTCAGCGAGGAGAGACGGGTAAAGGGTTCCCACAACCACGGTTGATTCTTCGATTCTGACCGAATGAACCTGTCCGGTGGCCACGATCAGTTCCGCTAAACGTGTAGGACGATTACAAGATATCGACACCTCAACCGGAACATCGCAGAGCAACTGCTCTATGTCGGCGGCCTTTCCCCACGCGAGTAGACGACCACCGGTAATCAGAAGAAACGACTCGCAGATCGTTTGAAGTTCATGCAGCATGTGACTGGCCACCAAGAGGCTCTTGCGACGGCCCCATTCACCCACCACGAGTGCCATGTCATGCCGTGCCACCGGATCGAGTCCGTTGAACGGTTCGTCAAGTACAAGCATTTCGGGATCATGTGCAATCGCCTGAGCCAGCTTCGCTCGCTGTCGCATTCCTTTGGAGTAAGTTTGCATCGGACGGTCCATATCACTAGACAATCCAACTCGTTCGAGTGCGATATCAGCGCGACGATGAGCCTCTGCTGGAAAATAGCCATGCATACGCACCAGCGTGCGCACCCACTGGCGCGCCGATACGCCTTCGATCAGAATGTCTGACGAGGGACAAAAGCCGATCCGCATGAGTAGCTTGGAATTATTCCAGGGTTGCATTCCGTAGACACGCACGCGGCCGAGCGTTGGACGCAATTGACCAGTAAGCAAATTTAAGAGCGTCGATTTTCCAGAGCCGTTAGGACCCAGCAGCCCGTAGGAACCAGGCTCAAGCGTCACGTCAATATCGTTGACACCGATAACTGAACCGTACAGTTTTGTGACTGATGTGAGTGTGATCATGAATGAGTCAATTGCCGTGAGCCGATACAGAAAGTACGTGACAAGAAAAAGGATTGAACGGAACTGTTTGAGTTGTTTTCTAAAATCTTGCATCAGACGCGTAGTGGCGCCGTCACCCGATTAAGCAGAACGCATGCCGACACGATTGACACAAGTGAAAGCATCACCATCGAAGGCCAGACTCTCGAGAGATCATCCTCCAGTCCAAAAACCCAAGCCTGTACCACTCCAAGAGTGTGGAACATCGATACAGGAGCGAAACGATCAGACAACATTGCATCCAGCAATCGCTGATTAGTTCTTTGGTTCAATCCACCTCCAAGACCACCGGGGCCAAGCATGTCAGGATGATCGAACTGTTGTGAATCGAGGAACGAATCCAGCGGAGCGAGCATGTCGGCAACTTGCTCGCTGGCAATCGGTTGATTGAACGAACTGGTTGCGGCCGCCTGGATAAACGCGCCGTGTGCAATCCAGCCCAGCGACCAGACTGAAAACCAAGCGAACGTTGCCCAGCGAGGCTGATGCGAGAGGCTTGAGAGTGCAAGTGACAAAAGAGTGGTTGGCACTAAAAGCACCATTGAGGCCGCGATGATTCGCAGTGGCATATCCCAGGTGGTCCAAATCACCGCAATTGATGGCGAGAGCAAAACACCAAGCACCCACAGCACGAGTGCCGGCACAAGCGTGATCCCCGACACGTACGCCGAAACGACCATCGATTTTCCAAGAATATACTCCCAGCGAGAAATCGGCCGGGTGAAGTAGACCAGATGTGCCCGTGCTCCGAGATCGCGTGACACCAGCGGCGGTGCGACAACGCCAACGAGCACCACTAATAAAATCGCCTGCGGGCTGCGCATGAACATCATGAGAATCCAAGCCCAGACGGTGCGGCGACTTTTTGCAATACCCACTTCTTTCTGAGACGGATCGGGCTTCATCGCCTCCAGAAGCGCCTCCGCCTTGGGGAGCCGTCGAATGAGAGTGCTCGATACAACTTGAGGAGTGAGTTTTCCATCTTCAACGAGTCGTTCAAATCCAAAAAAACAAGTGCCCGCAACCACCGTTGGGCCCCAGGCTAAAAACAAAAGTCGACGCAGCCACATGCTTTGCCACGCGAGCACAATGCCTGTCCAAGCAATCACGACCCACGCGGTGCCGCGTGCAGCTGTTCGCCCGTTCCATGCACGGTAGCCAAGATCACCCAGCGGCATGCGAGTGCTCCCGAACGGCATCTACAAAAAGAGTTTCCAGAGACGTTCGCATCGGCTCTAACGACGTCACTCCAAATCCCATGTCGGCAGCCAATCGCCAGACGCCAGAAACCGTCGAGCCATCGACTCCATGCAATGTGATTGAGCCGTCAAAAGTAATCTCGGCGCGAATCCCAATATGTTCTAGCCGCTGAACCATTGCCGATGCATCTCCACGAACACAAAGACGGTGCATCGGAAAAAGTGGACGGGTAAGATCTTCGAGCGCACCACTGAGCTTGACTCGCCCACGACAAAGAACCACGACCCAATCACAGACTGCTTGAACATCGGGCAGAATATGAGTTGAAAGAATCACCGCCTTGCCGTGAATGCGAGCCAACGTGTTGATTCTCCCAAGCATGTCACGACGTTCGCTCGGGTCGAGTCCCGCGGTAGGCTCGTCCAGAATCACAAGCTTTGGATCGTGCACAAGTGCCTGAGCAAAAGAGAGTTTTTGTCGCATGCCGCTGGAATAGGTTTCCACGGGACGGTAACGTTCCTGTGTCATTCCGCACCAATCGAGTACCTCGTGTGCTCGTCGAAGTGATTCGACTCGTTCAAGCCCCGAAAGTCTTGCAGCGTAACGCACCATTTGCACACCCGTGAGCCCCGGAACGTAGCAGTCATCCTCGGGCATCGTGCCAACTGCTGCGCGAATATCGAGCGCCTGATGGCGACAATCAAAACCGAGCACGCGACCTTGTCCCGACGACATCCGCAGCAGACCGAGCATTGTTTTGACGAGAGTGCTTTTGCCGGCTCCATTGGGACCAAGTAGCCCGGTGATTCCATGGCCAATCGTGAGTGAAACATCCGACAAGGCATTGATCGAACCATACCTCTTTGAAACATGTTCAAGCACGACAACCGGTTCTTGCTTATCGCCTGAATACGGCGGATGCGAAACCGTGGAGGCGTTCACAATGTTGGGCGGTGTCAGAAGCATTAGAAAAATCAACCAAGGATCACCCATGCTCTTGTCGCAGCTGGGCACTCGCTGTCATGCAGTAGAAAGACCACCATAACACGCCAACAAACCCGCCGCGATCAAACCGGTTTTTCCGCCGAATAGGCTGAACCTAGGGCATCGCTGTGGCAGCAGACACAAACTATTGTGAACGCGATTCGAGCCGAATGTAATCAAGTCCAAACATAAAACTTTTTGTAGCCGCCTCATTGGCGCCAATGAGTGTAATGACCAGTCGTTTTGCACCCGGAGTCACTTCAAAAGTGCCGAGTGACATTGGCATTGTTGGAAGAACTTCGCGATCAAATAGATCGATGGGTGTGCTTGCTGGTCCACCGTCCCAAGAGAGTGTCACAATGCCGTAGTCGTGAGCCTTGGTCAACGCTGCGAAGACCTCGTGACGGCCCGACACGGTAACAGGTATCTCTAGGGTGATCGATGCACCAACAGTTCCACCGGTCCACCACAGGTGCGATGAATCACTCCATCGACCCTTTGGAAATCCACCCATGGACTGAGGCCGCACTTCACCTTGAGTTCGTTCAAGAATACGAGCCTTTTCTCCTTCAAAGGCCCCTGCCACAGTGCCCTCGGCAGTCATCGACGGTGGCGCTTCGCCCGGCAGCGGCACCTGCGATGAACTCCGCAAATACAAGATCAGGTCACGGGCAGCATCCGGCAGAAGTTGCTCGAGTTGATTTTCTGGCATGAGTGACTGCGTTGAAAGTACGCGAGTGTCAATATCTGTTGTGGCAATGATTACCTGGTCGGTCGGCGTCTGAAGGGTGACGCTTGAAGGATTTTCTCGAATGACGATTCCGGCAACGGATCGGCCGTCCGTAGTGAGGATTGTGGTCATTTGATAATCGCGTCCTACCAAGGCACTTGGATCGAGAAGATTTGAGAGGAGGTAATCCATGTTGTTTCGATTGGATCCCGTCAGATCGGGACCGATCTTTCCACCTATTCCATACAGCGAGTGACAGGTACCGCAGGTCTTGGCATAAATTTCACGGCCCTTTGAAACGTTTCCTTTCATCAAATACTCGTTTTGCATGACTCCCCGATATTTTTCGAACTGTGCCTTTCGATCGGCGGGAGTATCGCGGATGGTGCCCCAGACGGCGATGAGTTTTTCAAGCACTTTGGGATCGGCGGCTTTGGCAAGTTGGCCCACGGTAAATGCCGAAAGATCGTTCCGCGGGACGCGTTGGGTTTCAATCGCATCAAGCAGCACGATCGTCCACGCTGGGCGAGAAGTGAGCGTTGCGATCGCAGCCTGTTTGGCATCAGAGGGAAGTTCCGCGTAAGCCGCCACAATCGCGAGAGGTGTTCGGTTGTTGTCAAAAGAGGCAAGAGATGCAATCGCCGTTGCGGAAAACTCGGGATCGTTCAGCAGGGAGTGCAGGTGAGTGGGAGCATCCGAATCCTTTGCAATTTCAAGAGCTTTGAGAGCATCTTTTCGACTTGCAAGATCGGCGCTTCGATCAGATACAACGCTTCGAAGTTTTGGCAGGACGCGAATATCACCAAATCGCACGGCAACCAGTTCAGACTGACGCACAACAGCATGTGATGGCGAGGCCTGCAGTTTTTCATAACCCTCTGTCCATCCCTTAGGCATCGTCATTTTTCCTCGCATCGATAACGCGGTGATTGCTTCTTCGAGCATCCAGGAACGAGTGTTGTCATCGGAGGTAACAATCTGCGTTATCGCAGCATCAAAAGAGTCTTCTTCAGAACAGGCTCGGCGAGTGATATACCGAGAGACAAGTGGAATGCGAGACGAAATCGCAAGTTGTATTGCGCGGGCTGGATCGATTGGCACCAATGGCTCCATGGCGTACCAAATCATCAACGGAAGATTGTGATCCGAAACATCCTCGGCGTGTGTCAACAGTCCTGCCACAATCTTCCAGCGCTGGTCGATGGAAATTCTTTGTAGAGCGCTTGTGAGCGCCAAACGAACAACCGGCGAGGGATCCTTCACCGACAGTTCTTCGCAGCGAGAAAGAAACGCTGGTGAGAGCTTCCGATCTTCGGCAGCAAGTTGAATCGCCCATCCCCGAACGGCCGGATCGGCGTCGGAGAGTATTTCCAAAAGAACGTCATCGCTGGAAATTCCGACAGCGTGCATTCCCCAGAGTGCTCGAAGCCTCGTCCGAGTCGACGTTGCCGCCGCAAGAGCTTTCTGTAGCAGGGAAGGAGTCTCTTGTGCCAACGAACCCTTCACGAATCGCTCCTGAAGCAACCGCCGAGCGTGCCGAACAAACCATTCGTTGTTGTGTAAAAGAAGTTCAACGAGTTTTGTGTCAGAGTGGACTGAAAGATTGACCGGGACATGAACTGAATTACCGTAAAGAATCTTGAAAATGCGTCCGTTGCCTCTGTCGTGGGTCTTTGAGTCGTGATGGTGGCATTGATTGCGGTCGTACCAATCGATGACCGTTACCTGTCCATCGGGACCATAGGCCAGCGAAATAAACTGTGACCAAGAGTCATTTGCGAAGCAGAAATCTGGCTCACCGTCCCCCACATACCCGGAGCCGTGTGGGGTCAGACGATCTTCGTTTAATCGCGCGCCGTGAATATTGTTCATGAAAAGCTTTCCGCAATAACGTTGCGGCCAGACTCCCCCGAGGTAAATCATCGCCCCGGCATGCGCGTGACCACCCCCTACCTCATCAGAGGTTTCGCGATCGGGGTTATTCCATTGATTGCCAATCCAGTGCCTGTGGTTGGCAATGGTTTTTATGTCGTCAAAGGTGTAGGGGTTGAAGTGTTGCCCCGCCTGTCGCTGGTACCGAGCACCCTGAATCGAGTGATACAAGTGGGGAATGACACAGGCCGTTTGGAACGCATGTCCGTGATCATTGAAATCAATGCCCCAAGGATTGCTCGTGCCCTCTGAGAAGACTTCGAATGAGTGTCGTTGCGGATGGTATCGCCAGATGCCAGCGTTGATCTTCGTACGTTCAGAATCAGGAGTACCAGGCTTACCGACATTGGAGTGCGTAAAGACTCCGTGACAGCCGTAGAGCCAACCATCCGGGCCCCATGTGAAGGCGTTGAGTGTTTCGTGTGTATCCTGCCAGCCCCAGCCATCCAGCAGGATTTCAGGTGGACCGTCGGGCGTATCGTCTCCATTGCGATCAGGAATGAACAACAAATTCGGAGCTGCACCGACCCACACTCCGCCAAAACCAATTTCAAGACCGCTGACAAGGTTGAGTTGTTCTTGAAAGACCGTGCGTTTGTCGAATTGATCATCGCCATCGGTATCCTCAAAAATGAGAATCCTGTCGCGAGCATCTTTGTCTTCTACACGAGTGGGATAGGAATACGCCTCGGCGACCCAGAGTCGGCCGCGATCATCGAAGGCCATAGCGATCGGTTGCTGAACATCAGGTTCGCAGGCGAGTAGTTTTACCTGAAACCCAGGCGGCACCGTCATCGCCCGAGCTGCTTCTTCAGGCGCAAGTCCGTTGGCCATGGGCGGGCGAATTTTCGGCTGAGAAAACTCCCACTCTTTTTCCGAAACCCGCTTTCGCGACTGCACACTGAGGAAAATACCCTTCTTATTTCCAACGAGCACATCGGGAAATCCATCTCCCGAAACGTCGCGAGCGCACACCTGCACACCGACACCAGAGTTGTCGTCGATCAGGTGCGGAACAAATTCAACGCTTTTTCCATCAGACCCACGAGTGCAGCGAAACCAGTAAAGAACCGCCGGAGCCAAGGGTTCTGGATCTCCCTTGGGGCCGTGTGCCCAGTAGCGTTTTCCAGTGACGATGTCGTCGAGACCGTCACCATCGATGTCAGCCATGTCGATGGCGTGAATTTGAGAAAATGCAGTGCGGTAGGGATTCTCAGAAAGACGTTCGCCAGTGATTTTGTACTGTTGAAACTGCCGTTGGCCATCGGGTCCTTTGGTCTGACGGAACCATGCCAATCCAAAGCCATGTGCGGACAGACTTGTAATAACATCGGGCAACGCATCTGCATCCACATGTCGCACAAACATCTGCGCGCCGCCGGCCTGTGAAAATTCAACAGAATGTTTCTTCCAGACAGAGTCTTCTTCAAGCGATTCCGGTTGCTGCCACCATCCGCTCTTCTCGAGAATGTCTACCCGGCCATCGCCATCGACATCACCGTACCCGAGTCCGTGCGTGAATTGACCTCCGGCGGTCTGCGTTGAAATTCTGTGAAACGTCCACGGCTTCGTCGGATCAGCATCATTGATTGGAGCATAGCCAAAAAAACCATCGACACTGCAGAGAATTTCCGGAACTCCGTCGCCGGTGAGATCGGTCCATGTTGGCGATTCATTGTCAATGCGTTCGAGTACGAGATGCCGCTTCCACAACTCTTCCTTCTTGCCGGGATTTTCAAACCAAGAAGCGTCTTTGCCTGGAAACCCATATACCAAAATATCTGGGAAACCATCGTTGTTCATATCGTGGGTAAATGAAAAAAAATTGTTGCTATATCCTTGTGGATCGAATGGTGTGGTTTCGTAAAAAGTATGGCGCTGCGTGAAAAGAGGACCTTCAAACCAGAAGGGACCCGCAATCAGATCGATGTCTCCATCAAGGTCGAGGTCTGCAACCGAAGCGCCTTCGGTAAAGAATCGATTGTCGAGAGAAGTCGTTGTAAAAGTGACAATGCTGCGATCGTTTAAAGCGGTATCGCTTGCAGTCGCGACGAGTGAATTTCCAAGAAACAAAGTTTGAAAGATCAAAAACGTCAAACAAAAGACCGACCGAATAAAAAATATGCCAATGGTCATCGATTTTTCCCCTCGGTGAAACACTCTCGTGAGAAAAGTGTTCGATATAAAGATCTTCTGTCGATCAATTGGAAACCAATTGTAGAGGAGGGTTGATTCACGTCCAATCTGGTAAGATTTTTTCGAATGAGATACCGTTTGCATTTTTACATAAGTGACTCGAACCGAGTTTTTGTCGCACGGTTGTGCATCAACCGCTAGAAGAATGCGAGCGTTCCAGAAATGTTTCTCACAGCAGATCCCGGCACCGGCTTGAAAAGTCTTATGAGAAGTTTCATTTTTATAATCGCTGCGATCACCGTGGCCTGCATGGTTGGTCCGATTGGAAGTGTGAAGGCAGAGCCGGAGCCAACCAAGGAAATTGATCCTGCTGCTGGCCCTGCCAAGCCTGGCGGGACAGGGATTGTTGATCCGGTGATTCTTCTCGACGTGTCGGCGATAAACTCGGGCGACACCGCGTGGATGCTCATGAGCACGTCGCTTGTGCTTCTGATGACAGGGCCTGGGCTCGCACTTTTTTATGCAGGACTTGTGCGACGAAAAAATGTGCTCTCTTCACTGATGCAAACATTTATCTGTATGGCAGCGATGAGCGTTCTGTGGGCGTTCGTCGGCTATTCACTTGCCTTTTCAACCGGCAGTCCCTACGTGGGAGGATTTGATTTTGTGATGCTTCGCGGTGTTGGAGATGCGCCTTGTGAGTATGCGGCTACGATTCCGCATACGCTCTGGATGGCATTTCAGATGATGTTTGCAATCATTACTCCAGCGCTGATCTGCGGCGCGTATGCTGAGCGGATGAAATTTTCGGCAATGCTCATCTTTTCATCGGCGTGGTTGCTCGTGGTCTATTGTCCCTTGGCACATATGGTGTGGGGCAAAGGCGGATTGTTTAACGCGTTTCTGGGTGGCACGATTCCATCTCTCGATTTTGCCGGCGGTACCGTCGTGCACATTTCTGGTGGAGTGTCGGCATTGGTCGCGGCGCTGATGCTTGGGAAACGGCAAGGCTATGGCATCAAACCGATGACCCCACACAGCGTCGTGCTGTCGGTGATCGGTGCGAGTTTGCTGTGGGTTGGCTGGTTTGGATTTAATGGTGGCAGTGCGCTTGCTGCCAATGCTCTTGCGGCGAATGCTCTTGTGACAACCCACTTTGCGGCTGCTGCTGCGGCACTTGGCTGGGTGGCGGCGGAATGTATCAGAGGTGGAAAGCCGACAGTACTCGGTGCGATTTCTGGTGCAGTGGCAGGGCTTGTGGTGGTAACACCTGCATCCGGATTTACAACGCCCATCTTTGCAATGCTTATGGGCCTGATTGGCGGCGTAGGCTGTTTTTGGGCGGCAACGAGTCTCAAACATATTTTTGGTTACGACGACTCGCTCGATGCTTTTGGTGTGCATGGCGTTGGAGGAGCGATCGGCTCAGTGCTCACCGGAGTGTTTGCCGTGTCGAGCGTAAACCCCGCGGCAGCCATCGCTCTTACTGGAACCCAAACGGGTGCCATTGGTCTGCTGTATGGCAATAGCGGGCAGTTAGTCAATCAGATCAAGGCCACGGTTGTGACCATTGTGTTTGCTGCTGTGGCAACTTTTGTAATTTTAAAGATCATCGACATGTTCATCGGTTTGCGTGTCAGTCGCGAGGAAGAGTTTCGCGGGCTCGATCTTTCGGAGCATGGCGAGGCAGGTTACAACCTCGACGAACTCTGAAAAAGCGAAAGTGTTTAGGAATTCGAGAAAGTTTCAAACATTATTTCGAAATGAGCGTCTACCGAATTGCCTTTGGCGGATTGCGTCCGATCAGCGGGTATTGTTCGAGATCGACCACCTGACCGCTCATCGCAGCACTTTCGTCAGAGATCCAATAGATCGCTGCGACCGCGATTTCCTCAGGAAAGAGGATGCGTCCAGAAGGCGCGATCGTTGCCGGCAACGACGCAGGCCAATCGTCAGGAAGTCCGTGCGACTTCTTTCTCGCACGTTCATTATCGGTGAGCACCCAGCCGGGATTGATCTGGTTGACTCGCACGGAATCCTCACGAAAGAGCGTGTCGCCGAGATTGCGAGTGAGCGTCATAAGGGCACCTTTGCTCATCGAATAGCCAAGCAGATTTGGTTCGCCACAGTAGGCATTGACGCTGCCGATATTCAGCACAGCGCCTTTCGCCTGACGAAGGTGCGGCAACGCTGCCTTTATCAAAAGCAGCGGCGACAGCGTGTTGACTGCGATCGTTCGGGCAAAGCTGGCGGAATCGATCGTGTGAATCGTACCCGTAGATACGACCGCGGCATTATTGACAACCGCATCGAGCTTTCCGAATGTTGCGATGGCCAGATCGATCAGCCGTTGTGGGCAGCCTTCCTGTGTCAGGTCTTCAACGTGTGACACGGCTTTGTCTGATCCCACTTGGTTTACAACATCTGTCGCAAGCAGACTTTCCAGACCGTGGATAACAACGCGGGCACCTTCGGCGACACAGGCAACGGCGATGGCCTTGCCGATTCCCGTTGCACTCCCGGTGATAAGAATAACTTTGTTTGCCAGACGCATGGAAAATTCGAGTGTCGTGGAGTGTATTCAAAAAAGGAAGCGGCGCTCACGCTTTACAGAAAGTCTATTTTGTAATTGCTCACCGATGGATAGAAGAAATTGTAGAAAGTTGTTCTGTTCGCAGAATCATTCCGGCTTCAGGACGCTTTTGACGACGTCTCCTCTATGCATTGCTTCAAAAGCATCGTGCCACTTTGCAATCGGCCAGACTCCTCCAAGAATTGGCTTCACATCGAGCTGGCCAGAACTCATAAGTGCCAGAACTCGCTCCCAAATAGGCCAGTTGTGGCTGTAACTGCCCTGCAGCGTCACATTTTTCTGCACCAACGCATCGAGTGAAAAGTTGAGCGGATCGCGTCCCCATCCGACCTTACTGATCCATCCCGCCGGGCGCACTAGGTCGATCGCCGTTTTGAGTGTGACGCTCACGCCTGCGGCATCAATCACACCATCCGCACCGAGGCCGTCGCGAGTGTTCGCCCATTCTGATGCGTCGCCGATGACAATATCGCATCCATACGCCCGTGCGATTTCCAATCGCCCTTTGTCGCGATCGAGTCCTACAAGTGCCACCTGCGCACCGGCCAATCGCGCCATTGCAGCGCACAGGATGCCGATTGTTCCGGGGCCGAGTACGACGATGCGATCTCCCGGTTCGATTCTCGCATTTCGAATCGTGGCATTGAATGCAACGCAACAGGGCTCCGTAAGGCAGGCTTGTTCGAAAGGAATTGAATCTGGAACGCTGTGCAAAATACGAGAAGGCACTTTGACGTAACGCGTCATGGCGCCATCGACACCGTAGCCGAATCCTTTGCGCGTGGGATCGAGGTTGTAGAGGCCGCGTCGCGACAGGGGATTGTTGGGATCAATGATAGCAGCCGTTTCACTGACAACGCGGTCTCCGTCCTTCCATCCCCGGACTGATTTTCCACACTTGAAAATACGACCTGCAAACTCATGCCCCAGAACGACTGGATAGTTCACCTGCCAAGAATGATCGCCGGTCCACTGATGGAGATCTGATCCACAGACGCCGACGTTGGCCACTTCGAGAAGAACATCCTCGTCGTGAAAATCAGGGATTGGGATATTTCGAAGTTCAACGGAGTGGGGCGACGACGAAAAATTGACAACAGCAGCATTCATAGAAGATAGCCTTTCGGAAAAACAGCGTGTTGAATCGTGATCTCTCAAGAAAGAGAATCAGAACGTTGTAAAGCGTGAGCAGAACTCGGCAACTATCCTCCTGCTACGCTGTTTTATCGGGCCAGTGTCGGCCAGTGTCGATTGATGGCGGCGACGAGAAAGTCGGCGCTTCGCCTCAGTTGGTCAAATCCTTCGACGCCATCTTCGATGCTGATCCAGCCATCGAAGCCAACCCGACGAAGTTCAGTAAAAATGGCATCAAAATCGTTGAGCCCTTTTCCGATTTCGCCGTGACGAAGACGCGAGGCATATCCTTGCGATCCGGTTTCTTCCCGTCGCAGATCGTCGAGAGTGCCGCTGATGAGCGACCGATCGCTGGCGTGCATTGTGACAACGCGAGACGAAACGCGTGCGAGCAGTTCGAGCGGATTGTCGCCGGCGAGAAATGCATTGCTGGGATCGTAATTCACTCCAAAGTGAGAGTGTCGAACTCGAGCGACCAACGCACAAAAGACCTCCATTTTTTGCGCAAATTCCGGAAACTCCCAGAAGTCATCTTTGTAATGGTTTTCAAGAATCAGCGTCACGCCGCGAGCTTTCGCATACGGCAGGCACGCTTCGATGGAAATGGCGGCCAGTTCGATGCCTTCGTCGATTGAAAGTTCTGGTCGTCGCTGTCCCGAGAGCACTCGACAAAAACTACCCCCAAGAGCGGATGTCATGTCGATCCAGCCCTTTTGTTTTTCAATTTCTCGCTCTCGAAATACCTTGTCAGGATGTGTGAAGTCTGGCGAGCAACAGACCATTGGAATCAAAAGACCGCGAGCGGCGGCGGCGGCGCGAAACTCGGGCCAGCGGTCAGAATCAGCATTCTCCAGAAAGCCGGCATACCACTCGACACCCTCGATCGGTAACGTTGCAGCAAGATCGAGCCACTCGAGAACGCGCATGCTGCCTTCTCGACAAAGTGCCTGCATATAAGCCTTTGGAAATGCAGCAAGTCGTGGCATTGTTTTGTGTTTCGCGAGGGATTATTAGTGTTTGACTGATTGGCTGTGAATAGCATCGCAGATCATCCGCAGAGATGCTTCGAGATTTCCGTCAGCGGTTTTGAAAGAGTCTGCATCGATCGTGAGTGGCGCACCAAGCACAACTAAAGGCGCACCGTAGCGAGGACAGGCAATTGCCTGCTCGAGCGAGAGTCCACCGACGGCCTGAACCGGTACTTTCACCGCAGCGACAACCTCGGCCAGTTGATCAAGCGGGCTGGGCATGGGTTGACCCATCGCGGCAATACCACGTCGTTCATCGTAGCCAATGTGGTGAATGACGTAGTCGCAACCGAAATCTTCAAGCCAGCGTGCGCCCGCGACCATATCGGGGCAGACCATATTGTCACCCATCACCTTCACGTTGAAGTCGCGGCCTGCCTTCACAACGCACTTCAGAGTTTCGGCATGCGCTCTGGCCATAACGACCACGTGCGTTGCCCCTGCCCCGGCCATCATTTCGGCTTCGAGATACCCGCCGTCCATTGTTTTGAGATCGGCAACGATTGGAACATTTGGAAAAGCATTGCGAAGTGCGCGAACGCCGTGAAGTCCTTCTGCCAGAATGAATGGTGTGCCCGCCTCGAGCCAATCGACCCCGGCTCTCATGGCAAGCGACGCAGTTTCAAGAGCCTCATCGATATTCGTCAGGTCGAGAGAAATCTGAACGATAGGTCGCATGGAAAGAGTCTCCAATAACACAAAGCCCAATAACACAGTTTTTCAAAAGATCCAAGTCGCACTGTTGTCTGTTCCGAAGGTGAGAAGAGCAAGTCAAATAGCGTGTGAAGGCCTCGTGAAGGACTGCTCAATACAATTTTGGGAATCGATGTCTCTCATTCATTCCATGCCTGGATCAGAAGCGATTATTCGACAACAGTAAAAAAAGCCCCGAGATGAGAAAGAATGGATTTATGTTGGTGAACGATCGATCCATCTGTAGGCAGCAAGGCTATTGTCGTGAAAAAATTGTTGACGCGCCTGCGGGTGTTCGGCGGCGACAAAATCATTGACGATGGAGAGAATATTTTTGTAACTCCCGGCTCGATTGGAAACCGGCCAATTGCTTCCGAACATGACACGATCTTCACCGAATGCATCCCAGACAATATCCAGCCACGGCTTGTAATATGCCGCATCAGTAGGCGCATTCTCAAAACCGCTGGTAGCACTTTCTCCGAGGGCAGAGACTTTCATGAAGACGTTTTTGTGTCTTGCGACAAGACGAATCTGTTCGACCCAGTCCTTATTGGGATCTCGTCCGACCATGCGGGTTCCACCCATGTGATCGATGACCACGTGAAGGTCAGGAATCCTTGCCGCGAGCCGATTGATCGCCACCAGCGGCATCGCACCGTGATTGACATCCACGGTCAGTTCATATTCCACGAAACGCAGTAAATCGGAAACAAAAAGTTCCGAATCGAGTCCTCTTGCAATCGCATCGCCATTGATTCGAACACCTCGGTAGATTCGATGTGCGCTAAATCTTTCGAGCAACGCCCCAAACTCAACTGTGCCAACTGGAAGATTACCAACGACGCCGACGATTGAAGTGTTCGTGTCTGCAAGATCGATCAGCCACTGATTGTCTTCGACCCATGGACTTGCCTCAACCACAACGGTTCCCTGCACACCGAGATGCTCTGTAAGTTTTACGAACTCATCCGGGAGCACAGATCGGTAAAGGCCGGCGTCTTCCTTGGAGGGCCAAGGCACGCCCTCGGCACGCGATGGATCGTAGAAATGCGTGTGCGTGTCGATGATGCCGGAAAACAACGGGCTGCCAAAAAGATTGTCAGCGGCCAAAGCGGAGGCCGCCGTTGCGGTTGCAGTCGCAAGAAACGTTCGTCTGCCTTGAGGGCTTGTGGTGTGAGGAAAAAGCATACTTGTTCTATAAAAAAAGGCGTGAGTGTTGGCATCGGCACGATCTTGCCCAAAGCGTATCAGGGCTTTTTATCAGAGCTTCGGACAGCGTGCCACTGGCTTTAAGAACGTTGAGAGGTCAGACTCCACAGCCGATGGTGCCGGTGAATATGGTTTTTGCGGACGTACGCATGCCCAACCCTTTTCTTGGATCCCTAAATTTTGATTGTGGAGAACCAACAATGTCACGACAGTGTCCTCTCGCGAAAATGATTCAGTTTTTGAGTGCTGCGGCAATTTTGTTTCTGATGACGATGCCCGTACTGGCACTCGATGCCGACGGATTTGAAACAATTTTTGGTGGGAAAAATCTCGAAGGCTGGCATGTCTCTGCTGAAAGTGGTCACAGTGCAACAAGTGGGAAAAAAAGTGGTGGAAAGTGGGTGGTCAAGGATGGAGCGATCGAGGGGAGTCAGGATTTTCCGGGGAACGGAGGAATCATTCTTTCCAATAAAGAATATGGAAACTTTGAAGTGCGGCTGGAAATGAAAAATGATTTCGGACCCGATAGCGGACTGTTTTTGAGGTCGACCGAGGATGGCCGCTGCTATCAGGCGATGATCGATTATCACGCCAACGGAAACCTGATGGGAATTTATGGCGAAGGCCTTGGAGGCAATCCCCATTTGCGAAATTTCAGTTTTTTGGAAACAGTTGACAAGATTAAAGTGGACAATGCTCCGGTGCCGCTGCCAGTCAAGCCCGAAGAGTGGAAGGCGTTTTGGAATCCCGATGAATGGAATGAAATCGGCGCTCGGATCGTCGGAAATCCTCCAACAGTCACCACGTTCATTCGCGGAAAGAAATTTATGGAATACACCGATACCGAAAAGCGTCTGGCCGATGTAGGTCGTATCGGACTGCAGGTACACGGCGGTGGCGATTTCACAAAACAGTTTGTTCGATACCGAAACGTTCGCGTCAAGATGCTTGATTCAACGTTAAAAAAGTAGCAACGCCTGCGACTTGATTGCCACACGACCCAGAAAAACGTTTGGCACGCGATGACATTTCAGGTCAACGAACTTCGGATTACTTAAGCACGGTGACGGCATCGGCTGATCCGCCAAACTGTGCAGGTAGCGGCATGGAGTTTGAGCCGGGATTGTTTCCTGCATAGATCTGCCAGCGATTCAGTTCCGTTGCGGAATCGACTGACGCCTTACGGGATCGTGTTGCCTGCACCGTGCCACTGAGCCAAGCGTTCTTTGCCGAAACACTTTTGAGAGCAATCACAACGAGACACGGTCGTCCGATCTCCAATGTTTCAGGACCGGAGAAAAATTCCAATGACTGGCCATCGGTGCTGGTTTGAACAGGGACAGCCTTGCCATCGAGCCAAGCATCGAGATCTTTTGCGGCAGGAGTTTCAGCAGTTGAAGATAACCTCAAGCGGATTCCTTCAGCAGCACTGATGGCACCTGGTACGAGAACTGCCCGGCACCAGAGTGGATCGGTTCGCTCTGTGTGCGACGCGTTCAGAGATAATTGTGCATCACAGATTCGTCGAATGCTCACCCAGCGAAGCGTTGGGTCAGATGGATCTCGCGTGTCGAGCGAAGCTGGCGGCGCGAGGCCAGCAGCCCAGTAGATTGCATTGACAACAAGCGAGGTGACTTGAGGGAGTGCCAGGTCTTTTTCGTGTCCGATCGCGGTGTAAAAGGAGCGTCCTCCATCGGGCCGCAAAAATGTTGTTGCAATCGGTTGGGCGGGTTCATTCGGAATAGAACCAGTGATCAGCACAGTTGTGTTGTTGGATACCGGTGCAATCTTATAGAGCGAACCGGTTTGCATAAACGAAAACTCGCCGATGCTGTTGAGAATCGGATGCGTCGATTTCGCAATGGTGACAGAGGCATGCAAATTGTTTTCAAAGTGGTTTGAATATTTGATTCCAAAAACGTCCCGATCAAATTCAGGCCAACTCTCGCGATCAACAAGCACTGTTTTTGGTTCCCAAGCATGGCTCGCAGTGCGAATTCCAACCACGGGCTTGCCCGCAGCCACAAAAGTGCGGAGTAAGTCCATCTGATGTTTTGGGAGGCCTCGCCGTCTTGCGCTGACAAGAAGGAGATCGGCATCGTTGATTGCCTCAAGACCGGGAATGGTGTTTGGGTCTTTGCTGTCTGCGTGGATCACCACGATTCGGAAGTCATTTCCAAGATGGCGATTGGCCATTGCGGGGAGTGTGCGATGCGATCCATATTCCTCTTCGGCGATCACAATTGCCAGCGTAGGCCGCGTGTCATTTGCAAAACGAAACGGGGAGTCACCGAGAATTTGATTGCTGGAGATTGTGGGGCAGACATACTGCTCAACGTAATCGATCATTCGATCGGTACCTGTAAAATGATTGATCCAGGGCCACTGCTTCGGGTCGTACATGGTGTCGGTCAGATCACGAACAAGCACCACCCGACGGCCCTGCATCACCATGCGACGAAGCCCAAAAGGTCTGCCCAAAACACACATGTTGAGATGAACTCCAACGAGTACGACATTCTTTATCTGTTTCGATTCGAGCACTCGCCAGACTTCATCACCCCGGTCGCTGATAAAGTCTTGTGAGTCGTCGATGAGGATCTTGGAAGATTGCATCTTCCAAGGCATCTGTGGATTTCTGCCAAGTGATAAAAGTTGTTTCGACCATATGGCATGTTCCTGCGGGAGATCATCCTCACCCCCAAGCGACTGATCGATCGGGTAGATGGCGTCTGCTTCCGAATCAATCATCGAGCACCAGTGCTGCGCCGATTCCGGGGGATTTGTGGTGGATGGAACTGCCAACGTGCGAACGCGTGCGGGATGGTGTGCGTAGGCCGGCATGCAATCGCTTGGGGAATGAATAATGGTCACGCCCATATTTCGCATTGCATCGACAAACGCTGAAAGACGCGGTGCAAATTCTGTAAGCCGGTCGACAGCGTTTTTACAATGATGCTGATCCCACGCGTCGCAGAGAATGACAGCGGTTTCAGCAGGCAGCCATGTTTCTTTCGTTTCAAGACGGTGGTACGAGACACTGTCAGGCGAGATCAGAGTCTGTTGACGAAGAAGAAGTTCGAGTGGGACTGCATGCACCGTCGAACCAACCAATGGGAGAACTGTAGCGACACAAAAGAGACACCCAAGAAGTGTTCGTTCCATGAGAAGCGTTCCTCGAAGGAAAAATGTCATCGTGATCGAACGTCGGCTGGTCGTGGAGGCATCGCTTTGAATGTGCGCTCAATTTCATCGAGCACAAGAAGTGTCGCATCGCAGCACAAACGAAGATATTCCTCTCCTTTTTCCGCAGTACTATCCCGGCTTTCGCCCCAGGTACCGCTTGCGGTTGCCCAGTGTACAGAACCGGGATTTGAAAAAAAGAATGCCGTATGCACCGCGCCGATGTTTTCGATTTGATACTCAGGAAACGGTGGCTCCTCGCAGTTGAGTTTTTCGATGTCAACAAGCCCGGGATCAATTGCAAGTAGCACGCTTACTTCGGCGGTGTGAGCATGCAAGCCTTTTTTGAGTCCACTCCATTGATCGCGTTGAACAGCGGAAAGACCATCCCAGTAATTCACAGGAAAGCAGCGGCAGCCTTCAGGGAGTTCCTTGGCGACGTTCGCACAGGCATAGGCAATTGCGAAAGTGTTGTCGTAGTGGCCATTTAAAAAGATGATTCGGCGCATTCCCATTTCGGAAAAGGTGCGACAAAGATCTTCGATCACTGCCATGAAGGTAGGAATGCGCAGCTGCGCGACGCTGACGAATCCGGTGTGAGGATACGAGAGCGTGTAAGGAACCGCCGGCGCCACCAGTGCACCAGCACGAGTTGCGATACGCTTGGCGATTTCGGTTGGAATGATCACATCGGTGAGCAGTGGCGAGTGCGGGCCGTGTTGCTCTACGGCTCCAACGGGAATAATGACGGTCTGATGTTTTTCCAAAAATGATACGACTTCGGGGTTGGTCATCTCGCCGAGAAAAACAGTGGGACGCTTGGACATTGTGACTCCAGTGAGAGAGACATGATGGTTCGTGCTTGTATCAAACCCGAGGGCAAAATCAAAAACTATCCCAAAAGTGACAGAAGCACACTTTCAGGACTTCTTTGCTGTTTTTGTTGCCATACTCGTAACGGTAGACTTATGGCTCAAGAAATGATTCTGCAGTTGTAATTTGTACCGCGCGAATCCGTTTTGTAACGAAAAAACACTATGAAAAATCCGAAAAAAAATAGGCTGCACGATTACGAAGCAGGATGGCTTACGCTCTTGATCGAGATGGGGATTGCGACGCAGCAGGAGGCACACGCTGCCATGTGTCGGGTTGCTCAATCTGGCATTGATCAAGCAGAAGCCAGGCGAGAGAAGCGGCGCAAACGCAGACCACCAGAAGAATGAGCCGGTTGGGTTTTGGATACATCTCAAAAAAAGATTCGTTTCAAGAGGAGCCGTTGACTATGAAAAGAACACGCATCGGTTTCATCGCGTTGTTGTTTTCGATGACCGTAACGCTTCGTGCTGCTGAGCCATTGAGCAAGGTCGTCGAGGATCGATCAACTCCTCCAAATATTGTGCTGATCTTTATCGATGATCTTGGCTACGGTGACATTGGACCGTTTGGGGCGACCAAACAGAAAACCCCGCATCTTGATTTGATGGCTGCCGAAGGAAGAAAATTTACGAGCTTTTATGCGGCCCCGGTCTGTTCTATGTCTAGGGCGTGTCTGCTGACCGGTTGCTACAACACTCGCGTTTCTATTCCCGGGGTTCTTTTTCCTGGTAACACAATCGGTCTGCATGCAGACGAGATCACGCTGGCCGAAGTTGTGCAGCCACAGGGCTATGCCACCGCCTGCATCGGAAAATGGCATCTTGGGCATCGCTCACCATTTCTCCCAACAAAGCATGGATTCGACGTTTATTTTGGCATTCCCTACAGCAATGACATGGCCATCGATCCCCTTCATGCACACTTTTCCCAAGATTGTTTGTTTCGTGAAGGCATGACCGAAGCCAAGGCCCGTCAAGGAGGTATCAGAGATACGGTGCCGCTGATGCGAGGCGAAGATGTTGTAGAATATCCTGCCGATCAATCGATGCTGACAAAGCGATACACGCAGGAAGCCATCGAGTTCATCACTGCAAATAAAGAGCGGCCCTTCTTTCTCTATCTGCCACATACGATGGTACACAGGCCGCTGGCTGTGTCTGATGAGTTTCGTGGGAAGAGCAAAAATGGAATTTTGGGTGATGCGATTGAGGAACTTGACTGGTCGGTCGGTCAGATCATGCGCACTTTGAGAGACCTTGCAATTGACTCACAAACGCTTGTGATTTTCACCAGTGACAATGGTGCCGATGTCGGTTCGTCGGCACCGTGGCGAGGAAAAAAAGGAAGTATTTTCGAGGGTGGCGTACGCGAGCCGTGTATCATGAGATGGCCCAACCGCATTCCTGCCGGCACCATCTCCAACCAGATCGCCGGTAATATCGACCTTCTGCCCACGTTCGCCAGGCTCGTCGGCACCACGCTGTCGGCTGACCGCGAGATCGATGGCAAGGACATATCTTCGTTGATGTTTCAAGAAGATGCTCCACCAGTTCGCACAGCTCATCTCTATTTCACTCAGAGCGGTGAACTCGGGGCGTTTCGTCAGGGGGACTGGAAACTCTTTTTGTCAGACCCGAACAAAACCGATGAAACCAAAAGACCGATGCTCTTCAATCTTGTTACAGATCCTGCCGAATCGCTCGACGTGGCCGCAAGCCATCCAGAGATGGTCGGCGTTCTGCTCGCCGAAGCTCTGCGACAGCAAAAGGATATTCAGGACCATTGTCGACCCGCGGGCAAGCTTGAAAAATAAAATTCACTCTGTCATCCCGATGGCAAAGCCCGTCACATGTCGATTGATTGTTTTTGCTACACAATTGTGGGGCAACCTTGCAGCAACGATAGAACAATCCTCGAGCATCCAGTAAACAGAGCACCCAGTAAACAGATGATCTCTACTCGGCCATTGCTCATTTGGATGCGACGATTGGCTACATGGGATGGCGTACTTCCAGTCTTCATGTGGGCGATCCCAGTTTTTGTTACGAAACTTTTTCCAGATCAGCATTGGCCAAGCGAGATACTTGGTGTCGTGCTCCCAGTCGCCGGTTGTATCGTTCGGTTTTTCATCGGCGTCCAAATGATCCGTCGCAATCTTTGTCATCGCTCTATCCAACCTTTTCAAATAGCAGCTTTTGGAATCGGTATTTTTGCCTTACTCATAATTGACTCGCTGGTCATTGATTTCCACAACATGCCGCCGAATCCGCCAAACAATGCCTTCGATGCAGGACGGAAAATTGGAATGTTTTGTGGTTTCTTTGGGACCTATTTTTTCTGTATGGCGATAGCGATGTTTCCTGGATCGTCGCGAAGCACAATGAGCCGAGCCGCGGACGGAAAAACATAATTGCACAATGAGGCTGTCAATAAATTACGCTCTATCCAGGCGGTCAACGAGATAAACAATCTGCTGAAAACATTCAGGGCTATGACAACGCAGGTTCGATGTTTCTGAAAGAATGTGGTCACTATGAGAAGAGCTACTATTTTACGAATCGTTCTGATTCTCATGATTTGTTCTATATCGCAACAGATCGCTGCTGAAGAAAAGTCTCAAGCGTTTGGTAGCCCTGAGGATGTCAGTTTTCTTTCAACGCTCGATGGCACACCACAGCGATTCGTCATCCTGTTGCCAGAAAACTTTGATGAGAATGTTCCGCATGATGTGATGATTGCCTTGCATGGACACGGTTCGGACCGATGGCAATTTATCACAGAGAAGCGGCCTGAATGTCAGGCAGCCAGAGACATCGCGCTGCGGCGAAACACGATTTTTATTTCTCCGGATTACCGTGCAAAAACTTCTTGGATGGGGCCAGCAGCAGAGGCGGATATGCTTCAAATCATGGATGAATTGAATGGCCGATTTCGAATTCACCGCGTTGTTGTCTCAGGTGGTTCGATGGGTGCAACGGCGGCTCTTCTCTTTGCCGCACGCCACCCAGACTGCGTCGACGGCATCGTTGCTTTGAATGGCACTGCAAACTTGATTGAGTACCCAAACTTTCTCGACGCAATCGCAGAGTCGTACGGTGGAACAAAGGATCTCAAACCAGAAATGTATCGCGAACGATCAGCGGAACTATTTCCCGAACGTTTGACGATGCCCGTGGCGGCGACCACGGGAGGCAACGATACAATCGTTCCACCGGAGAGCACGCTGCGACTTATGGCAGCGCTGAAAACGCAGGGAACGCCGGCCCTTGGTGTTCACAAACCAGATGGCGGTCATGAGACAAACTACAAAGATGCCACTGACGCATTCGAGTTTGTATTCGATCAGTTCGATGCGAAAGACGCTGTTGGTGCTGCGCCCGTTTTAAAACAGTGGGACAAGGCGATCACTGTTGTCTGTCTCGGCGACAGTGTCACTGGCGTTTACTATCACACGGGAGGGCTTCGAGCGTATCCGGAGTTGTTGGAATTAGCTTTGCGTCATGTTCATCCAGAGGCATCGATTCGCGTGATAAACGCCGGAATCAGCGGCCACACCACAACCGAAGGCCTGTTGCGACTCGAGAATGATGTTCTTCTGCACCGTCCAACACTCGTCACAATCAGTTTTGGATTAAACGACATGACTCGCGTGCCGCCGGAACAGTTTCGTGCAAACCTCGAACAGTTGATTGATCGTTGCCACGCTAAAAACAGTCTAGTGGTGCTCTGCACTCCCAATGCTGTGATGAACACCGACTCTCGGCCCATCATCAGGCTTGCAGAATATTGCGACATTATTCGCGATGTTGGCGTAAACAAAGCGGTTCCTGTGTGCGATCAGTCTGCGGTGGGGCAGCGGCTCAAACAAAGAGCCCCATGGACGTGGCGGCTTTTAATGAGTGATGAGATTCATCCCAACATGGATGGACACAAGCGAATGGCAGAGGAACTCTGTCGCACCATCAGTGGTTCACCGATCTCTCTCGATGCGATTCCCCCACCGTCTGCACTGATGAAAACAAAATCGCAAATTGCGGCAGGTGTACCGATCAAAGTACTCGCAATGGAACCAATTGCAGCCATGATTGAATCAATCATGCATCAACAATATCCCGGTTCAAAAATAGAAGTGACAACGTGGCACGTCGAGAAAAAAACACTGGCTCAACTCGAACTCGACGCAAAGAATATGGTGCGTCAGATGAAACCAGATCTCGTTGTGCTCGCCATTCCAACAACCACCGATACTGACACCGACGAACAGCGAGTGCATTCAATTTCATGGATCATGAACTTGTCGTTGAGCTTTGGTCGGCAGGAATGGGATTGTTTCGTTGTGCATCCGCGTGTCATTGAACCCAGTGCCGATGTGTCTCAGTCGAGGATGATTCGTAGATTGGTCTGCGCTCAGCATCTGGCTTTAATTGAGCGAAAAGCTGATGATCCATCCACCGCTGAGGTCATCGTGAAAAAATGGTTCGAGTCACAGTGAAGAGACGACGATTCCATCGCTGTGGTCGGCGGTAGGAGAGAGTTGGCGAAAAGTGGAAGTGTTGAAAAGTTAATTTGACTTGCTCGGCAACTTTGGCAGCAACCAACTCAGGAAAGCCGATTCCGAGCGGCTTTGTATTAAAACGCGGCCTGGTCCGGTGAGACGGCAGACCAATCCTTCGCCGCCGAGAATGGTGGACTTCCAGGTGCCTGAGCCTTGCACTGCGAATTGCACAGTTGAATCAAAACCAACGATGTGTCCGGTGTCCACTACATAAGACTGTCCCGCGGTCAAATTCCGCTCCTCAATGGCCCCGTAGCTGCACGCAAGCGTCTGACCTTGTCCACTGATTTTCAGCAACACAAGACCATCGCCACCAAAGAAGCTTTTTGCACCGCCCCAGCGAGCATCCATGGCAACGCCCATTTCGCTCGCGACGTAGGCGCCGCTGCGCAGCAGAAATTCATTCCCGCTGATGCGCAGAGTGATCATGTCACCTGGCATGGTTGGCGCGAGCGTGATCTCTCCGCCTTGCGGCGGAGCTTTCCAGGTGTTCTGAAAGAAACTCTCTCCGGCTACCATGCGTTTGAGTCCACCGAAGAGACCACCTTGCGCCTTGGTTTCGGTAGCGAGCCCGTCGCTATGACTGACCATCGCACCAGGCTCTACCTTAATTTCCTCGTTGCTCCCGAGTTTTACTACGGCAAGCGAAAACGCGGGCTGATGTCGAATTGTAATTTCCATGTTGTTCTTCTCTATGGAGTGGGTGTTCGTAGCAGACAGCATCACGGAGTCGATCAAAAATAGTCATTTTTATTTCAACAATCAACGTTGAAAACCGAAACTTGAATGTGCATGTGTCACGTGTTTCGGTGACTGAGATCGAAGAACACTGATACCGTATGGCACAGACGAATCGCTACGCCACCAAAGTACGATTGGAATCCATGCAAACGCTGTCAATTTCATGCAGGTCTGACAACTGGATCGGTTATCTTGATCGCTCGATGAGCAGTGTTCAGGATAGCAGTAGCACTAGAAACAGCCCTCAAGCCCGTGAATGACGAGAATGACAGCTGAATAATATACCCCACGGGGAGTCGAACAGGTTGCGGAAGTCAAAGCGAAAATCGCATGTTCTCAAAACGGCGCTGCGGAATCCGGTGCACAAAACGATGGTCAAAATGAACACCGCGTTAATACTGCCGAACTAGAAACTCTGATCGAGAATTGGAGCCTGCTCACTGCCGACGATCGCAGAAGAATCATTGCCATCGTCAACGGCCGTCTGGCGTAGATCGGCAACTCACGTTTTCAAACTCCCCGGGTAGCACCGACATCACCCCATCGAGTGAGGCTTCGTGCCATCACCGTGAATGGCTTGATACATCGCAGCGATGTGCACTCTTATTTACCCGCGCAACCACCTGAAAAATCTGGGACCGACAAGGGGCCACTACAACCAGACTGTGAGCTTCTTGCTCGCGATAATCCACATCACTTCATTGGGACTCTACACAAGCCTGCAGATGAGTTGCTTACTGGAGTCGTTGATTGAATGGCGTGACCCACGACCACAACAACGTTCCCAAACAGCAACGCCTACTCATAACAATGCAAATCGAAGCGAGGTTCGATACGCTTTAGAAATCGCTGATACCACCACTCTCACCATCCCACTTACTTTTGCGTTGTAACTTAGGAACGACTCTTATGGCGAACGAGAAATCCAATCTCTACTCCTCCCTCTGGGCCTCTTGCGACGAACTGCGTAGCGGCATGAATGCCAGCCAGTACAAGGAGTACAAGGACTACGTCCTGTTCATGCTGTTCATCAAATATGTCTCCGACAAGTACGGCAATTCGAAAGACTTTGCCCCACCAGTCAGCATCCCAAAGGGCGCCAGCTTCAAGGACATGGTCGCGCTCAAGGGCAAGCCCGACATCGGCAACAAGATCAGCACCCAGATCATTCAGCCACTGCTTGACGCCAACCCCCCCCTCGCTCGCAGCGATTTCCCCGACTTCAACGACTCGAACAAACTTGGTGACGGCGCGCAGAAGGTCGAGAAATTAGGCAACCTTATCGCCATTTTCGAAAACCCCACGCTTGATTTCTCGCAGAACCGCGCTGAGAAGGACGACATCCTCGGCGACGCAGACCCCTCAACCCTTTGGCGTGAAATCATGATGCACGAACTCCTCACCGGGAAGGACGAGGCTGACCAATCACAAGCGATGGACCCTCCCGAAAGGCTGGATTGGCCGCTGTTCGTTTACGGGGCTCTGAAGCCCGGCTTCCCAGCGTTCGAGGCGATCCGCGCATTGGTTGAGACATTCCCTCGCGATGTGGTTACGGGCGAGCTTTGGGTTCGCGATGGGCTTCCCATGCTGCGCAAGAGCGACCACGGCAGCGTTAAAGGATATCTTTTGCATTGGAAGCCCGGGCAGGCAGAGACCGGCTACGCCGCAGTTTGCGCTTTCGAGCCCCGGAAACACTACGCCTGGTCGGAGGTGACGCTGGAGACTGGCGTTCAGGCCAACGCGCTGGTGATACGATATCCGTTCAAGGGCAATCCCCAACCACCTGACCGCTCATTTCCCATGCCTTCGTCGGTGGCGAAACCTCCAACCGAACGCGATCCGCATCACCCGACCCATTCCGTTTGGAACCTCACCGATGACCCGGCCTTTGGCCCGGGACTGGAGGCGGTCGAGCGCGTCGTCAAAGAGGAAGAGGATAAGATGCAAAAAACTATGGATGACATCTGGCCACGATTCTTCCGGTCCCAGATGGCGTATCTCCTTTTGTGGTCCATTCTAGAGCGGCTTTCCGCCCTGTGTTTCGGCCCCGGACAGGAACCGATGCAGAGGATAAAGCGGCTGCATGAACTTCCTGGAATGGTTGATCTGGTCCGCCTGAACGTGCAGCGAGAGGGGGACACGGTGTCCGATTCCCGCAACCCGGACACCGCTTACAAACTGGACCGCACCAACGCCAAGAAGTGCTTCGCCTACTACTACCAAATCCGCAGCAATCTCAGCCACCGGGGCAAGGGCATGTTCAATGAGTTTGATAAAGTGCATTGCTCGTTGAAGGAGCTGTTGGCAATCACGCAGCAATTCCTCGGTAAACTGGAAGAGCAGGAGGAACAGCCGTGAAATTCCACAGGCAGGCCATGATGCAGGAACTCCTCACCGGAAGAACGCGGCTCATCTCACCCGAAGTAGCCCATGCCTGACATCCCCCCGAACGCATTTCTTTGACCGAGATGGGATTGCCTGCGATGCACTGTATTCCGGAAAGATTGATTCCTCGGTACTCATTCAGATGGCCGCAAATTTGTATGTCGCCAATTGTTGCTGAGCCATGCAACGAGTTGACCGCCTCGACCCGTCCGGTATCCAAACTGGCTGTCACGCACCCTACGCGAAAACGCGCTGTTAATTGTTGGGATTGGTATTAGGACATCGCACGATTCCAGCAACCCTACTTCTCAAGCAAGGAGCGAAAGCACGCGGGATACCTCCGCAGCTGCCTGCATGATGTCCTCATTGGTGGTAAAGCGTCCGATGCCGAAGCGGAAACTGGAACGGGCTAGGTCGTAAGCAATGCCCATCGCTGTGAGGACATGGCTTGGCTCAGGACTACCAGCCGTGCATGCCGCTCCCTGGCTAATCGCCACATCCCGGAGTGTGAACAGGAATTCATCGCCGTTGACGCCTGGAAAACCGGCAGAAAGTAAACCGGGGAGTGAATTCGTGGGATGCCCATGCACCACTAGGTCTGGAAAATGGCCTTTGATCACTGAAAGAAAATCCTGCCGAAGTGAACGCAGGCGTGCCGCCTCTGGGAGAAGGTTTGCAGATGCCAGTTCAGCAGCGGCACCAAAACCGACGATGTTCGGAACCGCAGGTGTACCGGGCCGGATGCCGGATTCTTGGCCCCCCCCAAAGCACAATGGCGTAAGCAACTCAGACTTGCGTCGCTCCCGCACCACCAGTGCGCCAACCCCTTTGGGGCCATAGGCCTTGTGGGCCGACAAACTCAGCAGGTCAACATTCCACAGGCCGACATCGACCGGTATCCTGCCAAGGGCCTGGGCAGCATCACAGTGGAAAAGAACCCCCCGGCGTTCGCACACTTCACCGATTCTCTCGATGGGCTGGATCGTCCCCACTTCATTATTGGCCGCCATAATGCTCACAAGCGTCGTCTCCGGCGTGATCGCATCCTCCACAAAACGCCAGTCAACAAGTCCCTGTCTGTCCGGGCGAAGGACTGTGACTTTCCACCCGGCAGCCTCAAGATGGCGGCACGGCTCGATAACGGCTTTGTGTTCGATGGCCGAAGTGACGATATGACCCGGCGGTAACCGACGTGCAGAACAGACGCCCAGGATGGCAAGGTTGTTGCTCTCCGTCGCCCCGCTCGTGAAAACTACGGACTCAGGCTCCGCACCGATAGCAGCGGCAACCTGAGCACGCGATTTTTCCATCGCACACGCTGCACGGCTGCCGGCGTAATGATGCTGGTTCGATGGGTTGCCGCAGAACTCAGTGAAGTACGGCCGCATGGTTTCAAACACCACCGGATCGACGGGAGTGGTCGAGTTGTTGTCGAGATAGATGAGCGTATTCACGAGGCCCGTCCATTCTGCGGCTGTTTCAGCCGCTCGATGAGGCCTTTGAGGGCGTCGAGTGTCAGCACGGGCCTTCCCCGGTGCAGCATCCTGTGACAGTTCGCACAGACGATAGCCAGGTCGTCAAGTCGTGTATCCCGATGGAACGCGACTTCTGCGAGTGGAACAAGATGATGGCATTCAGCAAAGCCTCTGCCCAGCTCGCCGTAGAATTCGAGGAAATCAAATCCGCACACTTCGCATGCGAGTCGGCCATGATTACGCATTACACGTTCAATCTTGGCCGCGACTGCCGAACGGTTACGTTCACGCAGGACGTGTTGCCTCGTGAGGATATGCCCTTCCGGAAACACCTCTTCTTCGTCGATGGAAGCTGGATGTTCGTCGGGATCGCCGAAGGAAATCGTAGTCTCAATGGCTTCTGACGTGCGCCGCAGCCGTTCCGGATGGTCGATGAAATCGTTCCACACCGTCGTTTGCAACTGATTGTTCCTAGACAGTCCTGATTGGTTGTGGTGTGGGTCAATTCCGAGGAAATTGCCCAGGATCATCGAAATGCCATTCGGGTTGCGGAAAGCCTCGTCCCGCGTCGCGACCGGATGAACTGGAAGACGATTAAGCAACTGGCTGAGCATCACCACGTCGTCGTGGCTTGGCGGAAGTTGCTTTCGGCCCGCGCGCACGTAGAGGTCCATCGCCAAGATGATCTCGTCCCGCACCCAGTCCGGATTCCTCATGTCACTCTCCCCGGATCACGTGGTTTTCAGCGGCATCACGCCCACCACGTCATCGACGAAAGCGGGTTCCGCCAAAGGTACCTGGGCAAAGCAAAGTCCCGGTGTGCCCTCCAGCCTTGCAAGCAAATGGCCGTGCCCGAGCAGGAACTCAGCGCCTAGTTCACCCAATGCAATTTCTGAAGTTCCGGCCGAGTCTACTTTGAGAATGAGCCGATTGCCGAGATTTGCCCGCAGTTGCATGGGCATCACATTCGCATCAGGTCGCTGTGCGGCAAACACCAGATGAATACCGGCAGCCCGTGCCTTAACCCCGAGCCGCCCGACAATGCTCGTTACTGCCTCCTTATACTCTTCAACCATCATCCACTCGGCGAATTCGTCATGGATCACCCAGATCACGGGAAGCCGATCCTGCTCGTCGCAGCGCTTGTTGAACTCGTCCAGATTCGGACACCGGGCAGCCCGAAACTTCACATACCGGGCGTCCATTTCGGCGACCAGGTGCTCCAGCTTGGTGATAGCTTCTGCGGGATCGACCACCATAGCACCATCCAGGTGCGGCAGATTCTCGAATGCGAAATAGTCAACGCCCTGTTTCGGATCGATGAGCACGATGCGAGCCTGTGCCGGGACATTCGTCGCGGCAATGGCCAGGATGATGTTCTGCATCAGGACGGACTTGCCGCTTCCGGTCGAACCGGCGATCAGCGTATGTGGAGCGTGGGCCTTGCCTGGAGAAAGGAATAGCAGCTCTCCATCGTCCTCGCGCACACCGATCAGTAACGTCCGGTTCCCCCAGCCAGCGGGCGGCTGCCATTTTGACCAGAGTTCCTGGGTCCGAATCACGCGGCGCTTCGGCCGCTCAATTGAAAGGCTGACGAGTCCCGGCTCAGGACGGATCGCCACGACGTTCAGGCCGTAGGTGGTGAGCAGCTCAGACCGTTTTCGGCTCACCTGCTCAACCGTGAGATTCGAGCTGCCTGCAAACTTGATTAGGGCGCAATTCGGAGTGAGCACACTGGAAACGACTTTCGCCTGAAGCTGGAATTGCTGTAACGCGTGCTTCGACTTCGTCTCAACGGTCCTCAGCCACTCCGTGTCATCGTTTGATTCTGCCTGCGTCTGTCCATTCGACACGACTCCGGCAATTCCCGGATATGCCCACTTCGCTTCGGTGTTTTCCAACGCATGGTCCCTGATGTCGGCAACAGGTTTCGTGACCACACCGCCAGGCGTAACGGGTACCGTTGGCGGAACCGGGCTACCCCCACTTCCACCATCTGTCGGCGGAGGATCGTCGTCGATTTCCGACGTGTGGGTACGCGGTACTTTGATCTTGGTGCGGTCCGTCGGCCTTTGGTATTCCAACTCTGACCACACATCCTCCTGGGCAACAGCTTTCCGCAGTGGGAGCGGATCACGGTTCTCGAAATAGCAACGCACCAGTTCACGCAGTTCAGGTCGCCCAAATACTTCCTGATAGGCTCCCTCAAGTTCGGCCACCGGTGCAAACGAGGAACAGTCGCACGGGTCATCCGGTCCCCATACGAAGACATGGGAATAGCCTCGGATGGCAATCTCGCACGCACCTTCGCGGATGGCTCTACGCCAGTCAGCCAGGTTGATCCGGGCACTGGCTGGAAACTGCACTCCGTCCAGAATCAGGTCCGACAATCTTGCTAACCACAGGTCACGATCCAGTCGCTCTGGCGCGCCAAAGACCGCTTCGTTGATGCGTTTTACCGTGTCCCGTAACTGCTTTTGCGATTCCTTGCGTTTGGCCGACAGGCTGGCCAGTTCGATGTACTTGGCTTCTGAGACCAGTACCGTGAGCCGGAGGGAACCCTCAGACGTAAGCTCGGGAGACAGGCACAGAATGTCGGCAATCTGCTCCTCGCGTTGCCCCAGCCAATCGGCGTAGTCGTCCAGGAAGTACCAGCCGTGGTAACGCTTATGTCCCAGTTCGTGCCGCAACAGGAAACGGCTCAGGACGATTCCCATCAGCTCACTCGCGTTTCGACCGCGCTTGGCCGCACGCAGCACGATGTCACCGGAAACGTCGTTGGCATCAGAGACGAATCGCTCTGCCAGTTCACGGCACTGAGAGTCGGTAAAACCGAGATTTAATGCCTTGATCCGCAGCAGCACCATCGAGATCAGGAGCCCCAACGGGGCCTTCGATGAGATGACGACATTTCTTCCTTGCGTGGTTGATTGTTTGTAGCGAATCACACGGACGTGCTGATTCAGGAGTTGCCGCCGATCCAGCAACTCATCGTAGTTCACTACCCAGTTGCCCAGGTTGTGCGTCTCCTCAAAAATCCTTGCCGTGCGTTGATCGCGAAAGTCCAGTTGCCGGGCCGGAAGGAGTCTGCGGTCTTCGATTTCGTCCCAGTCCCCCTTGAGGAAGGTCGTGAGTGCCGTCAGGAAACCCCACCCTTCGGTGCTCTGGACCGGGCAGCACAGATAGACAACGGATTTCATGTCGTCGATGGCTGCGGCGCGGCGTCTTGACCACCTCGCCGGAACCAGCGTGTCTATTGGGACAGGTTTGGCTGTCTCTGGGTACCATTCCACCTGAGAATGGCGTGCAATCACATCCTGCGAAAATACGATGTCATAAGGGCAGCCATCCTTCGGATCGGGCGGCGGAGCCTGATCGGCGATGATGCAGATACGCAGCCTCGCCATAAAATCTTGTGTGGCTTCGCTCGCGTTGAACGAGTCAACGTCCGCGTCCCCTTGGCTGACAATGGCCCGGTACAGATCACGCAGGCGACCGGAATCGCCGTGACGAAGCAGCACCTGGCAGCGAACGTCATCTTCATCTTCGTAGAGCTGCCCGATGCGATCCACTACCGCCTGCGGCAGACGCGAGGAATCGCAGTTGTACAGCACCACCGACATGTTCGCGTGTTCGTGCGGGTGCAGCGTCAGGTAGCGCTGGACCAGTTCCAAAACACAGTTGCTTCCGGTCGTCGGGTTCTCGTTGGTGTCATCTGGCTCCTTGTCATTGATGACGGGCGACTCATGGAGCGTGTAGTCCTGCACCGTATCGGTCATCACCATCAGTTCGGGCTTGTTTGCCCCCCAACCCAGTACGATCTCCGGGTAAAAAGGATGCGATAGTTCCTGAGCCAGGTCCTTGAAATACAACCGTGTGTCACCAAAAAACACTTCCGGCGCGGTCAGCAGATGCCGCACCAGTCCGGCAATCATCGTGGCCTTCACCTGCATGGCTGCAAGCCGGAGCGGATGCCAGGGAGTGACTACCGTCGCCGCCGTCCCACCTTCGATCTGGGCCGCACCAATCGAGAGCAACGGACGCAGGAGCAACTCCCGGTTTCGATCCCCCTTGGCAAGGTGGACGATGGCATCCAGAAGCGCGGTGAATGTTGCGACCTGCTTGCGAAGCGATTGGCTGTGCAACCCGGCCTCCGACAAGTCTTCTATCGCCTTCGTATACTGCGTCTCGAATTCGGTAAAACGCTGCTCGATGAGGGGCCCCACATCGTCTGTAACGAGACGCTGGCTGACTGCCTCCCGCAGGTTAGACCGGAACTGAAGAGCAATGTCATTCTGCTTCTTGTAGATGCTCACGAAGGAACCGCGATCTCGGTCGTAAGCGGGCACAAAAGTCCTGACATTGGACAGGTCAACGGTTTGCAGCGTCCCCTTCGAGCTGACAGGTTCTTGGTGAGCACGGCAATGCACGAGAGGATGTTTGGCCAGCCGTGACCAGTCATCCACGAATTGCGATGACACGGCGTTAGGGTTGTACTTCCAGAGCAATTGCGTGGAATACGATTGCGTCCCTCCGGTCGAGACATCTACCTCAAGCTCCAGGACAAACTTGAGCTGGATCGCAGCCTTTGCCGCAGAGCGATTCAACGGTCCGTTATTTTGGCGCACCCACTCGGCAACCAGCTTCTGGAAGTCGAAAAGCTGGCCGGCGTTCCATGTCACGCGATCGCCAAAGAGGGCTTTAACACCGGCATAACGGCGAGAGAAGTACAGGCCGGCATCGACATTCAGGTCCTTCAGTTCTTTCTTCGTCGCCCGGTCGCACCTGATCTTGAGTTTGCGTTTGGCTCCCGCTTCGCCCTGGCTGAATAGCGATTCCATGCACAAGGCGATCCCCAGCAGGAAATCATCAGTTTCGCGTGCCTTGCCGAAAACAAACCGATCCCAAGCGGATTTGAGCTTCCTGTCTTCTTTCAATTCGTTGCGATGAGATTCGTAGAACTCGGTGTCGTCTTCCGTCGGCTCGTTTCCGGAGCGGGTTACTAAACTCTGTAGGTACTGCCGCTCCTCATCGGACACAAGTTCCGGTTCGCGCTCATCAAAGAAATGGATGGTTTCGCGCGCAAGATTGAACTTCTCGCGTTTCACACCGTCGAACAGCGGCCTGATCTGTTCCCATTCGCATTCGGCAAGTTGCGACGCGGCAGCGTTCCAGCCGCTAGGGGCATGAATAAACGCTTCGATGACCGCGTGAATCCCGACTGGAATCGCGTCGCTGACCTTCGCAAAGGCGTTCTCCAGTTCTTCTTCACCCAGCAGAATCTGGGATGGTGTCTGCTTGAGCAGATAACAGCCACGGCTGCGACATGCTGCACCAAACTCTTTCTTCCATGCAGAAACATGGCCACGTGCCCCTTCCTTGATGCGACTGGAAAATACAGAATCCTTCGGCAACCGCAGTGCTGGAAGGGCGGCACCCAACGCCGTGAGGATGGGAAGCCCTTCATTCTGAATTGAAGAGCGTGTCTGCAATACGTATGCGGCGATCCGGTCAAGCGGTGCGACACGCAAATCCTGCAATCCCGTAAGTGCCTTTTCCCACCACTTCGCATGCTGTTCAGAGAGCGATAGCCCTTCGCTTGCGACCCTGATCCAAAGCTCCGGGTGTTCCTGCAACTCGGGCCCGCCGATGCGGATGAATTCCTTTAGAGACTGTTCTTCATCGTCACCGGTGTTGGCAATCAGCAACACCGGCTTTTCCATCGTTGCGTTGCGATAGTAGGTGGCCGGAAGTGTCGTCAGCACGGATTCTGGAAGCTGCTGTTCCGACAGAAATGCACGGGGAAGTTTGAGGTCGATTTGCGTTGCCAGTGACGGTTCGGCAAGGATCTGCCGTGCCACCGCCGCCGTGTGTTCCGCACTCAGGCAGTCGATAGTAAAGCGGGCGGTTCCCTCTGTCTGCGTGCCGCGCTCACCAAACAACTCTTCCTTAAGCAACAGGGTGACAATCTTGCCAATCAGTTCGGAGATGTTCATGACTGCCCCCATGCAAGCGGATTCTGAACGTAGGCGCATGCATCCGAGAGCCTCCGAAGCATACCCAGACTCGAAAGCCGCTGTTCCAGACGATGCGAGTTGGTCTGGAACGCTTTTATCTCAAAATCTTCGTGGAGCAACACCTGCTCGGCTTCGCGCTCGCCGAACACCAGCCCGTAACGGGTAAAGAGTAAATCCAGAAACTCCTTGTATTCCATCCGGCGCGACACGTTGGCCAGAACCAGCGTCTTGAGCAACGCATCGGTGGGAGCATAGCGAAGGCGGTTAGTTCCCCGTTTCGACACCAGCCCGACATCGCGACCGTACTGGCGATGAACGCTCGCGACATGCTGCTTGTGGCGAGCAATGGCAGCACGCCTTAATTCGGCTGCAAGCGCATCCGGCTCCGAGCATCCCTCGTAGTCTTCAGGATCATTGGGCCAGCGGAATTGCTCCTCAAGGATGGCCTTACACGCAGCAAATGCGCTAGACTGCGACCTGGCAAGCTGCCACCGCTCCGATGAGATGATCCCAGCCAGGTACGCCTCGACGGCTTTCTGAGACAGAAGACTGTTCTCCTGGTAATTGAATGCAGAAAGTTCGCGTACCAGCGTCTTCTTTGGCGCAACGACTTCGCAGACGAAATGCAAATGCTTCGACAGTATTTCGCTGCTGACTCGCAACTGGTACAGCATCACATGGAACGCGCCGAGCGTTACCAGATGCGGCATGGCATCGAATCCCGGAAGGTCCAGGGACAGCACATGCAGCCAGTCTTCCGTCAGCAGATCGAACACCGGATGTCCGGTGTAAGGCAGAAAACTGTTCGCCCGCGTCTCTGAGTCTTCCGCTTCATCCGGCTGAAACAGCGTTAAGAGTTTGTTCCACTGGTTATTCCCCGAAAGCATCGCAGCAAATCGCGATGCCAGTTCGTCTTTCTTCTTCGACCGGCAGAGCATCAGGTACAACAGCTCCCCGGTGCGGCCGAAATTGATGTACTCGCGGCTGACCTTGCCCGCCGCAGTGATATTCAGATCCTCGTAAAGCGCATTGGGGCCGAAGGGAAAGACAAAGCGGGAACTCCAGCGTTTGTTGGCTTCGCTTTCAACCGCTGAGCCGCGCAGGATTCCCACGAGGGAAACAAATTGCTGAAACGAATGGAACCGCCCCTTGAGGTAGGAGAAATCGCGGGGAATGACCCCTTTGGCGTTCACGCTCATCCACTCCAGCCAGGCATTCCATGCCGACCCGTTCTCAGGGTGACGCTCACTGATCCGCGTCAGCACTTCGTTGTTGAACAGGATGTTGCGAAGGTGCAACCGCTTGTATGGCTTGAACAGCAGCGGGTGGCCGCCGTTTGAGAATAGCTGGCCGTTTCGCTTACTCGCCTCAGCGACGTTCAGGAACTCAAGGAACAGCAGCCAGGGGCTTTCCGAATCCCACAGACGGTGCCCCCAAAGCTGCTCATCGACCCACATGATGTTGTCGCGGTAGTCCTCGCGAGGAGGCAGTGGCAACATGGTTGCAAGACTAGCCATGCGTCACCTCCACAACGTCATCAAGCGGATTGCCGGCGGGGTCGAGCGTGAGCAGGTGGAATGCCACCGTGTTGGTGTCGGTGACGCCCTCGCCGCGCCGACGTTCATTCAGCCGGGACAGAAGGCGGGACTTGAATGCCAGCATGTCCTCGTAGCATTCCCTCGAAAAGCTCCCCGGCAGTGCTCCCTCAGCCACCCGGCTTAAGAATTCGTACCGCGTCAGATTCAAGGGCAGCGTCGCGGAGATCGTTGGCGAAAACTGCACATGCAGCGTCGGCTTATCGTGTTTCAGCACGAGTTCCACCCGTTCATTCAGCCTGGGCGTCACAGGGACCCGGTCTTCCAGAATCTGGCTGACTTTCGAGCTTGAAAACGAAATGCTGGTCGCCAGCAGAAGGTCGCGGTCCGAACTTACCAGCATGCCGACGAAAATCCGATTCAGACCCTTCACCAGCCGGGCGAGGAACGGGCGTTCCACGCGACCGCCTTGCCGGAGTGGTTTCAGCACCTTGTCCAGATACTCCCCGGCATATTTGAAAACAGTCAGTTCCCAGAGCGCCAGCTCCTGTTCCCAATCAGGTGGTATCTTGAAGAACAAGCCACGACGTTGACTCACCAGAAGCCGGAGGAACTGATCGTTAGCAGGGTCGGTGTCGTCACCTTCGACATAAGACCGCTGTGCGGCGTAGTAGCTGTCATCAGCCCCGTACATAGTGTCGGCCCGCAGCAGCTTGTCGAAGTAAGGTTTCAGGTTCTCATCCGCCTCGCCAAAAATCAGGATGTTGTCAACGCGGTTCGATGTTTCATGACCGACGCGGAACCGGTTCAGGTAATCAAACACCTCCAGGGAATCACGGCGCACTTCCGACAAGTTGCCGCCGAACAGATTGTTGAAAAGGCTTGCCTTGGCAGTCGTTTTCTTCTGCAAGAACGTCGATACATCGGCAGCCTGCATCAGCCGGTCCTTAGCGTCAGCGTGCCCCAATATCGCGTTGGCGAACAGCAACAGGATGCGGCGAATCGGCACATGCAATTCGTTGCAGTCGCAAAGTTCAAAGAGGGACCGCAATCGCCCCCGCAACAGAGGCGACTTCAGAAGCTCGTGGTTGTGACGAATCGGACAGCGATCTCCGAAGAAGCCATCGGCAACGCTGCTTGCGTAACACTCTTTCCAGCCTTCGTGATCCAGAAATGCGTCCAGTGCCAGGTCGAACAGTGCGACGCATGGAACGCGGCTCAGGTTGAAAAGCGTCAACTTCGCTTCAGGGGACTCCCGGCGGCCATCTACAAGGAGGGATTCCACGATGGTACGGACGCGGGCGACGTTATCCGTGGTGGGCAGACGCTGAAGGGTTTCGACAAGCTGGCCGTCGTTGGCCGCGATCAGGAATTGCACTTTTGCGTCCGGTTCGCACAGTAAATCGCAGAATCGTGTAAGCAGCTCGGCTTTATCGGCGTAACGACCTTTCGTATCGTGCGGCGGAAGCGCGGTAAGATCGCGAATGACGTGAACCTTCAGTGATTCATCACCACTGCCTATGTCCAACGTGTAGTAAACGTCATCGGAATTCCATTGCTCCTCGCTTCCCCCCATGAGTGTCCAGACTTTCCCGCACAGGTGACTTTTTCCGTCACCGGCAGTTCCGGTGAGGATGACTGACCGGCGTTCTTTTCGCTCAGGGCCAAACTGTGCAAGCACATCCTGCTCAACCGGATGGATGAACGCGAGCGGCCGGATACCGGCCCGCTTGGCCGATTTCCGGATATGCTCGTCGTACATGTTGTCGTTGCGAGGGATCGGCCCGTACTGACGTATGAACCTGATCCATCGCGTTGCCGGTTGTGAAATCATGCGTCTTTCGTTCAGCGTCAAAGCTGGCAGATAAGGCAGCCGTTGGTATCTCCTTCGTCCTCATTACCATCGCCAAGGATGTTAATGAGTTTCTTTTTTTTGCCGTTCTTCTTCAGTTTCTCCTGCCGTTCAGCCCACCTGCGTTTAATCTCTTCCATTCGCTCAGGCCGCTCCAGTTGCACCAGCGGTTCGTCGCCGCACCAGTAAAACGGATCGCCCTCACCCTTGTTCGCAACGTATTCGTAGGCTTTAGCCTCTTCAAACTTGTCGGGGTAGGTTTCCTTGAGGCGAACCCACTCGATCTTCTGCTGATAGAAGCAGAAGAAACACCCAGAGCGTGTCCGACCCCACTCTGTGTAACGGGGAAGCCCAAGTCCGCTTTCCTCAAGGATGCGAAGCACGTCTGCTTTCACCAAGCCGTCATCCTTGAACGGATAAACGGTCGTGATGTTCGGCTTGTGGCTGATATACCCTTCTCGCTTTTCATCCGCGCGGATCGCCACGTAGTTGATAACGGGCGAATCCCCCACATACTTCTCAAACGGCTTGAGTTTGAGCAGCTTCGTGCACCACCTTCGGTGGTTCGAAGGGATCATGCCGCCGAATACCGTGAGCCAATGATCGAAGTTATGCTCAGCCGTCGTCTTGGTGATGCGTTTACCCAGGATGGCCTCAAGGCGATGCAGGTAATCGTAGGTCTCCGGCAGTTCCTTATCCGTGTCGTGAAAGATGTACTCCATGTCCGGCAAGCGGTCGCGTATGTAGATCGCCAGGGCGGCGCTATCCTTGCCGCCTGAAAGGCTCAATATGTGTCGTACTGGTTGTTCTGCCATAACTAACTTCTCCTCTTTCGCCGACAGGTAGAATACGATTTTCTTCGAGTCTTTGCCAATCGGCTCCGGCGGCGTGTGAAACGTGACGTAACGAATCCCGACTGCCGTCCCCCCGTATCGACCTCAATCTCTCGAAGCACAGGGGATGATCTGCTCGGCCAGTTCTTTCTTTTCGCGTGGCATTGAATGTCCTCCTTTGGTTTTGACACCACCAGATTCTCTCTCTGAAAGTGGACCTGTTTAGGGGGGGGGTCATAATAGATTCGCGTAATCCATCTTTGTCCGGAGCATCCATAAAGATCGACGAAGAGATCGCTGCTTTGAGTGCCTTCAGGTCGTTCTTACCGAGACTCTCGGATTGTTCTGTAATCGTGCTGACTCTCTGGATTGCATCAAGCGGCAGTTGCATGCGTACTTCGACGTGGATTTTTTTTGCTCCCGCATCCACAGCGTTCTTGATCAGTTCGTAAAACGCAATGCCATCAGAACTGATAAGCTCACCACCCAATCGCAAGATGGTGCGGGCGATTACGCGGAAGCGATTCCGATTATTTCCTGATTTCCCTGCCATCTCTTCACCACCTTCACCTTGCGTCAGGGAATCCCGCCGACATTGGTTGATTAGCCTATTCCTTCATGCCCTGCATTTGCGCCATGATTGCCCTCGTCGCGGCCACCAAGCCCAATCGACTATCCTCGCCAAGCACCAAACGAATCTTCTCCTGCAATGTGGCCACCTTCTTCAATTCTCCGTCATTCAGGCGGACAACTTTGTCCACCTCGCTGCCGTCCTGACAGGTAATTGAGACCCGCATGGCTTGCGATCCTGCCAGTTCTGATTTCTCATCGAACAACGTGCTCTCAACACGAAAGAACTGTCTGGCACACCGGTGCAGTTCATCCTCGAACTCCGACAGATCGTTATCGATCCACTTCGAGGGCGGCTTGGAGCAAAGAAAACTTCCCATTGATTCAATCCATTGCTCGTCATCCAGGCCCCGGTCCGCAAGGCGAAGGCAGAATGCCTTGAGTCGTGGCTCCTTTACCGATACAAGGACGCGATTCGCAGAGTGTGCCACTTCCGTTCGTGCCGACTCCATGTTGCCGGGACGGTTGAAGCAGGTCTGGAACTCATCCTTCATAGTCTGAAGCAGTTGCGGAAATGCCGCACGAAGCTCTTCAATGCTGTCTCTGAGACGCTCCACGAACTTTTTCACCTTGGGCGGCGACGGTGGAGCATCGGCTTCAAAATGGTCGCAGCCGCAGGCTTCGGGAAGCGTCTGAAAAAGCAGCGTGGCCGGCTCTTCGGCCCGCACCAGTGCATCCCGCACTGACGAAGCCGTGCGGGAGACCCGCCTGGTCTTCTTCGCGAAATCAGGCAACTGGGCGGCAAAAACGCAGAGCGGCCGGACGATATCGAGCAAATCGATGGACTTGGGCTTTTTGTCCGGATGAAGCACCTTGAAGAGTTGTTCAAAGACCACCGTTCGTACACCGGCAATCCGACAATACTGAACCTCAAAATTCTCAGGCGCTTTGATTAGTCGGTGAAACTCTTGGCCGGTGACCTGCTTCATGAAGCTGTTCTGTTCATAGAACGCCACATCCCGCTCATGAATGACGGCAAAGACCGCGAGCAACAGCGGGCACAGTCCGCCCCTCACGCCGAACGGCTGGGATTTCATCTCCGCAAACAGCGTCGTGACCTTCACGCGGCGACCTTTGGCTGCTTCAAGTACTTCCTGCATACGCAGCAGCACAGGCCGGACCTGGCGTGTATCTTCATCCTCGCCGGGAATGCATGCGGCCCAACCTTCGGGGCCATCCTGGTGCAATTTGGCCTCCTTTAATACCGAGAGATACATCGACTTCTCAGGAGGATTGGTGGCTCGGTCCATGCCAAGATACGGTTCCGCCGAATGTTGCAGCAACCGTTCGATCAATCGCAGGCGGGCAGCCGCGGCGGCCGAGCTGAGTTCATGGCGGTTGACCAGTTCGTTCTGAATCTTGGGCGCATCCGGATAGAGTTTGTCGCAGACAATCGACAGCTTTTCGAGCAAGGCTCGCCCGGTTCCGATGGAAACGGACTGGCTCTTGTAAAACCACTCCAGGCCGAGCGTTTCAGAAAACTGCCGCAACCCAACGTAATTCTGGAGACGCTTCGTAAGTACCTGCCGGGAAGCGGCCAATTGCCGCGTGGCCTCCTCCAGTGCGTAGTTGTCGTGATTCAGTTCAGGTACGTTGCCAAGCACCCATTCCCACCGTTGCACCTCGGTCACCAGGCTTGCAAGTCCTTGCAGCGACTGAGGTACGGCGGTAAGCACTTCCTTGCGGTTCGCCATTGTCTTGGATGATGCGAACTCAATAGCTTCACTGCGTTCGGATTCCGTTTCGCACAGGGCAACGATTACCTGACCATCTGCATTCGTGGGAGCACTGAGCGCCTCCTGCAACTCTGCCGCCGGTACGAACTGGACATCGAAATGCCGAAGGTTTCCGGTCTCGATGTAGTGACGGCGGGCCACCAGTGGCCGCGTCTCCAGCTTTTCGCGGATCAGCGGCCCGATGTTTTTCGGAGGCGGTACGGTGTTGCGGGCATCCTGGTAGGCCCGCTCCAGATTGACACTGGTGTGCGGCCAGAGGCAGTACCCGCCTGCGGCACCACGATAATAAAGAATGGTCTTGCACTGCTGAAGCGATTTCAGCAACCGCCTGACTTTTGCACCGGCGTCCTGCGACGTGGAATCGACTGCAAGCGTAATGGCATCTTCAGATGTCAGCAGTTGCGGCGAATCCATGAGGTTAAGAATGGCCACCGTCTTCAGAATCTGAAGTTCCGCCACCTGATCGCGTGGGAAACTCTCAACAACCGACTCAATCTGGTTCCAGTGGCTGCGAAACGTCTGCAACGCCAAGCGATGTCCGAATGCGGCGCGTGCAAAGTCATAAAGATGGTGCAGGCGATAGAAACTGTCCGCCTTCGCCGGTTGCTCAGCGAACGACTGTAGAGCAAAGGGTTCGTTTGAAAGAAGGAAACTGTAGAGGGAACGCTCATTCTGCCCGAAGCGGCTGAAGAGCTTCACCAACACCGGGATCACCGTCGGATGCAGTGGGAATATCTCCGGTGCGATTGCCGTCAGGCGATGCCTGACGGCATCCACGCCATACCAGCCAAGCCCGATTGCCCCGGCCATTTCCTCTTCAAGCCGTGCCGTCGCCCCCCTAGGCAGCTTCTCACGCCGGATGTTGAGGGCATTAGCCACAAGCGCTGTGGTTTGTTCCAGTGGCTGGTTGAAGAGGATTTCTTCAAACCGACCGGCAACCTTGTCCCACTCCTTCTGCGTAGTGAGGGCTAATTGTTCGGCGTACGCGTGGAATCCCTGGTGAAGCAGGCCGACCACAAAGATCGGCGTATCGCCGCTGCGTGCTGCAGCTTCTGCAAGCATTTGCAGCAGGTAGATGTCCTGCCTGTCCGGATGCAGCGCAGCGAATTCCAGAAACTTGCCCATCTCATCCAGAATGATGACCAGTCCATCCGCCTTGCCAGATTGACGCAGGAAACGTCCCGCTTCCAGAAGCAACGCAATCTCCTCCGACCCGTCCTGATCGCCTGGCTTTTTCCCGGCCGGGAACCGGAGCCTAGAGATAAGTTGTGGCGGCTTCCCGCGCTTGCATAGCTCTTCGAGCGACCTGGCCAGTGCTATTCGAAGTGTTTCGCCCAACGCTGCGCGTGTGCCCGTAACGAGCACTGGCAACAGATTCGGCCGCTTCACCCCGAGACTTCGGAAATCGACGCACTTACGCACGTCCTGCGGCAAGCCCCTGCCGTCGGACAAGAGATGGGCTAGGGCGAGTGCGAAGGATGATTTTCCCGTACCATAATCACCGGTGACACGCCAGGCGCGCTGGCCGGATTTTGGATTTAGTCCCTGAAGCAGCCGCTCAAATCCCTCCTGGGCCGGCGGCGTCACTACATAACCGCGTAATGCTGTGTGGTCGTCGAAATCCCGCTCAAGGTGCGTTGAACGGATGAACCTTTTCTGGATGTCGAAAAGATTCGCGATCCGGTTCGTGTTCAGCATGACACGACCTCCCCGTAAGCCGCAACGATGGAAGGAACAGGCACTCCATCTCGCCGCGAAATCTGCTGCTGCGTAGCCGACTCAACGTAGCGGAACGGTCCGGATGAATCGGACGAGATGACTTCGAGCCGCTGGCGGACAGCCCATTCAGGTAATTTGAAGACTTGGCCAGGACTGCCATGCCCGAATGTGACATCCTTAAACGTCAGTGTCCGTTCTGTGCCTCGCCGTGTCGTCCAGAAATCATCCAGTGCAAACGCGAACATCTCCGGCGTGATGTCAGGCTTGTCCTCAATGCGGAATGCGTAAATCGGCTCCCGTTTGCCCGTTCCATCGATCCGCCGTTCGCCGACCGGGTTGATGAACTCAAGTTCGACGAGAGGACAATCCAAATTGTCCTCTTGAATTTCGCCTTTCCGGCTTCGGGTCGGCACATAGCTGTGCAGGAACGTATCGAAGTGCTGCTCAAGCGTCACATCGGATGGAGGACGTGCCTCTTTATCCGCCGCCCTCCTAAACGCCTGAAGAACGGCAGACCGGCTGATGTCCGGAGACTGCCACTGGTTAATCAGGAAATCCCAGGCGAGTAGTGGTTCCTGCACGCTGTGCGTCGAAAGCTTCCAATGCAAAAGCCAGAGTGTCCGTATGTCTTGGAGAAACGGGTCGATTCCCCTTTTCCGGTTGAATATGGCCTTCGCAAAGGCAGAGGGCTCGTATCCGCCGCCCGCATGCCGGACGGCTACCGACATCTCGACCATCCAGAAACGGATGGCCCGGACCATGTTCTTGCCCACTCCAAGGCGAATCATCGCCCGTTCATCATCCGAAAACGCAGCGTGATCCGCTTCGATGGAGGCAAATGCCTTAGGCAGCCAAGCATAACGGCAGGGGAAAGTTTCATGACCAGAGAATCGGAAACCCATTTATTACCCTTTCATGAAACCAATTTTCCCGGACCTCAGCCAGTGCCACATCGGGAGCGAGCGTGTCAACAAATGACGCTGCCCCCAACTTGGTACCAGCCGGGTTGTTAGCCATGCATGCCCAGCTACCGGCCGCGCGAATTCGAACGGCGTCTGGTTGCCCAGAGCACCATGCGGACGAACGCGATTGTAATCATCCCTCCAAGCTTCTGTCACGGCCTGTGCTTCATCGAGCGATAGGAACCAGTGCTGGTTCAAACACTCGTCGCGAAGCCGACCATTGAACGACTCAATGAACGCATTATCCGTTGGCTTTCCTGGCCTGCTGAAGTCGAGCTTTACGCCATTGAAGTACGCCCACAGATTCAAGCTCCTCGAAATGAACTCCGGTCCGTTGTCGACTCGAATCGTTTGTGGCTTGCCACGCTGTGAAGCCACCCCCTCCAAGATCCGCACAACATCGTCTCCAGTCAATCGCTGACCGACCTCGATCGCCAGGCTCTCACGGCTATGGTTATCGACTAACTCAGCAACCGGAATCGCTGCCCGCCGACCAGCTGATCGGACACGAAGTCCATGCTCCAGCTGTCATTGGCATGCTGAGCCATCGAACGAGCTTCCCGAACCTGAACGCTTTCCCGTCGACTTGGCTTTTTTCGACTGATTCCCAGGCCTTCTTCGCAGTACAGCCGGTACTCCTCGAGGATCCGAAGCCGTCGCAGTTCGGCGATCCCGAGCCCTGCGAACCGCTTCTTCCATCGATAGAACGTCTGTTCGCTAATCCCGAGCTTGCGAATGATCTCAGCCACCGAAGTGCCCGACTCAGCCTGCCGAGAGCACAATCGCAATCTGCTCTTCACTGAAATGCTTCTTTTCCATCAAAAAAATCCACCCTTTCTGTTGATGCCAAAAGTAAAAACCCTAACATCCCGGCTGGATCAATAAATGGGAGAACGTCATGGGTAGTCAATGCATAGATTGATGCAGCCTGTAGAGGCAGAGAGAACCAGAATCATGTAAGCTCCAAAGGGCTAAAGGCCGTGAGCCCTTTGGCCTCTCTCCCGAAGCCTGACGCTGCCGCAGCGGTGCGTGGGGGGGGGGCCATCGCTATCTTTGGCCTATAGGTTGCGCCAAACCTCCGTTCACCCCTACGCACGCAATTGGTCGATTCGCAACAATCAACCAAAAATTCTCGGGTCTATTCCTTCTTCCAAGACAGACCCGGCAACCACTGAAACTTTTGCCTGTGCTGATGGGGTCAGACCAAACTCGCTCGCGTAGCGCAGCATCTGCGCACGTGCATCACGTTTTCTTGCCCATGCGGGATGGTTGATCTTCTTTCCGGTCGAATCCAAAATCGTTTGCCCATCTCGCGTCAATTCTTTTGAAGCGATTTCTACGTCTGCAACGCAATCGCAATAAGCTGCGAGCGTCTTTTCATGCGTCAGCGACAAAATGCGAGTCGCGATCAATAACGGAACAACTCGATTCCATTCAGCAAGAGCGAGATCACACAAATACTCCGGGGCATCAGGAGTCCCCAGCTGAGAAGGAACTTCATTCTTATGAGGGCCCCGAATGCGAGATCCGCGAAGTTCCAAAATCCTACGAGGCGTGGGTGTACGCGACATTTGCATTCCTCCATGAAAAACGTGCGTCAGAGACACAGTATCTTATCATGCCCATCTGAGCCTTGGCACGGGCCCCACACCGTGATATGACACGAGGCAACAACTCATTCGGGCAACAGGTTTGATCACCCGTTGAACGATCCACGCGGGCATCTGTGGTTCTGCTTTTCCACGGCCCGCGCGGATCGGCCCGATTTAAAAAAAGCAGGTGTGCGGATGGGCAAAGTCGCGAAGCTTTGGTGCATTTATGCCGACTGTTTAGAACCGCTGGCTGATGGGCTCGAAGCCCTCGCTGACCATTACCCCGACAATCCCGAAATTATTTTTGGGCGGTCTATCCTCGATCATATCTATTCACGGACTGATCAGGACGGCATGGAATCGCTCTACAGCCGGTGTCGCGTTGATCGGGGTGTCGAGTGGTTGAATCTCAACGTTAACTGCGACTACGGGACTGCCGTAGCGGCCAGGCTGGAGCGACTCAAGGAACGGTACACAATACTCCGTCTTGGAGTCGCTCAGCGTCTTTACGATCTCACTCCCGCTTGGGCGAAAGACAAGGGGTACCGAGCCAGTGGCCCCTTCAACTCAGATGAAAGAACAACTGATGGTTGCAAGAAGTTCGTGAAAGAAACCAAGGCCATAAGTCGAGAGTTCCGCAGAACGGCGACGATGTTGAGGGACATAGTGCCGATGATTCGATCGAAGTTCGATGCTGCGTCACCCCTACCAGCATCGAATGCAACAATGGCCGCTAAGAACGCCACGATAGGTCGACTGATAGGAGTGTTCACAAACGGAATGTCGGACGACCGGTGGCAACAGATTGCCGCGATAGTGGACGACGAAAGTCTGTCGTCTAATGAAAAGCTATATGGAATCAGTGAGTTGATGAAAATCCCTCCAACCGCTTCCGGTGCAATTTTGGGGAAACTGCTTGGGGTTACGGCTCAGACGATCATGAATACGGAATGGTGGATACAGAATCGCAAGGGCCAACTCAACGAATTGACTGCGAAAAGGAAAGCAGCGAACGACGAGAAGCAAACATTTCGCGACGGCACCGGAAAACGCGTTGTTAAGAGCGACAGCAAGATCGACGACAGCCTATAGCGTACGGAAACTGGCTGTCGGGGCGTTGTCGGGGCGCTGTCGGGGCAAGGGATTCCAGAATAATTCTTTGCCGATATTAGCCTCATAAACCAACGCTTTGCAGGTTTTTTATACCGACAGCGCTGTCGGTTTTGGCTGTCGTAGCCGTGTCTCTGGGTAGAAGTCATCGCATTTCGCGGTGGTATCCACCCGGAGGTTTCCCCGATGAACGCTCGATCTGAATCTGTGGCGCGACTGTCTTTGAGGCCAAAAGAAGCAGCGGCCGCGTTGGGCATTAGCACGCGGACACTGTGGGCACTGACGAGCCCGAGAGGCCCGATCAAGTCCGTCCGTTGCATCTGTCACGGTGCCGGCACACGTCGTGCTGTGCTGTACTCGGTCGAATCCTTGAATGCATTCCTTGCCGGCGAAAGCACGGCATCGGAAGAGAGGTCAGTATGACGCTCAACCCAATTGGCAATGGGATCAGCCGGCCAGGGGTGAAAAAGCGAGTCCGCTCGGAGGACCGATTCCGCTCCGCACGCCGCCAGGAAGAGAGGCTAGCGAGGAAGTTTGTGAAAGAGCAGCTGGTCTTTGATTGGTACTCATCTACGGATCGGAGGGACGCAACATGACGATCCCCATCGATCTTGAAAAAGAGTTTGGGCGTAGGTGGCGAATCGAGTTGGACGAGGCGGCAGTTGGCCGGCGTGGTGACCCGTGGATGTCCCTCATCCCGTGCCGGTATGGGCACCTGTACCCTGCCGGACCCGATCTGATTGGTGCGGCCACCGATCACGCCGGTGCGATCGTGCGGAAACTCCGTGAGATCCCAGGTGTGACGATCGTGGCCGACGGCGAGGACGGGTGCAACGCGGTGTTCAGCCGCGCGGCATTGCAATACGTAGCCCGGGTCATGAAGCCCCGCTCACCTCGGAAGCTCTCTGAGGCGCACGCGGCTGCCCTAGCCCTCGGCCGTCTTGTGAAAAAGTCCCATTGTCAGAGCGAGATTGAGGCAGCTGTAGGCCCGACTAGCGGGAATTTGGCAACTGATACCCACGTGGCAGAACGTCTGTCCACGGGGTCGAATTTCTCTTCAAACGGAAGGAACGTGATTTGATGAGTTCTAAGAGCAGGCAATTGTTTGTTGAACCAGAAGACAACGGTCACGCGGCCGCCTTTGAGTCGAACCACCCCGCGTCGCCGCGTCCGGAATCGCCCGACCCTTTTGATCCGGCCACACTCCATCTGGGTGCCGACTACGCAGAGGGCCTCGGAGTGCGGAGAGTGATTTCGACAGTTCCCGTACGCAAGCCGAACAAGTCGGAGTGGTTCCAAGTTCGACCCGGTCAAGAGTGGAGACTTCAAACGGCAGTGCTCGAAGTCGAAGCCGGTGTAGATCGCGCGGTCTATCTGGTGGCGAAGCATCTGTGGCCGGATCTCTCCGGAGAGATTGCCCCCGCCCTAGTGCTGACTTGCACCAACCGGGGGAATGACCTTTTTCTCTGGCGTGTGAAGCTCCCAGGCCCCGATGGTCGGTCGAATACGTGGACCGAGTCTGCGCTTCGCATCGCGCAGGCGGCAGAAACTAAGTGGTGCCGAATGGTGTCAGACACCAGCAACGGCCACTACACCCACTTCGAGCCTGCTGCAGAGCTGCCAGACCCGACGTGGCCCCCTGAGTTGACGTTTCACCAGATTTTGAAGATCGCGTTTCGTGACAAATTCATCGAAGCCGCTGATCACGCAATCCTTCGACAACTGAGGGGGGCTTCGTGAACGGTCTCGAATCATTCGAAGAGATCTGGTGCGCGGACACGGAGTATTCCGCGCCTGCTGGCCATCGGCCAACGCCGATTTGTCTGGTGGCAATGGAGCTCCGTTCCGGTCGGCAGTTGCGCCTCTGGCAAGACCAGTTGGCGCGGCTGTCGGCGCCGCCATTCCGAACAGACCGTCACTCGCTGTTTGTTGCTTACGCAGCCGCCGCCGAGTTCTCCATCTTTCAAGCGCTGGGATGGCCGGCCCCCGATCGCACGCTGGATCTCTTCTTCGAGTTTCGCGCGATGACGAACGGGATACAGCCCCCGAGCGGATCAAGTCTTCTAGGCGCGCTGATTTATCATGGTCTTCCGGCGATGGCGGTCGTGGAGAAGGATTCGATGCGTCAGCTAGCGATTCGCGGCGGTCCTTTCACAGACGAGGAGCGGGAGTCGCTTCTGACTTACTGCGCCGAAGACGTGATCGCGCTTACCCGCCTTCTGCCGGCGATGATGCCGCGCATCGATCTAGGGTGTGCCCTTTTACGCGGTCGTTATGCGTGGACAGTGGCTGCAATGGAACACCGCGGCATCCCGTTAGACGTTCCCACATTCGAGCATCTGAAGACCCGCTGGCTCGACGTTCGATCAGCGTTGATAGCAGAGGTGGATCAACGCTACCACGTCTTCGAGGGGACAACGTTTAAACGCAACCGATTCGCAAGATACTTAGTGGAACGCGGAATCCCGTGGCCGATGCTGGAGAGCGGACAACTGGATCTCGCCGACGATACGTTTCGTTCGCAGTCAAAGGCCCATCCAGCAGTGGCCGAACTGCGAGAACTTAGGGTTGCCCTTGGGCAGATGCGTCTCTTTGAAAATCTGGCCATCGGCCCGGATGGACGCAACCGAACCAGCATCGCACCCTTCCGCGCAAGCACTGGTCGAAACCAACCATCCAATGCAAAGTTCATCTTCGGGCCGTCTCGTTGGTTGCGGAGTCTTATTCGCCCCGAGCCGGGGATGGCTGTTGCCTATCTGGATTACATATCACAAGAGATCGCGGTGGGCGCGGCACTGTCAGAAGATGCGGCGATGCTCGAGGCGTATTCATCTGGCGACTTTTATTTATCGTTTGCCAAACAAGCGGGGGCAGTTCCAGCTGACGCAACCAAGGCCACACATGGTGAAGCGAGATCTTTGTTCAAGGCGGCGGCGCTGGCTGTGATGTATGGGATGGGACCCGAGTCTTTGGCGCAAAAGATCGGGAAGCCGACTGCCGCCGCCGCGGAACTTTTGACCCTTCACCGTCGCATGTATCCACAGTTTTGGAAGTGGTCACAAGCAGCCGTGGATCGCGCTACACTGACGGGGCAGATTCAAACGGTCTTCGGTTGGCGCCTTCGCGTTGGTCCCTCTACCGATCCCATGCGGCCCGCAGCGAACCCCCGTGCCTTATCGAACTTCCCGGTTCAAGGAAACGCAGCTGAGATGCTTCGACTAGCGTGTTGTCTTATGGTGGAACGCGGGATTTGTCTTTGCGCGCCGATTCACGATGCGGTGATGGTGGAAGGGCCGACCGACGAGATCGAAAACATGGTGATAAAGACGCGCGCCGCGATGGCTGAAGCATCGAGAGTAGTTCTTCGAGGCTTTGAGATCGGTGCCGATGTAAAGATTGTAAGACATCCAGATCGGTACGTGGACGATGCCGGTGCCGCCTTCTGGAATACCGTGATGCGACTGGCTGGGCCCGCTCCCGAGATCGCCAAAGCAGATGATGTAGTTCACCACGATGGCCGATCTAGTTCGTCACAACGGCCGAACCGGTCTGGTCTTATAAGAGAGTCTTTTAAGGGGGTCTCTTTTTCTTCTATAGATAGGGGTAGTACGTGATGCTGAGTCTCGAAGACTATGGGGTCACCTCTGGGAACGAACTACCACAAGCGCCAAAGTCAAGACACCGCGGGAAGCCAGCGGTTGAACCTTTCCTTCGCGGGCCGATACCACTGGAGTGGTTGGCCCGCGCTGCCCAACTGCGAAAGCCTGCGATGCCGGCTGGCATTTGTCTTTGGTTTGTGCGAGGAGTCTCAAAGAACACTGGCCCGCTGCGCGTCTCTGCGGCTGTGCGAAAGAAGATGCGACTGTCGGCAGGTCAGATGCTTCGCGGTCTTCGTGCGCTCGAAGGAAATGGTCTGGTGCGATTCGTAAAGGAGGGCCGAGGACGATGCCCGGTGGTCGAAATTGTGGACCGACTACCACACGGGAATCTCAAACCATGATGCGCGGATGTAGCAAGAAATATTTTCATGAGGGATGTTATGACTAACAACTTGGTTGTTGTAAAAAATTTGAATCAAGCACCTCTGGCTCTGCGTCCGCGCGATGCTGCGAGGGCTCTCGGTATCAGCGAACGCACCCTATGGAGTTTGACAGCCCCTCGCGGTTCGATTCCCTGTGTGCGGTGTGGTCATGGGAAGCGTCGCGCGGTGCTTTACCCGATCACTGATCTGAATGCATGGCTGACCCGCGAAGCCTCACCACCAAAAGGAGTTGACGCATGACGGTATCACCCATTGAAATTAAAACCATGCTGCATGAAAAATATTTTCTGAACAGATGCAATCGGCTATGGTTTATAGCAGTGGTGAGAAAATATGGCGTTTGGAATGCATCAACTTCGTACGACTATTTTTTTGAATTCGTAGCGAGCGGATTGTTCACGGACGAATACGATTGATAGGCGACAACCTTAGGGGACTTCAAATGGCCAGCCTTTCACGCGAGCCGAATGGAAACCGTACGATTCAATTCGTGGCTGGCAACGGCAAACGCAAAAGCGTGCGGCTAGGCAAGACCTCGCAAAAGACGGCCGAAGTGATCAAATCCAAAATAGAAGCCTTGAACGCTGCGGTTGTCTCCGGTGCGAGTTGGGATAGAGAGACGGCCGCGTGGGTCGGCGAGCGAGAGGCTGTGCTCTACGACAAGCTGGCAGCCGTTGGTCTTGTTCCGTTACGACCAGAGAAGGAAAAAACCACGCTGGCCGCGTTCATCGAAGGCTACATCGTTAAGCGAACAGACATCAAAGAACGGACGCGAATCAACTTAAAACAGGTGTGCCGAGACCTGATTCAGTATTTCGGCCCGGACAAACCGATGGCCGACGTGACCGAAGGCGACGCAGACGAATGGCGGTTATTTCTCAAACTACGGTTGGGAGAAAACACAGTCCGTCGACATTGTGGCCGGGCGCGGCAATTTTTCCGGGCGGCGGTCAAACGTCGGCTGATTGTCGACAATCCGTTTGGTGAAATGAAAGGTATCGCTGTGCAGGCCAACAGAGAGCGGTTTTACTTCATCAGTTGCGATGAAGCCGGTAAGGTGTTGGAAGCTTGCCCCGATGCTCAATGGAAGGCGCTGTTTGCCCTGAGTCGCTTCGGTGGGCTGCGGTGCCCTTCCGAACATCTTGCTCTTCGCTGGGGCGACGTTGACTGGGAACACAATCGGATGACGGTACGTTCCCCAAAGACCGAACATTTTGAAGGGAAAGAGAGTAGAGTTGTGCCCCTGTTCCCTGAATTGCGGTCGCATCTGGAAGCGGCCTTTGATGAAGCTGCACCGGGCACGGAATTTGTCATCACTCGCTATCGTGATCACAACTCCAACCTGCGGACGCAATTCGAACGGATTATCCGCCGGGCTGGCTTACAGCCATGGCCTAAATTGTTTCAGAATCTACGCAGCACACGAGAAACGGAATTGGCGGAGTCGTTCCCTATCCACGTTGTTTGTGCTTGGATCGGCAACACGCAGGCTGTCGCACAAAAACATTATTTGCAAGTGACGGATGCGCACTTCGAAAAGGCTTCCGCAGCGCTGCAGAATCCGGTGCAGCAATCGGCCGAATCGCCTCGCGGAGAGTCGCAAGAACAGCAGCGCACTATCGTAATTGCCGAGGATTACGATAGTGTGCGATACTGTACGAATGTTCAGATACCCCCACGGGGAGTCGAACCCCGGTTTTCGAGCTGAGAACCCGACGTCCTGGGCCACTAGACGATGGGGGCGTTTTGCATCACTTCATGATCGACTGAATTTCGATGGCTGTGCATAAATTCCTGTCGCACGTCACCATCTGCCCTTAGATGGTTGTAAAGAGCTGATGGCCTGTCAAGCAGCGTTCGCTTCAGCCGCTCGCAGCGATTGTGCCACAGGAATTTCGGAAGAACCGCCGGTCGTAGTCTCTCTTCAAGACAATGCTACGCAATCGATAGAAACCGAAAAAAGGGGATCAAACACGCAGTAAAAAATCTGTCTGTGGCGAGTAGTCACCGTGGGCCGCGACCAAAGAGGGATCGTCTCGGACGCGATCGGCCGATAAACATTCCTCCCGCAATTCCAGCCAAGGCCGCTGCGGCCGTGCCGAGCCACCAGCGGCGAGACGTTTCAACGAATGTTCTTTCACGAGAAAGTTCTTGATCAAGCTTCAGCGTTGCTGTGCGGATCTGAGTTTCTTGTGCAGCGGAGGTACCTGTCAATAAAAGTTCAGCATTTCGAGGGACGTCTTGTGCGACACCGGTCGACGTTTGAGGGTCTATTCGCCACGAGAGCGGATCTTTCTTGAATTGACCCGAAGCCGATACGACGAAGTCAACATCACGAATGAGTTCTGCCGGACCCGAAGGCCTTCGCAAAGGATCTTTTGATAAAAGACGATCAACGATCGCCACGAGCCCCGCGGGCAAATCTTGGCGAATGGTGGCAAGCGAAGTCGGTTGCTGTTTGACATGTGCTAAGGCAACTGCGAGCCGAGTTTCACCGGAAAAAGGAGGATACCCTGAGAGAAGATGATAGATGGTTGCGCCGAGAGAATAGAGATCACTTCTGCTATCAAGCGTAAGCCCTTCAACTTGTTCCGGACTCATATAGAGTGGAGTTCCAAGCGTCGTTCCATCTTGAGTGAGTGAAAGATTCTCAGGTGCATTTGCCACACGCGCCAAACCGAAATCAGCAACCTTCACTTCTCCCGCTGGAGTTATTAGCAAATTTTCAGGTTTGATATCGCGATGAATAATGCCCTGTTGCTGGGCCTTTGAAAGTGCAGCGGCAACCTGCTTCAGCACAGAAAGAGCCGCGGAAGCATCGAGAGTGCCCCTTTCAAGAAGCCATTCCTTCAACGAGAGGCCGGCAACATACTCCTGCACGATGTAGTGAATGCCATCGACGAATCCCACCTCATGAATCTGCACAATGTTGCCATGCACCAGCGATGCCGCGGCTCGAGCCTCTTGGTCAAAACGTTTGACAGCCGTTTGATTTAAAGCCTTCTCGGGGCGCAGCACTTTCACTGCAACGTGTCGAGAAAGCGACTGCTGCTCGGCCAGATAGACATCGGCCATGGCACCGCTTCCAAGGTGCCGCAGCAGCCGATAGTCTTTCAACATGCGGCCGGAAAGGTCCGGATTTTCAGGGATGGATAAGAATTCTTGCATGGCATAAAAGAGTATCGTGGAACGGAAGCAATGCGGCAAACGTATTGGCCGTGACAGGACAAACAGACCGAGACCATGCGAGTCAACGCCGGTCACAGCACTGCGCGAAGAAGTTCGGCCACTTTATTTTTGGAAAATAAACTTTACAAGTTTTCAATCACAGCGATTTACAAAATGACACATCTGGGATTTTACAAAGACGCGAACCGACCGACCACACTGCCTCTTGCGATCAAAGAATGGGCCTCGGTCTGCCTTGCACTGGCGTGCCGACGACAAACGATTCTTGTGCGGGCCGGTGGCATTCACGATATGCAGCCTCAGTTTGGATTCAAAGATTCTGTCTTCTGGTTGTATCCGACAGCATTTCATCAGACCGCCGAGAAGCTCGCCGAAAAAGATGTTCATTTTGCGAGTGAAGCAGCGAACCAAGAGCCATTGCTGTCAGCCAGACGCATCGATCTTCTCGGAGTTGTAGAAGCGACTGCATGGCTCACGGACATGAAATGCGTTGAGCAGCTTGCCCCATTTCATATTCTTTCGGAGAGTGTGATTGCCGAACGATTTGCATATCGATCTCCCGGTCTTGCGGTGGCACTTGTGCGTGTATGGCGGCGAAAAGAGCCCCATCTGGTCGAAGAGACATCCGAAATGGCAGGCTGTCGCAGTCGTGTGGAACTTGTGCAGCAGCTCAAAACCGATTGGCTCGAATGCGTCATGCCCGATGATGCGTTTGAAAACGTATCTCAAGCGATTCATTCGGCGCTCGGTCAATCGCTTGAACTTCGAACACAATAGAATTCGCAGCGAACAAAAATGATCGAACGGAAAACAGTGTTGGATTCCGTTACGTACTGGAAATGCCAGTCATTGGTTGAAAAAGGATTGTGCGATGCCACAGAAAAAAAAGAAGTCTGCCGCAGAACTCAAGTCTGCTGCAAAGAGCGTGGATGTTACCGCGCATGATTATCAAGTGACGCTCGAGACTTCTGCTGGAGCGATTCGGCTGGATTTGGATGCGCAGGTCGCTCCGGGACACGTTCGAAATTTTGTAGCGCTTACCGAAAGTGGCTTTTATGACGACGGCTGTTTTCACAGAGTCATCAAGGGCTTCATGATTCAAGGAGGATGCCCGGAGGGCACCGGCCGCGGTGGGCCTGGCTATACGATCGAAGCTGAATTCAACGCAACAAAGCATGTTGCCGGCGTGCTGTCGATGGCTCGTACAAGCGATCCGGATTCCGCCGGCTGTCAATTTTTTCTCTGCCTTGAAAATGCGTCGCACCTCAACAATCAGTACACCGCTTTTGGAAAAACGGCAGATGCAGAAAGTCTTTTGGTTGTCACAAAGATTGGCTTGGTTGCGACCGGTTCCGGGGACAAGCCGCTCGAGCCGGTAATCATCACGCGAGCAACTGTGAAAAAGTCGCCCAAGAAAAAGAGCTAAAAATCTCAACTCGCATGTAATTCTTGTGACTGGCACGTGCGGCCTGTCGCTGAGAGCAATGACTGCTAGGCAGTTTCTCGCGATCGACCCAGCAGCGCCTTGAGACCAAAGAACGCAAGACTCGCCGCTCCGATGATCGCCATGATGTTTTGAGCGTCATCCATCAGGCTGCTGGAACGATTCAAAAAAGAAAACGAGGAAGAGTTATTTTCTTCTGTTTCGGGTGCGAAAAGATTTCCGGAATCGATTGTGTCTGGAGTGTGTTCTTGGTCAACGGCATTGTGACGAGTGGTCGTTGCATTTCGAACTGGCAGCGGAGCACCGTGATCTTCCGCCAGAATTTTTTCGATGCTTTGCGATTCTTCTGGAATTGGATTGACTGCCGTAAAACTCGGTGAAGTAGTGGCAGGGATTCCTGCAGTTGTCGACAGTATTTCAGTGGAAGGAAATCGAGAAGCACTTTTCGACGAGGCTCCCGGTGGTTCGAGTGCCAAAGCAGATGGAGGAGTCAGGCGAGGATCGGTCGGTCTTTGAGCGATAGCCATTGAATTCGATGGTTGCACTTTTGGAATTCCCGATACGCCAGTAGAGCCAACACTCGCCAGAAAACTGCGCACCCGAATCGAGTTCGTGCCTGCGGTGTGGCCTCCCTGCTGTCCAAAAAGAATCCCTGCGATCTGTCCTCGGGCATTAAAGATCGGACCTCCGGAATCCCCCTGCCTCGCCGTGGCCACAAGTTCGAGCATCTCAAGCGGCAGGCCGGGAGACGGAGCGAGAAATTGAGTGCAAACGCCGGTCGACTCTCGGTATGGCCCACGACCGTAGCCAGCGATCGTCAACTGCTCTCCGATTGCCGCTGGAGTATCAGCAATTGGCACCGGATCGATGTCGGGACGCCAGATAACGAGCAGCGCAAGATCCCACGACTGATCAAACCGCGCGACCGTGCCGGCCGATTGAAAGCCATCAGGAAACTGAACGAGCACCGCGGATCGACTGTCTCGCACAACGTGCCAGTTGGTGATCACTAATCCCTGCGATCGGTTCACGTCGACAAGCACTCCTGATCCGAGCGACGTACCACCTGCCTCAGGCGCGACGATCCTGACAACTGCCGGATGCGGTGTGTGGCCAGTGAGCAGATAATCCTCATACATTTCAGGTGAAAATGTCTGAGTCGGTCCTGAAGATGCTGCCCACGAAAACCAGGAAAGTCCTTGCCCTGTTCCTTCTGTAGGAACGATCATGAATCCCAGCAGAATCAAGAGAAACAGCCTGAATTGTAAGGCGAGAAAGCGGATGCTTGTCAAAGAGAAAAACGAACAGGACTGAGCAACAAGAACCGAATTGTTGCATCGCCGAGTGAGCGAGTACCAGAAAAGTTTTTGGTGACTCATGATGAAGAGGAATGGAAAACAACAAATCACATTCAGCTGCTGCGGCAACTGACACATGACCCTTGCGTGAGTGGTTATCGGGGCATTAAACGAGCCATTCGACGAAGCATCTCACGACGCATAATGCGATCGAGTAGCTCTCGTCGCAGAGCTCTCCGCTGACGATCAAAATCGGAAGGACTCATTCGTTGAAGGTGTAACAGTTGAGTGTTTTGTTTGCCGTGCATGACGATGTTCTTTCCTGAAAGTCGGGAACAAATAAGTCAAAGAACCAAAAGAGAGAAGGCGTTTTCAGGCCGCAATCGGTCGGCCACCTTGGAGGTCGTCTGTGCGTTCTGGAAAATCTGCGCCGTTGTTGAATTGATCCTTGAGCCTTTTAAGTTCTGTTCGAAGAGCGTTGTCTGTGAGTTGTGCAAGCGTCATTCGAAGTGGATTTCCCGCGAAATGAACCGCAGCGTTGCGTGCTTCTTCGAGCAGATCGGCAGAGATGTAGAGCGTTGCACGAACGCGTCTCGATCCGGGACGATGAAGCCGAGGAGTCATGAGCAGAACCGCCGGTAACGCAAAAGCTATTCACTTTTTTGAAGACGAGAAAAAAACGTCACACGTTTCGTCACACGTCTCACCTATGAAGAGGTTTCGGACGTTTTGGCAGCAAGACAATATTGCGGCGTTGAGAGCCCAACTGCACCGATAAAATCGGAACAGATTTCAGAAGCGGCACAACTTGCCATAGACGCTAAAAAACCGTCAAAAAGCCTGTTTTTCAAAGCGTTTCATCGAATGCAGCTTTAGTGACGGGCATTTGAAAGACCTGCAGGAGAGGCTCCGGGGGAAGTCGATGGAACAACCGAAAATCCTTCGGCTCGAAGCTTTTGGTAGAGATCTACGATCTGATCGTGATCGGAAGTCTGTACTGTCACCATCACTCGAACGGAAAAGACATCCGGCCCTGAAAATGCCCGATCGTGCGAAATATCCTCGATGCTTGCACCGCTTGAAGCGATGACGCGAGTGAGTTTGGCCACGCCGCCGGGTCGATCGCTCACCGTCGCGGTAAATCGCCAGAGCCGACCGTCAGAGGCCAAGCCACGCAGAATGACATGGCCAAGCATGGTCAAGTCGATGTTGCCACCGCACAACAAGAGCACAACTTTCTTTCCAAGGAGTTCTGGGCAGCGTTCATCAAAGAGTGCGGCGAGTGCCGCCGCGGCGGCCCCTTCGGCGACTGTTTTTTCCAGTTCGGCAAGCTTCAAAACTGCAAGCGACAGCGACTCTTCGTTGACAGTCAGCACGCGATCGACGAGCGAGGATGCAATGGCGAAAGACAACGTTCCCACGCGTCCCACGGCAAGACCATCTGCAAGCGTTGGTTCAATTGTGACATCGACTGGTTTTCCGGCGCTCAGCGCGGCAGTAAAACTCGGTGAACCACTCGATTCGACAGCATATATTTTCACAGCGGGTCTGATCGACTTGGCTGCAAGTGCCACGCCAGCAAGCAGGCCTGCGCCACCGGTCGGAACGATAATCGCATCGGCATCGGGAAGATCTTCAAGGATCTCAATCGCCATAGTCCCCTGCCCTGCAATCACGTCGAGATCGTCGAAACCAGAAATTCTGCGAAGACCGTCTTGTGTTGCAATGATTTCGGCCGAGGCTCGGGCATCTTCAAACGATTCTCCTTCGAGAAGAATGCGGGCACCAAGTTTTCGGCACGTGGCGACTTTTACAACCGGCGCAAATTTTGGCATGACGACGGTCACGGGAATGCCAAGCAACTTTCCATGATAAGCCAGCCCAAGGGCGTGATTTCCGGCTGAGGCCGCAATCACACCTCGTTGCTTCTGTTGGGGAGAGAGTTGGAGAAGTGCATTTCGGGCACCGCGTTCTTTGAAGCTCCCCGTACGCTGTAAAAGATCGAGCTTGCAGTAAATGCTTGAGCCAACCAATTCAGAAAGAGGCACGCTCGGCGAGCAGGGAGAACGATAGATGCCCGACGCGATCCTTGCCCATGCGGCTTGAATATCTGAAAGTGAGAGACCGTTTTTGTCAGTCATAGTCGCTTGCTTACGCGAGTGGGGGAATGAAACGGACGAACGTCGACCCAGGCCATGCCGGCGCGTCTGGCGGCCTCGATTCCAAGGTCGCTATCTTCCCAGACCACGCAGTGATTTGGTCTTGCGCCAACTCGTTTGGCCGCTTCGAGAAACACATCAGGATCGGGTTTGTGTCGTACAACGTCTTCGCTGGCAACCAGTGCTGAGAAGGCATCGGCAATGCCAATGTGTTCGAGAATTCTTGTACAGACTTCGCGAGTGCCGCCAGTTGCCACGGCCATCGGAATTTTTCCACGAGAGCGATTCACAACATCCACCACAGGATCGATGGGTTGAATGGAATCGAGTTGGAGAAGAAACGACTGTTCTTTGATAATCACGGCCTCTTCCAGATTGAGCGTGACGCCGAATTCCGCGGCGAGCGTGGCCACAATGTCGCGAGTTGGCCTTCCACCGAGCGCGTAAAAGCGGTCCTCGTCAAATGTCATTCCATGCGCTTCACAGACAGTCAACCACGCCCGGTAATGGGCTGGCATCGTGTCGGCCAGTGTGCCGTCGCAATCAAACAGGAGCGCATCGAAGTTTTGGTTGCGCCAGAGATTCATCAAAGAAGTGTCTCTCATTGGAAAGAGTTTCGGCGGTTGAGGACTACTCAAAAGAAACAAAGCATTGAACAAAAAAAGAACACTCTTAAAGATCCCCTGTTCACAATGGTAAAGCTGCAAGAGTTGCGTTGCCGCACAGAGATGCTCTGTGAAGATACAAAAGATGCGCAGTTTTTTTGAGTGCCGTGAAGTCTTCTGTTTTCGGGACTTCTTTTGAAAATCCTCATGGTGATGGTCAGTCAAGGTCGATCACTCATGACGATCATGCTGATTGTTCGGGCGCGCAGGCTCTCTCGTTCGTGGAATACGTCCACAACAGAAGCTGAGCTTTCCCGAATGGTCGGAATGAAATCATGAAGTCCCTTTGAACGCTGGAACTAATCACGATGAGCAAATCAGCCACATCGAGACTCGCAGAAGAAAAAGCATCTCTTAAACGGCGCAAACTTGTGCGTCGTTCGAGGCTGCGAAAGGCATTCGCTTGGGTATTGGCATCAGCGCTTACAACGCAGAGCCTCTTTGCGCAAAATGCACAAAATGCTGGAAGTCCATCCGCTGGTGGTCTTGTGAATCAGATGGGTGCTTCGCTTCAGAGACTGGAGCAAAACGGCCCTGGGCTCTTTTATTACGGCGTCAACGGTGCCGATCGCGGGTTGGGCTATCAAGGCAGTTACATGACCGTTGGTGGGTTTATTCCGTATGCTGAAGACGATATGGGCGGATTTTGGTCCGCTGATCTTCGGGGGCATCTCTCAAATTACGGCGGATTTTTCTCAAACGTAGGAGTCGTTCGCCAGCAGTTTCTGGGTGGGGCTTTGGGCACGTTTGGTCTCTACTGGGATTACGACGGCGATTTGAACCAGTATCCAACGAGTATCGCCGGCGGCAATTCGTTTGGTCATGCCTATAGTCAGATTGGACTTTCCGGAGCACTCCTTACCGATTTTGGAAATCTGCGATCAAACGGCTATATGCCAACGGGCACGACCGGTTTTACTCAAGGCAGTCCGGGGTCCCCGTTTTATCAAAACGTCATCATGGCCCAGTACGGTCTTGATGCGGCGCTCACGGGCGTTGATCTTGAAGTTGGTGCGTATATTCCTGGACTTGCCGATTGGGCAGGAATGTGGAGCGTGGGTGGATATGCGTTTGGCAATATAAAAGACAAGTATTCAAACGGTACGCCGGTCGTTCCGAATTTTGGTGGTGTGTATTCCAGAATCGATGTAACGCTTGCAAATAACTGGGATTTTCAGATCCAGGCCAACAACGATTCCTATTTCGACTGGACGGGCTACGCTCGGCTTACCTATCGCGTGGGAGGCTCGCGCCGTCGCAGCGTGGCCGATCAAATCGAGCAGCCTCCACAGCGTAACGAACACATCGTGCGGGCCCACAATACTCCGATCGTGGCAATCAATCCAGCAACCGGCACGCCCTGGAGAGTGATTCACGTGAACAACACCTCTCATAGTCTTGGCACTGCTGAAAGTCCGTATCCAACCTTAGCGCAGGGCAACGCCGCAGCCACCAATCCTTGGGACATTGTTTTTGTCGATCAAGGTGATGGAACCGCAACGGGGTATAATACAGCGTTTAGCTTTCAGGCTGCAAATCAATATTTAGTAGGAAATGGTGCGGCGTTTTACGTGCCGACAGCCAACGCCGGCCTGATTAATATCGCAACGAATCTAGATGGTACAAAGCCACTTTTGACCAATCCGAGCGGGGCGAGTGTCATCATCGGCAGTGCCGGTGCGGGTGCCGTGGTCTCCAATTTTCAGATCACCGGGTCGAATATTGGTATTCAAGGGACAGGCTTACTGTCCAGCGGTATTGCTCGCACCGGACCGGTACCGTTTGCCGACACGACCGGAACCTCCATTATCAATAACGTTTTCATTTCTGGAAACTCAACAACGGCACCTCAGGCAGGCGTTGTTCTTGATTCGACAACAAACGGAGACATCACGTTTTTTGCCTCCTCAATTGCGGGTATGACAAAAGACGCAATTCGGATCGAAGGCGGCAACGCGAATGTCAATTTTCAAGGCTCAATTTCAAACGCATCTCCTACGAGTTATGCAGTCAATATTGCCAACACGACCGGTGGCACTGTCAATCTCGCCGTGGGCGGAACACCGGCCAACAGTGGCGTAAATAACGAAATTGTTGATACTGGAGGACTTGGAATCCAGATCCAAACCACTGGCTCCGCGGCAATCAATATTGGAAATGCAAGCTTGACCGACAATGTCAACTACTCAATCAACGTGGAAAACGACAACTCCGGCAGTATCAACTTTACAGATGCCACAATCAATAACAACACGGCCTTGGCGGCCATCCGTATTGTTGGCCCCGGCAGCGCTACCGTACTTAGTTACAACGGTACTGTAACGAACACAAACGGGTTCTTGCTCTCAGTCAACGACCTTGGCGCAGGCTCAAACGTTATTCTCACAGGAGGAGCCAACCCGTCGTTTGTTGACACGGGCGACGGCATTCAGATTGTGGGAAATTCCGGGGCGTTGTCCGTACAAAATGCCAGAATCGGAAGTAAGCAAAACGGAGTTTTAATTAGTAATAGCAATGGTTCACATACATTTACCAACCTGAATGTCACTGCTGCTGCGGGGGCCGGAAACGCTGGCGTGAACATTCAAAATAGCAACATTGTGAATTTCGTAAATGCAGACATCACGACATCGGGTGTGGCGGGACTGCTTGGAAATACTGTTGGTTCTCTTACGATAAACGGGGGCAGCACAGTCAACACCACAGGTGCGGCGGCCATTTCGCTGACAGGGGTAGTCGGCGGCACGACCACATTGGAATCGATTGCGAGTACAGATAGCACGACCTTTGGCGTGCTGCTCGACAATGTCAGTGGCACTTTTGGAACGACCGGAGGTATCACTCTTACAAATCCCGGTTCAGATGGTTTTGTAATGCGTAATTCTCCAGCATTAACCGTGACAGTTCCGTCACTCACCGTGACTCAGTCCGGTACGGCACTTACTACATTTGGAAATGCAGTTGTGCTTCAAAATAATGCCATGTCGCTCGGTCAAGTCACGTTCAACACGGTCAATCTCACCACCGAGAACGGCGTCGGCCTCTTCTTGCGAGACGCGGATGTGTTGATTGGGGGAGGTTCCATTGCTGCTACCGGTGGAGCGGCGATCGATGCCAATGCAACGTCCACGAATATCAACGATATTGGAATCACGCTAGCGTCTGCTTCGTCAAGCAATTCTGCAGCCACCGGTATCAGCATTGTTTCAAGCGACAATACATCAGGCTACCCAGGCGTCTCGATTGGATCAACGACTGTAGCAAATGCTGGAACGTTTGGCGTTTATCTGAAGAACAACATTCCAAACATCCCGGGCAGTGGAGTGCTGGCAGCATTCGGATCGCTCAATGTCACTGGATCGGGCCAGGCGGGTGTTTATGTACAAAATACAAATGCATCATTCAGCGGTGCGACAATAGGCACAAGCGGTACCCATGCGGTCGAACTGGTTGCCCAGATTGGAGAAAATACCACAGTTGCCGTCTCCGGTTCACAGCTTTCCGGAGCCACAAACAACGGAGTCAACATTCTTGCCACAGGTGGCACGGTAAACGCCACGATTCTCAACAATCAAATTGGAGCTACCGGCAATTCGATCAATGCCATCACCCAAGATAATGCGGCAACTATATCGCTTAATCTCAATGGAAATTCTGGTATAGGCGGCGGAGCACCGACGGCCGGCACGATCGTCTTAAACAATACGGCGGCAGGCACATTTAATGTGACTCAGTCTGCCGTTGTCGGGCCACCAGTAGTTTCGCTTGGTTTAGTGATCAGCCAGGACAACACCTCCGCGGTCGACATCACTACCATTTCAGGCACGCTCACCGAAGGCCAGATCATTCCAGCGCCCTGATAAATCTCCGAAGCGAAACGGCTTTCAAAAAACATCCGCGATCGTCCTGCCTCGTAAGAACTTTGATGAACGCCTTACGATTACCGACAGGTCAGCCGTCAGGAGTATTTTGCACGGACTCGATTGTCGCAACCCAACCTGTTACGCTCTGGCTTCGCAGAAGAAATAGCAGATGCTGGCAGAAGCACTCAAATTGAGAGGGCAAGACGGTGTCATCATGCGTGTTCTTAGGGGATTGTTTTTCCAAACGTCTGACGCGGCTGTCAATGACGTCACGAGATCGATAGCAAGTCGGCTCAGTGCATTCGTAGCTCGTCAGTCAGCTACAGATCGATTGCCGCTACACGCCGGGTTTCAGAGGTTTGGGCAAGACTCCACCAGTTGGGTGCATCAATAATGGCGCAGCGAGTATTAGGCTCAGAGAGCAACGGTCAAACTCCGCTGGCAATTATATTTGGGGCGAATATCGAAACTAAAACGTTGAAGATGCATCACAATCGCATTCCTTTTCGCAAGTGTTTCACAAAATGAAAGCGTGAGGCAGGAATTACGATCATGTGTAGGCCTGATTTTCGGGGTTAAAGAGCCCAGTTCAATTGCGAGCGTTAGGCCGCATTCGGGTTGCGTGGAGCGGTAGCGGCAGTGAACAGAAGCGATTACGGCATTTTGCTTCGGTAAAGCGTTCAAGCAGTTCTCCGCAGCATTTCGACCGTCCTAGCGGATGCGCTCTTCAGAAGTCACTTGAACTTCGAGAAGACGAGTTCAATCGGGCCAGGGTCGGGGCTGTACGATGGCAGATCAATGAGCCTCGCCCCCTTCGGCCGTAATCGCTGCGCGAATGCCTGCGATTTTGTGAGCGCACCGAGCCGCAATCCCTTAGGTTCCAGAGTCGGGACCAAGCGGTGTTGCACCCAGCTGAGGAACAACTCCCCGTTGATGTCTGCATTCACAACAGGGGACAGTCAGGCCCGTTGTGCGAAGAACTGCAAGGAACGTCGTCGTCTTCCAGTGACCGGTGGGGAACGCTGGCCAGCAGTCGCTGGCCCTTTGGTGGGCACCCGCCATCGCGGGCAATGGCGCAGTCTTGTTGAGTTCCCAGCGTTCCTGTTTGATACGCCGAACCCACGACTCGCTCACGTCAAAGCGCATCGCAACTTCCCGAGTGTTTTGCCCCTTGTCGCACGCTACGAGCACCTGGCCACGGAACTCTTTCGAACGGTTTCATAACCGAGAAAGACTCGCCGTTGATGGCTCCGCGTCCTCGCGGAGGAGTCATGTTCGTTGCCCAACGGTTTCGTGGAGACCTTCTTGGATTTCGCTCACGTCACCCACAGATTGCGCAGAGGCATTAGACCTAAGGTCAGTCGGGATCTAGAAAGCGAACTTTTTGGCAGGTTTTCCTGTAACGACAGTCGGGTGATCGCTTGCAAACGCTGCGGTATTAAAAAAGGACGCAGATTGCGGAGATTTTAATTGGTTGGTCGAAATTGGAGCAACCGATTTGGAAGATACTTCTACAGCCTCGGCCACGAAAGCGGAGCTTGAGCCGCTTGCAGAAGAGAGAGAAAAGAAGCTGGGAATCGTTGACGGAAACGAAGAAGGCGTGGTTCCGTCGTCGTTGAAAATTCCACCAAAAGCAGTCCCCTTTTCAATTGTTCCGCCGATCGCGTTTGAGAGCGTTACGGTAAAATACTCATCCGATTCAACCGTGCGATCGCCGGTGACGAGGACTGTAAAGGTGGTGCTCGTCTGCCAGGGCAGGATGCGAGCTACGCCAGAGACTGCGCGATAGTCGACCCCGGCCGTTGCCGTTCCACCGCTCGTCGCGTAACGCACTGTGATTCCGCTTGAAGTTCCATGGTTGGCGGTGATTGAAAACGTCATCGCTCGAGTCCCAACATTCCCCTCTGAAACAGATGCTCCAGCGATGCTGAGAGTCGGTGATGCGATCAACCTCGATACCGCCCCTGCAACAGAGAGCCTGCCGCCTGTGGCTACGAAAGTGGTGAGAGCACCACGTTTCTGAACCGAACCCAAAATTGCATCGCGAATTTCCGCCACAGTGGCGCTCGGCTTGATGGCTTTCAGAAGTGCAACGGCTCCGGTCACATGCGGGGTTGCCATCGAAGTGCCGTCTAAATAGCCATACCCGAGAGGAACGCTCGTGTTATTTTTGTCTGCAGGATTAAATTTTGAGGCTAAAACGGATCGTGGAAGAGTTGAAAGAATGCCCACGCCAGGAGCACCGAGGTCTACTGAGGCTTTTCCAAAATTTGAAAATTCTGCAAGAGCGTCGGTCTGGTCTGTGGCCGCGACAGAGATAATATTCGAAAGATCGTAGGATGCAGGATAGCCGGGAGAGAGAGTATTATTGGTTCCGGCGTTTCCGGCAGCGGCGACCACTGTAATACCGACGTTTCCAGCAAGTGCATACAAGTCTTTGGCAGCTTGGCTAAAACCGGGACCGCCGTAACTTGCATTGATAGCAACAACATTTGTTCCGAGTTGTTTTTGTTTGATAACATAGGCAAGCCCCTCGTCGATGCCGATAATTCCTCCACCAGTGATGGCATCTACATCGACCGCCATGATTTTTGCCTGCCAATTCACGCCGACAACGCCGATGGCATTATTACCGGCAGCTGCGATGGTTCCGGAAACATGCGTACCGTGGCCAAAGACGTCCTGAACGTCTCCGTTTCCAAAGGCCGCGTTCCATCCGTTGACGTCGTCAACGTAGCCATTGCCGTCGTCATCGCGACCGTTTCCTGGGATTTCACCGCGGTTTACCCAGAGATTGCTCTGAAGATCGGGATGGGTGGTATCAATACCAGAGTCGATGACTGCGACGACCACGCTTGAAGAACCGGTTGATGTATTCCACGCGGTTTCCATACCGATTTGCTTCATGCCATAAAGGCCGGGCAAGTTCGTCGTTTGATCTGGGGAATAGTTACCGTACATGGGATCATTTGGAACCCGTGAAAAGTGAGAAACAAGCCTTGGTTCCACATATTTCGCACCGGCTTTCGTGCCCCATGCCTGAACTTGTGCAAGAGATGTTTCAGGGGCTGAAATTTTGTAGAAACCGTACCCCATTGGTGCAGATGACCAATTTTTAGGTACTACGGGAACAGCGTGTTTGTAATCAAACGAATTCGTTGAAGGAGAGGTCTGCTGCATTCGCAGAATGTACTGATCGTTAATAGCTTCGACGATTTCCCCCCCAAACCCGATCTGTTCAATGCCGGAAGAGAACGCCATAGGACTCACCGCCAAATATTTCCGAGATTCAAGCGTTTCCAGAGAGAAGATGCCAGCAGCGAGCGAGTTTCTTTTGTGTGTACAGGCGCGATGTGCACGCTTTTTAAAAGAACGACGAAGCCGTGAAACAAAGCAAAAAACAGTCATCGAATATTTCCTCCACATACAGTCAAATACAGACACACCGGCGAGACGCTCTTGTTTACGTACCGTTTCCCACCAACGACTTTTTTCTACGTTCTTTTTTTGGAAAAGTTTATTCCAATATGGTCAAGGATTTGTTTCGTCGTGGTCATCCGGCTTAGATCACCTACGCAAAAGACGGCGGATAAGTTCGCCACGTTCGCCACGTTCGCCACGCAAAATGGAGGTATATTTTGCCCGGCTCGCCCCAAATGGCTCAAGTCACTCGTGTAGTAAAGCAGAAAAATTTTTATATTGACTCAGGTTGATCGCTCGATTTTCCGAAGAATGTCGCCTCGTCGAAGCGATTCGCCGGAAGTGGGCAATCCGATCACCCGAGCGTTGATTCAAAGTCGAAAAGAGGCTCGACCAAAGCGAGTTGGCGAGAAAGATGACCTTTTCTTCGAGCGCACAACGTGTGTGTTCGGAGAAAACAGAGAAGCTCGCCTGTCGTCAAAAATCGAATTGAATGACGATCAGAAGCATTTGAGAAAGATACTGGAGCCCACTGGAGTCCGGTCTAGAGAACAAAGGGGTTGGAGAACGCTGAGGTGTAGGGAGTCGTACCGGCCATGGTTAGTGTTGCAGTGATTTTCGAGCCGGCTGCCAGCGAACGCAAGAGCGTGAGGGTTCCGGAGAACGTTGTGCCGCTGGTGATTGTAATTCGCCCCAGATAGGTTGTCCCCTGAGCGGAGTCTGTCGGTGCGTTTGCATAAATATCAACGTATCTAAGTCCGCTACCCGAGACACTGCCGCTGACGCGAATGTTTACGGCAGTCGAACCGACCGAGGCCGATACATTGGTTGGGGCGGCAAGATTGTTGTTGCCTGCTGTTGCAGCGGTAGGTTCAAGATAAATCCCTGCAATGCTATTTAATTTGATGGAGTTTCCAACGATTGATGCAAATGCTTTTTGAAGCACTGCGATTCCATAGACAGCGTTCGATTGAATGATATTTCTGTCCGCAGCAACGGTTGACGATCCGATCGTTGCCGTTGCCGTTGCTCCTGTGACCGTAATGCCATTGTTTGTGCTAGTCGTGATCGTGTTGCCAAACAGATTCGCATTTCCACCGATGACTTGGATGCCATCACGGTTTGAAGTAAGCGTATTCCCGCGGAGTGTCGGAGTACCGGATTTTACCTGAATCCCCGCAATCGTGCTCGAGCCGATTGTGTTACCAGATATGCTATTACTTCCGCTTGATGACGAGAGAATACCGATGCTGTTTGCCAGAGTCTTTCCCTTCGAATCAATTCCAAACTTTGAATTGGTCACCGAAACATTGGCGGCATCCAGTTTGACAGCCGCTCCAGAACCGAAGCCTCCTAATGTCACGTGAGTCAGAAGGCTTGGACTTGCGGTGGTACCAGCACTGCCGGCAGCGAACGTGAATCCGTTGATCGGTAATGCAGGGGTCACCGCCGATCCCGCTGCAGATTTGACGATGGACTTACCAGAGAGAATAACACCACTGCCGCTCGAGGAAGTCTCGGTGGTCAGAGACGACGAATTGAAACGAATATTCCCATCAATTTTTATCGGGCGAGTGATCGCCGGCAGTTCCTGAGTTAATGTCAAGGGGTTAATGAGTGTTGAAGAAAATGCCAGCGAACTGATTTGAGTTGCACTGGGAGCATTGGTATTGATCAACCCCATCATCTTGCCGAGTGAACCAGAAGTTGTATTGTCTCCGTAATTGGAGGACACAACAAAAGTCACAGACTTCAATCGATTGTCCGTGCCGACGTTGAGGACTTTTCCTGCCGGAATGACGGGAATGTCATAGACGACAAGATTACCCCCCGTTGATCGAATCGTTAGGTCACCTCCGGATTGTACGCTGGTTGATGCCGTCGTGGATGCTTTGGAAATCTGTCCGAGTGTCACAGTTTGAGTGGTGACAAGTCGGATGTCGGCACTTCCTTTCGTTGCGAGAACGGTGACGTTCTTGGTCGCAATATCGGCTGCGAGAGCTGGCAAAGCGACGGTCGAGTCTGTTCCAAGTGCCGTGAGATTTGCAGAAGAACCAATGATTACTGCTTGTGAGAAACGCGGATTGCTGACTGCTGAGATGGTGCCAGCAGAACTCAAGGTCACCGCACCGGTTGCCTTCAATGTAGATGCCTGAATATTGCCGGCGGTAGTTGATAAGTTGATGGAAGAAGTTGAACCCCCCGCTTGAACAGTGGCATCAGTAATGCTTCCTCCCGCCTTCAGATTCACGCCCCCACCCCCCGTGAAGCCGGAGAAGCTTACACCACCAACCGAATTAATCCCGATGGAACCTCGCGTTGTCGTTGCACTCAAAGTCTTGGCATCACTATTTGCAAGAATGCCTGTGGCCGCATTGAGGATCGCCGAATCAGCGACAATGATACCTTGGCCAGGAAGGTAAACTGATGGAGTATTGATGGAACCTGCGGTTGATGTGAGTTGAACCGAGTACCCTGTCGCCAGCAGCGTTGCAACGAGTGGAGTTACCCCAATCACAGGAGTGGAATTCACAAATGCCAGTTCGTAGGTGGTATTCTGATTCAGCAGACCTTTGGTGACATGTACCGCCGTTCCATTCGGTAGCTCAGCCGTCTCGTCGGCATCGACTGTACGAGTCAATCGCCAACGAGTGCTGCTACTTCCGGTGAACGTGACGGCGTAGATCCCATTTTGCCCGGGCGAAGATTGATTCTTCACAAGGATTCGATCGCCCAATGTAACCGTTACTCCATCCATACTCAAAATGCCATTGCTCGCAGCGGTCAGCGTACTCGGAATGATTCCAGGAGTATTGTTTGCATAGGTCGCTGCAAGGTTGCCTGTGCTGGCTGCAACGACTGGCTTTGCGGTCGCTACGCCGGTCGTGCCGATCGAAAATGAGGTAGCTTGGGAGACCACAATGTTGCCAGCGATTGCCGACGCTGCAATCGAAGAGGAGCTTGATCGTATCGTTAGATCTCCAGGACTTTTAGCATTCAGTTGAATTTTTGCTCCGGTAATCAAACCGGAGTTGGCGGCATCGTTTACGAAGGAAAGTGCTCCGCTGGGAAGCTTCGATGTTGTGTCTGCACCGGTAATGATTTGAACGATACCGGAACGTCCATTGATCCCGGCAGATCCGATCGTGAGTGCATCGGATTCGATGATGGTGATATCACCAGAGGTTGATGTTGCACGCAATGTGTCAACGGATGTTCGAATACCTAGGCCGGAACGTACATCGATCCGAAGTGATTCCGCACGGATCAGCCCTGCGACAGTTCGTGCCCCATCAATTGAACCGCCTGCCGTGACGGTGATGGTGCTTCCAGGACCACCTGCCGTTGCATCGATGCCAGCCGATCCGATCTGCACAGAATCAGATTCCGTAAGATTGATAACTCCAGGCGTTTCGGTCGCAGTCGTACGGGCTGAAATCGCACCAGCGGATGTCCTTGCCACGATGGAGGAATTCGCAACCAGCGAGACCGTACCACCACCGGAGATCAATCCGGGTATGGCCTTGATAGTCCCAGTTGGTAATTCGTCGATCGACGGTCCACGAATTTCTCCGGCAATACGAATGCTCACGCCGTTAAATGCCCCAGCGTTAATTCCACCAGTGGTTATGACCATGTCGCCAATGCCGAGATTGCCAAGAGAAATGTCACCACCAACGGCCGTAATGCCATCGATGAAAACTGGATTTTCTCGGTCAAACTCAGCCGAAAGCGTTCCGGGACTTGTTCTTCTTGCGGAAAAAGTCTTGATGTCATCAAGCTCGGCAAAGTTGAACTTGGCAAAGTCTCTCGACAGCATCGAAAGTTTGTCAGCATAAACCAGAACGCTGGCAGGCGATGAAAGAACTCGTCCGAATGAAGCATCAAGCGAAATCGATGACGTTCGAGCATTCGGTGAATCGGACCCAAGCGTGCCCACAGTGATGTCGCCCGGGGCGGCAAGCATGATTGTCCCGCTGAGGGCTGTGGTGATGAGATCGGCTGTCAGATTTCCAGAAATTCCACCGGCACGAATAACAATGGTATCTCGCCCGTAGGCATTGTTGACACGAATCGAATCGGCGTCGTTAATAAAAATACCGGTTTTTGTCATCAACGACTGAAGGCTGGTGGAATCGGCTGAGACAATGAGTGAATCGGTTTCCGTTTCCAGAGGATTAGAGGCCGTTCCGATGCTGCCGTCGAGAGATGCCAGCCAGATCGATTTGGCGGAAATATCGACGTCGTCATTCACCAGATCGCCGTCCGAGATCGAAGTGGACGCAAAGATTGAGACACCGATTGGATTGAAGTTCAAAGCGGTAGATCCGATCGCGAGATCCCCTGCAAAATTGATCTGGTACGTGCCCGCATTCGATCCTTTTATGGCCCGCACAACCGCGCCGAACGCTAAATCAAGTGACGTGCTGGCATCTGAGCTTCGCGAAAGACTGCCATCAGATTCCACCAGGTAGATCCCATTGTCTGGCACAAAGGTTTGGTTCTTAAGCAATACCCGATCTCCGAACGACAGTGTAATGCCATCGATTATTCGCGAGCCGACTGGATCGATCGATTCGTTTGAGACTGATGCCACCTGCACAGGAAGCTTTTCCTCGTGTACGACAGCATGCACAGTTGTGAACGCAAGCGGTGTCGTTCCTAGCGTAAGACTGAGGGAATTACCGGTATACGAAACTTCAAAGACTCCGGTCTGAGTTCCTGCTTGTACGATGACCTGCATTCCGAGTGGAAAATCAGCACTCGCACTGGCGTCTATGGTTCGTGAAAGACTTCCATTCGAGTTAACAGCATAGATCCCATTGTCTGCAAAATTGTCTTGATTCTTCACGAGCACACGGTCGCCGGTCGCTAATTGAATTCCGTCCACGCTGCGAACGAGAGTTGGAAGGAGAGAGATATTGGAGTCGGTCGCCACTCGCACCGGATTTTTTTGGACAACAAACGCAGTCTCTACATCGCTCTTGATCGCAACGACCTGAACCGTTCCGCCAACACCATTGCTGTTCAGAGTGACTTGCCCACGACCTCCTGCGGAAACATTTTTGGCCGTCAGTGTTCCTTCGGCCGTGACAAAAAGGTTTCCTGCGTATGTCTGAACAGTTTCAAGACTCATAGGTCCAGGCGCATCGATAACAATGGCACCGGGAGTTGTGAGAAAAGCTGACAGGCGAGTGAACCCGTTATAGAAATCAGCGTTCGGCGCCTCCGCTGCTGTCCAGTCAAGCCAGGTGGTGACAGGCGATATTCCCTGAATGCCACCTTGGAGCGCCTGAAGCGTTACTTTGTCACCAACGGCCATTGCGGCAATGATGGAAATGTCACCGGTTCGCGAAGTCAGCGAAATGTTGCCATCCCCCGCACCGAATCCCCCCGTTTTAACTCCAGTTGCGATGATGGCGGCATTGGCGATCACTGCAATATTGCCCCCGACTGACGACACATTCTTCAGATCGATTGCGCCTGCGTTGTCGAGCGTGATGTCGGCGCCTGCCGAAATCCGAATGCTCGCAACCGCAGTATTTGCAAGAATATTGCCACTTGCTGAGAGCACAGCGTTTGCGGCAACGATCCTCGAGGAACCGGTGATCGAACTCCCAGCCCCGGTTGATTTCAGAAAAACGGTATCACCAGGAGCAGAAACCAGAGAGTTCACTGTGAGTGTGTTTGTTCGGGAAGAAAGGCTGACAGTGCCGTTTCCCGGAATGAACGAAGAGGTGGAGGAATAGAAGTTCAGCGGAGTGAGTCCGAGTTCGACGGGATCGATCGTTCCGAGAGACCAGCCCGTGTTGTTGTTCAGAGCACCATTGGTCACAAAAATGTATGAACCATATGGCAAAAGCCCAGCAATATCGGCATCTGCCGTGCGGGTCAGTTGCCAGCTCGTTGCGCTATTAAATGCGACCGGGTTTGTTCCCACAACACAATCGCTAGGCATATTCGTCAGAACGAATCCACTTTTTGCATTTCCATTACCCTCTTGAATCCGAACCGCTGTGCCGTTGGTAAACTCAGGCCCTGCATCAAGGTCGGCCGTCCTTGTGAGCTGCCAGTTTGATTGAGTACCACTGCCACCGCCAAGCCGAGTCACCGAATAGATACCATTGTGAACTGCGTTGGTTTGATTCTTGATGAGAATCCGATCGGACACACGAAGAGCCACGCCATCGATCAGCGGAATAAATCCGGTTCCGTTGAGGGTACTGGGAATTACGCCAGGCGTATTATTGCTATAAGTCGCGACCAGATTCACCGTCGTGGCGATACGAGCGTCTGCAAGCTGCCTCGTTACGTTTGAGGCTGTGGTTAAAGAATAAATGCCGTTGGTCGATGCATCCCGCTGGGATTTCACGAGAATACGATCGCCAAGTTTGACTGTAACACCGTCGACACTGAGCTGGTACAGGACGGCATTCGAGGCATTGGTGAGTGTACTTGCCAAGAGCCCCGGTGTATTGTTGGCATACACAGCATTCAGGCTATCAGGCGTGGCAAGTAGCACATCGCGATACTGAGTTTCGGAGAAGATAAGATTCGTAACATTGAGCGTGAGGGGGGCTGGGGTTATTAGCGTCCAGCCGGTGCTCGCGTTGATTCCTGCAACAACCTGAACAACTGTACCAAGGGGAAGTTCATCGGCGTCCTCAGCGTCGTCGGCTCTCGCGAGCGTCCATGAGATGGCCTCCGCGAAAGTAATTGGGGTTTGTCCTGCAAGAATGGGATTGTTGGACGTTATAGACCAATTCGTACCCGCGAGCGTTCCTTGCAGCACTGGAACATCAAGACCTTGTTTTAAAGTATCCGCAGTCGCCTGAGAGCGACGGAGAATCCATGCATCGCTTAAGCCGCCCACGTCGTAAACCGAGTAAATCCCATTATCTGCCGGGGACGCCTGGTCCTTGACAAGAACGCGGTCGCCGATCGAGAGGGAAATTCCGTCAACAGTAGGTAGATCGCCGCTGCCACTGAGATACTGTGCGGCGACCTTACCAAACGTAGCGTTTGGCTGGCCTCCGTAATAATAAATAGGTGTACTTCCTACTTGTTGGCCAACAGAATAATTGTATGAATACCAACGGCTTCCTGAGTTGGTCCCGTTACCCCCAACACGAACTCCTGCGTAATTCTTGAATTCATTGGGTTCATCGACCTCAGTAGATCGTGTCAATTTCCAGGCCGTTGCAGGGACAAAGTTTTGAGGGCTTGCGCCAACGCTCGGAGCACTCGAAAGCAAAGAAAATCCAGTTCCTGACAGAGTGTTGCCTTGGCTAACATAGGTGCCCAAGCCTTGAATCAATTCTCCCGCATCGTCGGCATCTTGGGCGCGGGTCATAACCCAGTTGATCGCTGGAGTAGAATTACTATCTCCGACGATAGTTACCACATAGATTCCGTTGTGGGCTGGATTTGGTTGATTCTTGACCAACACTCGTTGACTTACTCCAAGATCAGTGATCCCATCGATCCCCCCAGTTGCTCCGGTGTTGATGGAGCCGACCCCTGTAAGCGTGGCTCCCACGCCACCGCCACTGTACGCAGCACTCAAAGGAGCGACCGTGGCAACACGCACGTCAGTAGTCATCCTGGTTACGTTGGACGGCACTGTCACGGTATACACGCCATTGTGCGTCCGTGTGGCCTGATTCTTGACGAGAATTTGATTACCAGACCGAGGTAACATCCCATCGATGACGAGTGAAAAATCGTGCTGTACAGCGGTTATCGTATTTTCCAGCGTAGCCCCCACACCGATCGAAACTGGGTTAGAGCCGTCTCTATACGTAACACTCGAACCAAGACGGGTCAGAGTTGCAATATCGACATGCGTATCTGTGAGGGGAATAGTTGTCGCAGCAACGGCTGGAGCTGTGATCGTGGCGACGCCCGAGGTGACTTTATAAATACCGTTTTGCGATGCATCGATCTGATCTTTGATCAGCACTCGTTCGGAAAAATTTAAGGCCACCCCGGCAATCACCGGCTGGACCCCAGACCCCGTGAAGGCTCCCGTGTTATATGTGACATTTTGCAGCGGGCCATCTGATGCCGATTGAACGGCTTGTTTTCTCAGTCCGATACCAGCGTTAATCGAGCCTGCTCCCGTGATCAGCGGTGCTGTAATGTCGATGTTGCCATTGATTGTCGTGATCGAGCCATTGCCGATGAGTGACGTGCCTGCGTCGATGTCGACACTACCATACGTCGCGAGCGTGCTGGCGACAGTCAGGGAACCACCTACTTTGAATGAAATTGCGGCGGAGGAGCTCGGTGTTGCATCGATCGTCAGGTCGTCAGCCTCATCAATTTTGATTCGAACTGGAAAAGGCGTCGCGGTAGAATGGCTGGAAGCCGCTGACATCCGAAGTCGCCCTACGCGGGTACGCAGGTCGATCAGGTGGGGATTTTCAGGTGTCGCAATTTGTCCGGTACCACCAGTGGTGCCCATCGTAATGGCCACCGTGTCGCCAATGATCTGGCCTGTCTCAAAACCTGTGTCCGGAGAGGTTGTGGTGAACTGATACTGTGAAGCCGACGATTGTGACTGAATCAGATATGTTTGTTGAGCAATGTCGAACGTGCTTTCGATCACGATGTCAGAATCGTTGGCCTGAAACAGAAGCGTTGTACCTGGGCCAACGTTCCCTGTGGAATTCACGCGAAACAGGCCGCGTTCGTCTTGGGAAATCAGGCTATCGGCACTTGCGTCGATGGCGTCGGTTGTGAAATTAAATTGATTGGCCGACAGTTTGCCCGAAACATTGGTGATACGATTGTAAACCGGTGGTGTTAGGCCAATGAACGCAAAGTCACCGTCTCTACCAATGGAAACGCTCGAAGCAGCAGAGACATCGGCGTTGAAGTTGATGTATTCAGCACTTAATGCGACTTGTCCTGGTGGAGCCCCAGTTGCAGAGTTGCGGAACGCTTTGCTGTAAAAAAGATCGGAACTGGTTCCCAGAGTGGCCTGCCAGGGAGATTTGAATGTGATTTTGGATTCATCCGGAGCCAGCCGGACCAGGAGTCGTTCGTTGTTTGTATGGCCATTCCATACGGTGAACGATTGAACGCCCGGCGTGTGTGAATAGGTGGCGTATCTCGTATACGACGGATCGACGCTCACAAGCCCAAACGGATTACCACCTTTGAAAAACTGGAGTGATATCACACCGGAAGAAGTATTTACGGTGCCGGTGACGGCGTCTGGACCGTCCGTGTTCCAATTTCGCAGCCGAATTATGAGCTCACAATCCCCTCGTTCCTCGTCAGACGCTTGAAAATCGACGCTTCCCCAATTGGTCTGAACCGATCCTCCTAACGTTCCGGCAATCAAGTATCCGGCGTCTTCATTGTCACCGCCTGCGTCAAATGAAACCGAACTGCCACTCAGTGGATTTGTAGAAAAAAAAGTGACGAAAGGCTCTGTTCTGCCGCTTGTTACATAAAAAGTTGTTACCTGTCGGACATTATCATCCGCGGAGGAGGATATGTACGCGCCACCGCTGATTTTCGAATTTAGGTTTTGCAGAAAACTCGAATTGTCAGCAAATTGCGTTGCTCCTGTGGAAAGTTTTTGTGAGTAAAGGTCTTCCGCGCCATCGAGCGTGATGACATAGGCTTGCGTGCTTGCGGTGATCGGCGCGTAGATGCCTCCGATGGTGAGGGCTAGGCGAGGCTCCAGGGATTCGATTCCTTGTGTCAGAAATTCACCTCGCTTGCTCAAAGCGCGAGAAGATGTTTTTCGGTGTCGAATGAATTTCTGGCCAGATCGACGTCGACCTCGAAAAAATTGTTCGAACATATCGAATTCTCTCCAAACTTCTACAAAAGAACGTTATTGATCAGCCCGTAATCGAATCTGCCGAATTCCGATAACCCTTACAAACAGTGCGATCAGCGATGGGCAAACTATTCCCCGTCTCTACGATCGGTCTTTCGAAACAGTTCGCACAAAAACCGTTCACCAAGGTCCGACTGTGCCGTTGAGGGTGTGTGCGAAGACAAAGATCGGACAAAATTTTCCGCCCAGAGAAGCCCGTCAAGAAGTGTCTATCAGTCAGCCACAATTGAAAAACCGAGGCTTTTTTGGCCGAGAGACGCTCTTTGCCAGAGAACTCTAAGTATTTTATGATTAATCGTTTCAAAAAACGCAAGGAAATAAGTCAAAGGCTATCTTTTGTGGGATAAATCAGAAAAAAAGCTCATTTGAGATTTTTTTCGATATTTGATCTCCGAGCCGAAAAGTTGTTCCATGAGATGGATATGGAGAGTCGATTTTTCGGGTATTGACAGCCAGTCGAAACAGATGAGGCCAGGATGCACCTTCTGGTATCTGCTGGAGCGTTGAACGCCTTCGCGATTCAAACACATCGCGGAAGTGTTCTGAGTGAAAGCCGCTGCGGCTATCTCGACTCACAACAATGCACCTGCGGCAAATTCCAGTCGCTTGAAAATGAACCCAAGATTCCTGATCGGAACCAATGGAAAACTGGCCATTCGTCAGAGAACCTGTCGAAATATCCGAGGCGGGGCTCGCGAGCGAATCTTCCCAGAACGCCTCGCAGCCGCCGACTTCAAGATTGGTGCGAAATCGACGGCGGGCTTCGGCAAGCGAAAATGAAAACCAGCGGGCGACTTCAATCAGCGTTGCGGTGGAAATGAGTGTGGGGCCGGGAGAATCGAGGTCGTCGGGAAAGCCGCCGTCGGATCGTTCTTCGAGCAAAACGTCAATGCCCAGAGCCTCCGAGAGCCACCCGCAAGGGCCACGAGAACCAGGCTCCAATGAAAAAACCTCGGTTGAAAGCGATCGGTCAGGCCTGTCGGAAAAACAATCGACAGCAGCGTTTATTTCGTGGGAGAGTTCGACCGTGCGAGCATCGAGGTCGTACCGAGCACGGATCGGATGAATAGCAGCAGTTCGCTTTGCGTTGACGACCCGATGTTCCATGTCGACCAGTCGCCAGCGGCGATCGAATTCAAGAGCACCTGAGGGAAGGACGACGGCTTCTTCAAGCGAGAGGCCGTCAAGGCTCTTGATCGGAAAAACATCGATCCGATCGAGCGTGATGGTCATCAAACGCGCCTCGAGAACATTACAGGGCACATTACAGGGCACATTACAACTTAAAGTTAAATGTTTGATGAAAGAGCCGCACGAGCCATCCGCCGACAGTTCTCGATCCAACTTGAATTCTTGCTGTGCCTCGCATGCCGGGAATCAGGTAACCATTTTCATCATCGATTTTCATTGACGCTTCGTAGCTTGTAGAAATGGGAAGCTCGCGGCCAGATTCGTCGGTACGGGTTGGCACCTGTCCGCCGCTCTTCACGCTCAGTCGCTGGGAACTCGATTCCACGCGGGCCTGAGCCAGCTCGTCAACCGTGCCCACAATCGTCTGATACGGAAATGCATCGAGTTTGAGTTCAACCGTTTGGCCGACCGAAACGAATTCGACCTCCGATTGATCGACGAGCATCGCCGACTCAAGCGAATGAGCATCGCCGATTAAGCACAGCACGGTGCCCTCGGTGAATGTGGCTCCAAGATTTTTTTCCGACATGGCCAGCCCCGACCACATCGGCAGTTTTCCGGTGGGGTCTTCACGACTTTCAACCCAGTTTCCCGGCAAAATCTGTCCAGATCGCGGCGCCAGAAGCACGAGTGACTCCAGATCATTGCGTTTTTTTATAAGCTGATCGGTGATGCTTTCGAGTGTTTCAGTGACCGTGGCAATTTCAAGCCCTGCGGCCGGATCGGTAAATCGCTCCCGACGCAGGGCATCGAGTCGCGAGCTGCTCTGCGCCGCCTTGCCTTCGAGATCAGCAATCTGGAGCCTGAGTTCGAGACTCTCGAGCCGAGCAATTTCCTCCCCCTGCGTGACAAAATCGCCAGCCTTCTTGAGCAGCGTTTGGAGTTGTCCTGCAACTGAAACGTATACGGTCTCGGCATTGCGAGGCCGCAACTCTACCGGGCACCAGACTCGCTGAGGCAAAGGAATCAGTGCGATGGCCGCGGCGAGTGCAGCGCTCACAATAAGCGTGGAAGTAAGATTCACGTTTTTCACTTCTTCGCGTCTCCCGGGGACTTTAAGAAATTTGATCATGCCCGATAGCGGACGAAAAACCAGCCCCCAGAGAGCGGCCATGGCCATGATCTGTCCGATCACCTGCAGCCGATACGGCTCGAAGACCTTCCAGACAAAAAAGAAAATCGACACTGTTACGACCCAGCCATACAGGCCTGAAGCGACAGCATAGAGAGCAAAAAGGGCTTTTTTTCGCTGCGGCAAAAAAGGATCGTCGGGCTGTTTGATGCCCAAGCACCAAAAGCTCGCTGTGCGACCCAGGATCGAAGTGGCTTTCTGCCGAAGGTTTGGAATCTCGATCAGGTCGGAAAGAATGTAATAACCGTCGTAACGCAGCAACGGATTGGCATTAAAGAGAATTGTGGAAACGCTCGACACAAACATCACGTCGAGAGCCATTTGGTTGACGATGCCAGGATAGGTGTTCCACCAGACAAACGTCGCCAGCGATGCGATCACCACTTCGATATACATGCCGGCGGCCCCGATAGCCGCCCGTTTCCATTTGCTCGGAAGCATCCAGCTATCGGAGACATCGCAGTACAGACACGGCGTAAAAACAAGAAGCATCATCCCCATCTCGTGGCACTCGCCCCCAAACTGCTTGCACGAAAGACCGTGGCCAAATTCGTGAATCACCTTGGTGACACCGAGTGCAACTGCCAGATAGAGCCAGTTGCCGGCGCCAAAAAACTGATGGAATTCAGGAAGCTTTGAGCGAAAGATATCAAAATTCACAAGCACCAGCATCGCGGCACTTCCTACCAACACCGCGCATCCTGCTGCTGCCCCAGGAGTAAAAAACCAAGACATCCAAGGCTGCATTCGCGAAAGAATGGCGTCGGGATCAATTCCCCGAAATCGCAGCGACATAATGTTTGAAAGCCACCCCATCCACTGTCGCCAAATCTTCTGCCGTCGGCGCTCAAAGAGTTGCGGGCCCTGCCCCGGCCTGTCTCCCATCACCAGGCCGCTTCTGTGAAGCGTAGCGATAAACCGAGAGAGTTCTTCAAGCGTAATTCGCCGAGGGGGAAATTTGGCCTCAAACTTTTGCTGCAATAGATCGAGACTCGACGCGCCGTCGAGCATGTCTAGCAACGCGTATTCCTCGGGACGGAACCGAAAATAGGAAAGTGAAATCGGGTCTTTGACAACCCACCACGCTTGCCCTTGATAGACCTGCCGCGCCGTGACAAGGTCGCCCCTGCGACGCAGGCCGACTGCGCGGGTAGTACTCGAACGAAAAGCGTCAGCGGTAGAAGACATGGGAAGTCATCACCAAACAGGGATCGACCGAGATACAGCTTTTATCACTCAAGGTGAGTGCGGTGAACGTTCATTTTGGAGCGACTATTTTTCGTGTGATCGGCATCCGAGGTCGCTCCTTGGCTGCCGCATCTTCGATTCTCTGCTTGGCGGAAGGCACAGGTGAAAGCGAAGGCTTTGAAGAGTGAACTGTCATTTCCGCCGTCTGTCCGGCACGCAAAAGCCACTGGTTAGACTGCTCGTGCTGACGGTTTTCTACCTCGGCCCAGACGCGATAATCGCCACCGGATTCGACGATGGGACTGGTGTAAACAATTCTTCCGGAGAATTCCTCGATGCGTTTATCGGCTAACACAACTTGAACTGTAACCGGTCGATCCCGTATCTGATCAGGATTCCAGCGAGCACTATCGACATAGCCCTCGATGCGAAGCTTATCGATACGAACCACCCGCGCCACCGGATCGCCAGGCTGGACCCATTCGCCGAGATGCGGATAAACTTGCACGACGATTCCAGCGAGCGGTGAATTGATCACACGTCTGCTGATCGCACTGATGGCGGCATCAACTTCGACCTCTTTGGCCTGCGCGGTGAGCGTTGCCAAACGCCGTTCGAGTTCGGCCTGTTCGATTTGCAATTCTGCCTTTCGCTCGTTGAGTTCTAGGCGATCCCGCTCGACTTGTGTCACCGATCCCGGCACCCTTTTATCAGCATCGACAGCTTTTTTAAGTTCGGCGGCTGCCACCGCTTCGGCGGATATTGAATATCGAATATCGACATCACTTTCGGCCTTTCCAAGCGTCTGTTCGTGTTCGGCCATTGCCTTTCGCTTTTCAAACTGTGGCTGTGTGTCATCGATTCGGGCAAGCATCTGATCTTTATCAATTGTGTCGCCTTCGCGTACAACAATTTCAAAGAGCACGCCCGCCTCTCGGGACGGCACTTTCGCCTCTTCAACAAGGGATACGAGGCAGTGATGCAGAAGAGGTTCTGATGCAGTCGGTTCGGCAGCGAGGGCAACCTGAACGAGTGGATATGCAAAAATAATACTGACCATGCCAATCCCGTTGCATCCACGGAGAGTTGTTGAAAGACTTCCTGAAAACAATGTTGTGGCCGACAGGTGTCGAGCCACGGTGGCAGCGCATTGTGAAAGATTCATAAAGGTTCGTTTCTCTCGGGTCGATGTCGGAAGAAAATTCATAATCGTCAGCAATCAACTGGTGGCCGTGGGTTGCGTTGAAGGTGAGACTTTGATCATACGCAGTCGGTGACGGAAAATGCCAAAAAGTTGCCAGGTCTGTATCGTTACCAGAGTCGAAAGAGAATCTGTGACTGAATAAAACCCAGCACATCATGAAACCAGACATATCCAAGCGCACGCTTCCCGCAGGCGATTCTCGCCGTGACGCTCGCCCCGGCTCCGAGTTCCTCCTTTTCGTGACGTGATGGATCAATCGTGATCCGCACGAGCACCGTGTTGCCTTCTTCACCCCGAATTTCCGCCTGTTCATGAATCTCGCGGACGGTTCCAAAATGCCTCGTGCCGGGATCGGTGGCGAGTATGTAATCAACCCGGAGATCGTGGCCTGCCGCTCGAGCCTCTTCTGCAGCCCGGTTGACGTGGCCGAGCCGATCGTCGGGCATGTGAATTTCAAGTTCCCAAGGACCGTTTTTATCGGCAACCGACATGAGCGACTGTCCTTTTTCCACCGGCCTGAGAATCAGTCTGTCTCGCACCTGCCAGGTCACGATCACGCCATTGATTGGGCTTTTGATTTCCAAATCCGTCTGCTTGCGTTCGTAGAGCTGACGCTGTTCTTCAAGGCTTGCGATCTCTCTGCGAAACTGGGCAGCACGACCGGCGAGACGGGTGCGCTCATCGGCCGAAAGTTTGTTGTCTTCAAGCAGCGATCGCTGCGTACTGACAAGCTGTTCTTCGGTGCTGGCCTTGCGTCCAAGAACATCAATTAAGGCAACCGCCAGATCGGTGTTGCGTAGCGTTGCAAGAACCTGCCCTTCGTTGACCACAGAGCCGTGTTCAACGCCCTCTTCGATCCGTTCAACCACGCCTTCAATTCCGGCAAACACATCGCGACGATGAACCGGTTCGAGCGTGCCTTTTCCTTCGAGACGCAGTTCGGCAGGAATGAATATCAAACCGGCAATGGAACCAACAATTGCGATTGTCGCGAGAAGAGTGCGAGGGAGGTTTCTTGCATTGGTAAGTACCTTCGACTTGCCAAGAAGAGAAATCAGCCCGTAAAGCGGTAAACTCGTATGATCGAGCGAATTGGCGATGGCGAGTTTTGCATGCTCGGCAACGAGTTCAACGCGTGGCCGTCGCCCTCCATCGAATGAGGTTGCCGTAAACCATTCGGCCACCAACGCAGCAATCGGCGCCGGGGCCCCGCGCGGAGCAGCCTCGGCCTTGGCAATCGCTACCGCATCGACTCCACCTGCCTTGACAACGGGCGTTGGCCGGGGGCGTTCAAGCGGAATGATTGCAATCATCGTCGCATGCGACTCGTCAATATAGATCTCGAGTTCTTCTTCGATCTGAGGAGGAAGTTCTCGCGAAGCATCCGGGTGCCAGAGTGGATCACCGGCCTTGGCAACAACGCGAACAAGCGTTTCAAGAGTCTGCACGGCCGTGGCCCGGCGTTCGATCGATTCCTGCCCGCTCACAGCCTCCAGTCGCATGCGGCCTCGTCGTTTCACGAGCACTCCCACACGATCGCAGCCGATAATGCGACGACCTTCATTGGCAAGGGTGTAGGCAGTTGCAATTGGATCGAGCGATTCGTGTACCGCACGGCTAAAGCGATCGACTTGGGCAAGCACACCTTGCTGTTCGTCGAGAGTACGAAGTTGTCGGCGCTGCAGATAGCCTCCGGCGACGCCTGAAACCTGCTCAAGAAACGTGAGGTAGCCGCGTTCGACATCGGGTTGATTGGGCTGATGAAAGACCTCAAGGAGCCCAGCCCGTTTTCCGGAACAATCAATCGGAGCCATGACCACGATCAGGTCGGTTGGATTGGCTGCCCCCTCGGGGCCGCCCGGGGAATTGAGTTCTCCCCGAGGCGGCACAACGAGCCCGGATTGGGAATTTGCGACTGACTGCACCAAGCGTCCGTGCGACTCCTGCGATTGAGGAGTTTCACCGATGCCGGTGTTGGGAAGTCCTATGTGGCTAGCAGCTTCAAGTCGCCCACCTTCACCGATCAACCATACGAGTCCCGCCACCGCACCCATCGCCGTGAGAACTCTTTCAAGCAGACCTTGAAAGAAATCGGCTTCCGCCAGATCACTTTTGGAAAGCTGATCGATTTCATCAACGAGCGCGCGAATCTGCTGCCGCGCTTCTTCGACCGAGCGTGGATCGACGCTACTCACAGTGGATCACCCCCAAGAGATTCCGTTGTGGGTGGCTCAAGACTTTTGTGGAACGATTCGTCGCTGAACGTCGGTCTCAAGCAGACCAAAAGCCTGCTCGTGACGGTTGACTGCCATCGCAAGTGCCGCAGCAAGACGTTTGGCTGTGAAAAAGTTGACGATAATTCGCTGCGTAAGCTGAATTGTTTCTGGCGTGGTGCCACCGACCTGCTTATTGAGGCCGAAGTCAACGATCAACTCCTCCGGAGTTCCGGTCACGCGGCAAAAGTTGGCATAGTGGGCAACGATGTGGGTTTCATCAACTGGCACCTGCATCTGCTCGGGAGCTCGCGGGGCGCTGGCCTGTGGGGCATCAGACTTGCTCGACATAGATCTCTCCTAAAAGAAAGTAAAAACAAACAACATGGACAAACACATTCGCAGGTACTACGCATCGAAGTTGAATTTGTGCGTAGCGGAGAAGTGTCATTCTTCGAGAAGTCTATCTTTCTGCTGGTCGGGGGGCTACTTCGAGGAACAAAAGCCGATCCGTATTGAAATTGAACCCTTGTAAAGTCTCGCAAAAAATCTCTGCCACGGTTCGATGAGATGTCTATGACCAACGAAAAAATCGCAGTGCCAGTCCGAACGACACGAGCCCCCAGGCGGCAAGAATCACAAGTTCCTGCCACGTTCCAAGAAGCGTTTGTCCTTCCAGCATCACGCCGCGCAGGGCGTCGACCAAGGGGGTCAACGGAAGCGCCCTGAGAAAGGGCTGCATAGCATCCGGGTATCGCTCTCTCGAAAAGAATACGCCCGATCCAATCCACATCGGCATCATGATCAGGTTTAAAATACCGCTGACGGCTTCGAGCGTTTTGGCTCTCGATGCGATCAGAAGTCCTATTCCGGAAAACATGACCGATCCGAAGAGAATCAGAAACGCTAACGCCAGAGGACTTCCGAAAACCTGTACGCCAAAAACAATTCGAGCAAAGAAAACCAAAAGCAACACTTCGGGAACCATGAAGAGCATCCGACTGACCATGATCGAGAGCAGGAACTGACTCTTGCTCATCGGTGTGGCCAGAAAACGCTTGAGCAGTTTTCGGATGCGCATCTCTACGGTTACAAATCCGACGCCCCAAAGACCGCCTCCCATCAGGCTTAGTCCGAGGAGACCGGGAATCAAAAAATCGATATAGCGACTGCCGGGTTCCTGTTGAAGCCGGTCGGTCGTGGGCACCAGATCGCGACGACCTGCGGCTCGCTGTAAAAGATCGTTGGCACGGTCTCTGGCCAAAACGCTTTGGGGACTGGTTGGATCGAATCGGAATTCGAATTGATCTGTGGATCGAGGTGCAAAGGCGATGGCTGACGCGTCAATCTCTGAAACGTTGATCGCAGCGTGATCGACGGGCTGGTTGTCTCTGGCCACAGAATCGTTCGAAGAATCAGGATCCATTGAAATAACAACAGCAAGATCGCAGCGACCAGAACGAAGCCGATTCATGGCGGTTTCCAGATCGAAAACGCCGGCCTCGAGGCTCGGCGAAGCCGACAGAATCAAACCGTACTCAGCGGCGCACTCGTGCGAGACAACATCGACCGTTAACTCTTCAACAGGTTCGCTACGAAACGCAATGCCAAGCGCCAACACCATCAATACCGGAAATCCATAAACCCAAAAAACTGCTTCTGGCTCGCGACAAAACTCCAGAACCCGGCCCCAGACGAGTTCGCGAAAAGGATGCTGAACAGAGGCAGACACCACCGGCGCGAGCCCTCGCGCGGCAGGTTGCAAAGAAGTCTCGAGAGAATTGTTTTTGGAAGTATTCATGCAACAGCCACCGGTTCATTCAGATGTCGCCCGGAGAGTTGTACAAACACATCGTCTAGGCTCGCTTGTCGCGTCGTGAGTCTGGTGAGACGGTAACCCTCCTGCTCCAATGCGGCCACCAACGGGGGAAGCACAATGTGCGGAGATGCTGTCAGAAGGCTCGCAACTCCATCTCTCACGGAGACGCTTTTCACGCTCGGTAATCGAGACAAAAGATCGATCGGTAGACTGAAGTCTTCTGCTCGATTTCCAGAAACCTCGACCATATGAGCGCCGCCAAGAGAATGAATGAGATCCGTCGGTGTTCCTGTGGCGATGATTTTCCCAGAATCAACAATCGCCAAACGATCGCAGAGCCGCTCGGCCTCGTCCATATAGTGTGTGGTGAGTACGACGGTGCGGCCTTGAGATTTAAAAGCCTCCACGATGTCCCAAATCTGTCGCCGCGACTGCGGATCGAGTCCGGTTGTAGGTTCATCGAGGAAAACCAGTTCTGGCCAACCCACAATCGCCGTGGCAACCGCCAGCCTTTGACGTTCGCCACCAGAAACCTGCCCTACTCGTGCGGCGGCCTTTTCCCGAAGGCCTACCAAGTCGAGCGCCGCCCACGGATCGAGTCCCTTTGCGTAGAAACTTCGAAAGAGACAGATCGTTTCACGAACGGTGAGTTTCTCGCTCAGCCGGGTTTCCTGGAGAGAGACGCCGATCTGTTCTCGCAGTCGCCGCTGGTCCGATTTCCACTTCAGACCGAGGACCTCGACATCCCCCGAAGTGGGTTCGAGAAGTCCTTCAAGAATTTCGATCGTGGTTGTCTTTCCCGCACCATTGGGCCCGAGCATGCCGAAGCACTCGCCGCGTTCGACGACCAGATCGATACCCCGAACAGCAAGCGTGGGAGGGCGACCGGGATAACTCTTCACGAGTTGATGGCAGGCAATTGCAGGTGTGTGTGAATTCATGCGAAAAAGATTTCACAGAAAAAAAGTTTTGTGACGAGTTTGTGACGAGTTCAGGGGGAGGCTGCGCTGGTCTGCGAGAGCGAAACAACCACCGGCACGTTTTCCTGGGAAGCGACGAAGACGTGTCGAGCAAGTCCATGACGAGAAAGCCAGTCTGGTGTTGCAAATCGTACAAGCAAACTCCAGACGCACCGAAGAGCCTCCGATTTCCACCGAGATGAGGCCTGCTTTGCATTGAATTCGACATTCATTCCATCGAGAGAAAGTCGGCATGGCCATTTATTGTTGGTGGCAATCTCGTTAAAGCGTTCAGCCACTCGGAGCATCCACGCTACGCCGAGGGCTTCGCGTAAACAGAGAAACGGTTCGCTTGCCATGCTGCAAAACTCTGATTCATCAAGAGAATGCGTCTGTGTGGGCAGAGCTTTTTGTATTGAATGGCGTTTTCGATTTTCGATCCATGCTTGGCATCCGGTGATCACAATTCCGGTTGACATGAGAAGAAAAGCCGCGACGAGGAACCGAGGCGACTCAAGACGTTCGACTGTAAAAAAAAGAGTGAGTGATGAAAAACAAGGGGCCACAAGCAGATAGTGACCCGTCGTGAAAACCGTCGCAGCAAACCAGCGCTTGGTTGCCAGAAAATTGAGCCATCCTGCCAGCGGTAAAAGAAGCAGAAATAGTTCTTGGGTAACGTGCATTGTCGGCAGGCTTCCGGGCCTCAGCAGTTCGGCAGAAATTACCGGTAGCAGGAGAACAACAGCAAGCGATCCGACAATCAGTTGCCAGAGACGATGCAGCGGTCGCTTGGCTCCGAGTACCGACATCGAAGGGCACAATGCCAGAACACCGACAGACAGTCGCAGCTCCACCAGTCGCGAGGCATCAAGAGAAATTCCAAAAAGAAGAGATGCACTGAGCATAATTGCAGCAATCGAAGCACCCAGGCCCCAGAGTGCCGCGGGAAAAGCTGTTGTGCCGCTAACCGATCGCAGAAGACAGACAATCACCACGAGCGATACCAGTAATGACGCCGTACAAATGCTCAATAACAGTGTCGAAGCAGGCACGCGTGGAGTCCTCGTCAAATCCCTCGAAATCTCGAAGAACGCTTCTGAGAGTCTAGTCGCAGGTTGAATGGAGAGTGAGGAAAAGCGTGAGGATTATTGCGATGAGCGAAGGAGTATCGAGAAGGGGGAGTCTACCGGCAATTTGTTTTCGAAGATTTCCTCTTTGATCATACAATGAACGCGAATTGTGAAAGAAATCGGATGACGAGTTTGAGAAAGAATGGGGACGTTGTAAGGATAAGGAAGACTTTCTCAAAATCATTTCTGTCTGGCCCGATCGGGTGACGATGAATGACGACTAGTTCGGATGAGAGAATGCCTGAGGCGGTGTCGCTCTCTTGCAATGAGAATTGGGATGAGGAACTTCGTTCATGCTTTTTATGCAGTTCGCGCGGCACAGCATCGGAGTGCTGGTGTCGTATCAACGGGTGTTTCTCGCAATGATTCTTTTGTCATGCGTGATGCCCGTCTCACAATCCTCAGCCATCGAATTATGGACGCACTACGGCGACGGCACGCCAAACGGCGATACCTCTCGCATTGGACTGCCGAGCATGGAAGTCCCAATCGAAGCCTATCCAGGAATTCCTTGGCCGCTGCGTCGTTCGAAAAACAGTCGTTCCTGGCAGCCAAACCGGGCGAATCATGCTGTGTCAAACACGATCACTGTTCGTGTCGAACCGATTGCCGCACCTCTTCCAACGGCAAAAGTCCCTGCACGCTCTAAAAAATAGCCGCGTGCCCTCTTTGAACAATGTCTGTAATCGCTCAACCGCGAAGACGGCATAGACTTTTTGCAGCCGTTTTTAATTTTGGCTGCAGAGAAGGTATGGTACAGCGAGTTCACAGAAAAACAGTTTATAGACTCTGCGGTGTCGCAAGAGAGATTCCGGGAAATGAGACTGTCGTGCCATAGATCAGGCAGACGCAGAAGAATTGGTTTTTGTGACGCGTTTGTTTACAGTGTGAAGTCGGTGTACGAAGAGAAGAGTTTTGAGGTTTCGCATGTGGTTGGGGCCTGTCTTTGAACGCGAGATTGCGATGGCGCCTCGAGCACGAGGTCTCTATGTGGCTCGCGCGGTCTATGCTTCGGTGCTTGTAGCGATAGTGGCAACGTGCTGGTTGGTGGTCACAGGCACTGAGTCGATTGACTCAGCAGGTGATACCGCTCGTTTCGGGGCCACGCTGCTAAGAATTCTTTCTCCACTGCAGTTGGTGCTTGCAGTACTCGCAGCGGCCATGGTGGCAGCAGTCTCCGTGAGCATGGAAAAAGAACGTCGCACACTGGAACTTTTATTAATAAGTCGTCTCTACGACAGGGAACTGGTACTTGGAAAACTTGCGGCGAGCGTGGTGCAAGTCACGCTACTCCTTGTTTCTGCAATTCCAATTTTTGCAATCGTGCTGCTCTTTGGCGGTGTGACTGCTCCGCAATTAATTCGAGTTTTTCTTGTAACTGCTGCGGCGTCGCTTGCGGCGGCAAGCATTGCAACCACGGTCGGATTCTGGCGAGATACTGCATTCCAGACGCTCTCGATTACGGCGTTTGCGATTGTTGCATGGATGGCATGTGGAGAGATGTGTCTATTTTTTTTCGGTCCATCTGTGGCCGCGATGATTTCGCCGGCACGTGCTGTCTATGCCGCACTTGAGCCGACAGGTGGAAGTCGCTTCATCCCATTTCTCGGTGTGACGGTATCGATCATTGCGGCAACAAATCTTGTCGCGGTTTTCAATGTGCGGCGATGGAACGTAGCTGCAGACGGTAAATTCGGCGTGCAGGATGCGGAATACGAATCCGACGACTTGCTTACGCTTGGCAGGCAGCCGGCCGGTAGTCGCGTCAGCGAACAAAGTGGCAGCGTGAATCCTGATCCTGGAAACAATCCGTTACGGCCAACAATCACCCGAGATATTGTGCGAGGTACTTCGAGAGAAGTCTGGAAGAACCCAATTCTGTGGAGAGAAATATGCACTCGAGCCTACGGACGCAAAATCGTCGTGGTGCGATTGGCGTGGATGCTGCTTTTTGCAGGAAGTGCGGCAATTATATTTGGGGAGATGCAAAAGAATCGGCCTGATCACAGTGCGATTACCATTGCAATAGTTCCAATGGTGCTGGCGAGTCTGGTGGCAGTGACGGCACTTGCTGTGACGAGTATTACTTCCGAACGAGATCGAAACGCTTTCGATCTTTTATTGGTAAGCGATCTTTCACCACAGGAATTGATTTGGGGAAAACTCCTTGGAGTGTTGGCTGTATCGAGAGAAATTGTCATTGTGCCGCTTGTGCTCTGTGGTTTTTTGGTAGGCACAGGAGCGGTGAGTCTTGAGAACGGAATCTATTTGGCACTCGGAATGGCGACGCTTGTTTTCTTTTGCGATGTTCTCGGCGTGCACGTTGGACTCTCATACGAACGAAGCGCTCGGGCGATTGCCGTATCGCTGGGCACCGTTGTTTTTCTCTTTGTCGGAGTTGCTACTGCGATGCGGATCATGGTGTCGTTTGGATCGAGTTTTGAACTGCAGTTGGCACCTTTTCTTGCGGTGATTGTGGGCGGTGCTGTTGGGCTTTACGCGGCACTCTCTGCAAGAAATCCTTCTCCGGCCATCGGTTGGGCATCGGCACTGCTCCCCGTTCTTACGTTTGTTGCGATCACCAGCTTTCTTCAGGGAAACGCACTCCAGGTTTTTCTGGTGGCAGGCGTAGCGTATGGATTTGCTACTGCAGCGCTTCTCGTGCCAGCCATCGGAGCGTTTGACACGCTGACAGGTCGCGCATCGAGCCTCGAATAAGAATTGGCTCAAACGATGTTCTATGGTCGAAGTGTTGTAGAGTTACCCTGTGGTGCAGTTGCCACTTTTGCGATCGGCTTGCCCCCTTCGAGAGCCGCGAGGTGCTCAACAGCCTCTTTAGAATCTTCGCCGGTTGCGATTGCACGGCGATAGCACAGGAGTGCTTCCTGTCGCCGTCCGAGAGCCTCATGTGCCCTTCCCTCCATGGTTAGAATCGATGAGGGAACATTTCCTGAACCATAGGTTTCGCTCAAGTGCGCAAGCGTTGAAAGCGTTCGCTGTGGGCGCTTCTGGTGCTGATAGACCTCGGCAGTGTCCTTCAAAACATCGCGGTCATCAGGCGAAAGCGAAAGCGATTTGTGGAAGTCGGCCAACGCATCGTCCGTGCGACCACGGGCAAGCGCAACTTGTCCATGAAGGTGCCAGGCTTCGCTCGATCTCGGAGCCAGTGAGACCGAACTTTGCGACAACGAATCGGCGTCGTCGAGAAGTCCGAGTTCCAAATACATTCGACCTGCGGCAAGCGTCGTAGAGACGTCTCCTTGCGACATTCGCAGCGCCTCAGCCATCTGCCCCACCGCTTCCACTCGTGAACCTCGCTTCCAGAGCACATCTGCGTAGTAGCGTCGTGCATCAATATCTGCTGGACAGGCACGCACCGCCCGTTCGAGTAATCCTTCCGCTCGCACAAGATCGTCTTCGTTGGCGGCGGCGAGTCCTTCGTTTGAGAGTCTTCGGGCAGTCGTCAGCTCTTTTGATACCGGTCCGCCCCGTGAAACGAGCTTGCACCCCGACAGCATAATCGCCACAAAGAAAAGTGCATTGCACGCTAGGCATAGCGGCATCCAAGGCGGCGAGGCTCGTGCGAGTCGACGCATAAAAACAAAAAAGTCCGGGAACAAAACGAAGAGTTGAACACAGCAGGTTCGAGACACTAGTCGGATTCGAGAATCCAGACAACCTCCGCACAACGATAAAAAAACCGTTGCGGCTTGCCGGGCCTTCCAAGAACGCCCCGCCTGCCATGCCATCCACAGACGGCCTTGCCGCTGCCATCAGAGTTCCCCTACAGACCTCTTTCAATTGTGTCGAAAACAGCCAGAAGACAGCTGTTTCCGTTCCTTATTTCTCTTTTGGAATGCGAGTCCTGTTTCGGCGAACTCATTTCAAAGAAGCTACTTAGTGTCATGGATGGTGCGATGCCAGAAAGATTGTATGTGCCTCTCACGTCGCAGAGTGTTTGCGCAACGAGGCCTTGGGGTGGTATCAGGGTTTCTGGGATCGTATGTGCGCTCTGCATGCTGATCAATGGTTGCGAGGTCTATGACGAACCGATTGAAGCAGAGCGATCAAAAGACAGTGCGAAGCACAACTCCGCTTCAAAGCTTGGTCCCGATCCGTTCGCTCGTCCAGAAACAACTCGCAGAATAAAATTTGTTGAAAGTTACGAGACCGGATTAAAACGAGCAAGCGATGAAGGCAAGCCAATGCTCGTCGTATTCCGTGCGTCGTGGTGTCGCTTTTCGAGTGAACTCCCCCATACGACACTTGCGGATCCGCAAGTCGTTTCTATGTCTGGGAAATTTATTTGCGTTTTGGTCGATGCAGATCGAGACGCCGCAGTCTGCCGAGCGATGGGTGTCAAAGCATTCCCTACGATTCAACTTATTTCTACAAATGGACAAGAGCTTGAACGCATGAGCGGTGAGATGACGACGCCAGAACTACGGACTCTGCTTCGAGAAGCCATTCAAGAAATAAACGTGGCCCGGGAGTCAGAAAAAAGAGAAGTGTTTTGATCCGTTTTGTATCGCGTCATCTTTCACAGACAACGTTGTTTGTATGAGACATCAGCGGTGTCTTGAGGTTCATCAAAAATAAATCGCGCACAGAGTGCACCAGCGGCCGCAAGAAGCAGCGAGCCAAAAAAGATTACTGTTGAACCAATACTATGCGGCAGACGCAGGCAACTCGGCAGGAAGTGTCGCTTGAGAGGAAACACGCGCAGCGGATTTTCTGGCAGACCCATTTTCTCGAGAAATCCGAATCATTGGGTCGGCCTGCAAGGAGCGTAGTTCTTCCTGAAATTCCTGTGGAGTCATCCGAATCGATTGCTCCCATCGTCGGCGTTGCACGAACCACTGCGCCGCACCAGTCCCGGCTGCCGCGAGAACAATCGACCACGACGCACGCCACACGGTCATGCCGGCAATCGACGGCTCGATCTGATCGACCTGTTGCCCGATGAGCGAGACGATCTCATCGAGAGAAATCCCTGCTACAGCGATCAGAATCAAAAGTGTCACTGCTCCTCCAAGCATTCGAAAAAGCGTGAGCCAGGAAAAAATGCGACCAATCCCTGCGAGTGGAGAGATTTTTTCCAGAGTTGGCAAGGCTCTGGAAAAATTCAGTGATATACCATCAGTCAGCATTCGAATGACAACCACAGTCAGAGTCGTTACGAACATCACTGCAAGAGTTGCAACCAGAATTCCAAGAGGAACTTCAAGATCAAACGTTGGCGGTGAAGAGCCCGGGCGAGCGATAGCGATTGAAAGAGTCTGTCGGAGCATGTCCACGCCACCTTGCACCACGATGGCGATCCAGGTTGGAATGCATGCCAGTGCGACCGCAACGCCGGCGACCCATCCCAGCGTGATGGCCATTGGCATATTTCCCTGCTGACGCGCAGCTTCCCGACGACGTGCCGTGGCGGGGATTGAACGATCTGAGGCATCAGACATTTTCGAGCGATCTACAAAAACGGATGAGTGACAAGGGGGAAAGTTTCGGCTGTAAGTGTTGAATCAGCGTTCGATACACGGAGCCGACCGAGCGAACAATTGAAACTATTTCAACTGAAAAATGAGCTAGTGATCGAAGGCAAGTATCCGTTCCAGCGGAGCGGATATGGCTTCACCCCAACCGCGGGCCCAGGTGTCGGCACCTACAAACATTGAAAACAGAAGGACGACCGCTCCGGCTGCCTGCACCAATCCGCTGCCCGGTGAGAGAGGGGCAATTCTCACAATGATTGTCGTCACCAGATGCATGGCCACGAGTGCCATCATTGCTGGCATAGCCATTGAAATCGCAAGGTGAAGACTGAGTCCCGGAACCAATGAGCACATTTTTTCGAGCGACGCATGTGGCCATGAGCCCACCGGAAGTGTCGTGAATGTTTCAAGAGCGCCACACACCACTGCGAGATGACCTCCTGACGCAAAAAAAGCTGCCATTCCGACCCACCATGCAAACGTTGAAATGCCTGCGGACTGAACTTCACCAAATGGTTCGAAGTCTTCGGCCCACGAAAGTCCGGAGATGGTACCGAGAATCTGACCGGCCCATGCGGTCGCACCGAGCACCATTGAAATTGACGATCCGAGGATGCCTCCGACGAGAACTTCTCCCAAAACAGTCATTGGTGAAATGGTGATCGGCGATCCATCAGCCAAAACCATCACCTGTGGCAGTACCATCAGTGACAGTGCCAACGACAGAACCACTCGTACTCTGAGCGGCGTGCCCGGAAATGCCGGAATCGTAGCGGTGGCAATGATCGCACCAGTGCGTGCCACGATACAGGCAAACAGCCAGAGCATCTGCAGGTTTTCAGGAGAAAGAGGTTGTGCATTCACCGGATACTCGCTTCCAGAAAGTTTTGTGAATGGACACTCGTCAGAATCAAAAACCCGAATGCACCGATGCGCTGATTTTCAGAAATTCAACCATCTGCTCAATCATCCACGGCATCGCAAACACAAGTGCAGCGGCCATTACAGCCAAGCGAGGCACCATGCCCACGAGCGGTTCGTGGATACCAGTTGCCGCCTGCAAGAGGCCAACAAAAAGACTCGAAAGGAACGCAACAGAAAGAACCGGAAGCAACACCATGGCTCCGGTGAGAATCGCCTGTCGTACGAGTTCTACAAGATCGATTTGGGCCATCGAATGGGTCTCATCGAAACGATATGTAAAGAAAAGGACTACGTTCCTACGATTTGTGCGCCATCCAGAAGTGACATGACAACTAAAGACCAGCCATCCGCGAGCACAAAAATGAGGAGTTTCAGTGGCAGCGATACGAGTGTTGGCGGCAGCATGACCAGCCCAGTTGAGACAACGAGTGTTGCCACAATCAGGTCAATCACTAAAAATGGAAGCAGAATTCGAAAGCCGATTGAAAAAGCGGTTTCTAACTCACTTACGAGGAATGCAGGCAGCAGTGTCTCGAGTGGCACTTCGTCATAGGTCGTGATCGTGTGTGGAGCCGTAGGATGCCGCTTCAGAAACCGAAGCATCGTCTCCCGGTTTCCAGATTGTTCGATCTGACTGGCCATCCAGCGACGCACTGGAAGTGATCCACGATCGAATGATTCGTTGAGCGACATGCGGCCCTGTTGATAGGGTTCTACCCCTTCCTGCCACGCAGCAGTCCACACCGGCCACATCACCATCGCTGTGAGAAAAATAGCTAAGGATGTCACAATTTGATTTGAGGGGAGTTGCTGCGTACCGAGTCCTTGTCGCACAAGAGAGAGCACAACACTCATGCGCACAAACGATGTGGTCATCAGCAGCACGGCAGGTGCAAGACTCGCGACTCCCATCACAAGCACCGCCGAGAGTGACATTCCAAGCGATCCGGTTCCGATGAGACTCCCCACCATGTCTGAAAAAGTTGGAGACATCGGCGTAGCAGCGGGGGGTGTCTCAGCCAGTTTTTGTTTCAGTGGCGAGTCGTTCGAATCGATGGTCGAACGAGGGGTCGCAGTGGGCAGCATCGACACATTGTCGAACTTCTGCTGAGGACTAGGGCGAGCCTCGCTGGTGTCTTTGGCCGTAACAATCTTGGGAACGATCAACCGCGACTGACTTTGTGCCGCAGGCGACAGAGCATCTGCTGCAATGCAACGCGAACACTCAGAGAGTATCGGCATGCATGTAACATACAGAAGGAGCAGCGCAATTGTGGTGCTTCGCACTATCCCACAAGGTGCGTATGGAGTTGCGTGAAGGAAAGCGGATTTCATGCTTCCCCCCGTCCCTTTGCGTTCACGAGCGAAGCGACGGAAAGTCGAGCGTTCTTGCGTCCATTCAGGCGATTGTGGCGACATGCCGTCACAATCGCTTCAGTGGCCTCAAGATCACCGAGTTCGGCCAGAGTCTGGCAGCCAGAGGTTCCCACACTGACCAGAAGCGTTTTTGGACCGAATCGAACGAGGTGAACGACCTGTCCTTTGCCGAGAGTTGTCTGCCCGAGTACATCGACAACATCGGCGGGAATTCTTCCGAGGGGAGTTGCGTTCAACTGTTTGAGTGAGATCAATACAACCACAAGTACGACGACCATCACTCCGATACCCCAGTCGAGGATTCTTCGTGAACTGCGGGGAGAAACAACAGGTTCTTGAGTCAATGCTGCAGAACTGTGTTCGTTGATATTCGTCGCTGTGTTGGGAACATCGGAGAGCATGAGAGGTTTTTGAAGGGCACTCGGCAGTGTCTTGGCCAGTGAATCCGAGCGAGGAATGGATGAAGGATCTTCTGAAGAAATCTGTTTCGATACGATGTCAGATGATGTTTGAGCCGTCGGATCAAACGTCACAGGCGGGTTCTCCTGGGCACGAACGACTTGGAGCCCCAAGCTGGCGAGCAATGCAATCAGACAGTTGCCCGATATGCAACAAGTGATCCAGCGTAAGCACTTCATGCGGCGACTCGCTGTGGTTCAGAAGGAGGTCGATCGAGAGAAGTGTGTGCTGGTTCTGCTACACCAAAAACATCCGAAGCAGCAGTTTTTCTCGAAACGGAATGGGATCCCCAGTCAATGGATGCGATGTGCGTCTCAGACGGCGAAGTGCTGCGGGGGCTTCCAAACCACCACATGCAAGCAGACAGACACCCAACGACAACGCTCATTGCAGCCAGCCACATTTCACGTGACACCGGATTGAGCAAGGATAGAAACGATTCGCTATGTTCATCGAAGAGCGAAGGAGTGTGAGGGACGGATGTGCCTGCAGCCAGAAAGCCCGTCACTGTAATGCTCGATCGACTTGGATCCGATGTGGCAGGCAGAAGTTGGGTGACATGCTGACGAATCCGCTCGCACTCTGTTGCCTGAAACTGCTGGATTGTGAGCGGCACAGCTTTTGTGGAAATCTGTTCGTGCAGTTGCTTTTCGAACACAGATTGAAAGTACGTTTGGGGTACGGCAACTGAAACTCCAACGAACGAAAACTGCTGAGAAGAGTCTGCCGCAGGGGCTTTGGATTGCCGCGAAGACACGCTCGGTCGTGAAGGCAGAGCAACTTCGGCGGGAGCATTGGCTCTCGCGGGAATGTGATCGCCTTCGGTTGCATCGGAGTTGGAAAGTGCTGTCGCAGACGTATCAATCGATGCGATGCCTTCAGGTGGAAGCACCTCCTGCGGCCATCGAGCGTGAGTGACAGTATTGAGTTCGACATTCACCGTCACAACTGCGCCGGTCACAAATCCCAACGATCGACGAATTTTCTCTGCCAGATGACGTTCAAATGCAATTCGAGCATCGAGCAATCCTCCATCGGTCTTGGCGGAAGGCTCAGATGTCAGGCTGCCGGTATACACCCGGCCACTTTCAAGATCGGTCACCGCCACCATCTCGGGAAGCATTCCGGCAATGGAAGCTGCCACCAGGACTCTCACTGCTTCAACGCGTCCTGGATCGAGCGGCATATCGACTTTGGGTCGAATGCTCACACTGGCGGTTTTAACGGTTCCCCCTTGGAGCCCCGTGCGTTCTTCGACGTCGTACAGAACGCTTGCATTTTCGATTCCTGGCATTGATCGCAAAACCAGTGCCAACTCTTCTTGTATTGCCACTCGAAGCAGGTCAGCCTGAGCGGTTCGGCTTTGCCAAGGGCTATTTTTCTCAAGCGTACTCCGCAGACGCGATCCAAATTGGCGGGGCAGCGCTTCTGCTTCGACGAGCGCACCGGTATAGGCGCTTTGAAGTCCATTTGGAACGAAGATGCGACCCTCGGTGATCCGATAATCCACCAAGTGCTTTCGATGAAACGCTGCCTCCATAACTGCTAAATCGCTGGCAGAAATGATGGCTCCCGAAAGAATTGCAACGTCGACTTTATTCGGAGCCTTCTTTAAAAGCCACCCTCCCCAGGCGATTGAAATTGCGAGCATGCCTACGCTGATCATGCGCGCAGGCGTCATGCCAGTCATGAAAGTGCTTGGAAATCGGAATGATTGCGGGGCATTGTCCATTAGATTGAGAAACACTCTGCGATGTGAAAATCCCTCACAGTGAATCGTTAGGCGGCCTGTCGCATGGCTTTTCCGTGGGGCACACGCAACGTGAACGCGGTGCCGCCATCGGGGCAATTGATTGCATCGAGCGCTCCACCAAGTTGCTCCACGAGCACTCGCGCAGAAGCAAGAGCCAGACCCGTACCATCAGGCTTTGTAGAAAATCCAGGTTCAAAGAGCCGCGATTTTGTGTTGTTGGAAAGTCCTGTTCCAGAGTCCGCAACCTCGATCTCGATTGCGTCGGCATATTCAACGCTCGTGATGACCACTTCTCCGTTGGTCGCAGTGGCCTCGATCGCGTTGTCCAGCAACGTGGCAAGTACTCGGTTGACGATCGTCGGATCAGCGTAGATCGAATGCCCTTCAGCCACGTCGAGAACAATGCGAGGCATGGTGTGACGCAGATCGGGATTTTTGCGAAGAGTCTCAAAGAGAAGCGATTCTAAAACGCCACGGGGAGACACCCACCGATTCACCGGAGCATCGGGAGCAATGAGATCGCTCAGATGCAAAAGATCTGTTGAAATGTCATCAACAACCGCTGCAAGTTTTCGGATTCGCTGGCCATCGAGGGCACCGCCAAGCGTTTCATTGTCGGCTCGTTTGAGTTCGTGAGAAATTCGCTCGAGCCGATTTCTCAATCGCTCGACACTCGACGAAATAATATCGGTCAACTGTTGGAGCGAAGCTGGAAGAATATCATCACGCGTTGTGACGTGGTGAGTCTGTCCGACCATCGGAAGAATGCACGCATCTTCAGAATCGTCGAAGGGAATACGACAAATGGGCTGGTTGCGTGAATTTTTTTTATCAGCGAAGGCCATGAATGATTTCTCTTGTGAAAGTGCTTGTCTCGAGATGTTTCGAGGCGAGGTGTCAACTGTTAGCGAGCAATCGAATGTTTTGGAAGAACTGGAGATCCGCAGATATCGTCCATGAGCCAGCGGTTCACGTCGTTCAAAATAATTTTTGAGAGTGCGTTCGATCCGGGGTAAATACGCATCGCGAGAGTTGCTCCGGCAGAATGAAAAAGACGAAGAGTCTGATCGGTGCGATTGTTGACAGCCTCGCACTCATCGCGATGGCAGCACATTAACATTGGCAAACGTCGAACCTCATCGAGTCGAGCGAAGAGCGATTCGGCAAGTGGAAACGGTCCTGTCAGCGACACGACTCCTGCAAATGTACGTGGATGCCGGCAGGCGATCCGAAACGCATGCGTGCCCCCTGCCCCGCGACCAACCAGATAAATGCGTTTTGCGTTGACGTTGTATTGAACGGAGATGTCATCGATGGCCTTCCATACGGATTCTTCGGGATCGAGTGGAAGTCTTCCGGAAGAACATGCCGACGGTTGAACGGCCAGATAATTTCGAAGACTGACTTTTGACATCGCATGTCCTAAGTCGAGCGGCTTGGAGGTGGGATCATCGAGCCAGACAAGGAGCGGATAGGCGTACCCAGATTCGTAGCCGAGAGGTACGAAAACCAGATCGTCACCTTTGGCAAGCGTTGGAAAACGTTTCTCAACGACAGGATCTCGGAGACGACTCGATTCGGTTCTGATTCGTGGCATGAAAATACCCTAAGAGGTTGAAGGCGTGTTGGCGATTAAAAATGTGCGTACAGGGCTCCACCTGCTTCGGAATAAGCGACCTTTTTGGGAAAAGACGCGGGGTTGTAGCGAAATGATCGACTGACTTCAACATCAGGATCATGCGTAAAAATCGTGCTGCGAGCGGGCTTTATGACCACGCAGGGCACAAGAGAGCCGAAAGTGGCAATTTCAGATGGAACCTACTGACTCTTCCAGCCTGTCAGAGCGTTCATGGCGGAAACAAGTTCCTTCACGGCAATCACGCTCTTGTCGAATGCAGCTCGTTCGGCTGGCAGCAGTGACAGTTCGATAATTCGTTCGACTCCTCCTGCTCCAAGCACTACCGGTACGCCTACAAAAAATCCGCCAACTCCGTATTCGCGGTCACAGTAAGCGGCACAGGGCACTAATCGTTTTTTATCTCGCACCACCGCCTCGACCATTTGTGTGGTTGCTGCAGCTGGCGCGTAGTAAGCACTTCCCGTCTTGAGAAGACCGACGATTTCGGCGCCACCGTTTCGAGTGCGAGTGACGATTTCTTCAAGTCGTTCGGGCTTGATTAGCTGCGTGACCGGAATGCCTCCAACACCGGTGCAACTCGGAATTGGAACCATGGTGTCTCCATGACCACCCAAGAGCATCGCCGACACATCTTCTACGCTCACATTAAGTTCCATGGCCAGAAAGGATCGATACCTCGCCGTGTCAAGAATACCTGCCTGACCGATTACCCGAGCCGAAGGAAAACCAGTGACCTGAAGCGTGCGTTGCACCATCGCATCGAGCGGATTGCTGACAACGATTACAACCGCCGAAGGACTCGTAGAACGAATTTGCTCAGCCACGTTTCCGACGATTGTGGCATTTGTCGCGAGGAGATCGTCCCGGCTCATCCCGGGCTTTCTTGCGATACCAGCGGTGACAACTACGACATCGCTCAACGCGGTGTCGGCCCAGTCGGTGGTGCCTTTTAATCGTGAATCAAAGCCCATAATGGGTGAGGCTTCAAAGAGATCCAGCGCTTTTCCGGCGGGCATGTTTTCGGTAGCCGGAATGTCCAGAAGAACAATATCGCCAAGCTCCGCAGCCGCACACCAGTGAGCGGTGGTCGCTCCAACGTTCCCTGCACCAATGATTGATATTTTGGCTCGTCGCATCATCAGAGAAACTCTCTCTTAAAAAGTGTGAAACGAATGAAACAACAATTGAGAATGGAAGAGTCTATCGAAGGAATGCTAGAAATTTCGCCGGTTGCATTTGTTTCAGCAAGTCCTGCAGCAAAACGTCGAGTGCGGCATTGAGAATGAAGGCAGAGCCACCGGAGTGTTCTGAAACTATCTGTCTAAACTAAACCGAAGGCAAAAGTTCTGAAATGGGCTCTCCGAATGGCAGAATTGGCATCGGACGACCTCCATGATCTGGGAAAGACTGCTCGAAATCGATTCCCAAATGGCGATAGACTGTTGCCCAAAGATCATTGGGCGTTAAAGGACGATCCACTGGATGTTCCCCCTTGGAATTAGTCGATCCAATGATTTGCCCGGTTCTCATACCGCCACCGGCCATGATCAAAGACATTGCCTGCGGCCAGTGATCGCGTCCCGGTTGCTTGACTCCGGTTTGGGAACCGACCGTGTTTTCCAATCGTGGAGTACGTCCAAATTCACCGGTCACCAGAATCATCGTTTTCTTGTCCATGCCGCGTTGATACACGTCTTCGATCAATGCTGTGACTGCTTGGTCATAAATTGGCAGTCGCACTTGAAGATCGTCCCAAATATGACAATTGACCGCATGTGAATCCCAGTTATAAACACCCTGCTTGAGAGCCGGAACGCCCGATTGATAAGGGTTTTCCATGACAACTGTCACAAAACTGACACCAGCTTCTACGAGACGTCTGGCCATTAAAGCTCGTTGTCCCCAGCAGTGACGGCCATAGGAATTGCGCACAGCATCGGATTCGAGCGAAAGATCAAAAGCCTTTTTTGCCCGATCGCTCGTCAGCATGCTGACGGCACGTTGCTGATAGCGATCCATTGATTCCATCATTCGCGAGGAATCAATGTTTCTTTGAATACGGTCCAGATTTCCCAGCAGTGAAATGCGATCGTTGACGCTTCCCCGTGCCATTGCAACGGGTGCAATATTGGGAACAACAAAATTCGGAACTGACGGATCTCCTTCGACATTAAAAGGCAAATAAGCCTGACCAAGGTAGGCGGGGCCTTGAGCAAAAACATCGTTTGTCCGACCACCAGGATTCATGGAGACGTAGTTCGGAACTCCTCGATCGACGAACTCGCGACATCTCGCCACGATTGAGCCTGTTGCAGGAGCATCGTTTACGGTGTCCACAGGCGTCGCTGGAATTCTTCCGGTCATCATTCGTTTGTGACCGCCACCATGATCAGCAAAAGTATGGGAAATCGAACGCACTACAGAAAACCGATCGGCAATGGCGGCGTGCCGAGGCAACAACTCGCAGACTTCGATACCAGGAACATTCGTTCGGATTGGGCGAAAAGCACCCCGGTAATCTGAAGAGGCATCCGGTTTCATGTCATACATATCCATGTGCGGAGGTCCGCCGGGCAGCCACACAAATATGATTGATGTTTCCGGATCGATTTTCGCCCCTTGCTGGGCGGCGTGGGATTGCATCCGAAAAAGATCAGGCAACAAAAATCCACCGGTTCCAAGTGCGCCCGCTGCCAGAAATTCGCGACGCAACATCGGACCAGGGCAACGTGGATGTGAGAAATTCATACAATCCTCAAGAAGTTGCTTGGCCGAGCATGAGAAGACACACCGAGTTTCAGAAAGCTCAACAATGCTACCAATCCTTTTCTCGGCTCACCAGACACAAAGACTCCTGTCGTGAGCAAATTGTAACGAAGGCACCGGGGGTCAAACGGGGTCAATCCTCTCGTTTGCGTTCGAAGGGTAGATCGATTCGATCGGGTAACTGTGCTCGTGCCCGTTTTTCCATCGCGCGGGTGCCACGGCGAAACGACCACACTCCCAGCAGCATAAAAAAGAGCGTTACGGCAACCAATCCTGCAAAAATCCATCCTAAAACGCTCGTTGCTTCAGTCGTCGATGGCTCTGGAACCCACTGAACATCGCGACAGATGATCAGCGGAGAAACCTGAAATCCTTCCGGTGCATTTTCGTTTTTAGGAAGTGGATAACCATAACGCTTCAGGGCAAACCCCGTCACGTGCAAACGTTCGGAGAGAGGCTGTTCGGTCGGCATGCCATCCGGTAACTCTCGCACGCAGCAGACGACCGGATAGCTATCTTGAATGCGGTCATCGATTTTGATCAGTGGTGTTTGCACAAAGAGAAAGAGTTCCCAATAGTGATCAGATCCCACCTGACGCCGCCGAAGTGGATCGTCAATCACGATGCGTGTCGCGCGCCTCACCGTACCGGTGAATCGAACTGGATCACCACGATGCTCTGCGAACCATTTTTGAGATGGATCAATCAACGAAATGAGATCGGTATCGTGCGACACAACACCTTCGATGCCTTGTTGTGTGCCTCTGCCAACTGCAGTCAACATTGCGTAGAGGGCTTCGGTATCACCATCAACCATTTTTGTATTATCCACGACCGTGTCAAAGAACGTGTAGTTCATTCCGAGTGAACCCAGCGGTGTCGGAGGATGCCAGTTGATACTTCGTGCAACCATCAGCAATGAGGCGGGTGGCTGTGGCCAGTCCGCTGAAGACGGCGTGGGTCCTGAACCAGATCGAAGCATCACACCGAACGCGTCCGCCAGTTCATCGAGGATCGTCACGCGAGGCCATGTTTTCGGGGCACGATCGGTAATCACGTCGCAGCGGAGCCCTTCTTCAGTCACCAAACGGACCAGCGTCACACTTTTCCGAGAGGCAAGTTCTGCTTCTGATGGAGAGAGTTGTAACTCTTCCACCATTACCGCTTTTCCAGAGACGCGCACAAGTCGTTCGAGAGCCTCGGAGGGATTGGCAATCGCAGCAGAACTTGCAACCGCCGATGCTTCCCATTCGAGTGCCGCGGGTCGGGACGCGGCAGAAAGTCGGGCAAGAATTCGAAGCGAAAATGAAAATTGCTCACTTTCCCAGCCTGGAACCGACATGACTTCCGTGCGTGCGTCGGCCCCGAGCTTGAACGTGTTGAGATAGGCAGCCAGCGACGGCGATGATTTTCCTTCTCTGCTAGGGGCCGAAGATGGTTGCGCAGAAATCTTATGCACGGTTGAGAAAAAGAAAATAAAGCAGAAAAGTGGAAACAGAAACTTTTTGTTCAAAATAAAATCCTTGCAAGGAGACACATTTGACCATGCTTTTTCAGCGAACGACGTTTGAGGCCGACCAAGAACAACAAGAGAACGTTCTGAGCGGGAAAAACCGGAAGGCATCATGGCAAAGTTTCCTTTGCAGACTGTTCTCCAACAGAAGCGGAAAGTTTTCGCAGTGCGTCGGAGGTGGAGAAAAAGTCTTCGCCTGCGAGAGAGGCTGTGAGATCGATTGGAGAAGAGAGATACGTTCGTTGTGTACCCCGATTGGCGATCCACATTGCCAGTGACGTAACCGTGACGAGCATCACCATGGTCAATAGAGCAATTGATCCAACCGTTGCTGTGGGAGAGGGATTGATTGCAACCGGCTTCCAAAACGGCTCTCGAGACATAATTAAAGGCGCGATTCGAATGGTGTCGCTGGCCATGTAGGCCCATCGCTTAAAAAAATATCCAACGATTTCCACCGGTTCTTCCACTTTCATCCCTGTAGGAAAACCAGGAGGCAGTTCCTGAAAATAAACCACAATTGGGGATGGTGGCCCGCCTTCTGGAAGAATCCAAGCTTGCCAGTATCCAGCAATATTAAAATCGTTTGCAGGTGCTTCCACACGCTGAATGCGTTTTACAATTCCTTTGAGTTTCACAAGCTTGCCGCGAAATGCGCGAGGCTGACCAAAGAGTTCGACAAACCCCACGGGCTTTTCAGAAAAAGTTCGATACAACCGAGGATCGGTAGAACGCAGCGTCATCCAAATTGCAAACCATGCTTCACGATCACCATCGCGAAAGGTCGTGTCGTCACGTACTTTCTCAAGCAGGTTCGCTCCAGCACCAAGATCTTCGCCAGTGACGGGAAGCGGGGGTTCATCAGCCTCGACAAAAACCCAATCTGGAACAGAAGGATCATCGGCAGGTTGTTTGAGTTGGGTATCAATTTGAGGAGTCGATGGATCGTCTGTCGTCCAGAGATAGGTGCGCTCAAGCCAGCCTGCAACCAAGAGAATCAGCAACGCAGAAGGCATGAAGGTCCAGAAAATCCGTCGCTGCTGGTTGCGACTCAGATAATTGTGCGGGGCGGATGTGAACTTTTTCTGTGTCATGTGAATTGTCCGAAAAATCGAAACTCAAGCACCGTCGCTACCGTCGAACTTTCGTTCTGTACGGCATCTGAGACAATCATAACGCACCGACTGCAGATGTGCCGGATCGAGAGAAGAGGCTCTCAGAAGAAAACAAGAGGACCGTGATGGGTCGTCTGACAAACGCATGTTTCAGGTTGTAAAAATTTTACGATCTGAAGAGGTTGCTCGTTGAAAAACGTTTGAATCCGATGACCTACGATGAGTTACGCAGACGGCAACGAATCGGACCGGTTCTGCTCAGCAGCGACAGAGCGTTGTTTGAGCATTTCACGCCACACATACATTCCAAACGATCCGGCAAGCGTGGCAGGCATCCCAAGCATGATCAGAATGCTGTAAAAGTAGCCTCGCGCAAGGTTATTTCCGGATGGATCGTTGTCGGTAACGGCATCTTTACAATTTGGGCACGCAATCGCATGGGATGGAAGAGAGATACAGATGCACGCCAGTAAGCAGGCAAAGCAGGCCATTCGAAGCCAACGCATAGCATCAACAGAGAAAAGAGAACGCATCTTCAACTCCACTCGATGAGGGTCACCGCAACACTGCAAAGCAGAATATACAAAAAGTAAAAACATCAACCACTCAACCCTCTTACTGTAGTTTGTCAGCCTGTCTGTGGGTAGACGTGGTAGAGCAAGAGATAAATAATGACTCCAGTGATCGAGACGTAGAGCCAGATTGGAACAGCGATTTTTCCAAGTCGACGATGGGCACTCCATCGTTTTCGAATTGCCAAAACAAACATTGCAATTGCCAAAAACGGCACAAGCACTGCCAGCAAAATGTGTGTCAGTAGAATTGCAAGGTAGATCATTCGAACGGTTGGATTCTCTCCTCCAAACGAGACGTGACCTACAAGAAAGTGGTACGTCAGATACGAGACGAGAAAGAGAGTCGAAACAAAAAACGCCGCAATCATTGCCGCTCGATGAGCTTTCCATTGTCCTGCACGAATAAACCCCCAGCCTGCGAGAAGAAGAATTGTTGCAAGTGTGTTTAACACTGCGTTGAGCGTGGCAAGAGGATGAATGGTCGTTGTGGAAATCATGAGCGGAATCAGAATAATGTGAAGAAAAAGTGGCGTTGTCATGGAGCGGGTTCCTTCGTGAGAGGCGTCTGCGCCACGGCGGGTTCTGCCAGTAGTTCGGCGATCAGTTTTTTCATTGCAGCAACGCGGTCGGCTTGCAGCAGGTGATAGCTGCCACGCAGGCGCCCCTGCCGGTCAAACACCACACCTCGCTCTGAGTGAACTCCCACTTCGGCAGGAAGAAAAAGTATCGTATTGGCAATCGAGCGAATCTGTTCGATTGGGCCGGTAAGAAATTTCCAATTCTCTGGATTTGCCTCGAATCGGTCTGCATATCGACCAAGAACTTCCGGCGTGTCGTTATCGGGATCACACGTGATGCTGACGGCGATAAAGTCCGGAGAATTCAACTCCCGTAGGATTTCAGCAACGGCCTGATTTTCACGAAAGCAGGTGCCGGGGCAGTTGGCAAAAAAAATACTTCCCATCCAGACCTTCCCGAGAAGACTTGATGAATCAAACGTGCCGCCATCGGTTTGCGTGAGTTGAAAGTGATCTGCAGGAACCGTGGGTGTTACGCGTTCAGGCGCTGGAAGTACTTCTTTCTCGGAGCGACTTGAGTGTAAAGAAGAGCCTTCACGAATGCCCCTTTCACATCCGCCTGTCGATAGAACGATTCCGAAAAATACCGCAAAGACAAACAGACACGCGGAGCTTCGATCGTGCTCACGATGCTTTTTATTGCGTACCTTCAAGAGGTTCATGAGTGTCATGGTTGTTCTCCAGTGGAGCGGCCCTTGGCAAGAATCCATGCCATCACACAGGCAAGGAACGTAACGATCAGCGTGACGCAAATGGAGAGCGTCATGGTGGGAAGCCCCGCAATCATCATATCCCGGATCGCAGGCGTCGCGTCGAGATAAAAAAGTCGTCGAAGCACCGACAGGCTGTATGAAAGTGGATTGATGATCGCTACGAATCTCAGCGGTCCGGTCGTTACTGGAAAGAATGCTCCGCTCAAGAGCCACATTGGCATCAGAAGCAGATTCATAATCGCATGAAATCCTTGAACACTTGACATACGCCACGCCAGCGAGAATCCCAGCGCCACCATCTGCAGGCCGACAAGACCCAGCCAGAGAAGCACTGCGAACAACTGAAACACGCTGATAAAAATTCCGCTCGTGACGAGACCGAGGACGAGAAACGGAATTGCGTGAACGAGTGCAATCATCGTTCCTCCGAGAAGCTTTCCTGCCACCATGCTCCAGCGAGGCAGTGGTGCTACAAGCACAGACTGTAGAAATCCTTCCCGCCGGTCCTCGATGATCGAGATGGTTGTGAAGATGGCTGCGAAAAGCAGAATCAACAACAGCGTGCCCGGGAAAAAGTATTGAAAGTAACTGACGTCGGCGGTGGCCTCACCCGGCAATGAGAAACTCGGTCCAAGTCCTGCACCAAACAGTAACCAGAAAACCACCGGCTGTACTGCCGCACCGATCACACGATTTCGCTGCCGGACAAATCGTATCCATTCTCGCCAAGCAAGTGCCGCAGCGGCCTGAATTCCGCGCCCGCAATGAGTCGCACATGATAGACGAGTCGAAGGACTAGCGGTGCCCATGAGAAGCCCCCTTCACCAATGGTTCGACCGGTGTAAAGCATCGACCTGTGCGATCGAGAAAAACATCTTCAAGGGTTGGTGAGGCGACGGACAAGGATGCAACTTCCGGATGTGGCTTTTGCATATACCGAGCCAAAGCATTGCGATCAGCACTGAGAGTCACTCGAAGAGAGCCATCAACAGACTGTGGCAGAATGCCGAACGCTTCGTGCAGCGACTGTGTTGCGGCGGCAACATCCAGTGGACGAACCGACAAAATATCGCTGCCGAGGGAAGATCGCAGTGCAGCTGGAGAATCGCATGCGATGAGTCGTCCTTCATCTAGAATGGCAACTCGATCGGCTTGCTCGGCTTCTTCCAAGAGATGTGTTGTAAAGACAACCGTTACGCCGTCTTGCCGGCGTACGCAATCGAGAAGTTCCCACAATGCTCTTCGAGCGGATGGATCGAGCGGACCAGTTGGCTCGTCCAAGAGAATCACTTCAGGGGAGTGAAGCAGCGTTTTGGCGATTTCAACTCGACGTCGCATTCCACCAGAGAGTTTTGCCGCAAGGTCCGACAGTCGGTCGGTAAATCCAAATCGATCTGCAAGAAGAGCCGTTTGCGATCGACACGTGGCACCTGACAAGCCAAAGAGACTTCCTTCCAGTTCAATATTTTCTCGCACGGTAAGAAATCGATCGAGACACGGTGACTGGAACACCACACCAAGATGTTGCCGCACGAGGGAAGGCGTGGCTGCAACGGAATCTCCACAAATGTCAATCTCACCGGCCGACAGTGGAAAGAGCGTTGAAATCAGACGGAAAAGAGTCGTTTTTCCAGAACCATTGGGTCCGACAAATGCAAATCGTTCCCCGGGTTGGATCTCGACCGATACGTTGTAAAGCGCTCGTCGCGAGGCAAACGAATGCGACACATCGCGAATATCGATGGCGCTTGGCACCTCAAAAACTCCCGTCGTCGTATCAGGTAGCGGTACAGCAAAAAGAATGGTGACGCATCAAGAACAGATTTTTGCTCAATGGGCGGTGGTTGGATGCTCTTCGCGTTGGGCATGAGCCTTTTCGAGCAGACGTTCGTCGGATGGTCTTGCCATGTGTAGCAGGCGTTCCTGCGAAACCATTCGACTGCGAAGACCGATGTCAGGAATCAGCATAATTGCAAGAAACACGGCCATCATCGCAGCGGGAATTGTGAGCACGTACTTCCAGTTTGCTTCCCAACGCACATGCATGAAAAATAAAACCACCAGCAGAGCCTTGGTGCAGGATACCGCGATCATAAAAATCCAACCGACATGTGGCTGATCTCGCCAAGGCCAGTAGGGAGAATAGGTGAAAAAGGACATGGTGGTAAGAATGCAAAGCGCAAAGAAGACGAGCATGTACTTGGCTATTCCGCCGTGCTGGTGCTCTTCACTGTGCGCAGGGGAATTGTCTTCAGAATGCTTTGCATGAACGGGTTGACCACTTGAAGAAGTGAAAGGGCCATGTCCTTGCGAGTCTTCTGAAGTCGAAGCACGAGAAGTTTCATCGTGTGTTTGCATTGAGAAATCCTGTCAAAGCATTTTGTGGAAAAAGATGCGAAACGAGTTCGAAACAATGAAAAGGAATCAAAATAGATAGAGAAGCGGAAAAAGAAATATCCATACAAGATCTACAAAGTGCCAGTAGAGGCCCGCGGCCTCGATGGTGCCGGCCCGCTTTGGTCCAAGCGTCATGGTAAGAAGAATCACGAATACAATCAGACCAACTACAACGTGAACAGCATGAAACCCGGTCAATAGAAAATAGGTGCTTGCCCACATCGTTCCGCCAGGAATGACCGCTGGCAATTGAAGCCAAGTGAAGGTGTCGTTGAGACCACTTTCGCCATGACCTGTTTCGGTTGCCAGAGGCATGATTTGGTCGGCAACCACGGCGAGATCAAACGGTTGCTGGTCGGTATTCAGAACAATTTTTCGCACCTGCGAGAGACTTGTTCGCGCACGCAGTTGTTCGGTCGTGAGTTGATTTTCCGGAGTCTCGTCAAGCTTTTTGAGCCGTTCGATGATCTCTGGTTCTCCGAGCCTCGCGCGAACTGCCGAGCCGTAGTACAAATCAGGTTTTTCAAAAACTCGACTGCGGGGTGACCATGGATAGATTCCATGAGAAAATTTTGCTGAGTATTCGTAACCCTTGACCCCCAGAAAGAGAGAACCCAGAAGCAGTGTTGCCAGCATCCATAATTTTGCTCGTGACGCACGATTGCCTTTTGCAGCTTCAAGCGAAAGAACAATCGTCACGCTTGAACAAATGAGAACAAACGTATTGAAGGCACCGATCGGTTCGCTCAAATGCACATGATGCGGTTTCGGCCAGACGAGTGCTCCAAATCGCAGCACGACGTAGCTTCCTAACAGGGCCGCGAAGAACATAATTTCGGTCGAAAGAAAAAGCCAAATGATCAGCTTGCCGCGAGACAGCGGAAGCCCGGGTTGATATTGCAGTACGAGTCCGTGAGAAGAATGGCCAGATGGATCATTCCCATTGTCTCCATGCGAATCGTCGTGCGAGGAAATGCCATGACCAGAGCCTGTCAAAGTTGTTGATGCGTTCATAAAGTTTTTTGTGAAACAGACTGGTTTCGTAGGGAAAGATTTTGAAAAAACGTGTGGGGCAAAAAAGTGTCAGTGTGCAAAAATGTAAAATCTAAAAATGAGAGCTTATCCGAGAAAGGGATGTGGCGATCCAAAAAGCATTGCGGCCAAGAGCAATGCGAGCAAGACCCCAAGCGATGTCAGAAGCAGAGTTCTTGCAGAGGCGTCATCTCGCCGGACCGCGAATCGAATGGCAGCTGCCAGATAGGCTGCCGAGGCAATAACGGCTGTTGCAAAAAGCCGTAAACTTTCCGACGGCACTGCGAGGATGAGGCTCGCTGGAACCATGGCAATCGCTGCCGAAAGTGACTGTCCTGCGGCGCGAATTCCACTGGGGTCTTCGACGACCAGCATTCGAAGCCCCGCAGATGCGTACTGGTGTCGATAGAGCCATGCGATCGCCATAAAGTGCGGAAACTGCCAGAGGTAGAGAACCGTTGCCAATGCTGCAACCGCAAGCGCCCCCGAGGAATCGCCTCCGGCTATTCGCTGCGGTCCATCGGCAGCGAGCCATCCGATGGCTACAGGGAGTGCTCCGGCAATCGCGCCGACAGCAGTGTTGATGGAAGAAACTCGCTTAAGAGGTGTATAGAGAACGACATAAAGAAGCCACGTAAGAGATGCGGCAGTTGCTGAATACCAGCCACCTGCCGACACGATCATGAACAAGCCTGAGAGGAGTGAAACCGCAGCAAGTGTTGAAGCAGCCGCCATCGACATTCTGCCAGCTGCAAGAGGTCGCTGTGCCGTTCGTGGCATGAGGCGGTCGCTTGCGCGTTCCAGAATCTGATTGACAATGCTGGAACTTGCGGCGACCAGGGCCGTGCCCACAAGCAGCCACATCATGTTGGTTGAATCAAATGTATTTCCAGCGGTGAGCCAGATCGTCGTTGCAACCGTGGCAAGCACCATGAGTGTAATTTTTGGGCGAGTCAGCATTGCAAGATCGCCAGCAAGCGAAAAGGTGCGCGCTTCTGCGAGAATCGCAGAAGCGCGAACAGACTCTCTCGAATCGATGCCCGGGTGAACATGCTCCAGAGAATTCATGCCACGGCCTCCTCTGGTCGATCATCCGTGCGACACCAGCCCGCACGCGTGCCGGCAAGAATCGCCATGACAACGCTTGCACCGAGAATCATCATGCCAATGACTACGTGTGCGGTAACAACAGCAGCACCTGTTGGACTTCTGGCCACCGTGGCTTCCGTGAGATTCCACTGCATCCATTCGAAAAAGAATCCGGTCGGCACCCCCCAGCTCACAACCCATGCTCCCGCGCCGAGCATTCCTTGAACAATCACGAGCCCAACGATACATGTCGACCAGATGCAGAGGGCGAGTTCTGAAGAAGTGTCTTCACGAAGCAACCGATCAGAGGGAATAAAACGTCTCGACCAACTGCTTGCCGCAGTCAGGATTGCAAGGAGTGTTACAACCGCCGCACCAAACAGATGCAAGAACACCATCCACCGAAACGAGGCCGGTTCAATGGAAGCATCCAAATGTCGAAGCTGCGCGCCGGCCACAAGTTGTAAATAAGCTGCCGACAAAAGCGCGACTGAGCTGACCGCCGGCAGCGACGAAGGCTCCTTGAAAGAAGTTTGATTGGCGACTTTCCGGATGGTTTTTTGCACGATCGTACCGAGGCGGCTTGTCAGCGTGGCGATTGCAATTGCGATCGAAAAAAAGAGCGGGCCTGTGCAAGCATGAACCTTGGCAATCGTTCGATCATCCAGCAGCACGCGTGCTCCGCCTAAGATCCCCTGTACAACGACGAGCACCAAAGCTGCAGCACACAGCGCCCGAACGATACCACGTTCTTGCCACCACCACGCCGCCGCAAAGAGCGCTAAAGTAACCATTCCGGCGGTCGCACCGAGCAATCGGTGTCCATGTTCGAGAAAAAGATCCCATGGTCCCCAGAGCCAATCAGCAAGCGGATACAGAAACATGTTGTGGCCATACGTATTTGGCCAGTCTGGAACGGCCATGGCGGCATCGAACGTGGTGACCAGAGCTCCAAAGGAGAGCAGGACCGCCGTCACGGCAACAAGTACACAAGCAATGAAGTGAGGCCAAAACGAGCGACGGCAGGGCTGCAAAATGTTCATCGAAAGTATCCACTCGCTCCGAGCATGTGCTTAAAGGTTAGTGAGTCACCGCCGGCAACACGCGGGGAGGATCGGTTTGCATCAAAAAATCTTTCTCGCAACCGGGAACCGAATACTCGTAAGGACCGCGATGCACGATTGGTTGAAAGTCAAAATTTCCGTGGCCCGGTGGACTTGGGGTTGTCCATTCCAGTCCGTTGGCATTCCAGGGATTTCTGCCAGCCACGGGACCAAAAAAGATGCTCCAGAAAAAATTGATCGCAAAAATAATCTGACATGCCACCATGCCAATCGCACACCACGTCATAAACGCGTTCAGAGGTTGCAGGTGATGAAATGTCTCATAGTGATAAGCATCGGCCAGACGTCGCGGAAAACCGACTGCTCCAAGGATGTGCATCGTGAAAAATGTTCCATTCAAAAAGATGAAAGTGAGAAAGAAATGCACCTTTCCCCAGAATTCGTTCATCGTTCGGCCAAACATCTTCGGAAACCAGAAGTAGATCGCTCCCCAGACGCACATGGCGGTGCTGGCAAAGAGAACGTAGTGAAAATGGGCCACAATAAAGTAGGTGTCGTGAATAAAAATATCGACAGGAGTGGCCGCCATAAAAATTCCAGAGAGTCCTCCGATAATGAACATCGAAACGAAAGAGATCGCGAAAAGCATCGGAGTTGTGAACTGAAGTTTTCCTCCCCACATCGTGCCGAGCCAATTAAATGTTTTCACGGCACTCGGAAGCGCAATCAGCATCGTCGACACCATAAACGTAGTGCCTAATGCGGGATTCATTCCCGAAATGAACATGTGATGGCCCCAGACAATAAAACCGAGGCCTGAAATGCCGGCCATCGAATAGACCATTGGTCGGTAGCCGAAAAGTGGTTTACGAGAAAAGCAAGTGAGAATGTCAGAAACCATTCCCATCGCCGGCAAGGTCATGATGTAAACCGCTGGATGACTGTAGAACCAGAAGAGATGCTGCCACAGGAGCGGCTGTCCTCCACCAGTAGAGGTAAGTGTGTTATTGACGATGTTGCCTTCTGGTGAAAAGAAACCGGTTCCAATTAAGCGATCCGCGAGTTGCATGAAACCTGCGGCTGTCAGCACAGGGAGCGCGAATGCCTGGAGAATGGCCGTGATAAACATTGCCCAGATAGTCATCGGAAGACGAAACATCGTCATTCCGGGAGCACGCATCAGAATAATGGTTGTCATGTAGTTAACGCTGCCGAGCATCGATGACACTCCGACAAATGTGAGTCCTAGCAGCCAGAGGGTTTGTCCCATGCCACTGCCCGGCGATGCGGCAACATTCGTAGAAAGCGTGGGATAGCTCGTCCATCCGCTCGAAGCAGCACCACCCTCGACAAAAAAGCTTGAACCAAAGGCGATGAAGGCGGGCCACATAAACCAGTAGCTGAGCATGTTGAGCGTTGGAAAGGCCATGTCATCGGCCCCGATCATGAGTGGAATCAGAAAGTTTCCAAAAGCTCCTGCCAGAATGGGAATGATTACCAGAAAGATCATGACGGTGGCGTGCATCGTAAAGAGCATTGTGTAAAATTCGGGTGCCATCTGTCCGCCCTGCTGCTCAAAAAGTTTTCCGAGTACAGGCACGTCTGACCACGGCCAAGCGACCTGCCATCTCACGGCAAGAGCCAGGAGCCCGCCGATCAAAAACCAGAGCAGAGTCGAAAAAAGAAACTGCAATCCGATGACCTTATGGTCTTTTGAAAAGACGTAATGAGAAAGAAATTCAAGCACCGGACGGGAAGACTTTGAATGTCTTACGTGTGTGGCTTCGAGGATGTGGCTGTGTGGCCTTTGAGGGCTGGCGATACTCATCGCGATTCTCCTGTCGTACGTTTTGTGCCGAAAGGCCTCTGGAAAGTATTTTTCAAAAAGAAGTAAACTGTGATGTAGGAGCTACCGATTGTTATTTCGAAACTCTGTTGCTGAGGTCACAAACCAGCAGTGTCTGTTTCCTCGGGAGGAGGAGCCGTTTGCTCCTGAAGGGCATATTTTTTCTCCAGCCACGCGTCAAAGTCGGCACGAGACTCGATTGTTATGCGGCCCTTCATTTTATAATGACCCCATCCGCAGAGTTCCGCGCAGACGATGTCAAACTCTCCGGTTTCAAGAGCTTTAAACCAAACCGGAATTTTCATGCCGGGAACCGCGTCTTGTTTGATGCGAAGATTCGGCAGGAAAAAACTGTGCAATACATCCATGGTCTTGAGTTGAATCAGAATATCTTCGTCCACAGGAACGTGCAGGTCGTTGACAAGAAAGAGATCGTCGGGGGTCCCGAGTGAACCATCTCGTCCAGGGTATCTCAGACGCCACTCAAACTGACGCCCAACGACCTCGACGGTGGGGGCCATGACGGGCCGCCGCATTTTGATGTCGGCCCATGTGTTCATCTGATAAATCGCCAAAAACAAAAGCGTAGCCGCAGGAAGAATCGTCCAAACCACCTCGAGGGCATGATTTCCGTGGACGTATTTTGCAGGTGTTTTTGACTTCGTAGAATCGTATTTCCACATGAACCAGAAAAGTAAAAGTTCGGTGATGACAAATACGGCGCCGGTCAGCCAGAGGATAAACATAAAAAGACTGTCGACCGATCGGCCATGTTCTGAGACATCGGCTGGAAGCCAAATGTTAAAAAAAGGGGCAACTGCAAACGTTCCCACACCGAGAACCGGTACAGCCAAAAATATCAAACTCCAAAATCTTCCCACATCAATTCTCCCCGCTGCTCATTGGCCATGCTTGGATACGACCGAGTGCAGCGTGCTCTTTCAAAAATTCAAAATCGTTCCCGGGCAATCAGAGGGCGATCGGCGCCAAGTTCGCCGTCAAACTCGTATGGAAGTGAACGCACGTAATTGACAATGTGCCATATGTCCTCAGGAGAAACGGCTCCCTTGGCTGCTGGCATCGGAGCTCCATTGATCCCAGCGTAAATGCGGTAGTAGAGATCGAGTGGACGACGGCCACCACGATAGACGCCGTGTCGCAGGTTTCTCGGCACAACAGTACGTGGCTTGAGAGAATCACCGTCAAGAACCTGAGAGAGTTTTGTAACCCAATCCTGCAAAGCGACATGCTCTGCGAGTTCTTCCGGGCTCATGCTTGCCGTGGCCGTGACTTTGATGCGTTCACGAGTTCCACGAAGTTCTTTGTCTATTTCCACAATCGGCTTGTTCCAATCGTCGTAGTCATTGGCCTGACCGTCCCCAAGCCCGGTCACTCCGTGACACTTCACACAGTTGGCCTTATCACCATAAAAGAGAGCCTTTCCCTTGGCGATTGATTCGACCAAATCAACTCCTTCTGAAATCAGAGGCACCGGAATCTGAGATTCCTTGGCGGCCAACCATTTTTCAGATGCCGGCAGCAGCATTTCTCCGATCAGAAATTCTCTTGTTTCGGGAAGAATTCCCTTTGCATCGTCGTCGAGTTCAAAGAATGCGCGCATCAACGATAGTTCAGTTTCGCCCCGAATGCTCAGGTACTTGACATACTCCGCAAGGGCATCGATTTGAGTTTCGCTCAGCAATGCAAAAGAAGGCATCGAGGTTCCTGCGATCCCGTTGTGCAGGATTCGTACAAGATCAACATGCGTCGGCTTCTCGACGCGTTCGGTACTCTTGAACTTGAAAACACCCGGTCGATAGTCGCGAGGATAGGGATTAAGAAACGCAGCCGTGGGGCCCATTGCGTCTCCCGTAATACCGTGGCAATGGGCACAGTGTTCTCGGTAAAGTCCGTTTTTGCGACCCACAATGTCGCTGCGCACCGGTCCGGCACAGAGCGTCAGTTTCTCAAGATCGAGACCTGTTTCAGCCAGCACCACCGGATTGTCAGGAGTCCCAAACATTGCCAGAAGAACTGTCGCCACCTGCTTTTCTTGCGATTGAGAGAGCCTTTGCTTGGTTGCCTCAATCATGTTTGAGCGAAAAGAGGCTGGAGGAGTTTTGTTGCATCCACTCGAGACGAAGAAGCAACCGAGCAGCGTACAGAAGACGACCCATGAATGGGTCTTCTTAAAGCCGTGTCGATCACTGCCACGAGGTGATTTTAAAAGAGGTGTCATGATGCAAAAATTGTGTTCAATATTGAAGGAGGAACAGTTCTGATTAAAAGACTCAAAAGCCCGCCGACTCCAGAGAGAAAATCCTTAGAATTCTAGCCCCCAAGGACTCCAGCGGGGACTTCGATATCACCGAGATTTTTTTCTTCGTCGGGAACAAGTTTTATCTGAAAGCGGCCTTTTTTAGTCCATTTGAGTTCCGGCTTTTCCAAGCCGAGCGATCCGTTGGGGCCGGTTGAGCGTTCGTGCCAGACTTGAAATTCCAGTAGTTCTTCAGCGGGAAGATTCTGAATGCGAAACGATCCGTCGGTACCGCTGATCGCTGCATAACCATCTTTTCGAAAGAGCACATACGCCTTCATCCAAGGATGAATATTACAGATCACCATCGAAGGCATTCCGGTTTCTCTGTCGGGAGTATAAGTAGTACCCTGCCCTGCCGGAATTAACTGATTAAAACTACTTCCTGAAATGTTGGTGTTGTGTCCAATCGGATCACTGTTGCGAACGTCGACAGCCTGTCCAACTTTTGCCGAAAAAACAGGGGAGAGAAACTCACACCATTTTTGATCGAATACCGCAGCACTCGCCGCAACAGTTTCTGAAGGCTCCTTGACTCGACTGACTTTTCTTACAAAGAGAACAACGTTTGCCAGCCCCTTTGTTGATGAGTCAACAAGGAGCGAACGATCGAGCGATTTACGTCCATCCTTCGAACAGATTTCGGTATCTTTGTCGATCACCAAAGCCTTTGTTTCTGGAGGCGTTCCTGTGAATACGAACCTTCCCGAGAGCGATCCCCAGCCCGTTCCCGTGGACTCTGCGGAGGTCAAGTCGCCCGAGGAATTGCCGGAGGCAGCCGTACTTCCAAGCATGACACGCAGTTGTTGAGCAGCGGCATCATCGGCGCTAGGAGAAGAAATCCGCGACGGCCCACAGCCTCCCGCGAGGCCTAGAACAATTGCAGAAATGCAAATAAAATGAACAGGACGAACCATCAAACAACTCCGGAAAAAACTATTTTGTGAACGCACCAGCACTAATCACCATTTCACCGAGGTCGATTCCGGCAGGTGTGATGGTCACTTTTTTGCGACCCTTGGCTACTTTTTCAGATTTTCCACCAACGGTGAATTCCTGGATAAATCCAGCCTTCTCATGCCACAACTGCAGTTCAAGTTCTCCAGCAGGAAGATTTTTAATTTCAAAACTTCCATCAGCTGCCGTGATCGTTGCATAAGGATTAGGACGCACTACCAGCCAAGCCTTCATCCAAGGATGAATGTTGCAGTTCACTTGTGCGGGAATCGCTTCGTCGGAGGAAAGTGTCTGCGAGACTTCCCCGCCGCTGGGAATGAGATTGTTGCTCGCAGGGTTTTTAATTGTGGCAACGTTGCTGTTGTGTCCGACAGTATCTGAATTCTTGAGCACAAAAGCCTGGCCAGTTTGCAGAACTGCCACGTGTGGATGAAAACGGCAATCCCTGTTGTCGAGTATCACTTTTTCAGATTTTGTCTTGGCAAGATCAGGATGAACTTTGACATTCTTATCTCTGACAAAAATAACGACGTTGGCAATGCCTTTGTCGGCACCGACCACAAGCTCCTCGTTTATAAGTTTATGCTTTCCACAGACTTCAATATCCTTGTCAGCCTTTATTTCAAGAGAAGCAGGTGGTGTTCCGCCAAACGTGAAACGTCCTTTGATCGTACCCCAGTCGTCGGCAGAGGCGGAGGAATTTACAAGGCAAAGTGCAGCACACACCATGGAAAAACAAAACGTGAGTGAGGAACTTTGAAACATGCCGGAAAATTTGTTCATGGAAGTTTCTCCGAAGTGGGTGAGGATGGTGACGGCGGGGTGGTAATCAATTCCTGAAGATCCACTCTTTTTTCCTCAAGCGCAGAAAGGCCCAGAGCTGGCTGAACATTTGCCGCAGAGGATGGTGGCGGTTCGGGGGCAACTGGTTGTTGCTTAAAATAGGCATCCAGAGAGAGATTCTTTTTTGCGAATCCGTCAAAGTGCATCAAGAGATCAGTGAGAGCGTCGAGCTGTTGATCACTTGAACCGGAATAAAGATCCTGACTCACTGGCTTGTCGAATGGAATATTGACCGGCATCCCCGTGTACGGAAGAAATCGTCTGGGATTGGCAATCCAGCCATGGACGTAGTCGGGTCGAAGTCGTTGGTGGACTCGTTCAAGTTGCGGAGCAAGTGCCTTCAAGTTCCCTGGTGGGGCATAGTTTCCTAACAGATGACATTTCACGCAGTAGTTATTGTTGGTGACAATTCGAAGAGCACCCTCAAGGTGGCCCGGGTGTGACTTCTCCGCTTCCACCAGTCGAGAATCTTCGAAACGTGGATCGTATTCATACGGGTAATCTGCACCGTCAACACTGGCGAAGTAGGCCACCAACGATGAAGAATCGGAGCTCGAGAGATTAAATTTCGGCATGCGAAGCACTGTCGCGGGACGAATTATTTCTGGATTGAGTAGAAAGCGATGCAGCCAGCTTGACTGCACTTTCTTTCCTTCGCCAATCAGCGGCGGAGGTAGCCAGCCCCATGCATCGTCCGCCTTTACATTCGGATTTATTTGTTTTTCATCTGCGATCACAACCGGGAACAGAAGCCGTGCAAAATCTCCACCTCGACCGCGGTACTCGGTTCCCGCCAAGAGCGCGTCTTTTGGAACCAGCAAGTTTTGAGCTCCTACTCTTCGAGCTTCTCCGTCGATCAGAGCATCCCGATAGAGCATGAAGAGATGATGTGGAACCGATTCCGTATCGTCAGCGGTAAGGGGAACTCCATCCTCATCGACCATCTGGGGTGTGCCTGTTTTTTCATCGAGTACCGGAGCTCCTCGGAGCGTGGACTGTCTTCGTCCTTTCCGATCGGTAATTAAAGATTGAGCTATTTCTTGTTCATTGAAGTGAGGTGACAGAAATGGATAGTCGCTGATCGTCGGGGCCTCGCCGAGCGAACCAGGCTTATGCCGAATGTCCCAGCGATCCATTTCGAGCGAATGACAGCCGCCGCAGTTGTACTGCTCGGCAACCACGAGACCGTGAAGCCTTGCCTGTTCTTGAATTGACGGCTGATTGATGAACTGCGGAGCGGGTGGCTCGGAAACCAGTCCCAGTACGAATGTCATCACCGCTTCACGCTGCTTGTCGTCAAACGGAAACTTCGGCATGCGATAGCGTTCGTTGTAGCTTTTATTCTCAGTTTTTTTGTAATCGTAACTGCGAGGCGCACGAAGTTTTTGCCAGAGAAATCCTTCTCGTTCGTGCCCGAGCAATTTTTCAAGAAAGTATCCGGTGTCTGGATCAACAGAGTGCGGAGTTGTGTGCGAGGCATGCGAGCCGGCGGCGTAGGCAAGATCGGCAGCAACAGGCGTGTCGGAATTTTCATCAGATTCTTTGTTGACATCGGAAGAATGAGGCAACGCATCGGCGTGCCCGGCATCAGAGGCATGGGCATCAGCATCGTGGAGAGTTCCGTGAACGTCATGCTTGGTCGAAGTCTCGTGAGAAGCATGTGCGTGATGACTCGCAGAATTCATCTGTCCAAGGACAAAATTTGAAACCTGTTCGAAGGCAATCTTCGAGGATTCCTTTCGGCCCCAATCAGCAAGAGCGGCACCTGCCGGTTTGGAATCTTCATAGCCTGGAATATCGTGACAGCCGGCACAGGCAAGCTTTGCAATGGTCTTTCGTCCAACGTAATCAAGTAGAATGCCGTCTCGATTGGCATCCATCATGCCGGTCAGGAGTCGCTCGTCTCCCTGCATGAGAGCGCCGACATCAGCCGGAATTCCATGTTCGAGATATTCTTTTGCCTGAACCAAAGGAAAGCGATCCTTCAGGTAGAGAAGAGCCAGTTCGTTGAGCGATTGTCGCTCTTGTTCCACGAGAGAATCTGCGGCTGGAATATCGGATGGTTTCCAGTTCTCAGTCGAACCCATCAGATAGACGGTGGCATCGAGTGCCGGATCGCTGATCGAGCCGTCGGGGAGTTTTACCGGCGTCAACAGTACATTGGGCATGAGCGTGCGAGGGTGATAGCGATTGGGTTCGCGCAACCAACTGTAAAGCCAGTCACTGCCCTGCTTGGTTCCAGAAAACTTTGCTCCGATGCGAGAAAGATGAGGGCCGTGGTTATTTTTGGCATCGGGAAAGTCAGCATGTTGGTGGCACGCTAAGCACCCACGAACCTGCACGACCTTCTTTCCGCGCTCAATATCGGGTTTTGCGGTGATTCCCTCAAATGGCAACACGTATTCAAAGGGCTGACTGGCATTGAGCAGATAGGTAATCATCGATCGAATTTCAATCGGTTCGTAGAGCTTGGATTCCTCTAAGCCTTTGCCCGAGAGATGTTCCCAGAGACCGAAAAATCTCGGCATCTTGGTCGATGGACGAAAATCAGTCGGATTTCGCAGCCATGCATAGAGCCAATCAAATCCCACTTTGCTTGAAACGTGTCGAAGACTCGGGCCAACTTTTGGAAAAGTTCCAGGGGTTTCCGGTTCCTTCAGCAGTGAAGCGAGCTGATGCGTGCGAGGAGAAAGCGTGGCATTGTCGGAGGCTGCATCGCGGTCGATGTACGCGCGAAGCCGCTCTCTCGCCTGCTTGCCATCTGTTGCGGAACTGACCTCGTCAATCCATCGTGTTACCGGGCCCGATGCACTTGCCAGCCCAGGGTCAATCGAAATGCTTTGCGCGACCTCGTGATAGTTGGGAGCCAGACGCATATCGGGGCCGATGCGTTTATCAGGATTTGCCCATCCATTGATTTCGTGACAGCCATAGCAGCCATACTGACGGACCAGATGATATCCCTCGACAAGCTTTGGTGCGGGAGGTTCTGGAAATCGTTCGGTTGGTTCCAAATCTACGACCTGATGGTGACATTTTAAGCAGCTGGATTGATCAAATCTCTGCGGAAGCATTGGCAGAATCCAGTGATGGTTGTTGAACCATCCATACTCTTTGTGCCAGGCAAGACCCTGTTTTGGAGTGTTGGACGAATGCGAAGCCCACTCAAAACTCGTAGAACTCCCCTGCCCTTGGTGACAGATCGTGCAACCAAAAGACTGCATCGGATGAGGACTCGATCCACCCACGTAGAGATCGAGTCGGGGGTGACTGGTATATGGCTGAGGAACTCCTCTACGCACCGAAAGCATCAGAGGCTTGCCCCAGGTTAGCGTTTCGAGAAGCGATTGAAATGCCATCGATTGAGAAAGTATTCGACCCCCCGCAATTTCTGCAATCACATCCCCCACGGCGAGTCCTGCTTCAGCAGCAACTGAACCAGGAAGAATGACGCTCACCATACTGTCTTCAGAATGAAACAGACCCCTGGGAGAAAACTGAAAACCATAGGCATCCTCGAGACGATTGTTTTCGTTGCCGGCCGATTCACCAATTGGTTTGCTTGAAGGTGTTGGCAAAGAAATCGCCAAGATTTCCTGTTCTTGATACGCCTGTTCGTCAGGCGACCCAGGTGCAGATTTATCAATTCCCTTATGGCAGGTGGTGCATCGATCGAATCTCGCCACATCTCGAAAATTGTTGTTCAGCGTTAACTGAGGCAGCCAGAGTTGATCGGGTCGCAGCGGACTATTAAAGGCGTCAAGAACAGGAAGTTCGAGCAGGCTTTTTCCAACATTGGGAGCACGGTCTTTGACCGTTTTTGCCAACAAAGATAATTTCTGACGATGATCCGCAAGCAGCTTTGCAGCCGACTCTTCCGCAGCAACCATTTGTCGAACAAGGCCTTCAAGATTTTTACGATGGGAATTGGCTCCCTGATTGATCAACCCTGCGTCAGCGACCTCCGCTCGCTTGGAATCGGCAATCAGAAGTAATGGAGCAAGCTCTGATTCGGCAGCGTCATCAGACACCCCGAGTTCGTAATCGGCACGAGCTTTATCGAATTCGGCCTTTCTCAACTTGAGCTGACCGGCGGCAAGTTCTTCCCGATACCGGGCACGCTTTGCAATATCTCGGCAACGCTGAAGCAGGTCTCCGCGAAGCACGAGTCGTTCTGAAGCCGATTGCTGAGATGCGAGAACATCGATGTCTTGCTGAACTCGGTCGACTGCAACAGCATCAACCGGATCGGTTTTCGCTTGAATTACAAATTGAGCCGCAATGGCAGAATCAAGGGGCGCCGTTCGGGCCTCAGCCAGTTTTTCCTCGAGAAGTTTTGTCGTTGCCTCGTAAGACCTCGAGTCTTGCTCGTCCACTGCGGCGCGGGCAGACCACGTTTCCAAGTTACGAAATTCGCGCTGGTATTTTTTCCAGGGACGATTGTGATCGATCGCCAGCATCGCAATGGTGGAGATCAACAGCAGGATTGACGTGATCGCAAAGACGACATGGAGCGCCTTGAGATTACGCCATGTTTGTTCTGTGGCAGGCATAGTGTGTGTGAGAAAATTGCAAGTTTTCGAAGAGCAGAAAAAGAACCTTAGAAGTTTAGGCCGAACTCAGGAATGCTCACCAGATATTTGAGATTGACAGTCCATCGCAGGATCATTTTAAGCGGCAATGACAACATTAAGAGCATGAGATTGGACATCACCAAATATCGAATGAGGCCCATTTTTGAGTAAAAAGATCGAAAAACCGTGACGGCTAAGAGGGGCGGAAGAAGCACGAGATACGAACCCAAAAGAATCAGTCCCGGAGATTCTCGAAGAAGGATGTAGCCGGCCTGCATCAATCCACTTGAACCGGCGGGAGATTTTGGAAGTGGTTGATCAAGAAGCCCAACCCAGAACATCTGGGGGAGATCGACGTTGTTCAGCACAGCGACTTTGTAGGGACTCCAGTACTCAAATGGTCCAAAGAAATTCCAATTTGGACCGCGCAAAAATGTGCCGAGAATAATCAGTGTGATCCAGAGTTCGAGAAAGCCGAACTGAAATACGATGTAGCTGAACTTTCGTTCTGAAATCGAGTAGTAGCCGTTGCCTTTTTTATTGAAATCGAGATAGGGAATAGCCATCAGCCCAAAAATCACAAGACTCGGAAGCACCACCCCTGCATACCAAGGATCAAAATAAACCAGCATTTCCTGCAGACCAAGAAAGTACCAAGGAGCCTTGGAGGGATTGGGCGTTTTGACGCTCGATGCCGGTTCTTCCAGCGGAGCCCGAAGATAGATAGCCCATAGAAGCAGAAATGCCGACACGGCGATCATGCAGATGAGTTCCGTGTAGACCAGATCGGGCCACACAAGCACTTTTTCGTCATGAAGCTTTTCAGTGGGCGGAAGTCCTTGAGCGATTCGCCTGTCGTTTACGACGGCCTGGGAGGTCGCCAGCCAAGTGAAGAACGCCAGCATGAAAACAAGACCCACAATCGGCACGTTATCGGCTTTCATGACGATGGATGCAAAATTCTCGTCCGCCATCGAAAGACCCATCACAATGAGCGAAATGTTGAGTCCGGTCCAAGCGACCATCGGCTTCACGAAGAACTCCCTGAACACGAAGAGCACCGTCAGCATGACCATCGTGCCGACGGTGTAAATCACAGGACCGGAGAGTTTGTTGACAATGTCTCGAACAACAGCAGGCAAAGCGGGAACCATCTCTGCAACGCCAGACAGTGCAAAACTTGCCAAGACAAGCATTACGCACGCCGTGATCGCCCAAATGACAGACCACAGAAAACCTCCCTTCTGCTGGCTATTTCGCCAGAGAAGGACCGCAGCAACGCCGTTCATCAGGGCGATGCTCGTGTAATACACCCCAAGAAACCCGGAGACATCTTGAAGAAAAAGGCCGTTTGAATGCATGGCAGTTGGCTCACAGCGGACCGCTGATACCGCCGTCCTTTCGCACGCGCCAAAAATGAATCGCCAGCAGCAGCGCAGCTGCCAGCGGAATCGCAATACAGTGAAGCACGTAGAATCGATTGAGCGTTTCTTCGCCAACGAATCGGGCTCCCAAAAGACCGAATCGAGCGTCAGAGGCGTCGGTGATCATGTCGATGCCCCCGATCGTGAGCAGTTGTTGGCCTGGACCTTCATAGCCAAGAATCGGGGTTGCCCTGGCCATGTTTGAGCCGACGGTGATCGCCCAGATGGCCAGTTGATCCCAGGGAAGAAGGTAACCGGTAAACGATAGAAGAAGCGTCAACAGAAGCAGAATCACGCCAATAACCCAGTTGAATTCTCGGGGAGGCTTGTAGCTTCCTGTCAAAAATACCCGGTACATGTGCAGCCATGTTGTGATGACCATCGCATGGGCAGCCCATCGGTGCAATTCTCTCAAAATTCCAAGACTCGTGACATCCCGGAGAGCAAGAATGTCGTTGTACGCCCACTCCAGTGTCGGTCGGTAATAGAACATCAGCAACACACCAGTCACTGTTTCGACCAGAAACAAAAAGAACGTTACGCCACCCATGCACCAGGTGAACGATAAAGCGATCCCCTGCTTTTTGATCGAGACCGGATGGAGGTGAAGGAAAAAATTGGTCAGCATCACGACGATTCGATTGCGTCGGTCCAGCGGCATTGGATGCCGAAAAATGCTTTTCCAAATTTGTGAAGTGCGAATTGTTTCGCCGATCGAAGCCATAAGAGAAATCCAGTAATTTCGATAATCAGAGTTTTAAAAATTGTGTCAGTGCGAATGACTCGAAAAAGTTTCTTGAATCAGTGTAATCCACAAGGGTTTTTTGATGCGAGGAATGACAGTCATTACGAAACGATATAGGACTCGGGATCAGACCACTGACCAAGTTCCTCGTGGAATGTTTTACTCTTATTAATTTCAAGCTGACCGTCGTCTGCTAATCGAATTGCATAACGCTCAAGTGGCCTTGGGGCAGGTCCTTCAAAGTTCACGCCGTCTTTGTAAAAACCACTTCCGTGGCAGGGGCACTTAAATTTTTGCTCAGCTTCGAGCCAGTTGGGAGTGCACCCTAAATGCGTGCAAACAGTTTTGAGGGCGTAGACTTGTTGCACGCCTTGAAACTCGCTGTTCACCACCCACACCCCGAACTGAGCAACGTATTTCGTTTCCACTTTTCCGGGTGGAAAACCTTCTTTTGATCCGACTTTGAAGCGACTTGGTGGTTCGGCAAGCACATTTGGAAACATGAATCGTGCCAAGCCGAGTGTGAATAAACCAGTTGTAATCGAAAGCGAAGTGAAACCAATCGCCATGAACGACCCGGCAGCAAATGAAAGAAACCCACGGCGATCTTCAGTGGCCGATGCATCGGCTTTCGCGGTCGACTTGACCGGCTTGATCGGCATCGGTGGAACGGTGCGGGGCGTCGGAGCTCCCTTCGACGGATCGCTCGATCTTTGAGCAGTGACAACGGGCTTGGGTGCCACTATTTTTTGTGGGGCATCAGCCTTACTCATCGGACCAGGCTTCGTTCCACTGCGCGCCTGAGACAGAATACTTTCGGTATCACGAGGCATTGCCGTGGGCTTTGCAGTCGCAACAGGCTTTGCGGATGCAGGCTTGGACGCAACGCCTTTACTGGCAGCAGCGGGAGATTTGGGTGCCGGAGTTTTTGCTGGTGCATCTTCACCGGCAGCTTTTTTCGCCCGGCTCATAGCAAGAATATCGGCAACGCTTGGACGGCTTCCAGTGGGTGCTTGGGTAACTGGACCAGCGGCAGCAGCCTTTTTGCTCGGCGCAAGCGACTGGTTGTCAGAAACCTCGACACTCGTGCTGGCATCTTCAGGAAGAGTTACCGAATCGATCGGCGCACCAGAAAGAGGCGCAGCATCTGAAGAAATTTCTGAGGCGGGCGTTTCCCCGGTCTTCTTTTGAGCCCGAGCAGCGGCAAGGATTTCCGCAATGCTCGGTCGCTTTTGTTCTGCCATGAACGATTCCGTCAGTCCTGTGAAAGTAATCGCACCAAGTTCTCGTTGCCTTCCCACCGATCTGGTCAGGAAACAAACGGTGAAATCCATCAAAAAAGTGAAAAATTTCGGCCGCTGGATGAGTTCGTGAAGTTTTTCACAAACTCTTCCCTAACTCTATCCAGAGCCTGTTCGCTGTCAATGTCGATCATCCCTCACGATTGATTTTTTGGCCATTCGGCTCATTTTTTTGGAAATGGAACCTTCCGTCAATTCGACTTTTCGCTTGACAGTCTCAAAACAGTTCTTCATTCCCCGAAACAGGTCAGCATTCTAATACGAACTGACGATCGGGCTTCGCACAATTCTTCTTTTGGAGGGGCCTGCTTTCACAGTGAGGTCGTCAACAAAAAACCAGCCACGCTGTGTACGAGGCAAGTTTCAATTTTCTCCGACCACATTTACGAGATTGAGATGAAAACCAACAACACAGAAACGTTCGATCAGATCTTTTTTCGAAGCTCTTCACCGTAATGTATCGATGAATCTTGATGAAAGAGGTCAGTGGCATGACAATGACCCTTCACAAGACAAAAACTTTTCGAAAACCATAGCGGAACCACACACGTCCGGTCCGCGTGGTGAATCGACATACGGAGTGAGAATGATCGGAAACAGCAGACGGGTGCTCGTTGTTGGTGGTGGTGGACGCGAGCATGCGATTGCATGGAAACTTTCTTGCGACAAAGCCGAGGTCTTCATCGCTCCTGGAAATGCTGGGACGGCCTCGGTTGGTACCAATGTGCCGATTGAAGCATCTGATATTCCAGGCCTTGTCGACTTTGCAGGACGCAATGCGATCGACCTGACGGTTGTAGGTCCCGAAGCGCCTTTGGTGGCTGGTATCGTAGACGTCTTCGCGAAGGCTGGTCATCGCATCTTTGGGCCGACCTCTGCGGCTGCGCAAATTGAAGGGAGCAAAATATTTTGCAAAAAAATATTGCACCGCGCGGACGTGCCAACCGCGATGTTTCAAGTTTTTCGTACCGCATCAGCCGTGCGAGAGTTTGTCACGTCGCGAGAGGATATGCCTCTGGTGATCAAAGCTGATGGGCTGGCCGGTGGCAAAGGTGTTTTTGTGTGCGATGGGCGGCGAGACGCTCTTGAAGCTATCGAAAAACTTTCGGCAGATGGTCAGTTTGAACGAGGGCGACTCGGAGTGCTTGTAGATGAACGCCTTGACGGTATTGAAGTGAGTGTCATGGCGATCACCGACGGTCGAACGATCGTGACGCTCCCTCCGTTGCAGGATCACAAAGCTGCGTACGATCAAGACAAAGGCCCAAATACAGGTGGCATGGGGGCCTATTGCCCGACTCCGTTTTTGGATGCCGACGCTCTTGCGGAAATTGAGTCACGGATCCTTGTTCCCACAGTGCATGCCATGAAGCGTTCAAAAGTGCCATTTCATGGAGTGCTCTTTGCCGGTTTAATGCTCACTGCGCAAGGGCCAAAGGTGCTCGAATTTAATGCACGCTTCGGCGATCCCGAATGTGAAGCAATGCTGATTCGTTTGGAATCGAGCCTTCTGGAATTGCTCGACGCCGCCGTTGATCGCCGACTCGAAGAGATTGATCCACCTCGGTGGAAAAGTGAATCGAGCGTAACGGTCATCATGGCCTCGGAGGGCTATCCCGGAGACGTTCAAAAGGGACTAGAAATCCGTGGACTCCAGAAGGCCGCTGGAGTGCCTGGCGTGGAGGTATTTCAGGCTGCCACGAGACGGGTCAATGGCCGCGTGGAGAATGACGGTGGTCGAGTGCTTGCAGTAACAGCTCTGGGAGCATCTCTCGCAATTGCAAAACTACAGGCATACACCGCAGTCAAAGAAATTCGATGGCAGGGCGCGTGGTGTCGAAAAGATATTTCTGACAAAGCGCTCCAAAAAGAACGGATGCTTTCGGAAATCACGTCTTCCGATGAGTCGCCGCGTGTAGAAAAAGAATGACTGTAAACGCTCTCAATGATTGGCTCGTTGCTGCGGAGCTCTCTGGAAGCAAAAAACAAGTGATGAATTGTGAGCAAGACGCATGAAACTACGCGTGGGTATCGTTGGTCTTGGAGCTACGTGGGAATTGCGTTATCGACCTGCGCTGCGGGCGCTTGCCGATCGATTTGAGGTGCGGGGAGTATGCGAACAGGTAGCTCACCTCGCGTCGCGTGCAGCAGCCGACCTTTCGGTAACCGCGGTGGATGGTTACCGAGCGCTGATTCAGCGAGACGACATCGACGCGATTTTGTATCTGGCAGATCAGTGGTACGCAGCGCAGCCGATCTTCGCTGCCTGTGATGTCGGCAAGGCGGTCTACTCGGCAATTTCACTTCCTGTTGATGTTGAACAAACAAGAGTTTTGCGAGCGCGAGTAGAAGCTTCGGGGATTGCATTTATGGCGGAGCTTCCTCGACGTCACGCTCCGGCCACGGCGCGTCTGAAGGAACTCATTGCCACGAGGCTGGGACAACCGAGACTTCTTTTTTGTCACCGTCGTGTGCCACTAGGCCGCACTGCGGCAAGCAGTCCACCCCGGGACGCTACCAGTGAAAGCCGCGATCTGATGGAGCTTGTCGACTGGTGCCGTTATGTGGTTGGATCAAATCCCACAAGTGTTATCGCCGTACGTCATGCTGGGCCAGCAGACAATGTGGGGGATGATTACCACATGATGAGCCTTGATTTCTCAATGCAAGGACCGCCAGGCAGCGGAGCCACAGCGCAGATTAGTTGCGGCTACTACATGCCTCAACAATGGGAAGAAGCCGTATCGTTTCGTCCACCGGCGGCGCTTCAAGTGGCCTGCGAAAAAGGAATCGCCTTTATCGATCTTCCAAGTTCGCTGGTGTGGTTTGATTCAGTCGGCCGCCATCAGGAATCGCTCGAACATGAAAGACCCGTTGACGAGCAAATGCTTCTGCACTTTCACAGGAGCGTGACGAGTCTCGTTCGACAAATCAGTGGTCTTGATGACACTCATCAAGCGATGCGAGTCGTTCACGCGGCTGCCGAAAGTCATCGCGAGGGACGTAGAATCAGGCTCGATACAGAAGGCTCAGTGTGAGGCCGAGCCAAGAGCGGCGACTACGAAATCTCCGATCTCGCGAGTGCCGTACCCCATTTTTCCAGCAGCTTGGCTCTTCATTTTTGTGCCTGTCACCTGTGCCACGGCACGATCGATTTTTGCGGCGCTGGCAGGCTGTCCGGTGTGCTCGAGCAGCATTGCCATTGCGTTGATTGCAGCAACTGGGTTGATTTGGTTGGTGCCTTTATATTTTGGAGCGCTGCCACCCATCGGCTCAAACATGCTCACTCCACCGGGATCAGGATTAAGATTGCCGCCAGCAGCAACCCCCATGCCTCCTTGGAGAATTCCTGCCAAGTCGGTGATGATGTCACCAAACATATTGGTTGTCACGATAACGTCGTATGCATCGGGGTTTTTTACCATCCACATGCAGCAGGCATCGACGTGATTGTAATCTGTTTTCACGTCAGGATATTCCTTCGCCACTTCTTGAAATGTTCGCCACCAAAGGTCGTGGCCAAAGGTGAGCACGTTGGTCTTGGCAACGAGTGTTAGGGTTTTCTTAGGACTATTTCTCTTGCGAGTGAAATCGAATGCCCAGCGAATACATCGCTCGCAGCCCTTTCTTGTATAAATCGCTTGCTGAACTGCGACTTCATCTGGCGTGCCTTTTTTGAGAAAACCTCCGACGCCGCAATAAAGATCTTCAGTGTTTTCTCGCACCACCACAAAATCAATGTCGGCAGGACCACGACCTGCCAAAGGTGTTTCAACACCAGGAAGAAGTTTGACTGGTCTCAAGTTGATGTATTGATCGAGTTTGAAACGGAGTTCCAAAAGCAAACCCTTTTCGAGAATCCCAGGCGCAACCTCTGGATGGCCGATTGCCCCGAGGAATATCGCACTTTTGGTTCGAAGCAGTTCGAGGCCCCCTTCGGGAATGAGTTCTCCAGAACGCAGATAGCGATCACCACCCCAGTCGAGTGTTTCAACTTCGTATGCGAAGCCATCGAGTTTTGAAACAGCCGCTAAAACTTTCATTGCTTCAGCGGTCACCTCAGGGCCTGTTCCATCACCGGGAATGGACGCGATACGCAATGATCGACCGGACATGGTGCAACTCCTCGGGAACACTTGATTGAAAAACAGTAGCTGTATTCACAAACAGCAGAGCTCTCGCACGCGAAAACGCTTCTGCTTCGAAACTGATCGTAGGCCGAAGTGAGCGTTCGACTCAATCCACCCCGTGCAGTGGTCGCATTCTGCGACAGACTGGGGGAGGAATACGACTCTCGAAGAGTCGGGTGGTTTCAATGGGAAAATCCCAATAAATGTTTTTGTCAATCCAAAGAATCAATTGTTACTGAAGTTGAGTTGCTTGCTGGGCTTTAAGCCGAGAGGATTTTTGAGAAATCGTTTGCAGCACTCTTCGCACAGATCACATTTGAGCGATCGAGCAACGCCGTCATCGAGAAGGAGTCCGTCGTGCTCGTCGATTTGCTGAAGCAAGTCTTGGATTTCCTCGAGGTGATCGATGTCGTCGGTGGTATTGTCATCGACCGCCTGTGAATCTTCGATGGCCTGAGCGACTTCAATTTTTACCACATATCGATTCTCGGCATCGATGCTGATTGGTCTTTTGCACATGTCGCACGAGTAGTGAATCACCTTTGAAGTCTCCTCTAGATTGTGATGTATTGTGGCAGGGTCGGTTGGCTCTGTCTTCGAGAAAATGTTCGAGGTATTTGGAAAACCTCTGCACGATATCCAAAACAAATATTGAAGAACATTGTTTTGAAAATCATCGCATGCGGATGGTTGAGCATGAAATGAAAAATTGAAAACAAATATTCTTTTCGTAAAGCGTATGCAATACGCACGCCGCCTTCCACGAGTCTGCCCGGGTTTTTCCAATCAGGCAAGGTGAACGAAAAAAACTTTTTGTGTTGCTCCCGAACCAATACCTTGTGGGATCTTTTTTTGAATCAAATTTCGCAGTGCAATGCTGCGGCAAGAGACTGCAACAAACCTCATGCGACATCTTTTGTGATAATCCGCATGAATGAAGGGAGCAAAGCTCAGTTGCGGCACTGAAAAAAGCTTGATTTTGGTATAAAACAGACATATTCGTGTCGCTGTGGCACTCGGCAAGGATGCCGTGAACTCCCCGGATTCCAAAGTATGGACGGCTTTTCAAAGCTGTTGCAAAAGTGATGAACAGATGTTCCGTGGAGAAATGGTTGAGTTCTATCGATCCATGGCACGCGGCGTGCAGTCGTCAAAAGAGATCATCCTGATTCCTTGAACGGACACTTTGTGAGGACTCACGATTGGCCAAAATATCGATCCTTTCAGGAGATAAGCAGCAGGGATCAACAATGCGTTTGACCCTTCATTCTGTCTTTGTTTCGATGTCAATTTGGTACACCGAGCGATAGCGGGCTACACTCTTTTTGAAAATTAAAAGAGTTTTTTCTATTTGGTACGTCAAAAATCGACAGGGGCATCGATCTAGCGGTTCTTTTTGTAAAAGCCACGATTTGCCATCGATGTTTGTTGAAAAATGGCGCACCTTCGACTGAAGAGACTGCTTTGGAATTCCTATAAAGGATCGTGTGTGGAGGAATCTCGCAATGTCTTGCGGTGCCATTTCACTGCCCTGCCCCTTGAACACCAGCGTGCTGGTATTAAATCGATCGTTTGTGGCCGTTCACGTTGTGAATGTTCGGCGAGCGATGACGCTTCTTTTTCGTCAACTCGCAGAAGTTGTTCACATTGAAGAGGGGCAATACGCGGCTTACTCGCTCGATTCGTGGAGAGAGATATCAGCCCTGTGGGCCGAGTTTCGTGAGAGAGACGATTCAGAAGACTGGATTCGCGGCGTGGGGTTTAAGCTTCAGGCTCCCCGAGTGATTCGGTTGATCTCTTGTGATCGAGGGCCGAGACAGGGAGTGCGATTCAATCGCCGCAACGTGTTTGCCAGAGATGGAAATCAGTGCCAGTACTGCGGAAGGCATTTTCCCACGAGTGAACTTTCTCTCGATCACGTAGTTCCAAGAAGTCGCAGCGGCACAACGAGTTGGGAAAATATCGTCTGCGCATGTGTCTGCTGCAATGTTCGCAAAGGAGGGCGGACTCCCCACGAAGCGCGAATGCAACTCGTACGACAACCAGTCAAGCCGAAGAGAAGCCCTCTGCTCTCAGTAAAGCTTGGCAACCCAAAATACGAGAGTTGGAAAAGTTTTGTTGACAATGCCTACTGGCTCGTTGATCTTCGATGAATATCAATGCTTCTGATGATCTGCAGAAGTGCGAATCATTCTCCGCCGCAAAGAGGTTCCTTTTTTTCAGTGATCACCGGACACTGAGTTGCCATTTCAGCATTGAGCGCCGTGAAGTCCTTCCACTCAGCGGGAAGATTGTCTTCGTGAAAAATTGCCTCAACAGGGCATTCCGGGACGCATGCTTCACAATCAATGCACTCATCCGGATGAATGTAAAGGATCTTGTCTCCCTCATAAAAGCATTCGACGGGGCAGACCACCACGCAATCAGTGTATTTGCATCCAAAACAAGGTTCAGCGACGACGTGCGTCATGGGTAGGAAACTCCTTAAGTACAAAAAAACCGGGTACTTCAACGAAGGGCAAAAAATCAGCGATTTCTGATTGTGTACGAATTGGACGCAGATCGCTCGATCGGGTCCATCGCAACGCGCGAATAGTAGGAGTCGCGAGAGAACCTGTCAACGAAGCTCTTTGGTGCCTGCGAACGCCGAAAAAGCTCAACGCGAGTAATTTGGCGTTGGAGCGGATCTCTTCCGGGGAGTACGATCAAAAGAGCGTGTCAGTCAGGATTTTTCCGTCGCGGCCAAGTTTTGAACGTATTTTTTATGTCGGAGTTCAGGCTCTGTCTCACGAGGGGTGCAATGTGACGTTTCCCGATCAGACTTCTGAACAGGATGCGCAGACCCTTCAGGGTTGTCTCAAGGATATTCCAGGGGCCTGGGAGACATTTGTCGGTCGGTTTGGTCGGCTTTTTGCATGGGTCGTTGATCGTACGGCCCGCAGTCGCGGCATTGCTCTGTCGACCATGGAGCAAGAAGAATCCGTTGCTGAAATCCTCTTTGAACTTGTTCGAAATGACAAAGTTGTGCTGCGATCCTTTGCGGGCCGCAGTTCTCTCGCGACGTATCTCACGGTGATTGCTCGTCGCGTTACGGTTCACAGATTCATGCGTCGGGCGCCCCGCCAAACAGAAGTGACTGACATGGTTGATCCGCAAACGCAGGCAACAATACTTGTTGAACAGCGAGATCACATTGAATCACTGATGGCCTTTCTCAATGAATCCGAAGCAAAACTTGTGCGATTGCATCATTTAGAACATAGAAGCTACGGGGAGATCAGTCGTCTGACAGGTCTGCCGCTGGGATCGATTGGTCCGGCTCTGACAGAGGCGCGGGAAAAAATGAAGCGATCTTCTTCCCAGCGAGCCGGATAAAAAATGTTTTGTGCACGCCGGTAAGTTCTGCTCGGAGTTGAGTCTCTTTGATTCAATGTTTGTCTACGTTGTTTATCGCTGCGGCTCACTCGACGGCTGAGCCTGCATGTGCGATCCGATATTCTCGTTTGCGAGATCCACTGGTCGGTAGCCTTCGTAGGCGGGCATCTGCCAGAGTTGTCCAGGTTCGTTTGGAGGAGGCATATTGGTGGTGACAGTTGCCAGATCGAGTTGAAAATCGATCTTCGCAGCCGGCCACGAGACTTCGACAAGTCTGGGCAACGCTGATCCCGAAGTGGGATCGAAACGGTGCCGCGTGGTTCGCACGCTCGCAAGCCGTTCCCCTGTTGGACTGAACAGATGCTGCTCGAGTACCAATCCGGTCGTTCCGTCGAGCACCGTTGATTTAGAAAGCGTTCCCTCGGGGGAAACTATGCGACTGCGAATTTCAATTCGACCATCAGGCAGTTGAAAAGGCCCCTCATGAGCATCCGTAGGCATAAAGCGGACCAAACCGAGCAGCTCCGGCATCCATTCGGGTCTGATTGGAAGGAGCTCTCTGGCTCTGGATTCCAAATATTGATCGTGGCGACAAAAAAGCATTACCGCCGGCTCATGACGACGAATCCAGAGCCAAAAAAGATCATCATTGCTTCCGATGTCGAGTTCGTTTCCGGTAACGGCGGTTTGAGCGCGAAGTCGAAATCGTCTGGGCGGTTCACATGCAACGGCTGCGGACAATCGAGGAACTCCTTGAACGGTAAGTACCGCTTGAGGGGCCATGTAGGATCGAACACGATCGGTATTGTCATGAACTGCGGTAATTACGTCAGACAGTGTGGCGTGGGATGGAAGCGCTCGAGGCAAAGGCATCGTTCCATATTGATATCCGCGCAGATACTGCGGGCAGGTGGCTCCGCTGGATGCAACCATCAACACGATGAACGCAAAAAGCACACCTGCGGATCTGGATCGCATTGAAGCGGATGGTTGATGTGAGGCTGCCATGATTATGCTGCTGCCCCCGACCAAATGAGTGAACCCAACTTCGTTTCAAGTTCTTCGGCTTCTGCGTGTGAGGGAGGAGTGATCACGACGCGGTATTCGCAATCGCGTCGACGACACGAAAGTACGAGTACGCCACTGGCACCTTCCCCAGAAACAGACTCCATAATGCGCAGCACACGACGACGTACCAAGAGAAGAGAAAGCGTGTAGCGCAGCGACTGTTGATTGGGTTGCGAGTCGAGTGACTCCATTGCGTCCAACAGAACATCTGGCGGCGCAAGCGTCGACACATGTGCCTCAGTCGCAGGCATCTGGGAACGCCACCATCCGAGAGATCTTTCCGGCGGCCCCTGCCACGCATCGACGGCATAATCAAGTCGCTCAATGGTTACACTGCCCCGAATCAGTACGGAATAAAAAGACTCGCCCGGTTGAAGCGAACGACCGCTTGTGGCACAGCGACAATTGGGTCGAGCGATTTTCCAGTCCATAGGCATTGAATTCCGATTGGGGAGACATTTTCTACGGGATGTCAGCAGAGCGGGAGCGGGATAGTAGGGAATCTTCAGAGATGGCTCAAACCCGCTCTCGCCGTCGAGAGAAAGGATCTTGAGAGAAGAAACTATCGAACAGCCAAATGGCGCAGGCTAGGAAAGAAGCTTTTGCTTCAGTCCCTTAGAATTCGATCGACTAGATCTGCCACGCCATCATCGTCGTGTGAGGGGGCAACCCAGTTCGCCGCTGCTTGTACATCGATCGAAGCATTTCCCATTGCCACACCAAATCGAGCACAACGAAGCATCGGAATGTCATTGGTATCATCACCCACGGCACAGATTGTTGCAGGATCAATGCCGACGCTCTTTGCCACATCGACGACGGCCGACCACTTGGTAACGCCTGCTGGTGCAAACTCGCACATCCAGTCTCGGTACCGCGGACTGCGGATCGTGTGCAGGGACACATGGTGAGGCCACCGATTTCGCAAAATGTTTTCAAGATGCAGCATTTCATCGCGATCGCCCATCGCAAAACCTGCAAAGATGCCTGCGGGTGGAACTGTTTCAAATGAATCAGATACGCGAGCGAGCGAGCGATTGCGATGAAGGTACTCCTCTACTCCACTTTTCTTGCAGAGGGATACATCAGTCGATCGACAGTAAAAATCAAACCCTTCGAGATAGCTGTCTGTGTAGGCAATAGGCTCATGTCCTTCCGAGATAAGTGCGCACAAAAGTTCCTCGAGTACGCCTTCGGAAAACTTGGCGATGAATCGGGTGGAATGATCGCCAGGAGATTTCACCAGAGCGCCTGATGCAGTGACCAGTGGTAGTTCAATCTGAAACATGTCTGCCAGCGGAAGAGCATCACGGTATCTGCGCCCGGTCGCGAGTACGACTCGGATGCCAGCAGAGGCAAGTTTTCGCAAGGCCTCGCACGTTGCATCGGTCGCTTCGTGAACACTGTTCAGCAGTGTTCCGTCAATATCGAATGCAAACATGTTGATGTCGGCGCGAGTTGGAAAAAACGTGTTTTTCATGGAGCTTCGTTGTGAGCCATTCGATGGCCGCGTGCAGTGCATGAAATATTGAAAAGAATTTGGTGCAACGGTCTATTTTTGCGATGATCGTGCCGATTCATTGAGACTACAACACAAAAAGATAGAGTGAATGAGTGTAGAGAAACTCTTCCCAATGCGCCTCCTTAGGGTCAATACCATCGAAAACGATCTGGAAAAAGGGAAGATGACTGAGAAAAGCAGTGATCAGACGAAAGTAGAAAATCCGGGCTTGGCAGTGCCTTTTATCGACGTCGCCAAAATCGGTGACCTCGAAATAGGCAAGGGAAAATCATTTGAAGTCGCTGGTCGTCTTGTTGCCCTGTTTTTTGATGGCACCCACTATTCGGCCATTGACGATCTTTGTCCGCACATGGGTGCTTCGCTCGGCGACGGCTGTTTTGTAGATGGTGTGGTGAGTTGTCCATGGCATGCGTGGCGATTTCGCGTGGCCGATGGTTCATGGTGCGACAATCCGAAATTAAAGATTGAAACATTTGATGTTCGAGTCGACGGTGATCGAATTGCCGTGCGTATCCCACCGACAACACCACCGACTGTGCCAGAAGTTCATGTGGAAACCGATATTGACCAGAGATGAACGTGCAGTGATCAGAGAATCAAAGCATTGTGGATCTGGTTATTGACCGACCCGAGTCGCAACCGAACGTTAAAAAGTTTCGTTCGGAAAATGGATCGCATGCTCCATCAAGAAAGAAAGAGAAAACAACTGGAGGAGTTGTCCAACGGTGTATTCATCGATTTGTTCAATCAAAAGATTCACAGAAGGTTGTCCCAGACTCTTGCAACGCAGCGACTCGACCGATGCAAAAGCTTCTGGAAGATCTTGCCAAAAAGAACCAACGAACCGGTCGAGTTCATCAGAAGTGCGATCCATTGGCGGGAGACGGAGGCGGTCGCGTCGGGAGTGAGAAACTTTCAGATGGATGAGTGTTGAATCGAATGAAGAATACCGATCGATGATCGGAACACGATTGCTTTGTGGTGCTTGCAATGGACGTTGTTGCATCTCCAGAGAACGATACCAGTTGCCCAGACCAGCCAGCGAAAGATGATTGCTCTGAAAGTGACGCTGCTCAAGCGTGAATCGTTGCTGTGATATTCGGCAGGCTCCAACAAACTGCAAAACCGGATTGAGATGAGGAGGAGATTCACGAAATCGACGACTCATGGCCGCTGCGCCCTCAAGGAGTCGCACGACGTCAATGCCGACGATCGATGCAGGCACTAAGCCGGCCGCGGAAAAAATGAGGTGCCCGCCAGAACGTTCTGGAAGTTCGCAGGTATCGCTGTAACCAAGTGCGCGGGCAAACCTCATCAGCGGAGCATCGTGATGAGCAAGCGGGTGGAAATGAAAACCCAGTGCGGAGTGTTCAGCGTGCGTTCGTTCGGTAAGTCGAGCGAGCAGCACTCTCGATGCTGCTGCTGCGTCGAGAGAAGTACCGCATGAATCAATCGCCAAAACCGACCAGCGATCGAGAAGGTCGGTGTTTGACGCTGGAGCAAGAAGCAGATCGAGAAGCCCCTCGAACGAATCGTTGTCGATGGGGTATGGAGCGAACGTGAGCCGCGGTCGACCACCGCGATCACCACGGGAAAGTTCATTGTGAAAAGGATGACAACAGGTTCTCAAAAGGAGACGGATTCCGTGCGTAATGCCGTCGCCGAGCAGCACCACGCGGTCGACCGCTTCACGAATGTTACGGGCGACTTGGAGAATCTGAAAAAGACTGCTGTTGGAACGTTGTTGCGAATAGTCGCCAAGAAGTTGTTCGGGAATGGTCAGTACTTCGGCGAGCGAGCCTTTGGAACATTCCTGACGTACTGTATCGAGTGAACAAAAAAGCGTTTCGAGATCGTTTGAACCGAGGTCGCACGCTGCAAAGAGCGACGACGGATCACACCGAATTGGATCAATCGATGGAATTGGACGAAGAACGCTCATGCCTTTGGGAGTGTCGAAAGGGTGTGAATTCAAAAAGCGATCATGCGAAACCCACGAGGATGTCGCTGGAACGTGGGACTCTATACGATTCTCTCTGTCGCAGGGAACGGTCTTTCTGGAAGAAATATCAAAAATCTTCCCGAACGCCCTGCCGCGTCATAAAGTTGGACAGATTATTTCTGGAGATAAAAATCAGATGCCCTCAGGTGTACCGGATGCCCAGCAGATGTTTACTCTTACCAACACCATCGCTCTCGTTGCATGGGTGGGCTTGGTGCTGTTTCCAGGCTGGCGGATCGTTTCAAGCACGCTGTGTGCGGTGATCGTGCCCGGTTTTCTTGCCGCTTTGTATGTTGGAATTATCGGATGGCGTATGAGTGCGGGCCTTGGGCCTCGCATTGAGATGCGCGACATGGCGACGATTACAGGCTTACAAAATCTGTTCAAAAACGATTGGTTTTTTGTCGCCGCATGGACCCACTATCTGGTCTTTGACATGGTGGTCGGAGCGTGGGTAGCTCGCGATGCAGTACGGCTCAAGATTCCATGGCTGTTACGCACAGCATCGCTCGTGTTGACATTTCTTTCAGGGCCAGTTGGATTTCTTATGTATGTGGTCTCTCGCGGACTTCTGCGGCAAACGTGCTGCATTGAGAAAGGTGAATCGGAATCCCTCAAAGCGATCGCCACGCGATTACTTTCGCGTTAGAGTGCTTTCGGAACGAGTCGTCACGCGCATCCCTTGCACAGAAATCGTGACTTCTCGACAACAGTCGCGTGCGCGTGACAGACTCTACCGAGTGAGAGTGGTCGATGAGTGCCGCTTTTTTGAAATGAATGAAAATGACACGTTTGACAGGAGATGACTTGAGTGAAAGCCCAGACACTTGTTCGCGAACTCTTTGAGAAATCTGAAACCAAAATTGTAATGCTGGTGGCCGATGGCCTCGGTGGGCTTCCCATGGAGCCGGGTGGAAAAACTGAACTCGAAACAGCCCACACACCCAACCTTGATGCGCTGGCGAGAATTGGAACGAGCGGTTCAAGTATTCCGGTATTGCCTGGCATCACACCCGGATCCGGCCCTGGGCATCTTGGGCTCTTCGGTTACGATCCGCTCGAGTTTCGTATTGGTCGCGGTGCGCTCGAAGCAACTGGAATCGGTTTCGAACTCGGCCCACAAGACGTGGCCGCTCGTGGTAATTTTTGCACGCTCGATGCCGCCGGCTGCATTCGTGACCGCCGCGCGGGACGCATTCCATCAGAAGAGAGCGTCAAGGTTGTAAACCTACTCAAGCAGGTGCGGATTGAGGGAATTCAAGTATTTGTTGAACCGGTAAAAGAGCATCGGTTCGTCGTTGTTTTTCGTGGACCGAATCTCGAAGGAGCAGTCGCCGACACCGATCCTCAGGCCGTTGGTGTGCCACCGCTGATGCCTATGGAAACTTTGCCGGGAGGAAAACGAACCGCAATGGTGGCAGCGGAATTTGTTCGTCAAGCAACTGAAATTCTCTCATCGCAGCCAAAGGCGAACGGTCTGGTGCTTCGAGGATTTGCTGCAAAACCCAATCTTCCTTCGTATCTCGATCTTTACGGATTGCGGGCAGCCGCTATCGCGGTCTATCCAATGTATAAGGGATTGGCACAACTCGCCGGGATGTCACTCGTCGGCAAGGCACAATCGCTGGACGATCAGGTTCTTGAACTGAAAAAGTGTTGGAATGAATTCGATTTTTTCTTTTTGCATTTTAAATATACCGATTCGACAGGAGAGGATGGAGATTTTGCTGGCAAAGTCACTCGCATTGAAGAACTCGATCGTATGATTCCCCGAATTACATCACTCAAGCCTGATGTGCTTGTCGTTACTGGTGATCACAGCACGCCGAGTCTGATGCGAAGCCATTCATGGCATCCGGTTCCCACACTGTTAGTCGCATCGCAGTGCAGACCGGATGGCTGTGAACGATTCGGTGAGCGAGACTGCCTGCGCGGAGGCCTTGGCATGTTTGAGGCCAAGCATCTAATGCTTCTTGCAATGGCACATGCAGGACGGCTTGGAAAATATGGAGCGTAAAAATCTCGCTCACAGTGTCGGCTCTTATCGTGCAAAAAGCGGCGACGGTGAATTTTCCATGAGGAGTACGATGATCGCGGCACTTGTTCCGTATTCAGCACAGGAAGGGTCGCTCCACGAGCCATCGGATTTTTGTAGATGCATCAGTGGCTCAAAAATGTCCTTGCGAAATGCGTCAAACGCATCTGTACCTCGCAAACGATATGCCTGCGCTGCGTAAGATAGTCCATAAAGCGTGTAGCCGTCGGAATCAACAAGATGCACTGGGTGTGTTTCGAGCCACTTCAATCCGCGATCGACTGAGCTGGTTTTTGAAAAGCCAGATGCCATAATCGCCGCAAGGGCCGCTGCCGTTCTTGGCCTTGCTGCTGCGCCTGCTTCGAGTTGGTAGCGAAATCCGCCATCGTCGTTTTGAGCTGACTCGATATACGCCACCGCACGACGAACAATCTGCTCATCCACCTGTTGCCCACTGTCAGCGACCGCTCGTAAAGCGATCAGCATTGCCGAGGTTACGCTAATATCGGCGTCGCCTCGTTCCGGCCGATACCTCCAGCCCCCCTGCTCGTTTTGGCTGGATTCCATCAACGCATAGCAGCGGCTGATCACATTGGGAAGTTCCTTGCGACGGCACTCCCCGATCAGATCTGCCAAAACAGTCGTTGCAAATGCGTGTCCGTACATCGGACCGTGAGAAGCCGCTTCATCGCTGCGCACAAGTCCACTGGGCTGGACTGCGCGCATGAGAAACTCGACTGCGCGGTCAACGTGCTGGGCATACTCGCCGCTCTCGGAAGTGTTTCCGGCAGATAACATCGCCATCATCACAGACGATGTGACGGCAACGCTGCCACGAAATGCTCCCGAGCCCCAGGAGCCATCTGTGTGTTGTACGCTAGAAAGCCACCGCATTCCGCGATCAACGGCATCTCGATGAGGTGCGTGATCGATCTCACTATGGAAAACCTTTGAACGACGATCGTCGACTGGCAATGTATCCTGAGCCAAGACGATGTCTGAACGAAGAGACAAGACACAAAGCATCAACACGACAACGATGGACGTATGCCATGCAGTCTGTCGATTCCACCAAGATAGATCGACACAAAACAAATTTCCAAAAGAACGATTCATGGTCGATCCCCGAGAGGCAGGTTCTCAATGAGATCTTTCGTTGTCTTGGAAACAGGCGTCAGAAGCCGGTAGTAGGCGTTGATGGCATTTCGATATTCAGCCGGGAATGCATCGACATCATAGACTGATGCCGGCAGGACTTCTCCCGGACGCAATCGCTTCCAGACGTTCTCGATACGCTGTCGATCGAGTGGAGAAGATGCGGTTGACAACGGAGAGCGAGCCTCAAGAGGCCAGGAGCTTTGACCAACAGATTCAAACGGTGAGTCCGGCGATTCGACGGTATTCGAAGAGTTTGTGACAGAAAACGAAGAATCTTCTGAAGACGGCGGGCGACGAGTTTGGGAATTCAAATTGTCTGCACCAGCGGCTGTAACGGCTTGGCCCTGCTCCCTTGTTCTGTCAGAAGAATTGCTCGCGTTTTGAGAAAGAGAGTCATTCGCAGGAGACATGCTTTGAGCCTGAGAAATGGAAGAATCATTTGAAGGAGAGACGTCGAACAGATCACGTGTGAGCGTGTGTGTCGATTGTGTACGGGCAGGCATGTTCAATCTCGACTGAGCCTCGAGCAACCATGCGGTAGAGGACGTTGCACTGAGGGAGGAAGCGCTCAGTGTGTCAGAAACGCCATGATGCAATTCAAAAATAGCCCGCTGCGCAGCATCGACGACGATCCCGAGAGAAATTGTTTCATCGACAGACGGTGAAGAGAATGCAACGAGTTGTTGAAGCCTTCGCGCTGCGACAGTCAAAAGGAATGCCTGATCGATTTGCCGCTTTGAAAAGCTCGCAAGGCTTGCTTGAACTGCTGAGGCATTGTCCTGGACACGAAGCGATTCTCTGTCAAAAGCGGTTGCCGCATCGAGTTGGAATCTCCTTGTTTCGGCAATGACTGCAGCAGCATTCGAAAACCGGACAGCCTGATCGATGTGGCGGTGTGCAGCAGACACATCACCCGCCATCGTACGGGCAATAATCGCAAGATCAGGAAAATCAATCGACTGCTGCGAGCGATCCTTTACGACATCCGTCACCCGTGCTGCATCGGCAGCAATATCCTGAAGGAGAGTACCCGCGTGTGTGCAGGCATGAGAAAGCTCCGCCAGCACGAGTCCCTGTGACGCGAGATAGCGAGATCGCGAAGCCTCATCGGCTACGCCAAGCAACTGGTTCGCGGTGCAGGAAAGTTTTTGTATTTCGTCGATCATCAATCGCATTGCATCGCTGGCTGGAACGGGAGACACATTGTCAGCGGCCTCTTGTGAAGCGACCGATTCGGGAGCCTTGTGCGCGTTGGAAAAGCTGGTCGCCACTCGCTGTAATTCAATGGCAGAGTGAATCACTTCTTTTGAAAGTTCCTCGCAGTTGGATGTAATCCTCAAAGAGGTTTCCTCGAGTGTTTCGAGTTGAAACACGCGTTGAAGTGTCGTTGAGGCCCCGGTCCAGGTGTGTGCGGATGCTTCGAGTATAACTTGGTCCCCTGCACACGATCCTAAAGCATGAAAACGAATCAGTTCATCCAGCGAGAGCGTTTGAACGAATGTTCCAACAGGACTTTGTGCAACGGGAAAAACAAACTGTTTCACGACTTGCATCTGGGAAGCCGACTGAGAAGTGCCAGAAGATTCTGAAGTGATTTCGGTGGTGCTGTGTGAAAGTTGACTCTCTTCATTCGGACGCAGGAGCGTGAGGCGGAGGGTCAGCGAGCGCATGGCACCATCAGCTGTTGCATCGACTTCAATGGGCATTTGTCCGACTGCACAGAAAACTGTCGGGCGGAAATGATCTTGCTCGCCGGTGATCGTTGGGATTGGTGCGCAATCAACAGATGAAAACGCCGTGGGGCAACGAATCGAAATGCGTGGCGGTTGCTGGAGAGCAACGGCGACCGTCAACGGCTCAAGCATCGGCCAACGAATTCCAGAAGACTCGGTCAGATCGAGCGAAAAAGAAGTCGTGTGAAGCAGGAGAGGTCCCCGGTTCTTCGGAAGACTTGCGAAGTGGCCATCAGATGAAAGATCGAGTGCATGCGATGTTCCGTCGGCCTCGACAAGAAAACCACGACTCAGCGGAGAGGAACTTTTAAAATGGATTCCAAGGCGAGTGTGTGAGGGCACCTCATAGCCTGATTCTGTGCATGGCACTCGAGCTATGAGCGGACTCCATGGTGGCGGTAACGCGTCGACTTCGAATCCTTCAAGACAGGGAGGTTCTGCGACGGTTACCTGTTGCCATGGCATGGGAGCGGCATCTCGAGCGAAGAGAGAAAATCGAAATGGTGCAAAAACCTGGTGGAACCGAACATGAGCCCGCTGCGCATCGAGCGAAAAGTGAAAACGAATTTCTCCCTTCTCACCCTGGATGAGGAGTGACACAGGCTTTGGTAAACGCCCAAAAGTATCTCTGACGGTCAGCGTGAGCGTGCCCCCGGAACGCACCGCAAAAACAGCATTGTCTGCTGAGTCGAAAACCATCTGGTGTCGCACCGGCCATGGCTGATTTCGCCACGGCTGCAGAAGTCGCACGGTTGCTACGCCAAACGATTCTGGCCTGAAAAGTGACCCGAATAGAATGGAAAGAAAAAGGATCACTGCGGCCGTCGACCAAAGTGCTCCTAAAAAAAGTTGGGGTGCTCTTGGAACACTGCAGGTGCTGATTGCCGACGATGCTCGATCGAGCGAAGCTCGTACAAAAAAACGGGAATTCTCTGGGACGGGACGATCGAGAAATTCAATCGCGCTTGAAATACTGTGGCCGATAGCCGGATCAAACTTCTCTAAGGCCAGAGCAGATGAAAGACGACTTGGCACGCGTAACCGCATCATTGCGATTCCTCGCCACAGCACTCCTCCTGAGATCGCCACGACAAGACAGGCCAACAGTCGAACGTCCTCTCGATGAAACGCAACATCGATCACTATTGCAATCAAGAAGGTGGAAAGACCTGCAACGACGCATCGTGCACCAACGAGTGTCATTGCCGCCATGCGTCTGTGTGACACCATTGCATCGATGCGACAACGCAGCAACTGGTGTTCGGGATTATGAAAAGTGGATTGCACGGAAAAAGTTCTCACGCAGATTCGAAAGCAGAAAAAATTCTCTCTTTATGTCTCTCTAGAACCATTATTGCTAGCTTGAGCGACGATCGAGCCACCACTGAAATCCGCCGGCCATTGCGACGGCGAGAACCACCTGCACCGAGTTCCATAGGGGCCATGAAGTGCGAGAGTGTGCGCGTTCAATACGTGCGTTGTCGCCGTGAATGAATTGAGGACGATCGAGAAGTTTTTGAAGAATGGAGGGAAGTGTTGAAATGGACTCAAGTGGTACAACAGCGCCCCCGGTCGCAACGGCTGCTCGCTCCATGGCTGCTCGCTCAGCAGGCTGGCCTGCATGTTCTGGAATTTTCGGAACCACAATCAGATCGACAAATCTCGACAATGCATGTGAAGGCAGTTCGGTGTGAGCGTCCTTGAGAAATCGAACACGATGCCGACCGGGCTGGCTGAGTGAGAATCGAAATCGATGTTGTAACAGGGAGCGAGAGGTCGCATCTCGTTCGATGATTCGAGTCGTTCCATTTGGCAAAGTCACTTCAAGTGAACCGCTCGCATCAATGTTCTGAAGGTCGAGCGAAGTCTGCAACAGATCTGATGCACGCGTCTCAATAACATCGATGGTGAGTTCCTCGAGAGGGGCTGGTTGACGAGACCCAACGATGATTTCTACCGGTAGCCGTTGCTGCTGAATGCGATTGTGCGCGAGCATCATCACAGCCTGTCGCCAATACTGTGAGATCCCTTGAGCACGCAGTCGCCATGTCTCTCCAGTGAGATGCGTCAGGATCATGCCACGACCTGACTGAGTGAGCGCAACGGCCGGAACAGTCACACCGCTGGCGTTTGTAGCCGTGAGCACAACGCGTGAAATTGAACGCAGCGGCCATTGATTTGAAACCACAAAAAGTTCCGGCATCGAATTCCACTGAGTCTCGGATTCGATCGGTTCGTGAGTCAGATTCATCCATCCCATTGTTCGGCCGGCTGCGGAAAGATTCAGTTGCCACGGCCCCGAAGTGATTGCAGGCGAAGGGTTCGACTGCAACGGAATACTCAGAGGCATGATCGATTCAAACCCAGAATTTCTAAATGCCACAGGATCATGGGCGGGGGTGACAATCCACGCGAGCCCCATGCCATCATCGAAAACGCATCGACGCATCGAATCTGCGACGCTCGCTTCCACAAGTGTTGGGTCAATTGGGCCGAGCACAGCCACGTCGTACTGTTTCCACTCATCGATTGTTTGAGGGAGCGAGCCGATTCGTTTCACAACAGAATTATCAATGGCCGAATGAGGAAGAAACATCGTGAGACGGAAAAGCGAATCATCAGAAAATATCTGCTCAAGAAATCGGTACTCCCATCTCGGCGATTGATCTGCGATAAGAATTGTTAGTGGCTCATCAATCACGATTGTTTCAAGAGGCCATGGAGCCGGACTCGCGGAGTGTATCTGTCGCAAAAAGTTTTCTTCCACTCGCACCTCGAGTCCACACGGGCCAATCTGCGTGGGAGTGAAGGAAAAAGTGCCTTCATAGCTCTGCCACGAATCACTCTGCACAACTCCTTCACCGGTATCGAGAGGCATCATCGTTCCGGTTTGCTCAGTTGATTCAGACGCCGCAACCAAACTGGAATCAGTCAATGAAAATGAGAACGGAAGTCGTTCGAGATGCTTTCCGCGAACAGCAGCTCTGATTACCGCCACTGTCTCTTCCCCCTTCGATACAACTGCCGGCACCACGGCACCGGTAAAACGGATGTGGGGAGTATCGTGTTGGGATGTTCCGACCGGAATCACCACAAGAGGTACTCCGAGTGCTTCCATGCGTCCAGCAGTTCGAGTCCACGAATCTCCAGAGGAAATCGCTCCATCGGAGGCCACTACCACGGCCACGGGGAGTGAGCCAAAGTCGTGCAGAATCGAATCGATAGAATCTCCCAGCCGACTTGCATCCATTGATTCGGAGAGCGGCGAGGGAAGTAGCGTCTTCAAACGTGGTGGGAAATCTTTGAGTGAGAATTGGATATGTGGAGTCACACGCTGTGCGATAGAAAAAAGATGAATCTCACATGCCTGAAGCAAACGTTCCCAGTCTTTGTCACTTTGTGGGGGAACAAGCATCTCACAGACGGCATCAAATCGCGACGGTCCAGGCGACGGTTGATTCGAAATGCTGTCCACAGTGCCCATGCTCGGTGAGGTATCAATCGCAACGGCGACCACCTGTGAAAGTGGAGCGGGCGGCTGAACTCTCCATCCGCCAAGCATGAACACGAGCAGTCCGAGAAGCACGCAACGAGCGCTGAAACCGATCCACCGTCGGGCGCCACGATCCCGACGTCCTCGCACCACCTCAATGACGATCCCCGCGCAGGCGACAATAGCAACAAGTTCAAAGGGCATGAGCCAGAATGACTCAAGGCTTCCGAAACAAAAAAAATGCAAAGCAGCATTCTCGAAACCTGCGATGCACAGCGTTGGAAGAGAAAGACTCATTTCAAGGGAAATGCCCGCAATCATCCCAGTGACCTTTCCAGAATGTGTGCAAACAATGGATCGAGCACCACCAAGAGCAACGCCAGGAGAAGGAGTACTCCTGAAAGGTTCAAGGGTCGCAGCCATCCAGTGAGGAATAGGTCGTCTTTGAATTCAATTCGGGACACTTCGGGGGGAAATTCATTCGCTTCAATACAGGTTCCAATGTCCTTCACGCAGTTGAGAGTGAAGGCCAGAAGCGTGTCGTCGGCAGAGGGCTCTTTGGAATAAGGAAACTGAGTGATTCGGTAGAGTCCCGCGCGTCGAGTGGGCCCCCACTTCGCCATGAGTCCGCCGGGAGATCGCGTCATGGGGTAGCTCTTGCCGCTAGGAGTCACGACCAGAGGAAGAGTTTCTCCGGGTGAAAGTGGTATCTGAATCATTTCACCAACAGCGTGCGAAAAATACTCTGGCGATCGCGGGCTTGTTCGAGAAAGCCAGCGGTTCATAAGCCGATCGGTGAGTGGAAGCATGGCTGGCCACGCGGCAAGGTCGCTCCAACTATCTTCACCCGAATTGCTTTCGGCGGCTGACGCAGTCAATGGAATCGCCAGCACGCACAGTTTTCCTTCTCCAACACGTTGCTCAAGGAGTAACGGAGTGTGTGACAAACCCGATTGCAATACTGTATTCGGTAATTCACGCAGTTCATGGGACGATTGCCAGGAAGAATCAATTTCAAGACGAATCAGTCGCGACACCGTGGGGCCTAAAATCGGCGTAGGGAGAATCGAGGAATCGATAGATTCATAACCAGTTCGCACCAGCGTGATTTGTTCTGCTGAGAGTGGAACGCTTTCGTTGAATACGATTCCTGAAATCGAAGCGATCCATTGCCGAAACGGGTCACCTCGAGTTGAAAGAATATCTGGGCCGCCAAGCACAACGAGCACTCCCCCGGATGCGATTCGTTCACTTAATTGTTCCCGGTCTGATGCCGACGGGAAAACACCATCGCAAAGAACAATTAAATCTGCAACCTGTGAACGCGAGGTCTGAGTGACGTTGTCAGAATAACGCAGTACATTCGCTGCGTTTTCCTGCAGCACAAGAGAAAGATCAACCATGTGAAGGCCCTTCACAGAAAATGAAACAGAACGGTTATCAAATCGCGCACGTTCGGATTCTCCAAGAGCCAGCAACGCCGCATGCAAGGGACTCAGAGCATCATTGTCCGAAGCTTCACAAATCAAGACTGTGTTTTGAGGTTTTTCATGGAGTGAAACAATGCGTTCATCGTCCCGATCAAGTTCGTCGGAACGAAGTTTCACCGTGCAGAACGCTTCCGTTGAAGCATTGTCCAAGGAAAGTGCGAATTCAGTTGACATGCCAGCAGCAGTCGTAAGTGGTCGCTGTGAACGATATTTTCCGCAGACAATTTCGAGCGGCACGATCGCCGTAGCCTGATCGAAATTGTGAATGCGACAAGCCAGCGGTAGAGTGTTGCCCCCGGTTTTCTCTCGCGTGTCAGGTGAAAGATAGACCTGTTCAATCGCCATGCCACGGTAGGGAATGCACGGCAGATGCGATCCAACAACCTGTACGTCCGCGTTTGTGAAAAGAGCCTGCCACGGACTATTCTCCGATTCACCACTTTGCCACGTCTTCCAGATACCACGATCGAGCGGCGAATGAATTTCAATGCGTGGGCGAATTTTCGAAGCCCCGTCAATGGTTGTTTCCAACGTTCGACGAATCATGTCTACCACGGCGTCATGATCGATCCCGCAGTCAAAAGGCTCAATGAACGCAAGATGTTTTTGAAGCAAGGCAGACTCGTTCGAGGAAAACGATCCGAGAAACTCCGGAGGGTCTGCGGCAAGGATCACCCGAGCCTGTTGACCAGGAGAAAGTGAAGCGATCGAAGCGAGCACACTCTTTTGAGACTGTTCAAAAAATGTTCTTCCACGGACATTGCGTGCACTTGGATAGGAACAATCAAGCACGATGGCGACCTGCCCAAGATTTTCAAGAGGAGACAAAAAAGGTTCGGATGCCGCCAAAACAACTATGAAAAGCATCGCAGCGCGAATAGCTGCAAGGAGAAAAACGCGACGCTGAATCCGAGGCGCGGCGCGAGCAATGGCGCGAGTCAGAAGACTCATTGGTCCCCATTGAACGTCGGCAGGTCGAGATGCTGGCAAGTAGGAAAGAAGAAATGGAATTGCAGAAATAACAACGAGAGGCAGAATGAATCCGTTTGTAAATCCGAATGCAACGAGTGACGGTATCGTAGGCCACAAAAGTGAACAATGAATCATGAGAGAGACCCCGGCGGTCTCTGGGAATCTGGAGTATCCGTAAGAAATACCAGGTCTGAGCGTGAGGTGAGATGTCGTTCACGCTGCTGTCGAATGGCAAACGCAAGCGCATCACCGAGCATCGCGTTCGTGGAGAGGAGTGTTCGTTGCACTCTCAGCGTATGACACGCTGTATCGAGTTGTTTCAGATGATCGCGCAGCACGTCTCGGTAAGCCCCTCGAATCGAAGGACAGTCCGTGTCAATCTGTTGATCTGTTTCGAGTCCTGTAAATCGGGTCGCGTGGTGCCCGGTCTGAAGATCAAGTTCATCCGGATCACATACATGCAGTAGAATCACGTTTCGACCGCCTGTTGCGCAGGCTGTCAGCGAGTTGTGAATCACACTGACATCATCGAAGCAGTCAGTGGCTATCACAAGCACTGCACTGGTCGAAAAACGATTCGATTCCTTTTGTAAATGTTCCCAGAATCCATCTCCGCTGCAAGCAGTTGCACCCAAGAGAGCAAGGCTTGCTTCTAGGTGTGATGAGCCACCGGCCACCGGCAGACGATGCGATTGAATGCCTGACAAACTCGAAACGCTCCAGAAATCGTGCAGACGATGGGCCAGCCACGCAAGCGATCCAATTGCAAGGGCAGCGAACTGGTGTTTGCTTTGAAGCCCACGACGGCCCTGGTAACGCATGCTTGCACTTGAATCGAGAATCAAGTGGCATGCCAAAGCCGACTCGTGTTCGCCAGCGCGAAGGTGGAGGCGATCTGTTCGGGCATAAACCTTCCAATCAACCCGACGCACATCGTCGCCGGCAGTGTATGGGCGATGCTCCGCAAACGATCGCGACATGCCAAGAGCTGCACTCGAGTGAGGACCGCTTCGAAGATCGTGAATTCCTCTGGGGGCAAGAAAACCCTGCCCATCAATGCGATTGAGGATGTCGGAATCAAGCTGCAGTCGCGGCGTCACCGATACTCTCCACTGAGAAATGTCGAAAGTGAATCGATCAAGCGAGTAATGATTTCATCGGTACTCATGAGACGGTTCTCCGCTTCGAAGGAAGGTACCAGTCGATGCCGCAGTACCGGCAGTGCCATCGCTTGAATGTCATTGAGTTCAACGCAGGGACGACCGGCAAGAGCTGCTCTTGCTTTTGCGGCCAACACGAGAAATTGGCTCCCGCGAGGTCCTGCACCATAACGCACTAATTCTCGAACCCACGCCGGTGCTTCGGGTGTGTCGGGACGCGAGGCGCGCACCAATTGGATTGCGTATTTTAAAAGGTGTTCAGCGACGGGAATACTGCGTACCACGGCCGAGGCAAAGACGAGTTCGCCGACATCGACAACAGGCTCGGTCGTCTCAGCAACTTTACTCGTAGTACGTCGAACGATTTCGAGTTCTTCAGCATCATTCGGATAGTTCACCCGTATCAGAAGCATGAAACGATCGAGTTGTGCCTCCGGGAGTGGATACGTCCCTTCTTGCTCAATCGGATTTTGTGTCGCCAACACAAAGAATGGAGTTGGAAGCGGATGCGTTGTTCCTGAAACCGAAACCTGGCACTCCTGCATTGCTTCAAGCAACGCAGACTGTGTTTTTGGAGGTGAACGATTAATTTCATCAGCCAGAAGCATTTGTGCAAATATCGGTCCTGCAAGAAAGTGAAGCGATCGCTCTCCAGTACCTCGATTTTCTTGAATGACTTCTGTGCCGATGATGTCCGATGGCATGAGATCGGGAGTGAACTGTATCCGTCCGAAAGAAAGCGACATCGCCTTGGCGAGAGATCGAATCATCAGCGTCTTCGCAAGCCCCGGAACACCCTCGATCAAACAATGTCCACCACACAAAATCGTGATGATCACCTGATCGAGCACCTCTTGTTGCCCCACAATGGAATGCGACACCGAAAGAAGTAGTTTTTCACGAAGTTGACCAACTCGGACAAGTGCCGCATCGTCGGCGATAAACGACTCTGGGGACGTTGGTGAAGGGTTCATCATCGGAGTGCCTCGCGGAGTTGTACGGCATTGGGAGTAGTTTCCAGCCCCCGAAGCGTTGCAGGAATACCTACGTTAGAATCAAGTTTTAAAGCATTCACATCAGTGCCCTTCCCAGTTTGTGTGTGGCAAAGAATTTCCTGCGCCGTGGCGATGACAAGACATCGAGGTGTAGCAGCGATGATCGCTCCTCCGTCGAGATGAATCGGAGAAACAGAAGACTCGGCAGAATCGCTTTGGAGAATGTAAAGTTTTGTGAGAGTCGGCCAATAGACTTTGTCATCGATGAGAGCTCCTCTGCCGACTCCCGGCCCGAGATTCTCCTCGCGGCCAAAGTGCCTTCGTAAAGCCCCTGTCTGTACGGCACGCCACTCAAGCGACCTTCCAGAAACCACAACGGAATCCGCAGTCACTCCAAGAATTGCGTGAGAGCCTTCCTCTGTATCGGAGATGTCCCAGAGCAGGCGGCCGGATTCCTTGTCGAGTGCCAGAAGTCCATCTCGGTCTTGTGGGGCTACAAAAATTCTTCCGAGGGCATAGACCGCCGGAGATAAAGGCAGAGGCTCTTTATCAGAAACCTTCGAGACTCTTGTATAACGCTGTCGCCATGCCAAAGTACCGCTTGTGTGAATGGCGACGATCTCTCCGCAGTGGGTAGCGATCACGATCAAATCTTCTGCAATCGTCAAAGCGCAAGTTGAGCGTGACGCGATCCCTTCGCACCGTAGGATCGGCACCGTCCATAGCAGTGACCCGCTGTCTGCGTCAAAGGAGACCAAAGATAATAAATCATGAAAGCGTCCCGAACGCACAACTCCATACACTCTGCCATCGGAGTACTGTGGTGCGGCATCAAGGTAATCTGACTCATTCGCAGCAGAAGCACTCCATTCAAGTCTTCCTTGAGTCGCATCGGAAAGGTCAAGACAAACCAGAACTGGCGAGCCGTTACGAGTCCCTGTGTCGTCAAGCACGGCATACAGCTTGTCTGCATGCATGCAAAAACAGGAAGTTCCTCTCTCTGGAGCGTTCAGACCCACCGGCGATCGAGGAGTGCCACTCGGCGGGAAAAGCAGCGTAGAATGCTCCCAAGACTTCTCCATGGATGCGCTCCAGGCTGATTTTCCATCGGCGATTTGCGCAGCGTGCACTCCCTGCGTCGAGCCCCAGATCACAAACCGGTCGCTGATCAGCGGAACAGTGGTTGATGACCCGAGTGCAGTGTGTGGAAGAAGAGAATCCCTGCGAACGCGCTGCGCATTTGTTTGAAGTGACTGTTTCCAAGAGAAGCATTCTTCATCGCGCAAAAAAAGAGGGCCTGTAGCATTCAGTGAACGCGACGCGGAACCTGCCAGAGTCGGCCAGCAATTGGAAGGCGTAGCAGCGGATCGTACTTGCTTCGCGAGTGCCGCCACACGAAGTTCGAGAACCTTCGAGTCGGTTTCTGCCAGCGTGTGAAGGAACATACATTCCTCCCAATAGTATTTAGCACGATCGAACCAACCCTTTTCCGCTGCGCGCTCTCCCAAAAGAGTCAGCGCAGAGATTGCAATTGGAAAACTTGGAGGATCATCTGCAATTCTGGTGAGGGCTTCAATGCTTTCTTCAAAAAGTCTCGCATCTAAAAAATCATGATGGTGAGCAACTGATGCTCCGGTAGTTGTGGTGTGCGCTGCAAACTCCATTGCCACAAGCCGTCGCGAGAGCCGGCCTCGGAATTGCAGCGCACTGATAGACCAGAGTGGCGTTCGCTCAATCAGTCCATCGGCCTTCGATGGAAGAAGCTCATCAAAAAAACGACGGGCATCTACCAAGTTTCTTTCGGTGATCGATTGCTCGATGGCTTCCAGGGTTTCGCGGACAAAAGGAGAGACCGTTGCGACGTGATTCTGTCCGAGGTCATCTTCGGTGAGCCTTGCTTGTAAAACGCTTTGCGGCGATGAAAGGAATAGACAAACAACAAAAACACTGAACACAAAAGAATGCAAAAAGTGTTGGGAAGTCCACCACAGAAATATTCGAATCTGCTGGAAAGTGATTGATTGAACGGATCGAACCGATCGAGCGGGCCGATTCCAAGAGCAGCGATGTGTTGTGAGGGTTCTTTGGACCGAGAAAACCACGGAAAGTACCCTTTGAAAGATGGTCGCGAGGCACGTCGACAGCTTGTGGAGTATAAGTCGAGAGAGAGTTCTAGAAACGTTCGGCCCTCCGCCGACGAATGAAACGACTGATTGCTGTAGCAATTACTGGGATTGTGCAGGCTTGATCAAATAGTTTTTTTAGAACCAAACCAACCACCGGGAATAAAGGACGTATGGCCAGGCAGAACAACGACGATCTTTTTCAGAGTTCGACGATGACTTTCGGCGAGCATTTGGAAGAACTGCGATCCTGTTTAATGCGTGCTTCGGCAGGTTTGTTTTTTGGCGTGCTCATCGGTTTTTTTGTCGCCAGACCGGTTGTGCATCTCATCGAACAGCCTCTGCGAAGAGCTCTTGGCAATTACTATATTGAACGTTCACTCGAGGCATTTGATGAATGGAAACCGCGAGTTGCCAACGGCCCTGCCCTCCCCTACACGCGTTTTGAAGTAGAAGATGCGGTCGAGCGTTATGGCATGTCGTTCGACTTGCGAGAGATCCATACCGATCGGATTCTAAAACCAATTCCACACAGCGATGCTGGCTTGCAAGAAGGAGTTCCCACGCCGTTTGATCCTGCCACGCTCGCACCAGTGCTCTTGTGGCAGCCACTGTCAAGAGATTCGCGAGTGAGCATCACAACACTCAGTGCCCAAGAGGCATTCGGCATCTACGTGAAGGCGGCTCTCTTGGTTGGTGTTGTGCTGGCTGGCCCATGGATTATTTATCAGCTCTGGACGTTTGTTGCAGCGGGATTGTATCCGCACGAAAAACACTGGGTGCATCTGTTTCTTCCGATCAGTACCGGACTTTTTCTGGCTGGTGTTGGGCTCGCATTTTTCTTTGTTTTCGATTTTGTGCTTCAGTATTTGCTGGCGTTTAACGAATGGCTCGGTCTTGATCCCGATCCTCGTATCAGCGAATGGCTTGGATTTGTGCTGATTCTTCCGATTGGCTTTGGCCTTGGATTCCAACTCCCGCTGGTCATGCTTTTTCTGGAGCGAGTTGGGATCTTTGATGTTGAAACCTATGCCACGGGTTGGCGAGTCGCTGTGATTGTGATCTTTGTCGTATCGGCAATCCTCACGCCAGCCGATCCTTACAGCTTGCTTTTTCTGGCGTTGCCGTTGTGTGTTCTTTATTTTGGTGGTCTGGGAATCTGTCGCTGGTTTCCTCGCGATGCGTCAGAGAACTCGCGTTCGCTCAGCACGCGTAAAGCGACCTAACCGATCTGCCATGGTGCCACTGCACCAGCGTGAGATCGTAACGAAAAACGCTTCTCACCCGGCAACAAAAGCGATCCAGTAGAAAACCCAGCCCGAAATACTGGTGAGCAGAAGATCGGCGGCCGCGAGTCGTGCGAGAACTTTGTGTCGGGTGCTGTGAGTTCCAGGTTGGGGCGGAACGGGAAACCGTCGCAGCGCATCCCAGATCACCCAGGTCCAAAGAATTACTGTTGAAATGGCAAAAAAAAGGTGAATGCCAAGAGCCTGCCAAACTCCTCCTGGCCAGTAGGGACTTTCGATGGCTCGTTGTTGCCAATCGCTGAGAAAACGCATGTCAATTTCGAAGACGACGATTGCCACCAGCAGAGCAATTGAAAGAGAAACCTGCACTCGTTTGTGAAGTTGATACCGTTTTTGTGATCTGACCAGATGAATGCTCCACGCGAGCACTGGCAGTACCACAAAAAGTGAAACAAACACCAAGTCCGTTCCTAAGGATGCGCGAGAGCCCAGCGGATGAAGAAATCCAGTGAAACCAGAAAAAGTACTTGGAGTCATCGAGGAAACCAATCGAGGAGAGCACCATCGCCACCAGCTTTTGAATGTACGGAAATCGAGGCAAAATGCATCGTCTCACGAAATCGTTCGATGCATGCGGGCTTCATGTCTGGCTTTGATTGCATGAAGGCAGTCTTTCGGCGTAGGATCGCGCGAGCCGGCCGAGTGGCGAAATTGGCAGACGCACGGGACTTAAAATCCCGGGGAGGTTTAACCCTCCGTGCGGGTTCGATACCCGCCTCGGCCATTTGATTCAATGCGCCGGACCATTTTTTATTGCGAGCGAACGCGTTCGCCACCTTCGACAAGAGAGCCTTAGGGAGTTCGATCACGCCGAGGAGTTTGTGTCGGTCGTGCGTCTGCCGCTGGTGACAATGTCGACGATGGAACTGCTTGTAAAACGGGTGCCTCCGGAAGTCGTTCAAGCGGCCTTTGAAATGCTGAATTTTTTTGAACGGTGGAATGTTCTGTCGGATCGCTGCTGACAGTCGCGTTTGTTGAAACAACTCTTTGAGAGACAACCGGATCCTGAAACACTGGCGCTACGGAAGTCGCGAGTTCGCTCTTGGGAACAACGGTGAGTCGACGAACAACCTCCTGGGTGATGTCGATGGAGGGGTCAAACGAAAGATAGATCGCCTCATTTTTTGGAACGACGAGCGTGAAGCCTCGCATCTGCGCAACAGAAGCAGCGACTGGACGAACGGAACTGCGAAAAGCACCTACTTGCGCATCTCGACGACGTGTAAGTTCCTGGGCCGCAGCCGTCGTCGCTGAATCGATCTGACTATTGGCGGCGCGTGCATAGGCGATGATGGACTGCGTATCTTCCTGTGATGGATTTTCGCCAACCGCATTTTTCTTGGTTTCAAGCTCCTGCTGCAGCTGTGATCGCAGGCTCTCTACTTGCCCGGTAAGCAATCGTTTATCGGCTTCGAGAGTTTGAGAAATATGAACATCCTGTCCCAAAAGTCGAGCAACTTCATCGAGATCAAGAACCGCGACACTGCCCGAAGATCCCTTGAGCCCCAGGTCAAACGACTTACCGCACCCGGCATTCGAAAAGAGAATGGCGGCGCCGAATAGAACTGCAAAACTCAGTGCAAAGAATCTTCGATCGCTCGGCATCGGATGGTCAGAAGTGCGTTTCATGACAAGTTCCTCTGAAGTGACATTCTTGTATATTTTCTCGAAGGAGGATTCCTGATTACAAGAAAAAGACAAAGACCGTTTCTTGTGACCTTCTGCAAGTTGGCAGGACGGTAGAACAGGAGAATCAGGGGGTCAAGGCTGGTCGTTGCGAATTGTTCGGGCTTGATTGAGAGCCATTGCGGACTGTATGAGTCTCAAATACTCAAAGGACGTTGTGAGGACACAGCACAGGAAGAGGCCATCTTCCAGTGGGTGACGGGGACGTTGAAAACGATCCAAACAAGAGTGAAAAAAGTATGAAATCGGAACTCTTTCGCATCGTACATCCTTCCAGATCAACGGGAGTTTTTGCCGGATTGATGTTCTGGATGCCATGGATGTGCGCGCCTTTATGGATGCTGCTTCCTGTCTGCGGATGCGCAGTCACGAAAGCAATGCAGCAACCAATCAAACGAGATCTTGGCGTGCTGCGAGAAGGAACAGATCGCGCAGAAGTCATTGCGAAACTCGGTGCGCCGCTGACGAGTGAAAAGGTGCTTCATGGCGTTGTCGAGGTATTCGAATTACCACATTCGGCCACCGCTATTTCCAATAGCACCACTGGATTTGATTCAGCAGCGGCCTTTCTCTCGTTTGGTTTATGGAAACCACAAAGCAGGCAGCCTTTGATCCCATCTCAAAGAGGCGATGGCTTCGAGTCAAAAGTGGAAGTGACGTACAACGAAGAACAGAAGATTGCCTCGGTACGATTTTTAGAAAAAACCGAGCCTCATTCGAAGTTTGCGTCGTACCCCAAGCCGCATCCAATCCAAAGCGACAAGGCCGCTGCTCAGAAGGCACGTGAAAAGTATGCTTTTCAAACGCAGCACGATTCTTCTTCGCCGTCTGCGACCGTGATGGAGTTGACTCCTCCAAATAATTGGCATTCCTCGTCCGAGGTTCTTTCTCGCGATCCCGAAACCGAATCGTCTCGGCCGTTGGGAGAGTCACGCGTGGCTTCGCTTCCCCCCGCGCAGGCACTGGAATCAAAAACTCAACCGCGTGAGCCAATCGAAAGCCCCATTCCAGACGAGGATTCCGCGGACAGGCAATCGGTTCCTCCGAATGGCACGGGTTCTTTTTTTCGCAAATTGGTATCCCCTTTTTCGAAAAAAACGCAAGCGAACGATCGTCCAAGTCAGTCGGCAGCGTCGTCGATTCTGCAATCAACGCTGCCCAGCGGCGATCCGCTTGAAGACAATTCTTTTGGACAGTCTGCCGTTGGGAATTAACTCGGTAGCAGTTGCTCGGTGTCGGACAGACTGGCCAAGTGGGTGGCCTCGTTCAAGGGCAACGCGGCTTTAGCGTCGAATGGAATCTGGGTCTTTGGCACGAGCGGCAGCCCGGGCAGCGAGAAACCTTTTGAGTCCGTTGACGATCCGAGATGTCGGCTGGGATCCAGACTCTGAGAAAAGCGGAATCTGGCCATCGTCGGTGACAATAATTTCAACAGCTTCCGGCGGAAAAGTCGCGGTTCCAACCAAGCGATGAATCCCTTCTGGATCGCCTTGGCCCTCATGAAAAGCCTCAGGAGGTGCAATGCGTGCGATCACAAAATGATCGTGGGCAAATGAATCAAACTCAGGATCACTTATGAGGCTTGTGGAATGCGTTGAGGCCCCCGAATCGTCTGGACGGGAAACGACCAACAAAAGCGGACGCTGCGATTGCTTCGCCGAGGCAACTGCGGCATCGAGGGAGTCATGAACATGCGGTTTTTCGGTTGTGTTGTTGGTGTGAATGACAGGTGGAGCCTGTATTCGAGCCACTTTTCGAGCTGGCATTGCCGAAGCGACCTGGCTGGTCCAGCGTTCAGCAGACTGCCCCTGATAGCCGGTCTTTGAGTGGATCACTAATTCGCCGTCGGAAGTGATCACGTGAACGGTAGGAAACGTGCTTACCCGATATTTCCTGGCGGTTTGTACTTTGGCTGCCTTTTCACTCGCAGAGATCCCTTGTTGAGGAATATCGATCAAAAGAAGCACTACGTTCCTCTCTGCCCACCCAAGAAATGCTTCTTGACTCAGGACGCTCTCTTCGAGCGTTCGGCAATGGGGGCACCAATCGCTCCCCGTAAAAACAGCCAATATGGGATTGCCCGTGTCGAGAGCTTCAAGCTTTGCTGAATTGAGGTCCGTGTGCCAATCGCGTCCGGCAGCCATGCTCAAGCTTGGAGCGGCTATCGTCAAAAAATGGATGAATATCAATAAAACTACGTTGAAACCCACGAACCCCCGGGGTGACAACTTCTGCAGTAATCGTCCGATTGGAATCAACAGCATCAAAAAAAGCCTCCATGCGATCTATCAAAAACATCAATCGGGCAAGCGGGGTGGTTTCCACAATTTCTTCTTGCGAACTCATCACCGTTGGTAAAAACCTATCAACCCCATCTGATACTGTAAACCTAGGCAGTTTACGCAGTCTTTGCCGTTGACCCATTTCTCCTATTTTCAATCAAAATGCTCGACTTAGCACCGAAGCAGGCTAATTTGAGCGGTCGATTTTCTGTTGGGTATTGGTCGGGGCTAAGACAAAGAGAAATCTCAGGTCACGAGTGAGAAAACTTTTCTGAGCTTAAAAAGCAATCACCCGCCAGTTTCCTGACGGGTGATTTTTGTTTTTCAGCTGTTCTCGAAGAGCAACAGATCGATCAGAACTGATAGATCAGATCGCAGCCGCTGTAGAATTGGCCCGATTGACCACCATTGGCTCCGAATGCCGTTCCAATGCCGCTGCCGTAAGGCAGGTTCGAGCCGGCCACGTCTGGCGTGTACCAGTCGTATCGCACTTCAGGACGAACCATCCAGTTTTTGTTGGGCTTGTAGTTGAGTCCCCATGTCATTTCCCAGAAATTACCCTGGTAGCCACCTGTGTAGTTGCTATTGCCAGGCTGACAAGCATTTCGAATCGGGTCGAGCACCCGAGTGCCGTTATTATCGCGGAACCATTCCATTCGCAGACCGCCCACCAAAGTTTCGCTGAAATTCCAGAACAGGTACTGATTCACGCCATACCACTGTGCCAGATCGTTGGTTTGGCCATTTGTTCTAAATCCCGTTCCATTGGCAAGGCCGTTGAACTGCCATCCGTTATCGTTTTGGAAGACATAGGTCAGCTTCTCGGACAATTCATTGGAATAGACCGTGCTAAAAACCGTCCGATTCCCAACCGCATAATCAGTGGCGTTAAAGCCTCCGATTTCGTTGCCGCTGGTGGTGGTGAACGTCAGGGACTGGGTTGCATCGGAGTTTTTGAACGTGATGCCTCCCAAGAAAGCCGCGTTGCTGTTGGATCCAGGATAGCCGGGATTTGAAAGGTTGCCCGGGCCGACCAGCGGATCGCTCCAGTTATCCCAGCCATTGGTCACACCGCCGTAGACCACCATCTGCTCATTGGGCGTCCATGTGCCGAGCACGCCGGTATGAGTAAAGGGCTCACCATACTGCATCGTATAAGCGTGGGTGTAGAAGAAGTTGCCGATGGCCGGCACCACTTCGTACCCGATGATCGTATAAAAGTGACCAAGTTTGACCGCAACGTTGTCGCGGGCGAGTTCTACGTAAAGCTGCGGCAAAGCCAAGCCGTAATCTTTGCTCGATTGCCACGCCGACACGCCGCTCGCTGCAAACTGGGGAAAAAGGTATGCATCCAAGCCACGCGCGGTGGTGTAGATGGAGTCGGTACCATAGAGCAAGTCCACTCGACCGCCCCAGTCCCAGCCCCCGTCTGCAGTATCAATCACTTTTTCGTTGACCAAGTAGAGCTGGTTCATTTGGGCCTGCCAGTTTCGGTCGTTGAACGTAATTGGACCGTTGAACGTACTGCCCCAGTTATTTCCACCGATTCCAACGTCTAACCAACCGTATGTGCTGATGCCGCGTTTTTTCAAATACTCCGTCTCGAGCCAGCGATTTGGTCCCTCTTCAACAGCTTCGGCAGCTTCCTGTGGAGGAAGGGCGCGCATTTGATATGCGTCTTCCTGTGGCACATCGGCCATCACAGGTGGCAACCGATCACTGGGCGATCGAGCTTCAGCTTGGGCAATGGAGTCGTAGTTACCAAACTGTGAAAGTGGTGACGACACTGGTTCCGCTGCAAGAGTGAGGCTGGAAACGAATCCAACGGCCACTGAAAGCGGAAGTGTAAAGCGAAGAAACCTCATGACGGTCGAACTCCTTTTCGAAATGTCAAAGACGCAAAGACGCAAAGACGCAAAGACGCAAAGACGCTGACGTTTTCCGAAAAACTCAGCCGGAAAAAATCCGCACGACTTCACCAATGAGCCCGACATTTTTGCGGAAGGCACCTACTGCCGCCATGCAGTAAAAAACCTCCGTGTACAAATTGTTCCATCGAAATTAGATCAACGTACAATGGAGATTTTAAAGAGAAATCCTTACATTCTGCACAGTCGAAAAAGTAGAAACGAGTGGGCCAATGTGCTTGCAAAAGTCCCTCTCAAAACATTCCAGTTACTGGAATGTTGGGGTAACCAGAGAGAGGGCGATGGGTTTGACGGTTGTGTGAGATGCCCCCGACTGCTTCTCTCGAGAACAATGCGTCAGGTTGTCTCGAAGAGCACTGCGACAAATCGTTCTGGATCAAACGGCTCGAGATCGTCGGCTCCCTCGCCGAGCCCGACAAACTTGACCGGCAGATGAAACTGCTCGGTGACCGGCACGATCACGCCTCCGCGTGCGGATCCGTCGAGCTTAGCCAGCACGATTCCAGTGCACCCAGCAGCTTCCTGAAAGCCGCGTGCCTGAGAAAGAGCGTTCTGCCCGGCCGTGGCATCGAGTACCAAGAGCACCTCGTGAGGCGCTTCGGGAAGCTGCTTTGTGACCACTCTGCGAATTTTTGAAAGCTCCTGCATTAAATTGGCCTGCGTCTGCAATCGTCCTGCGGTATCGATGATGCAAATATCAAAGTTGCCTGCAATCGCAACGGCGACCGCCCTATGCGCAACGCTTGCCGGATCGCATCCCATTTCACCTCGAACTATTTCCACGCCGAGACGTTCTGCCCAGAGTGCAAGCTGTTCGACGGCTGCGGCTCGAAAGGTATCACCGGCACCCAGTACGACACGTTTTCCATCACGAGAAAGGAATCGAGCGAGTTTCGCGATCGACGTTGTTTTTCCAGAACCATTGACTCCAGTCACGAGAATCACAGTCGGTCCGCTTGTTGCCAGAGTGAGAGTGGCTTGCTTGAATCGCAGACGCTCAAGCAAGCCTGAGCGAATCGAGTCGAGTACCGTTTCAACTTCCACGACTCTTGCGCGATAGCGAACTGCGATGTCCGCAAGGATTGCGTCAGTGGCAGAAGGGCCGATATCGCTTTGCACCAGCACGCGGCGCAGTTCTTCGAGAAATCCGTCGTCAACCAAACGGCCTTCACGTTTAAAAAGATCGCGAACGTCTGTAACAAGAACCTGTCTTGTGCGTTCAAGGCCGCTCCGCAGTCGCGCAAGAAATCCTGGCCGTGATGCTTGGTCAGATTCGGGCGAAGTCGATTCGGTGCGTGGAATCTCTTTTTCGGAATCGTCTTGTGAGCGTCCAAATCGGAAGAGTGCCATTGTTATGTTTCGGACGCATCCGGCTCCTGCAAAGACTCAGTCAACGGAGTGGGTGTCAGAGCAGCCTCAAGAGCCTCTTTATTCTCATTGAGAATTGTGCCGAGGATTCCATTGACGAATGCCGCCGAAGAATCGTTTCCAAATCGTTTGGCAAGCATGACTGCCTCGTCAACCACAACTCGTGGAGGCGTGTCGGTATGAAGCAATTCGTACGCACCGATACGCAGAACCGCGCGATCGGTGGCTGCCATTCGAAAGAGCCGCCAATGGGCGCTCGTTTTTTCGATCCTTGCATCGATCTGTGGGGCGTGTTGCTGCACGCCTCGCACAAGTTGTCGTGCCATAAGGACCAAAGGCGCTGTGACGAGTCGGCGCACGAGAAATCCGTCGAGTTCGCCGGGATCGCGATCGGGGTTGGCTTCTGACTGGAAGAGCACCTGAAGGGCGACTTCACGAGCACGGCTGCGACGGGTCATGTGGTGGGGTGTGTGGGAGCGTGGATGTGTCGCAGGAGTGAAATCATTTCAACTGCCGCTCGAGCGCACTCTGCGCCTTTGTTGCCTTCCGAGCCGCCTGCCCGAGCAAGAGCCTGCGCGAGAGTATCGCAGGCGAGCACTCCGAACAAGATGGGAAGTCCGTGAACGCGAGCGATTGCCTCGATTCCCTGACTCACCGCTTGGGCGATCAGCCGATCGTGGGTCGTTTCACCCCGCACAATCGCTCCTAAGCAGATTACGGCCGCATAGCGGCCTGTGGCAGCAAGACGATCGGCCACAAGCGTGAGTTCGAACGCACCCGGCGTCCACGCCACGGTGATCAATTCGGCAGGGATCTCCGCTGCAACGAGCTCGGCCAGAGCACCATCGAGCAGACGCTTGGTCACCGAGTCGTTGTAGCGACTCACGGCGATCGCAATGCGAGTACCAAAGAGAACTTTTGTAGAGTCGCCCTGATAAATGGTCGACATGACGTGACTTTCTGGAAAAACGCGAGGAACGTGTTTGAGATGCACATCCAACAGGTTCGATCAGGATTTGAGACTCAGAAGAAATTCAGCATTTGATTTGGTCTTCGACAATCTCGCTGTGAGAAGCTCCATGGCGTCGGCCGGATGCATTTCTCCAAGCACCCTTCGCAAAATACAGATGCGTCGAAATTCGTCTGTTTGAAGCAAGATTTCTTCGCGACGCGTCCCGGATCGATTGATGTCAATCGCCGGCCAAATACGTTTGTCAACCAGTTTTCGATCGAGAATAATTTCTAAATTCCCCGTTCCTTTGAATTCCTCAAAGATCACTTCGTCCATTCGGCTGCCGGTATCGACGAGTGCCGTGGCAAGAATGGTAAGCGATCCCCCCTCCTCTACTTTTCGAGCACTTCCAAAGAATCGCTTTGGCCGCTGTAACGCGCCGGCATCGATGCCGCCAGAGAGAATTTTTCCAGAGCTGGGGCATTCTGAATTAAAAGCGCGGGCCAGTCGCGTGATGGAGTCAAGAAAGATAATGACATCGCGTCCATACTCGACGAGTCTCTTTGCCTTCTCGATAACCATTTCGGCGACCTGAATATGACGGACGGCATTCTCGTCAAACGTGGAACTGATCACTTCGCAGTTGGGGCCTTTCACCTGACGTTCCATATCGGTGACCTCTTCCGGACGCTCATCGATTAAGAGCATGATCACGTAGGAATCGGGATAATTGGTGAGCACCGCCTTTGCCATTTTCTGCAGCAGCACCGTTTTGCCTGCTCGTGGCGGACTAACGATCAGGCCTCGTTGGCCAAATCCGATTGGAACAATGAGATCGATCACCCGCATGGCGATCTCTTCGGGAGTATTCTCAAGCGCCATTCGTCTATCTGGGTGGAGTGGTGTCAGATCGTCAAAGAAAACACACGTAGCGAGTTTGGCAGGATCTTCTCCTTGAATCGCCTCAACTCGCAGGAGTGCAAAATACCGCTCACTCTCCTTGGGCGGTCGGATTTGTCCTGCAACGCTCGTTCCATTTCGCAAGCCAAAGCGACGAATCTGACTCGGAGAGACGTAAATGTCGTCTGGGCAAGAAAGATAGTGATAGTCAGGGCTTCGTAAAAATCCAAAACCATCCGGAAGAATTTCAAGCGTTCCCTCGCCGAACATCAAACCGTTCAGCTTGACCCGCTCTTTGAGGATTCGAAATACGAGATCCTGTTTTTTTGCCCCCGTGATGTCACCGACCTGCTCACTGCGGGCAAGTTCAATCAACTCGGGCATCGTCATTTTCTGAAGCTGCGTGATGTACGTGTCACCCTTTTTGAGCGATTCGTAGCGATCCTGCGGTTCGATGTCACCGCGGGCAACTTCCTCAGCGATCTCTTCGGCAAGCGACATCGGTTGATCGGTGGGCTCAAGCCCTGCTGGCGAGCGTCGGTTGCGTTTCCCTGTTGCACCGTGTGCCTCAACCGGAGAACCACTCTCGTCGAATGATGCGATCTGTTTTGCAGCATGGAGCGAGTCGTCGGCTTCCTCGAGTGATTCAAGTGATGCGTGACGAGGCCGTCGTGGAGTGGAAGAGTCTTCTGTCATGGGAATGGGAGCCAGGCAGTTCACGTGGTGAAGAGAGGAATTGTGAGAGATTTGTTTTCGTAGCGGTTCGACAAAAGAGCTTCGGATTCATACACGTTCTCAAGAACGCGCAGCGTGGAGCAAATGGAAAACGGAGGCAATAACTGGGAAGAGAATTTAAAAATAGAAAAATGAGAAAAACAAATCAAAGCACAACTGCAAAAGAAAAGATCGTCGATGTGAGAAGTGAGGTGGGAAAAGCAAAGCAGAAGAGACAGAAGACTGCCGCCCCTCGGGAAGTCAACAGAATTCTGCTTCTAAAATCAATTCTCGGCAATCCGTGCCGTGATCAGACCGAAAAAACATGCCAGTTGTCTCTGGAACAGCCTCTGCGGCACAGACAGAAGGGCGTTCAAACCTTCAGCGATCGCTTCGAGGATCTGCGAGAAGTTCTTTCCAGAATGATGCAAGTAGGTTTCGCGTGTTTTCTAAAGGGCCGCTGGTATCAATGGTCGATACACAATTCGTGGTTTCTCGCTGAGCGGAAAACTCACGCAAAGACAATGCGTGATCGGTGCGAGGAGCAATCCACGCAGCCTCTCTCGCAGACTGTTGCGATCGAGATAATCCACGAAGATCAAGTCGGCGTTTTCGAACGGCTTCATCGCAGAGAACCTCAATCAAATGCGAGCACTGTTTCGCGTAGCCAGCTTGCAGCAATAGCGGAATGTCCAGCACGATCGTAGTATGCGAAGGCACGTGAGCGATCTGTGTTTGGATCTGTTTGAACACTTCCGGATGCACGATCGATTCAAGGGCGATCCTTGCCTGAGTATGTTTCTCGGTGGGACCAAAGACGATCGTGGCAAGCATGTGACGATTGATGCGACCATCATTTGACACAATCGATGTTCCGAAATATTCAACAAGACGGCTGCGAACGTCTGGAAGATCGAGTGCGGCATGAGCAATCGCATCAGCATCCACGACGAGTGCACCGAATTCACTGAGAATGCTCGCAACAGCAGATTTTCCAGAGCCGATTTTCCCGATGAGGCCAATGATGTTCATGGCGGGTCTCATTTCGTTTCAGGAGTTCTTTTGCAGGCGATTGCTATCCGAAGAAGTCGTGTCATTGCTTGTCGCATGCATCCCAGTTTGCGCCGCCGTGAATCGAAACAATCAAGGGCACATCGAGAGCCATTGCCGATTGCATTTCATCGACAAGAATCTGTCGCACCTGAGAAGTTTCTTCTGGCGGAGATTCAAGTACCAATTCGTCGTGAATCTGGAGTACGATTCCAGCCTGCATCGATTCTCGACGCAGGCGCTCGTCAACTCGCAGCATGGAAAGCTTCATCAAGTCGGCGGCCGATCCCTGCACGACGGTGTTGATCGCCTCGCGTTCTGGAAGTGTGAGAGAAAATCCTCCGGAACCACTTTTTCGCACGCCGCTGTCGCGAACTCCGCGAATCATTCGACGGCGTCCAAGAATCGTTTTGACCTGCCCTTCTTTGGCGCAGTCCTCAAGCACTCGATCGATAAACTCGGCGGCACCACAAAAGGCTTGAAAGTAGGCAGCGATGAACGCAGCGGCCTCACTTTTTGAAATTCGCAGCGATGCGGCCAGTCCAAAAGCGCTCTGGCCGTAAAGAATCCCGAAGTTCACTGCTTTGGCGTTGCGTCGCATCTCGGCAGTCACTGCTTCGGTGTCAACGTGAAAGACAGCCGCAGCAGTTTGCGTGTGAATGTCTTCGCCGGTCTCAAAAGCATGTCGCATCACCTGATCGCCGGAAAGATGAGCGAGAATCCTGAGTTCGATCTGCGAATAATCGGCAGCCACAAACTCCCATCCCACCTGCCCCGGTACAAATGCAGTTCGAATTTCTCGACCTTGTAAGGATCGAATTGGAATATTTTGAAGATTTGGCCTGCTCGAACTCAACCTCCCTGTGGCGGTAATCGACTGATTAAACGAGGTGTGAATTCTTCCGGTATGAGGATCGACGAGAGCGGGAAGAGCATCGACATAGGTACTTTTCAGCTTTGAATATTGTCGATGTTCAAGAAGTTTTTTTGGAAGCGGATGGAGTGGAGAAAGTTCCTCGAGCACCTCGGCGTCGGTACTTGGTCCGGTTTTTGTACGTTTGACTACCGGCAGTGCGAGTTCATCAAAGAGCACGGTGCGCACTTGCAGCGGTGAGGCTATTAAAAAAGGATGTCCAGCGAGCGTGTGGATCTCCTCCTCAAGTTTGAAAAGTCGCTCAGCGTATTCAGTCGACAGCCGAGAAAGCGTTCCTTCATCGATTCGCACACCGCGGTATTCCATGTCGGCAAGCAGAGACGAGAGTGGCATTTCCACCGAGGTAAACAGCGGCGATAACGCGGCTTCTTCGAGTGAGATCGACAATCGGTTGGAAAGTGTCTCGACGAGTTCTGTGACTGCTGACGCTTCGCAAGAGCTTGAAGGATCTTCGAGCGAATTGTGAGAATCAGTCGTGAGAACATCGATCTTTTGACCGTGTCGTCTCGCAATCTCGGCAAGCGTGTGATTGCGATTTCCTGCGTCAAGAAGATAATCTGCCAACAGTGAATCGAACGACTCTCCTCGCAATCTGATTCCGTGTGACTGAAGAGCAACGGACTGTCTTTTCAGATTGTGCCCCCGCTTTTTGATCGACGGATTTTCGAGAATGGCGCGCAGTCGCTCGGCCCCAGGGCTTGCCTCGAGCACCGCGGCAGCTGGAATCCATGCAGCAAAAGCGGATGGAATGCGAATGGCAATGCCGAGAAAACTTCCACGAGTGGGTTCATCAAGAAATGCTGTCGAAATTGTGAAACCGCTGGGAACGTTGAGGCTTTGTGCCAGCGATGCAAGAGCCTCATCTCCTTCGACGATGGCACATTCTTCTGAAAGCGAAGCAATGTTTGTGATCGCACGATCATCTATAGATTGGTCAAAACCAAATAAAAACTGTTTTTGTGGGGATCCCGTTCGAACTGCAGGCGAGGAAACGGTTTTTGAGAGAAGAGGAGACGAACGAGCAGATGTGAGAATCTTGTCGACAAGACTTTTGAATCCAAGTTCACGCAGAAAGTCTGCAAGGCGATCAGGATCGGGGGAGGTGCGCTTTGCCGCTTCCCAAGGAATTTCAAGAGGTACATCGCAGTCAAGTTGGACAAGTTTGCGACTCAACCTTGCGGTGTCGGCGTAGACCTTAAGATTTTCTCGCCTTTTGTTCCCCTTCACATCATCAACGTGAGCAAGTATTTCGTCGAGTGTTCCAAATTGGTTGAGAAGTTCGGATGCAATTTTTGGACCGATGAGTGGGACTCCCGGAACATTGTCGACCGCGTCGCCCACCAAGCTCAAAAAGTCAACCACCTGATCCGGTCGAATGCCCCACTCTTTTTCGAGTTCGATTGAGCGAAAGGGCTGTCCAGAACGAAGATTGAGAATCGTGACGTGGCTGGAAAGTAACTGTCGGGCATCTTTGTCTGATGTGGCGATAATGCATGATCCACCCGCTCGCACGGTGCGAGTAGCAATGGTTGCAAGAATGTCATCGGCTTCGAATCGAGTGAGTTCCAGAGCGGGAATATCCATGACAAAAAGAAGCCTGCGCACCAGATCGATTTGCGGAACCAGATCGGCGGGCATCGCAGCTCGCGTGGCCTTGTACGCTTCAAATCGTTCGTGCCGAAATGTTGGCCCCGGAGCATCAATGGCGCAGACAAGATAATCAGGCCGCTTATTTTCCACGACATCGAGTAGATCTCGTGCGAATCCGTAAACCGCTCCGACGGGTGTACCGTCTGGACTGCTCATTTCCGGCAGCGCGTGAAAAAGTTGATACACGCGGGAAAGGGTGTCAATCGCCCAGACTGTCTTGCCAGTGAGATCCGGGAGACGCTCTTGAAAGGTATGCGAATCGGACATCAGTCAGTGCGACTCAAGGGCCTTGTAATTCTCTGTCTGTAGAACATCGATTTGAAAAAGATTTTTTCCCTGCGGCTGTCAATCGACGCTCGGAGGCTCGTATTCGAAATCCTTCCACTTCATTGGACGGCGAAACGGTTCAATTCGAAGTACGACTTCGCCGTTTTGAAAGAGGCGCACCGTTCCACTGGTTTCACTCACGACCACGGCTACGCTTTCTGTCCGACGCGTAATTGCCGCTGCAGCCCAGTGACGCGCTCCAAGTCCTTTGGCGACGGATACATTTTCAGCCGAAGCATCGATGTAACGAGCAGCAGCTTCGATCGTGGCGTCTGGGCCAACGATGAATGCCCCATCAAGCTGAGCAACTTCCTTAATCCCCTCCCGAACACGCGGATCGGTGAGCCTCCGCTCGGATCGGTTGTAGCCTCGCACCGGATCAAATCCGGCAGAGTGACTCGAAGAAAGCACTTTGCGTGTGTCACCCACAACAAAGAGAGTGCCGACTGGTTTACCTTCTCGTCCCTCTCTTCCGATCTCGACGGCAAGGTCAACGACAAGCTTGAGCGTTTCCAGCGGAACTTTGGTCTCGAGATTGCGCAAATCGCGACTCGTCAATTGACCAAAATGCTCTTCCAATCGAAGAACGCTGACAGAATCGATCTCGCCTGCTTCAAAACCACTGTAAACCGCAACAACTTGCGCCGCCGAAGGGATAAGCTCCGCCGCGACACCCTCAAGCAGCGCTTGCGTGAGTCGCTCGTGAACCGGCAGTTCGGCAACGTCCAAGACCACTTTGCGAATGCCAAGGTCATCCGATCCTTCAAGCATCTGTGCTTCGTCTGCGGCAACCAGAACATTGGCCGAACCGAAGATCTCCCGGAGCCTCGGCCAGTCGAGTCGGTGGTCGATCAGGATCAGAACCGCATCCGACTCCGTCGTCTCGAGGAGTCGATTAGCGATTTCGAGCATATGCTCGAGTTGTGGAGGCAGTGACTCGGTGGACATGCGATCGCTCCGTCGAGCCCGGACGATTTTGGATGCTGTTGCCGATGGGAAAGTTGCAGCACCTACAGAAAGATTTTTTACAGATGCCGAAATGTAAGGTTCACTTCAGCGATCGGCAACTGTCGGTCTCTCTTTCGCCCGCCTTTCAACAATAGCCGCCAAGAACCGTTGCGGCGTTTATCGAGTCGCAGTACCTTTGTTCTCAGAACTCGGTGACTTGGCAGAGCGACTGTCAGGACCTTTTTTATCGTTTGCCAACTGCGGAGCATTCGGTGAGCGAGCCTTCATCGGCCCGTGGAAAGCGGCAACACCGCCTGGGAGCACGACGCCCCATACTCGCTCCTGATAAATTGTCAGAGCGTGCAGAGCATGGCACATTGGACCAATTTTCCATTCCCGTTTGGGGTCGCTTAAAAGTGCGTTGGCAAGAAAAGAAACGGCTCGGGTAACGCGAGAATTATAGAGTGATTCCTGATCGATTGATCCGACTAGAAATTCGAGCATGTGACCTGTTGTTTGAATTTTTCGATCGATGTCGTCCTTGCGATCAGCCGGATATTTAAACCATTCGGTGCTGAAACTACCATCGTTATTTTGCAGACGAGTAAGCGTCATCAGTTGATAATCTCGTACAAACTTTTCAGCCCGCACATACGCGCCGTCGAGTGTTCCCGTGGCATGTCGCCTTCGCTGACATCCGTATGCCAAGCCAAAGAGTCTGTGAGTTCCACCGCACGGGGCACCGCGGATCGGTTGCTCGAGTTCCTCCTCCACCAATTTTTCAAGCGACCATTGTTTTCCATCACGGCTCGTCCACGTTTCATCCGTTGGCAGATAGTGCGCAAGTCCGATAAGGGCAAAAGTGAGTTCGGTATTTGATCGGCATGATTTCTGTTCTTCTCGAATGAGGTCCATTACGGTGAATGATTTCGAGCCGATAGAAATGGGCGATTCTTTCGCGACGCGACTTTGTGCAAGAATCGCCAAGTACTGCGCAGCATGCCCTTGCACGCCAAATCCCTTCATCGCGATAAAATGATCATCCAGTGCAGCAAGCATTACTTGCCCCCGGCAGCGTCCAGCCATATTCATCCACCCGATTGCGTTGACTAAGTCTCCTCGCGGACCTCCAACTCGCACCTTCGTCGGGATACCAAAGGCGATAAATCCATGCATCACTTCCCAAGGAGTGTTGTCGACGGTGTTGAGCGGACGACGCATATAAGTGGTAAGGGTTTGCGCGACCCGCATCCGTAGACGCTCAAGTGCGACATCGCGGGGCGCAGGTGTTCCGGAAGCCGGTTCGCGGACCGAAGGCGTCTTTTTACGCTGATTTATAACCTGTTTTGAACGAGTGTTTGTTGCAATAAATTCAGAGGAGATCGTTTCTTTTGAGACAAGTTGATCCGGAATGGTTCCTGATGGAGCGACTTTCAGGGGCCTTTTTTTTATTTCGACCGAAGCATTCGGATCGAGTGCCGCTTGCATGACTTTGTGCGCTGAAGATGCCAGCGACAGTGCCAGTTTCTGGGCATCAGAAAGTGTTGGAGGCGGAGTAGTTTCTTTCACTAGCGGGGCGATGCGCTTGGCGGTCGGTGGGTTGGAGATTTTTGACGGTGTTTTTGTTGCTGGCCGGTTCGCTGAAGAGACACCTCGGCGAGCGGTAGTGGAGGACGGATATCCGGCGGAGGATTTTTTAGTTGGCGACGCGGCCGATTCTTTGCCAGTGAATGCCTGCTCAATCCGATCGAGAAATGAATTTGTTCGCAGAGGAGTCGCTGAATCCGCCGGTGCTGCCGTTAACTGTCCGTGGGCGATCAGGGTGATCCATACAAGCAGTCCAGCACCAGCAAAGAGGCAGACGCGAAAATCACGGCCATCGCAACGTGCTTGCTTTAAGTCGGCAGCATCAGCAGCGGGATTTGTTTTCGGCTTGAGTGAAGACATGGCATTCCAAAAGTAGGGTATTATCTTGTGCGTGTATCGGCATTCAAAGACGTCTACGCCCTTGAAAATCGAAAAGGAATTCCGTGCAGATTTTTGCAACCGTAGTCTGGATACCGAAAAGGTATCGGCCTTTGTGTGGTCCGAGATTTCGCCCGATAGACTGCGGCACCGCAAAAAGAGAACTTTTCGGGATACGTTCAAGACAGTCTTTTTTACCTGTCTTTACAAACGATCTTAAAACCGGAAAGAACATCATTATTTCGAAATTTGAGACGCAGGATAAATATTTTACATCGACTACGAAAGGCGGACGCAATGGCGAACTTGCGTTGTTTTGGCAGTTTCTGAAAAACTGTATTTGTGGTGACGCGCGAGGCACGATTCTCGAAATAATGGAACATTCGTCGCTGATTTTGCAATCGTGTTGAGAAGCCACATTAAAAAATCTTTCGAAATGTCTCAGTGATCGACCATGCAGCACTGCTGGAAGTTGGATCGAGCGCCCATTCTCGCCAAGCGTTCACGTCATCACCAAGATCTCGTCCACTGACCTGCTTGAGAGAGGCTACGGCTCTGTACTGCACGGCGGGATCGGGATCCTCAAGTGCTTTGGCAAGTGTCGGTATGGCCGCCTTGTCGCGAAGTGATCCGAGCGTGCGAATTGCCGAAAGACGAACATCAAGTTCAGCATCTTTTAAAAATCGCTCTCCGAGCAATGGCACTGCATCTTCGCCGCCACGCTCCCCCCAACTGTCACATGCAGAGAGTCGGACGCTCATTTCAGGATCTTCAAGTCCACCTTCACAGATTCCCAGCGCAGAAGATGTGTCGAACTTCGTAGCGATCGAGATGATTTCGCATCGCACGCGAGGGTCGTGCTCGACAACGATGCTTTTTGCGAGATCCGCAGTAAAAGCTGCCTGTTTGTCGCCATCTGCCGCAGCGGCAACCTTTGCCTGCTCGTGAAGAGTTCGAATGCGTTGATCGGCGGTCGGTCCGTATTTTTCAGTTTGTTTCGCGAGCTTTCCGGGATCTGTCCAAGGAATCCAGCTCGAGCATCCGCTTGCGCAGACGCACAGCATAAAACAGACAACGATCCTATGAGCCGATAGCGCCGATAGAGCCGATGAGCCGAGCGTTTGCGCACTTGAAAAAAGCCGCTGCGATGAATCAAAGATCCGCATGTTCATAAGTTGTCTCCGAAAAAAACTCTGCGATTGAGATCGATTTTATGGTGCCTGTGTGGCATTTTTTGCCCAAGACAAGGTGAACGCATGAGAGATACATGAATAAAGAGCTTCGTGATGCGGACGCTACCGGTACCCGTTTGGTGCTGCCAGAGCAGTTCTTTCAACACAAAAAGTTCTGCGCCTGACTTAGGCGAGGCCTGTGTGGGTTCCGTGGAGACAGGCACAATGGGCAAAGAGCGACTCAAGTGGTGGTATCGAGTCAGTTTTTGAGGTCGATCGTTCGTAAGAAATAGTAAATGCCCCTACGATAGAGAGGCAAAAGAGATGCTTCGTAACAGAATGAATGACATGAGAACCGATTGCTACTGAAGACAGAGTTTTCCATGAATGCATTCGGAGTTGAAGAAAGCCGATCGACGCGGCCGCTGGAAATCCTGCGGAGTGTCATTTTACGAAGAGTCGCCAAAGGTCGCAGCATGTTGCATCAGTCGCAACCGCGTTATCAAAGCAGGACGGCGCTGGCAATGTACGTGACTCTTTTTGTGCTAGGAAGCCAAAGCGTTGCTGTTGAGATATTTGACCTTTCAGGACCAGACGGTGCTCGAACCGTGGAAGGACGGGTCGTTGTTGAAGGGGAAGATGGTGGAGTGCTTCTTGAGCAGGCGGATGAGCGGCTTGAACTGATTCCAGCAGAATTGATTCAATCTCGACAAACTCGGTCAGACTCCGAAGACAAAGAATCTTTGCATGATCATGATCATGACATTATCAGTCAACGTCTTCTCGCAGAACTTCCACAAGGTTTTGAAGTACTTCAGACGAAGCACTACATCGTCTGCTTCGATACCACTCGAGGCTATGCGCAGTGGTGCGCATCTCTTTTTGAACGACTTCACGACGCATTTCAAAACTACTGGAAACAGGCCGGGCTAGAGCTTGTTGAATCGACGCGACCGCACATCGTTGTGATTTTTTCAACAAAGAGCCGATATGTAGAAGAGTCGGCAGATGAACTTGGTCCTGCGGCGGAGAATGTGGTTGGCTATTACAACTTGATGAGCAATCGAGTGGTGACGTTCGATCTCACGGGAATGGATCTTCTCAACCCTCGCGGTGGCGGCAGTCGCAATGGTCTCGAGATTCTTCGCAGTCCAGCTGCGGCTGGACTGGTTGCTACGCTGGTGCACGAAGCAACTCATCAGATGGCATTTAACTGCGGTATGCATCAGCGTCTGGCACCGATTCCACTTTGGGTGAGTGAAGGACTGGCGATGTATTTTGAAACACCCGATCTGGAGAGTGCGAGGGGATGGCGCGGCGTAGGACAGATCAACCGACCGAGGTTGGATCATTGGCGAACGCATCATCGTGCCGGTGCAATTGAAAAAATGATGATCAGCGACGAACTGTTTCGAATTCCTCGAGACGCTCTGGATTTATATGCCGAGAGCTGGGCATTGACCTACTTTCTACTCAAAACGAGGAAGCCTGCATTTGTCGAATACATGCGAATTCTTGGGCAGAAGCCATCGCTTTCGGAAGATTCTTCTCAACAGCGGCGAGAAGACTTTCACGCTGCATTTGGAGTGGATGCTTCTGAACTCGAGATCATGCTCGAGCGGTTCATGACAAAGGTGCGATAAACGCCCTCGTCGTCAAGAATCGCCGATAAAAATCATAAAAACGAGAGAAAGATTCATCTGAATTCATACCAGCGACCAGCGTTTTTTGTTGATCGTCACGCAAGCCTTTGCATAGACTTCTCTTCTGGGATAGCCTCGGCCATGACTTCCCTTTTCGAGAGACGCATCACATCGAAACTATTTTGAACCTCACACGAGCAGGAGTTGATCAATGCCCCGGCAGACACAAGGCGAGACAAGACGAGACTTCCTCAAGGCTTCTACGGCGGCAGTCTCAGCGGCAACGCTGGTGACTCTTCCTGCCGGAGGTGTGTTTGCCGCAGGTACCGATGCCATTCGGATTGGTTTGATTGGTTGCGGTGGCCGTGGGACCGGAGCGGCAGTGAACGCCGTAACCGCAGACTCAAACGCAAAAATCACTGCGATGGGAGATGCCTTTGCCGATCGACTTGCCAGCAGCCACGAGAATCTCGCGAAAACCATCTCCGACAAAGTGGATTGCCCTCCAGAACGTCGTTACGTCGGGATCGATGCGTATCGCAAAGTCATTGAGTCGGGGGTTGATGTGGTGCTCTTGGCATCTCCGCCGCATTTTCGTCCAGCCCACTTGGCAGCTGCGATCAAAGCAGGCAAGCATGTATTCTGCGAAAAGCCTGTCGCGGTCGATGTTCCAGGTGTTCATTCGGTCGAGCAATCATGCAAGCTGGCAAGAGAAAAAAAACTTTCGATCGTTTCCGGCCTCTGCTTTCGATACGACGAGCCGAAAGTTGAAACGATCCGCAGGATTCACGATGGCGCAATTGGCAAGCCGCTGGTCGTCTACACTCGATACCTTACGGGTCTTCTTTGGAATCATCCACGGAAGCCCGAGTGGAGTGATATGGAATGGCAGCTTCGGAACTGGCTTTATTTCAACTGGCTTTCTGGTGACCACATTGTTGAGCAGCACATTCATTCACTCGATAAGGCGGTGTGGGTGATGGGCGACGAACCACCGATGGCCGCAGTCGGTGTAGGAGGTCGTGAGGTGCGCACCGATGCGGCATTTGGAAACATCTACGACCATTTTTCAATCGTCTATACCTACGCCGACGGCAGACGTATTCACTCCTCCTGCCGACAGATGGGCAACTGTTTCACAGATGTTGAAGACACCGTCATCGGCACTGAAGGCAGTTGCGATTTGATGAAGCATGCGATCGAGGGAGCGAGGCCTTGGAAGTTTCAAGGTCATGGAAAAAATATGTATCAATCCGAACACGATGCATTGTTTGCTGCCATCCGTTCCGGCACCCCGATCGACAACGGTTCTTACATGTGTCGCAGCACACTTGTAGCGATCATGGGAAGAATGGTCGCCTACACCGGAGAGCGAATCACGTGGGATCAACTCAACGCTTCCACGGAGGATCTCACACCGCCCAGCTATGAGATGGGGCCATTGCCAATGGCTCCAGTAGCCAAGCCAGGGGTCAAACTCATTGGCTAAAGCGTGGAGTCACATCGGAGACACATTCTTCAATCATTTTTGATCGAACGTCAAACTCGGCGTGCTTTGCCTAGCGGGAACATTGTGGCGCTATGGGGAACTGCTGGAAAATCGATATGGCTGCATGATCCCACCGGCAGCGTGTCAGATAAACCCAACCGGGGCGCGGCGTCGATTCAAGGCATACAAAAAGTGAGTTGAGAAAACTGAGCGACGATTCGCTCGAGATCGCATGAGTGTCAATCGTCTGGGCCCAAAGCCTTTAAGGAATGAGAGACTCTATGAGTACAGGCCGTAACACCGTAGCACAGGCACTCAACATCGCGCTCATTGTGTTTGTCATGCTGACATTCGTGCTCGCCATCACGACCTACCTCTTTTTTTCGCAGAGAGAGGATTTCAAAAAACAGGCTAAGGAGGCGACAACCACTGCCGAAAAGGCAACCACTGATAAAAACGCGACAGATGATTTCCGGAAAAAGCTTCAGGAGTTGATTGGTTATCCGGAAGAAAAAATACAGAGCGATATTGAAACGGACGTAAACAATCTGTTTGCCGGAAAGCTTGACGATTTCATCAAAGATAAACCGAAAACCTTTGTCGATCTTGCCGGCGCTTTGTTGGACACCATTCAAGAAAAAGACAAACTGTTAGAGGCGTCTAAGCAGGCTCGCGCAAAAGTAGAGGCTGAGATGGAAAGCAAAGAAGCCAATGCTAGTATTGCACTTACTAAAAAAGATGAAGTATTAAAAAAATTGGAAACGGATAGGGCAGAAGAAAAAAAAACTTTTGATGAGGAAATTGTTTCCACCAAAAAAATATCAGATGAGATTCTTGCAAAACAAAAAAAATCTGATGAACGATCTCGCGAACTCGACGGGATCAAAGAAGAAATTCTGAAGGCAAAAAGTCTTGTTTCAATAAAGATACAAAAAGATTTTAGTGCCAAAACATCAGCCGAGCAGGTTGGGCTTGTGTTGGCAGAACTTCGTGAACGCGACAAAAAAATTGTAGAAACCAACAGTCTGCTCGCGACTCTTGATGCCGCAAGCCCCGAGGCACAGGCCGCCGTTCGTGCTACTCGACCAAAAGATGAGCGGATTCGCCAAATTGATGGTCGAATCGCGGTGGTAGACGAACTCTTGCGCGAGGTGATCGTGGAAGTGCCAACAACGCGTTCCATGCGACCAGGACTCTTCTTCGAAGTATTCCATGGCGACGAGCCTGCTCCGTTGGTCAGTAGCAAAAAGGGAATCATTGAAGTCATTCGTCTTGAAGGGCCAACCTCGGTGCGAGCGAGAATCAGTAAAGATTCAAATCGAGATTTGATTGTGGCGGGCGATGTGGTTGCAAGTAGTCTTTGGGATCCAGATCGACAGTTGCAAATTGTCGTGGTGGGATTTGTACAGTTGGACAACGATCCCGCAAGCGATCTCGATCAACTCAAAGGAGTGATCGCTGGTATCGGTGGAGTCCTCGTGGAAGAGCAAATCGGCGTGACGTTATCCACGTCGCTCGTCGTGGATGCAGGAAAGCCTGACTCGAAGAACAATAAAGAGACAAGCCGACGCGATAGGGCGATCAAGGAAGCGCAGCGAGTAGGTGTTCGCGTCGTCGACGTAGACCGTTTCCTGGACATGGCTGGAAGGGATCGTGAATCGCTGGAAGGCCGAAGTCTGCCGGCGGTGTCGAGTCGGTAGGTTCCATCTCGAGACGGATCGGTGTCAGGCCAACGATGACCCGTCTAAATGAGACAGGAAAACCTCTTCCGGGACTGGTCTTTCCGTCCCTTGAACTCTCTCTTGGCGGTTGCAAAATCGTCAGAAAAAGTTTTTCTGAGAGAGAGTCGTTGGACGGATGATCGTTCTGCCGGTACGCTGCCGTCATCGTTGTAAGACGTACCGGACCGGCAACAATGGCAAAAAGGGCAAATCGTATCGCGACGCCCATGTGACCTTTTGAAAAGAGCCGTCGGACAACGTCTGCTGTCTACCGAGAACAACTTCTTTATCAGTGGAGAATTTTATGCGTGTCGAGATCAGGATGTGGCCAAGGTTTTTCGGTCGAGGAGACGCTTTTGTCGGTATGTTTGCGATGCTGCTTGTGCTTAGCGGGAGTCTAGGCTTTGCCGCAGATGATGAATCGAGTTTTACACCAATATTTAACGGCACATCTCTGGAAGGCTGGGAGGGGAAGCCCGAGTTCTGGTCGGTTGCAGATGGTGCCATCGTCGGCCAGACAACAGCGGAAAAACCAACCCAAGGAAACACCTTTCTGATCTGGAAGCAGGGGAAGCTTGACGATTTTGAACTACGGCTTACCTATCGAATTACTGGAAACAACAGTGGCGTTCAGTATCGCAGCAAGGATATGGGCGACTTCGTGGTTGGTGGTTATCAGGCTGACATCGATTCTGGGGCAACCTATACGGGAATCAATTACGAAGAGAGAGGCCGAGGTATTCTCGCGACTCGAGGTGAGCGAGTGACTATTGCTCCCGATGGAAAGAAGACGCCCGGGGAATCGATCGGAAAGACAGAGGAACTTCAAAAGCTTGTAAAAGCTGGCGATTGGAATGAATACCGCATTGTTGCGCAAGGGAAAAAGCTTTCGCATTACGTCAATGGACAATTGATGTCGGAAGTCGACGATGCAGAAACTGCCAAGAGAGCTGCTGAAGGAATCCTTGCCCTTCAACTGCACGCGGGTCCACCGATGAAAGTCGAATTTAAGTCTGTTCGGCTCAAGCGATTGAAACTCGCCGATGGTCGAAAGAAGCTCGTGCTGGTCGCCGGAAAGGCGAGTCATGGTTCTGGACAACATGAATTTAAGGCGGGAAATAAACTGCTCGAAAAGTGCCTCAAGGCAAGTGCACCGATGCTCGTTGCACAGACCTACGAAGGTGGATGGCCCGCGGATCCAACAGCCTTTTCCAACGCAGACGCGATTTTCTTTTTTATGGATGGGGGTGGAGGGCATCCGGTTGTGCAGAGTAATCGACTTGCTGAAGTCGCGGCGCTTGTCAAGCGTGGAGTCGGTATTGCATGCCTTCATTACGCTGTTGAAGTACCAAAAGAAAAAGGAGGAGCTGAGTTTCTCGATTGGCTCGGCGGTTATTTTGAAACTGATTGGTCGGTCAATCCAACATGGGAACTTGCGGCCACAGAACTTGCCGTTGGGCACCCAATCACGCGAGGCGTCAAACCATTTGTCTGTAACGACGAGTGGTACTACCACATGCGATTTCGAGATTCATCGGGAAAAGTAACGCCAATTCTCACCGCGATTCCACCAGATTCAACTCGTGAAAGGCCCGATGGTCCTCATAGCAACAACCCGACAGTTCGAAGCAAAAAAGGCTCTCGCGAAGTGCTGGCGTGGGCCTACGAGCGCCCCGAAGGTGGGCGAGGATTCGGTTGCACCGGTGCGCATTTCCATGCCAACTGGGGAAACAACGATTTTCGTCGCATGATGCTCAATTCGCTTCTCTGGACGAGTGGTCTTGATGTTCCTGTCGAAGGTGTGGCATCGACAGTCACTCCTGAGGAATTGATGGCAAACATTGACGTCAAGTAATACAGGAGAAAATCTTTGGTCGAAAGTTGTCTTCGGTGCTAATTCAATTTTTATCGTCATTTCATTGTGGGTGACGAGCCGAGGAAAATAAGTTTTCCAACGAATCAATAAAGAAAGAGGAATAGAAGATGCCCCAGATGACAGTGGAGGGAGTCGGAACTTTTGAAGTGCCGACAGGCAAACGCGTAGTGCTCGCACTTTCTGACGAGTGTGGTATCGATCAACTCCATGCCTGCGGTGGTTTCGGTCGATGTACGACCTGTCGAGTTACGATGATTTCCGGTGAGCCAGAAAAGTTGACAAAAGCTGAACGAGACGTGCTTACTGCCAAGGGACTTCTTTCGACAGCGGGGTTGAGATTATCTTGTCAGATGACCTGCGAGAACGACATGACATTCCGAGCCGAAAGCCGACTTGCTGGGTCTGGCCGTGCCGACTGTGGTCGGAGGCCGTCTGATGAACTGGAGCCAAAGCCAGTTGAATTTGTTCAGCGAGTCTAATCGCTCTCCTCGATACGGCGTGGACATCGATAATCGATAGAACACTGATGAAAGAAGGCCCAGATGATTGAAATTTTGCCAGAGAGTTCGGGCCATGTAGTCGGGTTTCTTATCAGCGGAAAACTGATGCATGCCGACTATCAAACGTTTGTTCCGTTACTTGAAAAACATATTCAGGAACATGGCAGCGTGAGAGTCATGGCTGTATTTCATGACTTTGCCGGACTCGAAGCCAGAGCGCTTTGGGATGAGATGAAGTTTGACACAAAACATTGTCGCGACGTTGAACGTTGCGCGATCGTTGGGGAAACAGCGTGGGAGGAATGGAGTACAAAGCTCGCGAAACCGCTGTTTCCAAAAGGAATGATTCGATACTTTGATCGCGCAAAAATGAGCGAAGCGTGGGCTTGGATTCAAGAAGGCGAGCAGTCTGAAAAAGAATAAGCCGCCGAGTAGGCGAAAGTGTCTTGCCTTTCATATTTCCGCGCTAGGTACTCATGCGATTGTGGCAAGGTCAGTCACATCACACGCCTCTGGTTTTTCAAAAGTCTTAGAGAAATCAGCAATTGTTCGGAGATGGAATTTCGTAGAGATTCGAAATAATTCCGGCAACGTCGATATCGCGGATTATTCTCTGCTTTCCATCGCTCGTGGAGTGAGCCGATTGAAATGCAATTGGCTTTGACGAAAGGAATAGGCCCGGCTTTGGAGCGTCAAGAGATACCGCTCCGTGTGAACCTCGCACAAGCGCTGGATTCAGTGGAATACCGCCCGCCGCACGATCAAAGAAAAGTTCGAGTGGATCGTATCCAGGTTTTCGATGAATATCGACAGTACGGGCGAACTTTGGTGCCAGTGCGTCGTCGAGCCAATAAAAATAACTCTGCCAGCTTTCTGAAGAAGAAACCACAAGAACATCGCCCGCGCGAGCGTGTCGCAGTCCTGCACGATCAATCGCGCTTCCTTCCAGTACGGCAGCGACGCCTTCTCGCCCTTGAAAAAGTGCAACTACTTTCTTGTGGCATCGCAAATCGGTGGGATCACGAAGAAAAATGTGCGACACCTGATGATCGGCCAGAGCCCAGGCCTCGCTTCCGGGCATATCGAGCAATTCTCCGTTGGGACCTTGTGTCACGTGAAGAAGCCCAGCATCACGAAGAATTCTATTCGGGTGGATTGTGTGTGAAACAGGAACGATCTGATATTCGCCAATGACGAGATAGGTTGTCATGCCGTCAGTCATCACATCGAATTCATCTGTCAACAAATGGATAACACCATCGAGTTCGGCGCATGCCGACAGGGCCGCCTGGCTGTCAGGTCCTTGGCGCTGCGAGGCATAATCCAAGTGGGGCAAGTAGACCATTGACAGATGAGGCGGGTCAGTCCGGGAAGCTTCGATAAAGCTCCGAGCGATCCACTGCGAGGATTCGATTCCTGCCAGAGGTCCCCAGAATTTGTGCAGAGGAAAATCACCAAGTTTTTCACGCAGTGGCCCGTAAAGCGGTGTGGGGCGACTATGGCACCATGGCGTTTCGGAGCCGTCCGGATTGTGTACCGGTGCCGGCATGCAAACCAGATCTGCCGTTGCCCCCTTTGATTCGAGGAGAAACCATGCGGCCGTGCGCACTTCTGGACGTGCAGATTTTATATGGTCCCACAGTCGCGGTGACTGAATTGCAGTATCGGGAGCCGTCCACATTTCAAGTTTTTGAAGGCCGCGATCATAGACACCGTTGGCAACGATTCCATGAACAGATCCAAGAGTTCCTGTGGAAATTGCCGCTTGGACAGGACATGTGAGAGCCGGAAGACTCGGGTGAAAATCAAACGCATCCCCTCCCCTGCTGATGAGTCGAGTCAATGATGGCATCAAGGGAAGATCACACGCTCTCAGACCAGGAACAAGGAGTACGACCACGCGAGGAATGGAAGAACGAGTTTGTGATACCGATGTCATAGGTGAAACGCCTTAAGAAAAAATGAAGAAACAAAGTTCATACTACGTGTGAAGGGTGCGAGGAACTACTCGCTTTGTTTGAATGCGTTCAAGCAGTCGATCGATGGCCGCTTTACTCGTGCGAGCAAAGGCTAATCCAAGATGGGACTGTCGAGGAATTTCGACATGCAGTCCACCTTTGTATCCAGCTTCGAAAAGTGATTGCAAAATCGACTCCAGCGGTACATCTCCAGTGCCCAGCGGCAAATGATCGTGGCGACAGGCTCGCATGTCATCCAAATGTACGTTGATCACTTTTTGAGTCCATTGTGAATCGAGTCGTCCCGAATGGAGTTCACCCATGCAAACAAGATGTCCGGTGTCGATCGTGAGCGATAAAGGATGAACCGGCATGAGTCTCTTTGTGAGTTTTTCATATCGATGCAGAGAATCGATAAACATCCCTGGTTCGGGTTCCAATGCCACCGCTACATTTTTTTCGTGAGCATACTCGAGTACCGGTTCGATCGAAGAAAGGAGTCTCTTCCAAAGCGTCTCTTCGACCGCTGAATCCCGCACCACTCCCGACCAGAGTGAGACACATGTCGATTTGAGCGAGGATGCTACATCGATGGAACTTCGTAGGAAATCGATTCTTTTTTGACGAGCGGTAGGATCTTGCGACATGAGCGTTGGTTCATGCTTTTGCTGCGAGTCCAGAAGATATCGAGCGCCTGTCTCGATAACACTTGCAAACCCACATCGATGAAGCATGTCGGCCCATCTCGTCACATGTTCTTCAAAATCAACTCGATAGGGATTGAGCACATGACGATCAAGCGTGATCGCCAGCGATGAATAGCCCATGGAAGCCAGATCTTCAACGGAGTCGATTCCATCGAGTTCACTGATCGTATTCGTTGAATAACCCGGCAACATTTCGAAGAGATGTCCTGCCTTGAGTTCGGTGCGTATCGAGTCAGAATTAAGTCATCGACAAAGTGCGACTGAGCGAAAAGGCCGGCGCTAGCAACAACAGAACGACGATTGCCCAGCTTTCGCCGCATGCGGCCAACACAAGTACGGCATCAAGCGTGATGATTGACAGGATTGCATTTGAAACCGCAGCACGAATTCTTGCTTGAGTGGGATCTGCAATTCCAAAAACAGCACGAGCCAATATCGCGGTGACAAGAATGCTCCAAAGCAGATACCAGGATGTCTGGCGGTCGCCCACAAGCCAGCCGGCCTGTCCGAGCTGAATCGAAATCCATGGAAAGCTTCCTGCAAGAACCAGACCCATGAACATAACGGCGGCAGCGCCTGCAAGAACTTTAGGACGACTCTCTCCAGCTTCGCGTCTGGAGTACCACGTGATGCCGGCAACATAAATCCCCATTCCTAGCGGCGCGATCCACTGTTCAATTCGCTCTTGGCTTCCAACAGCCGACATTCCCAGCAACCAGTTCAAACTACGGCAGATTCCCATCGCAATCGGTCCAACGGAAGTCTGCTTGAGTTGAAAATCATAGGCCACAATGGCAATCAAAAGCGACGTGCCAACGATAGCTGGAGTGGGAGACTGCACGAACACAGCAGTCGCAATCGAAAGGAGTAATCCAGCTGCGAGCAGCACCGTTGCCACACTACCAGCCAGCGCGACGCTGATGAGTCCGCTTGGCAGCGGCCGTTCAGGACGTTCCACGCAATCGAGTCGGTAGTCGAATACATCGTTGAGAATCATTCCGCCGCCGTAAAAGCAAAGTGATGCACCAATCACCAACCAGAGCGAATCTGCCGGCCATTCTCCAAACGGTGTTCTAGAAACAATTAAAAAACCGGCAAGAACATCAGCGACTGCGGTCGCATGGTTGGGCAGTCGCAACAGACGCATCCATGCCAGTACGGTTTGAATCATGCAATCGTTTCTAGATCGAAGAGGAATTCATGAACAGAAAAATCTGGATGCTCAGAATGTGTTTTACGCAATGGAAACATTTGCTTGGCTGGCGCAATTCAGAAGATACTGCCGTGCGGCGAGAGCGGCGCCATCTGGATTCTGTCGATAGGGATAGAGCTCAACGGTAATCCAGACATCGGGAGAGTGTTTTGCAATGGCTTTAAACACACTAGAAAAATCGATTGCCCCTTCTCCGGGAACAAGATGATGATGAACTCGTGAGGCGGCAATATCCTCAAAATGGTAGTGGCGAGTGTGGTCCTTCATTCTTGGCACCCACTCCGCAGGATCTTCCGACACACAATAGGCGTGGCCGATATCAAAATTGAGTCCTAGCCATGGACTGTCTACCCGTGCTGCAAATTCCAGATATTGATCAAAGCGTTCGATTAAAAGTCCGGGTTCTGGCTCGATAAGAAGCGTAACCCCTACACGCTGTGCTGTTTCGAGACACGGCATCAGTTCATCGTAGAAAATATCAGTTGCAGTCTTTCGATTTTGACCGTCGGCAAGAAGGCCACCAGGCTCCGTAGAAATCGTTTTTGCTCCGAGTTGTGCTGCAAGTTCAAGAGCGCGTTTCGTGTGCTCTCGTCGAATTGCTCGATAATGGGGATCGGGATCGGTCCACCCGGGATGCCAGTAGGGTTGCCTTGGATCGGCAATCGCATTCATCATGAATGCATTGATGTTTGAAATCGTCATTCGTCGCTCAGCCAGCTTGTCGCGAATGGCTTGTTTTTGAATTTCGAGCAGACCCGCAGGCCATGCGTGTGGAACATCGGCCAGCAATTCGATGCCCTGGTAACCAATGTCGGCAACATGATCAATGGCGACATCGATCGGCATGTTGAGATATGCGTTGGAACTAAAAGCTAATTGGAGAGCCACAAAAAACTCGCAAGGATGGGGAACCGTTCAATTGCCAAAAGAGGCTGCGCTCCAAAGAGTCTAGCGGCTTGTTGAGAGGGAGGAAACCGTTCAATACTCACGGGAATTAAAAACAGTTTATCCCCGAGCTACTTCTGCATGTGAGGGCGATATGCGTTTGAACGGATCCCAACGCACATGTGGGAACATCGGAAAATATTTAACTTGAAGCACTTCGGTACCGATCGATTGAATGCGTAAACACCCGTCTTGAGACGATGAATGAAACGCCTGCAGCCAGAAGCGACCAGATAGCAAGATTTGTGTCACTCATGAGAAAGGGTCTTGCCAGCAGTCTTGCGGGAACATTGACGACAACCAGAATCGGCAGCACAAATGTGCAGAGAGTCTGCAGAGGAGTTCCCCATGGACCAGAATAAATTTCCATTGGATATCGAGAAAATGTGGTGATGTAAAACCAAAAGTCGTAAAGACTCTGATTGCGGCCAAGAAAAATAGTCGCCGCGGCGAGTCCTATGATAAAGCTGTAAAGAATCGTGACGCCGGAGATCACAAAGAGTGGATAGAGTAAAAAAGCTACTGGCGTCGGAGTCCACTTCGTGCTGAGAAGAGACCAGAACAGCAGTAAAAATCCAACCATTCCGTTGGCGAGCGATGAGTAATCAACTCGATGACAGGTGATAAGAAACTGCGCATCAAGCGGCTGTACCAGCACCGCATCGAGGCCCCCGGATCTCACCATTTCTGAAAATTCCTCGGCACTCGGCATGAAGAATGTCTGAACAATCGAATTGATGATGAGTCCAGTCGCAACAAAAACAAAGAACGGTTCTCTCGACCAGCCTGTATTGAGTCCGAGTTCAGGTGTAAATGAAAAGACGAGTACGTAGAAAGACAAGTTCATTGCTACCCACGCGATCGAAGAAATACATGCGATCAAAAAATTTGTACGAAAGGTCATGTCGCGGACCATGCCCGCTACGGCAAACGTTGCAAACACTCTCCAATAACGCCCCATCAGAAGTTTTCCATAATTCTTTTTGGTTACCGGCTTACTTATCCACCAACGGCACTCCAATGTCGCGAACCCCGGTCATAGGCCAGTCGACAGGCCGCAGCCATAACAATGACCCACATCGCCTCGATGAGCAGTCCTTGGTACATCGCCGGACCAGAAATTTTCCCCAGCCAAATCGCCGCCGGAAAGTAGGCGGTGTATTCAAATGGAAGCATTTTCACAACATCCCCGAGACTGATTCCAAGAAGGCCTGTCGCGATTCCATCCAACATGTCCAGTGGAAACATGTGGCCTGAGAGCAGATAGTTGGCCAACATGTAGACAAACAGCAAGCTTGCAACTTCTAGAAACCAGAAGCCGAGCATGCCGAGCGTGGCCTCAAGGAAAAAACCGATTAAAAATGCCATAAAAAGTGATGCCGCGAAAGCGATGATGGTGCCAACATCAGGAATTGCAGGAAAGTAAGAACGAAACAAAAAGAGAACCAGAACAAACGGTCCGAGTGCGACCGCGAAATAAACCAGTTTGTGTGCGACTCGCATCGCGAAAAGAAACCCGATGTAATCGACAGGTTGAACGAGATATTTTTTGATCGAGCCGTCACGGATGCCCCGTGCGATGCTGCCAGCGAGTCCTGGCATGCTTGAAAAAGCTCTCGTCGCCATCGCAAGAAGATAGTAGGCGACAATGTCATTTTTTGAATACCCGGCAATGTCAGAGCGACCGGCAGCTGAGAAGACTGCCGTCCAGAGAAAAACCTGCGTCACAATTGGAAGGAATCGCAAAAGCGTTCCTAGGGCAAAATCGCCCCGATACACCAACCGCTCCTCCAGTGAAATTGTGAGCATTGTCCGCCAGATCCGAAAATGATCGCGCAGGCTATAGTCAGACCCGTCGGAAGAATGAGGGCTTTTTGTCTGCATGGCGGTCATGCCGGTGCCCCGTCGTGTGTACGAGAATTTCCGGAATCATTGGATCGGAAAAGAGATGCAACGATTTCCTCCAGCGGAACATCTTCGACGGTGATATCAACGATTGAGGGAATCTCAAGTAACTCTGGCAATACGGATGCAACTTGCGTGCGATCAACCCGCACCAGAATCTCGGGCCCCCGCACTTCTACATCACTGCCCCACCGCGCCAACAGTGCCGGATTGGGTGCATTCGACATTTCAAGGGTTACGAGCTTGTGAGTGCTGTAGCGATCAATGAAGGCCGCCAAAGAGCCGTCGTATAAAATGCTTCCATGCATGACGACAACGACCCGCTGGCACAAAGCCGCAACGTCTTTCATGTAATGCGTTGTCAGCATCACTGTCACGCGACGTGCAGACTGGTAGTGTTGAAGGAAACCGTGAACGGCGTGCTGTGCGACAACGTCTAGGCCGAGCGTTGGTTCATCAAGAAAAAGGACCTCCGGTTCGTGCAGCAGCGATGCAACGAGTTCAAGCTTCATGCGTTCTCCAAGCGAGAGATCGCGCACGGGTTGAAGAAGGAGAGATCGCACGCCAAGAAGATCGACGAGTTCGTCCCGAATTCGATCGAAATGGCCGGCGTCAATCCGATATATTTCGCGGTGCAGTTTGAAACTTTCCGATGCGGGAAGATCCCACCAGAGTTGGTTGCGTTGACCCATGACCAGTGAGAAACGGCGACGATACGCATTTTCTCTGTCCCATGGAACATGTCCCAAAACGCGAGCTTCCCCGGAGGTGGGCGTGATGATTCCAGAAAGAAGTTTAAGACAGGTTGTCTTTCCAGCTCCGTTGGGTCCAAGCAACGCTACAAACTCGCCTCGCTTCACCGACAGATCGATGTTTTGGAGAGCGTGCACCGTGCGATGCTTTCGTCGAAAAAGCCCCGATATGCTCGCCGCAATGCCCTCGGGCTTGTCGTAAACGCGATAAGACTTTGAAAGTCCAGAAACCTGTATAACGTCGTCGTTCGCAAGAGATCGATCGACGGTTGGCAAGCGAGAGGATGCATTCATTGCAGGAGTATAGGCATCGAATGTGTCTTTGTGTTGTCTCGTTTGTCCAGAGGTTTTTTTAAGGTTTTTTCACGTATTCCGTTTAACTTTAGCCCCCCGAAACAGTTGTCCACGTTCATGCCACGCCATGCTGTCTGCACAACGCCCGCGTTGTCGCCATACGAGTTCTCGATTAGAGTTTCTCTCTTGGCACTGTTTCAAAAGTCATTTGCGACGCACGCTTTGTCGCAAATATCTCACTCAGACGCTGGTGACACGTAGATGTACCGAATCGGCTTGGGCCACGACACGCATCGTCTCACCGTTGGAACGGCGATTGTGATCGGTGGAATCTGGATCGAACACAATCGCTCGGCGGTTGGACACAGCGATGCTGATGTGCTTCTCCACGCAATCACCGACGCCATTCTTGGAGCAGCGGCATTAGGCGACATAGGAGAACTGTTTCCAGATAACGATTTGGTAAACAAGGGCCGTGACTCCTCGGAATTGCTACGAGAGGCGAGTGAGCAAGTCAAAAGAGCCGGCTGGCACATTGTGAATTTAGATTGCGTAGTTTTTGCCGAGCGCCCAAAAATTCTTCCGCATCGAGAAAAAATTCGAGAAAAAATTGCAGGAATTCTTGGAGTGAATATTGAATTGGTGTGGTTGAAGGGGAAGACAGGAGAAGGCGTTGGACCAGTTGGTCAAGAACAGGCCATCTCGGCCGAATGCATCGCGATGATTGAACGATAGAGAGTAAGAAGTTTCGATTGTCTCCGCAGTGTGAAGAAGGGTTCTCTTGTGGAACGCAAACAGGACAACTCATCAGTGTCAGAAAAAAAGGATTTTGATTTCAATGAGTACGAATGAAAAAACAGATCGCAACGGGGATACAAGCCAGGCGCTTCCGAAGATCGAGGTGTACAACACGCTCTCAAAGCGCAAGGAAGAGTTTGTAACCGTTCAGCCCGGGCACGTCGGTATGTATCTTTGCGGTCCGACCGTTTACAAGCCAAGCCACATCGGTCATATGGTTGGTCCCGTGATCTTCGATACCGTCAAGCGTTATCTCGAATACTCAGGTTGGAAAGTGACTTGGGTTGTGAACATCACCGATGTCGATGACAAGCTCATCGCGGAGAGCGCTCTTCGTGGAACAACGATGGCGAAACTTGCTGAAGAAATGACTGCTGACTATCTCGCCAACCTCGCGGCGCTTGGGGTCCGGTCAATCGACAAAATGCCAAAGGCCACAGAACACATCGACAACATCATTGGATTCGTTCAGGGACTCGTTGAGAAAGGGTTTGCCTACGCTTCCGAAGGAGATGTGTATTTTGATGTCACGAAGGATTCAGATTATGGCCGTCTCAGTAACCGCTCCGTGGAAAGCATGCAGGGAGAAGGAGGATCGACCGTCGATCGCAAGCGGTCTGCCGCCGACTTTGCCCTGTGGAAAAAAGCAAAACAAGGAGAACCGATGTGGGAAAGCCCATGGGGACCGGGACGGCCGGGTTGGCACATTGAATGTTCCGCGATGAGCCGAGCAATTCTGGGAGAACAATTTGACATTCACGGAGGCGGGCTTGATCTCGTGTTTCCGCACCACGAGAACGAAATCGCTCAAAGTGAATCACTCCACGGGTGCTGTATGGCCCGCTACTGGATGCATAACGGGCTGATGCAGGCTGCCGGCACAACTGGGAAAGTGGGCGGTCGTTCTGCGGCGCAGTCTCTTCCGGAGGCAACTCTCGACGCGCAGGCTCAAGCGGCCACAAAGATCAGCAAATCAACTGGTGCCGAGCCTTTTAAAAAGCTCCTTGAACGCCATCGTCCAGAAACAGTGCGAGTACTTGTTCTTTCAACCCACTACCGAAGCCCAATTCATTTTGGAGAGGAACCGCTCGGGGAAAGTGCCCGTGCGATGGAAGCTTTCGAGCGTCTCTTTTCGAGATACGAACGACTCTCTGGAAAATCGTTTTATGTCCTGACCGCGAAAAACCGTCGCGACGGTGATGCTGCAGCGAACCTCGCTGGCAATGAAGCAGAGTTGTTACGAGTCAAATTTCTTGCGGCAATGGATGATGATTTTAACACGGCAGTCGGTATCGCAACCCTGTTTGATTTTGTACGGTTAGTCAATAAATACATCGACCAGCATGGACTTGAAAAAAAGTCCTCCGCAGATGTTTTGTCACAACTCAGTGAAATGATGCTCGTTTTGCGAGAGCTCACCGATACGCTGGGCCTTTTTCTCACGGAGCCCATCGCCACGAGAATTGGAGCTGATGAAAAAACCGTTTCAAAGCTGATGGAACTGGTGATTGAAATTCGATCAAGGTCGCGGGCGGCGAAAGATTTTGCGACGGCCGATCTGGTTCGCACCAAACTCGCCGAGGCCGGTATTGTGGTAGAGGACCGAGCTGATGGCACGCTCTGGTCTCGAAAAAAAGAAGCAACGTGAACGCAATCTTTGCTGAAGTGCTTAGATTTTTTGAACCTGTTGCAGCTGAATTTCAGTCGGCTCTTGTGTTGTCGTGCTGACTGCAGCACTTGCTTCAGATGCAGCCATGTCACGAATATCCTGAGTGATCTTCATAGAGCAGTATTTCGGACCGCACATACTGCAGAAGTGTGCACTTTTGAATGTGTCTTGAGGAAGCGTCTCGTCGTGGTATCGCCTCGCAGTTTCGGGATCGAGTGAAAGTCGGAACTGCTCGTTCCAATCGAAAGCGAATCGAGCACGGGAGAGTGCATCGTCGCGGACCCTCGCGTTTTTGCGGTGTCTCGCAAGATCAGCTGCATGGGCGGCAATTTTATAAGCAATCACTCCCTGCTTTACATCTTCGGCATCAGGCAGACCCAAGTGTTCTTTGGGCGTCACATAACAAAGCATTGCGGCACCACTCCAGCCGGCAAGTGCTGCACCAATGGCACTGGTGATGTGATCGTAGCCTGGTGCGATGTCAGTAACGAGTGGTCCGAGCACATAAAAAGGCGCTTCGTCACACTCCTCCATCTGGCGTTTGACATTCATATCGATCTGGTCCATTGGCACATGTCCAGGTCCCTCTACCATTACTTGGCATCCCTTGGCCCAAGCACGGCGAGTGAGTTCACCGAGTACATGCAGTTCGGCAAATTGGGCATCGTCGCTGGCATCGGCAATTGAACCGGGGCGAAGACCGTCACCTAAACTCCACGTCACGTCGTACTCGCGGAAGATATCGCAGAGATCTTCAAAATGAGTGTACAGCGGATTTTGTTGGCGATGCGTCATCATCCATCGAGCAATCAAGGAACCGCCACGGCTCACGATGCCAGTGATTCGATTCATGGTGAGTGACAGATGCTCCTGCAGAACACCTGAATGAACGGTCATGTAGTCGACCCCCTGCTTCGCCTGTTTCTCGCACATATCGAGAAAATGCTGCGGCTTCATGTCATCGATGTCACCGCCGAGTTCTTCAAGCATCTGATAGATCGGCACCGTGCCAATGGGCACCGGAGAGGCATCGATGATCGCTTGACGAATGGTGTCGATGTCCTTACCGGTCGAAAGATCCATCACGGTATCGGCACCATAGTGAACGGCCATATGAAGCTTTTCGAGTTCAGACTGCCGATCACTTGTCACCGCCGAGTTACCAATATTGGCATTGATTTTTGTGAGGGAGGCAATGCCGATACACATTGGTTCCAGTGATTTTGTGAGGTGTACACGGTTGGCAGGAATCACCATGCGTCCCCGCGCGACCTCCGACACGATGAGTGATTCGGGAAGATCTTCACGGGCGGCTACAGATTTTATTTCAGGAGTGATCTCTCCACTGCGTGCACTTTCGAGCTGTGTCATCGAATAAAACTCCAACGGTGAACCAGAACAAGGCGAGCGGGATGAATTCTCATGAGAGAGATTGACAGTACGGTAGCAGAAGTTCGCAAACCCGTGTGGTTTTGAGACTCAGTAAAACCCCTCAGATCTCTACAGGAATTTCGCGGGGTCATCAATCCATGCACGCAGGACTTAGATTGTTTTTAGATATTCAAGCAGAGCTTTTTTTTCATTCTCGTCGAGGGCCTCTTGAAAATCGTGTCCTGCGGCACTTTTACCGATGCGACGAGTATCAAAATAGCCACGGCGCTGTGCATTAGACAATGGGCCGGATGGCATCTCGATCAAACATTCAATATCAAGCCCGATTCGCTGTTGATCGTATCCACTGGGAGTTCGCTTCCAGATGCGTGGGCGTTGGGATGAATGAAGAAGATGCCAGAGCGTCGGAACCGAACCATTATGAAGATAGGGTGCAGTCGCCCAGATTCCGTCCAACGGTGGAGCGACGTATCCCGATGGATTGTCATCGCCGCCATCGAGTCCGGAATGGGCGAACCAGCTTTCCATGAGGTTGCGTCTGGCAGTTCGGGTGAGAGAGTCGTACCGAACTCGATCGGTTCCAATCTCATCAATAGAAACAATTCGGTTTGGATACTTTATTGAACTATCCGTGACGGCGCCATACGATCCGTGACAGTCTGCACAGTGATTTTCAAATAGATGTCTTCCGACGGAAGCGGATGCCGTATCGACTTCCCATTCCCAAGGAGGAGATTTCAGTTCAAGCAGCCACGCTTCGATGTCTCGGAAATCATCTTCCCACGCTGCAAATTGGAGCGGACCATTTTCTTTCACCAGAAGAAATTGCATCAAAATACGGTGCCCCTTTGGAGCAAATCCATCGGCATAAATCCTGTCTCGTTTTGCATAGTGCCACCATGCCGGAGCATCAACATCGTGGTGCACCATGTCGAATGAAAAAGGTCTTGGAACAATGTTGAGGTCTTTGTCGCGATAACGCATCAACGCCACTCCGAACATGACGGCATTCGTTGTCCCATTGGTGGTTCCCAAAGGCATCAGGAGTGACCCAAGATCCATATGTCCAAGTGACTTCTGTTGGCGAATCTTGATGGAACGAACCTCTTCAGTAAGTGTTTCAAGTGCATAGTTTGTATTTGGAAGACCTGGAAAAATCTTGCCAGCAACCTGTCCCTGATGGCAGGCCAGACAACTCATCGCCCAGTTGCCGTTTGGCGCCACAACATACTGCAGGGCGTGCGAAGGCAGTTTCTGCTGCGGAAGCAGTCCATATCGCTCCATGGCCATAGCTCGTCGCGAATCGACTGTTGCCTTTTCGGCCCGAGATCGCAGAGGTTCTTCCCAGACCGTCCAAAGATCGTCAAAAATATCTTGATCGAAATCAGATGGCAGATAAGCCTTTGTGGTGAGATTCCGGTAGCCTCGTTGTGAAGCCGTCAATTCTTCCGCCCACCCCTGACAAGGATTCAAAAACAAAGCCACACAGAGAATCCTCAAACAGGTTCTCAGTTGAACACGGTTCGTTGGAATCGAGTTTTTCATAAAGTTCAGATGCCTCTGTTTTGTCTTCCACGAATCTCAACAGAAGGCCTGTAAAAGACAAGAAATTTGCAAAAGAAGCACAAAGTAGAGTTGTATTCCCAAGCTGCAGGTCAAGTGTAGCGCTGCTTTGTGGAACAGACAATCAATCATTGAACGAAATGAAAAAAGTTCTGCGAATGTGGTGAAATGAATTTTTCAGTGTACAAAAAGAGTCGAGAATCCAATTCTGAGACCTGAGACACAGTGTGGTTGTTGATGCCAGTGGAGTTTTTTGCATGGGTGCGTCGAATCCGATCCTGATTCCGGAACTGCGAGGCATGCTTTCCGATGGAGATCGTGACGGACTGCGCTCAGTCATCGAGGAACTTCATCCTGCAACCGTTGCCGAATTTTCTGAAGGCCTGCAAGATGATGAAATTTGGCGATTGCTCAGTGAGGCGACTCTTGAACGACAGGCAGATGTTTTTGCGTATTATCCCTTGCCCAGACAGGTCGCGCTCGTTGAGGCAGCCGATCGTGTGCACCTGGGAAGTCTTCTTGAGTGGATGGCAGCGGATAATCGCGACGATCTTTTGAGACAACTTGCCCCCGCTTTGGTCGAAGACATTCTGCCTCTTGTTGCGAAAGCGGAGCGTCACGATATCCGTATGTTGCTGTCGTGCCCGGAGGGATCGTCCGGCGCGTTGATGACAACTGAATATGCGTCGCTTCCCGCTGACATTTCGACAGGTGAAGCAGTGACGCGACTACGGTTGCAGGCTCCCAACAGTGAGTTGATTTATTACATTTATGTGCTTGATAACGATCGTCGTCTTGTTGGATTTGTCTCTCTTCGAGATTTGATCCTTTCCAAGCCGACCGCAATGGTTTCCGAACTCATGCAGCGAGACGTGATTTCAGTTCGAGTGGATGAACCGCAAGATCAGGTGGTTTTAAAACTGGCACGTTTTGACTTCCTCGCAATTCCCGTCGTAGATGACCGTGGTCGTCTCGTTGGAATTGTGACGCACGATGACGTGCTTGATGCGGTTCGTCAGGATGCCACCGACGACGCGCAACGAATCGCAGCCATTTCACCGCTCGGAGAAAGTTATCTCGATGCGGGACTTGTGTCGATGACATGGAAACGGGGAGTCTGGCTCACAATTTTATTTGCTACCGCGGCCGTCACCGCCATGGTTCTTGCCCGTTCCCCGATTCCCTATCCTTGGCTTATCGCATTTATTCCACTGGTCATTGCCAGTGGCGGAAATTCTGGAAATCAGTCGGCCACGCTTGTCATCACGGCGCTATCAACAGGGGATTGTCGACTAAGCGACTGGGGACGAATTCTCAAGAGAGAATCAATTCTGGGTATCTTGCTAGGAACACTTCTGGCTGTTCCCGGATATTTTCTAGCCTTGATCTATGCACCAGGACCATTCGAAGCGATGGTGATTCCTATCACCATTCTGAGCGTGGTGATGCTTGGAACCCTCGTTGGATCGGCGCTGCCGCTGTTGTTTCGATCAATCGGACTCGATCCGGCACTCATGAGCAATCCGTTCGTTTCCGCGATCGTCGACGTGGTCGGAATCATTCTTTACATGAGTGTTGCAGTGATCATGCTGAGCTGAATGTTTTTGAGACCAACAGAATTAGCGAGGCATGCCGGGCAATGCGATCTCTTCGACGGGATTCATTTCACAATTCTTTATTGACCTGCCAACGGCTTCGGCCACTTTTCTGCAGACGTCCATCAGATTCTCAAACGCCGAAAAGTCGAGTGATTGTCCCCCGTCACTGGTGGCGTTCTTGGGATCGGGATGCACTTCGAGGATCAGTCCGTCTGCGCCAGCGGCAATTGCGGCAGCCGACATGCTGGTTACCAAGGATGAGTGTCCGGTGCCGTGGCTCGGGTCAACCACAACTGGAAGATGGGTTCTGGCATGAAGCCAAGGGATTGTCGCGAGCGGAAGCGTAAAGCGAGTGTGCGACTCAAACGTGCGAATTCCTCGCTCGCAGAGGATCACCTGCCGATTGCCAGCATCGAGAATGTACTCTGCGGCAAGAAGGAGTTCTTCCAAGGTTGCCGCCGGACCGCGTTTCAAAAGCACTGGAAGATGAGATCGTCCTACCGCTTCCAAGAGGCGATAGTTTTGCATGTTGCGTGCGCCGACTTGAAGCACATCCGCAAACTTGGATACCAGCGATACATCCTCCGATGCAACGACTTCCGTTACGATTGCCAGACCGGTGTTGTCGCGGGCTTCTTTCAGTAATTCGAGCCCGTGCTCTTTGAGGCCTTGAAAACTGTAGGGACTGGTTCTGGGTTTGAATGCGCCACCTCGCAGCCCGGTTGCACCAGCGCGAAAAATAGTGCGTGCCGTATCGAGAATTTGAGGACGGCTCTCAACCGAGCAGGGGCCGGCAATAATAGCAATGGAGGTTCCGCCGATCACCAATGAGCCGGCCCGTACAACGGTTGGCTCTTTTTGCACTTCCCGACTGGCGACTTTGTAAGGTGCCAGAATTGGCATCACGCTGGCTACGCCTGGCAATGTCTCGAGTCCAGCGGCTTCAATGCTGCGTTCATCTCCGATTACAGCAACAACGGTTCGCTCGGTTCCTTCAATCACGTGTGGACGCAGTCCGAGGCTATTGATTCGGGAGACGACCCGATCGAGTTGAGCTTTGGGAGATCCGGGACTCATAACAATGATCATGGAGAAGATTTTCTAGCGGTTTGAATTTTTGAATTTTGAGATTGTAAACATTTGCTACAGGTGCAACAGGGAAAGCGTAGCATCTGCCGTTCAAATTGTAGGATTGTTAAGCGATAAAAAACCCACGTATGGGGCTTCAGGGCTTTTTCTTTTCGAGTACGTCGACTGTAGGCGTTTCGAACCCAGGAGGCAAAACATCTTTTCGCTTAGCACAGGCGGCGCGGGTTGTAATATCGATCGATTCAACGCCATCTTTGGTGCGAATGACAAACACAAGCTTTCCATCCGTATTCGATTTTCTGAGAATCGTGCGCAGAATCTCTTCGGCAGACTTGTCGGTTTCGGCGAGACCAAAAGATTGATTTTTGGTGATGCCATCGAGTTGGAGATCAGGCCCGATAATCTCGATTTCGACACCGATTTCATCCGAGATCATTTGAACACTTTTTTCGAGCGTATCTTTTACAAACGTGAGCGAGATTTTTTTCTGCAAGGCACCCATAGCTCCCTTCTTTTCTGGCGTGGTCGCCAACCCAGATGCTCCTAAGGCGACGGACTGAACGCCGGGAGTCTGTTCAATCGCCAGTTCACTGGCGAGAACCAAATTGTGACCAGCACTTCGAGGCAAGTAGCAGTTGACGACCGCTACTTTATTTTCAGCCCCGGTCCTGGCATTGGTGTCAACTTCTCGAATCATTCCAGGAAGGCGAAGCACGAGTTTTTTTCCGTAGGGATGTGGATTGAGGCTTGTGCAGTAGTTTTCAACGATGTCGGAAAGTTCGTTAATGTGCTTCATCAACATCGCAGCCAACGACGCTGCCGGCATGTCGATCGTGGCAACAGCATTGAGTTCGATAAAAAAGCTTTCGCCGCAGTGAATTGAGATCGCGGCGGCCTGAACGTTGTCACCAAAGAAATTCGTAAGAGGTTCCTGTAATTTTATCAGCGGCCCCGCCAAAATACTTCGACCGTCAGAGAGTAGATAGTGAGGAGCGCCGAAGAGCGTGAGATGCCGATCTGCATCGAGAGCATGCGTGAGCGTTTCCATATCACGGTTCAGAGGCGGATCAGATTTCGTTTCGAGGATTGATTCCATTTGCTCTTTTGGAGCGACAACTAAGACGCTTGAGTTTTGATCTGGAGGTAGCCAATAGGAGAGCGATGGCGATTCGTAAACGTTGTCGCCATCAATATTCGTAGGAGCAGTGACACCCCACGCCTTTCCACAACGCATAGGATTGATTGGGGAGGAGGTACGGATGACGTATCCTCCAAGCACCTCATCCACTTTTCCAGCTTGCCAGCCTGCAAGAATTTCATCGATTTCACTACGAGGGTGACCGGTGATGCTTTCGATCCATGCAAGTGTTGATTCAATACGAGGGCCGAGCGATCGCAACAACCGCTCTCCTTCCTCGTCTGCCGATGCGTCGGCCGGACGACAAACAAGAATCAGTTGAGAACCCAACGGCAGAAATGTCAGCGACGGAATTTCACCGTGAGTTGGCGAACCCCAAGGAAGTGTTTTGTCCGAAACAAGCACTTCTGCTGCCACCGTGGGGGAAGTTCCATCATCTGCTGCAGCGGCGTTCTTCTCGATCGGATTCATTCCGTCGAGTTCTTCAGTTCTAGGTGTAGAGTTTGATTCAGACGAGTTTGCTAAAACAGTATCGATGACCGGGTCGCTGATACTCTTCCCATTTGCAACGGGAGGAACCTCTTTCGATCCTTGAGAGAAATTCCAGATGATCACTATCGCAAGTATCACGATTGCCAGAGCAAACCCCGAGCCGATCCAGGCCAGTCGAGTGGCCCGCTGTTTTGCTTTTTCAGTTGGACTGAGAGAGACCTTCGGCATGGATTGCGTACCCTTTGTTGCAGTGGCAGTCCCCACAGCAGATTGTTTGCCTGATGGTGTCTGAACAACGGCGTCCGTTTGACGCGGCGATTGCTCACTGAGTGGCATGCCTGAGGGAACCGTTGAGAGTCCTCCAATCGGAGGAGCTGGAAGACGAAAACAGGCAGCAATTGCATCGGCAGCCTCAACTGCTGATGGATACCTTGCGGATGGTTCACGTGCCATCATGAATGAAATGAGAGTTGCAATCGCTTGAGGCACTGCAGGTCCGAGATTTTCCGGACCACTTTTTCTCACGCAATCGAGTGAACTTTGAACGTTCCCTGTCCAGCAGGGAAGTCGGCCAGCTACCAGTGAGTAGAGAACGGCTCCCAGTGCATAGACATCGCTGGGGCCGTCGCAGACCCTTCCTGTCTCAAGCAGTTCGGGAGCAATGAATGCAACACTGGAATTTAGAAACTCAAGGGCTTTGGGATCGTCAAGAGGCACTCTGGACGGAATGACGTGAGGGTCGCCGGAAAGAGGAAATTGCAGTAATCGAAGATTACCACTGCAGTCTTGCTTGATCGTGGAGAGTGAAATTCCACCGTGCACCGCACCCAAGCGATGCATTTCAGCAACCGCGTTTGTCAGATCACTCACAATGGTTCCTGCCTTCTTCAGGTCCAATGCGCCGCCGGTGGTCAGGTCGTGCTCAAGTGAATTACCAACAATATCCTCGCAGATAATGAGCTTCACTTTTTCAACCGTTTCAAGCGCATAGGTGCGACTGGGTATTGCATGAGAAATTTGATGCGCAAGCGTCGTGCGTTTTACAATATTGGTCCACGTCTCGACGTTTCGGCATTGAATGCGGCTGAGAGTCATCAAAGCAATCATTCTTCCGGATGGCTCGTGTCTGGCCTGAAAGAGGAGGCCGGAATGTCCGGTCTCGAGCCTTTCCATGAGTCGATAATCGCCAATAAAAAAGGGACCAAGATCTCCCCGTTTGAGTCGTCTGGCTTGCCACTTGGAGAGCGCACCTTTGGTGACAAGCCAGTGTGCGACGGTCTCTGCGGTCATCTTTTTCGCGCCGGGAAGTTTTGCGAATTCACCGCGGAGGCCGTCAAGAACTCCCCGATCAACCAAGCGGCTTTTGAGCACAAGGATCCAAAGTTCAGAAACCGAGATGGCCATGGATAAATGCCTGCCAAGGACATGCGACACGCGCAGAGACGTTTACGGATAGTTGTAGACAAAGCTTATGAGTTACCACCTGCCAATGATGATACCGACAGCAATCGCTCCCAAGTATCGTATCGACAAAGTAGATGCCTTTGCCACGAGAGTTGTCCTTGTAGCCATTCGGGCGATAGCGATAAGATTTTGAAGCATTCAGGGGTTCGTATTGAAGTGCCCTACGGGGAAACAAAAAATTCTCGTCATCGCGGTTTCCTATTCCGATGACCTCATTGAAGTTGGCAACGAATCATCTGAGTGAATGGTAAATCCTATGCGATCGAGTGAAGCCTCAAAAATTTATTTTGATCGGGCCGCCGATGAGCTCGACCTTTCCGATAACATGCGGCTTCTCCTGCTTACCGCCAAACGAGAAGTGCAAGTGCAAATTGCCGTTGAGACCGATCACGGTGAGATTGCCACGCTCATCGGGTATCGCGTGCAGCACAACAACGCCCGCGGTCCGATGAAGGGAGGATTGCGGTACCATCCTCACGTGGACCTCGACGAGGTGCGTGCCTTAGCCGCACTCATGACCTGGAAAACTGCGGTCGTCAACATTCCCTATGGCGGAGCAAAGGGAGGCATCTCGCTCGATCCATCGAAGCTTTCGACGCGCGAACTCGAACGCGTTACCAGACGGTTTGTCGATGCAATTCATGACCTGTTTGGTCCGGATGTCGACATTCCTGCCCCCGACATGGGAACCTCCGCCGAAGTGATGGCGTGGATTATGAATCAGTATGGAAAATACCACGGCTTCTCACCGGCATGCGTCACCGGAAAACCTGTTGAGTATCACGGTATTCCGGGACGCAATGAAGCGACCGGCCGAGGCGTCGGCAGTCTCACGATCAAGTTGCTCACTCGTCTCGAACGAAGCGTTCCTCGAGCCACAATTGCCGTTCAGGGATTTGGAAATGTCGGCAGTCACACGGCACAATTTCTTCACGATGCTCAGTGTCGAATTGTTGCCGTCAGCGATGCGTTTGGTGGAGTTCACAAAGAGACTGGGTTGGATATTCCCGAACTGCTTCGATATTCAAGTGAACACGGAGGGCGAATTGATGGTTTTTCGGGGGGTGATCCGATCACCAATGCAGAACTGCTTTCACTCAAAGTGGATGTGCTGGTGCCAGCGGCACTTGGCGGCGTACTTGGAAAAGGAAATGCCGCTTCCGTAAATGCTGCCGTAATTGTTGAAGGGGCCAATGCGCCAATTGAACCGGAGGCCGACGCCGTTTTCTTGGAACGTGGAATCATCGTGCTGCCTGACATTCTGGCCAACGCCGGAGGAGTGACCGTCAGTTGGTTTGAATGGGTACAGAATCGGCAGCACTACCAGTGGGATATTCACCGAGTGCGTGAAGAACTCGACCGCATTCTTGGCGAGGCTTTTGAGCAAGTCTGGCACCTATCAACATCACGCAAGGTAACTCTTCGAACCGCCGCATACATGCTCGGTATTGGAAGAGTTGGAAGGGCAACCGTGCTTGGAGGAATCGAATGAATGCCAACGAAGCAGTTCAGAGCCTACAGCTGAAATCGATTCCATTGTTCGCGGATTTCAACGAGACCGACTGTCGACAAATCGCTGATGTCGCAAGTGTCGTCACGTTCGATGCTGAAAAATTGATTCTCAAGCAAGGACAGGTAAGCCGTGACCTCTGGATTGTACTAGAGGGAGTTTGCGAGGTATCGAGGAGTCTCGATACCGCGATGCCCGACCCCAAGCGAATAGTGCTCGCGACACTTGAGTCACCGAGTCATTTTGGAGACATGTCCTTTTTTCATCCCGACAGTCATTCTGCTGACGTGCGAGCAGTTGGAAATGTGACACTGCTGAAGATTTCTTACGGAGATTACAAAGAACTCGTGAACGATGGGGTGAAGGCAGCGTACAAGATTGCCTACAACGTTACCGTTGCAATGGCCCGTCGACTACGTCACATGGACGATTGGATTGCTGAAATGGTGGCCGATGCTGCGGGGCCTGTCCACGATACAAATACATCGGGATTGTTGCGGCCAGAGTGGACATCCTTTCGAGAAAAAGTCTTTGATCGTTGGAATCTCTAGTCACACTTTCCACGAGTTGAATTTTCGTAGTTTTATTTTTCTGATGCGTGGTGAGCACTTGGATTGGAACTGCGACTGCGATACCACTGGCCTCGTATCCAGTCGACCACGAGTTCAATCTGAGAGAGAGAAAGTCTCGGAATCGCACCGTCGGTGGTTACACCAAACGATGGCATGCGATCGTTTTGTGTTCCATAGAATTTCTCATGTGCAGGGTTCGTGATTATCCCGATGAGCCACTCGCGAGATCCCCAGCCGATCAGGTCAGGCGCCATGTTGGGGTTGACTTCATTGATACCGAAGTCGTGACACGATCCACAACGATTTTCATCCGAGATGAGAGCACGGCCTCGTTCGATGAGCGAAATATCGGATTCAGGAATTCCAGTGTCGTATACGTTTGCCTCAGCGGCCATTGCAACGATCACTGCTCGAATATCCTCAGAAGACCATGCACTCGTATCGGCAAGATCGTTCTTTACAAAGTTGACCATATCGCCATTGTTGTGAGAGGTGTTTCCAAAATAGGCTGGCCCATCCACGGCTGCCGGATCGAGGAGACCTTGCATCCACGCAACAGATCCAAAACCGTAGAGATTGGCCGCCGAGGACTTGGACATTTTTGTTTTCGCTTGAGCAGAAGCCGGATCAACGTGACTGTGGCAACTCGCACAGTGTTGTTCAAAAAGCCGTGGTCCCTGCGTTAGTGGATCCTGCCGGATAAGATCGAGTGCACCGGAGGGAGGAATTCTTTCCGGTCGACCGGCCAACTCGATCGCGCGGTCTCCATCGACGGAGGCCTGCGCAACTGCTGCTAAAAATGCTTCAGACCTCAAAAATGATTCGTAGCGATGAGAACGCTTGTTAAAAGCTGCGATCTTCTGAACATCGGAATCAAAAGCTTCGGCAATTTTTTTTGGATCATTCCCTGTTTTCTCAAGCAGGTCTTTGACGTCTGAAAAACTGCTGGAGTCTGTCCACAAGGCGACATAATCTTCGTTGTATGCCATCGCTGTCAGCAGGCCAATTCCAATCAAAAGCGAGGAGGTAAAAAGAATATTAAATCGATGTCCAAGATTCCATCTGCCGATGATTGGCATCAAAAACATGACGCCCATCGTAAGCCCCGGAATGAGGATTGCCCCGAGAAACTCACCGCTGGCGCCCCAGCCCTCAAACACCTTTAAAAATTGAAACAAGAAAAGAAAATACCACTCTGGTCGAGCAGCAGCGTAGGGCTGGGATGGGTCTGCCGGAGCTCCGAGTTCCGCTCCAAGTTCTCCCGGATCGATCGGACGTCCCTCGAGCATTGCTCGCAGAGCCGGCAGTAGAATCACGCCGAGTACAACTGCCAGAACACCAAGACAAGCAACTGCATCGCAAAAAACTTGATCTGGCCAGAACATGGCGTCGGGTTTTCGGATTGGCTGTTTTGCGCAAAGACCATGCTTGCGAAACAGGGTCAAATGAAGAACGAGCATTGCCACAAGCGTTCCGGGCAAGATGCCAGCATGCAGCGCAAAGAATCGGGTGAGAGTAAGGTGGCCGTAGTCTGAACCGCCGATGACCACCTGCTGCACCGAAGGGCCAATGAGAGGCAATAAACCGGCGAGATTAGTTGCCACTCGAGTAGACCAGTACCCTCGTTGATCCCACGGGAGCAGATAGCCGGTAAGCGCCATCCCGAGGACCAGCATCATCAGTACAAGACCGAGCCAGAAGTTGACCTCTCGCGGCGCTCGGTAAGCCCCATCAATTACGATTTGCATCAAGTGGAGCGCAAGCAGAATGACCATCGCCTGTGCCATCACATGATGGATGCCACGCACAAGCCATCCCCCAGACATCTCATGTTGAATCCAGTGAACGCTTTCCCACGCCGACTGAGCTCCAGCACTGTAGCTACTCCAGAGCACAACGCCGGTAATGACTTGAACCACAAATGCAAAGACAAGCGTGCTTCCCCAGACGTACCGCCAGCGAGCTCCTCCCGGAACACGCTCGAAGAGTAATTCGTGAAGAGCACCGCGATAGCCTGTGCGATCATCAAGAAAATCAAGGAGCTGTTTTCCAATCGAATTGCTGGAAACGATTTGCTTTTTTTGTAATTTCATGCGCGCGGTACCTTGGTGGCAATGCCGGTGTAGAAGTTTTCCCACTTCACAAGCACTTGTCCGGATTCATCGATTTGGCAGTCGAGGGCATCCATTTCGCGGGGGCTTGGTGATGGCTGAATCATCGCTCCACTGAGCGTGAAAGAACTATTGTGGCAAGGACAGCGGAAGCAATCACTCGGTGCAGAGATATCAACAAAGCAACCCGCATGAGGACAGATTGCCGAAAGAGCTTTTACCTGCGGACTTCCCTTTTCTCGTGACAGGTAGACCGCACCGATCGGCTCCGAGGGAAACCCGGTCCATGCGTCGAGTCGATCGCTCACGATTGGAAACAGACGTGGTATGCCGTCATCTGGAATGCTCCCAAGGCTGACAACACGGATGAACGTCGAAGCCTTGCTCTGCCGGCGCAGAGGATCGAGATAGGTCCAGACTCCTGCTGCAAAAGGAGAAAGCGTTGCGATCGCTCCACAGGCAAGAGCAATCGCCTTGATGACAAAGCTGCGGCGATGCTCCGGTCCAAGGGCGGGCTTGGAAGTTTTTTCGAAATCAGTCGCTTTGTCAGGAGTCGAACGCATCAAAGGATCTCCCAAAAGAAACAGTGATGGAGTGAGAGGAGGGACATGTGTAGCAAGAACGATTCGCTAAAAATGAATGTGGCGTGACATTTGCAAAAACAATACGAGCATTTGTATGAAATAAAAAATGACACACTAACTCAATAACGATGCTCGCCATGCGGCATCCACTGAGGCACGCACTCGATCGGCTGCAGTATCAAAGGGTCCATCAAAAATCGCGCCGGCGGCGGCCTTGTGGCCTCCACCACCAAAAGAAGCTGCGAGCAGCGCGCAGTCTACATGACCACGACTTCGAAAACTTACCTTCACCGTGCCATCAGGTTGCTCAATCAGGATCACGGCCACCTGCGTACCACGAACTGCAAGAGTCAAATTGACAAGGTCTTCGGTGTCGGTGCCGCGAGCACCCGTTTGTTCCATGTCAGTGCGACGCACGATGCTTGTAATGATCGCACCATCGTGTGAAAGAGTGGCCCCAGCAAGCGTGCGTCCTACGAGGTGAAGCCGGGCAATGGACTCTTGTTCATAAAGTTCACGATAGATAGACGCGGGCTCTGCGCCGGCATCTGACAACCGAGATGCAATTCGATAGGTTTCACCGGTCACGGACGGAAATCGAAACCACCCAGTATCGGTAGCAATCGCTGCAAAAAGTGGCGTTGAGATTTCCGGAGTGAGTGAAACGCCCAGGCGCATTGCGATCTCGGCAACAATTCGGCCGGTCGCCTCGCTCGCGGTGTCCTTGAACCAGCGATCGGAGAGATCATCTTCGCTGACGTGATGATCGATCACGAGAACCCGATCGCGAGCATTTCTGACAACAGCTGCCATCGCTCCAAGCTGCGCAAAGGCGCTGGTGTCGAGCACAATCAAGCAATCGAAATCCCCCAGATCAGCAGCGTCCAAACTTTCGAGAGACTCGATCCTTCGATGCGGATCCATCCACGCCAAAGTAGCTGGAGTTGCCTGTGCATTCACAATTCGAACTGATTTTCCAACGGTTTCAAGAACACCAAGAAGTCCCAGTTCACTCCCAAGCGCGTCACAATCGGGCCGAACGTGACTCGTAAGAATAAATCGGTTTGACTGCCGGAGCAGATCGAGAAAACTTGCCCAGTCGAGACGCATAGCGAGTTGAGTGCCCTTCAGAGGTTTGAGAATGAGTGAGTCGTTTTGATTGAAAGATCAAAAAAATGGATTCGCTTCAGGCGTTTGTTTTTTTCTGGAAAGAACTGAGTGAAGTGCCGCCTTCACATCTTCGGAAAGTTGGGAAGACAGCAGCGCAGGAGAACTGAATTTTTGAGTTTCACGCAGTTTCTCCAAGAAGTCAACGTCGAGAATCGTTCCGTAGAGGTCTCCTGAAAATCCGATGAGATGGACTTCAATGGACAGGTCAGACTGTCCAAATGAGACATTCGGGCCGATATGAACAGCTGCAGGCCATTGGCCGCTTTCGGTACATGCCATCGCCGCATACACGCCGAAAGCTGGAATGAGTGTTGTCACTTTTTTCATGTTGGCCGTTGGAAAGCCAAGCGTACGACCGATCTGTGCCCCTTGAACGATATGGCCGGTGAGTCGATAAGGGGAGGTCAAAAGTTTATTGGCGACAACAAAATTCCCAGCCGCCACCAGTGCACGAATGCGAGAACTCGATACGGCCTGACCATCGACGAGCAGAGGATCAATCACTTCAAGCGACATGCCGTGTCGTTGGCACAGGGCACCAAGCAGAGCAACGTCGCCACTTCGACCCCGACCAAATCGGAAGTCGCGACCCTCGACGAGAGCCCGAGCGTTCACGCTCCCAATCAGGACGTTCTCGAAAAAAGTATTAGCCTCAAGCGAGACAAGGTTCTGATCGGTAGGTTGCACAAGCACAGCATCAACGCCAAGCAATCGAAGCAAATACGCACGGCGTGCGGAGGTTGTGAGCGGAGGTGGTGATGCGTTAGGTCGGACGATCGCAGAAGGGTGTGGGTCGAACGTATAGGCTGCTGAAGGAAGTCCTAACGCATCAGACACTTTTAAGAGTTGCGCAATAATTGCGGCGTGACCAATGTGAACCCCGTCAAAATTTCCAACTGCCACCGCGCAGCCATCTTTGCGAACTGAAGGCCAATTCGATGATGTCTCAAGTTCCGCAGGTGGGAGAATCTTTGGCACGGATCGGTATGTATCAAGTGTGGAGCAGGAAAAAATGGCGCAAATCAAATTTCAGACAGATTGATTCTGCTGCTCTAAGGCGTGTTGGGATACCAGAACGAAAAAAAACTCTTTCCAAGTATGGAATGCAATCACAGCAAAGGGCAAATCGATTAGACCAACACTGCTCAAAAAGACCGAAAGCGTTCGGCTCGTTCTCCTCAGCGTATACTTTCGACCCTCGAGAAGTTGTTTTGTCTCTTTGGTTTTCTTGAGAGCAGACTGAGTGAGGGCATTTGTGTTGATGGAGCATGTGAAAGGCGACAGGCACTCGGAGAGCACGCATGACGATGGAAGATAAACAGTTCTATTTGTCGGCTGAATTGACCTGTCGTTTGGCGGCAATCGATATCGGCTCCAATAGCGTGAGGCTGCTTGTCGCAGAAGCGCTGCGAGGAGGAGCGTATCGCATTTTGGATGAAGAACGAGAGCCAACTCGACTGGGCCGTGCAATAGCATCGCGAGGCGCTCTCGACGAAGAATCGATGGAGCAAACGATTGCGGCCCTTCGCACGTTCAAACAAATTGCGGCCGGATTTCAAACGACCGCCGTGAAAACAATTGCAACATGTGCGGTTCGCGAGGCAAGAAACGGTTCCGAATTTTGTAAACGAGTACGAGAGGAAGTGGGACTTGAAGTCGAAGTCATTTCCGCTGATCGAGAGGCAAGGCTCGCGTTTTCCAGCATTCAAAACGCATTTCATTTAATCGGAAAGAATGTCATTCTTGCGGACATTGGTGGTGGGAGCACCGAGATTGTCTTTGCAACCGGCAATCTCATTGAGGCTATCTTCACCACGCCGCTGGGGGCCGTACGACTTACCGAGCAACATGGTCTTGCCGAGGCGCATTCCCCAGAGGCATACCAGCGACTCGAGGAAGAGATCAACGCATGCCTCAAGAAACGAACCTCTCGGCCCCTTTTCGCACCACACTTTCTCATTGGTTCTGGTGGAACATTCACAGCGCTTGCCGAGTTAGTGATGGCAGCGAGAAAACAGACCGATGTTCCCGTAGCTGGTTTCGAAGTATCGCAAGCTGAAGTGAGGCATCTGCTCGACAGATTACGCAAGACACCACCGAAAGCGCGGCGGGGTATGGCTGGTATGGCTCCCGATCGAGCGGATATTATTCTGGCCGGTATTTCGATCGTGGATGCCCTCCTGAAACGGTTTCATGTCAACACGCTGGTGATTCACACCAGAGGCGTTCGCGATGGACTTGTTCGAGAGATGATCGACGATGCGATGGGGACAGCGATCGACGACCCCGCGCAGCGAGAAGAAGCGATTGATCGTCTGGCGGTGGCATGTTCAGGTGAGGCGGAGCATGGTCGCAAAGTGGCGGCGCTGGCTGCTCGGATCTACGAGCAATTGTGTGAACCGTTCAAGCTTGATCCCGCAGATCGAATTATTCTGGAAACTGCTGCGCGTCTGCAGGATGTGGGATATGTCATCAACTACGAGCAACATCACAAACACAGCTACCATCTCATTCGCAACAGTCGCTTGCCGGGAGTGGTTTCACAGGATCTGGAATTGATCGCAAACGTTGCTCGCTACCATCGCGGAGCACATCCGAAAAGGAAGCACGAAAATCTTTCTAGGTTGTCAGCGGAAGATCAGGAACGCGTCGCAAGGCTCGCGTCTATTCTCAGAATCGCCGGCGGTCTCGACCGAAGTCGATCGCAACAGGTGCGAGATGTGCTCGTACAAGTAGAAGCAGAACAAATCGTTCTTGAAGTGGTTGCGACCGAGGAGCCAACGGTAGATATGTGGGGAGCTCAGCGACGGATCGAACTCTTTGAAGAAGTGTTTGGGATAACACCTGAAATTGTTTGGGCCTCGCAGAGTGTGCTTGAGAAAAAAGATACGAAGATAGATGAAAAAAGAATTTCAAAAAAAGATAGACTCCCACGCTCACGCGATCACCGGCGTGCAAGAAAAGATTCCGCGATGACAGAAAAGAAAACTTCGGATGAAGGCAACACCTCACAGGAACACGTATAACGGTGTTTTCTTCGAAGCAGTGCTTCGGTCTTTTGCCGCTTTGGATGGATCGCGAGACCCTCGTGAGGAACTCAAGAAGTGGTCGTTGAAGCCCCGAAGAAGTGACCAAAAATCGGTCAGAAGCTTCCCCAGTATCTGTTTTCGAGGGATCAATGAGGAAAATAAAACGGTTTAAAATCTTTTCAAAGTCGGCACCGTGAGAACGACGATAAAAGAGATTTGATGGGATGCTGAGATTTCAACAGTGTGTTCACGTCGAACAAATACAAAAATCGTTGATCGTCAGACTCGCCAGCGAATTGTGAACTGTCTTTCGAGTACGGAGGCCTTCCGATGAAACGCCGTGAAATATTTACATTCGGATTTCAAGCGGTGCTCGGCTTGTCGATCAGCATGCTCAGCCTGCTTCCAAGAAATTCTGAAGCGGGCGAATATTTTGGACACAGTGCGCCAAAGGAAAGTCGTACTTCACGTCAGAAGCCACATCAATATTTTGTGCCGTCTACAAATCCCCGAGCTCCAGCGTGGCGAATGCAGCAAGTACCTCGAAATGTTGTCCCGGGAGATTGGACTTCCTACGCTCCTCTTGGGTTTGGCGGATATCGTTTTCCTGCTGTTGGGGCCAGTGCGTACCGCTAGAGCGTCAGACGTTGGCAGCGGAGTTCGGCTGCTGACTTCAAAGTGACCCTCGTATGAGCGATCTTCTAGAAGTAATTGAGTCAGGGCTGTACTGCGCTGCCGGTGATTTCTCAATCGATCCATGGAGACCGGTTTCGCGTGCAATCGTCACGCATGCCCACAGCGATCATGCTTGTGCAGGATGCGACCGCTATCTTTGTCTCTCCAAGGGAAAGATTGTTCTCCGGGAGCGAGTCGGCATTGCTGCACGCATCGATACAGTGCGTGCCGGTGAGTCGGTGTTGATTGGAGGAGTGAAGGTATCGCTCTTTCCGTCCGGACATATTCTGGGCGCTGCGCAGGTGCGGCTTGAATATCGAGGTGTTCGCTGGGTCGTTACCGGAGACTATAAGACGCAGGCAGACCCAACCTGTGATCCAATTCAAACGGTTGAAACAGATGTGCTTGTCAGTGAGAGCACGTTTGGGCTCCCGAGCTATTCCTGGAGTGAGCCGAAGGTTATCGCACAGGAAATCAATCAGTGGTGGATGGCCAACCGCGATCAAGGCCGTACGAGTGTGCTCTTGGCCTATTCGCTCGGAAAGGCTCAGCGACTCGCAGCGATGCTCGATTCTTCTATTGGTCCAATCTATGGACATGCAGCGATTCTAAAAATGGTCAGGGCCTATCGCGATTCGGGCGTGTGGTTACCTCCGATTTTGGAAGTGCCTTCTCGTGCAAAACGAATTGGCAAAGGCCGAGGGCTTTTTTTGATTTCTCCAGCGGCCGCCAGCGGTGATTGGTTTCGCAGATTTGGCGAAGTTTCAACGGCCATGGCCTCTGGGTGGATGGGCCTTCAGAGTGTTCAGCAAAAACGCGGAGTGGATCGAGGATTTGTGATCTCTGATCATGCTGATTTTTCAGGTTTACTTGAGGTCATTGAGTCTTCAAGAGCCAAGCGAGTGCTCCTGACACATGGTTTTTCTGGCGAGCTTGCCCACTTTTTATGCGAACAAGGAACGGATGCTTCTGTGCTGCCAACGTACTTCGTCGGAGAGTCTGACGACGATAACGACAAGCATTCTCTCGCAGATCCCCCTGCTCCGTCAGGATAATTTTTCCAGAGAAAGAAAAATCTCAGGGAGACAATCGATGATGTCTCTTGCGGTCATGCTTACCTGTGAAAATCGACGGGCCGCCGCGTCTCCTGCTGCCCCGTGAATCCAAGTTGCCAGTCGTGCGGCATCGAACGTATCAAGCCCCTGTCCTATGAGCGCTGCCAAGATCCCGCTCAGCACGTCGCCAGAACCGGCCGTTGCCATGCCTGGGTTGCCGGTCGGGTTGTGCCATGATCGATCTCCTTGGGTCACAAGCGTTCTTGATCCCTTCAGAAGCACCGTGATATTCCCACAACGTGCAACAGTTTCAGCGGCTGTTTCGAGCGACTTTCGATCGCTCTGCTGAGGTGTTGGCTGCAATCGCCGCCATTCACCTTCATGCGGAGTAATGATCCGAGGCCCTGCATGCTGCTGGAGAATCGTAGGAGATTCCGTGGCCAACGCCGAGATCGCATCGGCGTCAAAGACTGCCGGCACCAAAGCCTCTCGCCAAAGAAGAGAGACAATTGCGCGCACGGCTTCGGATCTTCCCATGCCCGGGCCGCAGACAATGACATCACAGCGAGTGGTTCGTTCGAGAATTGAGTCGAGAGCCGAGAGCGAAAAGGTTCCGTTTTCAGACGACGGTCTTGCGTGTGTCATGAGACAAGGATCGAATCCTGTGCAAGCGACGGCAATGCACTCGGGCACGGAAAGTTCAACAAGTCCGGCACCGCTGCGCATCGCTGCCGATCCACACATCGCCGGTGCGCCGGCCATGCCTGCGGCACCTCCTACAACAAGAATTCTGCCATAGTCGGTCTTGCTTGAGAGGCTCTTTCTCTTCGGTAATCCAACGAGATCGTTCGGAAAGAAAGATGGGTTATCCATGGTGTATTTCACGTGTACGATCAGCGACGAGTCCGGCAAGAAATCCGCCCTTGAATCCGGCGTCAATATTCACGACAGCAACATTTGCTGCGCAGCTTGCAAGCATGCCGGCAAGCGCGACCAAGCCTCCAACACTCACGCCGTAGCCAACACTCGTTGGCACCGCAAACACTGGACAGGATAAATAACCAGCCACCACGCTGGCGAGTGCCGCTTCCATTCCAGCGACCACCACGACGGCATCCGCAGTTTGGATCTCGGGAAGCACCGCAAGCAATCGCTGTGGCCCGGCCACGCCGACATCATCAAACAAATCTGCCACGTGCCCCATCCATCGCACGGTCTCCGCAGCTTCATTCGCGACAAACGCATCGGTCGAACCAGCAGAGACAATCGCAACCCGCCCGGCAGTCTTTTTGGATGCGTCTGCTGAAAGTGTTCGAAGACATTTTCCAGCGAGACTATAGACCGACGCGGGAAAAACATCTGCAATCGCTGCGGCAGTCTCAAGCGTGATTCGAGTCACCAGCGAAGCCTGTCCAGCGTCGGCCTGCGCATGAAGAATTCGCAGAATCAAGTCGGTCGATTTCTGTTCGCCAAAGACGACCTCCGGATAGCCGCAGCGATACGCTCTTCCAAGATCAACGCGTGCGCCCGCAATATCGATGGTCTTGGATGTCCTGTCGCAGAAAAGCGGCTGAGTGTTCACACTCTTGTGTTCGGAATCCATCATCGTTTCACTCTATCGCCGCGAGAGCTCAATTTCGACCCGGGTTCTTTTGGAACGGTTTGATTACGGTGAGAAATCAATTGCCAGTCTGCTTCGAATCAGTGCTTAATTGGTGGAAGGCCTTCGTCCAAGACTTGACCCATGGAGGAGAACATCGGTAAGCTCCCCGTTCTAAAATCTTTTGTGGAGTGCCACAACAGGTGGGTGACTTGAGAGACGATTAACGCTTCAGACTGAAAAAGAGGTTGGAAGAGAGTATCTCGCGAATTCCAGAAGGATGCAGGGAATGGCAGGAATGACAACTGGGTCAACCGTGAAAGATGATGTAATTCGATGGGGAGTCGACAGATTCTCTGCGATACCGGATGATCCAGCCACGAGGAAATAAACGAAGGAGTGGTCTGTGGCTCAAAGGAAACAGACGCAGCGAGGCAAGGGTTTACGGACAGAAAGTAAACAGATGAGCGCTAAGCAGGGACCGGACGATATTTTCGAAATCGAAAAAATTCGTCGTCTCATCGATTTGATGAAAGAGCATGAACTCTCTGAGGTTGACCTCAAACAAGGGGATCAGCGGGTTCGCATCAAGCGAGGTGGAGAAATCTTGCCGACGGCTCCGTTTGTTGCGAGTTCCTCGGCACAACGTGTTTCCTCGAGCGTGGAGGGAATCGGGGCTTCGCTTGCACCGTCGAACATGAAAGTGATTGCGAGTCCGATGGTAGGAACTTTTTATCGATCGAGCGGTCCTGATTCGGCCCCTTTTGTAAAAGTGGGTGATCGGATTGGGCCTGAAACGACCGTCTGTATCATCGAAGCAATGAAGGTATTTAACGAGATCCCGGCGGGTGTCTCAGGTCAGGTAGTTGCAATTCTCGTTGAAAATGGTGCACCAATCGAGTTCGGTCAGGTGCTTTTGAAGATCGATCCCGAGGCTTAATGCTTCTTGGCGGGTTCTCCGTCAAGAAAGAGTGTTCGGCGTTGGTGAGTCCTGGAGTCCTGCGGAAAATCATGTTCAAGCGGATTCTCGTAGCCAATCGCGGCGAGATTGCCCTCAGGGTCATTCGCGCCTGCAGGGAACTTGGTGTGGAGACTGTCGCCATTTACAGCGAGGCTGATCGCGATGCGGTTTATCTTCCGCTGGCCGATGAAGCAATCTGCGTTGGACCAGCGAAGGCGGCCGAAAGTTATCTGAGAATTGATCGAGTGATCAGCGCTGCTGAAATTGGAAACGTGCAGGCTATTCACCCGGGGTATGGATTTCTTTCTGAAAATTCTCACTTCGCCGAGGTTTGTCGAAGTTGTGACATCGGATTTATTGGTCCGTCTCCAGAATCGATGGCAAGAGTGGGTGACAAAAACTCCGCGAGATTATTGGCTCGAGAAGCGGGGGTCCCATGTGTTCCGGGAAGCGATGGGCTGCTCACCAACGAGAAGGAAGCGTTGCAAGTTGCCAGGGCGATTGGATTTCCAGTATTGCTCAAGGCTACTGCTGGCGGTGGCGGAAAGGGAATGCGCGTTGCCGCCAACGATCTCTCGCTTTCCAGTGCTTTTCAACAGGCGTCTGCTGAGGCGCAGGCGGCGTTTGGCAATTCTGGAATGTATATTGAAAAGTACATCGAACGTCCTCGTCATGTGGAAGTGCAAATCCTCGGTGACACGCACGGAACGATGCTTCATCTCTGGGAGCGAGACTGCTCAACTCAGCGGCGTCATCAGAAATTGATTGAGGAAAGTCCTTCTCCCCGCCTCGCGCCCGAGACAAGAAAGGCGATGTGTGAGGCGGCTGTTCGTCTTGCGAAGGCAGCCGGGTATTTTTCGGCTGGCACCGTCGAGTTCATTGTCGATCAAGAAGGAAATTTCTATTTTATTGAAGTGAATGCTCGCATTCAGGTTGAACACCCCGTAACCGAGATGGTGACGGGAATCGATTTGATCAAGGCTCAGATTCGAATTGCGGCTGGTGAGCCCTTGGGCATTGTCCAACATGAGATTGTGCCGCGTGGAGTGGCGATTGAGTGCAGAATAAACGCTGAAGATCCTGCAAACGGTTTTCGCCCATGTCCGGGGCGTATTGAAAAAATGATGGCTCCAGGTGGATTCGGTGTACGTTTTGACTCCCATGCCGTGGCGGGATATGTCGTATCTCCCTACTACGATTCTCTTGTTGGAAAATTGATTGTTCATCAGCCGACGCGTCGGGAAGCGATCGATACCATGACGCGTGCCCTCCGAGAACTTCAAATTGAGGGCATTCGCACCACGGTACCACTGCACTTAGAAGTGCTTGCGAACTCGGCTTTCCACGATGCACAAGTCGACACAACATTCGTCGAGCGAATGCTCGCCGGTTAGGCACTTTGCACGTTCTTCCAGTACATTTTCGAATGAAGTGCTCCGTTTGCGTGAGATCTCTCGAGAGAAACCCAGATAACTTTTCAGAGGAGGACGATGGAATCATCGTCCATGAGTTGTGATGAGTGAATCCTTGTCGCGGCCGCCTAAGGCGGCTCATCAGTTTCGAAAAGTGGCCATCCTTTTTGCCGGTGGCCCAGCGCCAGCTGCCAATGCAGTGATCTCTACAGCTGCAATCTCTTTCCTTCGAAACGAAGTTGAAGTGATTGGTATTCTTCATGGGTACTCATCGCTTGTTGAATACGGGCCGGAGCGAGAACTCGTAGAAGATCGTGACTGGATCTTTATCACTCCGGAAGTATTGCGCAGAAGTAGATCGAGCCAGGGCATCATCATTGGGACTGCAAGAGCGAATCCAGGGAAAAACATTTCCTCTCCCAGTCATCTTGAAGATCCCGAACGAGTCGCCCCGCTTGCGGCGGTTTACAAAGGGCTTTGTTCGCTCGGTATTGAGGCGCTGATTTCAATTGGCGGAGATGACACGCTCAAGACCGCAAATAAACTCAAGCTCTATCAAGATCGACTGCCCCCCGACAGCCCGCGTATTCCGATCGTTCATCTTCCAAAGACGATTGATAATGACTACATGGGGATCGACTTTACATTTGGATATTTTACAGCAGTTGAAACGATTGCTGAAGAGATTCGCAATCTGCTCTACGATGCGGAGGCGGGACGAAGTTATTACCTTTGTGAGACAATGGGACGCAGTGCAGGATGGCTTTCGTACGGAGCTTCTATCGTTGGCGAAGCAAGTCTCGTGATTAGTGTGGAGGATATTCACGGTCGGTATCGAGACGAGGAAGTGGTTACAGATGCGACGAGTGGCCGCACGCACGTCCGCCCGATTATGAAGATTGAAGAAGTGGTCGGTCGCATCGTAAAAACAATGCGGGTTCGCGAGGAGAACGAAGGAAAGCCGTTCGGCGTCATTGTGCTCGCCGAGGGGCTTGCTGAATATCTCCCGAGCAAATATCTCGAGGGCATTCCGCGCGATGATCACCAGCATATTTCCATTTCTCACGTTCAGTTTGGGCGTATGTTTGCCAAGCTCGTATCGGATGAATTCCGTCGCCAGACAGGACGCAATCGAAAAGTGGTCGGGCTGCAACTCGGTTACGAGGCACGGTGTGCAAAACCCCACGCGTTCGACATCATGCTCGGCAGCCAGTTGGGTGTGGGCGCCTATCGGGCCTTGGCCGAACGTGGATTAAATGGCGTGATGGTGAGCGTGTCGGGCCAATTTGATCTGGCCTACGTTCCGTTCGAAGAACTCGTCGATCCGACTACGCTTGTCACCATGGTCCGATACGTCGAACGCGGAAGCGACTTTCATCGGCTCGCGAGATTCCTGGAAACTTTTGTCAACGAGTGAAAAAAGTTTGACTCGCGTCATTAGTTTTGCGTGAGCGTGCCCTTCGTGCTCGGCACACCTTTTTGTCGCGGATCGATTTCCACAGCCTGCCTGAAAGCTCGAGCAGATGCTTTAAACACGGCTTCGGCAATGTGATGTCCATTTCGACCGCAGTGCAGCAACCCATGAAAATTTGCGCCTGCGGTGGCCGCGACACTTTCCCAGAAAACCTCGACGAGTTGGGCGTCAAAGGACCCGATGGTGGGCACTGGAAAATCAACGGAAAAATAAAATGCGAAGCGGCCCCCGAGATCAATCGCAACGGTAACGAGTGATTCGTCCATTGGAATGGTCGCCGAACCGTAACGACGAATGCCGCGAGAATCTCCGAGCGACTTTGCAATTGCTTGGCCGAGCGCGCGGCCGGTGTCTTCGACCGTGTGGTGACTGTCGACATGCAAGTCACCCTGTGCTTTGACCGAGAGGTCCACGAGGGAGTGTCCTGCGAACAGTTGCAGCATGTGATCAAAAAAACCGATTCCGGTGCTGATGTCGGCTTGGCCCGTGCCGTCCAAGTCTACAGAGACCGCGATCGATGTTTCCTTGGTTTGACGATTGATTGTAGCGCTGCGGTTCATGGTGTTGTGAGTGCTCGTGGAGTGAGAATGAGAGGAATGCGTTTTCAGGATTGTGCGATCATGATGTCCGAGAGTGTCGACAAGTATTGATCTATTTCGAGATCGGTACCAACTGAGATCCGAAGCCCATCACCCCAGCCGGGATAGTTCATGTATCGCACGAGAATCCCTCTTTGTTTCAGGCTTTCATAGAGCTGGCGGTGTGGTCTGTCGGGGTGTGTACACCAGACAAAATTGGCTTGGCTGTCCTCGGCATGAAATCCGAGGGCTCGCATTCCATCGGTTAATCGTGAGCGAGTGGCGATGATGGCATTGCGATTCATCATGAGCCATGCCTGATCGTCGATTGCTGCGGTGGCTGCAGCAATCGAAAGCGTATCGCAATTGTAAGAATCTTTTACCTTGTGAAGCTGTTCAATCACATGTGGCTGCGCAATCACAAAGCCAAACCGAAGACCGGCCAGTGCATACGATTTACTCAGCGAACGCGTGACAATAATCCGATCATTGCTTCGAACGAGGTCGATACAGTTGGTCTTCGAAAAATCTCCGTAGGCTTCATCAACAACCAGTGGGCATGAAATCTGATCGGCGATTTCCTTGACGCGGGCCGGTGAGAGAAGCGTCCCGGAGGGGCTGTTTGGATTGGCGAGAAGAGCGAGTCGGAGTCCCTCGCGATCCAAGCAGAAGTCGTTTCCAAGAGACCAGTCGGAATGAAATCGATACTCTTCAAAACTGGCTCCCTGGATGCCGGCGAGAGTTCGGTAAAGGATGTAGCTTGGCCACGTCATCCGCAACCATTCGCCTGCCCCGACAAATGTGCGAACCAGAATTGTGAGCAGATCATCGCTTCCATTGCCGCACATGATCCAGTCGGGATCAATTTCAAGGACTCGAGCGGCTCGCATGCGAAAGACAGTTGCGAGAGGATCAGGATAGCGGGCAAGCGTTCGATCGCTTGTTGTATTCACAATGGCGCGAGCAACTGCCGGTGAGGGAGCATATGGATTTTCATTTGTGTTGAGCTTGATCCACTTGCCCCCTTGGGGTTGCTCGCCGGGAACGTAGGGTTCGAGAGCGGCGATGTCTGCTCGTACTGCACTGCGTTGATTGAGTTTTTGAAGTGGTACGTCTGACATGGCAAGAGCAAAGCGGGCTATCGAAAAATCGTGCGATCACAGACAACGGGAGCCGGTGAAAAGATCCCAAGTATTCTAGCTCACAGATGACAGGCAACCGATGGATGACAGTTTGCTCGGTATGTTCGTTATGATCGGAAGACAGAGAGGGTCTTTTGTGTCGATGAGCCTCCGAGAGGCCATTTTCCTGTGGCTGACAACGTGTTTGGTGAGCAAGAGAAAAGGAAAACTTTCACGTTTTTTGTCACCGCTTCAAGAGTAGATCGTTACCCTGCAAAGAATCACGTGGAGGCAGTTTGCACTTCCCGAGCATTTACACGCATCAAGCGCCAAGGAGAGGGCATCCGAATGCCCCGAATGCAACAAGGAATAAAAGGCGGGCCTCAAGAAACCGCTTTTGAGGTTCATCACCTAGTAAAGAAATACGCTGTTCCGTATCATTCGCGAGATCAGAGAATAAAATCATAGAGCCTTGTGTGTTACTCTCAAGACGCCCCTTCATTCTTATCGCCGCTGTACTGGCAGCCATGCTTGTAGTGACGACGATCTGGTCTGGTATGGGGCGGCGTGCTGCGAGCATTGAGCCGCTGCCCCAATCCGAGGTGGAACGAACCGTAACCGAGAAGGGTACGACCTATAAGCTCAGCAAAGGCAGGCTCTATCGCGTGAATGCGAGGTCTGGGAAGTGGGAGTTCGCGCAACAAGTTTACGATCCCGAGTTCTATTCAAAGAACTACATAGAAAAAAATGGCACCATCTTTCGCAAAGTTGATGGCGCAGAGCCTGTGCCGGTGAAACGGCATTTCGTAGACGATTTTGAGAGTGCAAAGCATCTCGCCGACCTCATCGGCCTTGAACGTGGCTGGACATCCTGTGAGTTGCAATCACCCAAGGCACCGACAGTCAACGACTATGTGAAGCTCCGAAAACTCATTGTGAAAGGTGAGGCCGATTTCCTCGACAATCGCATTGAGCCGATCGGTGAGGTGGTGCATGGCGGGAAGATGGCGTTAAAGACTGTTTCCATGTCGCCGAGCCGTGGAATGATTACTGCCAAATCGTCACTTTCTACGGAGCTGATGCATTTCGTGAAAGGCGATGATGTCTGGATGTCACTGTGGTGTCATGTGCCCGTCGACAGTGGGATGCCGTTCACGGTACTTGATCTCGAGACGACTTGGATCAAACAGCAGCCGGGGATGCGGATCGTCATTGCGGACGGCAAGCATGCCTGCTTTCAACTCAAAGGGTTCGAACATCCGTATTATCGCCAGCCAAAGGGGAAAGAAGTGCTCTTCCCTACCGGGCGGTGGGTGCATCTCACAGCGCATCTTACACTCACCGAAAAAGATGATGGCGTGATCGAGCTATGGCAGGATAAACAGAAGATCATCGACACACACGGACAGACTCTGGTTCTGGACCATGTGATCTACAACAGCTTCGAAATCGGTATCAGCGCTTACAACGAGCAAGGAAAACGAGCGACGCTCTATGTGGATGACGTCTCGATTTCCAATCAGCCGATGAAGGACTGACGCGGGGCGGCCCTGGGGTTCACAAGGGCTTGTGAGTTTTATTTCTCGGCGCCTCCTCCGTGCTTGTAAGAAATCAATCACAGCGATAAAACCATTCCAGAATAGAGGCCGTAAGAGGCATGAATGGGTTGCGGAATGATTGCTATGCAATGCGCAAACATCGACGACTACATTGCATTGAACCAACAGCTCAGTGGACTTCTCAAAGCAGGAGTGCCAATGGGAAGTTTTCAGGCAAAGCCTTTGGCAGATGCAATTTTAGAGATCAGCACCCGGGTCACCGGAAGAGTTGTCTCTGGGGAATCATTTGAAAGTGCCTTTCGCTCAGAAGCAGGGAACACTCCTTCTGTGTATCAAAGCCTTGTTGAAGCAGTGTGGCGAGGCGGCAGTCGGCAAGAACTTCTTGCGCACGTACAACGACTTGGAGATTCTCTCAACACACAAAAACATCAGGTGTGGATCGCCTTTTGCTATCCGATCATTGTGTGTTGCCTCGCCGTTTTAGGCATTATGTCAGTTGGCGTATTTGTTGCGCCAATCCTTGAAGGCGTCTACGAAGAGTTTCGTATCCCCGAAAGGCGAAGCCTTGAAGTTTTGGGATGGATTGGTGCGGTGTCCCCACCGATGTGCCTCGGAGGAGTTCTTGCAGGAATTCTTTTTTATGTTACTCGTCCGCTATTCAAGGGTCTTCGGAAAAAAGATCAACGCGGAATGCATTCTGGCGAAAGAAGCGACAACGTTTTTTTTAATAGTAGCCAAGGAAAGTCGTGTCCACAGCGAACCGCTCTTTACTGCGAGGCCCTTGGAACTCTTCTTGAAGCGAAAGTGAATCTGCAAGAAGCGATGCTTCTTGCAGCAGGAATATCCGGAGACAAGGTGCTTGTCGCTGCGTCGCGGACGTTTGCTACGGCACACAAGGATGAAGGTTCGCTGCTGCGTGCGGTGAGCGATCAGTTTTCACAATTCCCCGCATTTCTTCGGTGGGTACTTACCAACCATGAATCTCATGAATCGTTCGTGGACCAAAAAACAACTCTGTGGTTGGCTGCAGATATCTATCGAAGTGCAGCATCACAGCACGCTGATTGGAAACAGTCGGTTATGCCCGTGTTGGCCTGTGTTTTTATCGCTGGTGGCGCAACGCTCGCTTTTGCAATCACACTTTTCCTCCCACTGTCCGAAATGTTTAAGGCGCTGGCTCGCTGAAGGATTGTTTTGTGTCAAGCACCATCTCCACATCATCCTTTGAATTGCCCCTTAATCAGGAGAGTAGTGATCGAATTCTCTGGTCGCTGATGAATGCAACGCTCGCTCAGGGGAAAATTATTCTGCCAGCGCTGCGGGCGATTGAGGCGGAATATTCAACAGGAAAAAAAAGGCATCAGTGGAGCACTCTTTGTCGAGTATGCGAGCAAGGCGATGTCGATGTTGCGATGCGCGCCCTGCAAGACTCACCAGAATTATGGATTCCTCTCCTTCGATGCTCGAAGAGCGATTCCGGATCGCCGCAGTCTGTGGCGTACTGGTTTAGTACTGTTCAGAACTTGGATATGAAAAAAATCCAATTCTGGAATGTGGTGGCCTATCCAGTCTCGATTCTGTGTCTTGCCATCGGTCTTTTGGTGGCGATATCCATATTGGTTGTGCCCACATTCCAATCTCTCTACGCCGACTTTGGTCTGCAAATGCCTGTGGCCACCCAAGTCATGTTGATGGGTTCACGCTGGTTGTCCAGCGGAATCGGATTTGTTGTGCTGATCGTGATGGGAACGGTATGTGTGATAGTGGGGTGCATCGTGGTTCGAACTCGTTCACCGTGGTCATTTGTATTAGTTAACCGTTCGGCACAGGACGCGCGTTTTTCCAGATGTATGGTGAATCTTCTAGAGGCAGGGGTCAGCGTTTTAGAAGCGGTACCAATAGCAGGCAAACTGACAAGCCATCGCTACGCAAATGCCTGCCAGAAATGGAGTCAGCAACAATCTGAGCACCGAGATGTTTCATCGACTGTTGGTCGTATTGCCCCTCTGACCGCCTCGGTATCATACGTTTTAGATTCGCCAATGTCGGTGGTCTCAAAAATAGCATTCCTTCAGTGCCTTGCGAGTTGTCACGAAATGCGAGTGCAGAAAAGAATGTCGTATGCAGCGTTCCTACTGGGACCAACCATCATTGTTATGACCGGAATTGTTGTTGGTTTTGTTGTAGTGGCACTTTTTCTCCCCTTGATAAAGCTTGTTTCTTTTCTCAGTGGATAGCACGAACATGCGTCTATTAAACATTATTTTGAGCCTCAAACAGATTCGAAGGAGGCCGTATTGGACTACGCGCGAACAGCAAAAGTCTCTGGCGATGTTGATCGCTGTCGCCGCCGAGCAGCAGGTGCCCCTGCAACCACTCCTGACAGCGTGGGCCGACGATGAACAAGGAGTGCAACAAAATAGAGTTCGCAGGCTGGGAAGACTTCTCGACGAGGGTGCGCCGCTGGCAGATGCGGTGGCTCGGATACCAGGGATTCTTGGAGACCAAGAAATATTGGCAGTTCGATGCATCGTGAGTCTGAATGTCATTGATCTCAAAAAAGGATATCCGCGTGTTCAAATTCTGGAAACAGATGGGGCGAACGAGAAGAAATCGCAACATTCGTTTGTCCGATGGGGGGCCCTTGCCTACGCCGCAGTCGTGACAGTGCTTTTTGTTCCAGTGGCAAGTTTTTTATTGCTTTCGATTATGCCTAAATATGAAAAAATAATTGAGGATTTTGGCATGGAAAGATCACCTGCGATGGCGTGGTATCTCCACATGGGTGACGTCATTGCAGGCGCTTGGTGGGCGATCGCTGTTGCGATGGTGCTCCTTTTGTGGATGGCTTTTTTCCCGCGGCCCAGACGCTCGCTGTGTCGTTCGTGCATTGGGCGGATATTGAGAATTCATGGAGATATTCGTAGTGGCGAAGTGCTTACCGTAATGGCTGCATGTGATTCAGGAGGAAAGCCTGTCGAGGAGACGGTGGCGGCTTTGGCGCAGTGGCACTATGAGTCAGGCTTGCGACGAAAACTTCATGTCGTACAAAATGAGATCAAACGAGGAACACATCTCTGGCAAAGTATGTTTCAACGCGGATTGCTGACTTCCAACGAGCAGCATCTTCTGACCGAATCGCAGGATCACGAAAACCGCCCTTGGATCCTTCGGTGCTTGGCTCAATCGCGAAGGCGTCGAGTCAATTACAAATTGGAAGCAATGGCAGAAATACTTATGCCAATACTAGTATCCATTATGGGTATTTTTGTATTACTTCAATCGCTTGCGGTAGTCATGCCACTCCAGCAATTAATCATGGGGCTCCTGTGAGAACCAGTTTCGATATCCGCTGTGGCAGAAAACCAGAACGTTGGTTGATTCCTGCGACCTGCAGAAAAAGTATTTCACGTGGCACGACCAGCATCGAGTTACTAGTCTCCTTTACGCTCTTAACGGCTGTTATGGGAATGTCGGTTCCGCTTGTGGTAAGGCATGGAAGATTGTTGACTTCTGCTCGTCACTATCGATGTGCGCTCGATGAACTTACGAATCAGGCCGAGCTGCTTTCCTCGCGGCCTTCAGGAGAGATTGCCGGTCTCCTGAAAAATCTAAGCCCTTCGGAATTTGCGAAAGTTCATTTGCCAGGTGCAGAAATCAAGGGGGAACTTTCACCTGTGGAAAATGGTGAGCGATTGACACTTCGAATCGTATGGAATGAGGTTGGACGTCGCCAATCACCGCTCACACTTGCAACATGGATTCTCTCCAACGCAAGGCAGACCAACCAATCCAGAGCAGATGGAGACCCCCGATGAATCATCGCCGTGGGATTTCACTGATAGAACTTATAGTCGTTATAAGCGGTGTGAGTGTGGTTCTTGGAGTTTCGGTGGGGCTTCTCCATCGAGTGATGCGTACACAGTCGAACACCCGCCATTTTTTCGACAGTGAGAGGGCTGCCATGCGACTATCTGGGCAGTTTCGAAAAGATATTCACGCCGCCTCGGAGGTTTTTGTCAGCGACAATTCGACCGAAGGGAAGCCATTGATTCATCTCACGCTTCACGATGGGTGGGCGGTCGATTATTTCACATCAACAACGGCAGTCGTGCGGACATCTTCCAAAGAAGGCATTCCGTCAGCACGCGAGGAATTTGTGTTTGATCGGGAGGTGGATGCAGTGGTTCACCAGGATTTGGAAGCACATGCTGTCGTGCTTTCAATCAGTGATTTGGTTTCGAGCGTCACTCTTCAAGGCATCTCCAAACCTCTCGACGAGCGAAACAAGCCTATCGCCCTTAGTGTCTATGCAATCAAAGGTCGAGATTTGCGAATGAGAACCGCGGAGAGCCCTCGATGAGTCTTCACAAAGAGTGTAGCCATAGACGAGGTGCTGTCCTGATTGTGGCTCTTGTATGCATGCTGGTCATGATGTCGATTGTCGGCGGCATGCTGCAGGGAGCTATTTTGGCACGTCGACAACTGCATGAGCAGCGAGATCTTCGTCAAGCCGAAGCCATTCTTGAAGCGGGAGCAGATCGGGCCTTTTTACGGCTCGAAAAAGATCCTCTTTATGCGGGTGAGACAATGATGTTTTCAGCGGAAGAGATTGTTGGTTCTGGTCGTGCCGAAGTTTCGATCGAGGTTGTCCCTGCTGCGAGTGATGAGCCAAAACATCTGCGAGTGGTGGTCGAATATCCAACTGGACAGGTTCACTCGATTCGAAAAACGCGTCGATTTCCAGTCGAGGCAAAAAAGCTATGACAAAAAGTTTCACCAGAAAAGTTTTTTCCTTATCAAGGAGCGTTTGGAATGAGTTTACAAAAAATGGTCAGGTACAATGCTAAAGGATCGCGGTACTCAAAAGCTTTTACGCTTGTCGAACTCCTAGTGGTCATCGCCATTATCGGAGTACTCGTGGGTCTTCTATTGCCTGCTGTGCAGGCTGCGCGAGAAGCGGCGCGGAGATGCAGTTGTGTGAATAACATAACGCAGATTGGTTTGTCTCTTCATAACCATGAGTTTCACCACGAGGCATTTCCTGCTGGGGTAATCAACCCGGCAGGACCGATTCTCAACGAGTCGCAGGGCATTCATATCAGCTGGGTTGTTCAGATTCTTCCGTACTTGGAGCAAAATGCACTGTTTCGTCTTTGTGATCAGGCAGCTGGTGCGTATGCCCCTGTGAATAAGCCCGTACGAGGCGCAAGAATCAGTGTGCTGAGATGTCCTTCCAGTCCAGTCGTTTCTCAAGACAATGAAATTGCTTCGAGCAACTACGCAGGATGTCACCATGGCGTGGAATCGCCAATCAATAATGACAACAACGGTATTCTTTTTCTCAATAGTAAAGTTCGCTTTGACGACATTTATGACGGTAGTTCAAATACCATTCTGCTCAGTGAGCATCTCTTTGATGTAGAAATCTCTGATTTGGGATGGGTGTCGGGCACTCCTTCGACCTTGAGAAACACTGGCACCCTTGAAATATACAAACAATATGATTTCACAGGGGCTGTTGCACCTGATCAGAAAGCCACTCCTGTCGACTTGACGCACGTGGGTGGATTTGGAAGCCACCATGGCGGAGGGCTTATTAATGTCTCGCTTGCAGACGGATCGACTAGGGCAGTTTCTTCGACTATTGAGCCCTCAGTACTACAACAATTAGGCAATCGCTCAGATGGAGAGATTCCAAAAAATCCTTGGTAAGCCACACGAGTTGCATTTGAGTTCATCGGCCTCGGTGGCGTTCACGAAAACCTAGAGGTTGTCGAATCGTGCTTCAACGCTTCTGCGATGAGCGGTAAGCCCTTCGGTGTTCGCAAGCATCTTGATGTCGCTTGCGAGATCAGAAAGATCAGCCTGAGTGAGCTTGGTGACGCTTTTGCCACGTAAAAAGTCATTCGCTGAAAGCCCTGCAAAAAACCGAGCGGTGCCACCTGTGGGAAGAACGTGCGATGGACCTGCAGCGTAGTCTCCCGCTGCCACAGGACTGTATGGTCCCAAGAACACTGCTCCAGCATGTCGAATTTCTGAAAGCGTGGCTTCCGGATCACGAGTATCGATTAAAAGATGTTCAGCCGCGAGTTCGTTTGCGATTTCGATCGACTCATCATCGGTACGAGTTTGTACGATCGCACAGTATCGCTCGAGACTGTCACGAGTGAGATCGGCTCGCTCAAGGCTCGAAAGACGGCGAACCAGCGACTTGGAGACTTGATCAGCAAGCAGTTCGCTCGATGTAAGCAGGATGGCAGAACCGGGTGAATGCTCCGCCTGAGCGAGCATATCCGAGGCAATAAACTCTGGATTCCCTGTGGAATCGGCAACAATCACAATCTCACTTGGGCCAGCAATCGAATCGATCGATACGTGTCCATAGACAAGTTGCTTGGCAAGCGCGACAAATAAATTTCCAGGGCCGACAATTTTGTCGACGCGATGAATTCCTTCAACTCCATAAGCCAGTGCGGCGACGGCCTGAGCCCCCCCTGCCCTGATAACCTGCGTGACGCCCAACTCATGACAAGTGGCAAGCACATGCACATTGTCTGAACCAAATGGTGTTGGTGGTGCGACAACGAGAATGTCTTTTACGCCGGCAACCGTGGCTGGAACAACCGTCATGAGAAGCGTTGAAGGATAAGCGGCCGCGCCTCCCGGAACACAGATTCCGACTCGGTCGAGTGGAAGATATCGTTGCGAGAGACTTCCACCACCAGGAAGCAAAACGGTCACGTCGTGGGACAAAAGTGCTCGTTGAAATCGCTCGACATTGTCACGAATTCTGCGAACAGCATCCAAAAAATCACTGCTGACACTCTTTTGCGCCGAAGCGAGAGCCTCAGCAGAAACAAACAGTGTTTGAGGCGTGACGGTGACACGATCGATTCTCTGCGTGTAATCGAGCAAAGCAGAGAGACCATGGTCGTGAATATCACGGCATATCGTGGCGACAACCTCTTTCGGCGAGAGCGGTTTTCCGAAAAGCTCAATCGTCCGCCGCTGACTTTCCGGGCTGATGATTGAGCTTTGTGAAACAAGAAGGCTGCGAAGTGCATTCAGTTGTGCTCGACCATCCACGGTCGCAAGATCGATATGCGGAACCATAGCAGCGAGTGAGTCGTTCATCAGTATTCATTCCAATGCTTTGTGGTGAACAGAATCAAAGCGAACCGATCCTGCGCACCTGTGTTTCATAGGTTACGCGGAAAACAAAAACGACTCCACTTCAAAGAAAGGCTCCAGTGCAATCCAAGAAATACAGATTACACAGGTGAATCCGAATGTAATCCCATCGACGCTTGACCGAGCACTCGACGCAGCGAAGTCATTGCAATTTCCCCAAACTGTCGCGGTGGCACTTTCCAGAGTCTTGGATTATGGATTTCAATTGCCACTGCCCCTTGATAGTTGATCCGATGAAGTGTGGCAATCAAAAGATCGGGAGGAGCACTCCCTTCACCGGGAAGAATGCGGTCGGAATCAGAGGACATTTCCCTCGGCATCAAAGGGAGATCAGAAATCTGAACGTGAAAGAGATTTTCCAGTGTCACCATCGCGAGGTCTTCCGACTTGCTTGAGCCTGTCCAAAAGTGATGCCAATCCAAACACAGCCCAAGGCTCGGATGAGCAATTGAATCCGTAATCGCTGCGGCAGATTGCAGGTTGTTGGGAAAGCTCGACGTTGCGTCGAATTCTAGTGCTATTTTTATTCCATGGTCGGAGGCACGAGCAGCAGCCTCTCGGAGACTCGCGTCGAGACGCGCAATATCGGATTCATGGAGTGGTCCGCGGGCATCACCGGCCACAACGAGGATCGGCACACCAATCGATTTCAAAAGTAAAAGGCGTTTTGTGAAGTGATCCCAATGCGCGCGTCGGGCATCGCCTTGACTGATCAGAAGCCCTCCTTGAAAACTTGCCGCGACAAGATCGATTCCATGAAGTTGCGTAGAGTCGCGTACAGACTCAAACGAATGAGATTGGAGGTGGCATTCCAGCGCACCGAGCCAAAGGTCAATCGCATTACACTGCCCGGCCGCGTAGTCCTCGAAAATTGTGTTCAGCGAGGATTCAAGAGAACACACGCTGGCAAGGGCCGGTCGCACTGTAGAAAGTTTCCAGAAAGATAAAGAACGTTAGACATTTCGAAGAGAGAGTCGATCACGAAGTTCTTCGACACAGGCATCCACAGGAAGACGAATCTGCTCCAGTGAATCTCGATCTCGCAGAGTGACGGTGTTGTCCAAGAGTGTTTGTCCATCGATGGTTAAACACCAAGGAGTTCCTATTTCATCTTGACGCGCATAGCGCCGTCCCACAGAACCTTTTTCATCATAGACGGCACTCATGTGGGGTTTGAGTTTGCGATAGAGTCCTACCGCTACTTCTGGCATCCCGTCCTTTTTTACCAACGGAAGAACAGCCGCCTTTACCGGAGAAAGTCTTGGATGAAGCTTCAAAACGGTTCGGCTGCGTGGTTTTCCGTCTTCATCGGGAACTTCATCTTCACTATAGGCATCGCACAGAAATGCGAGCAGTGCCCGATCGGCACCTGCTGAAGGTTCAATGACGTGCGGAACATAACGCTGGCGGGTTTGGTCATCGAAGTATGAAAGATCTTTTCCACTACCACGGTATTTTGGTTTTCCGTCCACATTGAGTTCCACAGCCAACGGCCGCGTGGAAGGGTCGAGTTTTCCTTCCATGTGGCTTCGAAGATCGAAGTCCCCCCGATGGGCGATTCCCTCGAGTTCACCAAACTCTCCGGCCGGCAGGAACGGAAACGCATATTCAATATCAGCTGTGCCGGTCGAATAGTGGCTGAGCTCTTCAGGATCGTGGTCGCGTAAACGCAGTCGCTCACCGGAGAGTCCTAGGTCGCGGTACCACTGAAATCGCCTGTCACGCCAGTAGCGATACCATTCAGCAGACTTCTCAGGATGACAGAAGAACTCGATTTCCATCTGCTCGAATTCGCGAGAGCGGAATGTAAAATTGCGAGGAGTGATTTCATTTCGAAAACTTTTCCCGATCTGTGCAATACCAAAAGGAATGGCGACGCGAGAGGAATCGAGAACGTTCTTGAAATTTACAAAAATGCCTTGTGCCGTTTCGGGTCGAAGAAAAGCCGCCCCCTCCTCTCCGCTTAAAGCCCCAACATAGGTCTTGAACATAAGGTTGAACTCGCGCGGAGGCGTTAGCGTTCCGAGGCTCTTGGCATCCGGCCCGAGCACTTCCGAAAAATCAGAAAGTTGTGACAGGGTCGCAAACTCTAATTCCCAAGACAGTTTGTCAGCGTCCTTCGCCCGCAGATTAAAAAACTTGAGGGCTCGATGCTGGAGATCCTCTTCTTCGTGGGCAACCTCAACTTGTGTGCCGACAAAAATACGCTTTCCCTGATAGGTGACCCAACGACCCCTGACCTGGTCATGGCGATAGCGTTTTTTTGACTCTCGACAATCGATCATAAAGTCGTGGAAAAGATCGTAGTGCCCAGAACATTTCCAGACCTGTGGATGCATGATAATCGTGCAGTCGAGTCCAGCCATTTCGTAGGTCGAGGGTGCACCGCGAAGAATAGACAATTCATCGTGACCGGTGACCATGTCGCGCCACCATGCCTCTTTGATGTTGCGCTTGAGTTCGACGCCCAAGGGGCCGTAGTCCCAGAAACCATTGAGACCACCATAGATTTCACTCGACTGAAAAATAAACCCACGACGTTTGGCTAACGAAACAATGCGTTCCATGTCTTTCGATGCTTGCATGGTGAAAACAGATTCCTAAAAATAAAAGTGGTGTGCGGAATGCTAAGAGCTTAAGAATAGACGAAACGCTGCGAGATAATTCATCGATCAGGAAAGTCTAATGATCCTCTTCGGAAAGAGTCCACTCGAGTCATATGCAGAGACGTTTCGTAGAACATGTGGTGACGTTCGTTGTGTGTGGTAGTCGTAATAATAAAAAAATAAATAGAGGAAAGTTCAGCGAGCCACGATCAAATTTCGTTGGCGGTCCCAGCGGGGTGCAAGCGTCGATGAGTCGATGGCGCTGGCAGATCGAATATCACGTTCAAAGCCCAGTTGTGTCAGCCGTTGTCCTCCCAGTGTTATTCGAAATGCCGATTCAATAGAGTGATCCATCTCACGGGATGAGTCAGAACTGAATAGATCATTGAACCTCTTCAATGCATGGCGAGCTGTGTGTGACAAGGCGCCGATATCGTGATTCACCGTATGTGAAAGCCAGGCTGCGAGAATTCCGCCAGCGGTGAGTTCATCCTCATCAGAAGGCTCGCCATCGGTTCCGGCGCAGACAAGATGCACGTCAACAGGTTCCATACGCTGGCTCAATAGCTCGACGGTGTTCGCCACGGCTCGTCGATTGATCATTGCACCGAGAAAGACTTCCGCACTTTCCCGGCAGTGGTCAAGAGCTGCTGTTCCGTTGGTAGTGGTCATTACAATTGAACGGTTTTCTACAGCGATTCTTGAATACTCACTCGGCGAGTTTCCTAAATCGAATCCCTCGATCAGCACCCCTTCTCTTTCGCCGCCGAGCAATGCCCTCGGGTGACAACGATTGGCTTCGACAATTGCAGAGTCGATTGAAGTCGTTGTGCGTATGCCGCTGGAACCGTGCTCAAGTGCCGTAACGATGGTCGTGGATGCTCGCAGAACATCGATTACAACGGCGATCCCTCCCGCCGAGACACCAACAGGCATACGATGAAAGGGATTCCAGCACCACCACATACGTTTGTTCTCATAAAGATCGCAACTCCCCCGACTAGTTTTAACGAGAGATGGCGATGCCTCTATCTCAACACTCCACGGCAGATTCTTCTAGTGATGCCTGTCCCGAAGCCCACTCTCTTGAAACGGTTGATAAAAGTGGTGCGCGGGTTCAAAAAATGTTTGCTGAAATTGCTCCGCGCTACGATCTCACGAACCGAGTGCTCTCAGGTGGCATTGATGTTTGGTGGAGACATGTCACCGTGTCGCGCGTACCCTTGCCAGAATGTGGTGCACTGTTAGATGTGTGCACTGGAACAGGTGATCTTGCAATCGCGTTTGCAAAGAATTCCACGTCGAACATGCAGATTGTCGGAGCGGACTTCTGTCGCCCGATGCTCACCGAAGGCATTCACAAACGTATGGGAGTCAGTGGACGGGTGAAATTTATTGAGGCCGATGCCATGCAGCTCCCCTTTTCGAACGAATCATTTGATGCCGTAACCGTGGCATTCGGACTTCGAAATATGGTTGACACACGTCGAGGAGTCTTCGAGATGGCGAGAGTCTGCCGCATGGGTGGACGGGTAGCAGTTCTGGAGTTTTCACTTCCATCCAATCGCTTCATTCGATCGCTCTATCTTTTGTATTTTCGAAATCTTCTCCCGCATTGTGGAGCGATGCTTGCCCGCAATACGTCTGCGGCGTATGCCTATCTCAATCGTAGTGTTGAGGAGTTTCCTTCGGGAGAAAAGCTTGCGTCGCTTTTTCGATCCGCTGGCCTCGAGATCGAATCGATGCGACCACTCACGTTCGGTATTGCGACGCTCTATGTTGGTATTAAACGCGGTGCCACGGAGTGAACGGTTCGAAATGTTTCACGGATAAGTTGTTGTTGAAGGACTTTCCATATGCTTCCAATAGTTCTTGCGATTACCGGAGCCAGCGGCTCGGCGTATGGCGTTCGCCTTCTGAGTGTGCTGCTCGCAGCAGGACGAGAGGTACACTTGGTGGTTAGTCCTTCGGGACAAGCGGTCATCGAAGAGGAGCTTGGAGTACGGTTTGATCTGGAACATCCGGATCCTGCTGTGTTACTCGATTTGAAACACACGCACCTCAAATGCAACGAGTTTTCGAAAAAATATCTGGATACGCTTCATATTCACAATGTTCGAAATCTGATGGCACCCATCGCGAGTGGTTCCTTCCAAACCAGTGCGATGGTGATCTGTCCCTGTAGTGGCAGCACGCTTGCGGCTGTTGCACATTCGATGGGACAGAATCTGATTCACCGGGCAGCGGAAGTTCATTTAAAGGAGCGGCGTCTGCTGGTGGTGGTTCCTCGAGAAACTCCTCTTTCGCTACCTCAGTTGGAGAACATGAAACGTATTGGTGAAGCTGGAGCGGTTGTGCTTCCAGCGGCTCCGGGGCTGTATCACGGGGCAAAAGAAATTTCTGATCTTATCGATTTTGTCGTATCGCGAATCTGTGATCAGCTGTCTGTCCCCAATGATCTCATCCGACGCTGGGGTTCAGTTTCGTGAAAATCGCAACGCTTAAAAACTATTTTGGACTTGTGCGGTTTAGTCACACAATTTTTGCCCTGCCCTTTGCTCTCCTCAGTGCGGCGATCGCCATTCGCATGGGGCTTCCTGAGGGAAACCAGAGACTGCCCCAGGATTTGTTAGGGATCGTATTGTGCATGGTGAGTGCTCGCACGGCTGCCATGGCATTTAATCGCGTTGTTGATCGTACTTTTGATGCGGCCAATCCTCGAACGGAAACACGACACTTGCCAACCGGGCAGGTAAGTGTTGGGGAGGCCGTGACGCTTGTTGTTGTTTCTTCGCTTCTTTTTATTGCTGCAACATTGATATTTCTTCCCAACCGCCTGCCGTTGCTGCTTTCACTTCCCGTGCTTGTGATCTTGTTGGGGTACAGCCTTTCAAAAAGATTCACGTCTCTGTCGCATTACTGGTTGGGGTGCTCGCTCGGTGTGGCGCCGATTGGAGCATGGATTGCTCTGCGAGGTGCAGTCGTGGAGCGGGATCCGTTTGACTTGGCTGCGGCGATACTCATTGGCCTGATTGTGATCGCGTGGGTGTCTGGTTTTGACATTCTCTACGCATGTCAGGACGCAGAATTTGATCGCGAGCATGGGCTTCGAAGCATTCCGGCTGCCATTGGAATAAAATGGGCCATGCAACTCGCACGAGTCAACCATGTTGTCATGCTGCTGTTTCTTACGGTCCTTCCACTGTTCGTTCCCGGTCTGGGGTATGTCTACTTCACCGGGGTTCTCTTGAGTGGAGGACTTTTGGTCTGGGAGCATCGGTTGGTCCGTCCGGACAATCTCTTACTTGTCAATGTTGCGTTTTTTAATGCAAACTCCCTGATTGGCTTGATCCTTTTAGGGGTGGTCGTGACAGATCTCTGGTTATAAAACCGACGATTATACGGTTCTTACCAATAATTCGCTGTCGATTTTAGAGTTCGAGTTGGTTCACAATGTGGTCCCTTGCAATTCGCAGATATCGAAGTCATTGAAAAAGGAAATTTATGATTCGTGCAACGAATCGATCTATTGACGCTATTCGTGAGAAGGTTGTCCACGGTGAGAGACTTCACTTCCAGGAATGTCTTTCTCTCTGGGATGAATCGGTAGATGTGCATGAACTTGGAGAACTGGCAAACATCGTTCGCGAGCGAAAAAATGGAAATTATGCGTTTTACAACATTAATACTCATCTCAATCCAACGAACGTATGCGTCTATCGTTGTACGTTCTGTGCATTTCGCGCTGATCTTCGCGACCATCGCGGCTACGTGATGAATGATGAGCAGGTTGAAGCTCGAGGACGCGAGGCGGTCGAATCGGGATGCACGGAAATGCATATCGTAGGAGGACTGCATCATCAGAAAGATTATGACTGGTATCTGAATCTCATCCGAAATCTCCACGACCATTTTCCTTCGCTCCATCTAAAAGGTTGGACGGCGGTTGAAATTAACTGGTTCACGCATCTCACCAAGCGATCGGTAAAAGACATCTTGATCGAACTTCAAGATGCTGGTCTCGGCAGTCTTCCGGGGGGCGGCGCGGAGATTTTTCATCCGGAAGTGCGTGACAAAATATGCGAGCACAAAGCCGACACTGCATCTTGGTTTGAAATTCATTCAACGGCCCATGGTCTTGGAATGCGTAGTAATGCAACGATGCTTTACGGTCATATTGAAAACGCATTTCATCGCACAGACCATCTTCTTCGTCTGAGAGATCTTCAGGATCAGACCGGTGGTTTTCAGACATTTATCCCGCTGGCATTTCACCCAGAGAACACCCGACTCTCACATATCACAAAGCCCACTCCAATGATGGACTTGCGAACAATGGCCATCAGTCGATTGGTCCTCGATAATTTTGATCACATCAAGGCGTATTGGATCATGCTTGGAATCGGAACCGCCCAAGCCTCATTGGCGTACGGTGCGGATGACCTCGATGGCACTGTTCGGCATGAACTGATCTATCACGATGCCGGCGCAAAGACTCCCGAAGTGCTGGGTGTAAACGAACTGGAGAGACTCATTCGAGAAGCCGGTCGCGAACCTGTCGAACGCGATACGCTTTATCGGCGAATTGAACGAGACGGAAACTCTTGGAAGGCAACGATTCCAGTTCTGCAGCCTTTGGATTAGCTAAGCAGTTTCAGATTCCTGTCGGTTGGGCGTCGATTGGATCGAGAAACTGATGGGTCAGTTCTTCGAGCCTTGCATGTTCAGGATTTTCTAAGTGCGGATCTGCCTTGAGAATCTTTTGGGCATCATCTCTAGCCTCACAGAGAATGGCGACGTGTTCGGCGCACGAAAGATCGGCAAATAAGAGTTCCGTCTCCCCATGTTGCCGAGAACCGAGAAGATCACCCGCCCCACGGAGTTCTAAATCTTTCTGCGAAATGATATAGCCGTCGGTCTGTGCAACGAAGACATCGATCCTTGGATTTCTCTCTTCAACAGTTCCGTCAACGGCTACGCACCAGCCCGGCCTAGGACCTCGAGCGATCCGTCCTCTGAACTGATGCAACTGCGCCAGTCCAAATCGATGAGCATCGAGGATGACCATGAGAGTTGCCTGAGGAATGTCAATTCCAAGTTCGACAACCGACGTTACGACAATCACATCGAGTTCTCCGCTGCGAAAGTGGTCCATCACTGAGTTTTGTTCTTCTGCCGTCATTCGTCCGTGTACCAATCCAACTCGAAAGGCATCAAGCGGGCCGTTGCAAAGGTGTTCAAAAGTGCTTTGAATACTTGCGAGTCCGCTTTTTGACTCTTCTACGGCAGGTACCACGACATATCCGCGACGGCCTGTGCTCAGTTTCTGTGAGACGTTCGACCAAATCTCTGGAAGATTGTCTGGTACTGCGCGAAGAGTCTGCACGGGATGCCTTCCAGGAGGCAGTTCGTGAATACGCGACACATCCAAATCCGCCCACGCGGCCAAAGCCACAGTGCGTGGAATGGGCGTGGCAGTCATCACCAGCACATGAGGTACGGTTTGTAATTTTGACGCTCCAGCCTTTGAAGTGTCGCAAGGAGGCGCATGTTCATCAAAAGAATAGAGTCGTTTTCGTTCAACAACCCCAAAGCGATGATGTTCATCCACGACGACAATTCCAAGATCGTGAAAGCGAATGTCGGCTCGCACCAGTGCCTGCGTACCGACAATGATATGAATTTCTCCGGAGGCGATTCGCTGCAGCGTTTCCCGTCGATGGGCACGGCTTTGCGATCCTGCAATCAGATCAACGCATGTTGAGCTTCCTGCAAGCAGGCTCGTGAGAGATGCTGCGTGCTGCCGGGCAAGGAGTTCGGTTGGCGTCATCAGAGCAGCCTGATGGCCTCTTCCCACCGCTGCGAGCATGGCATAGATGGCCACCGCCGTTTTGCCGCTGCCAACATCCCCCTGAAGAAGCCGATTCATGGGCGCAAGGCGTTTCAGATCGCTGCGAATGTCTTCAATCGCAAGCCGCTGGCCGGAAGTGAATGCGAATGGAAATCGAACAGAGATTCTGCTGTCAAGTTTCGCATCGACGTCGATCACTGGGGCATTTGCGCGTGCGAGACGACGATGCCTTCGAAGTCCCATGGCACACTGCAAGAGCAGGAGTTCACCGTAGATGAATCGTCGTCGGGCCTGCTCGAATAACTCAATGCTTGTTGGGCGGTGAATCTCTTCGATGGCCTGCTGAATCGGCATAAGAGTTCGGGCCTGAAGAACTTCTGCAGGCATCGACTCTTCGATGGTGTGTGCGGCAAGATCAAGCGCCGCCGCGGCAGCGATTCTCACATCAGACTGTCGCACTCCCTGTGCCAGTGGATAGTCAACAAAACACCTCGCCGCACCGATATTTATCTGTTCACCGATCTCTTCGACATCAGGATGCATGAACTCCCACGAGAGCCCCGATCGTCGAGGACTTCCTGAGATGAGAAAGCATGTGCCGACCTGAAAGCCTTTTATGCGCCAACTCTGATTAAACCACACGCAGCGGATCGATCCATGTTTTACAGACAGAAGCACCGTAAGCATGCTCCGACCGCCGGCCGTTATTCGGGAGGAAGACTCGACGACCGTTCCTTCAATGCAGCACTGCGCCCCTTCGGTCAAATTCTCAAACGCGCCGGCAGGATCAAACGCGCGACACCGCCGCGGAAAATGCTTGAGTGCATCGGCGACAGTGCGAAGTCCGAGGCGAGTGAGTCTGCGGGCTCGTGGAATACCAATCGCCGGCAGATCTGCAAGCAGCCGACTGCGAATGCGATCCGGCTTTTCTATTGGCGCGGAGAGTCCATCCAACTCAGCCGAGTTTTGTGGCGGTTCGTGGAATGGCTCGTGAGAAAACATGAAAGGAAAGTGTATCAATCCAAACGTGTGCGACGTTGGAACCATTCGAGTGTCGACACCGTTTCGCATGGCGAACGACAGAAGCAAGAAAAATATTCAGTCAGGCAATCCAGTCGTGCTTCACCACTCCGTGCACGTCGGTAAGGCGAAAGTCTCTGCCGCTCCAGCGATAGGAAAGCTTTGTGTGATCCATGCCGAGCAGATGCAACAACGTGGCTTGAAAATCGTGCACATGAACAGGTTTATCGACAGCTTTGAATCCGAGTTCATCGGTTGCACCATAGACGGAGCCTCCCTTGACTCCGCCGCCTGCCAGCCACATGGTAAAGCCGTGATGATTGTGATCCCTGCCAGTTGGTTGGCTAACACCGGAGCCGGCCATCGGTAGTTCAACAGTCGGCGTGCGACCAAATTCTCCACCCCAGACGACGAGCGTTTGGTCGATCATTCCGAGTCCTACGAGATCATCCAGCAAGGCGCCGATGGCTCTGTCGCACTCGCCAGCAAGTCGGCGATGATTTGTTTCAATGTGGTCGTGGCTGTCCCATGGCTGCCCTGCCCCATGCCATACCTGCACATATCGCACGCCTCGCTCCACCATTCGTCTGGCAATCAGCATTTGCCGACCTTGGGTATCGTCGCCGTAGCGAGCGAGCACATGCGCCGGTTCCTGTGAAACGTCAAAAGCGTCTGTGGCTTCCGACTGCATTCTCCACGCGAGTTCCATCGAAACGAGACGTGCTTCGATGTCTGGATCATTTGGTCGGGCCGCGAGATGGCGTCGATCCATGGAAGCTGTCAGGTCAAATTGTCTTCGCTGTGCGTCGCGGTGAAGCGATGGATGCCGAACATTTTCGATCAACTCTTCCACAGTGCGCTTGCTTGTGTCGACGTAAGTTCCTTGAAACGCTCCGGGTAGAAAAGCAGATCGCCAATTTTCAGTTTCTTTAATGGGATATCCGTTGGGACACAAAACAAGAAAGCCAGGCAGGTTCTGATTTTCGGTCCCAAGCCCATACGTAATCCATGCGCCCGCGCATGGACGCATAAGCCTCGCATCACCGCAATTCATGAGCATCAGTGAGGGTTCATGATTGGGAACATCAGCATGCATCGAACGAACAACAAGCATGCGATCGGCGTGGCGAGCGACATGCGAAAAAAGTTCACTGACTTCGAGGCCACTTTCGCCATGCCGTGAAAAGCGAAATGGACTTGGAAGCGCCGCACCGGTGCGACGTTCAGTTTTTAGCGCACCGCCAGGAATTTCTCGGCCGGCCCAGGTTTCAAGCACTGGCTTTGGGTCAAATGTATCGAGATGACTCGGGCCGCCATTGGCGAAGATGTGGATGACAGACTTGGCCTTGGCTTCAAAATGCGGCAGTCTCGGCGCGAGCGTCGCTTGTGTTACAGGGCTTGGCTGCTTCGCACCAGAAAGCGTAGGGGAAGCGTACGACGATTGCTGATCGATCAGCGATGCCGCCCCGAGCCACCCCAGACCGAGGCCGGCCCGTAGGAGCGCTTCGCGACGTGAAAGAATGCCAGGAGTAAACATGGAAAAAGTCCTTTGAGTTTCAGTCAATAAACTGAAACTCAGCGGTTGCCAAAACGGCTTGTGCCAGTCGTTCCCAAACGCCAAAAGCGGTTTGACCTTCGGGAAGGTGTTGTTCGCCAAGAATAGAGTTTTCTTCTTCGGCAATCCAGCCGACAGCCATCAACAGTTCGTCGGAATCAGGACTGCGTGAAAGAACGTTTCGCCAGATCGCTCGAATACGCCGAATATCTTTGGAATCGTTTGAGGACTCGGTCGTAGTATCAGATTCTTGTGCCGAGCGAGTTGCCACATTTCGGGCTGTTTCGATCATGAGCGGTGAGTTGAGTACCGCCAGCGAACGCTGAGGCGTAATCGTGCGTGATCGAACGTGCACGGCAGTGTCGGGGTTTGCAATATCAAACGTCCGCTGGATGCCGGGAACATTCTGACGGTCCAAACGGAGGTAAACCGACCGGATCGATGAAACTCCAGGATCGGTAAGATTTCGTCCTCGTCCTCCATGCAGGCTCACATCGAGTGAACCTCCTGCTCGAAGAAGGCTGTCTCTCCATGCCTCCCATTCAAGCCGCCGTCGGTTCGCTCGTGCAAAAAGTTTATTTTCTGGGTCGGCAGTTTTGAGATCCTCGCGCTGACTACTCGACTGTTGCCACGTGCGACTGCTGACGATTTCACGGTGCAGCCATCGCAGACTCCACTTTCCATCTTCAACGAATCGGGTTGCCAAGTCGTCAAGAAGTTCGGGATGGAGTGGTGGTTCGCCGCGCAATCCCAGATCCCCAGGAGTGCTGATAAGGCCAGAACCGATGTGATGCAACCAGACCCAGTTCACCAGTACGCGGGCCGTCAGCGGATTTTCAGGCGATGTCACCACGTGAGCCAGTTCGAGCCTACCGCTTGAAGTTCGAGATGCTGGCGTGGAGCCCAGAATTTCTGGCATTCGACGCTGCACAACCATTCCGTGCCGTCCAGGATCACCCCGTAGAAAAACATGGCTATCGCCGGGAGCATCGCGATCACTCAACACCATCGCATGCGGCGGCCCTCCGGGGGCCTCGATGGCGTGCTGTTGAATCGCTGTTTTACGTTTACGATGTTCAGTCTGTTCAGCTCGGTCGGCAACCCTCATTGCTTCTTCGCGTTTTACAATCAGTGGACTTCCTTCCACTCCCAGAAGTGTTTTGAGTTCCTCGCGATCGCCTTCCTTGCCATCCAAATTGTGCGAAGCTAATGGTGCTGCATCCGGAGCCACCATGGCAACTAATCCGGCATAGAGCCCGGCAACATCCTTGAGCGAATGTACTTTTCCAGGGTCTGCCAGAAAGGCCTCTTGTACCAAGCGATTGAGACGATGACTGCTGTTTTTTTGGGCTGGTTGGGTTTGAAGATTTTCAGAACCGACCACTGCAACCGGAATCGCAGATGAAGCAAGTGGCATGGACCAGAGTTCGATCATGCGTTGGATCGCGGCTGGGATTGCTGCATCATCAAGTTGAGAAAGTTGAACCCACGGACCAAGCACTGGATGTTCGGGTGCGGCAGCAGTAATCGTACGGCCCAAGCGATCAACCAACAGTTGTTCTAGTTCGTAACCATCGGCAATCTGCGGGAGCCGTCCATCAACACCGCGAGGGGATGGACGGGCCTGATGCATCAGATAATCGGCCGTATGCGACACTGCGTCGCGTACCGCTCTTGTATGAACAATCTGTTCCTGATCCGCCACCAACTTTTTAAGTTCGGCGAGTTTTATGGAGAACGCCTCGCCCTCTGGTCCTGGGGCTGCCGGACCGATTTGTGGCAAGTCTGCAGGAATGTCACAGCTGGCAAAGATACCGTGCAACGCGTAGTAGTCCTCAGTACGAATGGGCTCATATTTGTGATCGTGGCAACGGGCGCACGCAATAGAAAGTCCCATCAGTCCGCGAGTTACAAGATCGATACGGTCATCGATAATGTCATTGACATTGCCCAGAAATGTTCGTCCAACGGTAAGAAATCCAAGGGCCGCGAGATCAGATTGTTCAACTTTAGGTTCGACGGAGTCAGCGGCAATTTGAAGCGTGACAAACCGGTTGTACGGCAGGTCTTTTCGAAATGACTCGATCACCCAGTCGCGATAAGTCCACGAGAATGGAAATCGCCGATCCTCTGCATCGAAGGCATAGCCTTTGGTATCGGCATATCTGGCGAGATCGAGCCATTTTCTCGCCCAGTGTTCGGCATGTTCACGACTGGAAAGGAGCCTGTCGACCAGTTCTTGATAAGCCGTGTCGCTTGGATTAGCAACAAAGAGATCTACCTCCTGCGCAGAAGGCGGAAGACCCGTCAGATCAAAATAAAGACGTCGAATCAACCACTGTGGTGATGCCTGTGGTGATGGGAGCAACTGTTGCTGCGATAAACGTCCAGCAATAAAGCGATCGATCAAAGACGCTTCCCACGAGTGGTCAATACTCTGTGGAAGAACAGGCGGCTGATGGCGAACAGGCTTTGTAAAGGCCCAGTGTTCGCGTTTGGCCATGTCGAAACGCGTCGTCATATCCACAGGTTGGTCGACCGCAGCAACTTTGTCTCGACCCGGGCCGGTCCATGCCAAACCCGATTGAACCCACTCGGTGAAAGCTTCAACGTCTGAAGCAGACAGTGGTGTATCGGGAGGCATGGAAATTGTGCCACGTCGCGAGACTGCCAAGAGCAGTCTGCTGGGATCGATCTGGCCGGGAACAACAACCGCTCCGTCATCGGCACCTTGGAGCAATGCAGGTCTCGAATCGAGACGGAGTCCAGCCTCTTGTTTGTCAGGTCCGTGACATTGAAAACACTGCGAGGAAAGCAACGGTCGAATGCGTCCTTCAAAAAACTTTTCGGTGTCCGCGACCTCGTCTGCACAAACCGAAATACTAAGAAAAACACCAATCCAGATCGCGAGCGCCACGACAATCACGCCGCTGTGTTGAGGCCATCGGAAAGGTGTCAATATTTTCTTGGGGAGCATTGCTGTTGAGAGTATCGGCAAAGAGAACAACCGGATTAACGCGAGAATCTGCTCTTTGAAAGATAGGGCTGATAGGCCGCCACGGCCATCGTGTCGCATCGTTCATTTTCAGCATGTCCGGCATGCCCGGCAACATGCGTAAACACTACCGTGTGAGCCGCAGCAAGGCGATCAAGTTCTCGCCAAAGATCCTCATTTTTGATCGGTACCAGTCGAGAACCATCTTTTCGCTTCCATCCTTGTTGTTTCCACTTGGGAAGCCACTGGGAAAGGCCGGTCCCCACATAGACGCTATCGGTGACAAGTTGCACACGTGTAGGACGTTTGAGTTGATCGAGTCCGCGAACAACCGCGGTGAGTTCCATTCTGTTATTGGTTGTATCCGGTTCAGCGCCAGAGCAACTTGATTCCCGACCGCTTGCCGGATGCCTCAGGATATACGCCCATCCTCCTGGGCCGGGATTACCGCTACAGCCACCATCAGTAAAAAGTGTTACTTCGGTGTCAGGATCGTCAGAAGCCATAGTGCCCTCGCTTATGCGACATCGCGTGAAGAACTCAGTGGAATTATTTTTGAACCATCGGAGGCAATGGCTTCGAGAGGCGGAACAAAAGTTTGTGGCACAAGAGTCACCGGAAGTCGAACGGTAAACGTGCTTCCTTGACCAATGCGACTCTCGAGAGAAACCTCACCACCGAGCAATCGACAGAGTTCTCGCACAATCGACAATCCTAGCCCGGTTCCGGAAAACTCACGCGTCATCGCATCATCGTCCGACGTGAAAGCTCGGCCCTGACGAAATTTCTCGAAGATAGCTTGCTGCTCCTCATCGGCAATACCGACACCGGTGTCGCGGACGAAAAGGATCATGGATCCAGACTCAACAGACTCAGGAACAGAAGAATCGACCGAAGACAAATCGAGAGACGCTGCAACGAGGATGTGTCCTCCCTCGGGTGTGAATTTCACAGCATTAGAAAGCAGGTTCGAAAGAATCTGCTGCACTTTTGCCTGATCCTGATGCACCTCGTTGAGTTCCTGATCGATTCGATATTCAAGATCGATATTTTTTCGTTCTGCCAGCGGACGCACCATGTCGCACTGTGCCGAGATGGCGGCCTCAATACGAAAACAGGTGAGTCGAACCTCCATCTTTCCAGCCTCTATTTTTGCAAGGTCCAAAATGTCATTGATCATATCGAGGAGCATTCGTCCCGAAGAACGAATGTTTTGGACATAACGCAACTGTTTGTCGTCGAGCGATCGAATCGAGCCGAGCACGTCAGAGAATCCGATAATGCTGTTGAGAGGTGTACGCAGTTCATGGCTCATGGTGGCTAGGAAATCACTCTTCAGACGATTCATCTCGTAAAGATGCATGTTGGCCTGCGCCAATTCGTCGACTTTACCGTCAAGATTGTGATTCACTTTGCGCAGCGCATCCTGCGAATCGACAAGACCTCGCAGCATGCGATTAAATGCAACTCCAAGTTCCTCAAATTCGTCTGCGGTATGAATGTCAGCCCGAGCGTCCACGTTACCCCGCCGGACTTCGTCGCTGACTTCACGCAAATGCTCAAGCGGCTTGACGATCACGTATCGAACAATGGCATAGGCCGCGAGCATTGCAAGAAAGACAGTGATGATCGCCGTCGAGAGCAGAATAGCTCGATTCGAATTAATCGATTTTTGAGTTTCCGAATCGGGCATCACGACTTTGACAACGGACATCAGATCATTTTCAGAAACGCGAGAAAGAACTGTTGCGGGGTCGGCCGCACTGGCGACAGCACCCGTTGCCTTTCTTCCATTTTCATGACAAATCAAACATTCTTTCTTTGCTCGAATGGGCTGATAGTAATGATATTCGGGATTGTCTTCCGTTCTGAACTCGCGAAACTCGCGAGAATCGGCGTACGCTGAATTCTGCGCAGATGCTGGTGGAGCAGGCCGTTCTCGGAAGTAGTCGAGTACCGCGGCATCGAGTCGCGTGTAGGCAGTTCGTTCAACGTCCGAGGCATCTGGCCGAAGCAAACGCCACGTGTAATCCTGGCTCTGCAGCCTGCGACTGAGTGAGTCGATAAGCCCCGTGTATTTTTTTTCTGCCTCCAGTGTCTTCCAGTGATGCTGAAGCATGATCGCATCGACCAAGTGCCGACCGGTACTTCGCGTGGTGGTGTAAACAAGTTCTTCGGTCCGACTGCCGTACCACCAGAAACTGCCTGTGATCAGGACAAGCAGACACAGGCCGAACAGAAGCCGGCATTTCCGTTCGAGGCTCGTTTCACCGAGCATTCGTTTAAAAGAACTGTATGACACAAGCGATTCCTTATGAGGCTTGTTCGAATGTACCCACGAAGTGAGTGAGTGGGCCAGACCACGCCTCTTGAGAGCGATTTCAAGCATCGTCGGATACAGGCGAGAGGGATCCAAAACCCGTTGTCAGAGCATTTCCACAGGATCCACATCGACCATCCAAGCCACATTGTCAGGAACGGTTGTGCGCAAAAATACTCGGGCGAGTGCTGCTCTCAACTGTTCGCCATCAGGGCCGTGAACTTGAAAGTGCCACCGCCAGCGTTCACGCAGTCGTGCGATCGGAGCGGGAGCTGGACCCAAAACGCGAGGAGCCGAGGAAGCCTCGAGACCTGCCGGGAGAGAGAGAGTGGTCAGTTCTTGACGAATTGAATCAGCCAGAGAAGTAGCCCATATTTCGGCGGCACGCGAGTCAACCGAACGCACAACGATGCGAACAAGTGCACCGTAGGGGGGATATCCGAGTGCCTTGCGAAGAGGGAGTTCGTGTTCGACAAACGCTTTGTAGTTGTGTGCAGCAGCTGCTTTGAGCGCGGGATGATCAGGTGACATGGTCTGCACGACGACGCGTCCTTCGACAATGCCTCGCCCGCAGCGGCCCGCAACTTGTGTTACGAGCTGACAGGTTCGCTCGGCCGCCCGAAAATCTGCCAAATGAAGTGCGGCATCTGCCTGCACGACTCCGACGACGCGCACTCCCGGAAAATCAAGTCCCTTGGCGATCATCTGAGTGCCAACAAGAATATCGATTGCGCCGTCGCGAAAAGCGTCGAGAGTGCGTTCATGGCTCCCGCGAGTCCGCATCGTGTCAGCATCCATTCGAGCAACTTTTGCTCCGGGCCAGAAAGAGCGAATCTGTTCTTCGAGTCGCTGAGTACCGGTTCCGTGAAGTCCTAGCCTCGCAGTGCTGCATGAGGGACAAACATCTGGAAGTCGAAGAACCAGTCCGCAGCCGTGACAGATACCCCGATTACCGGGTTGGTGATGAGTAAGCGTCACGTCGCACTGCGGACACCGTGCTACATAACCACAGCTGCGGCACTGTACGTGCGTAGCAAATCCACGACGGTTTAATAAAAGGATGACCTGTCCGTCATCGCCCAGCGCCCAATCGATCGCTGCTTTGAGCCGTCCGGAAATCGCGCCGCAGGAGTAATCGGATCGGATGCGTTGATCAACAGTCAGCACCGAAGGCAACCGCGCCCCTGCGACGCGTTGGGGAAGTTCGACCATAATCCACTCTTGAGAAAGGCACTTGGAAAATGTTTCGAGTGATGGTGTGGCCGATCCGAGTACCAGCGGAATTCCTTCAGCACTTGCTCGATACGCGGCCACATCCCGAGCGTGGTAACGAGGCGCTGTGCTCTGCTTAAATGACGACTCGTGTTCCTCATCGATCACGATCAGCCCCAAGTGTGGCGTTGGAGCAAAAACAGCACTTCTCGCACCGACCACCACGCTCACTTTTCCCGCGGCGATCTGCCTCCACTGAGAATGCCGTTCCTTGGCGGTGAGGTGGCTGTGCAAAACAGCCACATTTCCAAATCGTGCTCGAAAGCGGTCGCACGTTTGTGGAGTCAGACTAATTTCAGGCACGAGCACAATAGCCTGTCTGCCAAAAGAGAGAGTCTGTTCAACGGCTTGGAGGTAGACCTCTGTTTTTCCGCTGCCAGTAACACCAAACAACACAATGGTGTTTGAGCGACCTGAGTGCATTGAATGAATGATCGTGTCGAGGGCTTGCTGCTGGGAGTCTGAGAGCATCTCAGGACGATCGTGCCGCACTTCCCTTCGAGAAGCCGATTGAACAGATCCTTCGCAGGTCATGAGCTGTTTTGTTTTCAAGAGTCTGGTGACTACGGCCCGACTGACGTTGGCCTGCGCGGTCAACTCCTCGATGGTATGAGGAATATTTGCCAGAGCCAGAACTCGTGCTTGAGATGCCGACGGTGCACGCGAAGGCGTTTGTGAGGCATTGTCGCGGATGACGTGTAACGTTTCTCGCGATCGAGTGCCCAGCCGCACGCCTGCTGGCAGCACCGCCTCAAGCACTTCTCCCCATCGACACATCCACCGGCCCGACATCCATTCGGTGAGCTCAAGCATCTTTGGAGTCAGCAGCGGATGTTCATCTTCAACGGCAAGAATTTCTTTTAGAGGCTTCTGTGGTAATTCCCGAGCGGATACGGCGACACAATAGGCAAGCACCTCGCGATTTCCTCGGCCCAGTGGAACTCGCACACGGCGGCCCGGTTCGACAGCGTCTAGAAGTCGTTCTGGAATAATGTAATCGAGCGGTTTTTCAACGCCCTGGGAGACAACCACCGTCGCCACCACCCCGAAAGAGGTCTGCTCAGAGCACCAGGAAGGCTCCGATTCGAAAAGTTGCCGCTGTGTCGTATGGTGTGGGTTGATGTTCATCGTTTGAGTCTTGATTAGACACTCTTGCGTCCGAGGCCGTCCAACGGTCGGGTCGAAAGAACTGGAAGGGAACGCGTGCCATGCGAATTGGTATTTTTGGTGGAAGCTTTGACCCGGTTCATAGTGGGCACCTGATTGTCGCAGAATGTTGTCGAGAACAGGCGTCTCTCGACCGAGTCACATTTGTTCCAGCAGCAATTCCTCCCCACAAACAAGAGAGGGTTCTTGCTCCAGCAGAACAGCGAATCGAGATGCTCACATTGGCAACCGGAGGTCATGACAACTTCTTTGTAGATCGACTTGAAATTGACCGAGGCGGTGTGAGTTATACATTCGAAACAGTGGAAAAATGGCGACGAGAAAAAACCTCAGATGACCTCTTGCTTATCCTCGGACTTGATGCTCTGGAGGATTTCCCGAATTGGAAAAATCCTGAGCGAATTCTTCAATGCTCTTCGCTGCTTGCCGTCGAGCGAATAGGGACGGACGACCTTCAGAGGCACTTTGCAGGTGGAACCAAACTACGAGCACTGCTGGGAAGCGTACGAATGGATACAATCGTGGAAACAAGGGTTCGTGTACCGATGATTGGAGTGCGATCGAGTGATCTTCGCAAAGCGGTTAACCGGGGAGAGAGCATTCGGTACCAAACTTCCCGAGCGGTTGAAACCTTTATTCGTTGTAACCGTCTCTATCGCGGCGAGTGAGTTGCAACTTAAAAAACAGGCCAGATCGTCGTGCTTGGTGCGGCCAAGGTTTGACAATTATGAAGCATCGTGCTGCACACGGGCCATTCGTTGTGTGAGCGCCCCGCTGAGCGGAATGTCACAAAGACTCTGGCCCCCAATTGTCTTGAGCAGTACGTCGAGTTGATCAGCAGGTGACATCGAGGCATTCAAGAGCAACTGTTTTTTCCCGTTGGCCATGCAGGCACCGCCCGGCAAGTCACCGAGAGGCTCTTCCCGCACCATAAAACCGAGTTCGCGAGCGACTGAGATTGCCTCTTCAAAGAGTTCAAGAACGTTGGCCATCCGTGGCTCCACACTCGCGAGTAATTCTTATTGGAACGGGCACAAAATTACCGTGGCGGGCCGCCGGGGGGTAGTCCACGCTGTTCACGACGCTCCTGCATGGCTCGTATGTATTCAGTCCATCTCGATCGCTGTTCCGGACTTGTTTTGTCAATCATATCTTTACGCCACTTGTTGCGTTCTTCTTCAGTTCGGGCGCCTCCGGCTTGCCCTGGAGGACCACCTGGAGGACCGCCTGCTGGAGGACCACCACCTGATGCTTGACCACCTGTTCCACCGAGGCCGACTGCCTTCATCGCAGACTGGCCTGTTTCCCAGGCCTTTCGCATGAATTCACCTTGATCAATTTGCTTGTCGAGTTCCGCTTGCCGCTGCTCCGCAGGAAGATCAAAGTAATTGTCCATGCGTTTTTGCATTGCGGTCATAAAAAGTTTGCCACCGTCTTGCTGCGCTTGTCCGCGCATGTTTTCAGGAAGTTCGTTGACTTTCTGGTTGATCGTGGCCATGGACGTCACCAGTTCAACAGCTTCAAGAACGTTTGTAGGTCCGCCAGTGGCTGCAAACTTCTTTACCTGCTCCTGTTGCATGGCACGAACTTCCACAAGACGCGGATCTGTGGCAAAGAAACCACTCAGCCAGAGGATGAGATAGGCAACTAATGCAAGGAGTGCTGCAACGGCCAACGAAATTCCGATCATGAGGCCGATCGGCCTGCCTTTTTCGCCGCGTCTGGCTCGCATCATTTCTGCCAAGGCCTGTCGTGTCTCAGCTGCAGAAGCACTCATCAGAAGACCTTTCGTACATTGCGTTACAGGATTTTAGAATTTTTGAATCGTGGTGAAAATAAGTATGAATCTCAGCAATATCGAATCAATAGAATTAGAGATTTTCGACGTGGCCATCAAGATAGAGAAAATTTCGAGGGGCACCAGCAACGCTTCGTTCCGGGACGTTGTACTCGAGCAATTCGTCGTAGACCCACGAAATTCCACCGCCATGAAAGGCCTCGTATTCATAAGAGATCCAGAGTTTGCTCGTGGCACCGGCTGAGCCGCGGTAGGTGGCGGCTTCAACGCGGGTCTTTCCGGCGAGTCGTCGCGCCGGATACTCGTAGCTTGTTCCTTCAAAATTCTTGCCACTGTACTCGGCCGATCGGCCAGGAAAACGCTTTTCGAGATAATCGGTCGATCGACGAAAATACTCAGTGTTGGAAGTCACCCCAGGGGAACCCGGAATCAAGACAGGGCGATCGACATCGGATGGGCATTTAAAAACGCGGGTGTCGTTATCGCAAAACGGACCAAGAAGCTCGGCAATCGACTTCTTTGCCGGACGGGTTGGAGTTGCAAATGCCAATTCTTCACTGGGGAGCACTGCTGCGTCAGGAAATTTTCCGTAGTTGTAATCATTGCGATCCAGATACAGCTGCATCGCAAGACCGATCTGTTTCAAATTGGAAAGACAGGTGTTTCGACGTCCCGACTCGCGCACCGCTTGAACCGCTGGTAGCAGCATGCCCACGAGCACTCCGATAATGGCGATCACCACCAACAGTTCCACCAATGTGAATCCTTCACGAAATCGACGAAAGTATTGACCGCTTGCCCGCTGCTGCAACGAGCGAGGCGAAGATGTGCGCGTTACGGTTTGCCGCACATGAATGTCTGTCACGACGCAATCTGTCAGGCATGCCTTCCCCACTGGAAGTGTCGAAACGTTCGTGTTGCTTTCGCGTGATCTGTAGCACATGAGATGACCTTGCGGGGTGAAATTGTTTTTTAAGCGGCTAAACGGAATGAAGCCGCTCTGATTGTCGAGAAGATTCTAGCCATGGAGAGCTTTAGAGAGCCATACCCATCCGACGATAACCATAGGAGGTCTGACAGGTTGAAGGCCGCATATCTCTTTTGTTACACGCTTTCGGAAGGAGTTCATGAGAACTCTAACGAGCGTGTCTGGCTTGAGTTGCGGGCGAAAATCAGTTTTTTCAAAAACGTCCATTTTTTAAGATGAAAATTGGAATAGGGCCTCCTAGCGGGGCAAGTCATGGAAAATCATTTCCCCCTTACAAACGAATCGGTGGAGCCCTGTTGTCAGGTTCAAAAAGAATCTCTCTCCGTTGACCGACCGCACCGAGCGTCTGAACGAGAGATAGAAATTCTTATCGCTCGACATGCTCGCGAAGTTGCCTCATTACGACACGACCTTCTCCACGCTCAGAAAAAAGCCACACTCGGCGAAATGCTCAGCATCGCAAGTCATGAGTTCAATAATTCGCTGACGACCATTATCAACTATGCAAAGATAGGAATCCGGCACAAGGATGTGCCCACTCGCGACAAGGCTCTGGAGAAGATTCTTTCATCGGGGGAACGAGCAGCCTGTATTTCGAGAAGCATTCTGACACTGTCTCGGAAGCAATCGAGCCGAATGGAGCCAGTGCATTTGGAGTCACTCGCAGAAGAGGTACTTGTTCTCCTCGAACGAGAGATGATGAAGTACCGGGTTCAAGTGGAACGCGAATTTGTGACAGTTCCTCGCGTCATGGCCAACCCAGGACAGATTCATCAAGTGTTTTTGAATCTTTTGACAAACGCCCGTCAAGCGATGCCCAGCGGTGGACGATTAATTTTCAAGCTGGCGTACGATCCTTCAAGCGATCTGGTCGACTGTATCATTCGTGATACGGGAACAGGGATGACCCAAGAGGTGCTGCGGCGGATTTTTGAACCTCATTTTTCGACAAAAACTGGCCCTGATGATACGGGAAAGGGAGGCGCTGGGCTTGGTCTTTCTGCGTGTCGTGAAATTATTGAAGGGCATCGCGGGCGGATTCGGGTAGAGAGCAAACCGGGCCTAGGAACAGCGTTTATGATAAGGCTTCCGATTGCCAAAGCACCGGTTTTGACCAACGTTCGAGAACCTGCCGAAAAAGTCGCCGTTGTTCCCCCCGCACTCGGAACAATGAGAGTTCAAACAAGAGAATCTCTTTCTACGCACCGTGAAAATCGAAGAACTACAGTGTCCACTTCTTCTCGTTCCTTGGCATTGAGACCAGGCGGCGTCGCTGTTAACGCAGCACAACTCCATTCCGCCTTGCCTTCTCCCTCTCAACCGGTGGACTGATTCCGACCCCTCGTTGTGAATGATTTGAAAAAGTTCACGCGATGCGTGGTGGTCGTGAGGCTGGGGTGTCTACAATCCTCGAGTTCTCAAAGGAATTTGAACTCGAGAACGTTTCCAACCAATGTGTTGTGTGGAAATCAATTTTTGTTTGCTCCCTTTGTACGATGGAGTATCAATGTCCGCCACGCTCCCGCTCAATCTCAAAGATCTCAGACAATCTGGATGGAAGAGTCGCTCTGTAAAGGTAGAAGTTCGCGAAAATCTTCTGCGAATGCTTTCTGAAGGAGAAGAACTTTTTCCAGGGATTGTAGGGTATGACGACACGGTCATTCCCGAAATTGACATCGCACTGGTGGCTGGGCACGACATGCTTTTTCTTGGGGAAAAAGGACAAGCTAAAAGTCGTCTCATGCGTTTGTTGGTTCGTTTTTTAGACCCACTGCTGCCCTATCTCGATCTGCCGGGAACACCCTTGCATGACGATCCGTATGCTCCGATTACCCGAGTTGGAAAATCGTATGTAGCCACCCACGACGAAGCCGATGTTCCAATCGCATGGTGGCCTCGTAAGGAGCGATACGCAGAACGGCTGGCTCCAGGAACAAAATTTGCCGACATCATTGGTGAAATTGATCCAGCAAAACTTGCTGGGGGCACGAGTATGTCAGCAGAAGACTCACTCCACTTTGGTCTGATCCTTCGCATGCATCGCGGCATCTTCGCGATGAATGAACTTCCCGAACTCGACGAACTCGTCCAGGTAGGAATGTTTAATATCCTCGAGGAACGAGATGTCCAAATTCGCGGATACCCCATTTCATTTGACATCGATGTGATGCTTCTCTTCTCAGCGAATCCATCGACGTACAACCGTTCTGGAAAGGTGATTCCACAGTTAAAGGACAGGATTGGTGCCGTGATTCACACTCATTATCCGCGAGATCGTGATCTGGGAATCCAAGTGTGTGTGCAAGAGGCACAGATTGAACAAGGAGGACCTTTTCCAGTCGCCGTACCATTTTTTATGAAGGAGATCATTGAAGAAATCACAATGGCCGCTCGGCGCAGCAAGTTCATTGATCATCAATCAGGAGTGAGTGCCCGAATCTCTATTGCGAATTATAAAACCATGATTGCAAGCGCCCGTCATCGTGGAGTCCGGCTGGGAGAAACGCCCTCTGTTCCGCGAATCAGTGATCTTGGTCATCTCTATTCGTCGAGCCTCGGCAAACTCGAACTCGATATGATGGGAAGCCATCAAATGTCAGAACGACAGATACTTGACGCCGTGATGGCTGAAGCGATTGCAAAAGTCTTTGAAGAATATGTTGAGAAACATTCGCTCGATGAGATTGCGAAAGTCTTTGCCGAAGGGGTTAAAATCGAAGTGGGTGACATGGTTCCTTCGTCGCAGTACGCAGAGATTGTTCAAAAGGTTCCAGCCGTGTGGCAGCGAGCGTTTGATGTCAGTGCCTCAAATGATCCAGCCGTTCGAGCCAGTTGCGTCGAGTTCGTGCTGGCCGGACTGTATGCCACTGAAAGAATCTCTCGCGTTCAGGAGCATGGGCGAACGGTGTACGACACGCACGGCTACAGGTAAGAACGAATTGCCTCGACCATGTTTTGTTTTGGAGCGACTCAATGCCAACGCGAAAAACTCTTGGTGGAATTGTCCATACCTATCAACGATATGATCCGGTTGGAATTCCACCTCCTCGGCCGTTGCATGCCGATATGGTTTCTGCGGCCATGGAGCATTTGTTGACGTATGGAGAGATCTCTGAGCTAACTCCAGAACAACTGGCAGATGCGGTGGAGATTGACCCGAGCCAGATCAGGGGACTGGGGCCGTCGCTTGAAAGCTTGCGAGCCATGCTCAAGGAACGCCGCCGAAAAATTCTAGAATATTTTGAGACCCGCTCCGTTCAAAAAAAGGCGAGAAAGGCGTTCCGCGCCGTGGCAGATAGCGTGCAACCTCCGGCGAAGTTTCGCGATCAATTTCACCATGCGGTGAAAGAGGAACAGTTGCGAGAACTCGAACGACTTTGGTTTGCGCAAAACAATGATCAAAGCCGCTTTGGTGTGGAGTTGGTGGGAGTCGTTGACCGTCTTGCTGATCTGTATCAAGTCGAAGAACTTGCGACCAAATGGACGTTTCATGGAAATGAAAAACTCGATGTGCTGAAAGCGCTCGAGGTAAAAGAAGAACTTGAGACGATAGAACGCCTTTTAAAGCAACTCGAAGAGGCTGCTCAAAACGCAAAAGTTGCGTTGATCGATATGGAGGCGCTTGGCCGTTTTGCCGAAGACGGACAGCTTGATGAACTCGATCGTCTTCGTCGACAGGTACAAGAGATGATTGAACAGATGGCTGCCGAACAGGGGCTCGAAAAATCATCGCAAGGTTACTCGCTGACACCGAAAGCGATGCGAGTCTTTCAGGGCCGTTTGCTCGAAAAGATTTTTTCATCACTTGCCCCTTCACGAACGGGTCGGCACTCAAATTATGTGATTGGAGATGGATCGGTGGAGCAGGTGCCAACGCGGCCGTATGAATTTGGAGATTCTGTTGCCCACATGGATATTCCTGGCTCGCTCGTGAATACGATGCTGCGATCAGGACCGTCGCTGCCACTGAAAATGGAGCCTCGCGACATTGAGGTGCACAAAACACGCAATACTCCGAAGTGTGCCACGACCGTTGTGCTCGACATGAGTGGTTCAATGCGATATGGAGGCCTCTACGTTTCTGTGAAACGCATGGCGCTTGCTTTACATGGACTCGTGACGCGGGAATATCCGGGTGATTCACTTCAATTTATTGAGATGTATTCTTTTGCAAAGGTTCGAACGGCAGCGGAAATTGTCCAATTGATGCCTAAACCGGTGTCGATCTTTGACTCGGTGGTTCGGCTTCGTGCCGACATGAGTGATCCTGCGATTTTGGAACAGGATGTTCCGGCTCACTTCACCAATATTCAGCATGCCTTGCAGTTGAGCCGTCGGCATATGGCCAGACAGGATACGCCAAATCGACAGGTGATCATCATTACGGACGGCCTTCCAACGGCTCACTTCGAGGGAAGTCAATTATTTTTGCTCTACCCGCCCAATGCTCGTACCGAAGAAGCAACACTACGAGAAGCGAGAGCGTGTCACCGTGAAGGAATAACAGTCAATATATTTTTGCTTTCGGGTTGGTCTCAGTCTCGCGAAGACATTCAGTTCGCGTATCGACTTGCGCAGTCAGCGCAGGGTCGTGTTTTTTTTACAGCAGGAAAAGAACTTGACCGCTTTGTCGTCTGGGATTACGTGAGCAGGCGTCGGTCCATCATCGGTTAACGTTTTCAGGTTCTGAATACGTTAAGAGTGTGAACGAAAAGCACGGCCTGCGAGTTGAGAGATCAACCGACATCAACAGACTCGGCGGAAACGTCTTTCAGAGTACCGCTGTGAGCATGCGATCGGATCTTGTCTGCAGCCACGAGCACGCTCAATCGCTGCCGCTCCCGAAAAAGCATCAGGCTTGAAATCAAAATGAGAACAAGCGATAGGCTTGCAAGAGGCCACAGCGGAACGATTGGAGGAGTGTGATGCGATTGGTCGGATTGAATAATCACAGGATCGTTTGCGGTTGCTTCGTGCTGAGGATTGAAAGGCGATTCCTTTAAAAGTTGTGTTCGCTGCGCAGCGAGATGTTCTCTGCCTAAAAAACGGTTCTCGATCTGTCGCTGACGTCGATCAAATTTTGGCCCGATGACGAAAAGACCCACCAGCGCCATGGTCGCAAAACAGGCGATCCAAAACCAAAGGCTGTCAGTGAGAGGGGAACTCGTTTCGGTTGAATTCAATACGAATTCTCCACAGAACCAGTAGTGTGAATGATTTGAAGTGAGACAGTTCGAAAGAGAAAAAACACAATACTATGTCCAGAAAAAAAGATCAGGCGATCCCGGTCCATCGTGATCGTACCTGAGGACCGGCATAAAGAGCACCTTCACCAAGCGACTCCGCAATGCGCAGCAACTGATTGTACTTGGCTACGCGATCACTGCGGGATGCGGAGCCGGTTTTGATCTGTCCGGTGGACAGTCCAACAGCAAGATCAGCGATGGTGGCATCCTCGGTTTCGCCGCTGCGATGACTGGCGATTGATGTGTAACCGCTACGGTGAGCGAGTCCTACTGCGGCAATCGTCTCGGTGAGCGTGCCGATCTGGTTAACCTTCACCAGAATGCTGTTGGCAATTCCTTCTGAGATTCCTCTTTCCAGGCGGATTGGATTGGTGACAAATAAATCATCACCAACGAGTTGTACATATGCTCCGATTTTTTCAGAGAGCAACTTCCATCCCTTCCAATCATCCTCGGAGCATCCATCTTCAATTGAAATAATTGGATAACGGCTCGCCAGACTTTCGAGGAACGCAACCATTCCAGTCGAATCGAACGAATTTCCTTCAATCGAATAATGACCTGTTGTGGCGTCAAAAAGTTCAGTGGCAGCGACATCAAGAGCGATGGCAATCTGAGTGCCTGGTTCATAGCCTGCGGCAGTAATGGCTGCCAGAATGACTTCAAGCGCTTCGGCACAGGTTCCTATATGTGGCGCAAAACCACCTTCATCGCCAACGGCCGTTGAGAGCTTTTTGTCTTTCAGAACTTTCTTGAGTGCATGAAATGTTTCAACTCCAGCTCGCAGAGCACTGTCAAAAGAATTGAATCCGAGTGGCATAATCATGAATTCCTGCACATCGAGTGGATTGTCGGCGTGCGCGCCACCGTTGATGATGTTCATCATCGGAGCCGGTAAGAGTCGAGCCGTGACTCCACCGAGGTATCGATACAGTGGCAGGCCGCAGTGTTCTGCAGCGGCATGTGCAACGGCAAGTGAAACTCCCAGAATCGCATTGGCCCCGAGTTTCTTTTTTGAGGATGTTCCATCGAGTTCAATCATTCGCTGGTCAACAGTTGTTTGATCGAGCGAATCGAGGCCTTCGAGTTCTTCGGCAATATCGGTATTCACATGTTCGACTGCTTCAAGAACACCTTTTCCAAGATACACGGCATTGTCACCGTCTCTGTGCTCCCACGCTTCGTGGGCGCCTGTGCTTGCTCCACTTGGCACAGCAGCACGGCCAAAGGCACCACTGGCGAGACTCACATCGACTTCGATGGTGGGATTACCGCGGCTGTCGAGGATTTGGCGGGCTTGAATATCGACGATTGTGCTCATGAACAACGCGCTCCAAAAAAGGTGTCGAGTGATAGGCAGACTCTAAGGTGTAGAGAGTGGAAAAATCGATTGTGCGTGAGCTTGAAAACCCCTCGCATTGTCGCTTAAGAAACTCTGCGGAGGTTGCACTCATAAAAAATTCAAATACATGATTGTTCCAAGCGAATTGTGCCGCTAGAAATTTCTTGTGCAAGTCTCGGTCGGCGTTTGCGCCTGTGGCGTGGATGACGCGTTGCAAGCGGACTACCATTTCCTGCACAGCAGAGGAGCAGTGGATTGACTCATGCGTTTTTGAACCTGACGGCAGGCTCTCCTCGAATGTTTTCTTTGGAAAAATACTTTTAAGCAGAATAGGGCGTGCAGCGTGTTCACCGGATTGATTGAACGGATGGGAACCATTACCGAGACAATGCCTGATGGGCCCAGTATTCGTATCTCGATTGCTGCAGGGAGCCTCGCGGGTGAAAGTACGATCGGTGACAGCGTGTCGATCAACGGATGCTGTCTTTCGGTAGTCGGTCACAGCGATGAAACACTGATCTTCGAGGCCGGTCCCGAAACACTTTCCAAAACATCCATTGGCAGGCTTGTTGTTGGAAATGCCGTCAACCTTGAGCGAGCAATGAAATGGGATGATCGTCTCGGCGGTCATGTGGTGACCGGACACGTGGACGGGGTAGGAAGACTAACGCGGATGGAGACTCTCGGTTCCTGGTCGACTTGTTGGTTGACTGCAGCACGCGAACTCGTCGCCCAAATGGCACCCAAGGGATCCGTTGCGATTGATGGCGTAAGTCTGACCGTGGTCGACGTCGGCGACGATGCGTTCAGCGTGGCACTGATACCACATACTCTGATGGTTACGAACTTGGGACAACTCGAGATCGGCAAAGAAGTAAATCTTGAGACTGACCTAGTCTTCAAATATGTTGCACGTTGGCTCAGTACTAAAACAATTCCATCATCGCAGAGGTCGAGCGAATGAAGGACCAACAGACAGACCAACCATCGTTGCATGAAAACAATCGCTCGAGTTCTGAAGACCTGCAGTCTCGAGGTGAGGGATCGCCCCGACAGACAACTTCGTACCTCAAACAGTGGTTTGAGGAAGTCGGTTTTACAATTGATCCTAAGCGAGGGCAGAATTTTCTTGTCGACCTCAACTTGATCGATTTAGCGATCCGTTCAGTCAATTTACGACCAGACGATGTTGTGCTCGAAGTCGGTACGGGAACCGCAGCGCTTACCTGCAGGCTTTCACCGTTGGCTGGGCGTGTGATCACGGTGGAAATTGATCGTCGACTGGCGCAACTTGCTCGAGAACAACTCGTGAATTGCAAAAATGTCACCCTACTAGAGTGCGACGCCCTTGAATCGAAGCATACTCTTGCCAAGAGTCTTACCGACGCAGTCTCAGAATCACTTGCCCAGTCGCCCAGCGGTCGATTCATGCTTGTGGCCAACCTTCCATTTTGTGTTGCGACACCTGTACTTTCAAATCTGTTGGAACTCGACCGTACTTTTGACTGCGCTGTCGTGACGGTGCAGAGGGAATTGGCTGAACGAATGACCAGCGGTCCAGCGTGTCACGCGTATAACGCTTTGTCGGTGTGGGTTGGCAGCCAGTGTCGCAGTGAGATTGTTCGAATTCTTCCACCAAACGTTTTCTGGCCGCGACCCAAAGTGGAGTCAGCAATTGTAAGATTGGATGTGGATGATCGCCTTCGTTCCACAATTGAGAATCGAAAACGGTTTCATGAGTTCATTCGAACCGTATTCTGTCATCGGCGCAAACATCTCAAAGGAGTGCTTGTGTCAATGGCAGGCGGAAAAAAAGATGATCGTGCCAAGCGTGTGGTATCAGAAGTATTTGCACGGTTGAGTTTTCCCGACACGATGCGAGCAGAAGAAATTGAACCACAACAATTTGTCGTACTAGAACGTCTCTACTCGGACTTACTCGGTGCTGGTGTCGAGTACCAGTCGTAGAATGTCCTGAGGATTCGTGCGATCGCGCTACGAAAGAGCGATCGATTGAAGGAACGCCTTGGGTTCGTTAACGTAATGCTCCGCACGGGAAAACCTTCGGAAAGGTGCGAGGGGAGAGAACGGCAGCGATTCACGAGCGATTGAGTGGAGAGGGAACCATGCGATTTATTGAAATGACAGGACACACGCTGATGGGCCTGCTTGAGCCTGGGGAAGTATCTTCCGAAGAACTTCATCGCGTCGGCCTTACCGACACCTGTCTGGTGCGAGTGAATGAACAAGGCGACATCGAAGTTCGGCGAGTTGATCGATGGGATGTGATTGGCGGTCTTCTTGGAAACTTTCACGATCGTGTTGAAAATGTCTCAAAGCGAAAGTGGGTCTAAAACAAGGGATTGTTTGACCGAAGGGTTTCTCGAAAGCACATAGTCGAAACCTTCGATAGCGTTCTCTGTAAAGAGGACGATTGAATTCATTGCTAGGTGATCGCCCAAGTGTCTGGGAAAAATTTTGTAGCCTGCACAATCGTTGTGACGCATACAATGTAAGTCGTATCTACGATTTTCGTTTCGTAAAGGAGATAATCTCGTCTCCTCTCTTTCCCAGCGTATCGCTCGTTCCGATTGTTTGGTCGTGGCGTAATAGAATTGTGTTCTACCCGGTCCATCTGCCGATTTTCCAGTGAGTCTGGTTTTTCATGTACGTGCAGGTAGTACCGCTTGCGTGCAGGAATGCTGGAACGGATTTGGTGTTGGGCAGGTGGAAAGAGTCCGTCGGTAAGAGAACGTTGACAGTCAGCACCAGACAGTACGTGATCGTTTGATTAGGTTTGAGTCGTCCACGACGTGGGGCACTGATGCAGGAAACAAATACAGAGACGACATTTGCCCCGACCCTTGTCGACTTGCTTCGACAGCGGGCGAGTTATCGGCCTCACGACCGAGCATTCACGTTTCTTGTGGATGGTGAGAACGAGGAACTCAATACCACGTATTGCGAACTCGATCGCAAGGCTCGAGCGGTGGGAGCGTGGCTTGTCTCACAAGGGATGACTGGCAAACGCATTCTGCTTCTCTATCCCCCCGGGCTGGAATTCATTTCTGGGTTCATGGGATGTCTTTACGGTGGAGCGATTGCGGTTCCGGCTTATCCACCGAGAAAGAATCGCTCCGTGGAACGAATCGAGGCAATTGCCTCAGATGCAAACGCTGCGGTGGCACTCACAACCCGTGATGTACTCGATCGATTCGACGCTCTTCGAACCGACACTCCTTGTCTTAAACGACTCGTATGGAAAGTGGACGGAGAAATCGAGCCCGAGTGGGCCGATCGATGGAATCGTCCGGCGATCGACGGCAGTACTCTCGCCTTTTTGCAATACACCAGCGGCTCGACCGGCACTCCCAAAGGCGTCATGCTCTCGCATCGAAATCTGCTTCATAACTCGCTGCGAATCATGCAGGCTTTTGAGATCACCCGTTCGCAATCGAGTGTGCTGTGGCTGCCGAGTTTTCATGACATGGGTTTGATTGGTGGAATTCTTGTTCCGCTGTACAGTGGAAAATTCAATGTGCTCATGTCCCCGGTAGCATTTTTACAAAAGCCATTTCGATGGCTCCATGCAATCTCCAAGTATCGGGCCACAATCAGCGGTGGACCAAATTTTGCGTACGAATTGTGCGTGCGAAAGATTACGCCACAGCAGCGGGCATCGCTCGATCTTTCAAGCTGGTCTTTAGCGTTTAACGGAGCCGAACCGGTACGGCCGGAAACGATCGATGCCTTCTGTGATGCATTCGGGCCATGTGGATTCAGACGCGAAGCCTTCTACCCTTGTTACGGTCTTGCGGAAAGCACGTTGATTGTCACCGGCGGCATGAAATTTGAGCCTCCTGTCATACGTTCATTTGATGCTGCGTCGATTGAAACAGGCTTAGCACTTTCTCGTTCAGCATTTGCACCGGGAACACGCCGGCTCGTCGGAAGTGGCCGCGAGCTTGACGGCCAAGACGTTGTCATCGTCGATCCCAATTCATGCGAAGCCTTGCCTCCAGGAAAAGTCGGTGAAATTTGGGTCAGTGGACCGAGCGTTGCGCAGGGGTACTGGAATCGAACGGATGCGACGGAACACTCGTTTAGAGCGATTATCAAGCAGGTTCCCGGCGGCTTCCTTCAGGTGAACCCAGGTCCTTATCTGCGAACTGGCGACCTTGGCTTTTTTGATCACAGCGAATTGTTTGTTACCGGACGGCTCAAAGACCTCATCATTATTCGCGGTCGAAATCATTATCCGCAGGACATTGAGCATTCTGTGGAAGCTGCAAGTTCGATTGTGCGAGCCGGTTCGGTGGCTGCATTTTCAGTAGATATTGATGGACGTGAACGGATTGTGGTGATTGCAGAACTTGAACGAGGTCGCCGTGAACCCGGAGAAATTACCGGCGCATTCGATGCGATTCGTCGTCGCTTGGCCAGTGAACACGAACTTGTCGTTGAAGCGATCGTGATGGTTCGGCCCAACAGCATTCCAAAAACGAGCAGTGGAAAGATCCAGCGACATTCTTGTAAGCAGCAGTTTTTGGATGGATCACTCGATTTGGTTGAACAGTATGTCGGCTGGCTCGCTCCGGTAGAAACTCCGATTGAGTCTGAGAGCAAGACAAAAGTTTCAAGTGAAACGCTTCCTAGGCTCTCGCGTCAACGGTCTGTTGGAACGCAGGTGTCTTCGAGCCGGGAGATTCCAGAAGAAGTGCTTCAGGCGGTTTACAAGCATGTTCGACAGATTGCAAAAGAGCGGGCTGTCGAACTTTCGGAAGATACAAATATCGTGGAACTCGGACTCGATTCGCTTGAACGCATGGAGATTATCGCGAGCCTTGAGGAGACATTTGGCGGGCGGTTTCCCGAACAGGTTCTTCCGAGTATCGAAACGTGCCGGGAAGTGGCTGCGGCGATTCTCGACTATCTTCCGGTTGGAAACGTAACCCTCGCACCAATCACTCCCCCGGAAAAACAAATTGCTTCAGACTGCTACGACATCGCACAGTTTCCAGAAGTGCGAACGCTTGAGCAGACTCTTTCCATGGCGAAAGCAGCCGGATTCGAGAGCCCCTATTTTACAGTTCACGAAGGAATCGCACTCGATCGAACGAAAATCGCCGGTCGCGAGATGGTGAGTTGGTCTACTTATAACTACGTTGGCATGTCCGGAGACCCAGCTGTGATGGCCGGTGCCAAGGCGGCAATCGATCGATACGGCACGAGCGTATCAGCGAGTCGTCTTGTGTCGGGTGAAAAAGTAATTCACGGAGAACTCGAGCGAAAGATTGCCGATTTCTTTGGTATGGAAGATGCGATCGTATTTGTCGGTGGCCATGCGACGAACGAAACGGTGATCGGCCATGTGGTGGGGCCGGGCGATCTTGTCCTTCACGACAGTCTTGCCCATAACAGCCTCATGCAAGGCGCAATTCTTTCGGGGGCCAGAAGGCGCGCTTTTTCGCACAACGATGCCGAGGCTGCCGATAAGCTCCTGAGGCAGATTCGTGGAGAATACCGTCGCGTACTTGTGGTGATTGAAGGCGTCTACAGCATGGACGGCGACTTTGCCAATTTGCCACAGTTCATTCAGGTCGCAAAGCATCATAAGGCTCTTCTGATGGTCGATGACTGCCATGGCACGGCAGTCATGGGGTCTCACGGTCGAGGCATTGCCGAACACTATGGATGTGATCCTCACGACATCGATTTGCTGATGGGTACGCTCTCAAAGGGCTTGGGAAGTTGCGGTGGTTATATTGCCGGGAGTCATGCACTTGTAAAGTGGCTCAAATACACGACGCCAGGGTTTGTCTATGCTTGCGGCATGCCGCCTGCATCTGCCGGAGCCGCACTTGCGGCAATTCGCGTGCTTGAGCGTGAACCCAATCGAGTGACGGTGTTGCGAGCCAACGCCGAACTCTTCTTGGATCTGGCAAAAGCGGCCGGATTAAATACAGGAATGTCGGGCGGCACGGCAATCATCCCGATTATTCTTGGAAATTCGGTGGCTTGCCTCAAAGTATCAAAGGCACTTTTTACTCGTGGCATTAACGTGCAGCCGATTCTCTATCCGGCGGTCGAAGAGAGCGCGGCGCGACTGAGATTTTTTATCAGCTCAGTTCATACTCCCTCGCAGATTCGCGAGACGGTAATGGCTCTGTCCGAAGAGATAGCTGCGATTGGTTTCGATCGCTCAGGAACTATTTCGAGTCCCGAATCGCAGCGAGCCTCGGTGCATTCAACGGCGAACACGGCTCGTAAATGAGAGTTCCTGTATCTTTTTAATTGCGGCAGGCGGATGATCCGTTCTCAAAACCCCGGTCGCCCTTGAGAGTCTGTTCGCAAATCGGCTCTCATGCGGTACGTTCAAACAGAAGTTCAAGCCGCGCACAGTACTAGGTTCAAGAGAGTCGAGCCTTAGGGCAATACAGAGATTCCGGGTATCGAGCCTTCAGCCGACATCGAGTGGGAAAATTATGATGATGAACGATCGATCAGAGACGACAAGCCATCGATTGGTTCTTCCGGCCGATTCCAACCACCACAGTACGCTCTACGCCGGAAGTTTGATGCGATTTGCCCTGGAAGCGTCGTATGCCACCGCTTGTCGAGCCGTTGGAGAAGAAGCAAACCTGCTGTTACGTCGCGTGGTTTCGATCGAGTGTCGACAGCCTGTTCGCGTTGGAACACTTGTCGAAATTCGCGGTGCAGTATTACAAGTACGTCAGGCGTATCTGGTCGTGGGTGTCGTTGGAATGCCCTTGGAATCGGGCGGACTGCCATGGATGGACGGTCTTTTGGGATTTGTTCAGATCGATGAAAAAGGGATTCCAATACCGTTTCTCACGACCGTTGCAGTGAGCGAGAGCAATCTTTGGGAGCCGCTACGCGAGCGACTTGGAAAACTCTCACAAGTTCGTGGCGCAACAGCAGACTGGCTTTCGGATTAGTATTTCACTTCTACACCGAAGTCGAGGCCGTTTGTGAAGACATATTCCGTTTGACCGTCTGCGGGACCGATTCGGTTGTAGGTTGGATTAGGTTTTTCTGAGCCGATTGGGCTGCCTGGAAAAAGCTGTCCAGTTGTTTTGACGACCCAAGGGTTTGTGCTGCTCGGCGTTTCCAAGGGACGCAGCGGCTCGGCATACTTGACCGATTTTTGATCAGTCCGATACCCAGTATTGGTAGATGCCCTCGCGATCCCTGCCATCCACATACCGGTGTATCCCGCATTGAGACTAATTGCCTGGCTTACCCTATACTTGGCACCGAATCTCCATTCACCAATGGGGGAGAAGTTGAACCGGTAGTCGGAAGTATTCGTTGTATTTTGTTGAGCGACGCCATAGAGCTGCAGGAAAAGCGGAGGCGGCTCGATCGTTACAGGAGTTGCTGTTCCCAAGGTCTGCGTGAGTGTGGTTGCTGGAGTAAATGTTGCGCGGAGGTAATCGGCACCGAGACTTTCTGGAAAATTTGAGCCCCGATAGATATTATTTTGCCAGTTGAATGCAGCCGTGAATTTGAATTCGCTCGAATAGGTCCAGCGTCCTCGATCCGCTTGAAAGAGTACTGAAAATTCTGGGCCAACCATGTTGTTGGTGGTGTAAGTCTGCCAGAGTCCGGCCTGAAGCGGAGTGCCAGCCCCCTGCCCAGTAATTGAATCGATGCCCGTGATTTCAAAAGCATCTCCAGCAGAGCGTTGAGCGAAACCGTTATTGATATTACCGCCTCCTGCCTGGCCACCGACACCACCCTGCTGTCCACCCTGCTGTCCACCCTGCTGTCCACCCTGCTGCCCACCCTGCTGCCCACCGGTGTTGCCGGCTCCGCCAGCCACGTTAAAGCGATACTGATTGCTCTCGTATCCCAACGTAAAGCGATCTTCAACTTGAAGAAACCTCGGTCCAAATGCAAACCTTGCCGTTGAGCGGCTTCCTCTTCCACCGAGTTCCTTACGAATGATGTAGGCAGCCCCAGCGCTTTGAATTCGTGTTTCATTTTTCTGCGTGAGTTTTTGAGCGATCAGATGGTCTGGTGGCGGACTGACTGCCGTGATTGTGGTTGTGGTCTGCGGTATGGATTGGCCGCCGACTCCGCCACCACCGTTGTTACCCCCCGACGCTTGGCTTTGAGTTAAGATCTGCGTTGGAGAACTTGCCGCAAATTCCGTGAGCGATTGGAACTGTTGTTCCTGAAAACCGCTATCGAAGTAGCTAAAAAGCATGCCGCGATGATCGTAGATCCAACCACCTTCGTATCGATTGCCCCACGACATAGCAGTTTTCATCCAATTGCTTCTGAGATCAAGTTGGAGTGGATCAGCGCCAAATGTATAGAGTCCGCCAATGATGCCAGTGCCACTGCCACCGGTTGTGGAAGAAGAGGCTGCGATGTTGTCGTTATTGAGTTTTGCAACGGTCTGCGGTGAAATTGGATACTGAGGAATGAGGTAATTTCCGGAGTTGGTGGTGGCAACCTCTCTGTAATGAGGGACTGTAATCCCTAAATAAAGTCGGTCGTATGTAAAAAACATTCCCTCACTTGCCTCGGGATGAATTTCATACTCTTGCAGATCTGGTGGGGCAAAAAGTTGAAAGTCGTAGAGATCCTGATCGGGCAACAGGCTTTGGCCGTTGACCGCCAGCTGCGGAGTCAGGATGACTGCCAGTAGCTGGAATACGATACTCACAAGGAGAGCGGCACATCGAGGCCGTTTAAAAGTGAGTGTGTAAATCGTATGAAGCGAGTGAAACGATTGAAGCAAGTTCATCATAGATTCCGTCGTTTGAAGACCTGACTGGTTATTCCGTGCATACGAATCGCTAAAGAGGTATCGGTCGTGACGAACGTGCGAGTTGACCAATCTCCATCAACTTTGAGGGTTGGTCAGATTTTGTAAGTGAATGTGGGAAAGCTGCGAAAAGAGTGCTGAATGAACAGCCTTAAAAGTGCCAATTCCCCTTGTGCTCTTTGCGGTGGTGGAGCAATTTGCGAACCCTGGAGGCTTCTCAGCACAATCTTGAAAATTGATTTGGAGCTAAGGATGGGGTGATGAAACCCTGTTGATTTTGCGACCGACAGCAGCAGCGGTTGCAAAACAGTATGAGTAGATTCTACGTTCGGATAGCTTGCTTTCGAGGCTTGCTGGATGATCTCCAGCTTCGGAAGGGTTTGCACGTGAAGGAGAAGTCTTGCGATACCACCAGTCGATCCGGCCTGCCTGCAAAATCCCGTATATCCTTCTGGTTGGAATAGGGATTTTCTTTTCATGCATGTCCGAAGGTGTAGAAGCCCGGGATAAACCTGTGCCGGATCCTGACCCGGCTAAAAATATTCAGCGAAAAGATGCCTTTGGGAAGCCTGCAAAAGTCCCACAATTTATCAGACTATCCAGAGCAAAAAATGGTGAACTTCAGAGTTTGGATACGTCGATCGTGCGTTACCGCCAAAAGAACACAGCGAACGAAAATACCGTTGTTGAACTTGTTGGCGTCGTGCACCTCGGTGGCGCTGGTTACTACCAAGAACTGGGAAAACGGTTCGAGGGCTACGATTCGGTACTTTATGAACTTGTCGCTCCAGACAATGCGCGAGTACCCCGACGCGGCGCACACAAAAGTGGCGGAGCGATTGGTTCGGCGCAGCAAGGTCTGACAAAACTTTTGGGCCTAGAATTTCAGCTCGAACAGATCGACTACACCCAAAAAAACTTTATCCACGCCGATCTTTCGCCCCAAGAATTTGATGCCGCCATGAAAAATCGTGGTGAATCCTGGTGGAGCATGTTTATGGACATCATGCAGGAAAGCATGGCACGGCCGCTGAAAAATCAGCCCGAGGTGAGCGTGTCGGAACTTTTCGGTGCTTTCTTTGGCAATGATCGTGAAATTCGGATGCGACGAATTCTGGCCGAGCAGTTTTCTGATCTTGAGGTGCTCGAAAAGGCATTCGGCGGCGAGGATGGCTCGACTTTGATTACAGACAGAAATGCCGCCGCTCTTGAAGTGCTCGACTCTGAACAAAAGCGTGGCCAAAAAAAAATCGCAATCTTTTACGGTGCGGCGCATATGCCAGATTTTGATCGTCGCCTGCGAGAAGATTTTGAAATGTTTCCAGACGAAAGCGAGTGGTTGGAGGCGTGGGACTTACGATTACCAGACAAGAAAAAAGCGAAATAATGTTCTTTGGTGTGGAAGTCGAACACGAGTTGCGTGAAAGAAATTTTGTGCAATTGCCAAAGCAACTGCTGGCTCTTTGCAAAGGTCAGGCGGATGCTGCAGGTTGATCGATTATTCGGTTCAAGGAATAAGACCACTCGCGGCAGATACGAAGCGTTTCTTCGTATCCGATCGCCTCTACTGCGTCTCCAATACACTCAAGTTCGATAGGGCCCACATAGCCCGCGGATTGCAGCAGACTCAAGAGAAATTGAAGCGGCAGGTTTCCCAGACCTGGTGGAAGACGTTTGTGCTCTGCCGAAGGCAGTTCTGTGGCGTCTGCCACCTGCACCAGCGCCATCATTGCTGCTATGCGAGGAATGATCGTTGGCAGGTCTTCGTCGTACGCAAAGTGCCAAAGATCGAGCGATAATCCAAGTGATGCGTGACCCGCCTGCTCAATAAACGTAGCGCAGTCGTCGAGTTGCGTGAGAAATGTCCAGCCACGAGATGCGGCCGGGTGCATCGGTTTTATTGCAAGTCGAATACCACACTCACTCGCCCGAGGAGCGATCTCATCGACTGCTTTTCGCAGGAGCCTGTGTGCATGGCCGATCGTATGGCCCGCGCGGCATCCGCAATGCACAAGAAGTACCGGTGCGCCGACCTCGCATGCCATGTCAACGCAGGAGAGCGCATCGTCCACGCTGCTGCGAAATGATCGACCATCACTGCCGGTAAAACCTCCGGCCCATTGCAGGCTTGAGGCAATCAGGCCTTTGTCAGAGAGAGCGGCACGAGTCTCCGCAACTCCGTGGTCGAGAACTTTTGGTCGCCAGAGACCGATTGAATCGAATCCGCATGCAGTAACCGAGGCGATGTCCCGGGAAGTTTCCCATCGAAACATCGTGAGTTGGCTGATAGCGATCGACATCAAAGATAATTCCACGGGGACTCGTGTGATGAATTGTCTTAGAAAAGACCTGTTAGAAAGTGAGAAAGATTTTTATGACCAAAAAAGAAGTATGGAATCCAAAGCACGAAAGTGTCTAGTCGGCGTCTTGCAGATCTCCTGTGGTCAGACGATGAATGACGTCGTTTCATCGTAGGAAGAGAACATCGCTTTCATCACAGGCCCTTATTGTGGCAAACGTTGTGATGCCGCCGGAATCAGATCCAAGCAGAGAAGTTTTCCTTTCCCGCGAACGTAGAGATACCCATGAGCGATTATTGGCGCGGCCCAACAGGGAGGCTCAAGCAGTGTGCGATCGGTACCCTTCTCGAGAAATTCGACACGCGAGACTTCGCGGTAGGATTTTTCAGTTGCCTCGACAAGGAGTAATTCTCCAAATTCACCAAGAACGATGAGATGCCCGTCTGCCAATACCATCGACGCGCGGCCTAATCCTGGTGTGCGCCACACGAATTTTCCAGAATCCATTTCGACGCATACAAAGTCGGCATCGCCAGAATTGCGCCCGCTTGAGCCGTAGAGGTGGCCCTTATGAAAGATCGGAGTTGCCCAGTGGCACTTCAGAGAATCGCCACGTCGAGCAGTGGCATCGCGGCGAATTTCCAGAGGCATGTCGTTGGCCATTTCCAACAAAATGCTTCCTGGACCATACGTTTCAGAAAGCAGCACGCGTGAATCGATCGACACCGGAGAGGCTGCGTTGACGCTAAAAAGTTCGTCGGCCCGAAAAGGAAACTCGCACTGTAATTTCCCAGAGTGTGGCTCAATGGAGAGCAATCGATCTCGAGTCCAAGCAAAAAGTCGCAGTTGACCAGAGATCGGTGAAATAACTGGCGTGCTGTAACTGGCGCATGTATCGGCACATCGCCACCGTTCGATGCCGGTGTGAAGATCGAAGGCGACAACGCCGCTATCAAGACCGCGAACCAGATCAAGTCTCTGTGGTGAAGGGAGTTGTTGTCGTGGACGACTTCCACCCACCTGAACAATCACAAGATCGTCCAACACAATCGGTGCGGCTCCAACGCCAAAAAAATTCTGGATAACGTGATAATCTCGCGACGTGTTGACCGTCCATTCGACCGATCCATCCGCCAGAGAGATGCTTTGCAAAATGCCATCTGGAGAAAACGTGATCACATGAGTGCCAGCAATCACTGGACCTGCTCGCGGGCCGCCGTCGTATCCAAATGAGTCGACGTAATCAGTGGTAGTCAGTTGTTCCCAGAGAGCCTCTCCGGTTTCGGCGTTCAAGCAACGCAGCCGAAGGGTATTTTTGATGCGGTCATACACAAGTATTCGTCCAAGTGCGGCAGCTGGTGCGCAGTATCCTTCTGCAAGATCGATCTGCCACACCAGCGGAGGTCCCTGCTTGGGCCACGGTGCTTGAAGACCGACAAGTTGGCTGCGACCGTTACCGCTGGGGCCCAGAAATGTCGACCAGTCTTCTCCAGGCCGCGTCCACAGCGATGCAGATTCACTTTTGTCACGAGAATTCTTCGATGGAGCCTTTGAGGTTTCGTCGGCTTTAACACAAAAGTCAACAAAGCAGGACATTGCAAAGAAAAGTGAAACGGCTCGAAGATAAAAAATGAAATTCTTCAAAAATAGTTTCATTGCCAAGTTCCTTAAGAGAGAGCCACATGGTACACAGCGTTCACCGTTGATAGAGTCGATAGATTCGCTTCCATTTCCAACATATTTTAACGGCAGCAGTGCCCTGCGTCAGAGTTCTTGCACAGAAGGCCATCCAATGTCTCGAATTGCGGCAATGAATATCGGTGGAGGAAAAGTGCGAGTGATGCCAGAGGAAATCATATGGCAGTTCGTGCGAAGCTCGGGTCCCGGAGGACAGCATGTAAATCGTTCGAGCACAAAAGCAATTTTGCGATTTGATGTCCGTCGTGCTCAGGGAATAACAGAAGCAGTGCGAGAAAGGCTTCTGGAGCTTGAAAAATCGAAAATTACTCGGGCTGGTCATCTGCTTATCGCTTCCCAAAAGTATCGTGAACAGCCTGCAAATGTAGCTGCCTGTGTTGAGAAGTTTCGGAAAATACTCGAGCGTGCCGTCGAAGTACCAAAAGTCCGCAAGAAAAAAAGAGTTTCCAAAGCATGCATTGCAAAGCGGCTGGATGGGAAAAAACAGCGTTCAAAAATCAAGAAACTGCGAATGGCACCCAGCGACTAAAGTTCTCCTGTCCCCCTGAACTCATCACGAAGAGGAATGCGTTGGTAGCGGGAACGAATGTACACGATGAGAGGCACGAAAAAGCTTTTGAAAGGGAGCAAAAAAACAACGGCTCACTTCAGGGCGTTCATGGGATACAATTCATAGTAGAATACGGGCCGTTCATAAAAAGCATTTGAACTCTCTGAAGGTATCCTGTTCACCTGACACGTTCGAGGATTCGAAAACTATGCCTGATACACCAAACATGGACTTGTTACTGCAAGACTGGGAGTTTCAGCCCGGCGAAGTGACCACTCGGCTGGTGCAAATTTCTGAAAACAGAGAAGTCATTCAGATGCGCATTGACTTAGGTGTGATGCAGATGGAGACCGACCGTCGACCCGATGGAAAACGACCTGAAGGCGCTGAAACCTACTTTGACTTCCTCGTGGGGCTGGCCATTCGAGATGGCGATCAATTTACGCTGAACAAACAACAGTGCGTAGAGGCAGACCGTGAGTTTATCCAGTTCTATCATCGACGAGTTTGCTGGCTTTCACTTCGCGAGTATCGCAAAGCGGCTCGCGACGCTGATCACACGCTGGCATTCATGGATTTTGTGCGGCAACATTCTCCAGACGATGAATGGAAGGTTTCTCATGAGCAGTACAGGCCTTTTGTTCTTTTTCACAGGGTACAGGCAATGGCGTTGGCATCTCTCGAAGATTCGTGTGCAGGGCAGGCAGTCGAGGAGATTAACCATGGGTTGGAAAGATTTCGCGAACTGTTTGCAAGCTACGGCGCGGAGGAACAATTTTCTCAGGATGAACTTGTACGGCGACTTGAGGCAATGCGAGAAAATGTGAGGCATCGATACAACGTCGGACCAACCCTCGAAGAACAGCTCGCGGCGGCAGTCCTTGCTGAGAACTATGAGCTCGCAGCGGAGTTGCGGGATCGTCTTTTACAGTTGGCTACAAAACCTCAAGAGTCTCCAGAATCCTTTGGGGATTCTTCGAATCACGTTTGAACGCAATCGTTTCGCTGAAATGAGAGTGGCGCTAACCTTGCTCTGAGCTGCAAAAAGTTCAATTTTTTGGTAACTGCCTCGAACAAACAGCAACGATTTTTCTGTTTGTTCCGGCAGCATGAGAGGCGGAGGTGGTTCGGGGAAGATATGCCTTGAATCAAGATTGTATTCAAGCGATCGGCATGCCGTGTGCACTCATGATTGATACGGAGCACTGATCAACCAACGCAGGGAATCAAAAATGAAAACAATCTTGAGTTCCGGGAAAAAACCGCAAGTGAATATTCAGGGGAATGGTATTACAAGGAGCGCCGCGAATATATCGGAACAAGCGCCCGCAGAGAGAAGCTTTCAACTCCTCTTCTTACAGTCACCCGCAGAGCTTTTTCAAGCATCGACAAACGAGTTTGAAGAACTCGTTGATTGGCAAGACAATTCCTCAGGCAACCACGCTGCTGGCTATTCGCGTGAAGATATTTCTCAAGGAAGAATGATCGCGTCTCTTAAAATCCGAAAGCGTTTTCGTTCCTTGAGTTCCAGAGCATACTTCTATGGGAACGCTGGTAGGTGATGTTCGAACGGTTGCCTGCTAGACTTTCGCCACAGTGTTCCAAAGAAATTGGCGAGTCAGTAGGAATCCAAAAACATGACAGACAAGACACGTATTTCTCCCGGGGAGTCGGTTGATCTGTCGGCCATCGATCCAGACGAGCACGAATCGCTCGAAAAAGAAGTGGCCGAGGAAAAAACAAGAGAGCATTTAGAATCGCTCGACGGTTTGGCATACCGATTATTCGCAGAGAATAAACGCAGCCTGGTCGTAGTATTTCAGGGCATGGACGCTTCTGGAAAAGATGGTGCGATCCGCTCGTTGGCCAGCGGCATGAGCCCACAGTGCATGCGAGTAACAAGTTTTAAGGCTCCGAGTGAACTGGAACGTGCGCACGATTTCCTGTGGCGAGTTCATGCTGCAATTCCACAGCACGGAACCATTGGGATTTTTAATCGATCTCACTACGAAGACGTCGTTGTTGTTCGAGTCCGAAAAATAATTAAAAAGGATGTCTGGAAGCAACGGTTTGAACAGATCAATGCATTTGAAAATCTTTTGAGTAACGGTGGGTTGACATTTCTCAAGATTTTTCTGCATATTTCACGATCGGAACAACGCCAGCGACTTGAAGACAGGATGCGGGATCCCAAAAAACAGTGGAAAGTAGGACCTTCCGATCTAGCAGATCGGGAACAGTGGGACGATTTTCAACACGCCTACGAAGACGCCCTGACGAAGTGCAGTACAACTCAAGCACCATGGCACGTGATTCCGGCAGACAAAAAGTGGTATCGCAATCTGGTTGTGGCAAGGCTTCTGCGTCAGGCACTTGAGGATATGGACCCACAGTTTCCGCCATTTGATCAGTCACTTTTCGAACAACCTCTCGTGTAGATCTTGATCACAGACATGGTTTCTTGCTTAGAAAGATGCAAAACGTGGACGCATTGCATGGAGTGAATGTGCAGGGATGCCGAGTTCGTCAGGGCCGACTCGTTGACTTCATGCATCGCGAAAGTCTTGATTTTGCCGTGCTTGTAACGCGAGAACATATTGAATATTTACTTGGACCGAGATGGGATTTTCGATTTGAACCGGTGGCTGTCGTCGATTCATCGGGGAAGGCATTGATTGTGTGTCCGGATCGTGCGCCAGAATCTGTAGCAGCAGATGACGTGCGCACCTATGAGGCGAAGTGGCGATCGACTCTGCGAAATGATCAGAGAAAAGCATCGTCCCTTGTGCTAGCCGATTGGCTGATCGATCGCAGTCAGACGAAGAGAATAGGAGTAGAGTTCTCGAGCTTTCCGGAGCACTTGTCGAGGCTCTTTGAAAACGTTGAGCGAGTAGATCTTGAACCATTTTTGCTGCAATGCAGGCGTCGCAAGGATCCGGACGAACGTGCGAGACTTCAGGTGGCGATTGATGCCACTGGCCGGATGTATGAGGTGGCAAGATCGATCGTCGAACCAGGTATTACCGAGCTTGAAGTCTTTTCAAAGTTGCAGCAGGCAGCAGTTGGAATCTGTGGCGAACCACTTACAGAAACCGGAAATGATTATGCCTGTGGAGTTCGCGGTGGGCCTGCTCGATCGCGTCGATGTGAAGCGGGCGAACTTTATATTCTCGATCTCGGCCCTGCGTTTCAGGGTTATTTTGCCGACAACGCCCGCACGCTGTCAGTCGATCGTCAGCCCACAGACGAACAGTTCACAGCATGGAAATACGTTACAAGTGCTCTGACGATTGTCGAACGCATTGGTCGCGCTGGCGTGAGTTGTCGGGAAATATATCAGGAGGTTTTCGATTGGCTTCGGACAGCCCCTGTCGGCACATGGTCGAGCCACCTTGGGCATGGAATCGGTCTGTTTCCTCACGAAACACCGCATTTAAACCCGAGCTGGGATGATCGGCTTGAGAATGGCGATGTGATCGCGGTTGAACCGGCTCTCTATGCTCCATCGCTCAAGTGTGGAATGAGAATCGAAAATGACTATCTCGTCACAGAGACAGGATTAGAACTGTTGAGTCCATTTCCCATGGGTCTTGTCGAAGAAGTGACCCCATAAAACGATGTATCTGCGATTCAACGACTTTCAACGGTTGTTTCGCGGCTATTGAATTCGAACACAGAGCCTGCTTCACCAAGTCGGACCTTGGGTTGCAAAAGTTTAGCGGGCACAATGTGGATTGATCCCTCGTCGAGTAGGGGCTCCGACAAGTTTTTGCATTCAACGATCGTGCAAAAAGCAACGTCACCAGTGCCTTGTGCGAGGGTTTTAATTTCCATTTCAATTGTTTGTCCAGGAGCGATTGTTTTAATTTCTGTCAGACGCACAGCACCAGAACCGACAACACCTGTCGAGTCAGGCACAGCAATCGGTTCGACCCCGTCTCCAAAGAAAACGCTCACAAGAACATTGTGTGCAGGTGTGTCGCCAGTGTTCGAAAGAGTAATCACCCAGTTGAAGTGCTGCCCGGATCCAATCGTAGTGCGACTGGGCATCGAGAGAAGGGTCAACTGAGTCTCTGAAAAATCGGTATCAATCGGTTGATCGACGTCTTTTGAAGAATCGATATCACTTTCAGAAAACTTCTCAGCATCAATGTCATCAATAAAAAAATCAACATCTTCTGGGAGATCGAGTGCAGGCATTTGAATCGAATCTTCGTGATCCTCAGGAACCTCGCCGAGCGTTTGAATGAGTGGATTGAGAGGAGTAATCAGCACACAGGAGGTCATCGAAACAATCCGTTTCGAAAGTGGCTCTCGACCGGTGCCGGCAGTTGATTCATCCGAAATCGCGACAATAGCGAATCCCTCCGGAATGTGTTTTGATCGAGATCGTGACTTGATTGAAACTGGCCTGCTGGTGTCAGCAAAGGGATCTTTCTCAGTCACCGACTGCGTGCGTTGTGGCTCTACGGCAGTGTGTCGATGGTTGCTTTTCGTGGAGGATTTCTGCGAATGAGGAGATGCACTGTGCAGCGTGGGATTCAGACGCGGTGGTGCGATGAATGAAGGTTCTGACTGTACAAGTTCATCAAAACTGATGCGTGTCTCCTGGTGCGAAGATCGAGAAGGCCAGTGAATCATTCGGCGGTATTCGGCAGCAGTCTCTGTATGTGATGAAGCTGAAGTCGGATCCCTCCTGGGATCCATTTCATCAGCACAGACAGCTTGCAGGCCACACCACGATGCAACTGCAGCAAGTCCTCCGATAATCAGTGACTCGATAGCGGTTCTCGATCTCATTGTGCATCTCCTACAAAAAAACTTGACCGATCGGTTTATCGGCTCAGTTGCAGGAATCACTTTGGACAAATCGGCTTTTAGATATGTGTCTGAATTGAGAAGGCAGAGACTGGGAAGTCAGCCTAGAAAGGGCAAGCTTTTGTTCGACAGATAAAAAAGCGCCGTCAGAATGTGCGTGAGTGGGGTGAATGACGCAGCACAGGTAAGAACCGAGAACTCATTCGTGAGCCTTGTCACTGCATCGCCATCGCGTGAATGAAGAACTATTTTTCCAAAGGTGTAAGGCCGGCTATCGTCGGTGGCTCTCCTGACTCGAGACCAGTTGAAAGAGTGAATCCAAGGTCACGAATCATCGAATAATCTTCTTCGGGAAGTTGACCCTTGGTAGTGAGATAATCACCTATGAAAATTGAATTTGCGGCGTAGAACCCCAGAGCTTGCATGCTCCGAAGATGGATCTCTCGGCCACCAGCAATTCTCAACTCTGAGGAAGGGTTGACAAATCGCATCATACATAACGCGCGAAGGCAGTCTCGTGGATTGAGTTGGGAGGTGCCCTGCAGTGGCGTTCCATCGATGGAATTAAGAAAATTAACCGGAATCGATTCAACGTGCATCGACCTGAGATCCATTGCCATGTCGACCAAATCCTCATGGGTTTCGCCCATTCCGATAATACCTCCACTGCATAATGCTAACCCAGCATCGCGACATGCTTCAAGCGTGCCGACTCGTTCGTCATAGGTATGCGTTGAACAGATGTTCGCATAGTGACGTCGGCTTGTGTTGAGATTGTGGTTCACCTTGTCAACGCCTGCAGCGGCAAGACGCTGCGCCTGCTGCGGAGTAAGCAGTCCTAAACAGGCACAGATATTCAGATTAAACTGAGCTTTGATCTTCGGAACAATTCGACAGACGGCCTCAAGTTCGCGTTCGGATGGACCTCGAGCAGAAATCACGATGCAATAGGTTTTGCTGTTTCGCTCAGCAGCCATGCGGGCACCCTCGAGCAGTTGGGGTTCGCTTAAAAAATTATAGCGAGGAATTTCTGCCTCGGAAATCTTTGATTGCGAGCAGTAGCTACAGTCTTCGGGGCAGAGTCCACTTTTCGCATTCATCAGAAAAAAGAGCTGTACGGTTGTTCCGAAAAAATGCCGTCGAACTCGAAACGTTGCAGCAAGAAGATCAAGAAGTTCTTCATCAGAGGATTCAAGAATATGAACAGCATCGCTCCGTGAGATGTCTTCTTCACGGAGAACTTTTGATGCGAGTTCATTCCAGTGATTGCCGGAGAGGGGAGATTTTGAAAGCGATTGAACAGTCGACATAGAAAACCTCAGAAACCTTTCAATGCCAGGAGCGAACGAGAAGATCGAGAAACAAAGCCGTGGAGCGTTGTGCAGAATGTACGGGATTGAACTCTGTTCGCTCAATGCGTTCGTCACAAAACGTGGTGCAAACGGAAAACTGGCTCCAGAATAGAGATGATGAGGAAGGCGTAGTCATCTGTCTGATCGTTTTCAATGTGCGAACAAAACGTGGAAAATCTCAGGTTTCTCCAAACTCCCCAAGAGTGGCCAGCAACCCAGCCATTTCACCAGCGGCGTGGGTATTTCCCTGCCGGCGCGCTTCTTCAATACCATCACGAAGCGCACTACGGGCTGTATCCAGAAGTCCTTTCGGTACGGCCTGGTTGGCAATCATAAAAAATGCTGGCACATAGGGCGGAGTCATGTGGGTGAGTTGCACAAGCATCGCATGCCCGGTTTCCCATTCGTTCTCCCCGCACAATTCAACCGCCAGGCTGTACCGTAGAAAAATATCGTCCGGTTCATCGAGCAGCATGGCTTCAATTTTGTGTCGCCGGGAAACAGACATGACAATCTCATTGTAAAGAGGCGAACAATCGAACAAAAAAATAGATCAAAAGACAGTATTTACGGAGCGGGTTGAGGATTTGCCGTGACGTGCAGTTTCACGAGCTTGTGTGTATTGGCATCGCCAGGTGTATTGCAAATCGCAATGAGAGAACCATCAGAAAGACACGCAAGACCCTTTGCTGCATCCATTTTTGCGACGCAGGTTGATTGTGTGATTTGTTCTCCTGCTCGCAGGGCTGCATCGATACGCCAGATGCCTCGAGGACATGTTGTCGAATTCACAGAGCCTGCGATTGACCACAGAACGCCTGTCTTTCGGCAGAATGTCGCAGCCGAAACCGATTCAAGCGAAGTATCGAGCGAAAGGAGCCGGAAGGCTCCATTATGCGTGAAGAAAGTGAGTCGACAAACCTCCGGCAGAGTTGAATCTTGATTTGGCAAAGGGAAAAAAAGAACCAGTTCTTCGCGTGGACTGCCAATCGCTAAAAAAGGTCGTTCTTCCCGCAACGAACGCGATCGAGCATCAAGTTTTCCAAGGCGAACTCCACCAATTGCGCCGCGAACAAGTGAAGGAAGTGGTGGAGGTAGTCCGCAAATAACAAACCAGTTTCGAGCAAGGCTTACAGAAAGGCTTGGCACAACAGAAGCGTTTTCCTGAGGAGAAACTGACTGAATAGAAGATTCAGCGGATTGCGCGTCCCCCGTTCCAGAACTTTTCAGTGGCACTGTTTGTAAGGGCAAAGCCCCGTCGCTTGAGGTTCCGGGGGGTTCAAGTCTATGAGTACGAATAAACCAATCATTTTTGATGTGAGCAAGCACAGCAATTGCACTTGAGTCGAGACACGCAACTGCCACTACGTCATCTTTCTGAGCAGGAGCAGAAACCGCAACCCAGCGCCGCGTGGACTCAGACGCATCGTAGGCGAGGATTTCTCCGGAGATGCTGTTGGTTACAAAAATTGTTTGCCCATTTGGCTGCACCGCAATGCCCCGTGCACCGATAAGCCCCTCAACAATCGTGACAATCTTTATGTCTTCCGCGATTTCAGTCAGGAGACTGCCCTGCTCGCTCGAGTTGGACTCAGGAGAATCGGGAGCAGCATTGATTCGTCCCATCTGTCCCACAAAAAAGAAAACAGATGCCAATGCGCACCCTGAAAAGATGGTTCGAGGAACCCATCGCCAATAAATACGACCAAGAAACATGCAGGGTATTTCCTAGTAAGAACGCTCTTCATTGACATGTCACACAATGCCAATGGAATTATTTTCATACGAACACAAATCGTACCACAAGGGCTTCAAGGACAATTATTCGAGCATATACACGCACAAACCTTTGGCCCGAAGCCGCTGCAGGTTTACCACAGATCTACGCAGAAGTCATACGGCTTTGGAATCGGCGAGACCATGAGCCGTCTCCCATTCGAGAATGCTCTTTGATTGCCGCAAGGAAAGCCCAATATGATCAAGCCCCTCAAGCATGCACTTTCGTCGAAATGGCTCGATTTCAATTGAACGAGAGAATCCTGCGTCATCCGTGAGCAGGCATGTCTCAAGACTGGCCGAAAGACGATACGGTTGATCCCGCGAGGCACGTTGAAAAAGTTCTGCAATATCTTCTTCGGGAAGACGAATCGGAAGAATCCCGTTCTGAAAACAGTTGGAGAAAAAAATATCAGCGAAGGAAGGTGCAATGATCACCCTAAATCCATAGTCGGCCAACGACCATGGGGCGTGCTCTCGACTCGAGCCGCATCCGAAGTTGCGTCGTGCAAGCAGAATACTGGCACCGTTCATTTTAGGGTGATTGAGTTCAAATTGTGAGTTCAGCGATCCATCAGCAAGAAATCTCCAATCAAAGAATAAGTACTGACCAAATCCAGTACGTTCGATACGTTTGAGAAACTGTTTTGGAATGATTTGATCGGTATCGACATTTGCCCGATCGAGAGAAGCGACAATCCCAGTGTGTGTCACGAAAGGTTGCATACAAGAAATTCTTTTTTGAAATGAAAAAAATGAGGAACGATGACTATACGGAAAAATGAAAAATATTGGACGAAAATTCAAAAGCCAGTCGGCAGCGACAAGACGAAAGTATCAGCGATAGTGCCACGTACGAATATCAACAAAATGACCTGCAATTGCAGCCGCAGCAGCCATAGCAGGTGAGACGAGATGGGTTCGGCCTCCCTTGCCCTGACGTCCTTCAAAATTTCGATTGCTCGTCGATGCGCAGCGCTCACCGGGAGAAAGAGTATCGGGGTTCATTCCTAAACACATGCTGCATCCAGCTTCTCGCCATTCAAAGCCAGCGTTTAGAAATATTGTATCGAGCCCTTCTTGCTCAGCCTGTCTTTTGACTCGACCACTTCCCGGCACCACCATTGCATGAACGCTTGAAGAGACTTGATGTCCTCGTACCACATCGGCGGCAGCACGAAGGTCTTCAATGCGGCTGTTGGTGCACGAACCGATAAAAACTCGATCAACAGAAATATCAACAACCTGTCTGCCACTTTCCAAACCCATGTACTCAAGTGCTCTGATCGCTGAACTGCGATCGGCTTCATCCGAAAAATTGGCTGGATCGGGAATGGTGCCGTCGACACCAATGACTTGTGCCGGATTGGTTCCCCACGTTACCTGCGGCACGACGTCAGCGGCTTTGAAAAGTTCCACTCGATCGTAGACGGCCAGAGCATCAGTCGGCAGCTGCTCCCAGCGTGCGACGGCTTTGTCAAAATCTCGAGGTGCATGATCCCGTCCCCGAAGGTAGTCGAATGTTTTGGAATCTGGAGCGATCATGCCAGCACGAGCGCCAGCTTCAATCGACATGTTACAAACGGTCATTCGTTCTTCCATGCTGAGTTGTCGGATGACCTGTCCGGTGTATTCGATCACATACCCGGCCCCTCCCTCCGTGGACAGTTTCCCGATCAGATAGAGAACAAGGTCTTTTGCAGTGACGCCATGAGGCAAGATGCCATCCACTCGCACTTCCATTGAGCGAGGGCGAGATTGGCGAAGCGTTTGAGTTGCCAGCACATGTTCGACTTCACTGGTACCGATTCCAAAGGCAAGCGCACCCATGGCTCCATGCGTAGCGGTATGGCTATCACCGCAAACGATTGTCATGCCAGGCTGAGTCAGTCCGAGTTCAGGACCAATGACATGAACAATTCCTTGATCGGCATCACCTAAATCAAAAAGACGAACACCAAATTCCTGACAGTTGTGGCGAAGTGTATCGATTTGCTGCGCAGAAATTGGATCGGCAATCGGTAGCCTGCGATCTGTTGTGGGCACGTTGTGATCAAGAGTTGCAAACGTTGTTTCGGGCCGTCGCACTTTCCGAGAGGCAAGTCGAAGCCCCTCGAAAGCCTGCGGACTGGTGACCTCGTGCACAAGATGCAAATCAACGTAGAGAATCGGTTGTTCGCCTTCAGGAGAGCAGACAAGGTGTTCGTCCCAGATCTTTTCGAGCAGGGTTCGCGGAGTCGTTGTCATGAAGTTTCTATGCTTTCAACTTTTAAGTGAAGATTGAGGTGAGCGATACAGGCGAAAAAAAAGAGAGTTAGTGGTCAAAAAAATCTTTGACAAGCAGATCCATGACGCATACGCACGGAGTTGACTCACACATGCTGACGACCAGCCGAACTATAGCTTTGTTGACGAAAGCATTCCACAGGCGCAGGGTTCAGCCCGCTCGCTTCGAAAGCCCGGCCGAGGCTTTTCGTTCAATCTCTGGTCGCGAAAGGATCTTCCACGAGCGAGAACTTCCCCGTGCCTCCTCAACCAAAACGATGCTCGTTGGCAAGGTTATTCGGGGAATAAAGAACCAGGATCGATCCGATGTCTTCTCGATCGCATCGAGCGAGACAAGAACGAAATCAAAGTTTCCAAGATGGTTGCACATTCGAGGAAGCACCGAATCTGGAGTTCCTGGTACGAGTTGCACGTTTGTCGAGAGAGCGCGGAGCGTTTTGTAAGAAAATTTCAAGGACGTGTCGCGACTTGAGTTGGTTTCACGGGCCTCAAAAAGATCAACTCCAACATAACGCAGCGGATGAGATATTCCCCAGGAAAGAGCGAGCTTGATCATCCGGCCAGTTCGGTCGAGCGAGTCAATTCCAAGTTCAAGTATTTGACAGGGCTTGTGAGCGAAGATCGTTCGGTAAAGAAAACGATCCGATGCCGGTTTTCGCAAACGAGTTAGGTACAAACGGTGAAGAAAAGTTCCAACACTATTGGTTTTCATCGACGAACTCCTCGAAACACTTTCGAACGAAGTGCCGCTAATACTGCTTTACAAAGCAAAAGAACTCGGAAGAAACAATTCTCAGAGTTCTGGAACACTTCTTTTTCACCAACCAAAGAATCGGTTTTTAGAAAGCCGGTTCTAAAGTGCGCTCGTTGGTGGCCCGTACCGGTTGCCCCACTTCAAGGACACAGAGCACAAAGTGGTTACCATAAATCCTGTCGACGCTGCCTGCGCACCCTAGCGAATCCGTAGAGTATTTCCAAAAAAGCAAACTCTCTGATTGTGCGGATTGCTCATGAGCCGCGAATTTTTGTTAAAGCGTCGGCTGCAGCAGATCTGACGCTCGGTGCGGGATCGTCGTCGGCAATGAGTTCAAGAATGGGAACAGCCTCGCGGGCAGGTTGTCCAACCTCACCCAGCGCTATCGCTGCCTCGAGCCTGATCATTTCCATCGGGCTGCGAAGTGCGGTGCGAAGTTTCGGAATGGCAGATTGAATAAAATCCTTATTTGAAGGATCTATTTTCAAGAGTGCCCAGGAGGCCACTGGCGCTCCCATTTTTTCTTCCGAAGACGCCAGCAGAAGGAGCTTTGGAATGGCAGCTCGTGCATCGACTCCAATTCGTCCCAGTGCATAGGAAGCGGAAACTCGAGCCCCAGTATCGTCGTCATCGAGAAGCTTGATCAAGTTCGGCACAGCCTTCAAAGAACCAGAACCGATTCCCGCAAGCCCCATGGCACAGTCTCCACGAAACTGAGGATCTTTGTCAGAAAGTCCCTTGATAAAAATATCCATTGCAGGCAATGCCTCTTTGCCCAAAGAGGAAAGAATATCAATCGCGATAAGGCGTCGTTCCGGGTCACCCAGCGACTTGGAAAGTACTCCAACGGAAGCTGAACCCATTCGAAAAAGGCTCTCGGCAGCAGCCGATTGAACCGCCACATCCTTATCGGTAAGAGCTGCTACAAAATCAGGAGCAATAGATTCTTTTGCAATACCATCAAGATTTGCCAGTCCTTCGATTGCGGCTCGTCTGAAGTTGGGGTTTTCATTGCTGAGTGCAGCATGAAGCGCTGAAACGGCCTGCTGAGCAATTTTTTTATCGGTTGGATTGACTCGAGCGAGGGCCCACCAGGAAATTTCTTTAAGAAATGGATCAGTCGAACGAGTGAGCTTTTGGAGTGCATTATTTGCTCCAGCAACTCGAATAACACCAATGGCGTACGCTGAGGCATATTGGATCGACGGTTCTTTTGAGGCGAGCGATTCTAAAAGCACTTTTGATGCCGTCTTCGCTGGTTCACCAATGGAAGCCAGTGCGAGTATTGCCTGCATTCGTTCTTCCGTCTCACCGCTGGCTGCAAGGATGGTGAGTTGCGGAACGGCGGGAGCCGCGACGGCATTCATTCCCATCAGTGCAACGGTAGCCCAGTAGGCCGACTTTGGATTTTCAAGGCTTTTAACCAAAATAGGAATCGCGTCCACTCCAATATCGGCCATGGTTTGAAGTGCTGGAACAATGACCGAAGGATCGGCATTTTCCAGCTGAGCGCTGATGGCTGGAATGAGTTTTTCAGGATCTATTTTGAACCAACGAAGCGAACGCATCGCAGCCCGTCGAACTCGTGGATCTTTATCAAGCATTACCTTGAGGATTGATTCGGCAGCATCCCGATAAACAAGAGCATTTTCTTCCGAGACATTTTCGTCATCCTCTCGTATGTTTCCAAGGGCTGCTGCTGCCTGAGTCTTTGTGAGGGCATCGGAATCGTCAAGAAGTTTGATGATGTCTGGAATTTTAGTAATCGCATCCACACCGATCATCCCGAGTGCACGGGCTGCGTGCCATCGAACGCGAGGCAGTGGGTCTTTCATAAGTTCTGAAAGTGGATCAATTGCTCCTTTTGCTTGCGAGTGCAAGGACGCAAGATCATCGATTGCTTTGACTTTAGAAGTTTCATCCTTTGCATTGAGGAGCGATTCGATCAAAGCTTTCGGGTCGATAGCATCGACAGCGTCTTCATCGGCTCCAAGACTGGGGCCGCTCAACAAAAGAACGCTCGCGGTCACAAATGCAAAGCCAAAAAAAAGGGTTCTTTTTTCAGATGTCAAAAACTGCATCATGATTCTCTTTCCAATGTCGTATCTCGTGAGCATCCGTTACCTCTTGTACACCAGGAAATCTTCTTACAATCGCTCTTTGAATCAGCCAAGCAAAAAGGATAGAACAAGCCAGAAATAAAGAGTAAAAAATAGTCGCCGTCGCCGAGGTGAATCCTATTCTTTTCTACGACGATTGAACAACAGAGGGCTTGTATTGTAAATGTTTCAGGACGACTCGATCAGTTCAAAGTGAGAAACCTGCAATGAGAAATCGAGAAAAATCTGCTGCGCGAATCTGCAAGGTGTTAAAAAATACCTGAAGTGAATGGCTTTCTGCGGTATTACGGGGCAGTTTGAGAAAGGCTCAGCCCTGTTTTGTGACAGCATTGTAGAGAAGTGACGCCAAAGGCTATTTTGGGCAAAGCCCATGGAAGTGAAAATGGTGATTTCCGACAGAGGCAGAGACCATTTTTTTACAGCGAGAATGCTTCTTGGAAATGAATTCAACGATCGATCGACAGATGTCATAAAGACACCCAAAAGAGAAAAGTATGAAAAGTATCAAAAATAGTGTGGACATGAGAATTGTCGCAGTGGTCTGTACGGGGTTTATCGTGTCGATTGCTGAGCCCCTCTCTGTTTTTGCTCAAGGTGGAGGCTATGGCGGTGGTTATCGCCGCGGGGGCTACGCATCGACAGCAGGACAAGCAGCAGCGTATGGAATGTCAGAAGTCATTCGAGCCCAGGGATACGCCAACATGCAAAATTCAGCAGCTGCCAAGAACTGGGAGCAGGCCAAGACCATGGAAATTCAGAACCGTGAACTGTGGACCAATACCTATTTCAAAATGCGGGAAGAAAACTCGAATGCCCGAAGGAAAGAACAATCTCGAAACGTATTGACCGACGCAGAAAAGGAAGCCAACCACGATCGCATGATTCGTGTGGCGAAAATGTCATCGACTCCTCGGTTGCGATCAACTCAGCTCGACCCGGTTACCGGACATATTGAGTACCCTCTCATACTTACTGACGATCGTTACGCATCGTACCGGGAAAAACTTGATGCGCTCTTTTCTGAGCGGGCAACATCAGGAGGCAGCTTGCAGTATTCGCAGTACCTAGCGATTCAGAATGCCGTGCAACAGTTCATCGACGCGCTCAAGTCGCAAGTTGGAAAAGTTCCAGCTGGTGATTACGGCAGCGCCAGAACATTTCTGAACAGCCTTGCTCGTGAGACAAAGTATTCCTCCGGCTGATGGCCCTCGCATAGTTTCGTCGGAATACCACGGATTCATTTTCAGAACGGTAGCGTGCTCTGCGAATGCTCAATCTTTGATTTGTTTTCGAGAATGTTCGTGGGAAATCAATCGGTAGAGAAGCGGCACCGTTACGAGTCGGAGCACTGCAGACACGCCAAAAAGTGCAAAGTATGCAGAACGATCTTCGCCTAACCAGCGAAGGAGCATGCCGCCTGTAGTCGCACCGGCGACCGTCGCGATCGCAAGCCCCAGATTGTAAGAGGTCACCGTTGCAGTTCTTTCTTTGTGAGTCACAGCATCGAAGAAAAGAAGACACACTGCCAACTCATAGGCTGCCCAACAAGCTCCCGCAATCGTTTGAACGATGAGCAAGTAGCTGATATTGCTTGAGAGAATCCAGAATGCCGACAGTGGCACGATCGAAAGTCCTCCGATCCGGAGAAGCTGCATTGAACCAACCCGCGATGCAAATCGACCGAGCGTGGGAATCGCAAACATTTTTGCCGCAAAACTCGTCGAGACGATAAGCATGAACGTACCGTACGAGAAATCGAGTTCTTTGAGCATAAAAGGCGTGAAATAAGGACCGGAAAATTGCGCTGCGGCCGTCACGCCCCAAAGATAGGTAACGAGCATTCCAGGCCCGGACCGAACAAGCCACGCAAGTGACCACGAGCCACTCGTGCGGAGTTCTGTGACGAGAGGAGTTGGCCGATGTTCGACCGGTTCACTGCAGCTGGCAAGAAGCACTGCAGAAGCAAGACGGAAGCAAGCCGCGACGACAAATACGATTGCAAAAGCGGGAAGAATTGCATTGTATCGCTGACCGATCTGGAGGAGAACACCACCGAAGACAAAACCTGCGAGAACACCTGCCTGCGACAATCGATTGCGTCTGGCGAAATAGTGAACGCGAATTCGGTCCGGAACCATCTCGCCAATCCATGCATTCCATGCAGGCGCTGTTGCCATGCCCGCTCCCCAATAGAGACTCGCAGCCACAAGAAGACCAAACATGGTCGACTCACCACGAATGGCCCAGTAGACAAACGGAACAAAGCTCACGGCTTGAAGCGAGGCGCACGCCACCACCCAGCCCCGATTCGTTCCGAGTCGAACGACGGCAAGAGGCGTGATGAGTTGTGCAATAGCACCCGCGAGCAGTGGAATCGTGGCAACCAGACCTGCAGCAACAGGACCAAATCCAAGCGCGAGGGCAAATGCCGGAAGATAAGTCTCTCCACACCCCACCATCACGCTAAATGCCAACGCATCGAGCGCCGATGCCCGAAGATCCCGCCGAATGCCCGGTTCTGGAATCAACACATGGATCGCTGTGGCGATGAAGGAGAAGGTTTGCCTGTCGTGGAGATCACGTTGGCGGGAAGGATCGCTCGTCATGAATGATTGTAGTGGAAAAGTACGGCCGATTGGCTTGAGAAGTGGAAAAGAAAAGTGAACGGTGAGTCGACTGTTTCGAGAACCTGCTTATACTCTGCCGATGATTTTTACATCCAAAAACTTTTTCTTTGGACGTAACTAAGGCTGCGAAGTGACAGGGTCAGTCCCAGAATTGGCAATGCGACAGTTGTACACACAAAAAAGATGAGAACGATTTACGAAGGAATATATTCATGAAGAGTCTCGTGACGGGGGCAACTGGTTTTATTGGTCCAAGATTACTGCGTCTCTTGCGAGACCCGATCATTTTGTCACGAGATCCCGAACGGGCAAAAAAAAAGCTGGGACACTTGGCCGGACGGGTGATTCGATGGGATTCCATGGATGGTCCTCCGCCTGCGGAAGCCTTTGAAGGCGTGGAAGCGGTCTTTCATCTGGCTGGTGAATCGGTTGCAGAAGGACGCTGGACGGCTCGCCAGAAAGAAAAAATTCGGGGCAGCCGAGTATTTGGAACCCGAAATCTAGTGCGTGGAATCTCTCAGGCCTCGACCCAGCCGAAAGTTTTCGTGTGCGCGTCAGCCGTCGGTTTTTATGGGAATCGCAAGGAAGAAGAACTTACGGAATCGAGCCTTCCAGGGAACGACTTTCTCGCCGAGGTTTGTGGCGAGTGGGAAGCAGAAGCCTTGGCCGCGACGCGAAGTGGTGTTCGTGTCGTAACGGCTCGAACTGGAATTGTTCTTGGTGCCGATGGAGGCGCCTTGGGAAAAATGCTTCTTCCCTTCAATCTCGGCTGTGGCGGGCCACTTGGAAACGGCAAGCAGTGGATGCCATGGATCCATGTTGCTGATCTTACAAGACTCTATCTGTACGCTGCGCAGACGGACTCAATTCATGGCCCCATGAATGCAACCGCAAGAGAGCCTGTGCGAAACAGCGAGTTCACCAAAGCCCTTGCAAAACAGTTGCACAGACCGGCGTTCATGCCCGCCCCCTACTTTGGCCTGCGCATCCTCTTTGGAGAATTTGCACAGGTGCTTTTTGCGTCCCAGAAAGTCATTCCCAAAGTGGCAGTCGAGTCAGGATTCGTGTTTCAGTTTCCGGACATCGCTTCGGCACTGCACGATATTCTCTCGAAGACATCATCCAAAAACTAACGCGAGAAGATGCTGAAACAAAAAAACAGCAGAACGTTGCAAGGCTCTGTCTTCAATTTTAAGCGAGCCGAACATGTTCTACGTTGTGCTCAATCAGCCAATGCATAAACCGTTCTTGATCCTCGGTGAGTTCCACTTCAGTGGCGTGCGTTGCATCGAGAGGCGACACAAGCGTGAGCACTCCTGAGTCCATCCATTGCATGGCGTCAGAAAGACGAATGCGATACTCCCCTGCTGGAAGACGTTGCTCATCAGTGTCGGGAGGAGTCATGAAGTAGGCGATATCCGTGGCAAAACGTGCCGGCATTGGGCAGGGAGAAACGTGCTGTTTGCCGACGGCATAAACGATCATCACAATCACCTGTGCGAAGTCCTAGAACTGTTTTCAAAACCCTTTGTTTGATCTGAAAATGATGCTCGTGCAAGACGATCGTGAATCGCAATCCATTCGATGAATTCCGGAGGCCGATCAACAAGCAGAACATCAACCCCGCATTCATCGGCCTGATGCATGCGATCGTATAGAACCTTCGCGAATTCTACTGGATCATCCGGCATGTGAAGCACTGTGATCGTACCAAGTTGTTCGTGAGAAGGCTCCGACAAAGTCAGCCATCCTACGCGAAAGCCCATTGCGAGAAGTTCCGCGAGCCGACTCGACGGATTGACTGTCAGTTCAACCCTTGCACGTGGGGCATAGTGGCGCAGGCCTGTTCCAGGTGACCGCTGAATCATCGGTTGAATGACGTCAGTAATCAATCGAATGTCGACCATCACACCAAGAGCCTGTGAAAGTTCGCTTTGTCCAATTGGTCCGGGCCTTAAGATAAAGGGCGGATCAGAGGTGGTGTCGATGACCGTTGATTCGATTCCCCTCTGGCATGGACCGGCATCGAGAATCAAATCAACCAGTCCACCAAGACCTTCAACAACATGCTTCGCGCAGGTTGGTGACAGTTCGGTCGACCGATTTGCACTCGGTGCGGCGAGTGGTTGGCCGACCATCTCTATGAGGAGTCGCGTAAGTGATTGATCTGGGCAGCGTATCGCAACGGTAGATCCTCCCGCGGTCACATTGAGAGGCAATGTCTCGTTGCGATCCACGACCAGCGTCAGTGGTCCAGGCCAGAAATGGGTTGCCAGAATTTCAGCCCGATCGGACCACCTGCGTGAGAGAACTCGTGCCCCTTCGATGTCTGCCACATGCACGATCAGCGGATTATGCGCCGGACGTCCCTTGGCTACAAAGATTCGCTCAACGGCGTCGGAATCATTTGCAACAGCGGCAATTCCGTAGACAGTTTCTGTTGGAATCGCAACAAGCCGGCCGCAGCGTAGAAGATCGGCTGCTTTTTCGAGTGCAGCCATGGTCGACGGTGGAGGCATCAACGTACCGTGCGCCCACTCGATTTCAAGAACTTCAGGCATGCGAAGTGGAGAACTCTGTGAGGTGTCTTGTCGCAGGCTCATGGTTCGATTTGCAGTCAGAGAATCATTCAGTAAAGTTCCGAACTGGATTTTACGACAGGTTGTCATGCCGGTAGAGCATCTGGCCGCGCTACCGTCATAATCATTCGAGAACAGAGGCTTCGGGGATAGTCCTTCAGGCAAATGGAGCGAAATGCGTTGAACTTTGATTGCCAGACGCCCATGATAAAGGCAGAGTATTCATCGGATGAATGATTCACAAAAATGTTTTGGAGTCGATGCGTGAGCGAATCGAGTGCAGGAAGTTCTCCGTTTTTCGAAGTCGTCGGTGCGGTTGTCGGTATTGTCATGGGCAGCCGTTCCGACTGGGAGACAATGCGACACGCTTCCGAGATGCTTAAAGAGTTCGGAGTTCCTCACGAATGCCGAATCGTGTCGGCGCACCGTACGCCAGCACTTCTTTACGACTATTCACAGGGAGCGGCTTCAAAAGGCTTGAAAATTATTATCGCAGGCGCAGGAGGCGCCGCGCATCTGCCGGGAATGTTCGCGGCTTTGACTCCTTTGCCGGTTCTCGCAGTGCCAGTGGAATCAGCTGTGCTTCGAGGCATCGACAGTTTGTTGTCGATTATTCAGATGCCTGCGGGTATTCCGGTGGGAACGTTGGCCATTGGAAAAGCGGGTGCAATCAATGCAGCACTGCTGGCAGTTGGCATTTTCAGTCTGAACGATAAAACTCTTTCAAGGAAGCTCGATGCGTTCCGGGTGGAGCAATCGAGAAGAGTTCTTGAGGAAGGTCTTCCTGAAACTAATTGTCCGTAGCAGAAGAAATTGTTTGTCGTGAAGACTCACTCTCCCAAGCTGAATTTCGCTCATTCGCAAACACCGATTCTTCCTCCTGCAATGTTAGGAGTATTAGGAGGTGGACAACTTGGGGCAATGTTTGCAATCGCTGCACGACGAATGGGATATCGCGTCTGCGTCTTTTCGGATAAAGCCGATGTTCCAGCCGCCCGTTATGCCGATCGATTTGAACTGGTGTCTTATCGAGACACGCAAAGTCTCACAAAAGCAGTTGAAGATCTTGCGGTTGTGACATTTGAATTTGAAAACGTTCCCGCGGAGGCTGCTTCGGCAATTGCGAAGGTGGTGCCGGTGCATCCCTCGGCTGCGGTTCTTCATACCACGCAAGATCGAATCCGTGAAAAAGCGTTTCTCGTTGCCCATGGCTTGCCATGCGTCGCCCACCGGCCGGTGGTGTCGCTGAATGAGCTCACTGGTGCCATCGCGGAAATAGGCACGCCTGCAGTGCTCAAAACATCGGCTTCGGGATATGACGGAAAAGGACAGTACAGGATCGAAACGAGTGATCAATGCGCCACCGCTTGGACAATTCTTGCAACCGATCGAGCAATTCTTGAAGAGTGGATTGAATTTGAATTGGAGTGCTCTGTGGTTGTCGCCCGTTCGAGCCAGGGCGCAATCGAAGCGTTTGCTCCTTCGCGAAATCAACATACCAACCACATACTCGATGTATCAGTCTCACCCTCAGGACTCCCGATACCAGTGGAACGGGAAGCGATGAGGCAAGCAACGGTGATTCTCGAAGCGATGGATTTTGTTGGCGTAGCATGTATTGAATTTTTTGTCACGAAAGATGGTCGTGTGCTCGTCAATGAAATCGCCCCCCGCCCGCACAATTCTGGTCACCTCACGATTGATGCCTGTGTAAGCTCACAGTTTGAACAACAGGTGCGCAGCATCTGCAACCTTCCACTGGGATCAACAGCGCAGTCCATGCCGGCTGCCATGGCAAACCTGCTCGGCGACTGTTGGAAGAATGGAGATCCAGATTGGGCAGCGGCACTTTCAGTGCCAGGACTCCGGCTGTTTCTCTACGGTAAAACAACTGCCACTGCAGGTCGAAAAATGGGACATCTCACAGCCTTGGCCGCGACGAGCCAGGAGGCTCTTCACAACGTCACGCTTGCGCGCAGTCTTGCATGCCGCATGCCTTCGTAAATTGACGCCGAGAGCAATCGACAAAAATACTGCCTGACTTCGATGTACCATTCGTACGAAGAATTCATTGCGGTGAAAGAGGTCTCCCTTTCCAAAAAGTTTTTAAGCCGAACAGTCGGTGAATAAAACCAAACCATTGAATACAAAGAAAACAGATGATCCCCAGTGGATGAACTATTGCACTGGACAGGCTCAAACCAAATCGAAACGATTCGATTACTCTCGTCGCATAGCTGAGCAGCAAGGCAATCGAGCAGGCGAGAATTTGCCAATCAGTCCAATCGAACCACCCGGTGATTGTATTTGTGACAAGAAAAAGGGCCGGAGCAACCTGGCCTCCAAAGAGCAAAACGGTTGCCGGCAAGATTGTGCGAGGGGAGGCCATTCCCTCGGTCGCATTCTTGGCAAGTCCCTTGAGGACGTCGCTTCCACACATATACATTCTGCACGTTGCGGTGTCTGAAGCATCGAAAAGATCGGTTCTGATGCCAGCGCGTCGAAAGGCGCGAGGTAGCATAATGCCGTCGTGCAGAGAGAGTTTGATTGATTCATGGCCCCCCGCAGAAATGTAGGCATTTTTTTTCGCAACAAAAAGCTGACCGCATCCGGCTGCGAGTGCCGGGCTCAGGCTGTGGCGACTTCGGGAAAGTGGCAGGAAGCCGAGCAAGATAAAATGTATCAGCGGTAAGAGAAGCCATTCCCAAAAACCGAATGTCTCCTGCAGCGGAAATCCGCTCACAATTCCAGTATTCGTTGCTTCGAGAAAAGCAACGGATCGACAGAGGCAGTCGGGTTTCACGCGTACATCAGCATCGAGAAAAACGATGAATTCTCGCTGCGAATATTCAGCAAGTTGGTGGCAGGCATGTTGTTTGCCGCACCACCCCGCTGGAAGTGGTTTTCCACGCAAGAGATGAACTCGTGAATCAGATTCGGCAACTCGCTCCACGATCATTGCGGTACGATCCCTGCTGCAGTCATCCAAAACAATCACCTCGAGATCGATTCCAGAGCTTGCAAGCAGAGCGAGCAAAGCCGTTTCGATCGACTGCTCTTCGTCGCGAGCAGGAATAAGAACCGACACTCGGTAAACTTCGTCAGGAGCCGGTGGCGAACGCTTGAATGCAGAGAGATTCAAAAGCGTCAGCACCGCTGGTATTGCTGCGAGAATGAATATGGCTACAAAAAAAAAGCCAGTGGTAAAAATCATGGCGGATTGTCTCTCACAGAGAGCGTCACATGCGCCGGATCAAATGATTCACCACGGATCCGTGCCCGAATCCAACGTACAAGATCATAGAAGCCGCCAACGCCGACCCGACCCGAAAAGAGCGTCGAAAATTCAGATGGATTTCTGCGGCAGGCAGCGGCTGCGAGTTTGTCCTGAGTCTCTTGAAGAGCAGTCGAAAGAACATGAGTCCATTCTTGCGGCGAACGATTGCAAAATTCGGCCGGGCGAATGGGTTGACCAAAGGCAACAAGTGCCTCTGGAAAACGTTCCGTCCAGAAAGGGTATTCAACGGCCATTGGAATGATTATGCCCCGTTGGATTTTAGCCGCGGCGTGAGAAACTCCGGGGCGTATGTGTACCGGTCTTTGACGGGGATCAACAAACATTCCCTGAGAGGTGATCCAGAAAATGACATCATCTCGAAGTGAAGCTGCCTGTGCGTATCGCAAAAACTGTGCGCTGCCTTTCCACGAGCCAGGCTCAATGCCAAGAAATCCAATGCATTCTAAAAAGCGATATTTTCCAAGCGATGCAGAATCGATCGGACCGTAGTTGAGCCGTTTTGGATAGAGCACATCAGCAACACTCAAAAAAATAAGAGGATCCCACCATCCGGGATGATTGGTATAGATCGTGACCGATTCACCGTCGAGAGAAGGGCGATCGCCTCCAAGAAGCCGCAGAGCATGAAAATGCCGTCGTATGTACCAACGGACATAGGTCATGAAGGCGCGGTAACGATGATGAGAAAATGGCGGGAGCGATGTTGTGTGCACGAATGAGAATCCCCTAAGGATCAGATCAGCAGAAAGACAGAGAGGTTCTCTAGCCCGTGAGAACTGCCGGATCGGTATTCGAGGTAGATTCCTGCAACTCCCCTTCTCGAGCTGCGATGCCATCCTGGTCAACACAGTCTGCCGCGATCCAGCCGCTCATCAATGCCATTGGCATTCCAGGTCCGGGGTGTGCCGAACCTCCAGCGATGTAGAGCCCTTCCACGTCGGGAGAACGATTCGACGGCTTGAAGGCACCTAGAAATCGACCGTGGCTGGCCAAACCATAAATCGCTCCGTCGAGCACATGGTACCGCTGGTGAATGTCGCAGGGTGTCAAGGCTCGCTCAAAGACAATCCGTTGTTCCAAATCTTCCATGCCTGCGGTGCGCTTCAATTTGTCAACGATAATGTCTCGGTATTCAGAAAACATGATCGACCAATCGTGATGAGGCCGCAGGTAGGGAGTGTGCACGAGTACATAGAGTGCTTCTCCGCCAGGAGGAGCGACTTCGGGCTCAGTGATTGCCGGCGCGCACACATAGGCAGTGGGGTCAGATGCAGGTTCCCCCCTGCGATAGATGGCGTCAAATTCTTCGTGCGGATCTTCAGAGAAGACAAAGTTGTGATGCAAAAGTTGTTCGTAGCGACGGTTGAGCCCGAGATACAGAACGACTCCGGAGCAGGCAGGTTCGTATTTTCGCCGAGACAGAAACCGCTCTGTCGGGGCTCCGTTGAGGAGTTCCAAGTGCGTTCGCACGCTATCGGAATTGCTGACGACCACTGACGAAGGAATGAAATCACCCTGCTCGGTTTCAACCCCCTGCACGCGGCCATCTTCCACGACGATTCGACGAACGTGCGTCCGCGTTCGAATTTTGACGCCAAGATCAATTGCAAGGCTTGCAAGCGCCCGAGGCACCGCCCCTGTGCCGCCCCGTGGAAACCAGACGCCGTCATGGGCCTGCATGTGAGCAATACCACACAGCACCGCCGGAGAAGCATCGGGTGCACTGCCAACATACTGCGTGAAATGATCGAGCATCTGAGCTGCCCGCGGATCGTTCACAAAGGCACGGACTGTTCCCGACACGCTGTGTCCGGGGCGCATACCGACGAGTTCTCGAAGAAGTTTGATGGTGACCCTGCGACGGGGATCAAACATGTCACGCAAGCCGCCAACGCTGCGCCAGAAAAAATAATCATCAGAAATTTTATGAAGCCGTTCAGCGAGCTCCATAAATCGCTTATAACCGTCGCCCGATCCCGAGTGTGGTGAGAAGGTATCGAGATTGGCCCGCATGGCTGCAACATCGGATACCAGATCAAGCGTGGTGCCGTCGCTAAAAAAACTTCTCCACTGAGGATCGAGGGGAACAAGGTCGAGTGCCTTCGTAAAATCCCGTCCAGCTTCGGCAAAGATTCGTTTGAGAACTTCAGGAATCGTCAGAATGGTTGGACCCATATCGAACCGAAAACCCTGTTCAGAAAGAACAGCCGCTTTTCCGCCAAGCCATGGATTTTTATCAACAAGAGTAACTCCATAGCCTCTGGCTGCTAGCGTGCAGGCAGCGGCAAGACCGCCAAGGCCTCCCCCGACGACAACCACTCCATGAGATTTTTGGGTTCTTTTCATACGGTTCACAGCGAGTGAAAAAAGAGTCTCATTCCTGGGGGGTTCATTCCTGGGGGTTTAATTGTGAATTTTGGAAAAGACCAGTAGAGCAGGCCAGCGATGCTTCTCTCGTGGACGGTGCTTGGGTCCATTCTTTTCGATCGATGCTTCGATTTTCAGGCTGGAAAACTCCTAAATCTTTGAGAAGCAGTTTTGATGTAATTCGGGCCGAAGAATAGATGACCGGGAGTCCACTGCCGGGATGCGTGCCGCCTCCCACAAGATACACTCCGGCAAGTTCCTCAAATCGATTGTGAGGACGCTTGTGCAGCATCTGCCCAAGATTATGCGAAAGATTAAATGTGGCGCCGCGGTATATTTCGTATTGATCTTCCCAATCGTCAGGGGTGAGCATGCGTTCGTAGCGAATCTTTTTTCGTACATCGTGAATTCCGACGCGTTCAAGTTGATCAAGCGCGATCTCTCGAAAGCGTGGTGCCTCTCGTCGCCAGTCGACGTTGGGATGCCGGTGCGTCACCGGCACGAGAATGTAGAGGGTGCTCATACCACGAGGTGCGAGACTCGGATCGGTAACGCAGGCATTTTGAACGTACATCGAAGGATCAATTCCTATTCGGTGATGTTTTTCAATATCCGCAAGATTCTCACGATAGTGCTCGGAGAGGTAAATCGTGTGATGCGGCACGTGTTCATAGATTCCGTCGAGACCGAGATAGAGCATGAACGTTGAACAAGAAAAGCGTTTCGATTCGATCGATCGATTATTCCACCGTCGCCGGAGATGATCTGGAATCAAGCGAGTCATCGTGCGGGCAAAATCGGCATTGATCACTGTAGCGTCTGCTGTGTATTCAGCTTGTGAGGTACGCAGTGCAGCGACGCGACGACCCTCAAAACGAATCGATTCAACAGGTTCGTTATAAAGAATCTCAACACCCATTTGCTGTGCAATCCGCGCCATTGCTACGGAGACCGCGCCGCAACCACCGATCGGATGATAAACGCCGTGTTCGTATTCCAGAAACGAAAGAATTGAAAATAGACTCGGACATCGAAATGGCGACATGCCGAGATACTTTGACTGAAATGTAAATGCCAAACGGATCCGTTCATCTGAAAAAAAACGGCCAAGCTCCGCATCAAGGCTGCGCCATGGGCTCAGCAGCGGAAGAAGTCGCAACAAGTCGGGAGAGGCTAGGTCGAACCAACTCTCGAATGGCTTTTCAAGAACTGGTGCAAATTTTTCAAATTTTTCTCGCGTGTACGTCATGAATCGAGTGAACGATCCCGCGTCGGCAGGTGACAAGGCAGTAACAGCCTCTTCCATTCGTTGCGTATTGGGAGTGGCAAGCAGTTCACCGCTGTTGCCGAACACAAGTCGATACTGCGGATCGAGCTTGATCATTTCGATTTCACGATTCAGGTCGTACCCGCAGGTGGTGAAAATCTCTTCAAGAATGCGAGGATAAAGAAAGAAGGTCGGCCCAAGGTCGAAGTGAAAACCTTCGGGCGTTGATATCGTACTTGTGCGGCCTCCGGGAACGCTGGCTCGTTCAAGAATACGCACCCGTATTCCAGCGTGTGCAAGTAGCATTGCACACGCCAATCCACCTGGACCGGCACCAATAATGTTGACCGTATGGGTCATAGGAGAGACTCACGTCTACGAAAACAAAATCAACGGAGAAACGTGTGACAATTAGTACGAAAGACGTTGGTGGAGCCTGCCGACGGCAGCCAACAGTTCCGTTTACAAATGTCCACAAAAAAGAAACACGAATTCCCCGTACTATAGAAGCGAAGCAGTCATGGTCAAGAAACAGGCATTTGAACCCTTCTTCGCCCATCGCTGAACGTTGAATGGTAGAAGGCAGTTTCGTGGCTCGCTCAGGTGCACGAAAAAAGAAAACTCGATTGCTTCAGTACGCAGGAACTACGTATGCGGGAGAAATCGGAACCGGACGGTAGCCGCCCCACCATCGTCGACGCATCGGCCATGCAACAGCCGTTGGAGCGTATGAAACAGCTGGAGCGTAGTAGGAAGTGACCGGAAGAGCCGTGGGTGACGCATAGTACGCCGTTGTTGGGGCGTAGTAGCTTGTCACGGGTTGGGCAGCATAAAACGCTGAGGTCGGAGAGTAGCTCGTCACCGCAGCGGGAGCATAGTAGCTCGTTGAGTACTGCGGCGTGTAGTAACTCGTTACTCCCATCGAACTGCTGGGCATTGCAGCGACAACCGGTGCGCTGAGTACGGGGGTCGCATAGACCGCTGTCATGGGTGGGGAAAAAGCGGTGACAGCCGCATAGTTGCCCGATGGTCGATAAGCGGGAACGTAATTTTGCACCATAGGAACAACCGGGCTGTAAGTCTGATAGGCAATCGCCTGCGCCGAGGCGTCGAGGCTGGTGGCTGCAAGAATTGAAGCAATCAACGACATAAGAACCAAAGAACGTACCGCGTTCCAGAGTACTTGTGAAACAACATTATTTTTGTACGGAAGATGGAGGTGACACATAGAAGATTTTCCTTCGCTTCAAAATGACAGAAAAAATTTTATCGTTTCGCAAACAATTTACCGGGATCGTGCCGCGGAAAATTTGTTTGTGGTGAGATATTCCTGACGCAAGACTACGCTGTGAGAATAGTTGCGTTCCAGATGGAGTGCAAACAGGCTGTACAACCACTACGACACGAACATGCGGGCACGAAAAACGTGACATTTTCGTCGATCGTTCACACCCCGATAGGATCAGATGTGGGAGAGATTTTTATGCAGACAGTTTGAATTTTCGACAGAGATCACCCGGGATATGAGGCTTTGTGAGTCTAAAAATGGGGATGGTGATTCGAATCGTACCCGATCGTACGAGCGATTCTTTCAGCTCACAATATCGTCAACAACAACGCCAGAAACGTCGGTCAGTCGAAAGTCTCGTCCATTAAAATTGAATGTGAATTGCTTATGGTCCATTCCTAAAAGATGCAGAATGGTTGCATGAAGATCATTGATGCTGACGCGATTTTCAACGGATTTGAATCCAACGTCATCGGTCGCTCCGTGGCTTGTGCCCCCCTTCACGCCGCCACCGGCCATCCAGACTGTGAAGGCGTGAGGATTATGGTCCCGCCCCGGAGCCGCTCCTTTTTGCGCGACTGGGAGTCGTCCAAATTCACCTCCCCAAATCACGAGCGTCTCATCGAGGAGTCCTCGTCGCGCAAGGTCTTCCAGAAGAGCAGCAATGGGGCGATCAGTTTCTAGAGCAAAACCAGAATGATTTCCCTGAATATCCGAGTGACCGTCCCAGCTTTTTTGATTTTCCTCTCCGCCACTATAAATCTGAACGAATCGAACGCCTCGTTCTACAAGCCGTCTGGCAATCAGGCACTGCTTTGCAAAGTGCCCGCAGGTTGGATCATCAAGCCCGTAGAGTGAAGCTGTTTCAGCAGTCTCGCTCCCGAGGTTCAACGCTTCGGGAGCGGCCATCTGCATCCGATAAGCAAGCTCAAAGCTTTTAATCCTCGCAGCCAATGCCGGATCGTCGCCGACGCGAGTAAGGTGTTCACTATTGAGCCGCGCCGCGAGGTCAAATTGCAATCGTTGCTGCACATCAGACATTGACATTCGACGAGCAAGATTTTCGATGGGCGTTCCTGCGGTGTCGATTCCAGTTCCCTGGAAAACACCAGGCAGAAATCCAGCCGACCAGTTTTGGGCATACCCCTTCGGCAGTCCCCTCCCCTTTGTGTCGTACATGACAACAAAGCCGGGAAGATCACGATTCTCACTTCCCAGTCCATAGGTGACCCAACTTCCGACGCAAGGAAATCCAACGCGAGCCATGCCGGTGTTCATTTTCAAAAGCGCCGGAGAATGATTGTTTGAATCGGTCCAGCAACTTTTGATAAACGCCATTTTGTCAACGTGGCGTGCGAGGTGTGGAAAAAGGCTTGAGACCCATGCACCACATTGGCCGTGCTGGGCAAACGCAAACGGGCTCTTCATCAAACCCCCAACGGCATCGGCAAAAAAACCGGTGTTTTTGTCAAAGCCCGCAAGCGTCTGACCATCCCGTTTTTCAAGTTCGGGCTTGTAGTCCCAGGTGTCGACATGACTCGGGCCACCGTTGATAAAAAGCCAAATTACGCTCTTTGCACGCGGCGGATTGTGCGCCACTCGTGGAGCAAGTGGATTGTCAGAGATATCGATCTTCGCACCGAAAGACTCTTTTGAAAGGAGGTCAGCCAATCCGAGCATGCCGAAGCCGGCTCCGGCTTTCGCGAGCAACTCTCGTCGTGACCATGGACGACGAGCGGCAGTGTTTGAGAAAAATGGAAGTATGTTCGGATCGAGTTCCAACTGGGACATTGAGAAAAAGTCCTTTCAAGCATTCGGTGACTGATTTGAAAAGTTGGTTGCGTGAACTGCGTGTCACGACATCGGCATAAAAATAGAGAGTGTCAAAAATAAGAGATGCGGTTTTTGGATTTGAACAGAGAGTCCTGAAAATCAGTTATTCGATGGACAGCGTTTCGTTGAGTCCCATCAGCACTTGGGAAAAATCAGACAGGGCTTGATGAGCTGCATCCGCATGTCCAGCGGCCAAGTAGGTTGCTTGTTGAAGGTCAAGAAATAATTGAGCATCGCGAAACTCCGCCTGCGATGGAGGCCTTGAGACTGCAATACGATAGGCAGAAAGAAGAGGGTCGCCACCAGCCGCTTCAATTCGAGTGGCAAACCGTTCGGCCCATGAGCGTACGGTCGTGGAATTCATAATCGTCAGTGCCTGTGGAGCGGTTGTTGTGAGAGATCGTCTGGCAATGCCGGAAATTCCATCCGGACTATCAAAAGTCCGTAAAAATGGAGAGAGACGACTGCGCTTTATCATCAGATAAATGCTTCGACGAGAGCTTGCGTCATTCATTCCGGCCGATCCGTAGAGTGATGGATCAAGGGTTCCTGCAAGTGACAGCAGCACGTCGCGAATAGCTTCTGCTTCAAGGCGTCGACGATTGGCTCGCCACAGGAGTCGATTTTCAGGATCGACGGCATTTTTTGTTTTGTCCATGTCGCTGGACTGCCTGTAGGTTGCGCTCGTCATGATGAGTCGGTGGATGGGCTTGAGTTTCCAGTCCCCGCGAATCAATTCGCCAGCGAGATAGTCGAGCAGTTCTGGATGCGAGGGAGGATCTCCGGTTTTTCCAAAATCACTCGGCGTGGCTACTAAGCCTGTGCCAAAATGGTGTTGCCACAGTCGGTTCACGATCACTCTGGCCACGGTCACTCCAGCACCACTCTCGGTATCTGTCAGCCAGCGAGCCATTGCTGCTCGTCGTCCGCTCGTAGCGGTTTCCTTAGGCGATTGCTGCCAGTGTGCAGATCCATTGGGATGGGAGACTAGCGCCTGCAGAAATGCCTGTGGAGCAACCCCCTGTTTCTGCGTAGCATCTCCGCGTCGAAGGAAAAAAGTCTCAGGATAAAAATGGGGAAAGCCTCGGCCGTCGGCATGGTGTGGAATCGGTTTTACATTTTCGCTTGCAACGAGGACCTTAATCAATTCCGGTGCAGGAGGAGAATTCTGAAGCGTGGCAAAAGCGGTTGTGATCGCAATCCAATCCTTGTCGATCCACCGGAAGAGTCTCTCGAGTTCCGACTGTTCTGCTGCTGTTCGCGAGACCGGATCAATCGATGCTAAAAGCTTGCGGCGAGAATCTCTCGAGAATTCAGAAGGGGCATCGAGCGATTGTCTACTGATTGAAGTAAGAGCAATTCGAGGTCTTCCAATCGAATGCTGTGTATTGTTATTGAATTCGAGCGTGACAGTCAGTCGAACGCCACCAGGGCTTTTGAATACCTTCTCGCAGTCAAAAGCAGCGGCATGGCTTTGGCCTACCTTCGGATCGATCGCCCATGCGGACGTGGCGTTGTTGTCGAGAGCCATCGCGATATCGAGTTCTGGAGACTGCGAAAAATCGGCCCGAGGATGGATGAGCTCAAGCACTGATGACGACACCGCTGAAGCACCCAAGGCGGTCACTTTCTGAATCTCAGCAAGGCTCTGCGCTGAAACCGAGATTGTTGAAAGCGCAAAATTCCCATGAGCAACGCGTCCCGGACCACCTCGCGGCAGCGACGGATCGCTCATTGCCTCCAGACGGATACCGGCGATCGACTCTAGCGGCGAATCGACGACAATTGTGTAGGAATCCTTGTCAGCAAGCGTGCCCCCAGCCAAAAGCGAGCCATCGGAAAGTGGAGTGAGTGTGGCTTGAGCGTGACTCGTTGCAGAAACAATTTCGGGAATCTGCCAGACAGGCTCTGAAACGCTGTCAGAGAGAGGGGCTGCGGAGGAAAAAAAGGCTTTCGCTCGAATCGGTAATTCATTCGACTCGTATGCCGTAAGACGCGATTGTGCCGCGTCGACTTTTGTCTGCCATGCCACCATCGCTTCGGCATGACTCTTGGAGTTGACCTGCATGTCGACGTTCGAGCGAATGGTTGACGTGAACGTCGAAAGCATTGTGTAGTAGTCTGCCTGAGGAATCGGATCAAACTTGTGATCGTGGCAACGAGCACAGCCGATAGTGATTCCAAGCATCGACGTTCCAACGGTCGAAAGCATGTCGTCAAGTTCATTGTAACGTGCTGATTCGAACTCCTTCTCAGTCAACTGAGTCGGAAAAGCACCAGCAGCGAGAAAACCGGTTGCCTTCATCGCCTCAACGTTCTCGGGAGCGAGTTCATCTCCCGCAAGTTGCCACTGCACAAAAGTATTGAACGGCAGATCATCATTGAACGCGCGAATGACAAAATCGCGGTAATGAAATGCGTGAGGTCGGTCATAGTCCTGTTCGTAGCCATGACTTTCTGCAAATCGTGAAAGGTCGAGCCAGTGTCTTGCCCAACGCTCTCCATATCCGGGACGCTCGAGCAATGAATCCACCCAGCGTTCAAATACAAGATCGGTTGAATTGGCATTCAAGGCCGAAACTTCTTGGAGACTCGGTGGAAGCCCTGTAAGGTCCAGCGTGCTGCGACGGAGAAGAATATGCGGAGCAGCTTCCTGCGAGGGAGCGAGGCCAGAGCGCGTGAGCAATTCGAGAATAAAATGGTCGATTGGATTGCGACACCAATGCAGAGGGTCCAGCGGTGCAGGAATCGATGGATTTGTGAGCGGTTGAAACGACCACCAAGAGTTTGCTTCAGGGACCGCTTTGCGAAGAGTCCAAGGGCCTCGATCTGCATCTGGATCGAGAAGAGGCTTATCGAATGGGGATCCAGCATCAATCCATGTGGCAAGCCAGCGGAGTTCTTCAACGGACAAAGCTTCTCCTTCCTCCGGCATGTGGGGTTCCTCGAGACGGGCTGCAAGTTTGTAGAGAAGACTTGCTGTAGCATCGCCTGGCACAATTGCCGGTCCACGAGTTCCGCCGAGAAGTAAGCTCTCGCGAGTTGAAAGATCGAAATCACTTTCTTTTGAGTCTCCGCCATGACAAGAAAGACAGCGATGGGAGAGAATCTCACGAAGGTGCTGCTGAAAGAGATTGATTCCCACAGACTCATCGGGCTTCGTTTCAGCCAGAATCCCGCTCTGGAGCACCAGCACTCCGATCGTCCCTGCGAGTAATTGAAATCCCCGTGACAGAAAGCGTGGCCACCGAGAGCGAGTTTGTAGCCCCGAACTTTTGAGACCGAAAAAACGCTCAGTGTGTATTTTTGCGTGAGTGCAGTCGTCAATCATAAACCTGATAAGCCTCAGGAGAGTGTGCTGTAGACAAAGTCAGTATGAGCCAGTGTTATAAGAACGGCAAGCTGTTCAAGCGGAGAAGAATACGCCATGAAAATAATTGAGTATCGACCAACTGCAAGTAGGCAGAAAGTGATCGGAAAATGAGACCAACAGCCGCCCCATGACTTCCACCGAGACAATTCTAGACGCGGCGTTGACGACGTGGCCTGCAAAAGTTGAAAAACCAAACTGAAAACGGAATTGATTACTTGGATGTGCTCAGAAATATCTCAGCACGACATTGTTCCTGAGAGGTACTGCTTGTGGATCGAAAATCAGAAAAAGTTTTAAGCTCGACATTGATCCACGGTCTGACGGCGCTGCTTGTCGTAAGGCTGCTCACGGTGGTGACAGATAATCTTTTACGATGGCTGGCCATCGGCCTCGGCAAGCGGGCCGTTGATGAGTCTCTCGTTGCACTAGTATTAACCGTGGGAACTGCAGGCTTTGTATTTCCATTCATTTTTCTCGCATGGCTTGCTGGTCACCTTGCGGATAGATATCCCAAACGAAAAGTCATCATTTGGTGTAAATGCGCAGAGGTTGCCATTGTGGCTGCCGCTGCGATTGTGATCGCGATGGGAGTCAAAAATGGTGGTGAAATTGCATCGCTTCCGGTGGGGCTCTGGTTGCTCCTCATGACAGTCATGGTGATTGGTGCGCAGGCAGCGATCCTGTCACCTTCTCTTGTAGGCTCAATTCCGGAGGTTGCACCGACACACTTCCTTGCAAAGGCCAACGGTCTGTTCTCCGTGGTCACTCTTGCGGCCACGCTCATCGGCATGGCGCTTGGTGGTTGGCTGGCTGACATTTCGCCACTGTTTGCTTCGAGCACCGATTGGTGGAGGGATCGGGGGGTCCTCGCAACAACCGCACTCCTTCTAGGAACTTCTTTGACGGGACTCGGTACAGCGTTTCTTCTGGATCATCATCCTGCGGCGGATCCAGGATTGAGAAAGCCTTGGAACGCATTTCAACGCACGTGGAAGGATTTGCAAGAACTTTTTAGCCGAGTCGATCTGCGCAGCGTCGCTCTCGGCATTGTTTTCTTTTGGGGGCTGGCAAGTGTTGTGCAGTTGAACATCGATCAACTTGCCACAGAGGGGGGCGCGACAACTCAATCGCAAATCGTTCCCATGCTCGTAGCGCTTGTGGCTGGAATTGGTGTGGGAAGTCTTCTCGCGGGAAGTATTTCAGGTGAAGGAATTGATCTTGGATTGGTGCCGGCAGGCGCAATGATAATTGGTATTTCTCAGACCTTTTTATTCTTTGGACCAAGTCAGTTTTTCACGATCGATGGACTTCCGAATGTGGGATGGGTTTGGTCGATGTTCTGGTTGTTTGGAACAGGATGTGGCGCTGGACTTTTTGATGTGCCACTGGAGGCGTATCTTCAACAGAAGAGCCCACCTGAAAAACGGGGTGCCATCCTCGCGGCAACGAATCTCTTAGTGTTTACGGGCATGTTTGGTTCGTCGCTTGTGTACGGAGGTCTGCGGTCGTCACTGATCTCAGATGCTCCGCTGTTTTGTGCGAAAAGCGTGTGTGGGTTGTTTGCCGTAGCATCGCTGCTTGCAGGCGGTACGGCGATCTTCATGATTCCACGAGAGACGCTGCGACTGTTTGTGTCGGCGATTGCAAACGGCTTTTACCGATTTCGTATCGAAGGTGCGCACAACGTTCCCAAGGAGGGGCCGGTCATCGTCACATCGAATCATCTTTCGTGGCTGGATGGTTTTATCGTCATCCTTTCAAGTCCACGACCAATGTGCATGGTGGCCTTTGGTCCGAACGTGCAGGGCCGATTTCTGCAGATGCTTGCCAAACAGTGGCGGTTTATTTTATTTGATCCAAAACCAAAATCGATTGGCAGAGCGCTTGACGCGATTCAAGCAACTCTAAAGGGAGGAGAAGTGGTCGGAATTTTCCCCGAAGGGGGCATTTCGAGAACAGGTCAGATTCTTGGTTTTAAGCGCGGAATTCAATGGATTGCAGATCGTTGTCCGGCGCAGATGGTGCCACTGAGTATTGATGGCATGTGGGGCAGCGTGCTGAGCTTTTCAGAAGGTCGCTGTTTTACGAAATGGCCGAAAGGCTTTCGTCGTCCCTTGACGCTCACCTATGGTCCTGCGCTTCCGCAGGGAACGCCCGCGGCTGTGGCTCGCCTGGCGCTGCAGGAGGTGGCTGCTGGTGCTGTTGCGAGACGAATGGATGAATCGAGTGCAGTTTTTTCTCGGCTGAATCGATGGCTTCAGCGTTCCGGTCGCGTTGTGGCGTTTGATGCGAAAGGCACACCGATCACGTCTCGGCAGATTACCCGAGCTATGAAAACAAATTGGACGCAGAGTGACTCTTCAAAAGAGCATTCGCAATCCCAGATGGAATTGCGAATCGGAAAAACGTTTGCGTCGTTTGGCTCACGTGCTCATTCGCCCGAAGGACGCGTTTGTTCTCGAGCCATTCTTGCATCCATTGAAGCCTTCGACGCTTGCACGATGTTACGGCGTACGGATCGTTTGCTTTCATCGTTGCATTCGGATCACCCGATGTATGTCTCGCTTTCTCTGTGGATTGGCTGCGTGACGGGGTATGAATCGGTTGTGGTTGATTCGCAGATGACCGGTCCACTTTTGATGGAGATTCTTCGAAAAAATCGTTCGACGGTATGGATTGGGCATTCGGAGCAACTCCTTTCGGCAAAAGATGAACCCTTTGAAGGACTCTCGCTGGAAGTCATTGTTCTGGCAATTGAAACCCCGGAAGAGCTCGAGCATGCGGAGGAAACTGCCAGAGACATCAAACTCGCATGGGGTCTCGAACCGATTGTGGCATTTTCACCCCGGGAGGCGGGCGGACTGGTGTCGATGAACGTCCCAGAAAATCGTTCGGTGGCTTCTCACGAAGTGACTCGTAAAAAAGGGACTTTCGGCCGAGTGATCAACGGCGTTGTGATTTGGCCCGACGTGTTCGTGAGATCTGAGCTTGGCATGACGCCATTCATCCAAGGCAATCGTTCTCATGAAGGAATCTCTCGCGGCGTTATCGTTGGTGCAACAATCGTCCACGGTGCGGTTTGTCGCAGTAGGGAATCGAATGCGGAAGTAGATGCGAGACTCGGAAGCAGTTCTTTGCCGGCAGCACTCACCATCGACGACGACGGGTTTCTCGTGTGTGACACAAAGTGACCGAAGCGATGTTAAAAACTTGTATGACACTCAAGTCATGCCACGCTTTGCACAATACTGCTGGTGGTAATCCTCTGCAGGCCAGAATCGTGAAGCCTGTTCGATGCGCGTACAAATTGGATTCTGTAGTTGTCCCGAAGTATCTCGGGCCTGCGTTACCTCGATAGCAATCAAGCGTTGCTCTTCATTGTGGGTAAAGATTGCCGAGCGATACTGAGAACCGACGTCCGGGCCCTGACGATTGAGTTGCGTTGGATCATGAAGCTCAAAAAAGAGTTCAACGAGTGCGCGGTAGGAGATCGACGCAGAATCAAACTCAACTTCCACAGCCTCGGCATGACCTGTGCGACCTGTGCAAACCTGTTCGTAGGCAGGAGCATCCAGATCGCCTCCACAGTATCCAACGCGGGTACGAATGACGCCCTTGGCTTGAGTAAATATTGATTCAACGCCCCAAAAGCATCCTGCGGCAAATGTTGCCAAGCATACGGCGGTGGAATCTGATGGTGTATTGGTCATTGGTTAAACGTTCGTTCGGTCGGTGTGTGCCGGCAGGCGATTCTCTCGTCTTGAGAGTCACACGAAGCATCGCATGACTCTCAAGGATCATAGCTCAGGAAGGCGAAGACTGGGATGAGGTTCAAGGCATTTTTCGAGATGAACGCTGCGTGTGTTGTCGACAGATCGGCTTGGACCGCAACATGCACTGGACGTTATGATGATTTTCGTGAACATAGTCTAAGTTTCTAGAGCAACGCAGTTAGAAGAAATTCAATACCAGAGGCATTGTGTTGTTCAGGAGCGAGTCAGAAAAGAAAAAACTGCTTTGTGCGCACCCCTAGCTCAATTGGATAGAGCATCGGTCTACGAAACCGAAGGTTGCTGGTTCGAGCCCAGCGGGGTGTATTGGCTTGGAATCTCGGAAAATCTTGCCGTTGGGGATTTGACAAGCAGACCGTTACTCTAGGCCGCATGATTGGCTCGGATGCTCTTCGAATAATTGGATTTGATCCCGGACTCAATGTCACCGGATACGGCGTCATTGTTGTGACTCGAGGGAAACTTTCATTGATCGAGGCGGGAACGGTGCGATCGCGAGGAGTCTCGCTCGAATCTCGTTTAGCGTTTATTTACGCGGGTGTTCGTGAAGTTCTTGAAACGTTCAAGCCCTCAGCGGTTGCCGTGGAAGATCTTTTTGTGCATGCGCAATTTCCCCGCACGGCGGTCTTGATGGGACATGCTCGAGGAGTTATTTGTCTGGCGGCGGCACTCGCTGACGTTTCGGTCCATCACTATCCGCCTACGCGGGTCAAGCGAATGCTCACTGGAAGTGGACGGGCTGGAAAAGAGCAAATGCAGGCAGCGATTCAGAGAGAACTCAGCTTGCCGCACATTCCAAAACCGGCAGACGCCGCTGATGCGTTGGCAGTTGCGATTGCCGATTATCATATGCGCATTCGCCTTTGCAATACGATGACAAACGACAAGGCGCCGAGAAATTCGGCCTAGGAACGCAGCCATGATCAAGCGAGTGCAGGGCGAATTACTCGCCGTGGACATCATGTTTATAGAACTGGGAGTCGGTCCTGTAGTGCATGAAGTGCTCGTGCCAGAGCTGGTGCGTCGCGAGTTGCAAGGACGCGTTGGGCAGACTGTGACGCTTCATACGCTCGAGTTTCTTGAAGGCACGCCGGGACGGGGTAACCTCGTGCCAAGAATGGTGGGATTTTCCAGCGAAGTTGAGCGAGAATTTTTCGATCTGATCTGCGAGGTGGATGGAGTCGGAGTGCGAAAAGCATTGCGTGCAATGGTGCGTGCCGTTGGAGAGATTGCGACAGCCATTGAGGAACAGGATACGAAGTTGCTTTCGACGCTTCCTGGCATTGGTCCAGCCACCGCAGAACGCATGGTGGCGAAGCTTCGTCGCAGAATGCCAAAGTTTGCACTGTTGGTGGCACGGGAGTTGCCGGGAGCAATGTCGACTGCCGGGGATGCACTCTCAGAGACCATCGATGTGCTACGAACCCTTGGCCACTCCGATACCGATGCCCGTCGACTTGTCGATTCTCTTCGTGAAGGAAAGAAAAAATACCGGGATGTTCAGGAGGCTCTCGAGGCTATTTACCGACAAACCCATCCGCCTCGTTGAGCCTTGAGGCAACCATTCTTTTCTCGTCCGATCGAGTGCACCTGTCTTGTTTGTAGCGAAGAAGTCTTTGCCGCATTGATAGGTGCGTCTGTTTTGTGACTGGTTGCTTTCGATTGGTTTTGGTAGACCGCTTGAATCGAAAAACGAATCAAGAGACCGATTGAAACATACGCGAGCGATGCCGTGACGAATTTTCGTGAACCCTCGGTTACGCCACCTGAAGAAGTGACCGTTGAAGATAGAGCGCTTCGACCGCAGCGACTTTCTGAAATGATCGGCCAACGGGATGTGTTCGAGCGACTGGGAATTGCCGTGGATGCAGCCCAGAAACGCAACGAAGTTCTCGGTCACATTTTGTTTGACGGTCCTCCTGGTCTTGGCAAAACGACGTTTGCGACATGCATCCCACGAGAACTCGGAACTCCGCTGCAGATTGCCAGCGGTGCGGCGCTTGCAGCGCCAAAAGATCTTCTCCCATACCTCACGAACGTGTCTGAAAGGTCGGTGCTTTTCATTGACGAAATTCATCGCCTACCACATGCCGTAGAGGAGTTTCTCTATCCAGCGATGGAGGATTTTCGTATCGACATTACGCTTGGAGATGGAATTGCTGCCAGAACGATCAATATGCCGCTGCGCCCTTTTACCCTCATTGGAGCGACGACTCGTGCGGGACTCATCTCGGCTCCTCTGCGAGATCGCTTTCAACTTCGCGAGCACCTCGATTTCTATTCGATCGAAGAACTTGCAGAAATTGTCCGACGAAGTGCTTTGAAGCTTGCCATGCCGATGGATAACGAGTCTGCCAATGAAATTGCCCGTCGTAGTCGAGGCACTCCGCGGTTAGCCAATAACCGACTGCGTTGGATTCGCGACTATTCCACAAGTCGCTGCAACGGTAGGGTTGATGTGGAGATTGTCTGCACCGCTTTACAGATGCAGGGCATCGATGAACTGGGACTCGACGGATTTGATCGACGCTATCTTGAAACAATCCAAAGAGTTTTTGGTGGTGGACCGGTGGGAGTGGAAGCAGTCGCCCACACAATGAATACAGCGATCGACACGCTTGAAGATGACATAGAGCCCTACATGCTTCGCTGCGAACTTGTCGTTCGTACCCCACGGGGCCGCCGTATTACAGCTCGGGGAAGCCAGCACATTGGAAGTTTTTCGGCCGCCCACGAACAACGGCGACTGTTTGGCGGTTAAAGAGACACGCCCTGTCTATCGGAGAGGCGAATTCCTGCTAGGGATGGTTTTGTGTGAAGTATCCTGAATCTTTTGCCGGGAAAAGCGGCCCGACGCTTCGATGCGGGAATCATAAGGGGTCGATTGACCCAGAAGGCGGTAAGCAACTACATTGCGTGGGTCGAGAAAGTGAATAATCTTCAGCTTTTGAAGATTGTAAATGTTTCGTGGCGAGTTTGTTTTTTGAAGAGAATGCGACTGTCGGTAGATTGCCGTGGTATGCATCTGTTGAGGAAAGAAGAGAAACTATGGCTGTTCCAAAGCGACGTCAATCAAATCAAAAGACCCGTTCACGAAGAGCGCACGATTTTCTTGTGCCTCGCCAGTTGACGTTTTGCTCAAACTGCGGAAAGTCAGTTCCAACGCATCGGATCTGTTCCAATTGCGGTTTTTACATGGGTCGCATGGTCATTAAGACCGAGGCCTAAGCCGTTGAGCGGAACTGCACTGCTCTTTCCTGGACAGGGCGCCCAAGCCGTTGGCATGGTAGGTGAGTGGCTAGAGTCGCATAGAATCTGCCAAGACTTGTTTTCGCGAGCATCGGTATTTCTGGGATACGATTTGGCGGCCGTGTGTCGCAATGGTCCCCCCGAACGTCTCGACACTACGGAGGTCAGTCAGCCGGCCCTGTTGGTGACGAGCCTTGCGATGCTTGAGATCCTTCGCCTTCGTGAAGATAGTCCGCTGGAAGAAGTGAGCATGGTTGCAGGGCTCTCGCTTGGCGAATACACAGCACTGTGCTTTGCAGGAGTCCTTTCCTTCGAAGATGCGTTGCACGTGGTGGCCGAACGCGGTCGCGCGATGCAGGACTGTGCCGAGAAGCACGCAGGTGCCATGACTGCTGTGCTGGGACTGACTCGAACTCAAGTCGAATTGCTCGTCGAATCACAGCGATGCGATGATGCGCTCGAGGTTGCCAACGTATTGTGCCCGGGAAATACAGTGGTTTCCGGAGCCGTTCTCGCAATCGAGCGGGTTGAAGCCGCCGCCGGAGAAGTTGGCGCCATGCGATGCGTACGGCTTGGAGTTGCCGGGGCATTTCACACCTCGCTCATGTCCTCCGCAGTGAGCCGCCTGCAGGCAGCGATTGAACAGGTAAATTTCAATTCTGCAACGCTCCCGGTAATCAGCAATGTCGATGCGTTACCGCATCGCGATCCGGATGAAATTCGATCCCTTTTGGTTCGACAAATTGTTGGTGTGGTCGAATGGGAGGCGTCTGTACGCTATCTTCTCGAATCGAAGATAGTTTCATTTTGGGAGGTGGGGCCGGGGCGAGTATTGCGAGGACTGCTCAAACGAATTGATCGTTCGATCGAGACGCACAGTGTGTTTGAGTGAGGGAAATGACTTGAGTACGCTGGTGCGAGTGCGTGCGTAACACCCCAGATCGTTTTTAAACAATCGTGAAGTCTCTTCATTTCATTCGGAGAAAACACAAGTGGCAGACAGTAAGGAAGTTTCCTCGGAATCAGGACCGAAGAGGTTCGTCGTGGACTTGAGCGGTCAAGTCGCAATTGTAACAGGAGCCTCGCAGGGTATCGGTCGGGCGATTGCCGAAACGCTCGCTCGCAATGGGGCAACGGTGGCGCTCATTGCCCGCAGTCAGGCAAAACTTGCAGAAGTTGCTGCGGCAATCCGCGCAGCAGGTGGACGCGCTGAAGAGTTTATTTGCGACGTTACCAATGCCGAAGCGATCAGTTCTACGGTGGAAAATATTGTTTCAACGCTTGGGCGTCTCGACATTCTCGTGAACAATGCAGGAGTCACTCGGGATACGCTCTTGCCACGCATGAGCGATCAAGAATGGGATGAGGTGATCACGACCAACTTGCGTGGCCCTTTTCTCTTTATGCGGGCGGCAAGTCGTCCGATGATGCAGCAGCGATACGGACGAATCGTCAATGTGGCGAGCGTGTCAGGCTTGATTGGAAATCCAGGCCAGGCCAACTACTCGGCGAGTAAGGCGGGTCTGGTGGGCCTGACTCGCACGGTGGCCAAAGAACTCGGGGGAAGAAAAATTACCGTCAACGCGGTCGCACCGGGTTTTATTGCCAGCGATATGACCGCCGCACTCGGTCCGGCCCTCTTAGATGAAGTCAAAAAGCGAGTTCCTGCCAAACGACTGGGAGAAGCGTGGGAAATTGCGGAGGCGGTGTTATTTCTGGTGTCTCCCTCGAGCGGGTACATCACCGCACAGACATTGGTGGTCGATGGTGGCTTGATTGGCTGATCATCGGCCGTTAGATGAATTCACGCCCTTTACAGGGGATGGAGGAAACAGGTATATCTTCGCAGACATGGCTCGTGTTTTGTATTTTTGAACAGAGCGAGTCATCTCGCGAGAGGGATTGGTTGACCGGTTCGGTTGGCCTCCAGATCACAGCGAAAGTTCGAGACGTCAGGAGGATTTAAAAGGTGGCATCTAGTGTTTTGGATCGCGTGATCGATATCGTTGCGTCGCAGTTGGGTGTGAGCAAAGAGCAGATCACTCCTGAAACGTCGTTTATCAACGATCTCGGGGCGGACTCTCTCGACACAGTTGAGTTGGTGATGGAGCTCGAAGAAGAGTTTGAAATTAATATCCCGGATGATGCCGCTGAAAAGATCCAAACTGTGGGTCAGGCGGTTGAGTTCATTGAAAAGCAACAAGCTTGACGGCCGTTCGGATGAAACGACGCGTAGTGGTAACCGGACTTGGTCTGGTGACTTCTCTTGGACGAGTAGTAGAAGAGTTCTGGGATCGTATTCTGCGCGGAGAGAGCGGCATAGGTCCGATCACTCTTTTTGACACCAAAGACTACTTTGTTCGATTTGGTGGTGAAGTGGCTTGGAATCCTGAAGGGCTCGTGAGCGCTAAGGAGTTGCGGCGACTCGATCGGTTCACGCAGTTTGCGCTCGCATCTGCAATCGATGCCGTGAAGGATTCCGGAATCGATTTTTCGACTGAGGATTCGTACCGTTGCGGAGTGGTAATCGGATCAGGAATCGGCGGTCTTTCAGAATTCGAAACGCAGCACGCGAGACTTTTAACCAAGGGTGTTGACAAGGTTTCTCCCTTTACGATTCCGAAGCTAATGGTGAACTGCGCAAGCGGACACGTCTCCTCGCAATTCGGAGTAAAGGGGCCAAACTGGGCCGTAGCAACGGCCTGTGCGAGTGCTGCCAATTCCATCGGCGATGCAATGCGTTCGATTCAATGGGGCGATGCGGATGTGATGATTACCGGTGGAAGTGAGGCCGCGCTGACACCGATGGGCCTTGCTGGATTTCAAAACATGCGAGCGCTTTCGGAGCGGTCTGATGCTCCACAGAAAGCAAGTCGTCCATTTGATTCACAACGTGACGGTTTCGTGCTTTCTGAAGGAGCAGGCGTGCTTGTGATTGAGGAGCTTGAACACGCCAAACATCGTGGAGCAAAAATATATGGTGAATTGATGGGCTATGGCGCGAGTGGCGACGCTGGCCATATCACGCAACCCGATGAGGATGGTCGTGGTGCAGCGAGAGCAATGAATATGGCGCTTGTTGACGCTGGAAAAAACGCAGATGAGATTGAATACATCAACGCTCACGGAACCAGCACGCCGCTTGGCGACAAGGCTGAAACGATTGCTGTGAAGAAAGTTTTTGGAGAAAGTGCCAAGCGAGTCATGATATCGAGCACGAAGAGTCAACTCGGTCACACGCTCGGCGCAAGCGGCGGAATTGAAATGGTTGTCTGCGCACTTGTGCTCGAGCGAGGAGTGATTCCACCAACCATCAACCTCGAATATCCGGATCCCGAGTGCGACTTGGACTACACGCCAAACACTGCAAGGCAGAAAAAAATAAGTCTCGTTATGAGTAACAGTTTTGGATTTGGTGGCCACAATGCATCGCTCATCCTTGGAAAATACATCTCTTCGCCGTGAGAGGCGTGGCCGCGATTTCCTTGAATGGGTTTTTCGGCTGGAGATCGATCTTGTCGGGGGCCCACGAGGATCTCTATCCTTCGAGAATCACTCGGATTTGACTCGTCACTGACCGCGTCGAAAAGCAAATTCGTCTCAGGTCTGGAGGAGCCGTGGATGTAAAGAGTTCTCGATGCTGCTTCGTGCGAGAGGAAATGTTTTTCATGCGCTCTTTAAAAGTCTGCGTGGGAATGCTTCTTCTTTTGGCTCACCCTCAATCTGAATCTGTAGTGCGAGGTGAAGAACCACAGCAAGAGAACCCTTCCAAAGTTTCACAGGATTTGGTCGAAGAAAGTGCTTTCTCGAAATCTGATGGAGTCGTGCAGAGTTCAAATCTCTCAAACCCATCAACAGACGTGGTAAGGACCAAGTGGTCGAGCAACGCCAATCTCCCAGCCGATGCCGGGCAGGTTTGGAAAACCTACGACATTACCCCGTTTGTGAATCGCGTTGGGCCAGGGAGTCAAAAACATATTGTCGACTGGATTCTTCAGGACAGTGGCTATGCCACCTGGCATGGCAGTACTGTGGCTGCGATGGGAGCGGATGAAAAAAAATTAGTCTGCTTTCATACTGCCGAAATTCAATCGAAGATAGAAGAAATTGCATCGAGGTTTACTTCAGAGGCGTCTGCTTCGCATCGCTTTTCTGTGCGCATTGTCGGAATTGGAGATCCATCGTGGCGATCGGCTGCACGGGGAGTTCTCCGAAGCATCCCGGCGTCGACTCCCGGCGTGCAGGCGTGGATGGTGCCGCGTGAAGAGGCTGCCATTTTTTTAGCGACTCTGAGACAACGACGAGACTATCAAGAACTGCCAGCAGGCCCTGTTCTGGCGGCCAACGGCCAGCCAGCCACCATCGGCGGTGGAAAGCCAAGAGACTATGTCAAGGATGTCGTTCTCCGTCCGGATGTGGCGCCTGGGTGGCAAACTGAAACTGGCCGATGCGACGAAGGGTTGGCGATTGATGTCCATCCGCTTATTTCAAAAGATGAAAAATCAGTCGAAGCGGTTCTTCGATGTCGAATCGATCAGATCGAACGGATGTCACCTGTCACGATCGATCTTCCACTTGCGCAGCGTCAGCGAGTTAAAATCGAAGTACCGCAGTTTTCAACAGTTCGAATTGGAGAACATTTTTCTTGGCCAGCATCCAACACGTTGATTGTCGGTATGGGTATGGTTCCATGGCCTGTGCCAAATCCGGGCGAGGATCAACCTTCCTTGTTAACGAGTGCTGCAAAGCGAGCCGACTTGCTGGTTCTGATCGAGCCGAGGCTGGCGAATCCCTAGGAAGGGCAAAGATGAGGCCGGTGGAGAAAGCTGTTGAGTGATAGCTATCGGCAATATGTTCCGAGACTCAATAGACTGAACTTGGCGCGATCACCTGATCTGGCGCACGATATAGATTAAGCGCTGCTGTTTCTGTAATGCCAGCAGTGAATAGTCCTTTGAGTCTTTTCATCGGCGGAACAGCAGTCAAAAGTCTTCGTTTTGAGAATCGTGGATACGAGATGATTTTAAACGGTTCAAGAAGAGTTGTGGTGACTGGCATGGGAGTGATCAGTCCACTCGGACTGACGCTCGATTCACTCTGGAACGGATTGATCGAAGGAAAGAGTGCCGTCGGCCCGATCAGTAGCTTTCCATCCTCTCTCCTGCCTCTGAAGTTTGCGGCTGAGGCGAAGGATTTTACGGGAGACATCGACAACTTTGGTTCGCTCCAGTCGGATTGCAAAAAGACAATTCGCAAGGGACTCAAAGTCATGTGCCGAGAGAGCCAGATGGCTGTGGCTGCTGCTCAGCGGGCAATTCATGACGCGGCTTTTGTTGCAGAATCACACACACCGGAACGATTTGGATGTGTTTTTGGTTCTGATTACATGCTGACTCTGCCAGAGGATTTTACTGCAAGCGTTGCAAAGTGTCGGGGAAACGACGGCAGATTTGAATTTGAGCGTTGGGCTGATGAAGGAATGCCGCAACTCACCCCACTATGGCTTCTCAAATATTTGCCAAATATGCCAGCAAGCCACATCGCCATATACAACGATCTGCGAGGGCCGAGCAACTCGCTCACGTTGAGAGAAGCGAGCGGACATTTGGCGATCGGTGAAGCAACGCTCACGATTCAACGTGGTGCGGCAGACATCATGCTTGCCGGAGCGACTGGAACTCGCGTTCATCCAATGAAAACGGTGCATGCATTGCAAAGTGAACAAGTTGCTCTTCGCGATGGCGATCCAGCGACCTGGAGCCGTCCGTTTGATCTCGATCGCAGTGGAATGGTGCTCGGAGAAGGTGCCGCAGTGCTTGTTCTGGAGGACTTGGATCACGCATTGGCCAGAAATGCAACGATTCGAGCGGAAGTCATCGGACATGCCTCGCGAGTGAGCAACGACCGTCGCGGAGTCGGTCGCAAAAAAGAGGCACTTGCACTCGCAATGGCCGCGGCACTGAGTCAGGCGACAATCGGCCCAGAGACTCTTTCCCATGTACACGCTCAGGGAATGAGCACGACGGTGGGAGATCTTGAAGAGTTTGCGGCACTCCAGGACGTAGTTGGAGACGCATTGAAGAGAATCCCGGTTGTAGCCGCAAAAAGTCATTGCGGGCATCTCGGAGCGGCCAGCGGGTCCATCGAATGCATTGCAAGCATTTTGGCAATGCAGCATGGGCAGCTCTTTCCACTTCTGAACTACCATACGCCAGATCCTGATTGCAGGATTCGAGCAGCCGTAAAAGGCGATTCAGCGGGAACGACATTTCTTTCAGCGTCCGTCACCCCTCAGGGCCAAGCGGGGGCTGTAGTCTTTCGATCGTGGACCGAATGAGATCCCCTCGAAGAGTCTTTGAAGAATCACGCTTCACCCGTGTTCGGTGAATGCAGCTTGACAAGTGCTTTGATTGAGCCAAAATCCGGCCTTCTGTGAAGATGTTCTGACGATAGATGGTTCAAACACCCTGATAGTATCGGGGGCGATTGGCGCCGCAGTACGTATGGCGTCCTCGGAGCCGGTATCGCCATCGGCCCGCTGGGAGCGTCATGAAGCCTGAAGAGATTTTGCGTGTTGTCGATGCAATCCATCGCGACAAAAATATCGAGAAAGAGATCGTCTTTCAGGCGATCGAGTCTGCGCTTGTCACGGCACTTCAGCGGCAGTACGGCGAAGAAACATCGATCAGCATCACCATCGGTCGCACCGACGGCAGTCTGAATGGAATCCGCGACGGTGTTGTGATTGATACGCAGGAACTTTCCGGCCGCATTGGCGCTCAGACGGCCAAGCAGGTCATCATTCAGAAAATCCGTGAAGCTGAACGAGATTCGCTCCACGACGAATACGAAGAGCAAGTTGGACAGATGATTTCCGGTCTGGTAACTCGGTATGAAGGGGCCGCTGTCACTGTGGCAATGGGCAACACCGAAGCTATCCTGCCCCGCAGCGAGCAAATCCCTGGGGAAACATTTCATCCCAATGGACGAGTTCGCGCCACAATTTTTGAAGTGCGCAAGGTAGGCAGCAGGGTAAAAATAATTCTTTCACGGATTCGCCCGCAACTTGTTCAGCGACTTTTTGAGCAAGAGATCCCTGAAATTGCTGATGGAGTGATAGAGATTCGGGCAATTTCGCGTGAGCCGGGATACCGAAGCAAAATTGCAGTGCTGAGCTCTGATCCTCGTATTGATTGCGTTGGTGCCTGCGTTGGTGTTCGAGGCAATCGCATCAAAAACATTATCGATGAGCTCGGTGGTGAGCGAATCGACATCGTTCGCTGGAGTGACGATCTTCAGGTGCTTGTTCCGAACTCTCTGCAACCCGCAGAAGTGGATGAAGTAATTCTTTGCCAAATGCTCGGTCGAGGGATTGTGTTAGTGCGAGAGGATCAACTTTCGTTGGCAATCGGTCGACGAGGACAAAATGTTCGGTTGGCGAGCAAGTTGTGCGGTTGGGACATCGAAATCATGACCCGTGAAGAACTCGATCAACAGATTGAACGGGCCGTAGGCGGATTCTCTTCGATTGAAGGACTTGAGCCTGCTTTGGCTGAGCGTCTCGTAGGAGAAGGCTTTCTTTCATACGACGATCTAAGCGTGATTGAGCCCGAGGATTTGATGGAAATGGGCGGCCTCTCTCGTGAAGCAGTCGATGCGATTGTTCTCGTTGCTGATCAACGCAGCGCACAAGCAGAAGTGGTCGCAGCAGATCAACGACGTCGACAACGCGACCAAGATCGAGTTGAAGTGGTGGCTCCCGACGAAGAATTATCAATCGAAACGTTGACGCAACAGCCTGCCGACGAGAAATCTGATGTGCTTGAAGGTGAAGTTGCGGAATTGCCAGAATCGGCGGCATTTGAAGTCAGTGCTGAAGACTCGATTCCGGAAACCTGAAATCCTTCTTTCATCGCATCTGTTTCCCTGATTGTGGGAGACGTTCGAGTGGAAGGAGAAATTGTTGAAGAGTAGAGTTCTTGTAGATTTTGTTGTGCATAAGATAGAGTTTTTGCTCGTTGACTGCTTGGCTGCTAAAATCGGTCTTTACTTCTACGATCGAAAATATGGTGAGAACATGATGACGTGCATGAGCTCGAATCGTGGTTAGTCTTGGAAGAAGCTCCGCGACGGAGCCGTCGTTTGTTCGGCACTATCGTCGATCAAACGGCTTGGCGTTGAACTTTTTTTGTGGTGGGCTGGAGACAAGTACGAGTGGCCGTTCGGATCTACACCCTTGCGAAAGAATTAAAGATCGACAGCAAAGAGCTTGTCGATTTGTGCACACGCGCTGGCATTCATGACAAAGGTTCTGCGCTTGCGAGTATGAGCGACGAAGAAGTCGCGAAGCTCCGAGAATTTATTGCCAGTCGCTCGCGACCTGCTGAACGTCCTTCCCCTCCCGCTCCATCCGGATCGCATGTCGTCACTCCTGTTGCTCCCGTGAAATCCTTGCCCGCTGCGCCGGGAATGCTTAAGCGCGAGGATTACATTGCTCCAGCTGGGGTTGTGTCGCGATCAGTTCCAGAGATGGTGCGCCCGGTCGCAAAGCCGACCGTTGTCCCGAAGGCGCGCGTTGATACGATCAAGCCGGTGTCGAGGCCTGCTTTTAAGCTAGCCCCGCTCCCGCCTTCAACCCGACCGCCAGTGGTGAGGAGTTCGCAGGAACCCGCACCACAAAAACCGGATATGAAATTGCCGCTCGATGCCATTCGCAGTGCCAAGGCAGGCGGCACGAAGCCGCTTGCTGATCACATGCGAAAGCAAGAGCAACGTATCGCTGAAAATCCGCGTCCCAAAACTTCGATGCCCTCCGGCCGTGGTGTTCGTCCTGGATCGATGGCTCCTGTGCCTCCTCCTATGGAGCCGGGCGTTCGTCCGCGTCGCACTCCCTCGAAATCATCACCAACTCCTGTTGCGGATAGTCTGCTTGGAGGTCGTGAAGTACGGCAGATGGCCCGAAAACGCAGTGGTGAATCACGGGGCATTTTGGGTGATGATGAAGAAGGAAGTCGTCGCCGCCGATTTTCAAGACCAAGAAAAAGCACGACTGCATCGACTGCCGCTCCACGAAAAACTCATGCTTCGATTCAGGTTCCATGCACGGTTCGTGCCTTCTCGGAGGCGATAGGTCTTCCGGCAAGTGAAGTTCTCAAGAAAATGCTCGGTTTTGGTTTGCAGTTCATTCCGAGCATGGCAACGTTTATCGATCGCGATACAGTTGAATTGCTTGCTGCAGAAATGGGCGTTCAGTTAAATATCAAGACGGCAGAGGATCTTGAAAAGGAGCTGCTCTCAGGGTTCGACGCTGTTGACGAGGGGCCAGAACTTCGCTCTTCAAGAGCTCCTGTTGTGACGTTTCTTGGGCATGTCGATCACGGGAAAACATCACTTCTCGACAGAATCCTAGGAATTGACGTGGCTGCCCGTGAACGGGGTGGCATTACTCAACACATGCGAGCCTATACGATCGATCGCAACGGTCGTCCAATCACATTTGTTGACACTCCCGGTCACGAGGCATTTACCCAGATGCGGGCACGCGGAGCGAATGTGACCGACTGTGCCGTGCTTGTTGTGGCTGCCGATGACGGCATCATGCCACAGACCGAAGAGGCGATTAGTCATGCCAAGGCTGCGGGAGTTCCGATTGTTGTCTGTCTCAATAAAATTGATCTTCCAGGCCTCGACGTGCAGCGGATTTATCAGCAACTCACTGCCAATGAACTGCTTCCGACCGAATGGGGCGGTGAAGTTGAAGTTGTAAAAACAAGTGCTCTCACCGGGGAAGGTGTTGATCTGCTTCTTGACACGCTGCTCACAATTGCCGAACTGCATGATCTCCGTGCGAATCCGGATCGTTTTGCAGCGGGCGTCTGCCTCGATGCGTCAATCCATGAAGGGCGAGGTGTTGTGGCATGTCTTCTCGTTCAAAAAGGAACACTGCGAGTCGGTGATGCGATCGTTTGCGGGGAAGCGAGCGGCCATGTCAAATCCATGCTCGAGACGTCGAAAAATCGTCGCGTTCAAGAAGCCATTCCGTCGGTCCCTGTTTTTGTAACGGGGCTCGATATCGCTCCAGGAGCGGGCGATCGATTTCAGGTGGTTGATGATATTGCCAAGGCACGAGAAGTGGCCGTCAAGCGGAATGCGATCCGTCGCCAAATGCATTTATCGAACGCTCCTGTACATGTAACTTTTGAAAATCTTCTCGATCGTCTCGGTACACAGAAGACTCCGACGCTCAATCTTATTCTTCGGGCTGATGTGCGTGGTTCGATTGAGGCAATTTTGAAGGAACTCACAAAACTCGATCATCCAGAAGTAAAGATCAAAGTGCTTCAGTCAACAGTTGGCGGAATTACAGAGGCTGACGTTCAGCTTGCCGATGCCTCTGACGCTGTGATCGTTGGATTCAACGTTGTTCCTGACGAAAACGCAAGAGTGCTGGCTGATAATCGTGGCGTTCAGGTCCGCCGGTACGACATTATTTATCAGGTCACGGATGACCTCAAAAAAGCACTCGAAGGCATGCTCAAGCCAGAGCGTCGTGAGTCTGATCTCGGAAGAGCGATGGTGCAGCGAACGTATGCAATCAGTCGGGTTGGCGTGATCGCAGGTTGTCGTGTTATTGCAGGAGTCATTGCCCGCAACGCTCGGATTCGAGTTATTCGAGAGAGTCACATTATTGGTGAGTACGGAATCGAATCTCTCAAGCGAGAAAAAGACGACTCTCGTGAGGTTCGCGACGGCCTCGAGTGCGGTATCAAACTCAATGGATTCAACGACATTAAGGAGGGCGACATCCTCGAGTGCTACCGCGTTGAGGAGGTCGCACGTACTCTGTCGTGAGCACCAGACGTCAACTCAAGGCTGCTGAAGCGGTGCGGGAAGTGGTTGGAATGGCCATTCTCGTGGATCTTCGTGATCCCCGCGTATCCGATGTTACCGTGACTCGGGTTGAAATGGACGCGGATATGCGTGGTGCGAAGGTTCTTGTCTCAGTGATGGGTTCTCCAACAAAGCAGGCTCTTGCATTACGAGGTTTGGCCAGTGCTGCCGGTTTTTTACAGTCTAAAATTGCCGATCGAATCGAAACCCGTTACACCCCGCGGTTGCGATTTGAACTCGATGCTGGTGTGAAGCAGGCTCTCGAGATCGCTCGAATGCTCAGAGAAGTTCTTCCCCACGAAAAGCCAATCGAGAGTCAGGATATTGTCGCGGATGAATCGCATCAGACACGCACTGTTCTGGACGATGACGATGATAAAGATGACGATGATAAAGATGGTGACGACGAAAGTGAATCCTAAGTTCTTCCAGTACAAAATCCACCATGTACAAGGACTGTGCAGTGCTTGAATTCATCGGTGGATACTCGAAAACAAGTCCCCACTATAAAATCCCAAGAGCGTAAAAGGACGTAACACAATGGCTGCAATATCTCGTCAACAACTTATTGCCAAAATGCACAAGGTGCTGAAGGCTGAGTTTAAGCCAGTGGTTCCTGATGTAAGCAGGCCAATTCTTGAGCAGGTGCTCTTTGCATGTTGCCTTGAAAATGCTTCGTACGATATTGCAGAGAAAGTATTTGCAAGGCTTGGCGAGGGATACTTTGATTTGAATGAAGTTCGAGTTACAACCGTTGCCGAGATTGCAGAAACGCTCCATGAACTTCCGGATCCGAGCAGAAGTTCATTGGTCTTGCGTCGGGTGCTTCAGGCAGTGTTCGAATCAAGCTACAGTTTTTCACTCGAAAATACGAGGAAACACACGCTTGTCCGCGCAATCAAAACACTTGAAAATCTTCATGGAATTACACCGTTTGTAATATCGTTCGTCCTTTCCACTGGATTGGACTCGCACTGTATTCCGATCGATCGAGGTGCAGCATCGGCTTTGCTTGTAACTGGAATTATCACACAGCAAGACTACGACAGCGGTAAGATCACCGGCTTGGATCGAGCAATTCCAAAGAAATTGGGAATTGAATTCAGTTCGTTACTGCATCAAATCGGTGCCGAAGTAGTGAAGAATATTCACTCGCCAAATGTGCGGCGGATTCTTTTGGCAATAAACGCTGACGCAAAAGATCGATTTCCAAAACGTGGCGACGAGCTACCGGCTCCCAATCCTCCTCCTCCCCTACCTGGAAAACAGGGTCGGCGTGCAGCTGAGGCGGCGTTAGCCGCCGCTGAGGAACATCGGCCAGCCGGACCGCAGGCGGCGGCACGTCCGCCAGGAAAAACTCCGCTGCCGCCACCCGGTTCTGGTCCTAAACGCACTCCAGACGGTAAGCCAATCGGAAAAGCGAGCACCGGCAAGGGGCCCAAGCCATTTGTTGTAAAGCCAAATATTGGTAAGCCAATTACCATTAAGCCACAGATTTCGTATGAACGGGACCCTGATCCGGTGAAGCCTGAGAAATCAACATCAAAAAAAGACAAATCGAAAAAAGAAAGCAAAGCCGCAAAAAGTTCTCTCCCGTCAGTGTCAAAAGGGGAGAAAAAGAAAAAGATTGAATCAAAGCGGCATTCGTTACAGTTATCAAAGCGCAAGCCTCGCTAGTGAGCGATCGGCGAAAATTTTTCAGTTCTCGTATTGTGGAGATCATGCGTGGCAGGCCATTCGCATTGGGCGAACATCGCCCGAAAAAAGTCTCTGATCGATGCCAAACGTGGAAAACTTTGGAGCAAGCTGGCCAAGGCAATCATTGTGGCTGCCAAGCTCGGTGGACCAGATCCAGATGCGAACTTGCGTATGCGGTACGCAATCGATGCGGCAAAGGCAGTGAGTATGCCGAAGGAAAATATTTCTCGTGCAATTCGAACTGGTAGCGGTGAACTCAAGGGTGGCAACTTGGAAGAATCGCTTTACGAAGGCTATGCAGCCGGCGGCGTTGCTGTGCTGTGTGAGATTCTCACCGATAATAAAAACCGCACGGCGCCAGAAATACGAAAAATATTTGAGGTTTTCGATGGAAAACTCGGTGCCACCGGATGTGTGGCATGGATGTTTCAAAGGAAAGCTGTTGCTCGGCTTCCTGCAGATGCATGCACTGAGGATCGTCTGACGGAATTAACGCTCGAATCAGGGGCAGAAGACGTCAGGCTTGTTGGTGACCGCTGGGAAATAGTCTGCGAACCGCAGTCGATGGCGGCGATTCTTGCGGTACTACAAAAGTTCGGAATTTCGGATGTGACCAGCGACATCGTCAGAATTCCAACAACAAGTGTGGATGTCAGGGATGTAAACGAGGCAAGAAAAATTCTCAGTCTGCTTGAACGCCTCGATGAACACGACGACGTGCAAAGCGTGGCAGCAAACTTCAACATCCCAGAAGAGGCTATGGCGCAGATTGGATAGCCATTGCGATGAAAAGAATCGAAAGAAGTCTTTTCGGCTAGGTTTGTTTCAAGGTGTTGTCGGTGTGGTCGTGGATTTTTCTTTCGAGTGCTCAACCTGCGGCCAGTAGGTGTTGAAATCAAACTGCGGACTATTGTCCAAGTCATGGCATTCAAGGCAGTTGTTCGTTGCCTTCGTGCGGCCTTCGGGGGTATTTATTTCCAAGATAAGTTCGCTTCGCAGACGTTCTTGTTCCGCATCGGATGCTCTCACTTCGCCACGTTCCACGGCTGCGTGCGCGGCCGCCGGCCCGTGACAATTTTCACAGCCATTATGGGCTAAATGAGGTGTCGATTTCATTCCCATGAATCCACCTTCGTACGGAACATATCGCTGTGGCGCCCAGCCGATCACGTGACAGGAAAGACATTCGGGATCACTGTCACGTCGAGGAGAAAGCTCTTGAAGGGTTTTTAATGCAGAGGAGTGACTTGTTTCAATCCACTTCGTGTGCTCATCTGAATGACATTCGGTACACGACGTACTCCCTGCAAAACGGCGACCCGTTGGGTGATTGACAGGAGTAAGCCCGAGCCCTGCAAGCCCGAGTCGCTCTAATTGGCTTTGGTACGTTCCCAGCAATCGAATCATGTCACGCGATTCACCCCATCGAGCATCCAAGGGAATTCGCTGAGTTTGAACCGGATTGTTTGCATCATCAAAAAATCCAATTGCCACGGCAAACATTCCCTTGTGTCCAAGTTCAACGAGTCTCGAACGTCCTCCGGGAAGCAATGGCAGTTGAGCTGGAGGTTCATCGGCACCTCCGGCTGTGACCACAATATCGAACTGAGGAAATCTTGCGGCGAGCGCACGTGACTCTTCGGGCGTTGCCCATGAGAGAAGAATCTGATACGTGCAATTTGCTTTCTGCAATGATTCGCTGACAGTTGCAATTGCCTCGGCAGCCGGAATAATTTCGACCGCATCGTTGTGAATGTCTTTTATAAACGAATCGCCGAGCACGCTGGTAACCCCGATCCGCATGCCACTCATTTCCACCACTCGATACCGCGGTGTAATTTTTGCATCCAAGCCAAGCAGTCCTACGTTTGCGCACACAAAAGGCGTTGGCTGATTACCCACAGACGCGACCGCGGCCACAACCTCCTCGGCAGGAAGACGCAAATCATCGGGACCAAAACCGACTGCTGCGTACCCCATGGCACGGAGTCCATCGGCAACCGACTGAAACTTGATTTCCGATTGCCTTCCGAATCTGCGAACCTGACCTCCGAGGTCGAATGAAATGAGTGGCCAACCGCACTGTGTAATCGAACGAAGTAAATTTTGTCGGCGGCTTAAGCCCCCCTTTTGATTTTCTTTCCCGGTGCATCCACAGGGTTCGATGTATCCATTCAACTCACCTGTAATGACAAGCACAAGTTTTGGATTTCGCCACGATTCAAAGACAGGGCCATTCGTCTTTCTTGCGGCAGCCTCTATGAGTGCTGCAACATCTGGACCGCGGTCTGGTAATGCAGTGGTAGTAGCGGCCACAGTCACCACATCAAAAGTTTTCTCGCCGGAACGCTCCTGTTCGGGAATCATTGCGGCGACTTGATCTGGCACCGCATCCTTTTCCGGGTCTACAACCAACGAGGGTTCAGACGGCATTGCGTCGTTGATAAGAAGGAGATCGTCCTGCTTCTTCGAACAACCGCTGGAGAACAGTGAGATTAAAAAAAGGAGCAGAACCCCTGCTTGGATTCGCAGGTTCGCGGGATTGGCATTCGGTGAATGCGTTTCAAATGTGTCAGCGAACAGTCGGTTTACATTCACGCGAGTCGTCGCTTGAGCCATAGAAATGAGCTTCGAGGAATAAGCTTTGTAAGGAAAATCAGCAACTGAACTACATGGGGTTACGGTTGAACGGCCACTCGTATCGGAATCGTAATCGAGGGCGAGCTTGGATGTCCCGTGTCGAGCACGATTCGTCCGAGTACGCCTTGTTTTGATCCGAGGTGGTTACATGGTGGGCTTCCCGGAGGAATTGAAATCGAGATAGGGATGCGAATAATTGTTCCAGATCCAATCGCCGCAGCTTGTCCAATTTCGACAACCATAGACTTCGGAATTGTTTCTCTTACCACAGGGTGCACTTTGTCTCGATCGGGCCCCTTGGCGGTAAGAAATAAATCGGTTCGACCACCAACGTTGCTTGAGAGTGTTCCCAACAATACGAATCGTCCGCCGGAATCCCATGATCCACCCGCAAGGGACAGATCTCCGACAACGGATCCTTCCACCGGGATTTCGATCACAACATCTTTTGGAATTTTCATCGATACTCGGATTATTTGACGAAAGGCACCCAGAGGCAATCCCGATCGGGCCTTCACACGGATTCGAAATCCGGCAGTGGCACCCAATTGTGATACGAGTTCGGTCGCGTCGAGAGGCTCAGTTACAAGTTCGAAAAACTCGGAGGATTGGGAGGGGAGTAGTTCAGCCGAGAAATTTTCTGGCGGTGCCGGCGAGAATGTGAAAACAGTGCTCTCGGCGGTGACTTCTGTGGACGATGAAAGCGTTGGCATCACGATGGTTGTCGGATCGGCTTTCACATCAGCAACGACCATTCCCTCAATCACAAAGATCACATCAGGTCGCCGTGGATCGCTTGTGAGAATAGTTGCCTGTTGGCGAAACGGACCGCCGGTTCCTCTTGCTTCCCATTGAATGGAAATCGTGGCCGACTCTCCAACCCCAATGGATGTTCGATCAAGTCCACTGATGGTGCATGTGCAAGAGGTTGGTCCACGCGAGAGAGTCATCGGTCCGGCACCGCGATTGGTGATCTGAAATTCGTGTGAACCTTTTTGGCCGACATCCAGAGAACCAAAATTGAACAGGACATCTCCAACTTCAACCTTCGGTGATGTGGTCTCCGACAGAGTGTTCGCCGTGAAGTCGCCAACTCGCCAGGTGCGCCCTGTAATTTCAAAAAAAGCCGTAGTGCTGCCGATGAGGGAACCTGCGAAGAGGGCGAACAAGCTCGCCGTCAGGCCCGATGGTGTCTGAATAAAAGACATCATGATGAATAAGAAAATCCTTGGGACAACATGATAGAGGGGCGGAGGTAGTGTAGTCGTTTGGGGTCAATGAGAGAGGCCCTCGTGAAAGCATTAGTAGGATTTTGCCAAAATGCTGCGGCGACGCGTCGCAAGGCCAGTAATAATGCAGAATCCAGGTTCATCGTCGCCGTCCATAGGAATGCACCGGACCGTCACTTTCAGTGGGTCAAAAACCTCGTTGACCCGCGGATCATCTGCGACGTGTACACGGGCAAATCCTCCGTGGAGCATTGGTTCTTGCGACTTTCGATTCCCGGAATCAGGAGGCGTGAAAAAAGCGACGACAGCTTCTTTTGAATCGAATGATTGTGTGTGGAGATCGCGGAAAGCAAGTGCTCGGTCATACAGTTGCTGTTGTATTTCCTCGAGCACAGAAGGAAGCGCAAGGACGAACTCCTCCAGCGGCATAGAAGTTTTTGTGCGAGGCGGTTGATCGCGTCTCGACACACTCACCGCTCCCGCAGCAACATCACGAGGACCGATCTCCAATCGGATTGGCACTCCCTGTTTGATGTACTGCCATACCTTGTCTCCGCCTCGCATGTCGCGGGAGTCGATTCGAAGTCGAATCGGTTCACCTGCAAATTGGAGATCGGCGACGAGTGTTTTTACACGCTGACATGCTGCCAGAACGGCATCGCGTTCCTCCGGTGAACGATGGATGGGAATAACGACTACGTGCATTGGCGCAATGCGCGGCGGCAGTACAAGTCCATCGTCGTCCGAGTGCGTCATGATGACTGCGCCGATAAGTCTTGTGGACACTCCCCAAGAGGTCGTCCAGCAGAACTCCTCGTTTCCGTCGGTGTTGGAAAATTTGATCTCTTGCGCACGGGAAAAATTTTGACCGAGAAAATGTGACGTGCCCGCCTGCAGTGATTTGCAATCCTGCATCATAGCCTCGATAGAATAGGTCTCTTCCGCTCCTGGAAAACGCTCGCATGCAGGCTTCGGCCCTCGCACAACGGGGATCGCCAGATCTCGCTCGGCAAAGGTCGAATAAACATTGAGCATTCTGAGCGTTTCTTCGATTGCCTCCTCTTTCGTGGCGTGTGCAGTGTGTCCTTCCTGCCAGAGAAATTCGGTCGTACGAAGAAAAAGACGCGGACGCATTTCCCATCGAACTACGTTTGCCCACTGATTGATAAGCACAGGAAGATCGCGATACGACTGAATCCATTTGGCATAACTGGCACCAATAATAGTTTCGCTGGTTGGTCGTACAACGAGCGGTTCTTCGAGTTTTCCAGTCGGGATAAGTTTCCCATCCGGGCCGAGTTCAAGTCGATGATGAGTTACGACCGCGCATTCTTTCGCGAATCCCTCAACGTGCTTGGCCTCTTTTTCAAGAAACGAAAGCGGAATAAAGAGAGGAAAGTAGGCGTTTTGATGGCCGGTCTCTTTGAACATCCGATCGAGAATTCGTTGCATGTTTTCCCAGATCGCATAGCCCCACGGTTTGATCACCATGCATCCGCGAACCGGTGAAGCCTCGGCAAGATCGGCTGCCTTGATAACCTGTTGAAACCACTCGGGATAGTTTTCCTCACGAGTCGGGGAAATTGCATGTTCGGGCATTGATACTCTCACTCTCCACAATCTGGGCCACGTACACCAACGAACCGATGCTCGTGCATTCTCTTCGGTGGCTCTGCGGCAAGCGGTAAAAGACTTTCCATGAGGCGGCGATTGTAGGAAGTGTATTTCAGCAATGGCAAACCGGATCTAGAAAAAAGTCAAAGCCAAGAACAACAAAACGCGTGCTCGAAGAGGACACGAAAGCGGCAGAAGGCCATCGGTCTCGCTGGTGCTTGTGGGCAACAGGGTCGTCTCCTAGACTTCGTCTTGTAGCTTCAAAGCGGCGGCTGAGCCATGAACCCCCCTCAGTTGTTTTCTCCTCCGCACGCACGGATACCCCCTATGACACATTCTCAACGAAGCGGTGGCTCCAAGCCTTCGACCGATCGTCGATTCATTAGTGAACTCGGTGCGCAGGCAAATGTGGATCAGCATTTTTTGGTGACGCATAAACAGTTGCGACCCAATAGAAATGGTCAGCTTTATTTACAGGTTGATCTATCGGACAAAACCGGTTCGATTACAGCGAGAATGTGGAACGCAGGAGAAGCTGACTACAGCGCATTTGAAGACGGAGATTACGTTCGTATTGAAGGTACGACGCAGCTCTTTTCTGGACAGTTACAGTTGATAGCCACCCTGATTCAACGGGTCGATCCTGCGAGAATCGATGAATCAGATTTTCGCGTTTTGGCGCCTGCAGAGATTGCTGCATTCGAACTGGAACTCCAGCAGATCATCGAAACGATTCAAGAGAGCGATCTTCGGGCCCTGGCGGCAGCCGTGACCGCCGACACACAATTAATGGAAGCATTCCGAAGGTCGCCAGCAGGCGTGAAGCAGCATCATGCGCACGTTGGTGGGCTGCTTGAACATGTTGTGAGTTTGTTACGACTCGCTGAAAAAGTTGCGCCGCTGTATCCCGCTGTGAATAGGGATCTGCTTCTTGTAGGGGTGCTCTATCACGACATTGGTAAAGTGATCGAACTGGAGAGTGAGAAGGGATTTTCGTACACCGATGCTGGACAGTTGCTCGGCCATGTACTTTTGGGGCTCGAACTTCTCGAAGAGAAGATCCGTGAAGTGAGCATGCAGCAGCAAAAGCCCTTTGATCCTGAAATGTCTCTTCGGGTGAAACACATGGTCGCAAGCCATCACGGGCAGTACGAATTTGGAGCCCCCAAACTGCCTATGACGCTCGAAGCAATAGCGCTTCATCATCTCGACAATCTCGACGCTCGTCTCAATGGCGTATTGCAACTGATGAGGGATGAGGGGGGCGTGGATGGAGCGTGGACTCAGTACCAGACGACCCTGGGACGTAAATTTTTTAAAGGACGCTCCGAGCCGGTGAGAACCGAGGCGACTCGTTCTTCATGAGAGATGCCTCAGCCTTCAGTACCGCAATTCTTCTGCTGATTTCAAACGAGACCTATCGGCCCAAGAAGTTGCAGGCGATCGCACGAAAGCTCGCGGTTCAACATCCTGAGAACGGTTCGTTTCGAACAGCGGCAAGAGGTCTCCTTGCATCAGGGCAGATTGTACGCACTACAGAAAAAAAACTGCTGAAGGCGGAAAAGCTTCCTCTTGGTAAGTCGAAATCGAGAGCTGGAGGATCAACGGCATCTGCAGAGCAAGTTGAATGTGTCTTTCGTCGAGCGATGGGTGGCTATGGTTTTGCCAAGCCTGTTGGATCACCCGCAGGGGATCGTTCAAGCGACATTCACATTTCAGCCGATCGATCGCTCGATGCCGCTTCAGGAGACACCGTGATGGTGAGGCTTTCACGTCAACAAGATGTGCGACGGCTTGGGCCATCGGGAGAAATCACTCGGATCATCCTTCGTCGCACCACTCGTTTTGTTGGCAGTGCCTTCGAAGTTGCGGGCGTTGGTTTTGTCCAAGTGGACGGTACTGGATTCGCTCGCCCGATTGCCGTGGGTGATCCAGGAGCCAAAGGCGCGCATTCGGGGGATAAGGTGATTTTGGAAATCGTTCGATTTCCAACGCATCTTCTAGACGGTGAAGGGGTGATTGTAGAAGTGCTTGGGCGCAGTGGTGAGCCGGGAGTGGATACGCGAACAGTCGTCGCAGAATTCGGTCTACCAGGTCCGTTTCCTGAAGCAGTGCTTCTTGATGCAAGGCGGCAAGCAGAGCAATTCGATGAGACTCTATTGAACGGTCGGCGCGACTTAACCGGAGAGGTCGTCGTGACGATTGATCCGGTTGATGCCCGTGATTTTGACGACGCCATCTCGCTTGAGCGAATTGGTCGCGATCACTGGAAACTCGGAGTGCATATCGCCGACGTAACGCATTTCGTTCCTGAAGGCTCGGCAATCGATCAAGAAGCGAAGTCTAGAGGCACAAGCGTCTATCTGCCCGACATGGTCATTCCCATGTTGCCAGAAATCGTCTCGAACAATCTCGCAAGTCTTCAGCCCGATCGGGTGCGTTATGCGAGGACTTGTTGGATTGAGTTTTCAGCAGATGGTGCCTTTATTGATGCTCAGGTTGAACGATCAGCGATCAAGAGCCGTCGACGGTTTACGTACGAGGAAATAGATGAATTCCTGGAGCGGCCGGATGGCAAAAAAGTCAGTATGACCGCGGCCGTAAAAAGTCTTCTCGAAAGAATGCAAGAACTTGCCAAAGTGCTGCGAGGAAGAAGAATGCGCAGAGGCTCGCTCGAGCTGGTCATGCCGGAGATCAAGATTGACCTCGATCGAGACGGTCGAGTGAGCGGAGCGCACGTTGCCAAAAATACAGAGAGCCATCAGATCATTGAAGAGTTCATGCTGTCAGCGAATGAGGCAGTTGCTGGAATCCTTGAAAAGGCATCAGTCGGATTTTTGCGTCGCATCCATCCACCGCCGGATCCTAGAAAACTCAAACAACTCACAGAATTTGTTTCGGAACTGGGGTTTGAAATAGAGAGCCTCGAAAGTCGATTTGAAATTCAGCGATTGCTGGGACTTGCCCGGGGACGTGACGAAGAGCATGCCGTTCATTATGCAGTGCTGCGAAGTCTTTCTCGCGCTCGATATGGACCTGAAAAGGATGGGCATTACGCACTGGCCAGCGATTGTTACTGCCACTTTACATCACCCATCCGAAGGTATCCCGATCTTACGGTGCATCGTCTGTTTGATCTGCTTGAGAAAGCCCGCAAGCCACCGAGCGACGGCCTAGACGCACTCGGTGACCACTGTTCTCAACTCGAGCGCCGCGCAGAAAGCGCGGAGCGAGAACTTGTAAAACTAAAACTCCTTTTCTTTATGAGTGAGCGAGTCGGTTCTCTTATGGATGCAGTGGTCACTGGCGTCGAAGCATTCGGTCTGTTTGTGCAGGGTCTTGAGATTCCAGCGGAGGGGCACGTTGCCATCGCGACACTGCCAGACGATTCATATCGATTCGATCGGGCTGCACATTCTCTGGTCGGTCGACGAGCGGGAAATTCATTCCGACTTGGTGATCGCGTGCGGGTCAAGATCGCGCGAGTCGATCTCAATCGCAGAAAACTTGACGTTCTGATTGAGTCTCAGCAGAAGAAGCCACCGGCGCAGCCAAGGTCTATTACGGAGAATCCGCGAAAGACTGTGAGTCGCTCAACGACCAAAACTCGGAGATCTGCCGCGCGGAACGCAAAGAAAAAGTCGCCTCGCAAGGGCCAAAAACGGCGCTCTTGAAGATGGCCGTAGATCGATTGAAATGCCGGTGAGCGCATCGTCTATTGTTCGCTCGAGCGGCAACCAGAATCTGTTTGGAATGGAGTCCTTCGTGTGGCTGATCAATTTCTCACAACGCCCTTGAACCAGTGGCACACTTCTCACGGTGGCCGCATGGTGGAATTTGCTGGCTGGCTGATGCCAGTGCAATACACCTCGATCGTCGATGAGCATGTGGCTACGCGAACCGCATGCGGACTTTTTGATGTCTCGCATATGGGACGACTTGAGATTGATGGTCCTGGTGCGCGGCAATGGTTAGAGTCAATGCTGACGCGTCGAGTGGTCGACATGGAACTTGGAGTTGTGCGTTACACGTTGATTACCAACGATCACAGCGAGATCCTCGACGATGCGTTGGTCTCCTGCGAATCAATCCCGAGTTCGCAGTCACAGCGGTTTGGACTCGTCGTGAATGCAAGCAACCGTGCGAGAGTTGTTCAATGGATGCTGACTCGGATGCCGGATGCAGGAGTCCGTCTGATCGATCGAACCCTTGAGTCTGCGATGATCGCCGTGCAGGGACCGCTTGCAGTTCATTTGGTTGCCGACCATATCAGCGCACATTTTCGTGAGACGCTTATGGCACTCAAACCGTATCGTTTTCTTCGAGCCGAGTTGCTCGACATCCCGGCTTCTTTCAGTCGAACTGGCTATACGGGGGAAGATGGCTTTGAGATCATTGTGCCAGCGAATCGGGCGACCGAGGTATGGGAATCGCTTTATTCAAAAGCCCATCAGAAGGGTCTACGAGCCTGTGGGCTCGGTGCACGCGATACGCTGCGACTCGAAGCTGCGATGCCGCTCTACGGACATGAACTCAAAGAGATCACAAACCCTTTTGCCGCCGGACTTTCATTGGCGGTCGATCTTGAGGGGCGAACATTTCCCGGATCCAATCGACTCGCTGCGTGCCGCGACCATCGCGATCATGTTGAGGGAACCGTTCGAGTCGGTTTGCGATTTGATTCCAAGCGGCCAGCTCGCGAGGGACACGAAGTGTTTTTTGAAAATACAAGAATCGGAACCGTCACCAGTGGAAGTTTTGCGCCGTCGCTCGGCTACGCAGTGGCTATGGCAAACCTATCCTTAGAAACAAGTAAAGTGGGCACGACCGTAGAAGTTCTTGTTCGGAATAATCGAGAAACCGCGCACGTGGTCCCCCTGCCCTTCTATCGCAGGAAAAAATGAGCGTTTTATCAAGATCGGATAGTCTCTCGCCAGAGTTTCACAGTCGATTTTCTGGTGTTTACAATATTTTTTAAAAGCTGGAGAAGACGGAATGGGCATCGCCATCAAATTTGCAAAATCGCACGAGTGGATTCGTCCGGAAGATTCCGGTGCATCCGCGACAATTGGAATTTCTTCCTATGCAGTGGAAGCGCTTACGGACCTTGTCTTTATGCAGTTGCCGCAGATTGGGCGACATGTGAAAGCTGGAGAGTCAATCGGTGAAATTGAATCGGTCAAGGCTGTGAGCGATCTTTACGCACCGGTTTCGGGAGAAATCGTGGAAGTGAATGCCTCGCTTCCGGACAATCTTGAAATACTCGGATCCGATCCTTTCGGCGCTGGATGGGTACTCAAAATACGTATGTCGAATCCAGAAGAATTAGATGTTCTTCTCGATCAGACTGCCTACGATGTTCTCGTGTCGGGCCAAGGCCACTGAGGCCAAGGTGATAAAGGAAATGTTCTGGCGTTCTATTCGCCCACTGCTTCAAGAGTGTTGCCGCGATCAAATGGACTGAAAAAGAAATTGTTCGTTGGAGGAAAACGGATTTACGCATGAGCTATTTGCCACACACGTTGGACGATCTTCGAATCATGCTTGCCACGATTGGTGTCAAGGATATTGAATCTCTCTTTTCCGAAATTCCAGAAGACTGCCGACTACGCCGCCCTTTGGATATTGCCGGTCCTTTAGACGAGATCTCTCTTACAGCCCACATGGAAATGCTTGCCAGCGGCACCATTTCTACCAGTCAAGCAGCCTGTTTTCTGGGGGGTGGTGCATACGATCACTTCGTGCCAGCAGTCGTGGATCATCTTGCGTCTCGAGGCGAGTTCTACACGTCGTATACGCCCTACCAAGCCGAAGCGAGCCAGGGAAACCTTCAGGTCTATTTTGAATATCAGTCGTTGATAGCAAATTTGACCGGAATGGAAGTTTCGAATATGAGTCTGTACGACGGTGGTTCGGCTGCGGCCGAAGCGGTGCTGATGTCATTATCAGTTTCATCCAAACGACGAGTGGTCATTTCTTCAACGGTTCATCCGGAATATCGGGAAGTCGTAAAGACCTACTGCGCAAATCTTGGGGTGGAAATTGTGACGGTTCCCTCGAACAACGGTGTTGTCGATCCGCAGGAATTGCAAAAAATAGTCGACGGCGATACTGCGTGCGTTCTGCTTCAACAACCGAATTTTTTTGGTTCAATTGAACGTCTTGAGGAACTGACCAGCATCGCTCATGCCGCTGGGGCGATTGTGGCAGTGTCGGTGGATCCAGTCAGCCTTGGAATTTTGAAACGACCTGGTGATTGTGGGGTTGATTTGGTCATTGCGGAGGGTCAATGTCTCGGAAATCATCTCGCGTACGGCGGTCCCTATCTTGGGATACTTGCATGTCGGGAATCATTTCTCCGCAGAATGCCAGGCCGCCTTGCCGGCCAGACAACCGATCGTCGCGGAAATCGCTGCTGGGTTCTGACGCTGCAAACACGGGAGCAGCACATTCGGCGTGAAAAAGCAACAAGCAACGTCTGTACCAATCAAGGCCTTTTAGCGCTGCGTTCGGCGATCCATCTGGCGGTGCTCGGTCCAGAGGGTCTTCGGGAAGTTGCTGAGAGCTGCCTCGCGAAGGCGGCCTATGCAAAACAACGTCTTACTGCCACTGCTCGGCTGACGTCTGCGTTTGACTCAGCGTTCTTTAAAGAATTTGTTGTTCGAGATGCCTGTGGTGCTCCGGGGTCGCTCGTTGCGGATCTCCTTGATGCTGGGTATCTCGCGGGAGTGCCGCTTGGTCAGTGGTATCCCGAGTTAGATGATTGCCTGCTTGTTGCGGTCACAGAAAAAAGAACCCGAACCCAAATCGATGGCTTGGCCGCAGCCGTTGACTTCATTTCCACCTCGAAAGTTTCCCATGCGCGACACGCAGTCCACGAAGCTTCTGTCTGAGTTATCACGTCCTGGAAGACGTGGTGCAAAGATCGGTCCGCTCGATGTTCCGGCAGTGAACATTCGAGAAAAAATTCCGGCCTACGCGTTGGCCGATGCACCTTTGCCGCTGCCCGAACTCTCCGAGCTTGATGTCGTTCGTCACTTTACAAATCTCTCGACGCTCAACATGTCTGTAGATTCGCACTTCTATCCACTCGGCTCTTGTACGATGAAATACAATCCCAAGCGGAATGAGCGATTAGCTTCGCTGCCAGGCTTGCTTGCGTTACACCCGTACCAGCCCGAGGAAAGTCTGCAAGGCATGCTGAGGGCTCTGTGGGAACTTCAGGGGATGCTTGCAGAAATTGCGGGACTCCATGCGGTTTCCCTTCAGCCGGCCGCTGGCGCTCAAGGTGAACTCACAGCCTTATTGGTTGCGGCAGCGTACTTCAAGGATCGCAATGAAGATCGCACCAATGTGCTGGTTCCCACAAGCGCTCATGGTACAAATCCCGCAAGTGCTGCGATGGCTGGATTCAAAGCGATCGGAATTGAAAGTGATCGCGAGGGAATGATCGATTTAAACGATCTTGATCGTAAACTGGATGAAAAAACTGCAGTGCTGATGATCACGAATCCCAATACGCTTGGTCTGTTTGAACATCAAATTTGTGAGGTTGCCAAGCGAGTGCACGATGCCGGAGGGTTACTCTATTTGGATGGTGCGAATATGAATGCCATTCTCGGCATCGCTCGACCGGGAGATTTTGGTGCCGATATGATGCACTACAATCCTCACAAAACTTTCAGTGGTCCGCATGGTGGAGGTGGCCCTGGCGCTGGGCCGATCGCGGTTCGTGAAATGCTCGAGCCGTATCTGCCAACGCCTCGAGTTGTCAAACGAGGGGAGACTTATAGTCTCGATTGGAAAAAACCAAAGACAATTGGTCGCGTAAGAAGTTTCTTTGGAAACGTTGGAATTCTCATCAGGGCGTACGCGTACATTCTTTCTCACGGTGGCGAAGGTCTGGCGGATGTGTCGCGGTATGCGGTACTCAACGCAAACTATCTTTTGGCCAAGCTTCGCGATGTGCTTCCGGTTCCATTTTCAAAGGGCTGCCTTCATGAGTTTGTTGGATCGGCAAGCGAGCTTAAATCGGAGCGTGGAATCTCGGCGATGGATCTTGCAAAAAGACTGCTTGACTACGGATTTCATGCACCGACGGTGTACTTTCCTCTCACGGTAAAAGAAGCGGTCATGATCGAGCCGACTGAAACTGAAAGCCGTGAAACACTCGATGCGTTTGCCGATGCGATGCGCACAATCCTGAGTGAGCCAGTTGAACTTGTACAGAGCGCTCCGCACTCCTCGTCGGTCAATCGTCCGGATGAAGTACGAGCTGCGAAGGAGCAGCATCTTGCATGGAGTGATTTGAGTGTGACCGCGTCTAAAGAATCTATTGGACCGGTGTCTCCTTCTGTTGCCTCGGCAGGCGAAAGAGCGTGAATTTTCTTTCCGTTCGCTATGACGCACCGGCAGATGGTCCGTCGAACATGGCTTTCGACGAACTCCTCGCAGACGAGGCAAAACAAAGTGGCCATGTCGTGATGCGAATCTATTCCTGGACAAAGCCGACGATTTCGCTGGGGGCATTTCAGAGGTACGAGGATGCTCTTTCGCATCCCCAATTGTCACGGATGACCTTCGTGCGCCGCCCCAGTGGCGGCGGTGCAATTCTCCATGGAACCGATATGACCTATGCAATCGCGGTTCCCAAACAGTGTTTGTTTTCCTCCCGAGTGGAAGATCTCTACACCATCATTCACGAAGCCATGCGCCGGGAACTCGGTGCTTTGGGCCTGCGATCAGATCTGTGCGGCCCGGCGAGTTCATCGGCGAAGGACGTTGATGAACCAATTCAGAAACCCGATGCAGCATTCCTCTGTTTTGATCGTCGATCGACGGGGGATCTTCTTGTCGCTCACTATAAGGTGATGGGCAGTGCACAACGCCGACATGCCACCGTTGTCGTTCAACATGGAAGTCTGCTCGTAAAACAACATCCCGCTGGGGGAGGTCCTGGGATTCAAAATCTTCTCGAAAAACCGTTTGATTGTGATCGGCTTTTAAAAGACTGGATCGAACGAGTGGGAGAGGCTATGAAAACAGTCATTGTATGCGACCGAGGCAAGGATCCTGAACCAGTCGGGGAACAATCCAAAATAGTCACAAAACAGCAGTTTCAAGTGGTCCGACAGCGATATTGTGATCCACGATGGACCCAGCGTCGATAACGTAGCGGCAGAATTTTGACAGCGATATTTTGCGAATAATTGAGATCAAAAGGAATGGCATAAACCCCCTTGTAAGAAGAAGACTACGAAACAACTGTTGAATTTCATCGACGCCAGATCGCAGACTCTGGTGCGGCAACCATCGTTTTCGCTATAGTGCAATTGATTTTTATACAACGGCCTTCAAAAGGCTTGGAGAGTGTCGCCGATGAATGTCAAGCTCGTGGTTGCGTCTGGTAAAAGTGCCGGCAAGTCTATTGCTGTCAAAGGCAACAAGCTGCTGATTGGCCGTGCAGAAGAGTGCGATGTGCGTCCTCTCAGCGAGGAAGTAAGCCGGCGGCACTGCGCCATTCATATCGGACCATCAGGCGTAACTGTTGAAGATTTGAAAAGTCGCAACGGCACATTTCTTAACGGTGAAAAAATATCTACAGCAACAAAAGTTGCTGATGGTGACATCATTCGAGTCGGAGCCCTTGAACTCAAGGCATCGATTACGATGCCAGTGTCGACAGGGAGCATCGAAGATGTTTCTGAATGGCTCTCCGAAGATGAAAATTCTTCCGAGAGTCGCGACACCACCAGCGTTTTTAGGGCACCCACATCCGATACAGATTCCAGCAATATTCATTCAAATGCATCGCCAGTTCGTGCGGGTGAAAGTGCCACTGCTATTCCAGTAGATTCGGGAACCGTAGGGTTTTCGAATGATTCTTCGGCAAGCGGCATTTTCCGACTCCGGCAGGCACTCGAATCAAAGGCGGCTCCAGGCGTGCTTCCAAAAAGTGAAAAAAAAGAGGCTGGTACCAGTCGCGAAGCTGCTGCACAGGCCTTAAAAAAGTTTTTTGACAATCGCTGAACCTGCTCGCAAAGAGTCGTTCCTGTTCGGCAATGGAATTGTCAGCGATCGCTCTTCGCCTCACGAACATTCTGCGAAAAACTTGATTCTGGATGCCAGTGGCTCCTGGAAGTGGCTGACGAAATTGTTTTCGGTTGTTTCGCGACCGACCGTTTTTTCTCGCAGCTGGTTTCTTGAGGATGATTATGAGGGATGAAGGGGCAGTAAAGACGCCTGCCAACTTTGCGCAATCCGTCAAAGTCGGAATAAAGGGAAACTTTCCCTGACAGGAAAAGTTTTCCTAACCGGCATGACGAAACTCTTCCTGGGCAGAGTTTTTACTTCGTTGACGGCGATTGTCGGCTGTCAGAATTTCAGTCCTCGAAATCATTGAAGGAAATAAGCGATGCAGGCAAAAGTCTCAGAAATTACTCGGAAATCACCGAAGGCCATTGTTGTAGAAACCGGAACAGCAGAACGATCGTTGCGTCGTCGATTAATCGACCCGACAACATGCGAACGCGAATATCGTGATGACGAACTTGAGTTCATGCGAGCTATCGAACAATACAAACGAACCAGTGGTCGAATGTTTCCTACGTGCAGCGAGGTGCTGGAGTTGGTTCGATCGTTGGGATACGTGCGGACGCAGTCAGTTCTGGTTTCAGGTTGAGCGATTAAAAAGGACTGTTTTGTAGGCATTGTATGCCCTTGTTTTTCAGGCATGGTCGCCAGTACCCTCCGGGGCTTTCTTGACCGCCGCTTTTCGCTTGGTTGTATGGCGTTTGTGGTGCGAGATCGCTGAGGCAAGAACGGGGTGAGGCCATCAAGCATGATTGATGCAGACACAGATCGCAACAAACAGTCGATCAAGTCAACCTTTAAAATACGTCTGCGCAAATGCTCTTCGTCGAGACATGGAGGTCGTACAAGGATTAGGCGTGAAAGACTTTTCACGATGCTCGATCACTTGCCTACAAGACTGCTGATCGTGTTGATACTTGGACTGTTGGGCAATGGGTGTAATTTAAATTCTCAGTACAACAATTCCGAAGGCGTGAAACTTTACCAACAGGGAAATTATCAAGGAGCGGTTGATAAATTCCAGCAGGCACTTGCAGGAGAGCCAGGAAGCCCAGACTGCTTTTACAATCTCGGTGCCACCTACCATCAGCAGGCAAAACTTTTTAGTCGTCCCTCAGATTTGCAACTCGCTGAACAGTACTACCATCTGTGCCTCGATAGAAATCCAGATCATCACGCCTGTCAGCGTGCGCTCGCGGTGCTCTTGGTAGAAGAGAAGCGTGGGCCGGAAGCTGTCGGTGTTCTTGATTCCTGGGCGAAGCGACAACCAAACGACCCCAACCCTCATATTGAACTCGCCCGACTCAGTGAAGAAATCGGAGATTTACGAGGCGCTGAGAATCATCTTATTGATGGAATCTCAATCGACCCGAATAATACTCGCGCACTCGTGGCGCTTGGCAGACTTCGCGAAATGACTGGAGAGCCGCAACAAGCACTCGCCAACTATCAGAGGGCTCTGGGAATCGAGGCAAATCAACCAGCAGTTTCTGCCCGAGTGGCAGCTCTTTCAACGTCGAGTACCGTAAGCGATTCACGGATGGCATCGCTCCCGACACCGATCGCCACCCAGCCTGCAAACAACGGCGATGGATCAGGATTGGCACAGGCCCCCGCTGCGGCAGTGCCTTCGCAGTAGATAGGTCGTACTCTTTTTATTGAGTCGACGACCTGAGCAAAATCTGAGGAGAAGTTTCGGGTAGAAACAATGTTTCATTGTGAGTTCGCACAATCGTTAGAAAATGCAAAAGGTTGTGAATTGTGTTTAAACCATGCGATTGAATCAGCTCCACAGGAGGGAACACAATTTCTCCTGAATTCTGTTTGACTGCGTCAAATTTGACCGCTGGTTGACCGAGCGTAGCGTCCCTTTTAGTCTAGTTTTCTCGCTGCGATTCTCGTAACACCGAAAAATCAAAACACCTTTTACGACTGCCGCGTTTGGCGACACGATCGCCTGTAAACGTCGCACAATCGAAGGAGTGAATCGCGAGGAAGAAGAGAGATTTCAAAAAAGTTTCGAAGGACAGATCGCCCGGGAAGTTCTGGGCAATTTTTCGAGGCCTGTGTAACTCGTGCAGTACAAAGCAACTGAAAAACATTCGGAGAACTGATGGTGCCGGCGTCCCTTGTGTCGAAGACAAAGAGAGTCTTCAATTTTTCTCCAGGTCCGGCGGTGTTGCCGTTGGAGGTCCTTGAACAAGCACGCGAAGACCTTCTGTCGCTGCCCGGTGTCGGCATCTCAATTTTGGAGATTAGTCATCGGAGTCCTGCGTTTGATCAGATTCTTGAGTCGACCCTTGCCGATTTGAGATCAATTCTTGCAGTCCCGGAAAGTCACGACATTGTCTTGATGCAAGGCGGAGCCAGCCTACAGTTTTCAATGCTCCCGATGAATCTACTGAGAGGACAATCAGTCCCCGCGCAGTATTTGATTACAGGCACGTGGGGCGCTCTTGCTGCCAAAGAGGCTCTTCGAGAGGGACGAGTTCAAGTCGCATGGGATGGTGCGTCGACCCAGTACGACCGGCTTCCGGCCGATGAGGAAATCAAAATCGATCCTGCGTCTGCCTACGTGCATGTGACAAGCAACGAAACCATTCAAGGAGTGCAGTGGAATCGGGATCCGATTGTCGGAAAGGTGCCGCTGGTATCCGACTGCTCAAGCGATTTTCTTTCAAGACCGATCGACGTAGCTGCATACGGTTTAATTTATGCTTGCGCGCAAAAAAACGCTGGCATTGCGGGAGTGACTGCCGTGATCCTTCGTAAGGACCTGCTTGAACGTTCGAGAGATGATCTTCCGACCATGCTTGATTACAGAACATATTCAAAAAATGGTTCGCGTCCCAACACCCCACCAGTGTTTGCAATTTATATCCTAGGACTCGTATGCCGATGGATTCGGGATTCGATCGGTGGACTCGCCGCGATGAAGTTGCACAATACAACCAAAGCAAATGTGCTTTATGATTTACTCGATGCTTCGCATGGCTTTTACGCAGGTCACTCGCACCGAGATTGCCGGTCACAGATGAACGTTACGTTCCGTCTGCCGACTGAGGAGCTTGAGAAAAAATTCATCGTACAAGCAACCGAACGTGGGCTGATTGATTTAAAAGGACATCGATCCGTGGGTGGTATTCGAGCGAGCATCTACAATGCCATGCCGATCGAAGGGGTGACAGCTCTTCGGGATTTCATGAGTGCATTTCGTGATGCTTCGGTTTGATGATTGAAGGTATCGGTAATCTGCAACGAGTGTGTTGAAAGCGTGTTTCAAAATCGTATTGAACACGGAGTGGGTCGGGTAATTCCGGCAAGTCAATTTAAGCTTCTCAGGTGACAAGCGTCATGCCTTCTATTGTTGTTCTCGATACGCTCAGCCCCGACGGAATCGCTCTTCTTGATGTCGCAAAGTCATCGGGAATCACCTACGAGGTTGTCACCGGGCTGTCGGGTGACGCTCTTCGAGAGACTTTGGCTCATCACGACGGAGCAATTTGTCGCAGCGGGGTAAAGATTACAGCTGACACTTTGGCTGGAAATCATCGTCTCAAAGCGATTGTGCGTGCTGGAGTTGGCACCGATAACATCGATAAAGATGCGGCGACCCGTTTGGGAATCGTCGTCATGAATACTCCGGCTGGAAATACCGTGAGTACCGCGGAGCACGCATTCACGCTGATGATGGCCCTGTCTCGTAATATTGCGGGTGCTCACGCGAGTCTGCTTGAGGGACGTTGGGACCGGCAGAAATTCATGGGCACTCAATTGGCTGGTAAGACACTCGGCATTGTGGGTCTAGGCCGAATTGGACAGGCAGTTGCTGACAGGGCACGGGCTTTTGAGATGCGAGTACTGGGATTCGACCCGTTTCTCTCCCCTCTTCGTGCTGCTGAACTTGGCGTCGAGCCGGTAAAAAGTGTTCGAGAGATGTTGCCTCAAGTCGATTACCTAACGGTACACACTCCGCTGACTGATGACACGAGGCATCTGATTGGTATGTCTGAACTTGCAATATTGAAACCGGGTGTGAGGCTCATCAACTGCGCGCGTGGAGGCATTTATGATGAACAGGCTCTCATTGAAGGATTGCGCAGTGGAGTGATTGGTGGGGTCGCGCTGGATGTGTTTGAAAAAGAACCCTGTACAGACAGCCCACTGTTTAAAATGCCAGGGGTTCTTGTAACTCCTCATCTCGGTGCCAGTACTGAGGAAGCACAAGCACAAGTTGCTGTCGAAGGGGTGCAGTTATTGATCGATTTTCTCTCCAGTGGTTCCATTCGTCACTCGGTCAACATGAGTCCTATTGATCCGGTTGCTCTGGAAGGAGTTCGTGGATTTATAGATTTGGCGTGGCGACTTGGTTTGCTCGTTGCACAACTCGACGATGCTCCGTTAAAGTCTTGTTCAATCGCCTACCGAGGTGAGATTGCTTCTCGCAATACGAAACTTGTGAAGGCGGCATTTGCTGCAGGATTGCTCGAGTCGGCGATTGAGGGTGTCAACATCGTCAACGCAGAGATGCTGTTGCGAGAGCGAGGCATTGAACTTGAGGAACAAAGTAGAACGGATCCTGGAGCGTTCAGTTCGGTTGTGGCGGTTGATGTCGTTGGAAGCGAACGGGTGCACCGTGCTGCAGGCACTCTTTTTGGTCATTCCATGCCGAGGCTCGTTCAATTAGAAGGGCATCGACTCGATGCATATCTCGATGGCATTCTTCTCGTGTTTACGCACCGAGATGTGCCGGGGATCATCGGTCAAATCGGCACGGCATTCGGAGAAATTGGTGTGAATATCGCACAGATGACAGTCGGCCGATCGACTCCTGGAGGAGATGCGATCGGCGTATTGAACCTCGATCAGGAACCCGGGCCTGCGGCAATCGCACAGGTTCTTGCGAGTTGTCCAGGTGTTCGATCGGCTCAGGTTGTAAAGTTGCCGCCGGCAGGTCAGTTGCCGAAATGGCTTTCCTCGGCAAAACCATCCGTTCGATAACGCAAAATAGAGGGTAAACCCAGCAGGAAATGAGCCGGGTCTGCCGTGGCAATAAAATGCCAGTTTCGGCACGAAATCTTCCTCGTGAGAGCTGTTTTTGACTGAATTTACAGCTCCTTGTTCACCGATTATTCGCACGAGCGTGAAGATCTAAAATCTGTCGAAGGGTGTTTCAGTCCAGACATATTCAGAGTTCTCTGAGTTGCTGGAGTGCAACGGCCTGCAGATACTTGATGGAGATGTTGTTCCGTGTACGGATTGCTCTACAACCGATTTGCTGCTCGACAAATGTGTCTGTCTGTCGGATCGGTTCTCCCGTTCTCCAGTTCAATTGGAATGCAATGGCTTCTTCACCTATTCAATTCGATTATTGGGTGGAGCAGCATGCAGCGGCGCTCTTTCGAGTGGCATTTCGTCTCCTCGGCAATCCACACGATGCCGAAGATGTGCTTCAAGAGACATTTCGTTCCGCATGGACAAGCCGCCATCTCTACGACACTTCTCGAAGTGAGCGAGCATGGCTTTTGGCAATTTTGCGACGAAGATCTGCCGATCACTGGCGTCGACGCGATTCTCACGAATCATCGCTCGGCGAAGGCGACGGTGATTTGCCATCTCGACATGAACCAGAGCCGATGGCGGATGAGCTTTCAGGAAATGTTCAACAGGCATTATCGAGCCTCCCAGATGAGTTGCGAGAAACGTTGCTTTTGGTGGTCGTGGGAGAACTTACTCATCAAGAAGCCGCTGATATTCTTGGGATTCCACTTGGAACAGTTCTTTCCAGAGTCAGTCGAGGACGAGCGCGACTTCGAGATTTTCTTCTGGGGCATACGGTCAAAGTTCGTGCGGAAAAAATCGACGAATCACCTAGGCGACATCCCCAATTTACATCGTCTCAGTCAATCCAAGGGCAGGCAATGTTTTCAAATGACGAAGAAGCAGATGTTGTGGATCGAAAAAAACAGAGCGATATTGCAGAAACAAAAGATGGCACCGCTTAGCCTATCGTCCATGATTTTCAATCGTGGCCGTGTGCGATGCAGTTTTGCAGGAAGGTGCTCGGCAGCATTATGAAAAACGATTTTTCAGAACGCGATATTGATCGAATTCTATGTGATGTTCCTTTGCCGACATTGCTTCTTAAGGCAGTGTCGGTTGAGGCTATTTGGTCTGATGAGGTTCTTGATCGGCTCATGCAGCACGTCGAGATTCCACACGATCTTCATGCGCGTATGAAGAATTCATTGAATGCGAAGGAGACGAATCGTCGCCGCAGTGTCGATCTTGAAAGAAAGAGTATGGAGCCCGCGAGCCAATCCCAACAGAGGTGGGAAGGTCGTGATGAATCAGTCCATAAGGCTGCTTTGCCTTCGGACTCTTTGTGGAGTTCTCTCACACACAATCGCGTTGCCAACCAAGTTTACCGAAACAGACCTCGGAGAATTTCGGTATTGAGCCTGGAATTCGTTCGCGAATGTGCGGCTGTTGCGGCCATTTTAATGCTTATTTGTGGAACTTTCTTTTCCGGAACCCTGCTATCACGCTGGTTGTCAAATGGATCCAGAATGGTTGCTGGAACAACTGCAAATCCATCGGGACCAGCAGGCTCGCTCCATACTGAATTCCGAGCTACACCAAGCACCCAAGGACTTCCATCGAAGCAACAAAATGTCTCCATTGCCCCAAGATTGTTAGGTGTGCGAGAGAACGATTCGACTTCCAATGTGTCGGCACCCATGCCGGATAAAAATCTTCAGAATACACCTTCTTTAGAATCACTGAGCGAGTCTTCTTCGGCACAAGAAACAACAAGGCCAACAACAGGAATCAGTCGCACTGCAAGCGATGTGCTGGGCTCACCGTTAGGAACAGATCGCACAGGATCCATTGTCAAAGGTGCTGAAGGGATGCGATTGATCAGCGGCCCGAGGCTTTCGCATCGTGCTATTCCAAGAGTCCGAGGATATGACCTTGGATTTGAAATGACGTATGGGGAATCTCCGTTTGTGGACCCATCGATCGCGGTGGAGTTGTCAACAAGTCGGCCTCCACTGGGATTTGCAACGGATTCATTTGATGCAATAGCTGCAACCCTTCGAACAAAGGGATTTGCGACTGCGGCAAAATCAGCCCGAGTTGAAGATTTTCTTGCAGCAACCGGAAGCCAAACAAAAAAAATGTCATCTACCGAGGTAACCCTCGAAACGCGATTAATCAGGTCACTCAGAACCAATCAGTTGACTCATATTGTTGAATTTGTGATTGAGTCTCCATCCATTCCCCGTGTCGAAGCCATGGAGTCTGTTCTCGTTCTTGATGGCTCAGCCAATGTCGGAAGCGCATTGGCTTGGAAGGCGATGTGTCGAGGATTGCGGGCGATTGTTGAGCAAATGATACCACAAGACAGAATGTCACTGGTTTTATTTGGTCGTCGCGCAGAATTGATCGCAAGCAAAGCAAGTCGGGAAGAACTTGATCGCCTCTGTACGTCTGTTGAAAATCACAGACCACAGGGGGCCGCCGACTTCGATGCTGCAATGAATCTTGTCGACGGACTGATGAAGAATCCTGCAGATCAAATGGATGCACTGAATTCACCTGCAACACCCTCGCTCGTGATTGTTGCACACGCTGATTCAGTCGAGCGAGCTGATGGCCGAGGACGCGATGCATTTTTGGAATGGCAACGTATGCGAGCGGCCGACAGTGGAATTGATCGTGGACATTTACAGTTTGTTGTCATCGATCCGTCAAAGAACAAAAGCGATGATGGCCCGAGCCTAGAATCATTCGGAAAAGTTCCGTTGGATGGTGCAGCAATTCGACGATCGATGCTCGAGCGATTCTTCAAGAACTCAGGTGCGGTCGCAAGTGAACTCGATTTTGAAGTTTCTTTTAATCCGCATGCGGTTTCAGCTTGGCGACTTCTGGGGTATCGGCAGGGAGCCATCGAATCACTTTCGCCGAAACTTTCTACAGCGAGTCTGCATGCTTCAGAACGAGTTCGGGTTGCCTACGAGGTTGTAGCAAGAGAGACCGGTGGAAAGTTGGCATCTGCAAAGCTTCTTTATCGTGAAAAAAAATCAGATGCACAACGAAGCAAAACAGTGGTTGTCAGTCTGACGAGTCTTGGAGTGGCAACAAGTGTTCTGCCAGTGGCGCAAGACTGTGAAACACTCCTCGCAATCGGCGTTGCTGAAGTTGCTGCTGGTTCGGCTCATCTAGAGTCGAGAACCCGCTCTGCCGCATCGTTACACGAATTGGTGAGACGGTGGAGGGATCGAGGCGATCTTTCGCCAAAAGGTGAAATTCTCTCAGAGATGCTTTCTTCGCTGATGCCTGCTAAATAGTTCCTCCCTAGCTGCTGTATCAGCGGAATGCTTCCAAGGGATTTGGGTGCTCAGGTTCAGCCCCTGCTCGCATGGTTTGACGATCGAGTAGATGGTTCGCACAATGCTATAAGTTGACGCGTTGGAAAAGTCAGCCAGCGTCACTACAACCCGAAAAGATTTTTCCTGTGGGGTGAATGATGAATGCTACCCATGAATCTGTTTTTATTCGCGCCACTCATGTCGGCATGAAAAGCATGTTTGTCATTTTATCCTCGACGGCAAAGGTTATCGGTTGCTTCCTTCTGCTTACTTTGACACAGGTGTTTGGTCAGGATGGAAAAGCTGTTCCACCATCTTCGGAAAATACAAAAATTTCCGGCTCAGAAATATCGACAACCAGGCGTCTCCTCGATGTGCTCGAAGAAAAGAAGATGTTTGATGTGGAAATCTGGGTTCTTGACAGTGCGGAAAAAAACGAGTCTCTCGACGGAGAATTTAAAAAAGAACTTCCATACCGTCGGGCCATGTCACTCGTGGGATTGAGTCATCGCGAATCTGACACCAGTAAGAGATCAAAGATCCTCGATGATGCCCAACAGCAGATCGATTTATTTCTTACAAGTGCACCCATCGGTGATGCTGCAATTGGTGCATCGTTACAAAAGGGAAATGTCCTTGTCGAGCGTGCTCGCATGAAAGTTCTCCAAGCGGGCCGTCCGAGTGCGGACAAAAAAGCCCTGCTCGCAGAAGCAGCCCCGTTTCTAGTGCAAGCAATTGCCGCATTCGAGATGACTGAAAAAAGTGTTCTCGACCAACTGCATAGCGTCGACGATGAGTTAGAAAAGTTAATTGGAAAGCCAAAAGCTTCAGAGACAGATGCTGCCGATGCCGGAAACGCAAATGACTCCAAGAAGAAGCCCCCAAAGAAAATCTCCCCTGCCGAAAGCCGGAAGCGGTCGACGCAGCAAACAAAGCTGAAGGCACAGCAGGAAGTGCTTCAAGGAAAATTGCTGCAGGCAAGGTTGCTTGTTGCGGGATCGCTTTTTGAAAAGTCTCAAGTATTAGACGAAGGATCAGAGGAATGGAAGAAGTCGCTCGAGGACTCGTCTGCAAAATATAAGGATCTTTACAGCAAGTATCGAAGTCGTGGCGTAGGGCTTTTTGCCAGATATTACGAGGGACGCAATTATGTCGTGACGAAGGAGTACGAGAAAGCTCGAACAGCTTTGGCCGATATCCTGATGTTAGAAGATGAATCAGATCTTGTTGTTGGTTTGCGAGTCAAAGCTTTGAATTCGACGCTCGACAGTTGGCTCAAAGATGAGAAAGCTCTTGCAGAAAAACAATTTGCTGTCATCAGCGAACCACTGATGAAGTTTGCAATGACAAAAGTGTCAGCAGATAAACTCGATGCAGACTGGCTCGGAGTAAAATATCGAATGGCTGATCTGCTTGAGCGACAGGCGGCTACGATTGACGAGAAGGAGAAAACAAAACGGGCTCCCCTGCTGAGGGATGCCAAGAAACTTGCCGCCGATGTTCTCAAGGGGAAAAAAGAGTTCGTAGTCGAGTCTCGTGAAATGCTGACTCGTCTGGGTAAATCACTTCCAGACGATGTTAGCGTTGGCGCATCGTTTGAAGAGGCAATGGATAGTGCAAAAATTAGCATTGATGCAATGCAGGCAAGAGTGGCAGAATCAAAAGCATTCGATCTTCAGAAAGATGCAGAAAAATCGAAAGTATCAAAGGATCTCGCGTCGACCGAGCGAGACAAATCGATTGTCGCACTGCGAAAAGCGATTCCTTTGGCAAGCGATGAAGATCTCGATGGATTAAATAAAGCGCGGTACATACTTACGTTTCTTTTGTATGACCAAGGTCGTCTTTACGATTCTGCTGCAATGGGAGCGTTTCTGATGAATCGCTATCCGAACTCTCCTGGAAGCAGGCAGGCGGCGAGAATATCGATGGCCTGTTGGCAACAGCTCTCGAAGCTGAGTGCGGATGATGTTTGGAAAACTGGTGCAAGACGGCAGTGTGCTGAGGTCGCTGAAGAAATCATGCGCACTTGGCCGGATGATAAAGAGAGCATCGATGCAGCGGTGATTGCAATTGCAGCAGCAACCGAAGCCAAAGATCCTAAGCGGTTGTTGTCGATAGTTTCCCAGATTCCGGCAGATTCTCCACGACGGGGTGAACTGCTCCTTCGAGCCGGTAGTGCGTTGTGGCGGGAAGTGCTTGAAAAACAGCGAATAGAAGGAGAATCGCGTCCGAGACAGGAGGAGATCGATGCATGGAAGCAGAAGGCCGTTGAATCAATTGACACAGGACTACAAGGTGCGACCACTCCCGGTGACAAGATCGCTGTCATGGGGGCGCTTGCGAGATGCCAGATCGCCATGGCTGACGCAGATCCGGATAAAGTGAAAGAGTGTCTTCATAATGCGGTGTGGGGCCCTTGGACTGTGGTTCAAAAAGAAGACAAAGCGTTTTCTGAAGGTCCGATTGCAGAAGAATCGTTGCGCTTATCACTTCGTTATTTCATCGAAAAAGATGAGATTGAAAATGCAACCCTTGCAATGAATAAGCTTGAATTAGCAGCTGGTACAGGAGAAAAAGCTGCTGAAAAATTAACGAACATGTATCTGGTGATGGGGCGTGAATTGCAGCAAGAACTCGATGGCTTGGTCAGCGGCGACAAAGCCTCAGATCTTAAGGCAGCGAAAGAGCGTGCGGCAAAAATTCTTGGAGGATTCGAAAAGTTTCTGGATGGAGTTGGGAAGCGGGATAAAAAGTTTTCAAGTCAATTATGGGTAGCGACAACATACTTAACCCTCGGTTCCGGTCAGGGTACAGGCGCAGTCGTAGAAAAGGCGAAGGCCGATGATTATTTAAAAAAGTCATCAATGGTATACGAAAGTCTCCTCAAGACCGGTGGCGAGGAAATTAAAAAATATGAATCGACAATCCGTTTAAAGCTCGCGAGCGTTTATCGTGAATTAGGAGAATGGGACGAGGCAAAGGGGCACTTAGAATGGATTTTAGGAGATCCCAAGCGGATAAATTGGCTGGATGCTCAGACAGAGGCGGCAAAGTTTTTCCAAGCCGCGGGAGAACGAAACCCAGATAAGTCAAAGGGCAAAGAGGCGCTTCTGATCGCGATCCGTGGGGAGCAGAAAAGCGGTGTTGTATTTTGGGGGTGGGGTGGACTGGCCAATAAAGTTTCTCGTCAGGCCTTTTCCCCTTCGGCTGACGAAGCAATTAAGAAGCAGTTTTTTGAGGCACGGCTCAACGTGGCTCGCTGTCGAAAATCACTTGCTTCTAAGTCTGAATCAGAAAAACAAAAGCTTCTTGAAATGGCAAAAAAAGACATTGTTTTGACATACAAACTCTATCCGGAACTTGGTGGACAAGTTCTAAAAGAGCAGTTCGATAAACTGCTCAAGGAGATTCAGAAAGAAATTGATCCGGCGATTGCCTCAAAGGATAACAAGGGGCTTGCTGGTATCGTCGATGAAGAAGTTCAAGAGTCCTCAGTGCCGAGGAAAGCGAATGAAAAAACTCCTGCTGCGGCTGGCGTTTCAGCCGGAAAATAATGAATTTAATTTATACGAAATAGCAATTTTTTCAGAGAAAGAATCGAATGAAAGCTGAAAGAGTAGGCGGGTTCGCTTGTAAACGAGACGGCCATATGGTCCGAATCTCAACGGTATGTGCGACGGGGTTCATGTCACTCTTGGCCATGAGCGGCACGGTCTATGAGAGACCTGTTTTTGGTCAGGCAGCAGATCGGATTATCGCGACGGATAATAAAACCCTCGCTAGCGGAGAAGTTGTCGCCGTGACTCCTAATGCTATTGATGTTTTAAATAAAGAGGGTGAGACAAACAAATTTCCAATTGAACAGATTCGCGAAGTGCAATTTGGTGGAGAGCCACAATCGCTGAAGAGCAGTAGAAGCATGCTTTATCGCGGTCGATACAAAGACGCCGCAGATGAAGTTGCGAAGATTGAGGCAGCGGAGATGGAAGGAGCCACTGACTTGATTATCCAAGAGAAGGAATTCGTTGAGGCGGCTTCCAAAACGCAGGCTGAAATGGCCGCCGGCCAAAGTCCTGCAGAGTCCAGCAAGCTTGTGCAATCATTCATAAAAAATCATCCCAAGAGTCATCACGCCTACTATCTGTATGAATTGCTTGGCGATGTCTATGCAAAACTTGAGGAGCCCGAGAAGGCACAGGCGGAATATGACAAGGTGGCTTTGGCACCTGCCCCAGCGTTTAAAGTAAGAGCGGCCTGTGCGAAGGCGAGAATGCTCCTGCGTCAAAAAAAATATGCAGAGGGAATTGTGGCATTTGACCAAGCACTTGAGATTGAGGCGAGCGACGATGCAAGCAAGGCTCAAAAACGTGAGGCGCAGCTCGGTAAAGCAGCATGTTTTATAGGAGATGGGAAAAGTGTTGAAGCAATTTCGATGGTGAAGGGAATTATCAAAAGTACCGATCCTGAAGAAAAAGAACTGCTTGGCGCTGCTTACAACGTACTCGGGCTCGCGCATCGCAATCTCAATCAGGATCAAGAAGCGATCATCTCTTTTCTCTCGGTCGATCTGGTTTACAACTCAAGCCCTGTCAATCATGCCGAAGCACTTGGCAATCTGACGGAGCTCTGGGAAAAGGCAAAGATGCCTGAAAGATCAAGAGATGCCATGCAGATTCTCGAGCAAAGCTATCCTACAAGTCCGTGGGCAAAAAAATCTGCTGCTCCGGCAGCAAAGTCATGAGAGCTCCAGAAGAAGTAAGGTTTTGATTTTGTGTTTTCAATATTCGCATTTGGACTGTGAGCGGAATTTTGAGCAGTCGGTTCGGCCTCTGTCCAATACGATTGATTTCATCGGGCTGCGTGAGGGTGGATTGGACAACGGGCCACATGGGATGGCAGGATAATCAAATCAATGAGAGACAATGGCTTCGGTGGCTCGGTCTCATCATAAATCGTCAATACTATAGAGGGGTGCATTGACACCGTTGGCGAGGCTCGAAAACTTTCTAACGTTATCGTTGGAATTGTTCGATACTGGAATCTTTTTTTCTGACAGATTTTAAAGGAGAAGAGCATGGCGTTGGGAGTTCGTTCGAGAGAGTGGTGGAAAACAGTTTTAACATTGCTCCTGATTCCCTCGCTGCTCATGGGTTCGGTGGCAACATTTGTCTCCCTTGCCCCATCGGTAGCTGTTGCCCAGGAAGAGGATGGGGCCGGTGAGGAAAAAGAAGAAAACAGTGAAAGCTTTCTGGTCTTTTTTGTGAAGGCTCTGGGATTGAGATACTGTATTGTTTTTCTTGGGCTCTCCTTTAGTCTGGTCGCCCTGCTCGTGATGTGTTTTCTCGCGCTAAGGCGAACGATCCTCATGCCTGCAACGCTGATCGAACCTTTTGAGGCGCATCTGGAGGCCAAAGAGTTTCAGGAAGCGTATGAACTTTCAAAAAATGACGATTCCTATTTGGGACATGTTCTTGCGGCAGGAATGAGCAAGCTCTCGTCTGGCTATGGACAGTCTGTGGAAGCTATGCAAGAGGCTGAGTCCGATCAAGCGATGAAGCTTGAGCATAAAATCAGCTACGTAGCATTGATTGGAGGTCTTGCTCCGATGTTTGGTCTGCTTGGAACGGTTGATGGAATGGTCGCAAGCTTTATGGTCATTGCTCGATCAACGACAGCACCAAAGCCAAATCAACTTGCGGAGGGTATTTCAACGGCTCTTATCACGACGCTTGTCGGCTTATGGCTTGCGATTCCGGCAATCGCCGCGTTTGCCGTTTTCAAAAACTGGCTTCAGCGACTCAACGCGGACGTCGATGTTGAAAGCCAACGTTTGATGAGCCGTTTTGCAAACATGGGAAAGAAGTAGTCGATCGGCCCACCGCAGTACACCAATGATTTGGAGTGGAGTTTCATGGCTCGAAAAAAAAGTCGAGGTCCGGCAAATACAGACATCGACATGACGCCGATGATCGACATGACATTCCAGTTGATCGCATTTTTTATGTTTGTTATCAATTTTACGGAAGCAGAACAGGACGAACGCATCCAACTTCCCAGCAGCCAGTTGGCAAAACCAACGGAAGGAACGATTGAGACTCCAATTACGCTTCAACTCACTAACTCCGGTCTCGTGGTGTATGCCGGAGAGTTGGTGAAAGTCAGCGATCTTCGTGGTTACTTGGAGAGAGAAAAAACGGCGATGATTGATGCCGACAAAGAGCCCACGTCAGCAACCGTTATTGTTCGAGCGGATGGTCGAGCAAAAACAGGCGAAGTACAAGACATCATCAAACTCTGTCAAGAAAAAGGCTTTGAACGATTTGCTCTGCGCGCCAAATACGACGAGGGGCACTAATAATGGTAAAGCGAGAATCTCAACTCACCGAAAAGATCGATATCAATATGACGCCAATGATTGACATCGTCTTTCAGTTGATGGCGTTTTTTATTATGTCTTTGAAAATCGTTCAGGCAGAAGGTGATTTTGACGTGCGCATGCCTCTTGGAGCTGCGGCTGCGGCTGCTCCTGACGACCAGCTCGTTCCTCCGGTTCGCGTGCGACTAAGTTCAAATCCGGATGGAAGTCTTGCCGGAATCAAGATGAATGATTCCCCGGTAAGTGATTTTGAAGAGCTTCGAAAAAAAGTCATTAATCTGGTCGGCAATGACAGCGGCCCTAACTCAATCGCTGACAAGACAGAGGTTGAACTGGATTGCGATTACGATCTTCGGTACGAGAACGTTGTCCGTGCCATTACATCGGTATCAGGCAAAGTGCAGGGCGGTGAAATTGTCGAATTGATTAAGAAAATCAAATTTACTCCGCCGAAAAAAATCAATTGAGTACAACTCGACATTCAGCCAATTGATTCGAGAAAATTCATAAAAACTTGAAAGCAGTATTACTTTTTCAATGTTTTTGAGTGTGGAGCGGCTCCCTTTGAGCAGTTTACCCTCGTGGGTGAAAACGCTTATGAACTTTTCGGAGTCGTTCTCCATCCACGTGTGTATATCGCTGAGTTGTCGCGATACTTGCGTGACCGAGCATTTCTTGAATGTGTCGTAGATCGACTCCGCCAGCCACAAGGTGAGTTGCAAAACTGTGCCTGAGAGTATGTGGTCCAATGTCGGTTGGAATGCCAGTGCGATCGGCATGCAATCGAACAATTTCCCAGATTCGCATTCGAGAAAGCTTATTGCCTCGAGAAGAGAGAATCGCCCAGGGAGATGGGGGCGATTGAAGGGTCGCAAACATTGGACGGATTTCACGAACCCATTGAGACATTGCCAACAGTGCACGTTGTCCTAGAGGCACTACTCGCTCTTTCCCCCCCTTTCCCTTGCAGATGCAGAAACTTTCGTTCATATGCAGGTCAGAGATGGTCATATTTGAGACTTCACTTGCACGACAACCGGTAGCATAGAGTAATTCCAAGAGCACCTTGTCTCGCAGGCCCTGTGCAGTGCTACCATCTGGCCCCGCGAGCAGTCGATCAACTTGGGAGACAGACAGAACGCTCGGCATCCGATCATCGCGGCGACCGGATGTGATCATGTCAGCAGGACTCTCCTGAATGATTCCTTCCAGTTGAAGATAACGATAAAATGTTCGAAGAGTCGCTATCTGTCTCGATATGCTTGCAAGAGACAATCCCTTTCGATGGAGATGGGTGAAGTATTCCGACAGGCTTCGAATATCTTGTGAGACACAGTGTCGTAGCCCCAACCAGAGTGAGAAATCTCTTAGGTCTCGCCGATAGGCTGCAATCGTATTCTCGCGCAGTGCCCGTTCGTGGCGGATGTAGTGCAGGAACCCTTCAATCAAGATGGGCGTGGGCAGCGTTTCTGTGGATACATGTTGAGACGGTTGTGAGAGAACGATGCGACGAGTTCTTGAAGTCCCAAGCTTTCGCATGATGTTGCGCGAATCCGATTTCTCTGGTGAGTGTCGCATGGATTGGCTTCTGCCCAAAGAAAGACAAAATCGATCTATCAATGCATTCGGCTCCTAGAATGCGACTTTTTGCGAAATCATTTGCCATTCGATACGATCCAACCCGATCGGAACAGAAGCGCGGGTTGTACTGTTTCAGACAGGCCTTGAACTCGAAAACAGGTGAGTCAAAGGCAGAGGACTTCTGTTAGCCGAGCGTTGTCAGGCTGGCTGGGGATCGTAGCCGAGATTTGGTGCGATCCATCGCTCTACTTCGACGATGCTCATTCCTTTTCGAATGGCATAAGCTTCAACTTGTTCGCGAGTCAGTCGATCAACTGCAAAGTAGCGGCTTTCTGGGTGCGCAAAATAGAAGCCGCTTACGCTCGCCGCAGGCGTCATGGCGTAGTTTTCTGTAAGTTGCATCCCAGTTGTGTGCTCAACGTTGAGGAGATCAAAGAGAAAACGTTTTTCAGTGTGATCGGGACATGCGGGGTATCCCGGAGCTGGCCGTATTCCACGGTAATGCTCCTCGATGAGATTCTCGTGTGAGAGATTCTCTAATTGTCCATAGCCCCATTGGTTGCGCGCCTGCTTGTGCAGCCACTCGGCAAACGCCTCCGCAAGTCTGTCGGCAAGGGCCTTGACGAGAATCGCAGAATAATCATCGAGCTGAGTTTCAAAGGACTCAGCGAGTTCCTTGCATCCGTGACCAGTCGTTACTGCAAATGCGCCGATATAATCCCGTCGACCACTTTCCAAGGGTGCAATAAAGTCGGAAAGTGAATGAAATGCATCCTGTCCTTTTCGCTCCCACTGTTGACGAAGACAGTGGATAGTGCCGAGCGTGTGAAGGCGAGACTCATCTTGAAACAGTACGATGTCATCTCCAACGGAGGCCGCCGGAAAAAAACCATAAACACCGCGGGCTGTCAGTAAATTGTTTGACACAATCGAGTCGAGAAGAGTCGTTGCATCATCAAAGAGTTTTTTTGCTTCTGAGCCGACAACGGGATCCTTAAAGATTAACGGATACTTTCCCTTGAGTTCCCACGCCATAAAGAACGGAGACCAGTCAATAAATGGAATCAGTTCAAGCAGGGGAACTTCTGCGAGGGTTCGGGTTCCAAGAAATTCCGGAGTGTCGATGGATGCGTTTTCCCAGTCGGTGGTCCATCGTTTTGCCACTGCAATTTTGTAAGGAACTAGAGATGTCTGCTGCCGTTTTTTGAAATTCTCAAGGAGTTCCTGCTGCGCGATCTTTGTAGACTCCAAAAAGGTTTCTCGGCTGTTTGGATGAAGAAGTTTTTCGACCACTCCCGCTGCTCGTGAGGCATCGAGAACGTGCACAACTCCACCGGAATATTTAGGCGCGATTTTGACCGCCGTATGCCGTGCAGAAGTAGTTGCACCACCGATCAGCAACGGCATCTGCAGTTTTTCATGCTCAAATTCTTCGGCAACACGCACCATCTCATCGAGACTTGGTGTGATGAGGCCGCTGAGACCGACAATATCAGCGTTCTGCTCTCTGGCTGTTTCGACGATCTTTGCGGATGAAATCATCACCCCCAAATCAATGATCTCGTAGCCGTTGCATCCGAGGACAACACCAACGATATTCTTTCCAATATCGTGAACATCTCCCTTAACGGTTGCCAGCAATACGCGTCCGCGACTTGATTGTTTTCGACCGCCGCTGATGCGTTCCTGCTCCATGTAGGGAAGAAGATGCGCTACAGCTCGTTTCATAACGCGAGCGCTTTTGACCACCTGAGGAAGAAACATTTTTCCTTCACCAAACAGGTCACCAACGATCTGCATCCCCCGCATCAATGGACCTTCGATGATCTCAAGGCTCGACGCATAATGTTTTCTAGCTCGTTCGAGATCTTCCTCAATGTGGTCAACGACTCCTTTGACAAGCGCATGAGAAAGCCGCTCCTCGAATCCGAGGCTCCGCCATGATTCTGTTGATGAAGTATCATTTGGATCTTTTTTCTTGACCGATTCCGCATACTCGGTCAGCTTCTCGGTGGCATCAGGTCGTCGATCAAAGAGAACATCTTCAATACGTTCAAGAAGTACCGGTTCGATGTCTCTGTAAACAGCTAATTGTCCAGCATTGACGATGCCCATATCCATGCCGGCAGCGATAGCGTGATAGAGAAACGCGGCATGCATGGCTTCCCGAACAGTCTCGTTTCCGCGAAAAGAAAACGAGACGTTGCTGACTCCGCCAGAAATTTTGACCAAAGGCATTTCTTTTTTGATAATTCGCGTGGCGTCGATAAAATTAATGGCATAACGGTTGTGTTCTTCGATGCCAGTTGCCACCGTCAGAATATTGGGATCAAAAATGATGTCTTCGGGTTTGAATCCGGCCTCCTCAGTGAGGAGTCGGTAGGCCCTGCGACAGATCGACACCCGTCGTTCGACATCGCTGGCTTGTCCTTCTTCGTCAAAGGCCATTACCACAACTGCCGCGCCGAAGCGTCGAACGAGACGCGCTTGTCGAAGGAATTCTGTTTCGCCTTCCTTGAGGCTGATGGAATTTACGATGCCTTTTCCCTGAAGACATCGCAAACCGGCCTCGAGTACGCTCCAGCGGGAGCTGTCGATCATGATCGGAACCTTCGCTATATCTGGTTCACTCGATAGCAGCGTCAGAAATTTTGTCATTACTAAAGGGCCGTCGAGCATTCCTTCATCAACATTGATGTCGATGATATTTGCGCCGTTTTCGACCTGCTGACGAGCAACGCTCAAGGCCTCTTCGTAACGCTCCTCTCGGATGAGTCGGGCAAAGGCGCGTGAGCCGGTAACGTTCGTGCGTTCACCAATAATCGTAAAGCTGGTTTCCGGACGGATGTCGAGCATCTCGAGGCCCGAATATCGACTGCGAGGGATTAAAACAGGCGGAATTCTCGGAGGATAAAGAGAAACAGCGTCTGCAATGGCCCGAATATGATCAGGAGTCGATCCACAGCATCCCCCGACGATATTCAGCCATCCACTCGCTGCAAACTCACCGAGCACCGCAGCCATCATTTCAGGCGTTTCGTCGAAACCACCCATGGCGTTGGGCAGTCCCGCATTCGGATAACAACTTGTCAGACGGGGCGAGATTCGAGAAAGTTCTTCAATGTAGGTTCTCAATTTCTCTGGGCCGAGTGCACAGTTGATTCCAGCGCTCAGAAGATTTGCGTGTTCGATTGACGTCCAACAGGCTTCGACAGTTTGGGCCGAAAGCGTTCGTCCACCCTGAAAAACGGTAAAGGAAGCCATGACAGGAAGTCGGTTTCCTGTTTCAAGAAAATACTGTTCGATCGCAAACAAGCAAGCCTTGAGAACGAGTGTATCGAAAGCGGTTTCGGCGAGCAGGATGTCGACACCACCATCAACGAGCGATTCAACCTGCTCGCGATACGTACGAACCATATCATCGAAGGTGACATCGCGATGACCGGGATCGTTGACGTTTCCAGAAATTGATAGCTGTTTATTTGTTGGACCAATTGAACCGGCAACGAATCGCGGACGAAGTGGTGTTTTGCGAGAGGCTTCGTCAGCGGCTTCACGGGCGAGACGAGCTGCAGTGACATTGAGTTCGCGTACAAGGTGCGAAAGCCCAAAATCAGCAAGCGCAATTGATGTGGCACCAAATGTATTAGTTTCAACAATATCCGCGCCTGCATTCAGATAGGAAGCATGAATTCTCTTGATTGATTCGCCCTGAGTAAGCGTGAGAATGTCGATACAGTTCTTCAAATCTTTGGGATGATTTTCAAAACGTTCTCCTCTAAAACCATGTTCATCGAGTTCGAGGGCATGGACCATGGTCCCCATCGCCCCATCGAGAACTGCGATACGGGTGCGCAGAACTTCGTGAAGCAGAGCCGTTCGATTCTTATTCAGAGGGATAGTCATTGGGAGTTAGAGAGTTGAAGCAACACGGTCAGACAGATCAGACGCTGAGGTTCGCGGGATTTTTCTTGGGAGGAACTGGTCCTGCCTAGGCACTCCGCGCAGTCCGGGAAGACTGCGGGTGTGGGTGGAAACTGTCAAAAGTTTAACAATGCCGACCCTTCGGAGTTTCTGGCATTTTAAGCAATGTGCTCCGAATCTCAGAAATCATAGACATCCTCAAGGCATGAGCATATGTCGAAAGTCGAGGCACCAGTTCTATGGCAGGCTCACGCGGATTGTTCAAGAAGATCAATGGAAAACGTCGATTTTTAAGGCTGCCCCTTTGTATTTTTGGCAGATTGAGGGCCACCCCGTCTACAGATCGAATGAACTGAGGATTCTTTTCCATGCCGGTTGTCATCGAGATCGTCGATATTTCACAACGGCTTGAGTGGCTCAAAGAATCTGTCGTCAATCAAATCACAGAAACCGACAAGAGTTCTTTGACTTGCATTGGAGTTTCGACAGAGAACTACGCGCAAGAACCTCACCATCAAGAAAATGTAAAAAAAGAAGAATCTCAATTCGAGCCGCACAGCCTGAATCGATTAGAAAATAGTTCTATCGATTCCGCTGGACCACCGCAGCTGAATTGTTTGCGAATCCAGAAAAAAAGTGAATGGGGCATGATTAGTTTTCTAGCCATTCTTGCGACAATTTCATGCACGGCTGCTTGGTGGGCGGATGAGATCCATGCTTTTGCCAGAGGAATTCACCGCGAGAACCACCCAGTTGCCTATTCGCACGCTCTGGAAAAAAACGATGTATCACCTGATCGAGTTGATTTACAAATCACCTCACAAAGTGTTGGTTCTGAATCGAATCGAAGCCACCTTGTCCGGTAAGAAGACACGGAATTATTTCCAGAAGACGCGTTGCTGCCAGAGTGAATGGAAAGGCGTGCGATGATTCCCGATAGTATTGATCGAGCATTTCTCAAGCATCTCGTTGCAGCGCCGGCAGTTTTAACGAGTGACGCAGTCCAAATCAGATTGACCAAAAAATATTCTCAGGTTGAAAAGATTGCGACCAATGACAGTGAATTTACAAGAGTCGTGCTGGACAACAAAAAATCTATCAAAGGCAGTCATGATTCCTTCATGCGAGACAGTCTGCAAGTAGCTGTTGAAACCGAATCACAAATTCCACTGGCACCTGTACCGTACAGCACGTTGTACTGGCCGCAGCCTCACATCGAGGTGCCGTTGGTAGTAAAGGTGTTGTTAGACGAACTGACAAGCCAATGGGATTCCCTGTCATTGGTTGTAGAGGAGGCTGCCAAACGCGGCCTTAGGGTGGTTTGTATCACTGGAAGCCGCCCTCAAGAAGGTCGATCAACTGTTGCCAAGGCGCTTGCCATTCGATTGGCATGCCGAGGCAACACGGTATCTCTGCTCGAAGGGGTTCCACGGCAGAAATTTTTTAAAAATAGTAATGAGGATGTTCCTAAGACCGTGATGCATGGATCGGGAGGAACCCTAACGAGTTATCAGATACTCACAGAACGATCGAGTGATCGCACCATAAAAAATGAACAACTCATACGGAAACTTCGAACAAGTTGTGAAATTGTGATCGTAGATGATAGTTCCTGGTTTAGTGCCATTCCGGTGCGTCTCTTGGCTCTTGAGTCGCACGCAATGCAATGCGATGCAGTGATCCTGGTTCGACGCGCCGATCGAGAACGGATAGAGCCACATGATTTAGCACTTCATAGACTGGGGCTTGAGTGCTTGAGTGAAGTGATCACGTTTGTGCAGCGAACTGTTCTGCAATATGCGGGGAGTGAATCGATTTGTTCTGCACAGAGTGGAAGTCATCCCCCTGCTATTTCTCAGGGAGTCACATGATGAAACCCGATCACTGCGACATGCTCACTCAAATGCAACAAGCAGCATACGCAAAACTTCTTTGGGCGTCCGCACAGCCCAAATCATTATCTGTTTTGGTTGGACCGGGTGGAGTCGGGAAGACACTCATTGGAAAACTCATGGCTTCTGATGCTCGCGTCGATGGCATTTGCAAGATGATAGACGCAGATGCGATCGATAACACGAGAAATTTTCTTCCAGACGGGGCTTGTATAATCCTTGTTGACAATGCTCACAAAATAGAAGCAGTAACGCTTTCGTTAATTTTTAAGAGCATTGAGTTCTCTGAAACAGTGCGCAGAGCCTTGATTCTCATTGGTCAGGGTCGACTTTTGACACTCTTACACAGACAGCCTGAGATCGAAAGAGCAGTTAGAATTCGCGCCGTGCTGCTGCCGTGGTCATTCGAGGAGACAACTCAACAGGTTGTCCTTCACCTTGGAGAGTCGGCTGTAAGTGATGAGGCCATCGAGATCATTCACGAAAGTTCCGCTGGCGTTCCTGCAGCAGTTCTCAACGTCCTAGAACTTGCAAAAATTCTCATAGCCTCGCTCGCTCGACCTCTCGACGGGCACGATATGGAGAAACTTGTTGGGCGATTGAGGCTCATTGCCGCGTGAAGCTACAGAATGGGTTGATTGTTGCATTGAACATCAAGAACGATTAAGCGAGATCCGTCGCAGTGCGAGCCAAATATGCATCCACGGCACTGTGTCCTTGCAGTGGTTTGGGCCGCAGAGGATTGAAGGGACGAGGATCGAGTGAAGGAGGCACGCCACGAATGAGTTCTGCCATCAGGACCGCCGTACCGGTGGACTGATGAAGGCCGGCACGAAAGTGTCCACTGGCAACAAACAGATTGTGCCCGACTGAAACGGGACCCAAAGAAGGAACGCCGTCAATTGATCCGGGGCGTAATCCAGCCCACGACTGTTCGACAGGTGAGTTGACAAGCGACGGAATCATCTGTGTCGCAAAGGCAAGCAACCGTGCGATTGCCTGAGGAGAAGTCGTAGCATCAAAACCAACGTCTTCAATGGTTGAGCCGACCAGCATGTATCCATCAGTTCGCGGCACAAGATACTCAAGTCCACGATTCACGATTTTCTTAAGAATTTGTTCCGGCATTCGAATCAAGGCAATCTGTCCGCGAATGGGACGGGTAGGAATATCCAACCCGATCGCCGCTGCAAGTTTCTGTGACCACGCACCTGAAGAGAGACAAAACGCACCAGCTGAAATATGGCCTTCAGAAGTAAGAACTGATTCCGCGCGATTGTTTCGAATCTGTATGGACTCAACGGTAACGCCTCGTTGAATCACAACGCCGCGGCGTTTGCAGGAAGATTCCAATGCCTCAAGATGCCGTGGTGGCCGAATCTGCATTTCGTCGGGCAGCAGGTATCCTCCCACGAGTAGTCCTGCGGATACCGCAGCCCCAAGGCAGGGTTCGATATCCACAATCGAACTGGAATCGAGAAGCGTCGCTCGTGCACCGCGCTGTTGCCATGAACGTACTTCAGAGTTGATCTGATCGCGATGTGCCGCACTGGCAGTAAGATGAAGACCGCCGCAGGTTCGAAGACCATTATCGATTCCGGTCTCTTCGAGGAGCTGAGCAGCCCACATCCGATGGAGCTCATCGCTCCAGTGTGTGAGGGCATCTCCGGGATCGTCTGACATTGGCGCAGGAGGAAAAATACCAGCCGCAGCCCAAGATGATGAAAGCTTGAGGCTTCCTCGATCAAGAACCACCACAGAAAAACCATGGCCGGCAAGTTCACGAGCAATCGAGAGCCCGATGATGCCAGCTCCAATCACACAACAGTCAGTCATGATGAAATCAGGAATGGTGATCCAGCGGTACAAGCAAGCAATGGCATCTCGATCTCGTAAAAAAAGATGTCAAGAATTTGTAGCAACTTCGGATGAATCGGCAATATTGACCCAGACATGAACGTGTGGCGAGCCGCGGTAGTGCCAGACAAACGACGGTCCTTCCAATCGCCAGTTGTCCCACACTTCATCATTGCCAATATTTCCCTCTTGATAGAAGGCAAGGCTGCAGGCATCCAAACCACCCTGCTTTTCAAGGCACTGGGTTGCTTCTTGCCGATCGGTCGTGCGAAAAGGTTCCAAAAGTGTTCCGAGCACAACGCCCAGCGCGGTTCGCTGATCTTTTGAAAGCTCCGATACAGGAATGCCACCCAGCGGCTTTTGTTTCCCACGAAATGCCACTGCGTTTTCAGGAGGCACCTTCGGGACGAGTGCCATTTTCCGCTGTTTCCCATCGAGCATGGTGTAAATGCCGTTTGCAGCCAAAGCCTGCGGCCAAAAAACATTTCCTGAGTGGGTCGCCCCCTCATTAAAACCACCAGCGTCATGTCCATAGAAAATTGGACCGCCGAAAGCGACATGATCAGCGGAGTTTCCATCGCATCGCAGCGTCATGTGACGACCGGTCAAAAGAAATTGTGAGGGCCCGTTTCCCGGAGTTCCCATCAGTGCAATTGATTGACCGTTTCCAAATCCCCCGGTGTCATCTTCGAGCTGCTTGTCAAATCGAGCATGCCACTCGGGCTCAATCAGATGTTCGAAGATATCGCGAACGATTTTCTTTTGATCCGCAGAGAGGAAAGTGCCTGAAATATCTGGCTCAGTTGCGGTCCAGTTGTTGGCTACGCGCGTTCGCAGAAGGCCAAACTTCGGATGTTTGTAATCCCAGGGAAAGCAGACCGTCTCCCGTTGCTTAGCCGACATGGAATCGAAAAGAACCTTAACAAGAGACTCACTCGTGATGCCTGTATGTGTGTCGATCGCAGAGGCGGCTTGGGAAGCATTTCCAGTTCTGCCAAAGGACGCAGGAAGAACAACAACTCCTGCCGCACCGAGTGCTTGGCCTAAAAATGTTCGGCGAGAAGAAAAAGTATCGACCGCAGGAGGTATTTTGTGTTGAAAGATCATCGTTCCCAATCCTTGTCGTTGGAATTGTTGATGGGCAGTGCCTCAAACTCTGTGCGAGAGTACAGGCGCGTCTCGAGTTGTGCCAATCCGAGGAGGATCAGCCGAGGTCCAATCTTCAAAGCTTACGTAAAAAACGCATATTTTGACATGTTGGGCATGCAAAAGTTGCTCGCTGAGCCTGTACGAATCGCTCGATGGGATTCCCACACACAAAGCAGGAAGTTCCTTGCTTGCCATAGACTTGATGGTGGAATTGAAATCCCCCACTGCGATTCTGGGGCGTTCGGTACGTGGCATCAGAGAGAGTCGAACCCTTGAGTTGAATGGCTTCTCTGAGTACGGATTGAATCGATTCGTGCAGGCGGCCCCAAGCTTGTGGGAGAAGACGATTACACGGAGCCCTCGGATGAATCTGAGCACGAAAAAGAATTTCCGAAGCATAGATGTTTCCAATTCCCGACAAGCCACGCTGATCGAGAAGAGCGACCTTCACCGGCCGACGTGATCGCCCAAGACGGCATTGCAGATCCTCTGCGGTGATCAAGAGGGCATCGGGTCCGATACGATTGGAATTGAACAGAATCGACATTGTGTGAACTGAAAGAAGTTGAACTGTGCCGAGACCGCGACGATCCCAATAAATCAACGGATGAATGGAAGAATCATCAAAACAGATTTCAACGCGGTTGTGTTCAGGGGATGGGCTATTCGCAAGGAGCAACAATCCTGTCATCCGAGGTTCGATGACAAGAGATTCGTCAGAATTGAAGTCGATCACAATTCGTTTTCCGATCCTCCGAATCCCAGTGATTACCAAAGAAAGGAGACGCGTTTTCAATCTTTGAGGGGAAGGCTTGAATAGAAGAGAACGAAGTCGTTTTGCTGCCGGAAAAGACACAGAATGAATGCGGAGTCCCACAATTTTCTCAAGTCCGCGTCGCATGGTTTCCACTTCGGGTAATTCGGGCATGTCGAAGGTATTCTCGGCACAAGGATTTTCAGAAATATTCTTACTCAAACAGTACAGTACAAAAGCCTAGAATTTTCGAGTGGGACAACGTTTCAAAGGGCCATTGAAAGACCACAGTGAACGCTTCTAGGTGTCGACATGATGGCTCGAAGCTAAACTCTAAGGACCTTCGCAAAACTCCATTAACGCAAACACTATTCTCACGTTCATGAATTGAAGAATGAGAGACCTGCTTCATCCCCTTAGACCCATTTCATATTCCCATGGCAACATATTCAACAATCTCGCAAGTCCCCGATACATTTGGTCGATTCGGTCAATACGGAGGCAGATATGTTCCTGAGACACTCTCCGCGGCCTTGGATCAACTTGACCAAGCGTATGTCGAATCGAAGCAGGATCCTTCGTTTACTCAGGAACTTGATCAACTCCTTTCAGCCTTTGTAGGTCGTCCAACACCGTTGCTCTTTGCCGAAAGACTTACTGCCTTTGCAGGTGGCGCAAAAATTTATTTCAAACGAGAGGATCTCAATCACACTGGTGCCCACAAAATCAACAACACGCTTGGGCAAGGTTTATTGGCTAGACGAATGGGAAAAAATCGCATCATTGCGGAAACCGGTGCTGGACAACATGGCGTTGCAACCGCGACTGCGTGCGCCCGATTTGGATTTGAATGTGTTGTCTATATGGGTTCTGAGGATATTCGACGACAGGCTCCCAACGTTCGCAGCATGCGATTGATGGGGGCAGACGTTCGGGCTGTGACGACCGGTTCAAAAACGCTTCGAGACGCAATCAATGAAGCGATGAGGGACTGGATGGGGTCGGTAGAATCGACCCACTATATTATCGGTTCGGTCGTTGGCCCTCATCCCTTCCCTAGGATTGTTCGAGATTTTCAGTCAGTGATAGGATCTGAAACCCGAGAGCAATGTCGTAGACAATTCGGTCGACTCCCGCATACGGTGGTCGCGTGTGTGGGGGGAGGAAGTAATGCCGCCGGTATGTTCTATCCTCTGATCGATGACATCGAGGTGCGTTTAGTGGGTGTTGAGGCTGGTGGTAAGGGAACAAAACTTGGTGATCATGCCGCAAGTGTAAGCCATGGAAAACCAGGTATTTTGCACGGAAGCCTGAGCTACGTTCTACAAAACGAAGATGGGCAAACATCGGATGTTCACTCGGTTTCGGCAGGCCTCGATTATCCAGGCGTAGGGCCTGAGCACAGTTACTGGTTCGATTGCCGACGTGTGGAGTACACCAGTGTTTCGGATGCTGAGGCGCTGGATGCCTTCGACTTGGTAGCTCGCCGAGAGGGCATTCTGCCAGCACTTGAAACTTCTCACGCATTGGCATGGGCTGTCAAAGAGGCTGCATCAATGCGGCCAGACGATATTATTTTGGTTTGTCTTTCAGGTCGAGGTGATAAAGATGCTGCTGAGATTGCTCGCCTGCGAGGGATGACGGAGGGAGCCTCATCCTAGCGAACAGAATTCAATGAATGAATAAATTGTGAAAAAAGATGTAAAGACTCAAGTGTGATCGTACTGAAACTGGAGCAAGGATGTCCGCACTCGATACGATGTTTGCCTCCTTAAAAAAGGAAGGCCGAAAAGCGATCGCCCCATTTTTTACGGTGGGAGATCCGGACCCAGAATTTACAATCGAATGCGTTCGAGCAATTGATCGCGCAGGTGCCGATCTGTGTGAACTCGGCGTGCCTTATAGCGATCCGCTGGCCGATGGACCGGTGATTCAAGCCTCTTATACGCGGGCTCTTGAAAAAGGACTTTCACTTGACAACGTCTTGGAGACATCTCGCACAGCAGTGAGCAAAGTCTCGATGCCGCTTGTTGCAATGGTGAGCTACTCGATCATCTACCGTCGTGGCATTGATCGATTTGTCGGTAATGCAGTCGATGCGGGGTTGTCAGGTCTTGTTGTGCCGGACCTTCCAATCGAGGAAGCCGACGAACTTGATCGTCTCTGCCGCCAACGCGATCTGGGTTTGGTGCGTTTGGTTGCGCCAACGACTCCGCAAGAGCGAGCTCTTGCAATCGTTCGAAAAGCAACAGGTTTTGTCTATTGCGTATCAGTATCGGGAATTACTGGAGAACGTCGGGAGCTCCCCGCAGATTTGCTCGAACGAATCGAATGGCTGCGTGAAAAATCAAACGTTCCAATTTTGGTTGGATTTGGCATTAGCTCGCCAGAGCAGGTGCGATCGCTCTGCAAAGTCGCCGATGGAGTGATCGTGGGATCTGCGATCGTTCGGCATCTGAGTAACATTGCCACGACTTCGCGATCGCATGTCATTGGAGAAATCGAGGCGCATGTTCGAACACTTGTGGCAGCGGTTCGAGAAAAAAATTAAAGTACGTTGATTCGTTATGCGGTGCACTAATGCATTGACCAGAGAGAGGAGCTATGCAGATCACTCAGACGTGCGCTACCGCTCAGAGAAATCCACGTTCGATGAGGCCTTTTTCGTATGGAGTGTTGCGAAGCATACGAACCGCCAGTGGAGTGGCCATCAGAGTCGTTCCGACAGCCATGAGAACAAGCATGCAATAGACGCTTGGTGGAATGACGCCCAGATCCATTCCAACATTGATCACAATCAGTTCCATGAGCGCTCTGGTATTCATAAGAATTCCAACGCACGCTGCTTCTTTGCGAGGCATTCCAGAAAGTCTCGCAGCAAGGCCGCACCCGCCCCACTTCCCAAGAACAGCCGCCGCCATAACCAATGCACACCAAAACCAAGACTCGGGAGTCGTGAGCGTGCCAATATTGGTGCGCAGGCCAGTGTAGGTAAAAAAAATGGGCAGGAAAAAAATGGTCACGAAATCATTTAACTGACCGGAGATCGCCTCCCGGAGTGAAGATTTTCCGGAGAGCACAGCGCCAAAAAGAAATGCGCCGAAAATCGCGAAAATACCAATAGCACTTGTCGTAATTGCGCATACGAAAAGGAGGGCAAGCAAAATAGCAAGTGGACCCGGTAACAGCCTGCCGTGTCCTCGTATTACCTCTTTCTCGAGCCACGGAAGCAGAAATGGCCTCACGGTGTAGAGTAAAACGAGCAGAAAGAAAATCGAAGAACCCGCCATGGTGATGACGTTCCATACCTGAAAATTTCCTATGGCCAGCGACGATACTGCGGCCAGCAATATCCAACCAACAGCGTCGTCGCAGGCAGCCGATGCGATCACGGTTGTTCCGATCGGCGTTCGCTGCATTCCAAGTTCGATAAGAATGCGTCCAAGAATGGGAATGGCGGTAATGCTCATGGCCGTGCCCATGAAAATAGCAAAGCTTCTCGCATGAAAGCTCGCCAATGGATCCAGAAGAGCAAGTCGTGGAAGCATCAAAGTCGCAAGAGTGAATCCGATGATGAAGGGAGCCACGACTCCTGTGATTGAAATGGCAGCAGCGGCACGCCCTTGATAACGAATATGAGAGAAATCAAATTCTAAGCCGATAAGAAAAAGAAGAAAAATGAGACCTATCTGACTCAGAGTCGTCAACGCTGCTTCCAGCTTCACCGAATCAGCTCCCTCGAGAGGTTGGAAGACAAGTCCAAAGAGATCGGGAAACACAGCTGCAAAGCAGCTCGGTCCTAAGAGCAGACCGGCAACGATTTCCCCGACAACGCTGGGTTGCCTGAGTTTTCTGGCGATGAAGGCTCCTGCGCGAGCCGCCAGGATGATTACTACAAGTTGAATCAGCAGCGGCTGAAGAATTCCCTCCCCGCCGGCAGCAAAAAAAGCATCAAAAAAAAACCACGAATTCATTAAAAACTCTGATTCAAAAAAGCATACAAGCGCAATTGAGAAGTGCCAGAACAAGGAGAAACATTTGGAAAAACGCAATCGTTTCTATAGCTTTCTTCCTTACTATAAAGTGAGAGGCAAAACAAATCAAACCAGATGAAAAAGCCTCAATATGATTTTCGCAGAGAAAGGACTTTGCAAAAAAAAGTTTTCCAGGACGGTTCTGTTCTCTGCAGAGAAGTATTTGACGGGAGGTCGACCATTTTTGACTTTGATACATTGGCCTCCAAAAATGATCTCCCAAGCGAGTGCTACTGATCGCTACTATTAAACGGTCGCCAATGATCTTTAGGCAGTCGTCAAAACAGTTGGCGGGTGGATCACGTACAGAAACCGAAAGGCAACGTGTTCGATCTTTAGTGCGCAGCAGTGCTCGAGTGCAATGGATGCGCTGGAATTCGCTGAGGCTTTGTCATGCATGTACCTCTTGATGAGGATGATCGCCGCCGAGGAGAGTCTGACGGAGATCGGTTTTTTCATGGACTGACTGAAAACGTCTTCTATGGTCTTATGGGGATCGCCGACCCTCCGTTAGTCGAGTACATCTCATCACTGCTGGTTCGATTCATTCGCAACGATATTTTTTACGAACTTCCTGGTGCACCGGGCGTGGCTGTTGCCGATCTCACAGACATGCTTACGGATGCTCAAAAGAGATCCGGAGCGCAAGCTCGCAAAGAGTACCGTCACATAGGCGATTACACTTTGTTCTGGACGGGCGTCTACCCGGAAGCTCTGCGAAAGTTTCAAGGACCGGTTCGCAAGGATTATCTACTCGATTATCGTCAGTCCGGAAAAAGAGCGTATCTCATTGCCAGCAGCATTCGCTCTGATGCACTGGACAGAGAGAGCGAACTGCTTCAGCGACTCAGCCATGAGTATGAATCGTGCGTGGAGGGGTTGGGACAAGTGCGACGAGCGTGGGAAGGAAGTTCAGGGCATGGGGTGCCTTGACGTTTCGCGAACAGTTTTCTGCACACGCTGCAAGAACTGTTTTCATCATGTGTCGTTGGAATTCGGTTGATCGCTGTGCGTAAAGTGTTTAATTAGCTGAACTGGCCATGGTGGCTTTATGTCGGCGGAATGAATGTCTATCCCGGCATGAAAAAGGAATTGAAGTACCTCGGGCAGTCGAGGTTCATCGATACTTGGACAGATCTGAATTCGATGTATGTCAATTTCATCAACCGGGGAACGAAGCTTCTTTCGTACGATTTCGGAAGCCCTTGAAGAATTGCGGGGACATTCGATTTGGTAGGTCCATAAAAAGCCTGGTGCGAGTGTTTGATGGTCCGCTGCACCATGGCACACGAGTCGACCGTTTACCAAAAAAGCGACATGGCTCCACGCAGAACTCAGATTGGCATCATGGATTGAGGCAGCAACGATGCCACCGGAGAGTGTCAAGTCGTTCACCACTTCATCCAATAACAAATGTCCATCTGGGTCTAAATGTGCATAGGGATCATCCAAGAGCAGTGTGAAAGGCTGTTCGAGGATTGCTCTGGCTAAAAGCAAACGCTGGCGAGAGCCGATTGATAGCGTTGCAATCCTGCGGTGGGCAAAATTATGAAGACCCGTCCTCTCGAGCGACTGCTCAAGAATTGTTCGAAGTCTTGACCCGCGATGATTTGCTGCAAGACCGCATACCGAAAGAAATTCGCGCACGGTGATTGGTGGCCATTGTTCATTCGTTGCATGGGTACCTTCTGCCCCACCAATTCCAGTCACAGAGAAAATAGATTGCTGAGAAATTCCGTTGACTTGTACTCTCCCTGCAGACGGTGTGCGCACGCCACCGAGCAACTCCAGCAGCGACGTTTTTCCTGCGGCTGTTGGTCCGAGAATGGCCCACGACTCTCCTGCCCGAATGCAGAAAGAAAGTGAGTGAAGTACTTCAACGGTGTCTCTTGTCAGAGACGCTCGATCGAGTTCGATCATAAGAATAATGGCCGAGTCAAAAAGACCTGCAATCTCTTTGTCAGTCGATACTCGCGAGACGTTTCGCCGTGAGTTCGATGGACACGAGCATACCTTTTGCCTTGTTGAGGGTTTCCTCGTATTCCAATTCTGGAATGCTATCTGCAACTACGCCAGCACCAGCCTGAACGTAGGCCTTTCCTCCCGTTACAACGATCGTGCGCAAAGCAATGCATGTATCCATGGAGCCAGCAAAATCGATATATCCCACGGCGCCCGCGTATGGCCCGCGTTTTTGTGGTTCCAGCTCATCAATAATTTCCATGGCTCTGACTTTTGGCGCTCCTGAAACCGTTCCGGCAGGGAGGCAAGATCGTAACGCATCAAAGGCCGTGCGATTGATTTCGAGTGTGCCCGTGACGTTGCTTGTCAGATGCATCACGTGACTATAGCGTTCAACACTCATCACATCGCTGAGTTCAACGGAACCAATTCGAGAGACCCGTCCAACATCATTACGTCCAAGATCGACAAGCATTACATGCTCGGCTCGCTCTTTGGGGTCAGCGAGCAGCGACTGGGCGAGGAGTTCATCTTCCTCGGCAGTAGCGCCTCGCTTCCTCGTGCCAGCGAGCGGTCGAACGGTAACCGTTCCCCCGACAACGCGGACCATGATTTCAGGTGAACTTCCAACGAGAGTGACACTTGGAGTTCGAAGAAAAAACATAAATGGACTGGGATTTACAACTCGTAAAGTTCTGTAAAGTTCCAGTGGTGGAAGATCAAAATCGACCTCCAGACGTTGACTGAGAACGACCTGAAAGATATCTCCGGCCTGAATATAATCGATGGCCTTTTTGACTTTTTCAACAAACACTGATTTTGTAAAGTTGCTTTTGATTTCACATTGAACGTCCGCAGTGCGTTCAATGTCAGCGGGAACGGGCCACGCGGAGGGAGCAGAAAGCATTCGCACTGTTTCATCGATTCGGTCGCATGCCTTTTTGTATGCCTGCTCAGAGGGAATCGATGCTTCGTCGAGATGCGCGAGAACAACTACGTCGAGAGTCTTTGTAACGTTGTCAAAAACAACAAGCCTGTCGTAGAAGGAAAATGATAAATCGGGGAGGTTTCGATCGTCAGGAGGTTGGTTTGGAAGATGCTCTATGTATCGAATCGCATCATAGGAGGCATAGCCGATAGCACCGCTTGTAAAAGGTGGAAGTTCTGAAAGATGCGGAGGCTTAAAAAGGTCCATCAAACGCCGAAGATCTTCAAGAGGATCTTCGCTGTGAGAGGATTTTGTTCCATGCGAGTCGGTTACCTGTACAGAGTTTCCGAAAGCTTCAAATCGCAAAAATGGATCGGCGCCCAGAAAGCTGTAGCGACCAACTTTCTCGCCTCCAATCACACTTTCAAAAAGGCAGCCAGACTCCCCCGCATCGATCCTTGAGAATGCCGAAAGAGGCGTGAGACTGTCCGCCAGAAGCCTTCGATAGACAGGCACGAGCCGATAGTTTTTGGCAAGTTCGGCAAATTGCAAAAGTGGCGGCTTGTGTGTCATGGCAAAACGGTAACAGTGATCTAAAAACAGGTCTTAAAAACAAAAAATAAGAGTTTGGACACGCTTTGCCGTGAACGATGCCTCCCGAAGTCGCTGGGATTTTTGAAAATCCTAGCGATGGCTAGCAGAATGAGGCAAGGCTGCTGATTGAACACAGGCAAGAGTTCAACATGTCTATGATCCCAAATCAAAGTGTACGGGAGCCCTGAAAGCATCTCATGAAAAATCACGAACACAATGATCTTCCAAATACGGGCAAAAGTGTAATTCTGACTATGATGTTGACTGTGCGAAAGTGGTACGAACATGGAAAAGCAGACTCTTTCGGAGGCCTTTCCCATGTTGCTTCCGGTATGATGCGCTAAAATAATTGCTGCGATAAAGTCGTCTGTATGATAGTGTGAGAGACTCGGCAAGCAGGCGGCGAGTGCGGAGATATTTTTCTTTCAGCAGAGCTACTGTAAAACAGCGGTGCATTTATGAAATGTCAAAAATGTGAAAAAGCGGCAACGTTTCACATTACAGAACTCGAAAAGGGCTCTGTTCGCGAACTGCATTTGTGCGAAGATCATGCCAGAGCGTACCTCAATCAGTCTGAAGCAGCCGGTGGTGAGCCTGGTGAAAAAGAAGGTGGAAAATCCGTAGGAGAGATTCTTTCCAATCCGCTCGGTGTTGGTCAAACGGCAGACGAATTAGCACTTTTGGATCAAAAATCCTGCCCACATTGCGAGATCACGTTTTTTGAATTTCGAAACCAAGGCCGTCTTGGTTGTCCACACGACTACGTCTGTTTTGAAAAAGAACTAGAACCCTTAATCGCAAATATTCACGGATCCACTGAGCATACTGGTCGTCGCCCCTCTCGCAGTCCTGAGGGAACCGAATGGATTACCAGAGTGATTGGTATGCGTCGTGAAATAAAGGATGCGATTTCGCGAGAGGACTACGAACGAGCCAAGGATCTCAGAGATTCAATCAGAGAAATAGAAGATCGGGCCATTGGTGGTGGAGGAAAGCGATTTGGAATAGACGCGGCGCCCGGGACCGTTCCCAGTTCATCATCGCCAGTATCGAACACCGATGATATTTCACCCACGTAAGATTTCTGAAGAAGCCAAGACAATCAGCATAGATCCGCAGACAACAGAATTTTCTGAGTGGAAAAAAGAGGAAAGTATTTGTGGAACTTGACACGCTGACTCAATCAATCGGGGAATGGCTCAAGGGTACCGGTCCGGAATCGGACATCGTCATGAGCAGTCGTGTCCGCCTGGCAAGAAATTTGGCTCACTACCCTTTTGTGAGTCGAGCAAATGAACAGGAAAAAACGGAAATCGAAAAATTTTTAAAGGATCGTATTGCGACGGTTCCTGTTGGAAAGAGCTTGGAATACATCGATGTAGGGCATCTTGAAGAGGTCGATCGACAGTTCTTAGTAGAACGACAATTGATTAGTCGTGAGCATGCCGATGCACAAGGCGCTCGCGGAGTCGCAATCGATGGCCTTGAACAGGTTAGCCTTATGGTCAATGAGGAAGACCACCTTCGAATTCAATGCATGCATAGTGGACTCGATCTCAAGGGGGCATGGGAGCAGATTAACACGGTCGATGAACAGATTGAAAAAGTCGTGCCGTACGCGTTTCACCCACGATGGGGCTACCTCACTGCGTGCCCAACGAATGTAGGCACAGGCATTCGTGTGAGTGTCATGCTGCATCTGCCAGCGCTTGTTATGACTCGTCAAATTGAGAAGGTTTTTCGCAGCCTGCACAAAATTCAGTTGGCGGTTCGTGGGCTCTACGGAGAAGGATCGCAGGCGATGGGGGACTTCTATCAAATTTCAAATCAAACCACGCTTGGCAAGAACGAAGAGGAATTGATTGAGCAGGTCGGGGATGTTGTTCCGGTGCTGATCGACTATGAGCGAAGAGCACGCGAATTTTTAATTCGAGAGTCGCAGCAAAATGTGCACGATCAAGTGAGCCGGGCTTTTGGCATTTTAAGAACTGCTCAGACCATCAGTGCAGAAGAAACAATGCAACTGCTGTCGAGAGTGCGGATGGGGGTGCTGCTAGGACTTATTGGAGACGTAAAAATCTCTGACATCAACGTTCTGTTGGTTCGAACACAACCGGCCCACTTGCAGAAACTTCGTGGCGAAGAACTTGATACAGCCGATCGAAACATTGAGCGGGCGCGTTATCTTCGACAGCATTTTGAAAGTTCTGGAGGAACTACCCGTTCACAGATCAACTGACAGTTTTTAAAAGATTGATCATGAAGCGGTGAGGTCTTACACAATCGATGATTCCCGATGAAGGGTTGCAATCCTCGATCACTCGGCGTTTACTTTGCCGTTGGCCCGGACCATTTGCTGCGCAGGGCCATTACAACAGGCTTGGGGACGAACTGCAGGAGCGATGCATCATCTGCCAGCGGCGTGATTTGTTTGAGCAGTGAAGAAGAGATGTGTGAAAACTCTGCCGCACTCATCAGAAACACTGTTTCAATTTCCGGATTCAGTTTGCGATTGGCAAGAGTCATCGTAAACTCAGTCTCAATGTCCATAAGGCTTCTCACGCCTCGTAACAGAACTCGCGCCCCCTGCTGTCTGACAAACTCGACCGATAGTCCTGAGAAGAGAGCCACCTCAACATTGTGGATATGTGCCACCGAGTCTTCTACGAGAGAGACGCGTTCCTCGAGTGAAAACAGAGGTTGTTTGTCTGGATTAATGCCTACTCCGACGATGATGCGGTCAAAAATCTTCGACGCTCTCGTAATGACATCCAAATGCCCGAGTGTGATTGGGTCAAAAGAACCTGTATAAACCGCAGTTCGGGAGTCTGTGACGGTTGTCACGGGTACCTCGACAAAGAGTGGAAATTCAGTAGCGGAAGCATTTTAGCGAAAACTGCAATAAGTTTAAAACTTTTGGAATAGACCTCAGCCAGAAGTCGATTATTGTATGGGACAATGAGTGGCGGTGTGCGCCATTGATTGCAAAGCAAATATAGTTGCGAAACGTTACCCCCGTAGGAGAAGGCCTGTGACGAAAGCTCTGCCGATTACCGGCATGATCTTATCGGGTCTTTGTGGAGTTTTATTTCTCGCAGATCTTGCGGCGGGGATCCCTTTCTCAAGGGTAAGTATTCCAATGGATATAGGAGTACTCATCTCCTGTGGAATTTTAGCGTATCTGAGTCTGTGTATTTATGAACGTCGCTGAGATCCGCTTAAGCTGCTTTGAGGATCGATTGAGTCGGAGTAAATCCGTTCGAATGAAGAACCAGTTGTGGAATTTTATCCAAGGATGCCGTTCGAATTCGACCTGTGGTGACCCGGTGTTCGATCCAACGACAAAGGTGTTCAAGGCGTCTCTGGCACACAGCCATCGAGTCGCTTGCTAGGAAGCACCCGGTGTTCTGTACGATGAGTGCACCACTTTGATGTGGAACTGATCTGCCGAACCAACTTCCAAAGGATCCGATTGTTTGTCGGGATGAAAATTGCACGTCCCACAATCCCCAGAAGAGGCTGCGGCACGGCCAGCCTTCCGGAACCGGCCTCCTAGATCGGCGCAACTGCGGCTCAAATGAATCGACACATGCCGTAGAAATTCCATTCTCTACGAGTATGTCACGATGCGACAGATGAGTGCATGGAGGAACAACGATTGATTCAAGCAAGGGATGAATTGAAAGAGCAGATGAAAGTGCTCGTCGCAAGAGCCCCCGTGAATGATTGCCCTCAAACCAGTCAGGAAACCCGGCAAGCGCAATCTGATGCTGATGGGATAAACCTGAAAACACGGCTGTCGCACGAGAAAGATTCTCTGGGGAAATAACCCAGGTGACGGGCAATGAATATCGATTTGCAATACCGCAAAGCTCGGCGATCTCAGATTCATTCGCAGTCTTTGCGATCGTACAGCACACCACCAGAGTCGTTGGAGAGAGAAAAAAGCTCATGGGGATACCTGCAGAAGCTTTGAATATCGCCCAAGCCCCCGAGAGAGAGACAAAGGCGTGCTTGTATGAGAGGAAAGATCTTTGAACCTTTTCACACAATCGGCATGCGAAGCAAGAAAAGTAAAGCTCAGCGTGTGTGATGAGTACGACCATCAAGGTCGCGTTTGACCGGAGGCCAAAAATGAGGATCAGTGATTGAGAAGTGACCGATCCAAGCGTCCAGAATCACTCAGATTGTGTAGGGTGTCTGCCGTATCTGCGGACTCACGACAGATTTAAGTGCCGACAGGAGTTTTTTCCGCACGTAGAATCGCTTGCACAATCCCTTCTGTCGTTGCGTTATCGGCTTCCACAGTCGGTCTTACCCCAAGGCGAATCAGCGTTGCTGTTGTGATTGGACTAATGCTGGCAACCTTCCAAGTTTGCAGGCGTGGACCAAAAAGTCTGATAGCCGATTCAGCGATCGAAGAACTTGTGACGGTTATCCAGTCAATAGTGAGGCGATCGAAGGAATGCTGCATCGCAGAAGGGATCTCCTCGATGTCACGACTTGTGTAGGCGACCACTTCATCAACAACGTGACCTGCTCTTTCGAGTTCACAACGCAAGAGATCTCGGCCGCGATTTGCGCGAATGAGCAAAAAACGTCCCTTCGAGAGAGAGTCTCGAAGGCCATTGGCAAGCCCCTCAGCCCGAATCTCGTTCGGAACATAATCACACTGAAGTCCTGCGCAAAGGAGTGACCGATGTGTCCCCGGTCCAATGGCAGCCAGTTTTGCAGTGCCGAGCGCTCTGCCATCAAGGTTTGCCTCTCGCATACGAGAGACAAACGAAGCAACACCATTAACACTTAAAAAAACAATCCAATCGTATGACCATGCCGTTTGAATAGCGTGATCAAGCAGTTCCCATGTAGGCGGTGGAACAATATCGATTGTTGGCTGCTGAATGCATCGTGCTCCAAGGAGTGTAAACGCATGAATCAATTCGTCTGATTGTCCCTGTGGTCGGGTAACCAGAATCGTGCGATCAAGGAGCGGCTTTGATGTGCGTCGAATGAGAGCATCTTCCGTCACGACCTGACCGATGATGATGACAGCGGGTGACGGTAGGCGAAGAGCTTCTAGGTCATTGGAAAGTTCGAAAAGTGTTGAAGATACCGTGGACTGATGAGGGAGGGAGCAGCGACTCACTACCGAGACAGGAGTATCTGGACTCATTCCAGATCGAATGAGCTCTGCGGACCAGGTCGCCGCCTTTTCAACACCCATGTAGATCACGATTGTGCCTTGAAAAGAAGCAAGCCGTTCAAAATCGATAGGTGTGGATTTTTCATCACATTCGTGTCCTGTCACAAACGCTACTGCCGATGCATTGGATCGGCTTGTAAGCGAAATCGTTGCCATGGCCGCAGCCGCCGTTGCTGCAGTAATACCGGGAACGATTTCAAAAGGGATGCCAGCCTCGCATACGGGTAATAACTCTTCCGACAGTCGGGCAAAAATTGAGGGGTCTCCACCTTTGAGACGCACGACGAACAGACCTTGACGTGAGAGTTCGACGAGAAGTCTTCCGGTACTCTCCCCGGTATCTCCGGTATCGCGAATAACCGGTATGAGTTGAGCATTCGATTGAGCAAGCGAAAGAATCTCCGTTGACACCAGCGCATCATGAACAACAACATCCGCTTGCTGCAGAAGTTTTAGTCCGCGCACGGTGAGTAAATCAGGGTCACCTGGGCCGGCGCCTACAAAACGAACGCAGCCCTTGATTTGATCCACTGGCATAATCCGAAGGCCCCTGACATTTTGTGATGACGCTCTGGTTTGGATCTCGTGAATTTAAGAAACCACTATAATCTTTCCAACAGCGGTCGATACACGATGCTCACGCAGGCAAAGCTTCGAGCCAACAGCAGAGAAAAGCCTTCGCCAACCTAAACAATCTGGTCTGCAATAAACTGTCCACAGAGTGGTGTCTCGGTGGCGCTATTGCCCTCAGGAGGGCTTTTGAACGGGCTAAATTGAGAAGAATGCTTGGAAGTGTTAGTCTTAGTTTCGGTCTCTAGGGTCTTTCAATAACGAAGATCGAAGGATCAAATTCGGTAGAACTGTACGCTCAGCTCTTCCACGTTACGGGCCTCTGACGAAGGCACCAAAAAACTCTGCGATCGTCTCGCGAATACAAAGTAGTCATTATGACCAGCGTTCCTCCTTCACCGTCATCCGGTATCACCGGCAGCCTGTCGCCCGCTGAGCGTAGTCGCTTGATGCAAAGCTTTCAGCGAGGCCAGCAGAGCATGGAATCCAACCCGGATTATGCGATCGAACTGTTGTCTCAGTGTGTTATCGGAGACTCTGGCAATATCCCGTTTCTCCATTCATTTCTTGCCACGCTTAAAAAAAAGCACGGGCCACCAAAGGCCAAGGGAAGCTTAGCGGCCTTGTGGGGAACCTCTCACGGTGGAATGAAGAAAGCCGCAGCGGCCAAGAATTGGCGTGATGTGGTGAAGCAAGGCGTTCACATCATCCGATCAAGTCCCTACGACGCAGTGTGCCTCCTAGCAATGGCCAATGCCTGCAAAAATCTTGAGCAGAATGAAGCTCAGCGATCCTATTTAAGAGCAGCGCTTGAAGCCGCACCCGCGGATGTAGAAGTCAATAAACAGTGTGCCGCATTTTTAAAATCCTGCGGTGAATTTGATCAGGCCATTGCCTGCTGGTTACGAATCTCAAATGTCCCTAAGTTTTCTGATGAGGCCCAAAAAGCTATGTCAGAACTCCACGTTGAAAAGACTATCGTTGCTGGGAATGGACTTGTTGGCCGAGAGTCAGCCACGAAAAAATCAACCGACAACATCGACGAGAGTTCATCAACAGTTCCGCGCATTACGCTTTTACGACAGGCCATTGAAAAAAATCCTGCCGATGTGGAGTCTTATTTGGAGCTTGCCGACTTGGTCGAAAAGGATGAATCGATTGAGGAAGCACAGAAAGTTTTAAATCGAGCTCTTTCTGCTTCGGGTGGAGATATGAAAGTCGTCGAACATATTGAAGACCGTCAACTGCGATGGGCAAAGCATGGAATGCATATCGCCGAAAAACGTTTTGAAAGCGAACGCACCGAGGCCAACAAAGAAACGCTCGAAAAGCTAAAAACAGGAATCCTGAAGCAAGAAATTGATGTCTTTTCAGCTCGCACATCTCGGTACCCCGAGAACACGTCGTGGCGGTATGAATTGGCAATGCGACTCAAAGCAATTGGAAACTATCCCGAGGCGATCAAGGAATTTCAGATAAGCCTTCAAGACGTTCGACGCAAAGGCGTCGTATCTCTTGAGCTTGGAGAATGTTTTCAAAAAATTAAGCAACATCAACTCGCCATGCGCAATTACAGTACGGCAGTTGATTCCCTCACGGATAGGGAAACAGACCTGCGAAAGCGAGCCCTCTACCGCGCTGGGGTGCTCGCGGCAGGGCTTGAAGATCTTGAATCGGCCAAGAAATATCTGTCGGTGCTTGCCGAACTTGACTATGGATACCGGGATGTGGCACAGCGTCTGGACAAGTTAGACTCCGTGCCGGATAAAAGTGCGGAATAGGAACAGGGACCGTTTACGCGTTGAAGAGGATGTTTGATGCCGAATACTGCGAATGCCAAAAAAAGTCTCCGACAGAATCTCCGAAATCGGGATCGTAATAGAGCGGAGAAGTCATCCCTCAAATCACAGATTAGAAAAGTGCTTTCGGCACTCTCTCTGGGAAACGCCGATCTTGCAAAAGCAGAACTCAAGGGTGTGGCAAAAAGAGCTGATCGAGCTGCTGCCGCGAGAACGATTCATCCTAATCGCGCTGCTCGAATCAAATCGCGTTTGTCAGCAAGGATTGTGGCTTTGAAAGGATCGAATCCCGAGAGTCCTTCTGCAAAAAAAGTGGAGAAGAAATCATCCAACGAGCCCCGTACTTGATCGCCACTTCTTCTGGCATGTTGGGTGCGTTGTCTGCGGATCGTGTGAATTGTCGTTTGCATCATTGCGATCACTTCGCAAATGTATTTTATTGATACCCAAGCAAGCCGGAACTAATCCCAGTCAATGCTTGAAGCGCGAAAAACGGGACCTTCTACACACGTTCTTCGATAGTCCCAGCTACCGGTCGAGTCTCGTACTTTCGCAACGCATGTGAAACAGATTCCAACACCACATGCCATTGGTGCTTCAAGTGACACATCGCAAGTGAGCGAATGATGTGTTGCCCACGCTCCAACAGCAGCCATCATCGGTTCCGGTCCACAACAGGCGATGTGAGTTCGATCCAAAAGACTGGGCGGAATTGCATTGAGGAGATCAATGACGGTTCCTTGTATCCCAGTCGATCCATCGAGCGTGGCAAGATGTACATCGACACCAGATGAAGTAAAGTCTTCAATGCCCCCAAAAAACGAACCGGTTCTTGCTCCCCAGCAGAGTGTTGTTCGACGACTGAGTGTCGCTGGGCGAAAGGGGTTTCCAAACCGCTTCACCCCAAGGCATTCCTTGGCGAAAGCAAGAAGTGCCGTCTGGCCAATTCCACCAGCAACAAGAAGAAGATGATCAACATCAGGAAGTGAAAATCCATTTCCCAGTGGTCCCCACGTGATGAGTTCATCCCCAACTTTAATCTGCTCTAGCGCGGTCGTGAACTTTCCATGAATAAGATAAACCAGATCTAAACAATCGAATGAGAAAGAGGAGGTTCGGTCTCGTTCCAGATGGGTATGTGTATCGTAGACGGCCAAGGGCCTTGCCAGCAGGGGGTCATTTCGATCTGGAATTCGCAGCATTACAAATTGACCAGGCAACGCTCTGGATGCAATCTCTGGGCACTCAATGCGAATTCGTCGCGTACGATGGGCGAAAATCTCATGTTCGATCACTCGAACTCGTTGATAAGGAGCTTTTTCGCAGCCAACGGATACATTTTCGGAAATCGATGAGAGTGAATTCATAATGGATCGCAGTCGGATGGATCGATGCACCGAGTCGTCAATATCGTTTGATACGGCCGACTTGCAAAGCAATACGCAGGATCAAAAAGGGTCAGGAGGTGCTGCGAGGTTTTCTCCAGGAAGAAGCTTTTCCTGGCTTCTTAGAAACTCGTCGCTGGGATGATCGGCCTGTTCCTGTTCGGGGGGATGGAGTTCTGCCCGAAGACGTAGTTTCTCGAGTAAAGGGTCGTGTTGCCCCACGGTTTTCTCGTGGTCGACGGACTACCTGTGGACGAGAGGATCGCTGAGCGAGTTTGCTATCAACCGGGCCTGACGATGCCCGTAAGGACTCGATCTCCTGCCATGTGAGAGGTCGCCATTGACCGGGAAGTAATGATCCAAGACTCAACGAGCCAACAGCAACACGTTTGAGTTGATGTACTTTATGGCCCAAGTGCGCAAGCATTCGGCGAATTTCACGATTCTTACCTTCATCGAGCACCATCTCTAAAACGGAACTCAGCTTATGCGATGACCGAAGATCGACTCGTCTCGCATGGGCAACACCTTCTGCGAGGTCGATACCGCGTCGAAGTCGATCAAGAATTTCAGGGGTCGGCACGCCTGCCACTTGAACCATGTATCGCTTTTCAACGCCATAACGAGGATGAGCCAAGTGATTGGCAAGATCACCATCGTTGGTCAGAAGAATAAGTCCTTCACTCATGCGATCAAGTCGACCGATGGCAAACAATCGATGATCAACTGGAACAAGATCAAATACACGTGGTCTTCCAGAAGGATCAAAATTAGTCGTTACCACACCGACCGGCTTGTGAAGCATGTAAACAACACGTTTGGGATCGGGAAGACGTTCTCCATCGATTCGAACCTCCTGTTTGTGAGGATCAACGCGAGTTCCAAGTTCAGTAATCACACGACGATCTACCTCGACTCGCCCTGTGGTAATCAAGGTTTCACAGTTGCGACGACTTCCGAGCCCCGCTGAGGCAAGTACTTTCTGTAAACGAGGTAAGGCCTCAACCTGAGAGGGAATAGCCTTTGTTCGCAGAGCGGGTTTTACAGAAGATGAAGGTGTAACGGTTTTTTCAGGACGTCTGCGAGAAGTAAATCGCGAGTGATGAGAAGAAGATTCTTGCACGGATGTGGATGCCTAAGTCGCTTGTGTGGAAAGCTCCCCGCGCGGGGAACGATTAAACATTCTAACCGGCTTTGCTCCGGTTGGTCGCGGGACTTCCCAAGCAGGGCAACAATCAGCAAAAGAGGGGCATTTTTGAAGGAAACCCTTTGGTTTTCTAGCGGATGGGTGCCCACCATCGTGCTCGTTCCACCTGCGGAATAGGTGCTAAATAATCACGAGGGCGCCCTCCATCAATTGGAGGACCGATGTCATTTTCAAGATAGGGATCAAATCGTATCGCTCTTCGTTTTTGAGTCTGAATGGGACCAGGATCCGACCAATCAGGTCCAGTAAGCGCCGCGCATCCACTTCCCCCGATACAAAATGTCATCAGCACTGCTTTGCAGAACCAGACTGGAACGCGTTGAAAAGAATACGTGTGCATGTTGTGGAAGAACTCCGATTGCTATCACAATCCCCATGCGATAGCGAACCAATCAAAAAAGTGAAGAGGAGGAATGGTTCGCAAAAGCGGAGAATAGGTCCGGATGAGCAATTTCCCAAGTGGAATTTCATTGGGGAAAATAACGAGTGAATGCCAAATTGTCACATTGAGGAACCCAATAGAACGGCAGCATCACTCACGGCAGCATCACTCACGGCAGCATCACTCACGGCAGCATCACTCGCAGCAACGTTGTTGGATTCTCACAATGCAGATACTGAGTATCAAGACATGCGGGAATGAGAATGCAGTCACCTCGCACCATCGATGCAATATCCCACTGCGGATCAAAACAGCATTGACCTTCAAGAACAACAAGAAAGTGGCACCGATGATCCCCCCCTACTCTCCATGAGGCTGCAGGACGCACTGTATCAAGAATGAAGTAATCGCTCTCAACGAGACGCTGAACGGATGCATCATCAGTGGTATGGCCTTGAGTTTTATGAACCGGACCAAACTGTGTTACAGCTTCAATTCCAGAATCAATATGAAGTGGTCGAGATTTTCCATCCGGACCGACTCGGTTCCAATCATGCAGTCGGTAGGTTGTGTCGCTGGCTTGTTGGATTTCTGCCACCAAAAGACCTTCGCCGATGGCATGGACGGTTCCGGCCGGAATAAAAATACAGTCACCGATTTTCGGTTCGATTGCATGGAGCACTTGATCGCATTCACCCCGACGAAGCGAGTCTGAAAGTGCCTCTCGATCAACTCCATCCCGAAGCCCTGCATAGATCAGGCTGCCGGGATTCGTCTCCAGAACGACCCACGCCTCTGTCTTTCCAAGGTCGGGTGGAGAAAGACGGGCAGCCCTTGCGTCGTCTGGATGCACCTGTACTGAAAGCGTACAGGCGGCGTCAAGAAATTTGAATAAAATTGGAAAATATGACTGCGAAGCATGTATTCCCAAAAGTTCCTGCGCATGGAAAAGAACAAGATCGTGGAGCGTTGTGCCTCGAAGTGGTCCGTGTGCCACCACACTCTGATCAGCTCCGTGATCGACAAGTTCCCACGATTCGGCAAAGCGATCTCCCGGAGGAAGCATTCTTCCAAACGCAGACTCAAACCGGCGACCTCCCCAAAGATACTGTCGATAGATCGGATTGAATTGCAGTGGGTAGAGCACGAGAGAAAAAATCCTAATCAATGCGAGGACGACGTCCAAGTCCTTCGAGAATGTGTCCGATCCAGAAAATGCAAACCGACGCAACGAGTATGACGAGCATCTGAAGAAGCGAGATGCGATTTCCTAGTTGAAGCACAATGGCAAGGAGTGGAACGGTTAGGCCGATACGCTGAATCACTCTCCCGACCATAACCATAATATTGAAAGTCCTGAATCGGCATCAGTTCTCACGTGACACACAATAGTCAAACGTCTTCAACACAACGTTCTTCATGTCTATCACCACGCCAACGATCAATACAAGAGTTGCACATGGAATAAATTGAAATTCAATGTCATCACTCTGTACCAATCGCGGCATTGCGACTGTTAAAATGAGGAACGTGATCAATTTCGTCATAGCTGCGAAGTTTTGACAGATTCTGAGGTGTAAGACCACAGATTCGCATCAACCCGCCATCGTTCTGCACTCTCTGTTCAAGCGAACAGAGTTCATCGACGAGCGTGTCGTCAATCGTATTCACATCGTGCAGTTCGATTACGACGCGACTGGTGAGATGAATCTTTAAAATTCCCCAAACGTGATCAGCAAGAGGCCGTGAGATCTCTCGGTCGAGCTGTGAACGACTCGATTCAAGACGAACAAAGACCCAGTCGGGTCCACGTTCCACGCGGCAACCCCATTCCTGAAGTCGAAAGTGCTTGTGCATGAGAATTTCTCCCGGTGATGACTCTGCGAGAAAAAAGCGTGACTGAACCACACCATGAACCAAGGAAGGCAAACAATTGTTTGCCGCCGTCGATACCCCCTATGACATGTCGATCAAATTTGCCGGGGGACCCATTCCCTTGGGTACCCATCGTAAGAATTTGGAAATCTCAAGCAAGAACAGTTTTTTCTAGAGAGAGGCCTAGAAACTGACGATTTATGGAAATCTTTCCATTGAATGCGTGGCGTTCAGAAGGAAATAGTGATGGCTTTACCCTTGAGATGGGGTTTGTTTGAGGATGAGTTTTTGTGCCGCCTCGAAATCGATGAGTGGAACAATAAGAGATGTGCGCAGGCCTTGGAGTGACTGTCGACTTGTCAGTTGATTTTGTATCGGCATACTTGGAGTGTGATTGATTTTAAGGACAGTCGAACTCTGGGTATCTCAGAGCACCACAACGGGAAAAAAAGAAGAGGAAAAGTTTATGGATAGGCATGGAGCAGTAACATTCAAAGGAAATCCTCTGACGCTCGTAGGGAAGGCTCTTACGGTTGGAAATTCTGCTCCAGACTTTGATCTCGTTGCCTACGAGAGTAGCGGAATGCAACACATTCGTAAGACAGATTTGGCTGGCAAGCCGGCATTGATCAGCGTTGTGCCATCGCTTGATACGCCTGTCTGTCAGATACAGACAAAGAAATTCAACGAGCGGGTTGCCTCAATGGGAGATCGCATTCGTTCCATAACGGTGAGCCTCGATCTTCCATTTGCAATGAATCGTTTTTGTGGAGCCGAAAAAATCGAAACAATGCGTGTTGGCAGTGATTATATGGACCGAAAGTTTGGACGGGATTGGGGTCTTTTAATTGATGAATTAAAAATTCTCGCACGAGCGGTCTACGTGCTCGATTCGAAAGGAACTATTCTCTACGAACAGGTTGTCACAGAGGTTGCTCACGAGCCAGATTACGATGCGGCGTTGTCGGCTCTGGAAGCCGCCACTTGAGTCGTTTCAATCTATTACAGTCAGGCTGAGTGTTGTGACGGTGGTTGAATAGAAGTCCTCAGTTGTTCTTCGACTCCCAGGCGGGCTGCGGCAAGTGCGTCAGGCAACTTGTCAACAAACTTACCACCTGCCTGCGCGAGATCAGCGCGGCCTCCTCCTTTTCCGCCAACGATTGATGCAACATCTCGGATCCATGTTCCAGCCGAGAGGCCCCGCTCTTCGAGTTCACGACTGATCCCCGCAACAAGAGTGACCTTGTCGCCTTGGATTCCACCAAGCAATACAGCGATTGGACTGGCTTTTCGACGTAATAGATCGATGAGTTGCCTCATCGCTGCGGCATCGCAATCGTGTGCATCAGCAACCACAACCCGCGTTCCATCAATGTCGATGGACGATGCGAGAAGCTCATCCACGCTTGTGCCAGTCTGACCAGAGGTTTTCGTCTTCTTCAGATCCTTGAGTTCCTTGAGCATAAAAGCAAGACGACTGGGAATCCCCGAAATAGGTACTCGCAGGGTGGCTGCCGATTCAGAAAGTAGCCGTTGAGCTTCTGTAAACGCAGTCAGCGCACGCAGGCCGGTAAGAGCAGTGATTCGACGAGTTCCAGCTGAAACACTTTCCTCTCCGATGATTTTGACCAGACCAATCTGACCGGTATTGCTGGCGTGCGTGCCACCGCAGAGTTCGCGACTAACGTTCCCCATGCTCACCATGCGGACGACATCGGGATACTTCTCTCCAAAAAGCATCATGGCACCTTCATGCCGAGCGTCACCGAGTGGAAGTAATCGCGAGGAAATTGGTAAGGCTTCCAGAGTACTTGAATTGACGGTGGTTTCGATTCGATCGAGCAGTTCTTGATCGATCGATAAAGGATGAGAAAAATCAAATCGCAACCAGTCTGCGTCGACCTTTGAGCCCTGTTGGACCGCATGGGGACCAAGATGTTTTTGAAGTGATGCATGAAGGAGATGCGTGGCCGAATGCGCGCGTTGAATGCCTGCCCGACGTTCTGTGTCGACTTTGGTAAGAACATTGTCACCGAGTGCAATGCGACCATTTCGCAGATGACCTCGATGCAGCATAAATCCACCCTCACGTTGAGTGTCCACTACTTCGAATCGGCTGGCGGTTCCCTCAAGCCAACCAGTGTCCCCTACTTGCCCTCCGCTTTCGCCGTAAAACGATGTTTGATCAAGAACAAGGGTCACAGGTTCAACGCATCCGATGTCATCGAGGCTTTCACAGAGTTGATCCTGAGCAATGATACCTACGACTCGACCTTTGGAGTCGAGCGTTTCATATCCTAAAAAGTGTGAGCCATGCATCGCCTTCTTCAGTGCATCGAGTGGCCCCGATGAAAAAACGAAGGCGCGGGTTCCCGCACCAGAACGTTCACCATGCGCAGCCATGGCGTCGCGAAATCCTTTCCAATCAAAGGCGCAATTCCGTTCCGATGCCAGTGTTTCGAGAAGTTCTGGAGGAAATCCATGGGTCGTATAGAGTTCAGCGGCTTCGTGTCCGCCAACCAAGCCGGCACCGCTGGTTTGGATTGAATTAAAAAGCAATTCAATACGTTCTAGTCCACTGTCAATGGTTGCAAAGAACGACTCTTCTTCCCGACGGATCACCATACCAACCCGTTCGACACTTTCACGAAGTTCTGGATACGGCTTTTGCATCATGTCGGCAACAATAGGAGGCAAGCGGTGGAGAAACGCTTCCTTCATGCCCATTTGTCGGCCGTCAAGAACGGCGCGTCGCAGAAGTCGTTTGACAATATATTTTTCTTCATTGTTTCCGGGCAAAACATTTTCATGAATCGCAAAAGTGCAGGCCCGGATGTGATCTGCAATTCGCCGCATACGTCGGCCATCATCACTTGCAGGGTCGTATCGTTTTGAACAGACTTCGGCTACGGCCTCGACAATAGGTCGAAGAATATCGATGTGAAAATTGCTGTCGACTCCCTGGAGCATTGCACAGGTGCGTTCTAAACCCATGCCGGTGTCAATATTGCGACTCGGGAGCGGCCGGAGATTATCGGAAGAATTTCCAACTCGGTTGAACTGCGTAAAAACGAGATTCCAAATCTCAACGTTGCTGCCATCAGGCATTAAATAGAAAATCTCGCTGCATGGTCCACAGACACCATCGGGGCCTTGGCTCGGAGCACTTGCAGGCCAGAAATTGTCGTCCTCGCCCATTCGTGTGATACGCGATGCGGGAACTCCGATGCGATCCGACCAGAGCGTGTAGGCCTCGTCGTCTTGTTCATAGACGGTGACAGAAAGTTTTTCCGGTGCGATGCAAAGCCAAGACTTGCTGGTGAGAAACTCCCACGCCCATTCAATTGCCTCTTGTTTAAAGTAATCGCCAAAGCTGAAGTTGCCGAGCATCTCAAAAAAGGTGTGATGACGAGCGGTTCGTCCAACGTTATCAATGTCACCCGTACGAAGGCATTTTTGACAAGTAGTCGCTCGAGTAAAATCGAGTTTACACTTCCCGAGAAAGTGGTCTTTAAACTGATTCATTCCCGCTGGTGTAAAAAGTACAGAGGGATCCCAACGAGGAACCAAAACGTCACTTGGACGTCGAACGCAGCCCTTCGATTCATAGAAGGAAAGATACGCCTCTCGCAATTCATCAGCCTTCATCAAAGACTCTCCAAAAGTGTGCTGTGCCAGTATCGGTGAATCGATTTTCAAGCACGGTTGATCCATCCTCTCAATTGAGGCAGGACGGCATCATACCCAGACAGACTTTTTACTTGCAGTCTGATATGCGAGGAGAGGAAAAACGTCTCAGTTCATTGTCCGCAGTCGAGTTCTGTCCGACACGGTATGCCGCTTCAATAGGATTTCGAATTAGAAAAAATCAGCCAACTTTGTCCGTCGATCATTTTTGTCATAGATCAAAAGATCAGAAAATTAGAAAAACAAAACCCCGCAGAGCGTTTTTGAGGCGATCTGCGGGGTGAGAATCGATCCACAATCGAGTCAAACCTAGAAAGCAAGTCATTTCATAAAAGTGTATGAAAGACTTTCAAGCCAGAGTTGCATGAACACAAGTCACATGACACATCTATGACCAAGCAGAGCCACGCTTGTGGATGCCTACTCGGAATCGATTGGCGTGGGCGTTGTTTCGCCATCTGCTACTACGGCTCCCTCAACAGCAATGGCAACGGCATCCTTAGAATTGAGGATTTTTTCGCGAAGTTCTTTGACGAGTTCGCGATTTGCCTTAAGAAACAGACGGGCTTTTTCTCTCCCCTGGCCGAGGTGAACGTCTCCATACCGAAGCCACGTTCCTGTTTTGTCAATTAATTTACAAGCGACAGCCAAATCAAGGACATCTCCTTCAACGCTGATTCCATCGGCATGCATCATGTCGAATTCGGCCACACGAAATGGCGGAGCAACCTTATTTTTAACCACTTTGACGCGGACCCGCTGTCCAACAACATCCTCACCATCTTTGAGGGTACCGATTCGTCGAACATCGACTCGGCAGGATGAGTAGAACTTTAAAGCCCGCCCCCCAGGTGTCGTTTCCGGACTGCCGAACATAACGCCGATTTTTTCACGGATCTGATTGATGAAAATCACACACGTCTTGCTCTTGGCAATGGCTCCGGTGAGTTTTCGCATAGTCTGGCTCATCAATCGAGCTTGAAGACCTACAAATGTGTCTCCAATTTCTCCGTCGAGTTCCTTTTGGGGCACGAGAGCTGCTACTGAATCAACGACGATGATGTCGACGGAATTACTCTTGATGAGCATTTCCGCGATTTGCATGGCTTCCTCTCCGCTTGAAGGTTGGCTCACGAGAAGAGACTCGAGCGAAATGCCTAATTTTTTTGCCCAACTTGGATCAAGGGCATGCTCAGCATCGATGAACGCTGCAACTCCTCCGGCACGTTGGGCACTTGCAACAGAGTGGAGTGCAACAGTTGTTTTTCCACTCGATTCTGGCCCGAACACTTCGACGATTCGCCCGCGTGGAAATCCCTTCCCGCCGAGTGCCAAGTCGAGAGAGAGGCTGCCAGTGGAGATGCCCTCAATTTGTGTTTGAGCATCAGTGCCCAAGGGCATAATCGATCCTTCACCAAACTGTTTTTCAATTTGAGCCAGCGTATTTCGCAACTCAGGATGATTTTCCATGAATGAAGCGCCCTGTTTGCCACGCCGAGCGGGTTTCGCTTCAGCCTGACGCTCCAGTTTTTCTTTTTTTGCCATTCGACCGTTGACTCCAGCTGTCATGACCATGATCTCAGTCTCCTTCTCAATTTTCACATTCGCCGTCGTTGGGTCGCGTCGGGGCGGCACGCGTGTGCTGCCATAAATCGAGCGAGACCAGCAATCGTAGGCGTATGGTGAACATGTGTTCAGTATACGTAGAGAGAAGGTTTTCGGCAAGCCCAATCCTCTTCCTGAAAAGATTTTTTCTATTTTGTAAAAGGAATGGCACCGGGAATTCTATCGGCGAACAGTTTTCTGTGGGGTTTGATGGTCTGACAACGTCTCGTTTACGGGATTTCTATTACGATTCGAGGAGGGAGAGTCGTTGGAAACCTTAAAACAACAACATTCTTCGATATTCGTCGAGGCGGCGATCAAGATCGTGGCGATTGAGTTTTTCAAGTCGGTCGAGACTAAAATCTTCGACGGTGAAGCTCGCAGTAACGATTCCGTATGCGATCGCCTCCTTGAGGGCCTGTTGATCAAAACGGTCGATTGCGGCCAAGTGCCCCATCATGCCACCGGCAAAGCTGTCGCCTGCCCCGGTGGGATCGAGCACCGTCGGGGTGGGATAGGCAGGCATCACGTACGTTTCATGTTCACTAAAAAACATGGCTCCGTGTTCCCCCTTCTTAATGACAACAAACTTTGGACCCATCGCGCGAACCGCATGTCCTGCACGAACCAGATTTTCATCGTTTGCTAATAACTTAGCCTCGGAGTCATTGAGTACCAATCCGTCGATTCGGCGAAGAAGTTGGCCGAGTTCATCGCGCTGAATGTTGATCCAAAGGTCCATCGTGTCGGCGACCGTCAAGACGGCACCCTTCGCCTGCTCAAGAACGTTGAGCTGCACAATCGGCGACGCATTTCCAAGAAAAAGAAACTTGCAGTCGCGATGAGTGTCGTGAAGAACAGGTTGGAATTGCTCAAGTACGTTGAGATGAACCTCGAGCGTTTCACGATCGTTCATGTTGGGCAGATACCGGCCTCGCCAGCGAAACGTGCGACCCCCTTTGATCGTTTCAAGTCCTGATGTGTCGATTCCTTTTGCCTGAAGCATCTTCGTATGCTCAAGAGGCCAATCCTCTCCGACGGCCCCAATGAGGCGAACCGGGGAAAAAAAGCTCGCTGCATAAGAAAAGAAAACCGCGGAGCCACCAAGCACATTGTCTCTTGTGGCAACTGGAGTTTCGACGCAGTCAAGAGCCACTGAACCAACAACCAAAAGAGTCATTTCAAAGAATTCCATTTCATCAAAGAGAGTATCGAGTCTGTTGAAGAATGCGTATCCGATTTGAACGCGAAAAGTATTTTTAACGTGATGACTGTACAAAAACTTGGCCAAATCGACAATAAAAAAAGGCAGATTTTGAAACCCTCGTGGGAATCAAAATCTGCCAGATTTTTTAGACATTGAGTTGGGTTTTACGACTGATCGACTCAAACTCGATCAATTTTTCATTTCCCCTCAACCTGCGGAGGACCCACGATACCCACGGCTACGGGAGAATCACCGAATCGATCACATGAATAACACCGTTGGAAGCCTTGATATCAGTCTTGGTCACCGTGGCCATACCAGTGGCTGTGCCAACTTTGACACCATCATCTGCAGAAATCGTAATTTCCGTTCCCCCGGCGGTCTTTGCCGAAGTCAGCTTTACGACATCCGCGGCCAGTACTGTTCCTGGAACAACGTGCAGCAGAAGGATGTTGGCCAACTGCTTCTTATTCTCAGGCTTGAGAAGCGTGTCGATCGTTCCAGCTGGAAGCTTGGCAAAGGCCTCATCAGTCGGTGCAAAAACAGTGAAAGGACCCTTGCTTTTTAACGTTTCAACCAATCCCGCGGCAGTGAGGGCTGCGGCAAGCGTCTTAAAGGATCCGGCTCCCACGGCAGTATCGACGATGTCTTTGGGAGCATCTTTTTTCGGTGCTGCCAGTGCCACTTGGGAATGTGTTGAATCAGAGGCTACCTTGCGGTGAGTCGTCGATTTTTTACATGGCTTGGCATAAGCGAATGTTGGAGCCACAAGAATGGATAGTGCTGCACACGCAAGAATTCCACTTCGAATCGACGATCGTTTCCAACCACAAAAAAGACCAAAAATCTGTCTCATAAAAAGTCGCCCTCCATTGGTAAACTGCTTGAGTGGGGTTCCTTGAAAAAAGGAATCCAAAAGACAAACAAGCATAAATTTGTACAGAGAACATGCGGGATTTTGTAAATCCCTACAGCGTCTCTCAGGCAACATAGGCACGCCAGTGGAGTTGACCAGTTGAAAAGAGAATAAAAATCAGTGAGGTCTATTCACGTTGTTGCTGGCGGACAGAGTTTTATGGCGGAGTCAATTCTGCGAAGAACCGATTCTCGTCCGAGAATGAATAAACAATCATAGAGCCCCGGACCGACTGTCTTGCCAGTAACTGCTACTCTGACGGCATGCACGAAGTCGCCTGTTTTGAGTCCGGCATCGGCAACTATTTTTTTCAGCGACTCTTCAAGAGATATTTTTGAGAATTCTGAAAGTTCCGCGATGCTTTTACGGTAGCTGCCAAGAAGCGACCCAATTCCAGGCTTTTCCAATCGCAAGCGAACTGCGGCCTGATCCATCAACGGATGGTCGACCAAGAAAAAATCGGCATAGGCAAGAATGTCCCCAGCAACTTTGAGACGATCCCCGGAAGCCTCAACAATCGATTGCACAAGAGACAGTGTTTCCGCCGTCGGAGATGACGGAACGAGCCCTGCACGCTGGAGAAATGGAAGCATGACAGCCAATTTCTCCGCCATCGTTGCCCCACGCATGTAATGATCCTGGACTGCCCATAGTTTTTTGGGGTCGAAGCTCGCGGGGGAACTGTTGATTTTTTCAAGCGAAAAGCGAGAAATGAGTTCGTCACGTGAAAAAAATTCCGTATGGTCGTCGTACGACCAACCGAGCAGCGCGAGATAGTTGACAATGGCCCACGGGAGGTAGCCGACTTCTCGATAGAAATCAACAACCACAGGATTGAATGTATCGGACTGAACCGTAAGTCCGACTCGCTCGGCAATTCGGGTGCCGTGGTCGGTGATCTGCGAGAAGTCTGCATTTTTTAAATACTGCGAAAGTTTCCGTTTGCTCAGTTTCGTACGGCTTCCCGGTTCAGCCACCAGTGGTAGATGTGCATACGTTGGGAGTTTGTATCCAAGCGACATTGCGATAAATGCTTGACGAGGCGTGTTTGAAAGATGCTCTTCAGCGCGAATCACATGCGTGATGGCGAGGTCTTGGTCATCCACAACGCTTGCGAGATGATAGAGGCATGAACCATTTGCTCGCTGAATGACATGATCCTGTTCTCTCTGCCATGCAAACTCGACCGGACCTCGCACGAGATCGACAATGGTGAGAGATCCTGTACGCGGCATCTTCAGTCGTACAACCGACGATCGGCCTTCTGCGATGAATCGATTGCAGTCTGCATCAGTCATGGCGGCAAAACGTCGGGAATAAATGAACGCTGCGCCAGCAGCTTGGGCGGCCTTGCGCTCCAGATCGAGTTCCTCAGGTCTGGAAAAATCTCGATACGCATGCCCCGACGCCAGAAGCGCTTCAACAGCAAGACAGTGACGATCTGCTCGTTGGGATTGAAAATAAGGTTCGTGTGGCCCGCCCACTCGCGGCCCTTCGTCCCAATCAATACCCAACCAGAGAAGGCCGTCAAGAATCGGTTGAAGTGCTTCGTCAACGTTGCGAGCGGTGTCGGTGTCGTCAATCCGCAGAATGAATGTGCCGCCGTGATGTCGAGCAAAAAGCCAATTAAAGAGTGCTGTGCGCACACCGCCAATGTGCAAATAACCAGTCGGACTCGGGGCAAAACGGGTGCGTACAGTCACAAGAGTTTCTTCTAGGTGTGATCGAGTAGGTCAAAGATGCTTCAGGTCTTCAAAGGAATTGCCGGTAGAGTGCCAGCATGCCTGATAGAGCGTAAGGAGTTGCGGTGCAGAGCGTCAAAAGCACCTGCGTCGAAGACCCGATCGAAGGACTTTCACTAGGCAGAGCGTTTCATGCGGGCAAGTCGTTTGAGTCGCTTGCGTTCAACGCGAGACAGTTGTGGATGAGCATCGTTCTCGGCTGTTTCTTCAGAATCATTCCAAGAAGTATCGCGAGTCTTTTCGGGCTCCATAGTCTCTGGATCGGAGATAGGAAATGGACTCGTAGAGTCTTCAGAGATCTGTGGATCGTCGTCCACAGGATTTTCTTTGAAGAGAATTGATTCTGTAGATGTGGGCAGAGGAGAGTTTTTCGGTTCTTTCTTTGCTCGCGGGGTGGCAATCCCTCGAATTTCAAGAATGACGCCGCGAGCTGAAGTGAGCATCGCGATCAACATCAATCCACTGCCGATGGCCCAGACGGCCTGAGATACAGACTGCATCGCGATACTTTGTGAAAACCACTCGCATACTCCCGCGCCCAGCCATGCAGTGCATGCACATGAAACCCATATGCCACTCCAGCGACGACTATGAAGTGGAAGGATTGCCCAAAGCGAAATAACACCCAACGCGGTTGCCGATACGGCGAGCCACCATCCCAAGCCGTTTGGTCCTAAAGTGATCCCGGTGACATTGTCTAGAAAGTGGCCAACGATACGTCCGCATGACGTGTTGGCATTCAACGAAGCCACGACTAGCAGCGAGGCCATCCAACTCCATGCCCGAAAGCGACCGCAGTAATCGTCCAACCGATGCCGTCGCATGCCTCGAATGGAAATCGCTACGAGTGAAGCAACGAGGATTTGAATTCCGGAAATCCACTCGATCAGTGGGGCACCCTGCGCCGGATCGATCATTGCGCGAGTCGCAGTTATGCTGGATTCAAATTGTCCTGCACTCTGTTCAGGAAAAAATATTCCAGCAGTCAACAGAATCGCTGGCAGTCCGATCGATGTGACGCACGCGACAAAAAAAGGTCCTCGGCTCACAGGAAGAAAAGAAGCGATCGAACGCTGTCTGTCCGGATCCGCCTGAGGGGAGTATGGTGCTGTGCGTTGAACGTCACCAGCGTTTTGTGGATTCGACACAACGGTGGCAAGGCTTTCCGAAACGACTAATCGTCGCCGTTGATCACGGCGATGAGTTCCTGACGACGACATAGTTGCGAATCCGAACCGAGCGTATTTTTTGGAATATCTAAACATCAAGGGATGACTGCACGGCATCCCTCGGACGAATTCATCGACCAAAAAGGAGAATGGGATTGAGCGTCTGCCGGCCCCCTTCTTTTATGCTCCTGCGCGGAAGGTTCGGAACGTTCAGCCTAGTTGCTCCACGCCGGCACAATCGTTTTCGACAGCATCGCTTTCCGATTCGGTAATCTTTGGGCTCACATGGCTCACATGGCTCACAGGGCGTGTCTGGCATCGGAGAGAGAATGAATCGCTGCGAAAGAGCATTTTTTCATCAGCCAAAATTCCGTATCGTATCGGACTCTCCCCGAAATGGGTTCTTGGCCCTCTAGGAGTCGGGGCCGATTGTAGGTCGACCATCCCTGCGGTATCTTTCCAACTCACTCAACCAATGTTCAAATTTTTCACACCCCTATTCTTTCGCTAAGGAGATATTTGTTATGGCGTACCAACTTCCCGCGCTTCCCTATGCATTTGACGCTCTTGAGCCTCACATCGATGCCAAAACGATGGAAATTCATCATGACAAGCATCATGCGGCGTATGTCACAAATCTGAACAAGGCTCTCGAGGGAAATCCTCTTGGCGAACAGAACATTGAACAATTGATCGCGAGCCTCGACAAAGTGCCTGAAGCCGTCCGCACCGCCGTACGCAATAACGGTGGCGGCCACGCGAACCACTCTCTTTTCTGGACCACAATCGGAAAGGGAAAGGGAGGCGAACCAGCCGGGCATCTTGCAGAGGCAATTCGAGGCCAATTAGGTGGTTTCGATAAATTCAAGGAAGATTTTACGAAAGCCGCTATGACGCGTTTTGGAAGTGGTTGGGCTTGGCTCTCGCTCGATCCAAAGGGAAAGCTCGTCATCGAGAGCACGGCCAATCAAGATAGTCCGATCATGCACGGAAATACGCCGCTCGTAGGCGTTGACGTTTGGGAGCACGCCTACTATCTGCTCTATCAAAATCGTCGTGTCGACTATCTGACTGCATTTTTTAGCGTGGTTGATTGGGACGCGGTTGGAAAACGATTTGCTGCCAACGCAAAAAAGTAAAAAATTTTTGTGTTATGAACCCTGTTTCGTCGGTGCATCCCGACTCCTGACAACGCATGAAAAGCGTTTGTTTTTGGAGGCCCGAGCTACTAAACAGGGAGATTTTTCAGCGTGATACGGTCTACCCGGATCAAGCTGTTTTTCCATATCGCCCAATGTGTTGCGTGTGTCGCGTGTGTCGCGATTTCAATTGCTCGGCCCGATGGCATTGCCGTTGACGCCCTGTGATCCATCCCCGTATTCCCTCCGAACTGCTTGTCTGTATGCAGTTGACTTCAGATTGGGCGAATGCGTGAGGAGGTTTTTCATGGTGCTTCATATTTTTTCGCGGAATCGTTTCATCCTGTACGCGCTGATGGCATGGAGTGTCGTAGGCATGAGCGCATCAGGATGCAAAACCGGAACAACTTCAGCCAACAAGTCATGGTGGCCGCTTACTGGTACATCCAATGCCGAGAAAGAAAAGCTCGCAACAGCGCCTCTTTTTGAAGCCAATCCAAAAAAACCTTCAGAAAGCGCAACGCCCTATCCAACAACATCAACTCCCAACGGCTACGTTGTCACAGATACTCCCGACGCCTCCACGAAAGCAAAAGAAAAATCAGAAGTTGCGTTGATTTCGACCCCACAGCGACCGGTAACGTATGGCTCGTCACCATCTACGACAGCCTCTCATCTGGAATCAAAACCGGCCTCGATAACAACAGGTCTTGGACCGCAAGTTGGTCCATACGCTTCCAAGCCACTCGACTCGCCTTTAGCGAACCCCGGAGCGAGTAGCCCGTCAGGTTCATTTTCACAGAGTCCATCGGCGCCGCCGAGGCCTTCGAGCGGTTTTGGTTCATCGATCGGCAGCAGCGAATTTGCTTCTCCTGCAGCGTCTCCATCGGAGGCTTTGATGAGCGGCGGTGCTGCCGGTTCAACGGCTCCTCCGGCAGCTCGTATGGCGGATACTCGATACCCCGATCCTGTAGGAAATGGTTCGAGATACTCTTCTGGCAGCCCGAGCCGATTTGGTTCTGCGGAAGATGCATCTGCAACTCGATCGCCTGCTCAGGAGTACCCTGCGGCACAGGCTTCGACAGCAACGCCGCCGCTGCAAGGACTTACACCAAATCCATCGGCGATTGCGCAGCCACCCTATGGCACGGGATCCATTTCCCCTGCGGCAACGAATCCTCGTGCCTTCGAGTCGCCCGCGCCTGCGGCCGATGCTCCACGTCAAAAAGAGGCCTCTGGAAACAGTCCCGGCGTGCCAACAAGACGAGCCGATCCTGGTTATAGACCGGGCGGTACATCGAGCTATAAACCGACTCGATCGTTGCTCGTCGATGAGTCTCAGCCGACGCCGTCTGGAGTGCGCACAGCATCGTTTGAAACTCCGCTGCGGCCGCAGTAAGCCTGACTACCAGCCCATAACCATGTTCGACTCGATTACTTTTCTTGATCGCTCAAGGTCGGCACCCGTTTCTCGCATGTAAAGACGAATCGCGTGTACTTTGTCTCCTGAAGCTTTGGCAAGACAATCCCGGGCGGTATTGCAAGGATCGATTTGCGAATCGGTTAGTCCAAGTGCAGACTTTGATATGACCCAAGTATCGCGGGGTCTTCGCGTGAGTCGCACAACCGCTTCACCGGGAAAAGCATCGCGCACGACTTCCGTGGCAGACTGTTCGTCCGATGCCCACGAAATGATGATGTGAGCGTTCGTTTCGATTTCGAACAGTGGCATATCAAACTCCCCTGAGAGAGATCTTCAACAAAAATATCGTTCGGTGAAGAGGTGTATGGTTACGACAATGGTCAAACTGTAGCGCCTCGAGGGATCAGTCGTCAATCAGGTGAGGCAGCATCCAGCAACCGAATCTTATTCTGAGGCCGCGTAATTTTTTGTCGAGTATCGCGAAGCCTGTAGAATCCAATCAGTTCGCAATAACGCAATCAACTCATCGAGTCCATCCTATGGCTGAGATACGACGGGACAATTTAGGTTTTCCGATTCCAGCATCGTTTGACGCAACGCCGGTTGAGAAAAATATTCAACATGCGAATGTCAGACCGAAGCAACCAGGATCGACGAAACGTTTTATTGTTCTCTTGATCATGACGCTGGTAGTCGTTCCTGCGGTGCTTGCGCCGACGATCATCCCAAAGATTCGTCTCGTGGTTGTTCGCTGGAGTGTCAACCATGCAAAGACGTGCGAAGCGAGGAATGATTTGGAGGGTGCCATTGCCGGTCTCGACAGAGCCATTGCGTGGCAGGATCGACAGCGTGCAAATTTTAACCTGCCACGACTCTTGTCGATGAGAGCGATGCTTCGTCTGGAGAATCGCGACAAAACGGGGGCGCTAGAGGATGCGAATGAGGCAATTGCGCAAAACCCTCAGGCCATTGAAGCGTATCGAGTGCGAGCTATGGTTCGAGTCTGTCTTGACGATCCGGAAGGAGCCCTGAAGGATGCCGAGCGTGTTCTCGAACTCTCCCCTGAATCTGATTTGGAAGCGCTCAACCATCGGGCGTACATCCGCGCGCTGGTTCAGCGCCAACTTCCCGAAGCGCTCAAAGACGTTGATCGTGCCATCGCACTCCAAGGAGATCCTTCGGCCGAGATCCTCGACACCCGGGGATACATTTTGCATCTTCTGGGAAAACATCAAGAAGCGATTGATGAAATGAATTTTGCCATTGATACCATGCAGCAACTTCGCCGACAGAATCTCCTGCTCGCCAAACAAATGAATCCAATCGAACTTGCCAGACGTTTGCGATCGATTGATCACAGCCTCGCAGTGATGCTTCATCATCGGGCGCTCGCCTGTAAGGCTGCCGGATTTGTGTCTCAAGCGGAACAGGATTTCGAAATTGCTCGCCAAAAAGGATTCGATCCCAGTCGAGGCATTTTCTAAAATCCCATGCACGAGGCAGCGACGCTGCGTCTTGAAAAAAGCTCGCTTGAGCGTGAATGCAAGTGTGTTCGGCGGGTAGAGGAGGCGGCCTGTCGACATCGGAAGAGAGCCGTTATAGTCTGCTGAGTTAGCGAGGCCACAACCCGCCTAAAAGTTTGAGAGAGATTTGCTCTCTAGGCTTTACACGGGGGTGTAGCTCAGTTGGTTAGAGCGCCAGCCTGTCACGTTGGAGGCCGCGGGTTCGAGTCCCGTCACCCTCGCTATTGGATCGTCGCGCCGGCGGTCCTTTTTTAAAAAGAGAGTTCGAGGCGATGTCTAGCACCACGATTCGACTGAGTTCGTGGAAGAGCCTCGACGGTCGGCCAAGCGCTGTGGTCTCGGGTGCGTCGAGTGGCCTAGGACGCAGCATGTCTGTTGAGTTGTGCAGCGCCGGTTGGCGTGTTGCAATGGTCGACATGGACTCGGTGAGGTTGCGCGAAGCGACCGAACAGGTGAACCTCATCGCGTCAAAAGTTTTGCACGGTTGTCTTCCCGAAGCGACGGCTCATCTGATGGATGTCCGTGATGCATCGGCATGGACGTCACTCTCAACCGAATTGCGATCGAAATGGACATCCCTTGAACTGCTTGTCAACAGCGCAGGTGTTGGCGCTACTGGTTATGTTGGAACGTTGGGAGAATCGCAGTGGCGAAGAGTGATCGATACAAATCTGATCGGAACGGCTCTTGGTTGTGAGACATTCATGCCATGGCTGCGATCCCATCCGGTACGATCGCATCTGGTGAATATCGCTTCCATTGCCGCGATTCTCTCTCCTCCAACGATGTCGGCCTATGCGGCGAGCAAGGCGGGAGTCGTTGCGCTCTCGGAGGCAATCATGGCCGAGAATAAAAATAGGCGACCGGGTGTAACCGTAGTGTGCCCAGGTTTCTTTCGATCATCTCTGCTCGAATCGTGGCACTTCACTTCTGCGAAAGAGCGAGTTGAAGCCGATCGCCGAATGACTTCCGCCAGTCGATCCTCAGACGACATCGCGAAAATCGTTCTGCATGCGATGAATACAGGACGCTTTTACGTCGTTGAAGGACGCAGAGCCCGATGGCTCTGGCGGCTCAAGCGTCTGGCTCCTCTTGCGACGACAAGGCTCATTCAATACGTCTGGAATCGAGCCGGTCGTCCCACCAATAACGAGAAAGGATAAAAGGGTGAACGGTGCTTGATCTTGAGACCGTGGATCATACGCGATGGCTCTCACAGGTAGATTCAGATCTTTCCGTGGTGCTTGTCGATCATGCGCACTGTGAAAAAAAAGCTGCTAGCACAGCGATGAGTCTGCTGTTTGCATACATCGAACAGCCCGAAGTTGTGCGTGCGATGCGAGATATTGTTGAAGAGGAACTTGGACATCTTCTTCTGGTTATGAATCAACTTGAAAAAAGGGGAATTCCTTTTCGAAAGCTTTCGCCCGCCTCCTACGCATCGCGGTTGGCAGAAATAGTTCGCAGCGGAGAGCCCGATCGGGCCGTTGATCGCTTGTTGATTGGTGGTCTTATCGAGGCTCGGTCGTGCGAGCGTTTTACTCTTCTGGCCGAACGCGTGCAGGATCGAGAATTGTCTGCCCTCTATGCCGATCTCGTGGCAAGTGAATCGAGGCATCACGCAGCCTATTTTCGACTGGCCAAACTCTATGCCCCGCCAGATGTCGTCAGTCGCCGTGCAAAGGAACTTGCAGTGTTTGAAGCCGGCGTTCTCTCTGCGTCAAGCGATCCACCACGGATGCATAGTTAGCGAACACCCGGGGTGTTACTCAAGTTCTTCAAGCCAGAGACGAATTTCGTTTTCATATTCGCTCGCCAATCCACCCACAATCAATTGACGATGAAAACTCGCCGCACCTTCTTTGACTAAGTCGGCCGCTTCCGCGCTCGGAAAGCGTCTCCCTGGATCAGGAGCGATGAGGCCCCGACAAAAGTTCATCAAGAGTTCATTGCAACTCACTTCAGCAGGCAGAATGTGAGACAGGTTCTGTACGATCGATCGCTTCGCTTCAAGAAGTTCGCGGTACGATTGCAGTCCGGCAAACGGAGGTCGTCCGGAGAGCATCTCGACAAGCACGTAGCCGAGACTCGCCAGATCCGAACGTGGGCTACATTCGCGACCCTCTAAAACCTCTGGGGCGGCATAGGCAGGCGTGCAGGTGCGATGGGTCGGTATGTTGTCGAGTTCAAGGGCCGAGCCAATATCGATAATTTTCGCATTACCAGTGCGCTTGATCATGATGTTTGAACTCTTGATATCTCCGTGAACGATTCCATCGCGGTGCAACGCGGCAAGCGCGGCGAGGCATTCACGAACGATCGCGATTGCGATTCCTGGCTTGAGACGAGACTGTTGTGGTCCAGAGGTCACAATGACGTTGTTCAAGTATTTCCATCGATCGGCATTCACTCGCTCGTGCGTTCGCTGAAGCATTTCGGGAGTGAGCAACCTCGCGAGATCGTAGCCGTCAATCCACTCCATTTCCATCAAACGAATGCGGCGCTGTTCAACGAAATTATGGACGTCCAAAAGGTTGTCCTGCTGAATCAAGGCAACACGTGCCGAGACGCGTGCAATACGTTCCATCGCCTCGTCATACGTCCGTTCGTTTTCGTAACGCTCCGGAGAAAAGATTTTTACTGCTACGGGGAGTGTGAAGTGATCCGATCCTCGTCGCATGGTCAGGTAGACGACTCCCTGTCCGCCCGATCCTAATCGCCGTTCGAGGTGATGGTATTCGGTCCAGTGAATACGGCCAGTTTCGAGTAATTCCGCATAACGGGAAAGCATTGCGTCTGGGCATCGTCGCAGCGTTTCACCCGTCGCAGAAATAGTGCGACGATCTTCTTGGAAAAGGGTCGTAGTCATAGTTCTCGGGCCGCCTTCTGAATATCAAATTCAATCGTCCAAAAAAGAAAGTCATCTCAATCCACCAACAGCGAGATTCATGTAAAAAATCTCGTGGCATGGAAAGAAGTAAGAGACTCCCACCAACAGTCACCAATTCTAAGCCAAGAGATAAAAAAGAACCAAAAGTTTACAGGAATGAGTGCATTTTGTGTTGTGATATGCGACAGAGTCATGGTGTTGAAGAAACTGAAACACCAGGAGGTTCAGGGAACCCGAGACGCTTGTCGACAAGATTTGCCAACGGTAAGTGCTGGTGCCATCTCTCAAGATTGTTGCAAAAGAAATCGGTCATCGTGTTGATTCGTTGTGCTGATTGCCCTGCAACGTGAGGCGTCAGAATCAGTCGAGGGGCCGTCCACAATCGACTCTGAGGGTCGGGAGGTTCTGTTGGAGTCACGTCAAGCGCTGCAGAGTCAAGGTGGCCACTTTCCAACGCATCAACCAACGCATGTTCTTCGACCAATGGTCCTCTCGCCATGTTAATCAGCATGCTTCCTCGCTTCATGCAACCGAGGGTTTGCGAATTGATCATGCCTCTCGTCAGCGATGTCAATGGAACGCACAAAAAAACGACGTCGCTCTGTTCGAGCAGCCAGCGGAGAGAATCGGGGCCTCGCAACTCTTCGACGCATGGTGGTCGGTGGATCGGAAAAAAATCAGTGGCCAGCAGTCGCACGCGAAAAGGAGAGAGAACCTCGGCAAGTCGTCGTCCAACGCCACCGAGGCCTACGATACCGATTGTCGATCCGGTAAGGTCTCGAGTTGGCCGGCGAACAAACTCGCGTGCCGACTGCTGCGAAAGAAAAAGAGGGATGCGTCTGGAGAGTGCCAAAGCAAGTGCGAGGGCATGCTCAGCAACTTGATCGGCCAGCACGCCAGACGCGCTGGTGACGATAATATTCGAATTGATAACGCTTGGCACGAGGCAGTAGTCGAGCCCGGCCGCCGACGATTGAATCCACTGGAGTCTGCCCGCAGCGACAATGTCGTCCCACGGTACCGGCATCTTGGGATGACCACAGAACAGATCGGCAGAAAAGAGATCAGAGGCAATCGACTCCTGAGAGGAGACCGACACGAGAGCATCGCCTGCTGCGGCTTGAATTTGTTGAACATGTTTGGGTTCAACGGGATAACACAGGACCAGTCGTGGCGGGTTCATCAGAATATTCTTTCAGGGATTGTCGCGATTTCAAAATTGCTGTCGGTATTGTGCCGCCAGCAAACACGTACGGCGAATCTGTTCACGCAGGGTATTCACAACGAGAATGGGCCGCCTCACTCTACGGAAAAAGAAGGAAATAAACCTTTTTTGTACCGCGGCAGTGGATCAAACTCCCAGAGAGCACGTTGTCGCCGAGATCCGTTCGAGGCATACTATGGTTGCTGGAGAAACTTTTGGGCCAAACTGAGTTCATACTGTCTGTTGTTTGTTTGAATTTCTGACTTTCATCATGCTGGCGATTTTTATGCGGACAACTCTTCTCGCAACGCTCTCACTGGTCTTGCTTCGACTCGTCGTCGGCGGACATTTTTTTATTGAAGGACTTGGCCACCTGCGCGATCCGCAGTGGTCGAGCGCCGGATTTCGCCGTGCGGCAGTCGGGCCGCTTGCGAATTTCTTTCGTGAAGGTCTTCCCCAAGAAGGAGAGTGGCGTGACACGCTTGGCCGACTCGATGGCCGCACGCCTCTGGAAGCGACTCAAGCGTGGGAAGAGAGCGTAGTCGCAGACTGGCGAGCGATGATTGTGCTTCAAAATCAGGTTTCCAAGCCAGACCCCGCACGGGTGGCGGATTCGGAAAAAGCGTTTGAGTCAGCCTCCAAATCGCTCGATGGCTATCTGTCTGAATTAGAAGAGGATCTGATTGATTATCGCGGGCAGCTTGTGCGACTCGATGCCATGCGGCGACAGGCTGGATCTGAAGCGATTCCCTTTGCCCGTGATCGGATAACAAAAAAACAAAAAGAACTTGATGGAAAGGCAACTGCATGGATGAACGACGTTTCGGCAATCAGCAGGCATTTAAAAACGTGTCTGAATCAATCTCTTTCAGCAGCTGATCAAAAAAAAGTGGCTGCGACTGTTTCCCCGAACTCTTTGTGGCAGGTAGATCGGTTTGTCAGTTGGTCGCTGGTGACCATTGGGAGCTGTCTGGTACTGGGGTTCCTTACAAAATTCAATGCGATGGGTGGAGTTTTCTTCCTCTCAAGTATCATTGCCGCACAGCCTCCCTGGGTTGTCGGAGCTCAGCCGACCTATGATCAATGGGTCGAACTGTCGGCACTTCTGGTGATTGCGTCGATGCCTTCAGGAGGATGGATAGGACTGGACTACTTTCTCTTGGGTCGTTGCTGCCGAAGGTCGGGCAGCAACCGTAGTGCTTCTGTGTAAGTGTGTAGAAATATTTACTCTGATTTTCGAGGTGGAGCGATGTATTTAAGCGAACAGCAAAAGACGATCGGCAAAGAAAATTTTGCCGAAGTAATTGGCGTCTCGCGTCGAGATTTTCTGACAGGAACGCTCGCTGCAGGAGTGGCCAGCGGAGCGGGGCTCGGCTCGCTGTACTTCGGCTACGGTCGCAGCGCCGGCAATCCTGTTCGCGTTGGAATCATCGGTACTGGCGACGAGGGAAGCGTGCTGATTGGTGCACATACCCCAGACTATCTTCAAGTGGTCGCGATTGCCGATATCCGTCCATACAACATATTTCGAGCGTTTCACGGCGATGTTTCGAGCCCAAGTGCGCTCGCGGCCCGACCGGGTCTCTTGTCGAAGTATAAATGGAAGAGCGAGGACGAGGCTCGCAAGTCAGTCAAGGTTTATGGTGGATACGAAGAACTCCTCGCGGATTCAAATGTCGAAGCTGTTGTGATTGCCTTGCCGTTACATCTGCATGCGCAAGCGTCCATCCAGGCAATGAGAGCCGGGAAGCATGTGCTCACCGAAAAGCTCATGGGGCACAGTGTTCACGAGTGCAAAGAGATGGGGCGTGTCGCGAAAGAAACCAATAAACTTCTGGCGACAGGGCATCAGCGTCACTACAGCATTCTCTACGACAATGCCGTTCACACCATTGGCAAGGCAAAGCTGCTTGGGGATCTGCATTCGATTCGTGCCCAGTGGCATCGCGGCAATCTTCCCGGAAATGACAGTTGGAAGCCGGCAATGCCTGGAGATGCTTCACTCGTATCGAAACTCGAGGGATGGAAAAAAGATCTCGAGAAGGCAAAGCCTTCGGACATCGATGCTTTGCAAAAAAAGATTGCACAGCTTACGGCTCAACTTTTAGATGCTGCGATCGATCCCGCAAAATTTGGCTACACGCAAATTACGTTGCCGGACGGTTCGACGCGGACGCCGCTTGAAGAACTCATTCGCTGGCGTTTGTGGAATCGCACGGGTGGTGGGCTCATGGCCGAACTCGGCAGCCATCAACTCGATGCGGCTGGAATATTTGTCTCTGCAATGCGGGGCGACGGCACCAAGGTTCGTCCGCTGAGTGTTACGGCAGTTGGTGGAAGGCAGATTTTTCCAGCGGATCGCGAAATAGATGATCACGTGTACTGCATGTTCGAATATCCGGCACCTGGGTATGAAGAAGATAAAAACAAGAAAATCGTAGTCACCTACTCATCGATCAACGGAAATGGATTTGGTGACTACGGCGAGGTGGTCATGGGAACCAAGGGCACTCTTGTACTGGAACGCGAACAGGATGTGATGCTCTATAAGGGAGCAACGAAAGATACCCGAGTCACGGTTTCCAAGGCAAAAGATGGCACGCCAACGCTCGACACCACCGAGAGCGGCGGTGCCGGTTACGCGACAGGCAAAGCCGCTCCAGAAAGCGGCCCGCCGAGTCGTGGTTATACCGAGGAGATGGAACATTGGGCGTGGTGCATTCGGAATCCCTCGCCAGACAATCAGCCGCGCTGCAAGCCGGAAGTTGCGATTGCAGATGCGGTGATTGCGCTCACGAGCAATATTGCATTGGCAAAGCCGGAGGCCCGTGGCCGAATCGACTTCAAGCCAGAATGGTTCGACATTTTCAATGATGAAACTCCGGAAGGAGTCGTGCCGGATATCACTCGCGATAGCTATAAAAAGTCGTGATAAAATCTGAATGGAAACAATCGTTTGCGAATTCCTTGTGAGGCTCTGACGCATTCGGTGCAGTGACCGTGGAAGATGCAAATGAAACGTCTGTTTGGGCTCATTATTCTTGCACTCGTGGTAGAGTTTTTTCAGGACGTGCAGGCCGTTTCGGATTCGCCAACAGATCCCGTAGACTTTTCCAAAGAACTTTCGCGCATTGATCCAGTTGAATCCAATCTTGCGTCGGCAACGATGCGAGTAAAGCCAGGATTTCATTTTTCGCTGGTTGCTGCTGAACCGCTTGTGGCGAGTCCTGTGGCAATGGCGTGGGATGAACGAGGGCGTCTTTATGTCGTCGAGATGCGGGGTTACAGCGAGCACCGAGACGATAAGATCAGTCGCATTCGTTTGCTCGTCGACGAGAACGATGATGGTCTTTACGATCTCGCAACGATCTTTGCCGATGGACTCCTTTGGCCAACCGCTGTGACCTGCTGGAATGGTGGCATCTTTGTTGCTGATGCACCGGACATTCTCTATCTCAAGGATGTCGACGGTGATGGTGTTGCTGAAGTTCGACATCGTATTTTTTCTGGTTTTGGTGTCGGCAATGTGCAGGGATTGCTGAATTCATTTGCATGGGGATTCGATGATCGAATCCACGGATCCGCCAGCTCCAATGGCGGGGAAATTGTTCGGGTGACTGATCTTGAAGGGAAACCAGTCTCTGCCGAGGCTTCGGCAGTGAACGTTCGTGGAAGGGATTTCTCGTTTGATCCAGAAACGCTCGACTTCCGAGCCGAAACAGGTGGTGCACAACACGGTCTGGGATTTGACGACTGGGGTCGGAAATTTGTTTGTCACAACAGCGACCATGCGATTCGTTGTATGGCAGAAGATCGATACCTTGCACGCAATCCTTTTTACGCACCGCCGCCAGCGAAAGTCAGCATCGCTGCAGATGGGCCGCAAGCGCCTATTTATAGATCGAGTCCTGTTGAGCCGTGGCGAATCGTGCGAACTCGTTTGAGGGCGTCTGGCGCGGTTCCTGGAATTCTTGAGGGCGGCGGACGGGCAGCGGGATACTTCACCAGTGCTACTGGAATTATGCCTGTGCGCGGCGATGCCTTTGGCCCGAATCTTTTGGGCATGCTCTTAATCGGTGACGTTGGCAGCAATGTCATTCATCGCAAAGCATTGCGTACAGAAGGGCTCGGGCAGGTTGCCGAACGCATCGATGTGGAAAGCGAACTAGTCGCATCAACCGACATCTGGTTTCGGCCAGCACAATTTGCAAATGGACCGGACGGAGCGATCTACGTCGCAGACGTCTATCGCGAAGTGATCGAGCATCCAAACAGTCTGCCGCCGGTTATTAAAAAGCATCTCGATCTTGATAGCGGACGCGATCGCGGCAGGATTTGGCGATTGGTTCCTGAAGGGTGGACTCATCGAAAAACGCTCGATATTCGAGGAGCATCGAGTGAAGAAAAAGTGACAATGTTGTCACACCCCAATGCATGGCACCGTGAGAGCGCCTCGAGGCTGCTTCACGAGCAGAATGATTTGTCAGCAGAAGAACTGCTTCGCAATCTCGTTCGAAATCGCTCGGCAGTCCCTCTCGGTCGAATGCATGCAGCCTATCTGCTTCACGGTATGAAGCGACTTCTCGTTGACGATGTGCTTGCGTGTCTTGGATCCGAAGAACCGATGCTTCGGATGCACGGGGTGCGACTTTCTGAAGTGTTCCTTAACGATCGCGGCGAGGGATCGCAGGAACTGCCTCTGACGACCACTGAGATGGCTGAGGCGATTCGTGTGATGGTTGAAAACGAACAGAATAGTGCCGTTCGGTATCAGCTTGCCTTCACGCTTGGCATGCTTCCTGAGCACGTTCGGTTTCATGCCCTTACGGCCATGCTCATGCGGGATGGAGCAGATCGGTGGATTCGAATGGCAGCCTTTACGTCGCTCAAGTCAGATTCTTTTCAAGTGTTCAAAGCGATTCTCATGCGATCTTTTGAGCAACAACCTTCTGTTGATGATGCCGTGTTGAGCGGTCTTCTTGCTCAGGTCGGAATGAAAGCGAATCCGTCAGAACTTTCGGAGATGATCGAACTGCTTGAAAGTTTAAAAACCAATCGTCCCGACCAAGCAACTGCACTGCTGGTGGAACTCAAGCGATCACTTGCGTCCAAGGGTCGATTCCTTGCGGATATTCAACCAACCACACGGACGGAAAGTCTTGTGAAAGAGCTTGTTGCTAGAGCCCTTGAGATTGCTTGTGATGGGAAAGAGTCGATCGAAACTCGGTGCAGTGCGATACGAGGGCTTTCTCTTGGAAATATGGATGACGTGAGAAATATTCTTGTTACCAATCTTTCGTCGTCACAGTCTCGAGAAATTGCAACGACGTCTCTAGAAGCTATGGACGCACATGTTGAAGGAACTGTTGCAGAAGACATTCTGTCGGTGTGGTCGTCTCTTTCCCCTGAAATACGAAGACGGGCATCGGAGGTTTTATTGGGGCAATCGCAGCGGGTCGCCCTCTTGCTCGATGCACTTGAATCGGGACGGTTGCCTGTGGCCGATCTTGAACGATTGCATTTGGAATCGCTCACCCGATATCCCGACGTCGCCTTGCGAGAGCGTGCCACGCGACTCCTGTCGAAGGCCAACGAACCCCAGCGTGGCAAGGTTGTCGAATCGTATCGCGAAGTACTTGAAAAACGAGGAGATCGCGCGAGCGGGAAAATAGTTTTTGAAAAAAATTGTTCAACATGTCATCGGGTAGAAGGAATCGGCAACGAGATCGGCCCAAATGTGGCAGCAATGAAAGCCAGAGGCGCTGAATCCCTGTTGGTGAATGTTCTCGATCCCAATCGTGAGGTTCACCCCCAATATCTTGCGTATGTAGTTGTCACACAGGATGGGCGTGTGCGGAGTGGTTTAATCAGTTCCGAATCAGCTGCAAGTCTTACGCTGCGCACTTCGGATGGCCGAGAAGAAACGATTGCAAGAGATTCTCTCGAGCATCTCCAAAGCACTGGAAAATCGCTGATGCCGGAAGGTCTTGAAAAACAAATTGATTCCAAATCAATGGCCGATCTATTCGAGTTTCTCTTGAGTGCGGGATAAAAGAAGTGGCCTTTTGTGGGAGTGACACATCAAGAACTGAGGAGGCTCTGCGCGTGAGAAAATTGATCGCCTGGTGGATGTATGTTGTGACGCTGATGGTCGCGGGGAGCCAATCGACGCAAGCCCAAGGACTGCGAGTTGGTGTATTCAATGTGGATGCGTCACCGCCAGTAGGAAGCTGGATGGCCTATGATCCCACCACAAAAGTTTTGATACCACTGTCGGCGAGAGGCATTGTGATACTCGGCGCAGATGCCCCAGTTGTTCTTTCGAGCGTCGACTGGCTCGGTATTGGTAACGGCGGTCAACGCGAGTTTCGCGAAGCGATGGCAGACGCGGCCGGCACGACGTTCGAGAGAACGGCGATCCATACCGTGCACCAGCATGATGCAATTTGGTGCGATCCCACCGTTGATGCACTGTGCGCAGAAAACGGGTTGAACTATCGGCCGTTTGATACGGCGTTTGCACGGGTGGTCATGCAACGGGTGCGAGAGGCAGTGGTGGTGGCAATCGCATCAGCGGAGCCGGTAACCCACGTGGGCCTCGGCGAAGGCATCGTTGAAAAAGTGGCGAGTAATCGCCGCGTGCAAGGCCCTGATGGTCGTGTGATTCACGTGCGATGGAGTTCGGTGAAAGACGAGACAGTACGAGCCTTTCCGGAGGGCACAATCGATCCGGTTCTCAAAATGATGAGTTTCTGGAACGGAGAGAAACCACTGGTGGCAGTTTCGTTGTATGCAACGCATCCACAAAGCTACTACCGCACAGGTGAAGCCAATCCTGACTTTCCGGGCATTGCAAGAAATCTCAGGCAAGAGGCGACCGGAGTGCCGCATCTTCATTTCAACGGTGCCGGTGGCAATATAACGGCAGGGAAATACAACGACGCAGCGCATGAGAATCGAGCGATCCTTGCCGAGCGGGTCGCTGCTGGAATGGAACGGGCCTGGAAGACGACGATTCGCACGCCGATTGAATTGAAAGAAGTTGCGTGGAAGTCTGTCCCTGTACATCTTCCCCCGGCAAAACATCTACGCGAAGAATCGCTTGCCTCTACACTCGCTGATCCGTCAAAGCCACAGATGGAACGGTTTCGTTGCGCGCAGCAGTTGGCGTGGCTGCGACGCTGTCATTCAGAAGACACGATTGATGTAGCGTGCCTATCGATTGGGAAAGCACGATTGATCACAATGCCAGGCGAATTGTTTGTGGAATATCAACTTGCCGCGCAGCGTCTTCGGCCAGATCTTTTTGTTGGGATGGCATCTTACGGTGAATACGCCCCTGCTTACATCGGCACGGCGGTTTCCTATGGACAAGGTGGTTACGAAACGCAACCCGACTCAAGCCATGTGGCCCCGGAGTCTGAAGGCATTTTGATGCGAGCAGTCGCGCAGGTTCTCGACGTCGATCCGTCAAAAGTTCCGCCTCTGCGGTAGCGAGTCTTGAAAAAAGAATTGCGTCTCGCCCTCGCCAGTAAAAAAACAAAAAAAACATTCGAAGACTCTCTCTTCGGGTGTTTTTCTTCAGCGGCAGACGCTGCCGGTATCAATCGAAGAACACCCCTGAGCCCCTTTCGAGAGCCCAAGCAGACAGCCCGCGGTGTATTCGGGTGTATTCGAAAAATAAAATCTCCGGCAAAGTGACTTGACGAAGAAGGTGTACATGTGTACACATTTGGCAGGCAATGTCTCCCGGAGTCGATGGCAATGATGCGGAATCAAAAATCAGGGAACAATCTCGAGAATAAAAAACATTCTTTGCGAGTGTTATCGAATGATTCTGGCCGAGTTGCAGATGATTTAAATAGAGAAAAAAAGATCCCAGCGACGACAGCCGAACCATTCAATCACAGAACGCATGCTGATTCAGAGTTGAGGACTGTTGCAAAGAGTATGTCGGCAGAATCTTTGCAGAAGAGAATTGATCGTATTGAATTGTCCCCTGCTGATGGTTTGGCTTGCGAAGTGGTATCGAGCGGATTTCATTCGATCGATCAGATGCTTCCAGTCGGAGGAGTGCGCCGAGGAAGTCTTGTGGAATGGCTTGCAACGGAGGATGGCTGCGGTGCGTCAACGCTTGTTTTCGCGGTAGCACGTTGCGTAACGCCCCAAGACGGAACAATTCTTGTCATCGATAGAGCATTTTCTTTCCATCCCCCGGCCGTGTTGCCGTGGATGTCGCAGCGCCACATGGTGATAGCCAATCCTTCAAATGCCGTCGACGAGGCGTGGTCGATTGATCAGTCGTTGCAATGCTCAGGAGTTTCAGTCGTAGTGGCTTGGCTTGGCTGTATTCATCCCACGGCAATGCGTCGCTGGCATCTTGCCGCGCGCAAAAGTGGAGTTGTTGGACTCTTTATTCGGTCGGCACAAGTGCAGTCGGAGCCTTCATGGGCCGAAGCACGAATTCTTGTTCAACCACTTCCATGTCAATCAAGGTTTGAGTTGTCTGTGCTGCGTCGATTACAAGTCACATTGTTGAGTGGATTCGGTATGAATTGTCCAAGGCGTGCAGAAGTTGTGATTGAGCTTGAACATGGTCTTGAATATCAGACCGTTGAAATCGCCAACTAGCCGATCCAATACACACCACACAGTCTGTTCTTTCATGTCACGCATCATGACGATCTGGATTCCACGATGGCCTGTGCAGCGACGAATTCTAGACCATCCCGAACGCAGGAATCTTCCAATGCTGATCTGTCGCAGGCATGGTGCTGGTGCATTGAGAGTCGTGTCTTGGTTTTGGCCGAACACATCATCTTCGATAGTTGATCCAACCTCGAGGGATCGATCATGTGATGGAAAAGCAGGTCGCGAGCGAGGCTCTCGACGTCGTCAAAAACCACAAATCGGAATATTCATGTCGTTGTCCGAAGCGATGTCGGTGCTGTCGCAGGAGTATGGATCGCAGGCATGTCACTCGATTTTGATCGAGCACGAGGAATTGGAAGCCGATCGTGACTCCCTGCGCACAGTAGCACGCTGGTGTCGGAGATTTGCCCCGATCGTCGCGCTAGAAAATACAGCCTGTCCGGAATGCATTCATGTAGATGTGACTGGAACAGCGAATCTGTTTGGAGGAGATGACACCATTGTGCGTACGGCTGTACGGATGCTAGCCGTTCGCGGTATCTCTTCGTGCGCTGCGATTGCCGACACACCTGCGGCTGCTTGGGCCGCAGCACACCACACCAATCAGGTCGCGTCTGCCGTCGAATCCCCTCGCTGTGTTTCTACAAATCGAGTTCGGCGCTGGTGTGTCGTGCCATCTCAAAAACAATCAGAATGGCTGGCACACCTTTCCGTTGCTTCGCTTCAGGTGGGGAGCGAGATCGCGGATAGGCTCTCTGAACTAGGGGTTCATTCAATCGCTCAATTGATGCAACTGCCGCGCAGTAGTTTGGCGTCGCGGTTTGCGAAAACACTCACCACGAGGCTTTCGCAGTTCGAAGGAACCTTGTTTGAACCACTTGCAAGCATTGCGGAGAATTCTCTGCCTGAATCGCGGCACTGTTTTGAGTCGCCGGTGTCTACGATCGCTGCCATCGACGGCATGCTCGATCAAATGCTGGCTGAATGCTGTCGGAAATTATTGCAGCAAGGATTGGGGGCTATGGCGGTGCAGATGCGATTCCAACGAAGTAAAGCTGCGCCAGTGGTGATCGATGTGGGGCTTTTCGGTCCGAGCACATCAGTGCGACATCTAGGGGACCTTTTGCGCATGCGAATGGAACGCGTTCGGCTTTCGGGTGAAGTTGATGAGATCGTACTTGAAGTGATTCAAGTTGCGGTAACAACTTGTCGACAGCGAACGCTCTTTGGAGAAACAGACGCCTGTCACTCAAAGGCACAGCGAGTGGGAATGCTCGTTGATCGATTCTCAGGAAGACTCGGTCGATCTGCTGTGTTTCAGCCACAGTTGATAGCCGATACGCAGCCAGAATATGCATGGATTGCAGTTCCGCCGCGTATTGATTCGCAGACAGTTCATCAAAGTGAAACGACTCGTTCGGGCCGCCGTAACCGTGCCCGCAGGCAACCGCAGGCAACCGAACGTGTTGCTGTTTGGACGCACGGCCGCAGGCCGATTCGAATGCATTCTCGACCGCTTCCACTCGAAATCCCGCTGCAGACATTCAATGGACATCCAACGCAGTTTCAATGGGATGGAAAGAATCACACGATTTCAAAGGTAGATGGACCTGAACGCATCGAAACTGCGTGGTGGCGCGGTGCGAGCGTACGTCGCGACTATTACGTCGTTGAAACCGAAACGGGATCGATGTGGTGGTTGTTTCGACGGTTGCGAGATGGTCATTGGTTTCTTCACGGAGAATTTTCATGACTCTCCAAACGATTCAAAACGATTCACGTATTCCGTCGCTGACGTGTTGCGATCTGTCGTCATGAACGCATCGGATCCTGGAAAGTATTGATGCTCCAACCGCCTTCTGAAAATGGTCCCCCTGCCCCGTTGAATCCGAATGTGTGCGCAGCGTATGCCGAAGTGCACTGCATAAGCAACTTCTCATTTCTTCAGGGAGCCTCTCATCCAGAGGAGTTGGTGATGCGCGCTGCCGCTTTTGGATACAGTGCGATCGCCATCACAGATTGTTCGAGCGTTTCCGGAGTCGTGCGAGCCCATGTCGCCGCAAAACAGGCAGGCATTCATCTTCTTGTCGGTGCCACTATTGAACCAGTTGGCATGGCACCTCTTGTGCTCTGGTCGATAGATCGAAAGGGTTACGGGAATCTCTGTCGATTGCTGACGCGCGGTTACCAGCTCGGCGAAAAAGATTGCTGTCTCCTCGAGTTGGACGATGTGGCAGCGTATGCCGAAGGTCTTTTGGCCGGAATGCCGCTGACGGCGGACGAAAGTACAATACGGCCAAGCACACGGATTCAGCTTGAACGTTGGCGGGAGCTTTTCGGTGACCGATTCTATGCGATTGCATCGTGTTCACGAGAGGGAAACGACGAGAGGAATTTAGATCGATGGTCAACAGTGACAACTGCGGCGAATGTCCCGATAGTGGCTGCTGGAAATGTGCGGTATCACGTTCGTTCTCGCATGATGCTTGCCGATGTGCTCTCGTCAGTGAGGCATGGCTGCACCGTGCAGGAAGCTCGCGATCGACTGCTGACCAACGGAGAACGGCATCTTCATCCGCGACAACAGATTGCCGAGAGGTTCAGGTCTGTTCCGGGAGCCATTGAACGAACCATTGAGCTGGCGAATCGGTGCACCTTCTCTCTCGATGAACTGCGTTACGAGTATCCAGATTCAGTCGTGCCGTCTGGACGCACACCACAAGAGCACCTGGCACATCTGGTATGGATGGGAGGAAATAAACGCTATCCGGATGGAATTCCAGAAAAAGTGTGTTCATTGATTCAACACGAACTTTTACTTGTCACTGAACTCAAATACGAATCTTATTTTCTAACGGTATTCGATCTTGTTCGTTTTGCGCGTCGTCGAGGAATTCTCTGTCAAGGACGAGGGTCGGCTGCGAATTCGGCCATTTGTTATTGTCTGGGCATCACATCGGTCGATCCGTCGAGAATGGACGTACTCTTCGAGCGATTTATCAGCCGCGAACGAAGTGAAGCGCCGGATATCGACATTGATTTTGAGCACGCGCGACGAGAGGAAGTCATCCAGTATCTTTACAAAACGTATGGGCGCCACCGAGCCGGCATGACAGCGGAAGTGATCCGCTATCGCCTGAGGTCTGCAGTGCGTGATGTGGGAAAGTCACTGGGATTGTCACTCGATCGAATTCAGTCTCTTGCTCGAGTGCTCGATGTGAAAGACGGTCTTGAATCACTCGCTGCTCGGCTGAAGGAAACCGGCTTTGATCCAGATTCCGACACCGGTCGCAAGCTCTTGTTTCTCGTGGGGGAATTAATCGGATTTCCACGCCATCTGGGGCAGCATGTTGGAGGGATGGTGATCACGCGCGGAGATTTGTGTGAACTGGTACCAATTCAGAAAGCGGCGATGAATGGCCGCACGATTGTGCAATGGAACAAGGACGATCTGGATGAACTGGGAATTCTAAAAATAGACTGTCTCGCTCTGGGAATGCTTACGGCGATCGGCAAGACGATGAAAATGATTCACGCTTACAACGGAATCAACATCACGATGGCAGATATTCCTGCAGAAGATCCTCAGGTATATGACATGATCTGTAGTGCCGATACGGTGGGCGTGTTTCAGATTGAAAGTCGTGCGCAAATGAGCATGCTGCCGCGGCTCAAGCCCAGATGTTTTTACGATTTGGTGATTGAAGTAGCGATCGTGCGTCCGGGACCAATTCAAGGAGATATGGTGCACCCCTATCTGCGTCGTCGCGCAGGTGAAGAATGTGCCGAATATCCCAGCGAGGCAGTGCGTGCGGTACTCGAAAAAACGCTTGGAGTACCACTTTTTCAGGAGCAGGCAATGCGATTGGCGGTGGTGGCCGCTGGATTCACGCCCGGTGAGGCCGATGAGTTGCGACGTGCGATGGGGGCCTGGCGGCGCCCCGGCGTGATCGATGAGTTTCGTCGCAGGCTCGTTGCAGGCATGCAAGCTCGTGGACTATCGGAGAAATTTTCCCAACAAGTGTTTCAACAGATTCGCGGTTTTGGTGAATATGGATTTCCCGAGTCGCACGCAGCAAGTTTTGCACTCTTGGTGTATGTTTCGGCGTGGCTGAAGTGCCATCATCCAGCGGCATTCACAGCAGCCCTGTTAGCCAGTCAGCCGATGGGATTTTATGCACCCGCACAGCTTGTGCGCGATGCGCAGTTGCATGGGGTCGAGGTGCGACCGCCGGACATCCAGTGGAGCGGATGGCATGCGTGCTTGGAGGGAATCGTCGGCCAGCCGCCTGCCGTTCGGCTTGGGCTTCAGCAGATTCATGGGCTTGGAGAAGCGGCAGGTATGCGCATCGAACTAGCAAGGAGAGATGGTAGTTTCATTTCATTCGAAGATCTGGCTCGACGAGCGCGGATCGATCGTGCTGTAATCATGCATGTGGCGCGTTCCGGAGCGATGCAGAGTCTTGGCAAAGGTCGTCGAATCGCCTTGTGGCAAGCGATGCAGTATCAGAATCGACCGGGAACGGCGCCGTTGTTTGAATCTCTCAAAGATATTGACGACCCGTCACCCGATCTTTCTGTTTCTTCATTGCGTCAAGATGTCTTGTCCGAGTATCGAACCAATGGCGTGTCACTTCGGGGGCATCCGATTGAATTTGAGCGGAAACGTCTCGATCAACTCGGATGTATTACCAATGTGACACTTCGGCAGCGACCGGACGGAGAAATGGTATGGACCGCAGGCATAGTTCTCATGCGGCAACGCCCTCCAACAGCCAAGGGTATTGTGTTTGTCACCATTGAGGACGAGACCGCAGCAGTCAATGTCGTGGTGCGTTCTCACGTATGGCAAAGCACCTCAGGCGCGGTGCGCCGCGCGAATTTTTTATTGGTGCAGGGCCGTATCGAACGGAGGGAAAGTGCCATTCATGTGATCGCAACACGACTGGAAGACGGATCGAACCGACACGATGAAATACCGAATTGCTCCCGTGACTTTCAGTAATATTATTTCCAGAACAGTTTTTCGTGTTAGAGTTTTTAGCTCCTCGTACAGACGTGCTGTCATGACGCACCCGAATGCGGTAGTTCGGGATCAGGCTGGGGATTTTTGAAGCGTGAACTCAGGAGTGAGCGATGTTAGATGCAAACAAATGTGGCAACGCTCTTATCCGCACTGATCTGCCACTCGGTCAGGCCCATCGAGGTAAAGTTCGAGACTGTTATTCGCTTGGCGACCGAATGATTCTTGTGAGTACAGATAGAATCAGCGCGTTTGATTGGGTACTTCCGACTCCGATTCCTGACAAAGGTCGAGTGCTCACGAGCATTTCTGAATTTTGGTTTCGATGGCTGAGCAGTGATTCAGCGCTTGCCCTTGAGCATCATCTTCTTTCTACGGACGTAGAATCGATGGGATTGCCTGAAGGAATCGATCTTGCGGCGTTACAGGGTCGCACCATGCTCGTGCGACGTGCAGAAGTGATTCCATTTGAGTGTGTTGTGCGTGATCGATTAGCTGGATCAGGCCTGAACGAATATCTTTCGAGTGGCACTGTCTGTGGAATCAGACTGCCTTCGGGACTCGGCCCCGGTTCGAAGCTTCCCGAACCAATCTTTACGCCAGCCACAAAGGCAGAAAGTGGACACGACGAAAACGTTTCTTTTGCCGTCATGGCAGACGTCATTGGAACTGATCTCGCCGAGCGTCTGCGTGAGAAAAGCCTCGCGGTCTACCGTCGTGGTGCAAAGCATGCGGCGGAGGTTGGCATCGTGGTGGCTGACACGAAGTTCGAATGGGGACTTGACTCAGACGGAAGACTGATTCTCGTCGATGAAGTTCTCACGCCCGACAGTTCGCGTTTTTGGCCTGCGCAGAATCTTGAGTTGGGAAAGGTTCCAGATTCGTTCGACAAGCAGTTTGTCCGCGACTGGCTCGAAAAAAGTGGGTGGGATAAGCAAAGTCCCCCACCGAATCTGCCCGCCGACATAGTGGAAGGCACTCGTCAAAAGTATTTTGAAGCCTGCCTTCGGTTGACGGGCAAGATTCCTCATGGTGTGTGAAAATTCCATATTGTCTCAAACGCACGCCTTCACAATATCTTCGTAAAAAGTCAAATTTGATGTAGTTTTTATTGAGGCACGGCACGGGAAAGAATGCCCTTGGGTCAGCGTCCATGCGAGAACTACACTCGGGATGAGTCGTGGGCCCCTTTTCTTCTCAATGCCTCATAATCGATATGCTTCGTTATTGGACTGCCGGTGAATCACACGGGCCTGCGTTGGTGGCGCTGGTGGACGGATTTCCGTCCGGGCTCACGATTGACACATCATGCATCGATCAAGAATTGATTCGACGTCAGGGCGGGTATGGTCGTGGAGGAAGACAACGCATCGAGACCGATTCGGTGACCGTGCTTTCAGGGCTCTGGCGAGGCGTCACCATCGGAAGCCCGATTGCCCTTGAAGTGATTAACCGCGATTCAAAACTTGAAAAGCTGGATGATGTTGATCGCCCGCGGCCGGGACATGCCGACCTTGCCGGTGCGATCAAATACTTGGGAAGCGTTCGTGGAGTTCTCGAACGCGCCAGTGCACGCGAGACGGCTGCTCGTGTTGCGGCAGGAGCGATGGTAAAGCAGTTGCTCACGGTTTTCGGAATCGATGTTGCCGGATGGGTTGTTGAACTTGGAGGAGTAGTACTCGGATCACATTCAGGGGATCTGAAAGAATCAAGACTGAGACGCGATTCAAGTGAGATTTATTCGCTGCATCCTGATCGAGATTCAGAAATAAAGGAACTCATCGATCGAATCGGAAAAGAAGGAGACACGCTTGGAGGAATCGTCGAGGTGCGGGTCGAAGGACTGCCAATAGGACTGGGAAGTCATGCGCAGTGGGATTTAAAACTGGATGGAAAACTTGCGCAGGCCGTGATGTCGATTCAGGCAATCAAGGGAGTTGAGATTGGCTTGGGTTTCGAGGCGGCTCGTCGTCCCGGTTCGCAAGTGCACGATGCAATTGTGTATGCCCCGAAGCAACGGACATCTCCGAGTCTGGGATATGATCGCCCAACAAATAATGCTGGTGGACTCGAGGCAGGAATGACCAACGGTCAACCACTTCTATTGCGGGCCGCAATGAAACCGATTAGCACTCTGCGAAAGCCGCTGGGGTCGGTGAATCTGAAAACGAAGACATCAGAAGAAGCCGCCTATGAACGCAGCGATGTTTGCGCGGTATCGGCGGCGAGTGTGATTGTAGAAAATGTGGTTGCCTTTGAAATTGGCGCGGCGCTTGTTGAAAAATTTGGTGGCGACAGCGTTGACGAAATGCAGGCTCGGTGGTCGATGTTTCACGAAATGGCCAGAGCCCGCTAGGCGGTGATGGTCAGGGAGACGAACAGGGATGTTCATCGAACGTTCACAGGTGCGCATTCATTGGATGCGACTTCTTTTTGTTCTCGTGTGCATTTTGCCCACAGGCAGTGTCGTGGGCTGGGCTCTTTTGCGAGTTGGAAAGACTCACGAAAATGCGATTCTGGAGAAAATCGAACAATCTTTTGGATTGCGTTTTAATTGTGAATTCATTGAACACGTGCGACCGGGAGTCGTTCGGTTGAATCGCTGTGAGGTATTTTCCTCCCGCAGTAGCCAACGATTAAAGATTGATTCCATCGATGTGGAAGAGGCCTCAGATGGAACCCGAGTCAGAATCCCAAAATTGTCGCTGACCCCGCACGCTGTCGGAGAGCTTGCGCATCTGGCCTCACTCTGGCTATCGCGACCGCTACCTCGCTCAACCGGATCAAACGTACTCGAACTCGACGAAGTCGTATGGTCTTCCGGAAAGAATCCGTTATTCCCAGAGGCAAGTTCTTTCGGTGGATTCTGGATCGAGTGCGTTGCCGATGAGTCGATGCGAGCGATTCGAATTCGTAGGGAACCACAATCTGAGGATGAGTTTCGAGTGCGATCGATGCCCTTGGACGCAGGACGGGTGGAGGTCATCGCGAGAGCCAATAATCCTGTTCCCTGGGAAATGGTTTGTCAGCTTCTCGGCTGGAGATCTCTGTGCGGCGAAAATGCTTTCGTGAGAGGGACCATCGATTGTTCCAGAGTCGCCGGACTCTGGAGCGGCACATGCACTGGACGGTTGGAGAATATTTCACTCGAACAGATTGCTCATGTGACCCCGCACGCATTGAGTGGTATCGCATCGATTGAGTGGACGGAGGGCGTGTTTTCAAGGGGTCGCCTTATTTCAGGAACCATTGGCTTACATGCAAACCAGGGCAGTCTCTCGAGATCATTGATTGATAGTCTTGTTACGTTTCTTGGTTTTCGTTCTTTTTTAGCTGGGTCGTTGGCAAGAGCACCGACGATCGCTTTCGATCAGCTCTCTTTGGTGGTGCGCCTTGCCGAAAGCAAGATCTTTTTTGAATCAAACTCAATGCAGCAGCCACTCGTGATGAAAAATAAAATTTCCATTGTTGAATGCCCGAATGGTTCAGTTGCAGTTGAATGCGTCCCGGACGCTCTCTTTTTTTCGGCCAATAATAAAGTGGTTGGAGACCCTTGGAAGCGATGGTGGTCTGAGACCCTTCTCTTTTTAAACGATGAAAAATCGCTTTCTCTAGGAGAAGATCTTCTGCTGCGGTAAGAGTTCGCTTCACGCTTGAGAGAGTTCGTGTTCTTGCAGGTAAAGGAATGGTGACTCATACAATGCGAATCGATTCAAAATGCGAGTTTGTCGTTGATCGCAGCCTTCTTGAGAGGGGTAAAGTTCATTCTGTTGTTTCCAAAAACAAAAAACTGGAAATCTTGACAGAGTCTTGACGTTTTTTTGGTCGTGTTTGACTCGTCATTTGAATGGTGAAACGATTGAATAAGACGAGAGAAAGAGGAAGGCCTTCGTGAAATCGATCATCAAGAACGTCTTTCACCGGGTTTTATTTTCTTTGCATGTTTGAAAACTTCGGCCGAGTTCATTCTTTACGTGAGAAAGATCTAAGAATGTCGCTTCAAAGTGGATCAATGCTTGAGACGCCCGGACCCCTTGGTGCCGACTACGCGGGTGAGATACCTTTGCAACCAATCTGTTGCAAAGTCAGCCCCCCTGTGTCGGAGACGGATCAGGACGTGAGTCACGTGAGTCACTCCGACCATCTAGACCTGCAGGAAATGGCGCATGAAAAAACGCCTAGTGTCTGGTCGAATGGAATCGACTGGCCAACCTGTATTTGGATCATGGGAATTCATGTACTCGCGCTGGCAGCGCCTTTCTTTTTTACGTGGTCTGGCTTGGCGATCTGTTTGGGGCTCTGCTGGTTTACAGGTTCGCTTGGGGTTTGTCTGGGATACCATCGCCTGCTGACTCATGGAAGTTTTAGCACGTACCGACCAGTCCGATGGTTTTTTGCATTTGTGGGAGGTATTTCGGGCGAAGGTTCGGCGCTTGCATGGGTCGCGAATCATAGAAAACATCATGCATTTAGTGATCTTCCTGGCGATCCGCACTCTCCGCGAGATGGTGGATTTTGGTCGCATATGCTCTGGTTTTTCCCGATGAAGTCAGCAGAAACGGTGAACTCCTTGGTGCATCGATGGACGCCCGATTTGGAAAAGGATCCGGGAATCCAATTTTTGCACAAGACATTTCTCTTGTGGCACTTTTTGATTGGCGGAGCTCTCTTGGGGACCGGATGGTCGCTCTATGACTGGCCTACAGGAATGTCGTGGTTGGTGTGGGGGCTGGCTGTTCGAATGCTTTACGTGTTCCACGTCACATGGTGTGTCAATTCGGCGACTCACATTTGGGGATATCGAAACTACGAGACCAGCGACAATAGTAGAAACCTCTGGTGGGTTGGTCTTTTGGCATTCGGTGAAGGGTGGCATAACAATCATCATGCGTATCAACGAATGGCTCAGCATGGTCATAAGTGGTGGGAAATCGACACCACCTACTGGGTCATCAATGCGATGAGGCTCACCGGACTCGCTTGGAATGTAGTGGACTCTCGCGAGGGCATTAAACGCAGTGCCTCGAGTGCTTCGTAAGTGGCGGTTCTGGTGGTTGTTTTTATTGGAGTTGCGTGACAAGCAACCGGCTCTCAGGACAAATCTGTTTTTCGTGTGGTTTCCGGTGAATGCCTGATCGTTCGCCAATCCTCATGGCCTGCGAAAGTGCAGCCGGTTGCAACATCGGCCTGTTTCGATAGACTTTTTGCACGGTGAGCCGAGGAAAAATTTGGAATCTTCCAAATTGGTTGTGAGGTTCAAATCCCGATGTGGGGATTTCTCGTAATCGAAATCGCTTGTCGATAGATGGCTTTTCAAGCCGCATATCGTTCAAAAGAACCGTCCGCTTGTGGCTCTTGTCGTTGGGACAGGAGTGGCGTTGAACTGACTCAATCTAGGAAAGTGGCTCCGAGAGACTGCATGATGCTGACACAAGAACGGAAAAAAGAACTGATTGGAACGTATCAAAGGGGAACCTCCGATACCGGTTCAGCAGAGATTCAAATCGCACTTCTCAGTGGCCGAATTACCTATCTGACTCAACATCTCAAGCAACACAGAAAAGACTTCGCAAGCCGGCGTGGTCTGCTGATGATGGTGAGCCGCAGGCGTCGCTTGCTCGATTATCTCAAGCGAACGGCACCGCAGCGATATCTCGATATCATCCAAAGTTTAGACATTCGAAAGTAGAGCGTGTCGTCCGATTCAAAACGATTCGGACAATACCCATGTTCGTGTCAAGTTTTTCGAAAAAAAGAAGGGTCGAGGGGACGTTTTGAAAGAAGAGGTTTCTTTCCAAGATGGCCACAGTGGTCGTCTGATTCGCATTTGATGATTTACTCGGAATAGGCCGAGACAAATGCGTTCTCGCAGAAACGTATAACTGCGATGAAAAAAATGTGACAGAACAAATTAAAGAAGGAATGGAGCAAGAGATTGAAAACGCGAGTTGAAAAGAAATTTGGGGATCATGTCCTCAGCATGGAAACTGGATTGTTGGCAAAGCAGGCTGCGGGAAGTGTGTTCGTTCAATACGGGGAAACAACGGTCCTCGTCGCCACCGCAACAGGCGCCCCCAGAGCAGGAATCGACTTTTTCCCCCTCACTTGTGATTACCGTGAGCGCTCGGCGGCGGCCGGAAAATTTCCAGGTGGCTTTCTCAAGCGAGAAGGCAGGCCGACCATGAAGGAAACGCTCACAAGTCGAATGATGGATCGCCCCATTCGCCCACTGTTTCCAGAAGGTTTTCACGACGAGGTACAGATTCAGGCGTTCGTGCTCTCAAGCGACAAGCAAAACGACGGCGACTTGTTGGCCATGAATGGAGCGTCGGCGGCGCTTTCTATTTCACCGCTGCCTTTTAACGGTCCTTTGGGTTCAGTGCGACTCGCACAAATCGACGGCAAGTTCGTGCCATTTCCGTCGCAGGATCAACTTGAGGAAAGCGATCTCGACTTAATTGTATCGGGAAGCAAAACAGCGGTACTCATGATAGAAGGCTTCGCTCGTGAAATGCCCGAAGAGCGAATGCTGCAAGCGATTGAAGAGGCGCATCGAATCATCCGTGAACTGTGCGATATGCAGTTGGAGTTGATGGCCAAAGCTGGCAAGCCAAAAAAGCAGTATGTGCTCGACGATCACAGCGAACTCACGCAACGGCTCGTGAGTTCCTATCTTTCCGACTTACGTCAGGCCAAAGCAATCCCTGTGAAGCACGATCGTGGCCAGGCCGTAAAGGCTCTGCGAGAGAAGGCAAAAGCAGAGGTTGTTTTGGATTTGCAAACAGCCGGTGCCGCGAGCGAAAGTGATTTTTCTTACGTGTGGCACGGTCTTGAAGAACGTGCTGTGAGAGAATTGATTTTAGAGCAGCGTCGTCCAGACGGACGAAACTCCACAGCCCTTCGCGAAATTGTGTGTCAAGTTGACTTGCTGCCTCGGGTACATGGCTCCGCGCTCTTTCAGCGTGGTGAAACGCAGGCTCTTATTACGGTCACGCTTGGTACCGGTAGAGACGAGCAGCGAGTTGACGGGCTCATCGACGAATACTCAAAGAAATTCATGTTGGACTATTATTTTCCGTCGTTCTCTGTGGGAGAGTGTCGTCCGATTCGTGGGCCAGGTCGGCGCGAGATTGGTCACGGGGCGCTTGCGGAGCGAAGTGTAAAGCCTGTGCTTCCAGAACCGGACGTTTTTCCATACACAATCAGAGTGATTTCTGACATTCTTGAGTCCAACGGTTCAAGTTCTATGGCGTCAGTCTGCGGAGCAACGTTGGGTCTGATGGCTGCGGGTGTGCCGATCACAAGTCCGGTTGCGGGAATTTCAGTTGGGCTGGTGAAGGAATCCGAGAATCGTTGGGTGCTGTTGACGGACATCATCGGAGACGAGGATCATCACGGCGACATGGACTTTAAGATCGCCGGTTCTCATACAGGGATCACGGGCATCCAGCTCGATATGAAGATCGATGGAATTTCATCGGCAATCATTGAAGCCACGTTACGGCAATCAAGAGAGGCCCGTCTTGAAATTCTCAAACAGATGCTCACGGCGATTCGTAGTCCACGAGCAGAGATTTCTGTGTGGGCTCCAAGATTACTGCGAACAAAAATTGATCCGGAGAAAATTGGCCTCCTGATTGGTCCCGGAGGAAAAACAATTCGTGCGATTCAGGAGTCGTCAGGTGCTGTGATTGAAGTCGACGATGATGGAACCGTGACGGTTGCCAGTCATGACGCCGAAGGGGCAAATGCAGCGATGGCGAAAATCGAAGCGCTTACCGCCTCGATTCAGATCGGTCGGATTTACGAGGGACGCGTTACGAGCGTGAAGGACTTCGGTGCATTCATTGAGTTGGTTCCAGGCAAGGATGGTTTGTGCCATATCAGTGAACTCTCCGACGACTACGTGGCAAGCGTTGCCGATGTCTGTCGTATTGGCGATACCATGCGAGTCAAGGTTATTGCGGTAGATGATCAGGATCGTGTAAAACTCAGTCGTCGTGCTGTTTTGCGTGATGCTCGTGAAGCTGCAGAAGGGGCAACTCCCAAGCCGTCCTGATTTTTCAGCTGTTTTTCTTTGGAAATCATTGAGAATCATTGACACGGGAATGGCTCGTTTGGCGGGCGTGCGCAGGGCCTTTACGCATGACGAAGCCAATTCATTCTGAAGTAGACGTCTCTGACGTGTATCGATCGTTTTCGGAACTCGTTGGTGCGCTGGCTCATGAAATTCGCAATCCTCTCTCTACGATTCGTCTCAACATGGAACTGCTTGCGGAGGATTTCCAAGAGCCTGTAAATCCTCGCGAGAGGCGGGCGATTGCAAAGATCGAACTGGTTCGACAGGAATGCGACCGACTTCAAAAACTGCTCGGTGACTTCTTAGATTTTGCGAGACAAGAATCGCTCGATTTGGAGCCTGGAAATCTCAATACAGAGATGAGTGATCTGCTTGAATTTTTTTCTCCAGAAGCAAAGCGGTCGAATGTGGAGATTGTTCGATATCTCGACCCGGCTCTTCCGGCGGTTCGTTTGGATCATAAAACTTTTCGCTCAGCCGTTCTCAATCTGTTGCTCAATGCCGTGCAGGCAATGCACGAGGGAGGACAACTTGTTGTTCGAACGCGTCTATCCGGCATGGGAGTCGTTCTCGAATTGATAGACACCGGCCCAGGAATGGATGAAGAGACACTTGCTCGCGCCTTTCGTGCATTTTATACGACCAAACAGGGAGGCTCGGGACTGGGGCTTCCCACGACCCGAAAGGTGATCGAAGCCCACGGTGGAAGTATTGACATTCAAAGTGCCCCGGGACGCGGAACAAAAGTGGCAATTTGGCTACCAGTCCCACCCCGTCTGTTGACCCCGATCGTTGCGTAGAGTTTTTATTTCAGTTGCTGGACGCGTCGCGTCGACCTCTCGTACCATCTCACTTATGACACCAGCTGCTCCTTCACTCGACACTACCGATGCGTCCCAGCGAGGAGCTCCTGTACGTGTGCTCGTGATTGATAATGAACTCGTGCACGCCCGAACTGTGAGCGAAGGGCTCGAGAGACTTGGATACCGGTGCATTGTGGCGGGAAGTGGTATCGAAGGAGCCAGGCGTCTCAGCGAAGAAATATTCGACGTAGTGGTAACCGATCTGATGATGAATGACATCGGCGGCCTCGAGATTCTCATGCTTGCGAAAAAAGCCTGCTCCGAGGTTGAGGTGATTGTAGTAACCGGACATGGAACGATTCCCTCGGCGGTTACCGCAATGCAGCAGGGAGCGTTCAGCTATCTTCAAAAACCGCTCGATCTTGTTCATCTGCGAACGGCCGTTCAAAAGGCGTCGGAATCAGTTCGACTCAAGCAGCAGAATATCGAACTCAATAAGAGACTCGACGAAAAATTCGGATTTGAGGGGCTGGTTGGCTCAAGTCCATCAATTCTTGCACTCCTCGAACGATTGAAGCGAATTGCTCCGACCGATGCGAGCGTGCTCATTCAAGGAGAAACTGGAACTGGGAAAGAACTTGTCGCACAGGCAATCCATCAAAATAGTACGCGCAAACAAAAAGCTTTCGTTGCTCTTAACTGTGCTGCGCTCAGCGAAAATATTCTCGAGAGTGAACTCTTTGGGCATATCCGAGGTGCCTTCACGGATGCCTCAAGTGATCGAATTGGAAAGTTCGAATATGCACATGGAGGAACTCTGTTTTTAGATGAAGTTGGCGACATGCCGATGCCAACGCAAATCAAGCTCCTACGTGTTTTAGAGAGCGGAGAGATCACGAAAGTTGGGTCGAATACAACAACGAGGGTGAATGTTCGCATTCTATCTGCGACCAATCGAAATCTTGAAGAGGCGATCGTCGCTGGAACATTTCGAAGTGATCTCTATCACCGTTTAAAGGTGGTGACTGTTTCTATTCCCCGTCTTGCCGATCGCCCAACTGATATTCCATTGTTGATAGACCATTTTCTCCGCCATTTTTCTAAGCGACATCACAAGGTAATCAAAGGCATGTCGGCAGCTGCCAGGGCTAGACTCATCGCCGATGCATGGCCCGGAAACGTTCGCCAACTCAGAAATGTGGTGGAGAGTATGGTGGTCGTAGACTACGACGAATCGCTCGACGTCGATGATCTTCCAGTTGATTTTGAGCCAGCAAACGCTGCCGTTGCGATCCCTGCTGTGCTTGCCGCTGAAATCTCGGGCATTGGACCGCTGATCGGTAGGCCGCTCGAGGAGATCGAGCGTATTTTGATCACTGAAACGCTTAAAGTAACCGGCGGAAATCGGGAGCGTGCGGCTGAAATGCTTGGTATTGGTGAACGAACGCTCTATCGCAAGATCAAAGATTTTCAACTCTCCTAATGCCGATCGTGCCACTGGTGTGTCGCGATTCAGTAAGTAATATGTGCTTCGCTCGACAGCGTTTGTGCCACGAGAAGAGGATGACGTATGGGAAGAATCCAAACCCTCACGCCTTCGGTAATCAACCGCATCGCTGCCGGGGAGGTGATTGAACGACCTGCAAGTGTGGTGAAAGAGTTCCTTGAGAATGCAATCGATTCTGGTGCATCGCGAATCGCGGTTGAACTCCATCAGGGCGGTACATCGCTTGTGCGCGTAGTGGATGATGGAGAAGGGATTGAACCCGACGACCTTCTACTAGCAGTCGCTCCGCATGCAACAAGTAAACTTTTGGTAGCAGAAGACCTCGATACCATTCGGTCGCTCGGATTTCGGGGGGAGGCACTGGCATCTATCGGCGAGGTATCTCGTTTGGTGATTCGATCGCGAGTCAAAGGTCGCTCACACGGCGCAGCAATTGAGATTGATGGAGGAAAGCTCGGTGAGGTGATACCCGATGGAGGGGCCGAGGGAACCACGATCGAGTCTCATCAACTGTTTTGGAATGTGCCGGCCAGACGCGCCTTTTTAAAGACGGCGTCAACTGAGTTTTCGCATGCCAGTGAGGCGTTTGTGCGAACAGCACTTGCACATCCTTCGGTGGCATTCTCGCTTACGCATGGGCCCCGAGTGGTTCACGACCTCGCCGCTACGACCCTCTGGCGAAGTCGCATTGGAGGTATTTTTGGAACGGATCTTGCTGATCGACTTCTCGAGGTGGAGGCATCGGACAACGAAATCTCTGTGAGTGGCTTTGTAGGCAGGCCCGAAGATGACGTTGCCGGAAGTCGGATGCAGTATTTGTTCGTCGGCGGAAGACCTTTTCGCGACAGAACAATTCTGCATGCAATTCATGAGGCATACCGGGGAATTTTGCTCAGTGGTCGGCAGCCAATGGTATTCCTTCGGTTTGACATCCCGGCCGAGAGTGTCGATGTCAATGTGCATCCAACAAAAATCGAGGTTCGATTTCTCAATCCATCGCGACTTCATCGTCTGGTACTCAGCGCCCTTCGTACGAAATTTCTTACAAGCAACTTAAAGGCTCCGCTGCGTCCACCTGTTGATCCCCTCAGGTCGTTTGGTCCGTTGGCTCCTGCGGCAACGGTTCCTCCTTCATTCAAGTCATTCGCAGAGAGTACATCGAGACTATTTTTTGAAAAAAGTATTTCAGAGCCTGAATCCATTAATGTGAATGCGACTCAGGATCGTACATGGTTGGTTAAAAGCCAATTGGAAGTGACGGAAGCACTTTCTCCACGCGTGCCAGCAGATGAGTTTTCTGTGCAGATGCACGATCGGTACATCGTTGTTGAGAGTAAAGAAGGCATCGAGGTTATCGATCAGCATGCTCTGCACGAGCAGGTTCTTTTTGCTCGATTGAAGGAATCGGTTCGCGGAGGCACGCTTGAAGTTCAGCCCTTGCTTGTTCCGGAACCAGTCGAACTCACACATTCCCAAGCCCATCTGATAATGGAACATAGCGAAGCACTTGAGGGTGCGGGCGTAAAGGTCGAATCGTTTGGAGGTTCAACGATCCTCGTCACTTCAAAACCAGTGCTCGTTGGCAAGACGCCTGCTGTGTCGCTGATACGAGAACTTTTGGAACGCCTCGAGTGTTCTTCGCAGTCCGCAGGAGAGGTGATTGTTGATGAAGTCCTACACGGACTTGCCTGTAAAGCGGCAGTCAAAGCGGGTGATCCTCTATCAGAGGGGGAGGTCAATGCACTTGTGCGAGATCGTCACATCATCGAACATAGCCATCATTGCCCACACGGCAGACCGACTTCGCTGACGCTCTCAAAAGAAGAGTTGGATAGACAGTTTCGTCGGACCTGATTTTGGGGCAATGATCAAAATGAGAGAGTGGTCTATGTGATATGCGGGGGAGCAGAACGATGATTTGCGTGAGTATTGGGCGTGGTCGGCATCGCCACGTTATCGCAGAGCACAAACATGTAGCGGACAACGGCATTGGTCTCGTTGAGCTGCGTATAGACTATATTCAGGGCACAGTGAGTGTGCAGCGTTTGCTCGCCGATCGTCCTTGCCCTGTGATTGTCACCTGTCGACGTTCAGACGACTTAGGACGTTGGAAAGGTTCTGAAGATGAGCGATTGATGGTGCTTCGCACTGCGATCGCGGAGGGGGCAGACTGGGTCGATCTTGAAGATGATATTGCCCGTACCATTCCTCGGTATGGAAAAACGAAACGCATCATCAGCTATCACAATTTTCACAGAACCCCGGAGGATTTAGGCGCACTGCATGCTTCTCTGGCTGCTCTTGATGCCGATGTTGTCAAAATTGCAACGATGGCGAATCATCCGGAGGACAATCTCCGGATGCTCGAACTCATTCGAGAAAGTACACTCCCAACCGTCGGTATCTGTATGGGAGACATAGGCACTCCGAGTCGAATTCTTGCGGGAAGCGTCGGTGCGCCTTTTACCTATGCCACACTCAGTGACGATCGCGCTATGGCGCCTGGTCAATTGAGTTGGAAACAGATGCGGGATCTCTATCGATATGATCGGATTACTCCGCAAACAAAAATTTATGGTTTGATTGCCGATCCAATATCCCACAGCTACAGTCCAATTGTGCACAACACCGCTCTGGCGATCGCCGACATTGACGCGGTGTATCTTCCCTTCCGAGTTCCGGCAGAGGATTTGGAAGAATTTATTCGTACGAGTAACAAATGGCCGCTTGCCGGACTGAGCGTCACGATTCCACACAAGGAAAATGTTTTGCAACGAGTCGATATTTCCGATGAACTCGTCAGTGAGATCGGTGCGACGAATACTCTTGCATTCAGGCCGGATGGTTTGGCTGCTTTTAACAGCGATGTGTTGGCTGCAGGCAGGTCGATCGACGAGGCCATTGCGTCTGGTGACGCGCAGTCCGCAGGAACGCACTTCTGGCAGGCCGAGCGAGATGCCGTGCAGATGGAATCCTCCGGTGGCTTGTCCCGCCGGCCGACATTGATTTTGGGAGCTGGAGGAGTGGCGCGGGCGATAGCTTTTGCACTCAAGCGTCAGGGAGGGGAAGTGACGATTGCCAGTCGGTCGATTGAGCGTGCAAGAAAAGTGGCTGCCGATATCGGTTGCAAAGCAATTGATTGGAGCGCACGACACCGAGTTCCATTTGAGCTTCTGGTGAATGCAACGCCGGTCGGAATGCATCCGAATGTTGCTGAAACACCATTCGAGATGGAATCTATGCGTCCGTACATGATTATTTTTGACACGATCTATAATCCGGAAAATACGCTTCTCATCAAGAACGCGAAAAGCTTGGGTTGTCGGATTATCACGGGCGTCGATATGTTTGTCCGACAGGCGGCAATGCAATTTTCCATCTGGCATGGCATCGATGCGCCTGAATCGGATATGCGTTTAGCCCTGAAGCAGGCTACTGCTTCCTATAAGCAGCCTTCGTAACGACTCTGCCCGGACTCGCCGTTTTTCGAATCACATGCCACGCCTCACGCTTATCGGCTATCGCGGCACAGGTAAATCAACGATTGCCTCCATGCTTGCGTCATCCCTCAAATGTTCTTGGATTGACGCAGACACGGAACTGGAGCGAGAGCTTGGGAGAAGTGTTGCAGAAATTATTCAGTTGGATGGTGAAGAGGCATTCCGGGATGCTGAATCGGCGGTTCTTCGGCGGCTCGTTGGGCAGGATCTGATTCTTGCTACCGGTGGCGGGGTGATCCTTCGGGAAGCGAACAGAATGCTTCTGAAAACTCACGGACGGCCTATTGTCTGGCTGGATGCAGATTCCTTTTCCGTGCGATTGCGATTAAAAACAGACCCCTTCACAGCATCACGACGACCGGCTCTTTCTGGAAAAGATGTTCTCGAAGAAGTCGAGTCGACACTGCGATTCAGAGAACCGCTCTACCGCGAGTGTGCAGATGTGCGAATAGATACTTCATCGATAGACGCCGTTGCGGTCGTACGATGTATTGAAGTATGGCTCTCCTCAAGCGATGTGATGAAGGAAAAACGATGAACGGTCTGGACTCGTGGGAATCAATTTACGTTTGTGTGGGAGTGGCGCTGTGTGGCGGAGTCGTTGGAAGAATTCTTACGGCACTGGTTCCGCCCCTCTTCTGCGAAACAACTGCGCCTCAGATCAAACGTGTTCAAATCAGGAATTGTTGGGAACAGATGCCAATAATCGGAACGTTGTTCATAAAAAAGAACGGACCGGAAAAAAGGCTGTGGTCATGGATTGAAATTTCGGCAATTGCGATTGGTGGAGGCATGGCGTGGTGGGAGATCGTTGCTCGCTCTCAGTTGCCTTTAGAATTTCTTGCCCACGAGCAAGGGGCACCTGTGTTGCGAGTATTTGCGCATCTGGTGCTCTTTGGATTTATGGCTGCAGCAACCTGGAGCGATCTTTTACACCGGGTCATTCCCGATGCAATCACTGTTCCCGGAACGCTTCTGGGACTCGTGTGTGTGTGGGCGTTTCCAGAAATTCTTTTGCCAATCGGGTGTGAGCAGGCGAGAAGTTATGCAACTCCAAAACTCGTCCTTGATGTTCTTGGACCAGCGGGAGGTCTTCATTGCGTTGGAATGCCGGATGGATATACAGCTGCGCCACAGTGGATGGGGCTTTTGATGAGCTTAGGCCTCTTCTTTTTCTGGTGGGTGATCTGCACCGTAGCTGATGCTCGGCGGGCGGTACTGCACGACCCTCGCACATGGCTCCTCGCTGCAGGTGCGGTATTTATTGTCGGTGCATGGTGGTGGGGAACAGAGGCATTTGTGTCACTTGAAACGTCACTCATCGGCGTGGGTGTGTCGATGGGACTTGTACTGGCTGTGCGATCGGGTGCTTCGCATGCGCTTGGACGTGAGGCGATGGGGCTTGGGGATGCGACACTGATGGCGACCATCGGTGCTTGGTTGGGCTGGCAAGCGGGTGTGATCATATTTTTCATGGCTGCCTTTATAGGGCTTTTGTGGGGCACCATTCAGTGGCTCAAGTATCGTGGAAATGAACTTCCGTATGGACCAAGTCTCTGTTTAGCAGCAGTAGCATGCGTGTTTTTCTGGAGGCTCGTCTGGTATCGCGTGTCGGAATTTTTTGCTGATCCGATATTGCTCATTGGGGTCGTTGTCGTGGTGGTGATAGCGACAACCGTTACGCTCATGCTCTATCGAATGCTTGGTCGCGGCAATGCATCAGAAAAGGCGTAACGAGAAAGAATCAAAACTTTCGGAAAAAAGGCTGAAAGTGAGGCTGTGATACGGTCTTGCTCCGGTCCTTTGTATCCCCCTAGTATCCCTGCTCTTCCATCAACGGAGAGCGGCGAATGTCTGGCGGTTACAAAATGTGGACGAAACGCCCATTGCAAATATTGCTGATCGCAGCTGCGCTTCTTCTGACTTCGGGATGTTCAAATAATCCGTTTCGCACTGCAGGCATTGGTGGACCGGTGCAGATGCCCCCCGCAGCAGTCATGGCGCCTGCTGCCGAGAATGATCAGCGTTCCAATGCGCTCGATCGAAATAATCAGGAACTTGAGTCGCTGCTGGCACGAAGCCGGCAAGAATCAAAACTGCTCGAGGATGAAGTCCTCGTGCTCCGCGAACAGTTATCGAGCACTTCAAATCAGTTATCCATTTCGCGTCCCGTCACTGGGAGTGCTTTGCCTGGCTCTCCTGGAACAATAACTTCTCCTGTTCAGTCAGAAGCGGGGACCCCTGCGGTCTTTGCCAGTGCTTCTACCATGCAGGCGGCGGCATCACAGCTTGCGATGCCGGGCATGCAAAGCAGAATGGACGGCAGTGTGGTGCGTATTGAAATTCCATCGGACAAACTTTTTGAATCGGGAAGTGCCACGCTGATGCCCGGAGCAGCTGCCATACTCACGACGATTGCCTCCGAGGTAGATCGGCTTTTCCCAGATCACTTTGTTGGAATTGAGGGGCATACCGATACGGAACCTCTTTCCGGCCCGACGTGGACAAGTCCACATCAGCTTTCCAGTGCCCGCGCAGCGACAGTCTTTGAATTTCTTACCGCTCGAACGTCTGTTGGTCACGGGCAACTCTTTCTTGTGGCACACGGAGCCAATCATCCGATCGTCTCCAATGCAACTGCTGCTGGTCGGGCGAGAAATCGGCGTATTGAACTGGTTGTGTATCCAGAGCGATCTGCTCCGAATTAGTATCGAGCGATCTTTTCTTTGTGCTCATACGGCTTACACTCAAACCGTGTCATGCAGGGCCAACGTCGCTCGTGTGGTACCCAGTGGAAGACCAACGCATTTCTCTGCGATAAGGATCTCATTCGTGGTGACAATCATTGACTACGGTAGTGGAAATCTTCGAAGCGTTCAAAAAGCATTTGAGAGACTCGGTGTGCTTGCCGTTATCACATCCGATCCCAATCAGGTGGCAGAAGCCAAATGCGTTGTACTTCCCGGCGTGGGAGCATTTTGTGACGCGATCGGTGAGCTACATCGTCGCCAGCTTGTCGATCCAATTATCCGACACGTTCATGCAGATCGTCCATTCTTGGGAATTTGCATGGGACTGCAGTTGCTCTTCGAATTTGGATTAGAAGGAGGTCGTCACGCAGGGCTCGGCCTACTTGAAGGAGATGTGGCAAGATTCGACCTTCCTCACGGCATGAAAATTCCCCACATGGGATGGAATCAGGTTGTATGGAGAAACAGATTGGACTGTCCCACGCCTGGCGAGGCAGAACATTTTTATTTTGTTCATTCCTACTGCGTGCAACCAAGAGACGAATCGGTGGTTGCAGCGTACACCGATTACGGAGGCGAGTTCTGTTCAGCGGTGTCGCGAGGACGCCTGCTGGCAACGCAGTTTCATCCAGAGAAAAGCCAAGCTGCAGGAATACATTTGATCGAAAAGTTTCTGAAAACAGCGTGAGACCACAACGATTGTAGAAACAATGAGGAGCATTTTGTAATGGAACTTTGGCCGGCCATCGATCTTCGAGGAGGTAAATGCGTTCGTCTCGTACAAGGAGATTATGCGAAGGAAACGGTCTTTGATAATGACCCGATTGCCGTCGCGTCCCGATTTGTTGAGAGAGGAGCGTCTCGCATCCATCTCGTTGATCTGGATGGTGCAAAAGCTGGAAGTGATTTGCAATCGGATGTGGTGTCTCAGATCGTTCGTAGCGTAGCAGTTGGATGTCAGCTGGGAGGGGGAGTTCGTTCGTTTGAAACGGCCGTAAAATATTTTGAATGTGGCGTGTCGCGATTGATTGTGGGATCGCTGGCCATTGAAAAGACGTCCGAGTTTGAGCGGCTCGCCCGCGCTTTTCCAGGGCGTATTGTGCTTGGACTGGATGCGAGAGATGGATTGGTGGCAACCCGTGGCTGGATTGAGACGAGCAGCCTTTTGGCGATAGACGTGGCTCGTCGTCATGAAGATTTACCTTTGGCGGCAATCGTGTACACCGATATTGCTCGAGATGGAACGCTTTTGGGTCCAAACATACAGGCCTTGAGAATCATGATTGAGTCAGTGAAGTTTCCTGTCGTGGCATCGGGTGGAATTTCATCCCTCGATGACATTCATCTCGTGCGCAGCACCGGTGCCGCAGGCTGTATTGTGGGTCGGGCGCTCTACGACGAAAGATTTTCCCTTGAAGATGCAATCAAAGTATGCGGTGAATAAAAAAAGTGAGGAAAGGGAGTTTCCCGTCTTCAAGCGACTTGAGATCAAGTCTTTCTCGCCTCGGCGGAAAAGTTTGTGGAGTATCCCGGAAATCGCGCTCGATACTGAAAGTGCCGTAAAAGACATCGTTCGATGAGAAATGCATCAATTCTTCCCCGTCACAAAGTCGAATGAAGCGAAGAGTCGATTTGAAGGGATTGTTTCACACCTGTAGGATCGCGAGGTATGGCTACAGACGTTCGTATCAAGGAACAGCTCCCCGAACTGACAAAAAAAATTGTTGAGACCTATCTGGAGGTTCCAACAATCCAGTATCTCGGGCACTGCCCTCTTCCAAAATTTGAAGCGATCATCGCGGCATGCGAGGATCTCAAAGAGATTCTCTATCCCGGATACCGTCGGCGAGAAAATCTCCATCTCGGGAACGTGACCTATCACGTGGGAGATCTGATTGACAGCCTGCATGATAAATTGACGACGCAGATTGGTCGGGCGTTGCGGCATGACGCTGTGGCAAGGCAGCAATGCGTAGAAGAATCCGATTACGAAGCGCTCGGTCAGGCAAAAGCAGTTGAATTTCTTGAAAATCTCCCAGAACTCAGACGCGTTCTTTCACGCGACGTACAAGCTGCCTTTGACGGTGATCCTGCGGTGCGTACTCTCGATGAGGTAATCTTCTGCTATCCAGGTCTCGAAGCGGTCACGATTTACAGACTCGCGCACCTGCTTCATACCCTTCGGGTTCCGCTTATTCCGCGAATGATGACAGAGTGGGCTCACTCCAAAACAGGGATTGATATTCATCCTGGCGCCACGATTGGTGACCACTTTTTTATCGATCATGGTACCGGCGTGGTGATCGGTGAAACCTGTGAAATTGGCAGTCATGTGAAACTCTATCAAGGCGTGACGCTCGGCGCACTTTCCTTTCAAACCGATGGGGATGGAAACTTAGTACGGGGCACAAAGCGGCATCCAACCATTGAAGACCGTGTCGTGATTTATGCCAATGCGACGGTTCTCGGAGGCGCTACGCGTATTGGCCATGATTCCGTGATTGGAAGCAATGTTTGGCTCACGAGAAGTGTTGATTCACACACGACGGTTGTGCTTGAGCGACCGAAATTGCGGATGCGTGGTGAAGTCAATCTGCCAGAAAATGACTATCAGATTTGATCGAAAAAGTCTGTTGCTGACGCTGCACTTCAAAAGCTATGCGTGATCATTGGTAGCAGCGCGGACCTTGGCTCTCGCGGCGTCTACGGCGCGTTGACGAGCGTCAATTGCCTCGTCGCCATGGGCAGAAACTTTGAGCAATGCTTCTTTCTGTTCACGCGCCACGACTGCGTTTAGATTCTGCGAACGAATGGCACGGTGTGCCACAATGCTCACTGCCGATGGTCCAACTTCGACAAATCCCCCTTCGACAAAATAGCGGTGAATAGTTTTATCAACTCCGATGATTCGAACTTCACCGGCACCGAGCCGACCGATAAACGGAGCATGGCCATACGCCACGCCGCGTTGACCGTCAAAAAGGGGAAGGGTCACGAACCGAGACGGTTCATCAAAAATAGTGAGCTCGGGTGTAACGATCACCAGTCTCAGAGTGTGAGCTGAATTTTTTACAGGAGTTGAATCAACCATTCAGGGACCCTTCAAAAGAGCATGGAACGGATCAATTCTTGGAGGCCATCTTCTTGGCCTGTTCTTCGGCCTGTTCGATCGACCCGACGTACATAAATGCCTGTTCTGGAAGATGATCCCACTTTCCATCGGCAATTTCCTCAAATGAGCGAATCGTATCCGCCAGTCGAGTAATTTCTCCCGGCTTTCCTGTAAAAACCTCAGCCACAAGGAAAGGTTGTGAGAGAAACCGCTCCATGCGGCGGGCACGGTGCACAATCAACTTGTCGTCTTCACTGAGTTCATCGACTCCGAGAATCGCAATAATGTCCTGCAGTTCTCGGTAGCGTTGCAGCGTTCGTTGTACGCGACGAGCAATTTTGTAGTGCCGTTCACCAACGAACTGTGGATCGAGAATGCGACTCGATGATGCGAGAGGGTCAACCGCGGGATAAATTCCCTTTTCAGAAATTGATCGTTCGAGATAGAGAAACGCATCGAGATTTCCAAACGCCGTTGCAGGGGCTGGATCAGTTGGATCGTCAGCTGGGACGTAGACGGCTTGTACTGAAGTAATAGCCCCCTTTGATGTGCTTGTAATCCGTTCTTGGAGAGCTCCCATTTCAGTGGCAAGCGTGGGCTGATAGCCCACGGCACTCGGCATGCGTCCAAGCAACGCTGATACCTCGCTGCCCGCTTGTGAAAATCGAAAGATGTTGTCGATAAACAGCAGCGTGTCAGTGCCGGTCGTGTCTCGGAAGTATTCTGCAATAGTCAAGGCAGACAGAGCTACTCGAAGTCTTGCACCTGGCGGTTCGTTCATTTGACCAAAGACCATACAGGTCTGTTCGATAACGCTGCGACCGGTATCACCAATTTTGGCTTCTTGCATTTCAAGCCAAAGATCGGTTCCCTCTCTGGTTCGTTCTCCGACGCCGGCAAACACTGAATTACCACCGTGTGCACTGGCGATGCGAGCAATAAGCTCCGTTAGGATCACTGTTTTTCCAAGGCCAGCACCACCAAAGAGCCCTGCTTTTCCGCCTCGCACGAACGGCGTTAAAAGATCAACCACTTTGATACCGGTCTCAAAAAGATCCGTTCGCGTTGAGAGATCTGTGAGCGGCGGAGGAGCACGATGAATAGGCCAACGTTCTCCTGCAGGAATATCCCCTCGGCCATCAATCGGTTCGCCAAGAAGATTGAACACGCGTCCGAGCGTGGCTGGTCCAACTGGCACAGTCAGTGGGCCTCCGGTATCAACGCACTCTTGTCCGCGAACCATGCCGTCGGTACTTCCCAGAGAAACGCATCGAACCTTGCCGCCACCAAGATGCTGCTGTACTTCGCCCACAAGACGGAGTGACATTCCGTTTTTATCGGATTCAATTCGCACAGCATTGTAAATCGCAGGAATTGAATCCTCTGCGAATGCAACGTCAAACGTCGAGCCAATGACCTGCGTAACGTGGCCGACTTTACTTTTGGTTGCTGGAACAGGGGCCGTTTTAGAACTCATGAGCGAAGCATCCTTCGGTTGAAGCGGAAGAAGATAAAGAGTGACTTGATATGTATTGGAATGAAAACAGCGAGTGAAAATAGAATCGCGATCAACCTTTCAAGGCTTCGACTCCACCGAGAATCTCCATGATTTCTCCAGTAATCTGAGACTGCCGAGCGCGGTTGTAACGACGTGAAAGATCCTTGATGAGGCTTCCTGCGTTTTCTGATGCGGCCTTCATAGCCACCATTCGAGCCACCTGCTCGCTGACGGCAGAATCCAGAAAACATTTGAAAAGCCGTGACAAAAATGAAGCGGGAAGAAGTTCTTCAAGAATACTTTCGCTTGAAGGATAAAAATCGTATTCAGGCTTCACTTGTGCAAGCCTCGTATCAGAGCCGGTCGACTCTGGTGGAGCGAGCGGTAGAAGTGTTTCGATGATTGCCGATTGTTTGGCAATACTTTGAAATTTTGTGTAGACGACATCGAGTCGATCAAAATCTCCGGCACTGTATCCATCGAGGTAGGCCCGTCCAATCGGTTCCACGGCATCAAATGCTGGTCGATCATCAAAGGACGTATATCGATCGGCGATCTCGATTCCTCGAAAACGAAGTGAAGAGATGCCTTTTTTCCCTGATACGGCAACTTGGGTGCCAATGCCTTCGCTCTTCCACTGTCCTAAAACAGCCAGTGACTGTCGAACAATGTTTGAGTTGTAACCACCGCACAAGCCACGATTTCCAGTGAGTATCAACACCGCAGTGCGTTTGTTGGGTCGCACCTCGAGAAGCGGATGCACGACCCCTATCCCCGAGGATGCGATATTCTCAAGCATGCAGGAAAGTTGACGGGTATAGTCCCTCGCTGCAACAGAGCGGTCCATCGCTTTTTTAAACCGAGCCGTCGCGATGAGTTCCATCGTTCGAGTGATCTTGCGAATATTGCGCACAGAACGGCGGCGACGGTCGAGTGCACGGGCCTTGGCCATGACAAACTTGCCTCTTTCTCGTTTATCGTCCGGCAGCGACTGTTGAGCTTGGTTGAACGACCAACGCAGATGCCCGCTGACGTTTGAACTCGGCAATGGCTCCTTCAAGCGTCTTTTCGGACTTGTCGTCGAGTTGATTCGACTCATCGATTGCTTTGCGAAGTTCCGGCATCTGATCGCGAACGAACGTTAGAAATTCTTTCTCCCACATCGCAACATCTTCGCGCTTGACATCGTCCAAGTGACCGCGAGTTCCTGCATAAATCATCATCACCTGATCGACCATAGCCATTGGCTGATATTGTCCCTGCTTGAGAAGCTCAACCATGCGATAACCACGATCAAGTCGTGATTGGGTGGCAGCGTCGAGATCGGTTCCGAGTTGAGCAAACGCTTCGAGTTCACGAAACGACGCAAGATCGAGCCTCAGGCCTCCGGAGACCTTCTTCATGGCCTTTGTTTGAGCGGCACCACCGACTCGAGATACTGAGATTCCGACATTCATGGCAGGACGCTGTCCTGCGAAAAATAAGTCGGGCTGCAAGTAAATCTGACCGTCGGTGATCGAAATCACGTTTGTTGGAATATAGGCAGACACTTCACCTTCGAGCGTTTCAATGATCGGAAGTGAGGTGATTGATCCACCGCCAAGTTCACTCGAGAGCTTTGCAGATCGCTCAAGTAACCGACTGTGGGCGTAAAATACGTCGCCAGGATAAGCTTCTCGTCCCGGAGGACGTCTCATCAAAAGCGACAGTTGACGGTAGGCCTGAGCTTGCTTTGAAAGATCGTCGTAGATGATCAGCACATGCTCGCCCCGATACATAAAATGCTCGGCCATTGCCGTGCCGGAGTAAGGTGCGATGTACTGAAGCGGGGCTGGCGTACTTGCGCCTGAGACGATCACCGTGGTGTAGTCCATCGCCCCATGTTGCCTGAGAACGTCGATAGCCACTGCGACGGTCGAGTCTTTTTGTCCAACAGCGACATAGAAACATTTCACACCGCTCGATCGCTGATTGATGATTGCGTCGAGACCGATCGCAGTTTTCCCGGTTTTACGATCTCCAATAATGAGTTCGCGTTGTCCTCGTCCGATGGGTGTCATTGCATCGATTGCTTTGATGCCCGTTTGAAGAGGCTCTCGAACGGGTGAACGCTGTGCAACACCAGGAGCCAACGCCTCTACGGGGCGTTGCTGAGTGGTGACCACCGGGCCTCGACCGTCGAGCGGATTTCCGAGCGGATCGAGTACGCGGCCAACCACCGCATCTCCAACCGGAACGCTGAGCAGACGGCCGGTGCTGCGGACCTCGTCGCCCTCGGTTACTTTGAGGTAGTCACCAAGAATGATGACACCAACCGAATTTTCCTCGAGATTAAAGGCAAGTCCGATAATACCGCCTGGGAATTCGACCATTTCTCCGGCCATCACGCCAGAAAGTCCCCATACGCGTGCGATACCGTCGCCGACTTCAAGCACTCGTCCGACTTCGCGAACGTCAATGCTTGACTCGTAACGATCGATTTCCTCACGCAGAACCGAGGCGATCTCGTCTGTATTGAATTTCATGAACACTCCTCTGAACGAGACGGGATCCGAGTCGCACAAGACTCGTTGCCACCGAATCGTCGAATACGGTATCGCCAACACGGACAATCATTCCACCGAGTAGTTCCGGATCGACCCGGAACGTGGGAGTGATAGCCCCACCAACAAGTTTTTCAAGCTGTAAAACAGCCATCGATTGCTGAGACTCCTCGAGATCAACAGCCGTCAGAAACGTTGCACGACGTCTGCCGGCAAGTTCATCGAGGAGATGCTCGGCAGCTTCAACAACTTCGGGAAGAATGCCAAGCCGATCATGGCGTGCCAGCACCTTGAGAGAATGCAGCGTCGTTGGCAGCATTGTGCTACCAAGAATTGTGTCAAGCATTGAAATTTTTTCGCGTTCAGAAACTCGTGGCGATGCAAATACATGCAGCGCGGCAGGCACTCGCGGCAGGAGTTCACGAACAATATGCGCAAGTTCCGCAATTACTTCTGCACGACAATTCTTTCGATCCGAAGCCTCAACAATGGCCTGTGCATAAACCTTTGCAATGCGCGCGGCACCGATGTCAGGAGGCAGATCTTTGGATTTTGGGCGAGGCAGCGTGCTATCAACCATGGAGTCGATTCTTCAGTAAGCGTTCTGTCAATTGATACTTGATTTAATAGAAACACCGGCAATCGCGTCTTGAATGAGGCGAGCATGATCGTCGCGACCAATCTTTTCGCGTAGAAATTTTCCAGCAACCTGCACCGCGAGTTCACCGGCCCGTTGCGAAATCTGAGTGAGCGCATCGTCTGTAGCAAGGTTGATCTCGCGACGGGTTCTCGCCAATTCTTCCTCCGCTGAATGTCTGGCTTCTGCGATGATTGTTTGGCGAGTTACATCGGCATCTTTTCGAGCTTCATCGAGCATCATTCGAACTTCGTCAGATGCAGCAGCCACCCTTCGCTCGTAGACGGCAAGCACTTCCTTGGCCTCGTCTTGTGACCGCTGTGCAGACGCGATCATGTTCTTGATTCCCTGTTCGCGTTTGTCGAGTCCTTCGCAAATCGGTTTCCATGCGAATTTTGAGAGCAAGCCGAACAGCAGAACAAAAACCGCAAGAGAATAGATTGCCAAATCACGTTTGAATTCGGCAGGACTCTCAAAGTCTTCTTGGGAGACACCGGCAGGTGGTTTGTGACCAATCTCAGTGTGATGTTCATCACTCTTCCCATGAACAGTTCCGTGTTCATGGGAAGAGTCTTCTGCAAAAACTGTCGAGGACATTCCCACTGCAATTACAACCGCAGCAGTAAGACAGAGTGCGATCATGGAACCGATCGATCGGCAGTCGTGCCGCGATGTATCGTTACGATCGCGAACAAGACCAAACATCGATGGTGTGTTCCATAACATCGGAAACTGTAATCCTCCTGCCACGGCAGATCTCCAGGTGTCCTGAAAATACTTTACAATTCTTCAACAAACTCATCTGTACTCACTGTACTTTTATGAGCTTTGCAGACTAGGCAAAATCAAATTCCTTGCGAATCACTTCCCTGACTGGCAGATGAAGAGTGCGTAGAACGTGAAGCCTTCAATGAGAGCGGCGGCGATGATCATTGCCGTCTGAATAGTTCCTGCCACTTCAGGCTGACGAGCCATGCTCTCATAGGCAGAGGCAGCAAGTCTGCCGATACCCATAGCCGCACCAATGACGACCAGCCCAGCTCCAAGAAAACGTGTGAGCTCAACGAGCGTGCGGGTATCTGCCCCGCCAGTGGCTTCCTGAGCGCTGGCAGAATCAGCCATGGCAAGGGTCACAACAAAAGCAGCGGCAATCAAAAAAACTCGTGCAGTAAGTCTCGAGCGAATCTTCACGGCAAAGGACTCCTTCGAATCGGGGGAAAAATTGATCACAAAACTATTTGAATACTATTTTTATCTCACAACAGCGGTGTTGTACGCGAAATTCATCAGGAGGGAAGTGGGCTTGTTTCAAAACGGATGAACGCAGGATCGAATCGCATTTTTCAGGCCCTTAGGCCGATTTTAAACCCACCGCATACCATAGTTTCTGACTGCCATAGCCCTGCCGGAGATCATTCAATCGAATGGGATTAGTGATGATGGACTGAGGCTCCAATAAAAAGAGCGGAAAGGAACGTGAAAATGTAGGCCTGAAGGAATGCAACGAACAGTTCTAAAATGCTGAAGAGCACTGCGCTCAAGACGCTGATTGTGGTTACTGTAGCCCACATGGAGGTAGTCGCCGAGGCGCTCGACACGATCAATCCCATGATGCCCAAAAGTACAAGGTGACCCGCGACCATATTGGCGAGAAGTCGCACCGATAAGATGAGATGCTTAATGAGAAGGCCAGCAATTTCAATGACAAAAATCAGGACTTTCAGTGGGCTTAAATAGAGCGGAAGATCCATCGATGGAACCTGATTTGTAAAAAATCCAATCAGTCCAAACTTTCGCATTCCCGCAATCAGAACAGTTCCAAAAGTCACGCCGGCCATCGCGAGAGTGACCGCGAACGACGCCGTCGGAGAGCCTGCCCATGGGAGCATTCCGAGAAGATTACAACCAAGAATAAAGAAGAAGAGTGTCCACAGGAGTGGAACAAAAGAGTCGGCTTCTTCGTGGCCGTGATGATGTGGATCATCGATAGCCGGTCTCGCGATCGAATCTCGAACAAACACCAGCATCGATTCAAAAAGATTGACAAATCGCCCTTTGGGAGCTGTACCGGATCGAATTTTTGCTCCCACCCACGAAAAAATGAGAAGCATCACAAGTCCCACCATGACCTCGAGAATCATGTATTTCGAGATCGCAAACCCAGACTTGGCCGAATAGAGGCTTTCAAGTTCTCCAAAAGGCTGAGGGATCAAAATTTTTCCATCGAGAGCGGCATTAAACTCTTGCGGGTCGGTGACCTCCGGATGCGCATCTCGCAAAAACTTTGGCACTTTGTCGAGCGAGTCGTATCCGTGTCTCCACAAAGACTTTGGAATTTCAAAGTAATAGCTGTCTTTAAGATGAAAAATGGGATTTGACATTCCGTTCAGCTCCGTCTGGTGTTCGTGTGATCGTAGAAGTGGGAATCAGACCGACTGGGGTGCATTCTTACGTGTAACAGTGTGTAGGTGAGCAACATGACCATGTAGAGCAGCACGAGCAAGCGACCTGCACCACACTCGTTCAATAGCGCAGGATCAACGCTTCCAAGCCAGGCAAGGGCTCCCAGCGGCAAAAACAATCTCAAGAGCATTCCCGCCACGGTGCCTGCCACGGATGCGGAATAAACGCCTGAAAAGAGTCCTGCTGTCAGCCATCCTCCCACACTTGAGGCGAACATGGTTGTGCTGCAAAAGAATAACACTTCAGAAAATCTCGGCCAGCCGTCTGGTTTGCCACCAGTGAAAAAATTATTGGAAGCGGCAGTGGCAGCCAGTCCGCACGAAATCCCGAGTACGGAGGTAAGAATTACTGCACCAATCAGCGATTGCCGAACGGAATGCTGGTGATTTATTGCATCGGTCATTCAAATGATTTTTTCGAAAAAGTATGAAAAGCCCACACAGTATAAGCCGGCTCAGCGAGATGAAAATCTTCATGATCCAGACGGCGGGCTTTTCTTTTTGATTTTCTTGACGTTCTGATTCGCCAACTGCACCAGCCACGTCAACGATCCAGTCATACCAAGAATAAACCCAAGCGGTCCCCAAAACCCAGTCCCGAGTCTCTCGTCGAGCCATGTTCCACCAATCCCCGGAAGAACCATCATGAGCGCGACGCCTGTGATCCGAGAGGCCCAGCCGAGCCCGTCGCCGAGCGGTTCGGAGTTGTGAGAATTTGATTCGCTTAATTCAACATTTCGATTGTCTCTGCTTTGATCGATCATCGGTAGGTCTTCTCAGCGTTCAGAAATCGGCACATCAAGCATCAAAAAACTGTTTTCGAATATCTTTTGTCATTTGAAACCAAAAGCATCCCCACCGGACTCTCTGCAATGAAAGCGTAACGGTATCGATGGGAAAGCCTCGATGTCAACGACTCGTACAACCTCCCATCGCTTCAAAAGCTGTTTTCAATACGCTGTTTTGAGGTGTTAAACGGGGTCGACCTTTTCCCGGTTCATAGCTACCGTCTCCCGCATCTTACGGAAGCATTTCGCTGGCGGATGAAACGCCTCGATGAGAATTGAGGGGTTCGTGAGATAAATCTTCGTCGGTGGGGTGTGGGGACTTTCAGACAAACTTTTTGTGGTTTATGCGGTATGCAATCCATCATTCGTTGCGTGATCTGTGGTTCTGTGGCTGGCTTCATTGCCCTCGTCGCAACGGTGTGTATTGCCGCTGAATTGGAAAATCCCATCAATGCGACCAAGAGTCAGAAATCGTTGGTGCATCTGGTTGATGATCAGATTTCTTTAGAAACAGTTCGAACGACATTCGAACAATTTAAAGCCGAAACAACGAACGATTCAGTGAATTCAGAAACAATAGTCGCCTTCTATTCCAATGCGATTGTATCGCTTGAAAAAGAGCAAGAGTACCGTTCGTCCATCCAACAGATGATTTTGGATCGAGAAATGGCTCCGCGGCAGATTCAATCGTTGCAGAGCCAACTCGATCGGCCAGCCGTTGTGAATTCTTCGAGTGCTGATCTGTCTATCGATCAAGCCGTAGCAATGCTTGTTACGGCAGAGAAGCATCTTGCAAGTGAACGGCTCGAACTGGCTCGTCTTGAATCAGAAGCGGGGCATTGGCGAAATCGGCGACAGAGTATTGCAGTTGAAGTCTCTCGCACTTCAATGAAACTCGAAAAACTGCAACAAAAAATTGATGCCCGCGACAGTGATACTGCAGTGCATGGCTCGTCTGAACAGACCGAGCAGGCGTGTGCTCTCTACGATGCCGCTTCCAGTGCTGAGCTTCAGGCTCGCCTGGATCTCCTTCATGAAAAACTCCTTGGGCTTGAAGGCAATTCTACAAAGCTTCTCGATCTCAAACGAAGGCTGACCCGCCAGCGGATTACAGAAGGAATTGCGACGGTACAGAATCTTCAGCAAGTGGAATGCCTTTTACGCCAACGAGAAGCGATTGAACAGGAATCGGCTGCGAAAACTTCAAACGATAACGCTGCACAAGGAGTTGTAAAACATCGATTCGACGTGATCGCACGCCTCACAGATGCTCATGCGACGCTGGAAATGATTCAACTTTCGCTCTCAAGAGCGAGAATGGTAACCAGACGAGTATCAAACTTCACTGACGCATCGATTGAATCCTCAAAGGTTGGGCTGTATTTGCGGCGACAGCGCGGCGAACTTCCCGGACGCCATGAAATTTTGCAGCGTTTGATGCGAATCGAAGAGATGCGCACCAGGATGGAGTCAGAACTTCTTGCCGATGATCTTTTATTTTCAAACTTGGGAGATGTGCCGTCGTCTTTTGTTCAAATCAAAGGTCATTCGCCATTGTGTGTGAGTATCGCAGAAAGTCTTCATTCGGATCGCGAAAGTTGCTACCGAACAATTGTTGAAGCTGAAATCGATGCGAAGGAATTGCAGACTCTGGTGACACAATGTCAGGACGATATCGATCGAAGGGTTGTGTGGATGCGCAGTACGGACCTTTTTGGCCCTTCTCGTTGGATTGAGGCGGCAACCGGATTGTTTTCAATGTTTGAACCGACTCACTATCACTCATTGCTTGGATCGATTCATCAGGCAAGGTTTCCTGGGCTGCTCGAGTGGTTGTGTATTTCCACGGCAGTGATATTGATCGGAGTTTCGATTGGTCGACACGCAGGGTGGTTGAGTCTTCCCGGAATTCTTGAAACATGTGCGATTGCTCTTGTGATTCCTTCGGTGTTGGCGGCAATGGGTTTGCGACTGACCAACGGTGTGCAGGAAATGACGCTCTGCTTGGGCGAGTCGCTGCTGGTGTCTGCATGGATATTCCTGCCGGTGGAAGTGGCGCGTGCGAGTTGCCGAACGGGAGGACTCCTTGAATCATGGCTCGGTTGGGATCCGATTCGCACACATCGAGTTTTGAGAGTGGCGACGAAGTGGGCTGCTGCCGCATTTCCGATGGTAGTGCTTCTGGGATTTCTGAAAAATTCAAGTTCTACTCAGCATCTGCACAGTCTTAGTCAAGCAAGTTTTGTTCTGTTGCTGGTGATTGTGGCAACGAGTATTTCAAGAGTCTTTTCTGCGATCGGGCACTCTCTTAAAAAACCAAGTCTTCGTGGTGTGTGGATGCGGCGCCTTCTGCACGCAGCACTCGTGGCGATTCCCGTCGGCCTTGTGGTGGCGAGCGTTACAGGCTTTCACGACACATCGTTGGGATTTGCGACGAGATTGCATTCCACGGCAGTCATACTCACGCTTGCAGGATTTCTGTTTGGATGTGTGGTGTCTGTGTTTCCACCACAAACGAATACTCGCAAGACAATCAATCGGGTTGACCTCTGTGACACAGTAGAAACGACGAAAAACGAATTGAATTGCCTGGAATTGTTCGCCGATCACACAGGTGATATCTCCGACCCAAGTATGGCATGCGAAGATTCATTCGTGGGTGTTCGTCGATTCGCTGGATCGCTCCTCATGTTCGTCTCTGCGGGGTGTGTTCTGGCAACTTGGCAAACGATGATTCCGGGATTCGACGAGCTGTGCGGAATGGTTCTCTGGGTTGATCCCAAGACAAATATTTCGATAAGCGTGTCGCGGATGATGATGGCCGGTGCGGCACTCGCATTGACATGGATACTCTCTCGCGATGTAGCAAGTATCGTCGAAGCGTCTTCGCAGTGCGTTCGTGGAAGCAACACCGGAGCACAGCAAGCATTTTCATCGATTGCTCGATACAGCACCTATGCAACTGGTATCTGTGTTACAGCGATGCTTCTCGGTATCGGATGGGATCGAGTGCAGTGGCTCGCTGCCGCAATGACATTTGGACTTGGATTTGGTCTTCAAGAAATTTTTGCCAATTTTGCTTCGGGCATCATCATGCTCTTGGAGCGTCCGGTTCGTCCGGGAGACACTGTCACCGTCGGGGGCGTGACGGGGATCGTCACAAAGATCAAGATGCGAGCCACAACAATCACGGATTGGGATTGTCGCGAATCAGTGATTCCCAATCGTTCCTTTATCACCGACAAAGTTTCCAACTGGACGCTTTCGAATCGAGTGCTGCGTGTGATTGTGCGAGTTGGTGTGGCGTACGGAACCGATGCTTCCAAAGTGCAGTCGCTCTTGCTGGAAATTGCTCAAAAACAGTCTAAGGTGCTCAATACTCCCGCCCCGCAGGCATTATTTAATCGATTTGGCGATAGCACGCTCGACTTTGAATTGTGGTGTTACGTTGCTTCAATGGAAGATTTTCATACGATTTCGCACCATCTCAACATGGCAATCGACCAAAAGTTTCGCGAGCATAAAATCGAGGTCGCATTTCCACAGACAGACGTTCATATCCGTTCCATCGATGCCTCATTGACATCCACATTGTCTTCTAGCGAAGTGATCGAGTCGACTCGCGGAGGCTTTGGAAATCGTGTCGCAGCGTAAAAAAAAGCCTCGACGAAAGGATGTGAATTTTTCACAAGCAGTCGAAGTCGTCGAATCGAGTGTTCGATCAACGGTGCGAGTAACCGCCTGCAGTGTCGATGCGTGCCATGAGCGGATTGTTACGAATATAAAAGAACTCTCGGTCGACATCGCGCAGTGGCCCCTGCTGTGGGTCGATGTTGAAGGCCTTGACGACGTGCCGACAATCAGAGCGATTGGTAAGCTTTTCGAGATACCGCACCTCGCTCTGGAAGATGCGGTGACACCGGATGAGCGACCCAAAGTAGATTTTTTTGAAAATCAGGCGATTATTACAGTGCGGATGGTGCGCATCGATGAAGGAACGATTGTGACCGACCCTGTCGGAATTATCTTTGGATCACGAGTCGTTATTACCTTTCGCGAACGTTTTACCGCCGACGGATTTCGTGTGGTAAGAGAACGCTTTCGAATGCATCGCCCGCAGGCTGAGCGCTTCGGTGCCGATATGCTTTGTTCACTGCTCCTCGATGCGGCAGTCGACGGATATTTCCCAGTACTGGAACAGTTTGGCGAACGACTCGAAGATCTCGAAGAAAATGCGATCAACAATCCCGATCGCAAGTTGCTTTCTCACATTCATGACGTGCGTAACGATCTCATGACGCTGAGGAGAGCACTTTGGCCAACGCGAGATTTGCTCCACTGTTTGTCACGAGAATCGTCTGTATTTGTCGGAGATCATGCGCGCGCCCATCTCCGCGATAGTTACGATCACACGATGGAGTTGCTCGACTTGATGGAATCGTATCGGGAGATTGGGAGCGACCTTCGCGACATTTATCTGGCAAGTATTAACAGTCGCATGAATGACATCATGAAGGTGCTTGCGGTTGTTGCTACGATCTTTATGCCGTTGACGTTTATTACAGGTTATTTTGGCATGAACTTTGACCGATCCAGTGCATGGAATATGCCACTGTTGGGATATTCATACGGCTCGATCGTAGCGATTGCGATCATGGTTCTTGTAACACTCAGCATGAGTATTTTTTTCTGGCGACGCGGCTGGCTGAGACAATGGCTCTGAGTTGGCATTTTCAAGGTGCGACTTTTTTGGCTCACATCAAGTGGGCACGTCGGGCAGAAGCTATAGAGATTGAGAGCTGAGAAGCGTTAGCAGGCTGTGGATAAAGTGATCCGCCGCCGGATGCCCCGGAAAAACCTCGGCTTTTTCTGGTGTGTCCCAAGTGGAAAAAGGTCAGGGATGACTTTTTCCACGGGCAGCTAGGGAGCTGTGCTTGAGATGCGGCCCAGAAGAAAGTAGGTCCGCATGACCCCCTTTCCTTTAATGGTGATCTCACCGCGTTCCTCGAATCGAAATGATGATTGAAGTAAATCGCGGGTCGTTTGACTTACGTGAATTCGTGAAGCCTCTCCGTGCGACTCCATACGACTGGCAATGTTGACAGTATCGCCCCACAGGTCATATGAGAATTTATGTTTGCCGATCACTCCAGCAACGACCGAACCCGAGTGCATGCCAATCCGGACTCTCAGCGAAAAATTATGTTTCTCGCGAATGCGTTCAAAAACATCGATCATTTCAAGCGTCATATCGGCCATTGCCTCGGCATGATTGACGCTTATCTCAGGAACTCCTGAAGCCGCCATGTAAGCATCACCTATGGTTTTGATCTTTTCCACGGAGTGATCGGAGGCGAGATGGTCAAACGCCGAAAATATTTCATCCAAGAGTGTGAGGAGTGATTGTGGATGAATATGTTGGGAATACTCAGTGAATCCACTTAAATCAGCAAACATCACAGTGACTGATTCAAAGCTCTGAGCAATCGTCACTTGATTATTTTTCAGTTTTTCGGCAATCGAGTGCGGCAAAATATTGAGCAGCAACCCCTCCGACTTCGCTTTTTCGCGATCAAGCTGGAGCAAGGATGCTTCGAGCTGTGAGAAGGCAAAATCTCTCTCGAGCAGTCGTTGATAGGCTTCCGAGTGCACCCGAATCCGAGCGATGAGTTCAATTCGATCAGGAAGCTTGACGAGGTAATCGTTGGCTCCGGCTTGAAAGAGTTCTGCCTTGACAGTGGCGTCTTCCTGAGACGACAAAACGATCACCGGGACCTGTGATAATGATGGTGTTGCTCTATACCTTCGTGCGAGCTCGAGGCCACTTAATCCTGGCATAACGAGATCCTGGAGAATTACCGTTGGCTTGAATTCAATTGCGAACGTAACGGCCTCGTCGGCACTGGAGCAAAATGAGAAGAGAATGTCGCTTTCGGAAGCGAGCATGCGACGAACTGCTTCACCGATGATCTTCTGATCATCGATCAACAGTACCCTATGTCGCTGGGCTTGGTTTGCGTTGTTTTCTGTCATGAGTGTCTGTAGAGAGCAAAACAAAGGTGTCAGGGATCGTTTCTAATGTCGTTTTTCAATATAAAGCACATGCACAAGAAACGGTTTTGACACCTTTAAAGCAGAAGTTCGGTCACGATTTTTGCGGGTCGATTTGCGGTGAGTCCCTGAGGTTGTCCGTTGTGGTGGTAAATCAGTTTTGAATGGTCGAGTCCAAAGAGCGACATGAGCGTGGCTTGAAAGTCGTTGGGCGTGACCACGTTCTCAACGGCACGATGGCCGAATTCGTCGGTGTTCCCCCACGTCATTCCGCCTTTGATGCCACCACCGGCAAGCCAGGTGCTGAAGCCTTGGCCATTGTGGTCGCGGCCGGCAGAAGCCTGGTCGCCCATGACCTGCGTTACTGGGAGTCGTCCGATTTCTCCGCCCCAGTGGACGATCGTAGAATCGAGCAAACCTCGCTGTTTGAGGTCGGTAACGAGGGCCGCAGATGGCTTGTCCACACGCTGACATATGGCCGGAAGCGATGTACCAATGCTCGAGTGATTATCCCACGGCTGACCGGCAAGAAACAATTGCACAAACCGCACACCACGTTCGACAAGCCGACGGGCGATGAGACACCGCGTTCCATATTCCCGAGTCGCATCATTGTCTAGTCCGTAAAGATTCTGAGTGGCCTGTGTTTCCTGACTGATGTCCAAAGCCTCCGTCGCAGATGTCTGCATTCTGGCAGCCAGTTCATAACTGGCAATGCGGGCTTCCAGATCTGCGTCACCGCCGGTTTGTTCCAAATGTCGTGAATTGAGCTTTTGAAGCAACGCCAGATTTTGCTGCTGCAGCGTACCTTGGAGATGTGACGGAGCAGCGAGATTGAGAATGCGAGGTTCTTTGGGACGCAACACGGTCCCCTGAAACAACGGTGGCATGAACCCGTTTGACCAGTTGTTCACACCATCCACCGGATGTCCGCCCGGATCGGTCAGCACCATATATGCCGGCAAATCCTGCGTCTCCGATCCGAGCGCGTACAACAGCCATGACGCAAAATGCGGCCGTCCGAGCACCCCCGGAATTCCGCCATGAAAATACCGAATCGACACTTCATGACCATTGGCTCCGGTGTGCATACTGCGAATCAGGCAAATGTCATCGACGATATCCGCGGTGTGGGGCAACAACTCGGAAATCTCTGTTCCACATTCGCCATGCTTGTGAAATTGAAATGGACTGCCCAAGAGTTTCTTGCTGGCCTGATTCACGAAACTGAACTGCACTTCTCCCGGATAGTCAGTCCCAGAGAACTTTGTCAATTCTGGCTTGGGATCAGTCAGATCCATGTGCGACGGGCCACCATGCTGAAACAGCGAAATCATAGCGCGAGCCTGAGGCTGAGCCTGCGGTACGCGTGGCTTTAGGTCCGTCACTGGCTTCTGCTTGATCGCAGGTGGTACAGCGCGAGCCGCTTCCTGCTGTATCAACCAAGCCAACGCGACCGATCCGATTCCCATCGCGTTGTGCTCAAGGAATGATCGGCGCGACATAGAAAATGGAGTATTCATAAGGGAGAGATTTGTGAGCTGGGGTGAGGGAAGTCTACTTTAAATACAAAAACTCATTCGATGTCAGCAACACCTGACAAAGATCCGTCAGGGCTTGCTGTGATGCTGTGAGACCAGCAGGGATTTGGTCGCGGTGGGTTTGCAGGTATCCAATTTGATCGGCGAGGAAGGTCATGGAAGTCACCATTTCATCGAGTTCCGGGTGACGGCAATATGCCAGCTGCCAAGCTTTTATCACCTGTCCGACAACCAGCCCGCGAGGCTCCGGTGGTCCCTGAAATCCAGCGTTCGAAGCAAACGACTGGACTGCTCCATCGGCCGTCGTCAGGCTGATGATCACTGTCCACTGGAATGAATCGGAAGTAATTTCGGTTAGGCAGTCAACAATCAGGTCGAGCGTGTCGCCGGTTTCCACGATTGTTGCCGAGACGGGAGTGTCGACCGTGGAGCTAAAACAGGTCCATTCACCGAGCAAAGCCGCTCGACTGCTAACCACGCGACCTCGCACGCCATCGCCGCTGGAGCTTCCGTGCTGTAATGATCCAGAAATGGTGAGCATTCCAGACTGTGGAGCCACCCATCGTCGAATCACAGCCCGGTTCGGTTGATCCGGATGGCCACCCGTTGCGTGCAGCAGAACAAAACCGAGTGTTGGGTCTGGCAAGGCCGCGCTGGCCTGCCACTGGGATCCAGTGAAAAACGGCAACGGCGTAAATGTTTCGGTCTGTTTTGTCGTTTCATTGAACGCACCGTATCCATACTGCCATGCTTCATGCGACGGTGCCGGGAGAAACGGCAGGCTAGCCAACTGATCATCCGGAATCGGAGTGGCTTCGGCCCGACAACGCTCCGCGAGTTTTGCCGCATGATTCAGGACGGAACTAGAATTCATCAGCATCAAAGACTGCGTGGCCACGGTTGAAACCGGACGCCGCTCGCAATTTACGTCCATGACCGGCGCGTCAAAAGACTGCAGCATGGCGACTGGCTGCGAACGCCGAACCTTAATGTACATGCTACGTCGCGTCTCGTTGTCGTCGATCACGATCTGGCCCGCATCGTCTTCAGTGATGGAAGCCGGGGAACCAAACTGCTGTGGGTTCAATCGACCTGTCACGGCCAGCATGCGGTCTCGTACCAACTCCGCATCCAGACGCATGATCGACTGACGCGAATAGAACTGATTGTCGGGATCCAACGCATGATGCATTGCGGCACGACGAGACGACTGCCGCCATGCGGAGGACGACAGAATGATCCGATGCAAATGCTTGACACTCCAGCCGTTCTGGACGAATTCATCAGCCAGCCAGTCGAGCAGTTCCGGATGCGTCGGCGGAACGCCAAGTCGGCCGAAGTCCGCAGGCGTCGGCACCAGACCCTTTCCGAAGTGATGCAGCCAGATGCGGTTTACGATGACTCGTGCCATCAATGGGTTGTCACGACTGGTTAACCACTTCGCGAATGCCAGACGGCGGCCGGACGTTGGTAGCGACGGATCGTCAAGCGGAAATTCCACACGAGCGTCCTCTGAACAGGCCACGGTCAATGCGGCGGGCGGGACAACAGCCAGAGGCTGCAGAAACTCCCCTCGATAGAACAAGTTCGTGTCTGGGAGATGCCCGGCTGGTTCCGTGAGCACGGCTAAAAATTCTTCGGCAGGTCGTTTTCCGTTAGCCTCCGCGATTCTCGCGTCATACTTCTTCAGATCTTCAGCAGCTTCCGGCAAGTACTGATACAACACGCCCGGAGAAATATTGACGCTCGGATATTTGGCAAGCAGATCAGTTTGTTCGGCCGTGCGATTTCCGGCTTCGATTTCGTAGGCTTCTTTCAACGAGGCACGCAGCGGCTCTGCATATTTCTGCAACTCTTTCTCCAGTGCCTGAAGCATATATTCCTTTTCTTTGGCGGCCCGCTGGGTTCCAATGGCCCCCGCCTCCGCGCCGGCCGCTGCAGCCTTTTGTCGATCGACTTCCGTGTACAAAGACACCATCCGCTGCGCAGGAACGCGCCAATTCTGCCAGTCCATGGCTGGGGCAAAGATCGCTCGGAGGGCATAGTAATCGGTTTGAGGAATTGGATCGTAGCGATGATCGTGGCACTGCGCACAGCCGACACTGAGACCCAGCAGTGACGTGCTGACGATCTTCAGCGTGTCGCCAATCGTCTGATTGCGGCCCGTTGGATTGTCTTCTCCACTGCCCGTTCCATCGGCCGCCATGCGCAAATAACCAGTGGCCGACAGCAGTTCGATTTGGGCGCTCGTAAGATCACCCTGTTGAGGACCGGATAGTTCATCACCGGCTAGTTGTTCGGTTATGAATCGATCAAATGGCTTGTCGGCATTGAAGGCGCGAATGACGTAATCGCGATACTTCCAAGCCCAAGGTCGTTCGAGATCGCTGGCAGTGTAGCCATCGGAATCCGCGTAGCCAGCCACATCGAGCCAATGCCTCGCCCAACGCTCACCGTAGTTCGGGGAGACCAAGAGGGATTCAAACAGCCCCGCGTACCAGTCTTCCGATGGATCGTTCATCCACTGCTGAAGCTGCTCGCTCGAAGGAGGCAGTCCCGTGAGATCAAAGTGAGTACGCAAAATCAAGGTATGCCGATCGGCGTCGTCGGCAAACGTGAGACCCTCCGGCATTCGTGCGAGAAGAAACGCATCGATCGGATTGCGAATACGGCCACGGACATCATCGCGAACAGCGGGCTCGGCTGGTCGCTGAATCGGTTGAAATGACCAGAAAGCTCGTTCTTCCGGAGTAATTCCTAGTCCCGGAGGGATCGTGTCTGGTTCGGGCCGAGCGATTTTGACTCCACCTGCGATCCAGAGTGTGAGCGTATTGATTTCCTTTGGAGTCAGCTTCGTTTCGCCGGGCGGCATTTCTCCCGCACGGACTCGTTGCAGCAAAAGGCTCGCATCGACGTTGGCTGGAACGATCGCAGTTCCAGATTCGCCGCCTTGCAGCATCCGGCGAACTTGCCGCAAGTCCAAGCCGCCCTTGGGTTCCTCCGTTGCCCCATGACAATCAAAGCAGTGGGCTCTGAGAATCGGACGGATGTCACGTTCAAACGTGACATCATTTGCAAACGCCGAGGACCAAATGAAAAACAGTGACGCAGCAATCAGACAAATCCCTGCGAAGCTGCGGGCTGAGTTTTGCATGAACATCCTCATTCAGGTCTGTCACTATTTTAAAGAGGATAGCCCGATCAACGGAACTTCCACAAGTGGCGAACGAGTGAAAGAAAAAATTGAGACGCAACATGGTAACACATATTGGCGGATGAGCCTGTCGCGAGTGAGCTGGGCTGGATGTTCAGCGAGGATTTTTTCGGCCTAGCGAAGAAAGCAAACCCCAATGTCGATTGACCTGTCCCCCTTCAGCGGAATTCAAGTTACGAATGTAGAGCAATGAACAAAAGGAATGCACATGCGAACCGTTACCCTGAACATTTGTGCTATTGCGTTTGTCTGTGGAACAAATCTGTCTGCAGAAGATGGAAAACCAATAACATCAACCAACTCAATTGGCATTGAATTCATTGAAGTTCGAGAGGGAACTTATCAAATGGGAAGTCCTGCAAGCGAAGAGGGACGCAAGGACAATGAAAATCCCGTTCGTGTTTCGATCACAGTTGGGTATTGGCTTGGAAAAACTGAAGTGACGCAAGGTCAGTGGAAGCAGGTGATGGAGACTCAACCGTGGGCTGATCAAAAAGGGGTTGGCCATGGAGATGACTATCCCGCAGCGTGTCTGTCGTGGGATGATTGTTCGGCATTTTGTGAGAAACTAACCCAGCGAGAATGCGACAACGGAAGCCTTTCAGCTGAAGAAAGGTATCGACTCCCGACGGAAGCCGAGTGGGAATACGCCTGCCGTGCAGGGTCAACAACCATGTTTTCATTTGGCAACGACGGATCGAATCTCAATGAGCATGCATTCTTTGAAGAAAATGCTCCTCAACATGCTCTCGAGGTGGGCAAGAAAAAACCAAATCCTTGGGGATTTTGTGACATGCATGGAAATGTCTTCGAATGGTGTTCGGATTGTTTTGGAACACTTGCGGGGGGAGACGATCCAGCTGGGCCAAGCAGTGGTGCATACCGGGTGTACAGAGGCGGCAGTTGGAGAGACACGCCAGTCATCTGCCGATCGGCACATCGCTTCAATATGATTCCATCGGTTCGCTTTAATACTATGGGTTTGCGATTGGCCCGCAGTCAGTCGGCACAGTAAACAGTGACAGCAGCGCAGGCATAAAGGTCTCACCCGCTGTGGGAAGCCTGATGTTGCGGGAGCGCCCAAACCATTCCTGCGGTAGCACCGAGTGTTTTCAGCGTTTGGATGATTTCTCGCAAAGGCGTGTTTTAGACTTTTTGTAGAGGCAGAAATTAAAATTGGGGAACTAGGATTCGAACCTAGACTAACTGGTTCAGAGCCAGTCGTGCTACCGTTACACAATTCCCCAAACGTGTTGATCGGAAAACGACAACCGTCGGTCTAACAAGGAATCCTCGAAGCGTACCGACAACGAATCAGACCGGCAATTGGTCTGTAGCAGTGCCGCCGAAAAATGTTCAGCATGGCGTTGGTTTCGCATCATCAACTCAAGTGTCCACGACGATTGTGCCGGCCCTCTTTTCATGACGAAAGAAACAACCGAAGATAATTCGTCATTGCAGGAAGTTTCGTCTTTCGATGTGGCACTGTAAAAAAAAGACGTTGAGTGATCGCCTGCCGTAAGAACTTCTGGAGTTTCTCAACGTGGCTTTTCTCCAAATTCGATCCGGACCTCGCGCCGGTGAACGCGTATCACTCACCAAAGAAAAGGTTGTCATCGGTCGACATCCGGCCTGTGACATCGTGCTCGATACATCGGCAGTGAGTCGTCAGCACGCAACGATTGTGCTTGAGACCGACACCTATTTTCTCGAAGACCTCAGCAGTCGCAACGGAACGACACTCAATGGTGTTCGAGTGGATGCAAAAAAGCGACTCGAAGATGGGGACGAAGTCCAGATTTGCGAGCAGTCACTGATCTTTACCACCGGAACGACACCGTCAGAAGAAGCCTATGTCATTGGTTCAGAAACATCGAATCCAGATGATTTTATCGACTCGGCAATCGATGGTTCTCGAATTATGTCGCAAGTCGATGTACCGGCGGTCGCAAGTGAAGCGGCAATGGCTCTCAATACTGAGGCCAAACTTCGAGCTGTCATAAATCTCAACAAGGCACTCGGAGGGAGTGTTTCATTAGAAGAAGTGCTCCCAAAACTACTCGACGGCATTTTTGAAATGTTCCCAAAAGCAGATCGAGGTTTCGTGCTCCTTCGTGACATGAAATCAAAGCGACTCATTCTTCGATCAAAAAAACTTCGTTCCGTTCCTGAGCCCGGTCCAATCAGGTTGAGCGTCTCATTATTGCAGCAGGTGGTTTTGACCAAACGGGGCATTCTTTCGGCCGATGCCGCAAGTGATTCTCAGTTTGGAGCCAATAACGAAAGCATGATCGATTGTCGGATTCGCTCGCTGCTGTGTGTGCCGCTGGTGCGATCAGACGATGTGGTCACCGGAGTCATACACGTCGACACGCTCGATCTTCGTGATAGTTTCGATGCAAAAGATCTGGAGGTACTCGCTGGAATTGCAGGCATGGCTTCTCGTGTGGTCGAGCAGGCGAGAACCTATGAAGAAAGAATAGGCCAAGAGCAGGTGAACCGAGACCTCGATCTCGCGAAACGGGTGCAGCAAGGCCTCTTGCCGTCCAAGCCACCGGACGTGACAGGGTATCAGTTGTTCGATTTCTATGAGCCTGCACGCGAGATCGGAGGAGATTTTTTCGATTATATTCCGCTGTCGGGAGGGCGATTGGCGATTGTGCTGGCGGATGTTTCTGGAAAAGGCGTCTCCGCGGCGCTTGTGATGATGGCGCTTTCCAAGGATGTCAGATATTGCCTCGCTTCAGAAGAAGATCTCTCTACAGCTGTTGCACGCATCAATGAAAGTTTTTGCAAAGGTGGTTGGGACGATCGGTTTGCTACGGCGATTTTTCTGGTGCTTGATCCAATTGCACACAAAGCCAAGCTCGTGAGTGCTGGCCATATGCCGGCATACGTTCGAACCCCCGATGGCCGTCTCGAAACCCATGGCGATGACACGGCGGGAACCCCACTGGGAGTGGTTTCTCAGGCGGTGTACGAATCGATTGACATTGCGTTGCCGGCTGGATCAGTGGTTGTGCTCTATACCGACGGCATCAGCGAGGCGATGGACCAGGATCAACGTCCCTACGGCATGGAGAGGCTTGAGAAAATGTGTTTAGCCCCGACAGATTCGGCCGAGGAGACAGGGCGACGCATTCTCAAAGATGTTGAGCGATACACTGCTGGACAGATTCGCAGCGATGACATCTGTTTGGTCTGCCTGGGAAGAACCTGATTGTAGCCCGCAGAGTTTCCCCAGAACCCGAAGCCCGACGAACCAAACGCGGAACAAAGCTGCAGCGTTTGTTGGTCGATACGTTTTCCGAGAGAACAAGGGTGCGGCGATTGTCGGATTCTCAACCGGCAAGAAATACATGTTTGCAAGGAGAGTCGATGAGTTTTTTTCAATGGCTCCGTGAAGGAGTGCGGCAGGCGGTGGTGCTCGGATTGGCCGACGCAGTAGACGACGTTGGAACCCGGACAAATGGCGAAGAACTCGGACCCGCACTTGCTCAATCGCTCCGTGATCGACTCGCTGTTGGAAAAGAACCGCGTGTCATTGAGCAGGGTGTAGGCGCGAGTAGACGCCGGCTCGGTCGATCGCTCGACGCCACGCGAGAAGGATTTCGCAAGGCGGTCTAATGCCAGTAAGCGACAGCGTGTCAGATGATTTGGGACTGCTGCTCATTGCGAGTGTCTGGGATAAAAGGCAAGACGACCTCAACTCGGCTGCCTTTTCCGATCGAACTGGTGATGAGCGCTTCGCGGCCATAGATCTTGGCTCGCTGGCAAATGCCTTCGATCCCAAAGTGATTAGCCGCAACGGCAGTGAGATCGAAGCCAATACCGTCGTCGGTGACGATGATCGCAAGGTCACTGTCACCACGTCGCTCAAGACGCACGCTTGCCCGGTGCGCGTCGGAGTGTTTGCGAATGTTTGTGAGCGATTCTTGAACGATTCGAAAGACGGTGGTTTCCAGGCCAGGACAAAATCGTAAAATCCCCTCTGACCATGAGTACTCAACGTGTGGGATGTCGATCCGCGCTTCGTCAACAAGAATTTCGACTGCAGAAATAATTCCGAGTTCGTCAAGCGACAAAGGACGCATTCCGCTGACCAAACGGCGAGACTCATCAACGGAAGCCCCTACGAGCCGGAGTCCCTCCTCCAAGAAATGAAAAGAATCCGTTAAAATACTTTTGGAATGAGGTCGACACGCATGGTCAAACGCCTCGAGTTGCATTGCGGCACCGGCGAGATATTGAGCCAGTCCGTCGTGAATCTCATACGAGATAAGCTGGCGTTCGCGATCGTGCAGAGTAAGAAGTTTTTGCAGATTCTGTTGTGACTCCCTCTGTAGGCTTTCTGCCGCTTGAGCGAGACGTGTGTCGATCAATGTGACGACGACCGAGACGACGGCGCCGCTGATCTGTATCGGAACCGCTCGCACAGAATAGACCGTAGTAGGGTGATTGGGAGCGTCGAAGCTCTCTATGTCAAAGGCACAGGCCTGTCCCGTTTGAAAAACAGATTCAATCATCGTTTGACTGTATTCCACAGAAGAGGGCTGCACAAAGTCGAACACATTGCGGCCGAGCATGTCCGCAGCCACCCATCCCCCCTCGAAACGGTTGATGAACTGAATTCTGTAGCTGCGATCGATCACGACAATAGAACACTCGATGCTATCGGTAAGACTTTTCCAGAGAAGTTCGAGGGGAGGCAGTGGCGAGCAGGTATCGGTTTCAAAGTGAGACATAAGAACATCAAAAAACCGTGTGAAAAAGAAATTGTAAAGATACACGGACTGCGATGATCAATCAGAGACGCGAAAACTATTTTTAACTGACTGCTGACAAAAAAGGCAGTCCCTGCTTGTCAGTCGAGCAGTGAGACAAATGAATCGGCGACTTCAAAATGCATTTACTGTTGTAGAAAAAATAAAAAAGTAGAAGAACGGTTCGTAAAAAAGGTTTTTATTCACCAAAGGATCAAACACTGAACAAAGTTGCGATTTGATTGGCACGGCGTTTGCAAAATACAAATTCTCATTGAGTGAGAGCGGCACTCGATTAGCAGAGATCTCGCAGCGTGAAAACATCTGTACCAGTCTCTCGTTGAGTTGGTCGCGCCGCGAAAAAAAGTGTTGATCATGCATACCACGGATATCGATATTGAGCTTCAGCTTCGAGCAATGTTTTTGGTGATGCGACTGCCGTCGCTGGAAAAGATCACCGTAAAAGTCGAAGATTCTTTGGTTGAACTCGGAGGGAGCGTACTGACTTACTTCGAAAAAAATGTATGCGAGGACTGCTGTCGAAGGATTGAAGGCGTTCTTTCAATCCACAATAACATTCACATTGAGAAGGTTCATGGACCACAATAATTTCCGTAGGCAACCTTTTTTCAGAAGTCGTTTTTCGTGGCATTGTGTGGAATGCAATCCTTTAGATAGTTAGGAACATTTCTAAAGGAGTTCGCCGATGCCGAAAATCTGATGCGATCATTCGGCCTCATCGCTTTGGATGAGGAATCTTTTCTTGTCGCGATCGATTCTGGAAACGTTTTTTCCCTTTTCGAACAGATGATGATTCGCCTCGGAGGTTTGAAATCTGGTCGCGAATGACAGCGGCCCTTTCGTAATCAAATTCTGCGGCAGCCTCCATCATGTCGATCTCGAGTTGGTTCAGAAGTTCTGCCTGTTTACTCGCGGAATCGTCTTCGTGGCCAATAGGCTTGAACGCCACGGTTCTCGATGCCGATTCAGCTTGAATTCCAGCACGAATTTCTTTTCGAATAGATTCCGGAGTAATGCCATGAGTGGCGTTGTACTCTTCCTGCAATACCCGCCGTCGGTGGGTTTCGTCGATCGCCCTTTGCATTGAACCCGTTACCGTGTCGGCATAGAGAATGACACGGGCATCGACATTTCGAGCCGATCTTCCAATGGTCTGCATCAGTGAAGTCTCACTCCGAAGAAATCCTTCCTTATCAGCATCCATGATCGCCACGAGTGAAACTTCTGGTAGATCAAGTCCTTCCCGCAGAAGGTTGACCCCGACGAGTACGTCAAATTTTCCTGCGCGAAGGTTGTCGAGCAGTTCAACCCGTTCGAAGGCATCGAGTTCGCTGTGCAGCCATCGACTTTTTACGCTTCGTTGAACCAAGTAGGCCGACAGATCTTCGGCAAGTTTTTTGGTGAGTGTAGTGACCAGCACTCGCTGACCGGCAGCAACAGTGGCGATAATCTGGCTGTGTAAATGGGGTACCTGATCCCGAGCCGGTACAACTTCGATTGCCGGATCGAGTAGGCCTGTCGGTCGAATCACTTGTTCAACGACCTCTCCACCAGAACGCTCAAGTTCGTAGTTGGCAGGAGTTGCCGATACAAAGATTGTTTGATCAAGTTTTGACTCCCACTCTTCAAACATCAGCGGCCTATTATCGAGGGCACTTGGCAAACGAAATCCATGATCAACGAGTGTCAGCTTTCGGCTTCGATCTCCAAAATACATGCCCCGCACCTGAGGCACGGTGACATGCGACTCGTCTACAAAAAAGAGAAAATCTTTTGGAAAATAGCTGAAGAGCGTTTCGGGAATGCTCCCGGCAGGCCGGCCGCTTAAGGGACGGCTGTAATTCTCAATGCCGGGACAAAAACCAGCCTCCAACATCATTTCCAAATCAAATCGAGTGCGAGCGGAAAGCCGCTGCGCTTCGAGAAGTTTCCCCTGCGATTTGAGTTCCTCAAGCCTTGCCTCAAGTTCCTGACGGATTGAAGCCACCGCTGCCTTCACTCGTTCCTCGGGCATCACGAAGTGCCGTGAAGGATAAATGTAGATTTCATTTTTTTTCATCAACACCTCGCCACTGACTGGGTGCGTGACGGCAATGGAATCGATGGTATCTCCCCAGAGTTCAACTTGGCAGGCATATTCATCGTAAGGAGGCCAAATGTCGATGGTATCGCCACGCACTCGAAAGCGTCCACGTTCGAGCGAGACATCGCTTCGCTCGTAGTGAATCGAGATGAGCTTTTCAAGAATACTATCCCGCTTTATTTGGATTCCGCTGGCGAGACGGATGACCATCGCACGGTAGTCATCGGGAGAACCGAGGCCGTAGATGCACGACACACTTGCAACTACGATCACATCACGGCGACTTACCAGAGCGCTTGTGGCTGCCAATCGCAGACGGTCAATGTCTTTGTTGATGGCGGCATCTTTCTCGATGTAGATGTCGCGCTGTGGAATGTAAGCCTCGGGCTGATAGTAGTCGTAGTAACTGACAAAATACTGCACGGCGTTGTGCGGAAAGAAATCTCGAAATTCACTGTAAAGTTGTGCTGCAAGGGTCTTGTTGTGCGAAAGCACGAGAGTTGGCCGACCGATTCGTGCGATCACGTTGGCCATCGTAAACGTCTTTCCAGAACCGGTTACACCCATCAACACCTGGCTGCGTCGGCCCGATTCAATACCGTTGACCAACGCATCGATTGCGGCTGGTTGATCCCCTGCCGGCGCAAAAGGACTCACCAGATGAAATTTCGAATCAGCAGTCATGGAGCGATTGCCTCTGCCTGAGTGGTCATGGTTTCATCGCTGGAAAAATTTTGAATGTACGGGAGCATACCGCGTAGCGTGATGTCGCCGACCCCAGGCACATCGAGCAATTGTTGAGGAGAATCAAAAGCTCCATGCTCCACGCGAAACTCAACGATCCGTCGTGCTAGTGATGGACCGACGCCCGGAAGCTGCGCCAGTTCTGGCCATTCGGCCACGTTGACATTCACGGTATACGCGGCCGGCTGAAACAAGGCGTCGTCGTAATCCACCATGCTTGAAGGACCACCGTGCCAGACGTACCAGATCAGTATGAAAACCAGGCAGCTCATGACTCCAGCAGCAAGCACGCGTTGTCCACCACAAGAGAGTATCGGGACGAATTGGCTGCCAGAAGTGTGAGAGTGAGTACTGGTCTTCAAAATTTGATCCTTCGAGGATGAAGCAGATTCGCTTTGAAGTGGATCAGTCATACAACTTTTTCATCCGAGTGGGCACTTGGTAAAAGTGAAAACACTCAAAAATCCGCGTGCACAAATATGATGGCAGATTGACGCAAGCGAATCTCGGATAAGTTTCCACTCCTGAAACTCTTCTCTGTAGAGTAGAGTCTTCAGGTCCCCGAGGCGAGAACCACCCCTTGACCGTCATTGTGCTTGAGGGGGCACTCGGTCAAAAACGTCTCTATGTCCACCGAAATGCGAAATAGAGAGTGAGCACGTTATGAATCAAGGATTGTTTCAGCAGTCTCAGTGGGATCAGACACTTGAGGCTTTCGTTCGCCAACGGGCAACCGATTGGCTTGCCGAAGATCTTGGGTTTGAGTGTGACTGGACAAGCGTTGGCTTAGTGCCCGCTGACTCGCGATCAGTAGCCGCTGTTGTGGTGCGGTCGGAAGGCATTGTTTCGGGCTTGGATGCCGGAAAGATTGTGGCCGAAGTTGTTGATACTTTTATTACTTGGGAGTCGTGTTCGCGCGACGGCGACCGTGCAGCGGCAGGGAGTGTCATCGCAAAGATGAGCGGTCCGACGCGTTCTATCCTCACTGCCGAGCGAACGATTCTCAATATTCTTGGGCGACTCTGCGGCGTGGCAACCGCCACCCGTTTACTCGTCGATTGTCTTCAAGACTCAGCATGCCAGATTTTCGATACGCGAAAGACCATTCCAGGATGGAGACTTCTCGACAAGTACGCCGTGCGAAGTGGTGGTGGATGGAATCATCGAATGGGACTCTACGACGCGATTTTGATCAAGGACAATCATCTGCTTGCACTTCAGCAATACGGCATCGGCCCGGCTGAGGCCGTGTGCCGCGCGAAGTCGATGGTCAATCGATGTTTTCCAGTCGACCGAGCAGAAGCAATGGTGATTGAAATTGAAATTGATCGAATTGATTCCCTTTCGGCAGTGCTCGACGCCCGACCTGACATCGTACTGCTCGACAATATGGGCGTTCGAGAACTCGAACAGGCTGTTGGAATCCGAAATCGAATAGATCCCAGCGTGGTTTTAGAAGCATCAGGAGGAGTGACGCTTGAAAATGTTGCCAGCCTTGCGGCGACCGGAATCGATCGGATCAGCACAGGATGGCCTACCCATAGCAGTCCATGGCTTGATGTTGCGCTCGACTGGCTGTAAGAGCGAAGAGCGAATAACCAAAGATTCTCAAACTCAGGCAGTAACGCCCAGAAGTTTTGTGCGTCGTGTACGACGTTCGGCACGCATGCGAGCACGCCGGTTAATTTCGCTGGGTTTTTCAAAAAACTCTCGACGGCGCATCTCTTTTTTTACACCGCTGCGCTCGACGAGTTTTCGAAAGCGTCGAACCGCTTCCTGAATGCTTTCTCGTTCTCGAATTGTAAGTTTGACCATCGTGTTCCACAGGAAAAGTTCAGGGACGTTCGTTAAAGACGCGCTATGTTCGTCAAAATATTTTCGTCAACTTGTTTCAAAAAATGAGACAAGATATGAAATAAAAATAAGAGGAAGACCTCAGGATCGTAAGAAATTCTGTAAAATTGGCAACCTCACGGAACTCTCACACCGAGAAACCTTACCTTTTTTTGCAGCGAGGAGTCTATACGGAGTACGCTCACCGACCCGACAGTGCAAATTTCCCCCGAGAGTCGCGGGAAGAGCGACGCGTGAAGCGTTTCAAACATGGCCAAAGATGACGGAAATTCCGAGCGTTTGAGACTGCTCCTGCGATCGTGGATGAAAAAGTGAGAATTGTGAACTCCCGAATGTTTTTTGCAACAGGTGATTTGATGTGGAATTGGCTTCAGTCGGTGATTGGAATATTCGGCACAGACTTGCCTCGCGAATTGCTCGTAGCGTTGGCTGCAATCGCTGTGGCGTTTGTCTTGCCACTTGGTAAACGCCGTCGTTTGGTACAGGTTCCAATAATTTTTTTGTTGCTTGCGCCACTGCCAATAGCAGCTGCGGGTCTTTTTCCAGAATCGATCGATTTGAATCGTTTTCTGGGTCTGGGTATTCACTTTTTTCTGATTACCTCAATCGTTCAGTCGCTCCTGATCATTTTCTGTATTTCGATATGGGAGCAGGTCAGCCGACCGATGCCCAAGATCTTTTTTGATGTACTGAGGTGGTCTGGAACGATTCTCGCACTCTTTGTTGTGCTTTTGGAAAGCGGTGCTGATCCAGCAGAACTATTTACCGGATCGGCGGTACTTACTGCGGTAATGGGCTTTGCACTCAAAGATACACTGGGCAACGTATTTGCTGGTCTTGCGATTCATGCTGAGCAGCCATTTGAGCTGGGAGATTGGATTCAGTACGACACCAATCAGGCGCACATTGGAAAAGTTACAGAGATCAACTGGCGAGCAACGAAAGTGATCACCCTCGACGAAGCCGAAGTGATCATTCCGAATGGGCAGTTGGCACAGGCGTCGATTCGAAACTTTACGAAGCCACAACGCTGGTCGCGACGTTCTCTGTTTGTTGTAGCACCCTATGAAGAATCGCCGCAGCGAGTTCAGCAGATCATGCTGGAAGCGATTCGCGGTAGCTTCGGCGTGCTGGAGCACCCGGCGGCCTCAGTGGTCACGAACGATTTTAAAGAACGCGGCATCGAATACTGGGTGCGATTGTTTACCACTGAATTTGATAAGCGAGACCGTGTTGACGGAATGGCACGCGATCGCATTTGGTATGCCTTGGCCCGGCACGGAATCAAAATCCCAGTGGCGACACAAGCCATCCGACTCACACATCTCCCGACGGAGGCTGCATCTTCGTTCGACGAGATACTCAAGCAGCGAAAAGAAATTCTTTCGGAAGTCGATCTGCTAGGAATGCTTTCCGAAGACCAGATGCTGCAACTGGCGTCTGACGCGGTGCAAGAGACATTTGCCAGCGGAGAAGAGATCATTCGTCAAGGCGATCTCGGATCGAGCATGTTCATCATTGAATCGGGCAACGTTGACGTTACGGTGAGCGATTCGGGATCCGCGCCGACCCGGTTGGCAATACTCTCTTCCAAAGATGTTTTTGGAGAGATGTCACTGATGACCGGAGCGCAGAGAAGCGCCACCGTCACGGCTATGGTTGAAACTCGCATTCTGCGAATCGATAAGCCTGCAATGTCAAAGCTTCTTACTGTCGAGCCACTTTTGGTTAAGCGAGCAAGTGAGTATCTCGTCGGCAGACAGGTGGCTCGTTTTGAGATCATTTCACAAATTGAAAAACAAGCTCCGAGTTCGATCGATCTTTTTGAACGAATCAAAAAGTTTTTTGCAATTTAGAACCTCCCCCGTCTAGAATCATTTCTAAGAATTATGAAAATAGAACTTCTTCCATCGAGCGTCCCAGTCAGCGACGTTCAGTATTTGACGACATATCTTATAAACGATGAGATTGCGATCGACTGCGGATCGCTGGGCCTGCTTGCTGATCTGGAGCGACAAAAGCGGGTCAAACATATATTTATTACGCATGAGCACATCGATCACATTGCAACTCTGCCTCTGGTTCTTTCCAACAGCTTTGAACCCGGTGTGGACTGCGTTGAGGTGCTGGCCATGCCCGACGTACTTCAATTTCTTCGCAACGATATTTTTAACGGCCGGGTGTGGCCTGATTTTTTCAATCCCACGCTGACTCATGAGCCGATGGTTCGAGTCACGCCTCTCGAGCTATTCAAGCCGATTCGTCGCTGTAATGTAACGATCACACCGGTGCCGGTGTCGCACGGTGTGCCTTCAATTGGATTCATCGTGGAGGATGCGGCTTCGGCCGTTGTATTTCCATCCGATACCGGACCGACTGAGGCAATCTGGTCTCATGCCGCAAAGACGAATAATCTCAAGGCAGTGTTTCTCGAAGCAAGTTTCCCAGAGAAATTGATCGACTTGGCTCTCGTGTGCGGCCATCTGTGCCCGAGCACATTTGCTATCGAGACTAGAAAAATCACAACTCCCGTGCGATGGATGGTCGTCCATCGAAAGCCGTCAGACTCCGATCAAGTGGCCAAGGAGCTTGAATCTCTTGGGATCGCGGGAATTGAAATGGTTCGCTGCGGAGTGCCGTATTGGTTTTAGAGCCTCGGCGATCGTGAACGCAGCGAATGTGAAAGTTACTTCGAAATCTTCTGGGATCTCTACGGTCAGGTCTTTTGCCGAGCGTTTCGCCTACGTTCGTGTTCTGAGAGTAGGATTTTTCGGAGACGCACAGCAGCCGGCGTCACTTCGACGAGCTCGTCCTCTTCAATGTACTCAAGCGACTCCTCGAGCGACATTCGTCGCGGAGGCTTGAGGAGAATGTTTCGGTCGCTTCCGGAAGCGCGCATATTGGTAAGTTTTTTCTCCTTCGTTGGATTAACGGCCATGTCTTCGGAACGACTATTTTCACCGACAACCATTCCTTCGTAGACCTCGTCACCCGGAGAGACAAACAATTCTGCTCGTTCTTGAAGACTATCCAGACCAAATGCCACGGCCTTGCCAGCAACCATTGAGACGAGTGCTCCATTTGCGCGGCCACTGATATCACCTTCCTGCGGCCTCCAGGATTCGAATCGATGATGCATGATGGCAGTACCTTGCGTAGCGTTAAGGACTCTCGTGCGAAGGCCGATAAGACCCCGGGCAGGAATAGAGAAAACTACGTTTGCAAAGTCTCCTCGAGACCCCATGTGAACCATCTGTGCCCTGCGAGAGCCTGTCAATTCCATAACCGGACCGAGTCGGTCATGAGGTACTTCTACGACAAGGGTTTCGAATGGTTCCAGTTCGACATCTCCTTCCTTGCGAATGATCACGCGGGGCTTGCCAACAGAAAGCTCAAATCCCTCACGACGCATCGTTTCAATTAACACAGACAAATGAAGCAATCCTCGGCCGCTCACAGAAAACTGCTCTGTTCCCGGAACTGGCTCGACCCGTAACGCCACATTGCGCTCAAGTTCTCGCATCAGTCGATCACGCAAATGGCGAGTCGTCAGATATTTCCCAGAACGTCCGGCAAGCGGAGAAGAATTCACACCAAAGACCATGCTCAAGGTCGGTTCATCGATGGTGATTCTCGCAAGTGGGCGAGGATCCATCGCATCGCACAACGTATCTCCAATTTCAACATTTTCCAAACCGCTGACTGCGGCAATGTCACCAGCAGTGACCTCCATCGCATCCACGCGGCCGAGTTTGTCGAAAGTTTGTAGGGCCGTCACTTTTGCCGGAACGATACTTCCATCGGCAGTGGATCGAACGATCGCAATATTCTTTGAAAGCGTTCCCGACTCCACTCTGCCAATTGCGATACGACCTACGTAGTCCGACCAATCGAGCGTAGTCACGAGCATCTGTAGGGGAGCATCTGGAGCGACAAGTGGACCGGGAATTTTTTCAAGCACTAAGTCAAGCAGCGGCGCCATGGTGCCAGAACGATCTGATACGACGCTTGAAGAAAAACCTTCGCGAGCTGATGAATAGACAAATGGAAAATCGGCTAATTCGTCATCTGCGCCAAGTTCGAGAAACAAACCGAGTACTTCATCGAGCACTTCATGCGGTCGTGCATCGGGTCGGTCGATTTTGTTGATCACCACCACCGGTCGTAAGTTTGCTTCAAGTGCCTTGGAAAGAACAAATCGGGTTTGCGGCATTGGTCCTTCCGCAGCATCAACGAGCACAAGCGCGCCGTCAGCCATCCGCAGCACTCGTTCAACCTCTCCGCCGAAGTCGGCGTGCCCTGGAGTGTCGATCAGATTGATCTTCACCCCCTTCCATTCGATGGCGATGTTTTTGGCAAGAATCGTGATTCCTCGCTCGCGTTCAAGGTCGTTCGAGTCGAGAATGCATTCGCCTGAAACTTGGCTTGCTCGAAACTGTCCGCATTGGCGTAGCAAACAATCAACCAGTGTGGTCTTGCCATGATCGACATGCGCAATAATTGCGACGTTTCGGATGTTGGTGCGTCTGGATACGACGGAATCAGCGCTGTTTTGAAGTGTGGACATGGGTATCACTATCGAGGGCGAGGGAAGACGGGAAGGAAAGTAGGAGAAGATGGTGTTGGCGAGGCGGGAGGTGACCACAGCCTCGCTCTCAAAAGCGTCCCTGCGGACGGCGAACACCGACCGAGACAATAGTATTGGTCCGAACCCCTCAAGCGTCCAGAGAGATATGTCCTCACCGCTTTGAATCGATACGAATGAACACAAATCGAAACTATCGCCGAGCGCGAAGGCTCTCATCCGCGCGTTCAAAAAGATGGCGAGGAGAGTCATTCGAACGAGATACCGCCATTCCAACATGCATCGTGAGCCGGTGAGAATGAGGTTTCCCACGGCCGAGAAGCCGGCGAGAACGACCGAGTGAATCGGCAGCATGTGCAGCAGATTCACTCGCATGCACGCCCACAAATAAGACTCCAAATTCATCGCCCCCAATTCGGGCAATGATTCGCCCTCCCCTTCCATGCTTCTGGAGGCAGGCTGCAGCAGCGAGGATCATGTCGTCTCCGGCTAGAAATCCATATTGATCGTTGATCTCTTTAAGCCCCATAACGTCCACCATCACCAGTGCGACCCTTCCCGTCCCGCCGTGCTTTAAATGTCTGGCAAGCGATGCCTCAAACGCCGCGCGAAGCGGCAGGCCGGTGAGAAAATCTCCACTTGCTTGGCGTTTGTGACGTATTGAAAGTCGTGAGTTTGTGCGAGGTGGCCTTGCCGAATCGCGACCACCTAAAAAAAGAATGGAATCCCGATGGGTTTTTTTTCGATGCAGGTCATCCGTATGAAAATGAAAACGTTCTTCCATTGTTTCCTCGGTGATGTACGCATGAGTTTTTCAGAAAATGTAAAAGTTCTGTGTGCAACAGAGAGTTGTAAGGAAAACAGAATCAATGGAATCAAAACATCAGAAGCTAAGCGTATGTGAAAAGATTGTATTCAACGTAACCGGATCAGAAATCCGAGAATCGATGAACCGATAGAATTGCGGCCAAGTGCATCGTGGATTCTGCGATTGAGAACGATCCCACCGGATTGGATCGAAAAAGCCCGCGTGTCTTTCTGGTGCACATTCGTGTGGCTGAGCGAGTCGTATCAACTGTCGATCGATCTAAGGCCTCGCCAGAGAATGACAGCGATCGAGAGTCAAGACGGTGCGGTTCTCTCGTGACGAGACTTTTTCAATTCATGCAGAATTATAAAACAAACGACTCAAAAGACGACCACTGTGCATTGGCATCGGATCGTTGAACGACGTGCGCCCCTTGGCAACGTTCATTGATTTTTTCAGGCAGTCATACAATGGAGACGAGGGGGCTCGAACCCCTAACCCCCGCCTTGCAAAGGCGGTGCTCTCCCAATTGAGCTACGTCCCCGAATGTTTTCGAGATTCTTTGTGGGCTATTTTTTTGCGGCAGTCTTTTTGTTGTGAGGTGTGTGATTGGTCTTTGCTGTCGACCGCATCCATACGAAGCGGCAAAAGCAGAAGCACCTTCATGTACGGGGAAAACAAAATTGAACAATCCATCGCCGAAAAATCAATCCACAAAACAGTGCGCGCGCCAAGACTCGAACTTGGGACCTCCACCTTATCAGGGTGGCGCTCTAACCAACTGAGCTACGCGCGCTCGAGGCTTGTACGCACGCGGCCGGTGCAGCGATGAGTAAAAAACCAAGAAACCAGTTGAAGATCATAGATTTGTCGGCCCCGAAGTCAAAGGGTCGTCTTGATCTCATGGGATGCAACAAAACGCTGCGGTGTTCAATGAAAATCTCATGCAGACTGAAAAGCTTGCACGCGGTACATTTTTGATGAATTGGCAACATCAGAAAGACTCACAATCTGCCCATCGACCCTTTCAGCAGTGAGAATTGGACTATGAATATCAAAAATCATTTACGGAAGAACGCTTCTTCTGCCGGAGTGAAAATGGTCGACGTGCGAGGAGGGTCGATCAATTCCAAACAATGGTTTTGTAACAGACCGCAGCGTTTTCTAGGGCTGCTTCAGTGCGTCTTCGCTGGGGTTGTATTTCGAGATCGCCAGTGGACCAGCTGGACTGTGTCTCTGGCGTCGATGTTTTTCTGTGCAGTGTCAAACGCTGCTCAGCCGACGGTCGAATATGCAATGGGCCTTGCGCCCTTTCAGAAAAACGTCGATTACGACCGGCCCGCCGCATCCGAAGCAAAAGAATCAACTATTAAAATGGAAAAACAGGGATCGATTACGGCTTGGGTGGTGCGTGGACCACGAGGCGATGTGCTTCGATCGTTTGCCGATACGAATGGGGACCGAGTCGTTGATCGTTGGAGCTATTTTAAGAATGGCGTCGAGGTCTACCGCGACGTTGATTCAAATTTCAATGCGAAAGCTGACGAACACCGCTGGCTCAACACCGCAGGCAGTCGCTTTGGGGTCGATGAAAATGAAGACGGCAACATCGATCGATGGAAGTCGATGTCTGCCGAAGAGGCAACGAGTGAGATTGTGGAAGCAATCAAATATCGAGACGAAGCGGCGTTTGGAAGATTGCTACCAACAAAAGCGGAAATCGATTCGCTGGGTCTTTCTGGAGATCGTCTCGCTGACGTTGAGCGACGCGTTGACAGTGCAAAAAAAGCATTTGTAAAGACGCTCGGTTCGCAAAAAAAGCTGAGCCAGCAGACGCAGTGGAACAACATGCTTGCGCCGATTCCGGGAATGATTCCTCTGGGGACTGACGGTTCGACAAAGGATGTTGTGGCGTATGACAACGTCATGGCACTTGTTGAAGATGGTGGGCAAGGTGGGCAGATTTTTATTGGATCACTTGTACGTTTTGGTGATGTCTGGAGACCGATTGATGCTCCACAGTTGCCCGGAGCGGAAATCGTTGATCTGGTGGGCGTTCTCTCGTTTGGCATGATCGGTAGAGGTACGCCTGAATCCGATCCCGGCTCAAGCGAAAAACTGAAACCGCTGCTGGTGGAGCTTCGAGATATTGAAAGCAAGTTTGGTGCGGCGGGACCGGAAGCGAGGCCTGCTTTGGCCGAAAAGCAATCGGTGATCTTGGGAAAAATTGTTCTTGCGGCGGAACCCGAAGAGAGAGAGTTCTGGGTCAAACAGATGTCTGAGACGCTCGCCTCGGCGGTTCAGGAAAATGTACTTCCCTCGGGAATTGAGTTACTTGAAAAACTTGTGGCAAGTCTCAAAGATGAAGAATCACTGCAATCATTTGCAAAATTTCGTCTGGCATCGGCCCGCTATGCAGTCAACATGCAGGGAGCAGATGCTGATATTGATAAAGCACAACGTGCTTGGCTTGAGGAGTTGCGGAAATTTATTGAGGAGCATCCTTCTGCTCCCGATACACCCGAGGCGATGCTGCAGATCGCGATTTCGGAAGAGTTTTCAGGAAACGAACAAAAAGCAATTGAACTCTACGATAAAATTGTTGCCGATTTTTCGCTGTCGTCATCGGCACGCAAGGCAACCGGTGCATCAAAGCGACTGCAGAGTGTGGGAACGATCCTTGAATTGTCAGGAACTTCTCTCGATGGAAAGTCTATTGATTTAGCAAGTCTCCGAGGCACTCCGGTGTTGATTCATTATTGGGCTACTTGGTGTGAGCCGTGCAAGGTGGATATTTCTCAGATCAAAGAACTGTCTCTTCGCTATGGAAACAAGAAACTCGCAGTCGTCGGAATCGCACTCGATTCAGACAAGGGAGTTCTTGAGAAATACCTTAAATCCAAACCAATTCCTTGGATACAGTTGCACGAGCCTGGCGGTCTCGATGGACGTCTGGCTGAGATGCTTGGAGTGTTGACTCTACCAACCATGCTGCTCCTTGATTCACAGGGAAAAGTGGTGGATCGAAATGTTGGAATCACTGAACTGGAAAAAAAAATAGAAGCGATTCTCGGGGGCGATTGAGTGCCGTCCTGCGTTTCTAATCGCTATTCGATTCTCCGTGGAGTCAAGCAACTGGAAGGCCTTTGAAGAAAAGAGTGTTACGGCCGTATGGACAGAAATACAGTGGATTTTTGGTACTGCATGCTCGACCAAGAGGTGCTATGGTTTCGCCACGGGTGGGTTTGAATCTCGTGGGAGTATGAATGATGGTCAGCGGTTCGACGGTTCTCTTTGGCGCGCTTGCCGTACATTCAATGAGCCCGGCACTCTGCGCACTGGGATGCTTGCAGGTGGCCGGTCTGTTCTCTGCGTGGTTTACTCGAATCGCTCAAGGCACTTCACATGAACGAACTGCGCAGATCTTTTTTCTTTTCGCGTTGGCTGTTATTGGAGCGGTTTGCGGGGCATCTCTTGAAATGGGTCCTGGCACAAGCGCGCTTTCCGCATCAACTCTTGCGCTTATGACGCTCATTGCAGTGGCAGATTTTCAGTCTGGCTCTGAACATGCTGAGTGATAATTTTCGCTCAAACCCAAATTCCAAACGGCTTTGAGTCGTGAGAATTGAAAACGTGAGCGTCAGCTACGCTCCATCGAATACACCACGATGTATTTTTCTACGGGCAGTCATCGCTTGCCCCTCTTTCCCTTCTTGCTCAGCCTTCGCGTTTGACGTTCATCTTCGTTAAAGTCGGAAAAAAACTCCCCTTCGGTGCGGCTGACAGCCGAAAACTCCTTCTAGGTGTTTGTGTCAGCGAAGGGAGCGATACGCAGTGCGATCATCACAATTCGCATTTCCCCGCTTCTCTTCTGATACCCCATCTTGGAGCGTGTTTGCAATCAACGTACTCACCACCAATAGGGCCGAAGATCGCACGGGCCTTAAAAATGTTTTGCGAAAGTCAAGGAGGCATCCATGTCCATGTTGAGCATGTCGAGTAGAAAGATTTTGTTGTCGTTTGTCCCTCTCATTGCGTGTGCCGGATTGCTGGCCGCTGATGAAGTGGCATCAAGCGTGGCTGCAAAGCTGCGAGAATCTGGGACACTCGTTGGCTACCGAGTGAATGTAAAAGAAGAAGCCGGAACTGTTTGGCTTGAGGGAACCGTTTCCGATCAATCACAACTCGTCATGGCGATCGATCTTGCGCATGGCGTGGAAGGGGTACAGCGAGTTGTCAACCGCCTTTCCATTGCCAATCCACATGCGGTCCTTACGCCAAATCAAGAGACTTCCACCGCAGAACTGACTCTCGGTATGCCAACGTCTGTACAGTCAGTCGTTGGAAAAATGTTGCCAACTCCTTCGCGTACGGTACGCAGCGAATCGGAACTTTCACGAGTTGCGCATCTAGGACAGGCGGCGGAATCACTGTCGTCACCAGTTCAATTAACGGCGGCAACGGGGAAATCACAGTCTGCGAACGGTGCACCTCGAAAAACATCTTCCACAGGCAAGTCGCCTCGGCCGCTGGCTTCCACTCCAGCCAGACCGATCAGTGCCCGACAGACTGGTGGAACCATGCGATTACCGTCTCCGGGACAAAGTTCAGAAGTGCCCGGTAGCGAGCGAATCATTGGTGATAAGGCTTATGGCCCGGGCCCAAGCCCCGGTGCCGGTGGACCAGGCCCCGGAGGTCCGGGAATGGGTGGTCCGGGAATGGGTGGTCCGGGAATGGGTCGGCCGATGCCCATGGGGAGTGCTGGTGTTGGAATGCCTCCGATTCCGATGCGTGGCGATGGTCCGAACATGCCAAAATACGCATGGCCAAGTTACGCCTCTTATCCCAACTACGCAGCGCTCCAATATCCAACCCAGTATTCACCGACGGCCTGGCCCTATATTGGACCCTTCTATCCCTATCCCCAAGTTCCTCTGGGATGGCGGAAGGTTTCACTGGAGTGGGATGATGGATGGTGGTTTCTTGACTTCGATGACCGACAAACGAATAAACACCACTAATCGTTCTGAATTTCATAACAATCGAATTTAAAATCTGGCTGCGGGAGAAACGATCTCTCGCAGCCAGATTCTTTTGGAACGAACAATTTGAATCGTCAACTGCCAATCAGTCCAAAAATGTTTTCACGTACATTGTGGTTCGCAATGCAGAGAAAATGTGAATATCGGAACAATAAGGAAGATGGAAAAGTCCGCAAGCTTTGCGCAACCGGAAATATCCAAAAGTTCGGAACCACTTCCGGTCGATAGAAGGGAAGCCGGATTCAAAAAATACATCCCGGCAACTCAAGGAGTTGTTCTCATGATCGATCGTGCAAGCCGAATGGTCATCGCCCTCGTGGTCGCATCTGTGGCACTCTCGCAGACGGGGTGTTTTTGGATGATGCAGTCCGGACCAAATATCGGGCCCATGGCGATTCCAATTCCGGTACCAGTGGGAATTCAGAAAAATAAAGAAGATCAGTTTTGGAAGAAAGAACGTTATGGTCGGGCTCCAGTGCTTGGTCCGATTCCGGCCGGAGGCCCTACAGAGGCGCTCGACGAACCGAGTGATGATGAGGTCATGCGAGCAATTGAAAAGGCCCGTCCGGTGCAAGGACCTTGGCCTTTTCTCTACGAAAAACAGAGAAATGACGTGCGCATCGTGAAGTGCAAAATTGCAGATTACATTGATCCCCCCCGCTTTTATCCAATCGTTGGCCCCGCGCAGCAACATCATGCTCAGTACAAGTGCACGGTCTACTTCATGGAAGTCACCCGTATTGGCTGGCCGGTCCCGCATACGCTCGTCGACGAAGATTGTCGAGAAGTTGTCTACATCGACCATAATCATCTTCACATGGTCGGTGACGTCGACGCAGGATCTGATACGCCCTACTAATTGATTTTGAGAACGCCCGTGTGATGAAAAAGATTGTGTAGTCAAGAAATCAAATCACACTAATCAAAATTGACATCGGATCCTCCAGCGAAGATCTACCAAAGATGCGGGCTGTGCCGGCCAATCCCAGCGGCGTGAATGATTCTCCCCTGCAGGCCCCCGCGAAGCCGATGTCTTAGTCAAAGAGTCACTCCGAAGGATTGGGGTGTTGATGACATCAGGGAAGTGGTGTGTGGCATGATCGTTGATTCAGGCAGATTGCTGCACAAAAAAAATCTTTCTCGACAGGCGTGCGTTGCCTTCATAACGCTTGTGGTGGGTCTGTTCAGTGCAGGAATTCTGACGGCCCAGTCACCCGGGGCTTGGTCTGGAACAGGCGTCTACGACGGTCGTCGACCCGACGCCGTTGGTGTCGTCGATGAAAGTGAATCTTCGCAGTCTGCTTCCAAAAACCGTGCGCGGACCGATAAAGAAGCGATTCCTACCGGAAGTCTCTTTGCCACAATTCAAAGCGGTGGCCTGTTAATGGTGCCGCTGCTGGGATGCTCATTTGTACTGGCAGCATTTGCACTTGAACGACTCGTGAATCTTCGATGGGGACATGTGGTACCACATCTTTTTGTCGATCGATTTCTTGAACAATTGCAAGAAGGCCAACTATCTCGCGATGAAGCACTCGATGCATGTGAAGCCAATGGGAGTCCGGCATCGGATGTGTTTGCCGCCGCCGTAAAGCGTTGGGGGCGACCCGCAGTTGAAATCGAGCAGGCGGTCATCGATTCGAGCGAACGTGTCGTTGGCCGACTTCGTCGTTACCGTCGAGTGTTTAATGGAATTGCCACAGTCGGTCCACTGCTGGGATTGCTCGGCACGGTGTTCGGTTTGATTCGCTCGTTCAACGATGTGGCCAGCGCCGGAGCCATGGGAAGACCCGATCTCCTTGCGCGTGGATTTGGAGAAGCCTTAATTACTACTGCGATGGGATTGCTGGTTGCGATACCGGCAATGATCTTGCACTGGGTTTTTACAAGTCGCGTGGATCGAATCGCGATGCGACTCGATGAAACTTCCCAGCAAGTAATCGACGAAATTTCTGCCGAGGCATCTTCAAACACCAGACGACGTTCTCGCAGTCATGGAAAACGTGACGAATCAGGAAACAAGCAAGCTGCGTGAATGAACACGTCGCCTCAATCTCCATATGCCTCTTGTGTAGTCCCCGGGTTGCGGTGCGACTTTAGGGAAGGAAGTGACCAATGCCACGAGTGAGGCTTTCAGAGGACGAAGATCCAGTCATTAACCTCGCACCGATGATCGATGTCATTCTTGTTCTTACGATCTTCTTCATGTGCGCCACGAAATTCTCAGGCGATGAACATAAGTTTGATCTTGATTTACCGCAGGTATCGAGCGGACAGGTTGTGGGAGGTTCAGGCAGTCAGATAGTTGAAGTAAATCCCTCCGGTGGAATCAAACTCGACGGAGAAGAAGTTGATCTTGACGGCCTTCTCTCTCGGCTCAAGGAGCAGAAAAAGCAGTCACCCAATATCAGCGTACTCATTCGAGGTGATAAGGCTGTGGCACATGGCCGAATGGCCGAAGTGTACGAGGCCTGTCGACAATCGCAGGTAATACATGTGGCGATCTCCGTACAGACCGGGGGCGCTGCTCGGCGCTAGCGTGAACAGGTGGCATGGACGCACACGCCAACACATTTCATTCTCCTCGCGCACTCCAGTAATGGATGGATCTTTTGTGGCGTCTGTCTGATTGTGATGGGAGCTGTTTTGACAGTTCTTGCCCGCACGACTTGGCTTCAATCGCACACACTGAGAAAATGCGCGATCGTCTCTCTTCTTGTGCACGGAGTGTTGGCGATTGTTGCAGCGATGATTGGTGGCGCTACTCCGGCATCGTGGGGACAAGCGGACGTTGAAGAGATGTCGATGGTGGTAGTGATGGCGGAAGAGCCGTCGGACGATCCTGCCCCGAGTGCGAACGAATCTCTCGATCCATCTCCAGACGCAGAAGGAAGTCCGGAAAATGGAAATGGAGTCGATCATTCTCCGACAGATTTGTTGAATTCACAACCCGACAACACGGTCGATGCGCCACCCGATTTTGTGCCGCTGCTCGAGGCGCCACGCGAAGAGATCGCGGAGCAATCTGAGCCCATTCCTGACGAAAAGCCTTTGTCGGAAAAGGAAGAACCCGCTCTTCTTGATGTTGCGATAGATGCGTATGCAGATCGATCTGACGCAAGAAAGGCATCGGCTGCAGCATCACGAGGCGGTTCGGTTGAAAGTGAGCGAGCTGTTCACTCAGCACTTGCCTGGTTGTCGGCGGCGCAGTCGCCGGATGGTCGTTGGAGCGCGGCGAGACACGGTGCAGGCACGGGACAAAATACTGGAACCCATCATCGTCAAAGCGGAAGTGCCAAAACGGATCATGGCGTGACGGGATTAGCGCTGCTTGCAATGCTTGGTGCCGGCAACACCCATCACAATGGACCGTATGCCGATCAGGTTCATCGAGGAATACAATTTCTTATTAACAATCAAGGCACCAACGGATCTCTTGCCGGGAACGCTGAATTTTTTGCATCGCTCTACTGCCATGGTATGGCAACGATCGCCCTGGCCGAGACGGTTGCGATGACCGGTGATGAAACTTTGCAACTTCCGCTCAAGCGTGCCGTGGAATATACGCTATCGATGCAACATCCACAGACTGGTGGTTGGCGGTATGCGCCTGGTGACAGAGGAGATACGAGTCAACACGGCTGGCAGGTCATGGTGCTCTCAAGTGCTTCCACCACAGGACTCAAAGGAATTGAACAGGCAAAGGAACGAGCAAAGTTTTTTATTCAGAGCGTCTCGTCGGGAGCCAACAGAGGTCTTGCGTCGTATCGAGCAGGTGAGCGAGCCAGTATTGCGATGACGGCCGAAGCCCTTACGTGTCGATTGCTGCTGGGGATGAAGGCGAATGATCCTGCGGCCGTTGAAGCGATTGAGTGGCTTCAACAATCACTTCCCGAATCAACGACACCGAATGTTTACGCTTGGTATTACGGAACGCTTGCATCTTTTCATGCTGGCGGTCCACAGTGGGAACGTTGGAACGCGAGCATTCAGAAAGTGTTGATTCAATCACAGCGTCAGGAAAAAGGACCGCTCGATGGGAGTTGGGACCCAGATTCTGTCTGGGGTTGGTATGGAGGCCGAGTCTATTCAACATCGATGTCTGCGATGATGCTCGAGGTCTACTACCGATACCTTCCGATGCACGAACGGCAGCAAGAAAAGGTCGCCGTTGTCGATTGATTTGACCCTGCGGCAACGCATAATAGACTGCATAGGAGATTCGTCGGTACGGCTACCGGATGTTTCGCGTTGTGGAGCTCTAGATTTTAGGTTTCGGAGGAACTGTTTGTGAACACACTCTTGGGTTTCATGGGAATAGGCACGATGGAATTGATGATCGTCGCGGGTGTGATTCTTCTGCTGTTTGGAAACAGGCTTCCAAAAGTAATGCGTTCACTCGGCCAAGGGATCGTCGAATTCAAACGGGGAGTTCAGGGAATTGAGGATGAATCGGTAGCGGATTCCCCCAATGACTTGAAGTGAAAGACTTCCAGTGAAAGTTTTTAAAAGTGTGGGGTAAAAGTGACAGGGATTTGAACGTGGATTACTCCTCAACTATGAAAATGAATTGACAGGAAAAAAATGTTTGGTCTTGGACCCCTTGAAATTTGTGTCATCGGTGCAATTGCTGTGATGCTTTATGGGAAAAATTTGCCCGAGGTCGGCCGTTCGTTTGGAAAGACGATCGGTGAAATGAAAAAAACGTTTAATTCGTTATCGCGAGATCTCGATGTCTCGTCTCAGGTGCAGAGCCCGTCGAAGCGTTTGCGTGATATTGAGCAACCGCAGGCTACAGGCGTGCGATTTGATCCGCCGACTCTATCAACGCATCTCGAATCAGCTTCGGTTGAAGAGTCTCACGTGGCATGAGATCGTTTATCACTTGAGTCATGCACCAACGCATAGCAGCAAATGGAATTGGAAAATAGAATATCGACGTTTTCACGATGTTCGGGAAAGCCTTTAAAATTGACTCCATCTGGGCTGAGATTTTTCAGAATTACGCAGAGCCCGTCACTGAAAAAGGTGTTGCACTCTTACGCAGTAATCGGTGGCTTCTTTTGGGCGGCTAGCTCAGTTGGTTAGAGCGCTACGTTCACACCGTAGAGGTCACAGGTTCGAATCCTGTGCCGCCCACTATTCGTTTGTGCAATGTTCCTGTTTTGTTCGGTAAAACTGTGATAACTCTGGACAATTCATCGGTTTCTATTCCGTTTTGCAATTCTTGGCATTTCGTTGCGGATGCTTGCTGCGCTCGATTTTACGCTGTCCGTGCGCTGGATTCTGCGCTGGATTTTCGACCGGCATTCACGACAGATTCAAAGTGATGATTTCGAGCCTGCAAGGAGTGCGCCGCCGCAATGGCTGGAGAGTGTCCCATCCATAGCGGCACACTCGTGGGCAGGATGTTTCTCCACCCAATCCGTTTCACGCGATGCCCGAAGATTCTAAAAACAGTCTAGGCCACGGTTTGCAGACTGCTCGTGCTTCGTCCCTATGTCCGTGCTATAGCGGAAGTGCCGTTGGCTGAACGATCTTTAATGAAAAACAATTTTTATGATTCATAAAATGAAAATCCTAAAGCGAGCGTGGATTCTGCTCTTGGCAGTTTTGCTGCTGCCGCGGCTGTTGATGGCGGAGACACATTTCGTCGAGGCCGAGACTTTCACGCCATCAGCCGACGGGTGGAAGGCGGTTGGTGCAAACGAGGTGCGACGGGCGTCGCGTGCGAAGACGATGTGGGGCGCGGATGGATCGGGGGATGCGATCGCAACGAAGTCGGTCACGATTCAACAGGCCGGAAAGTTCAATATCTGGGTGCGCTGGATGCAGGTCTCGGCTTGGCGCGGGCCGTTTCGAGTTAGCGTTTCGGCGGCGGGGCGTGAGGTGGCGTCGAAAACGTTTGATCTCGAAATGCGACCGGGCGTCGCGGATTGGGACTTCGCATGGCAGTCGTTCGAGGCCCAACTGCCGGCGGGCGAGGTGCTGCTCACGCTGACCAAGCACGAGCAGAAAAACTGCGTCGGCTATGTAAGGCAGGTGGACTGTTTGTTGCTCACGACAGATCAGGAACTCAAGCCGAACCATGTTTCGTTTGGACCGCAGACGTTTCTGCGAGTCACCGTCGGGGACGGCTATCAGCGGCCCGTCTATCTGCATCTTTTCGCGGACCATTACCGCGATCCGTGGTATGGGCATCATGCGATTGGCAAGGCGGGTCTGCGCGATGAACTGGCTCCGCCGGCCGACGAGATGTTCAAAGATGGCGAGCAGTCTCCGTGGAGCAACATCTCGCATGTCGTCTACCAGGATTCGGGGGCGTCGTTGAACTGCTCACTGCGGCATTCGTACCAAGAAAAAGCAGATCGATTACGAGCGACGTTGGAGTTTGGGAGGGCTCGTAACGGAAACGCGGACGACATCGAAATTATGAAGACGTTTGACGTCGAGGCGTTGCCGAACGGGCTGGTCGTGATCGTGCCGCCAGATTTGGAGTCACCGAAGAACATTGCCATTCTGCAGCGAGACCGCGACTTTGCGGAAGAAACCGGACTGTTCGCCGATGCGTTTGCGTGGCCAACGATTGGCCGACGTCCCACTCGCATTCCGTTTTTCGTCAGCGCGAACATCGGTGGCTATGAACTGCCGGTCGATGCTGCCGTAAAGGCGCGCGAGGAGAAGACGCTCGACAATTTCGGTTTCAATGGAGATCACAGCCACACTTTGCACGGTCTGTGGATAATGAAGAAGGATTCGTACTGCCGCCCCGATGTGGATGGCATGCGCGAGCGAATCAAGCACGATGTCGAGGCGTTCCATAAGTCTGGGCGCAAGCTCGACGACATCGCGTACTGCATGTTGATGGACGAACCGACCGGTCAATCGGCGTCGTTCATGGCGCAGGATGATGGCTATCGCGATCGCTTCAGCGCGTGGTTAAAGGGACTCAGCATTTCGCTGAAGGACTTGCTCGAACCGGATTGGGAAGCCGTGCGACCGGTCATTGAAACGCAGCGAGATCAACATCCCGCGTTGCATTACTTTACTCAGCGATTTCGCACCGTGGCGATTGGCGATTTCATGGCGACTCAAAAAAAGATCATCGAGGAAGCTTACGGCCGCTCGTTTCCGACGAATGTCAACTTCAGTGACGGGGCTGTCTACCACGCCAATTTTTACAGCCAAGGAATCGATTACTTCGAGTTGCTCAATCGCGACGATTCGAACGCCATCTGGGGCGAAGACTGGTCGAACAACGCTTCGACATATCAGTGTGCCGGCTTCAACGTCGATTTGATGCGTGCGGCTGCTCGCAAACGTGGGCAGACGATCGGGCATTACCTGATCACTTATAGTCGTACGCCGTGGGACAACAAACTGAAGGCGACAAGCGAGACTGCTCGAGGCGTTCGACAATGGATGAACTTTGCCTACGGGCCAAGCTGGGGCAGTCACGAGGGTGGGCCAGCATGGAAGAGTGCGTTGTGGTACTCGAAGCCGAAAGAATGGACCGCCAACGCCGAGATCACGCGCGAGATCGGAGCCGTCGAAGACTGGTTGCTGACCGCGAAGCCGACTCCCGCTGAGGTCGCGATCTTGTACTCGTCATCGTCCGATATCTGGACGATGAACAATTTTTCGTATGGCTTTGACCGTATGCACACGTGGCTGGCGCTGACTCACGCGCAGACGCCGGTGGACATCGTTCCGGAACACGAAGTCGCCGAGGGACAACTTGCCAAGTACCGCGTCTGTTACCTCTCTGGTCCGAATCTCACGCAAGCCGCGGCCGTGAAATTGAAGGCATGGGTCGAAGCCGGTGGCACGTTGTGGCTGACTGCCGGGGCCGCATCGCGTGACGAGTTCAATCGCCCACTCGACACGCTAACCGCGCTGCTGCCCGCCGAGCGTGGCGAGCTCGTCGTGCACGAGCCGTATCAGGCATCGGGTTTGTTCCTGCATCACCTTCTAACTCGCGACACTGTCATCTGGAACGACGAACGGCTCGAAGTGCTCTCGGTACAACAGCCGCAAGCCGCGCGAGCCAACGCCACGACGCTGGCGACATTTGCCGACGGACAACCGGCCGTCGTCGCAGCTCCCGCCGGCCATGGGCGAATCATCAGTGTCGGTTTCCTGCCGGCGCTTTCGTACATCAAGCCGGCCCTTGTCGCGCGCGTGCCGCTTGATCAGCGTGCCGATGCGGAACGCCTAGCCGCGGCCTTGGCCAGCGAAGCCCGAGCAGCAACTGAGAACGCGGATCAACCGTTGGCGACGAGTGCCGTCGTGTCGGTTACCAACTCTCCCAGTTCGCTCGCCATCGCCGACAAAGAGTTGTTGAATCGTTCGCTCAGCCCGTGGCGTTATCCCGCTGGCATTCGCGAACGGCTCTTGATTCCTGTGCGAGAAGCAAAACTTACTCCGCCGCTGACGTGCGACGCTGCGTTGGTCGATGCCGTCTATCTCCCGTGCGAACAGGGCGTGTTGATTGCACTCGCCAATCACACACTCAGTCCGATCCCGCAACTCAAACTTCGCTTTCAGGTCGCTCGTCGAGCGATCCGCGTCGAATCTGTCCACCGCGGCCCACTGCCCTTCGAGCAAACGGCCGAGGGCGAAATTGAGATAGCGCTGCCACTCGACGCGAGCGACTGGGTGAAGGTTGCGTCTGAATAATCTGTTCCACAGTAAGGCACTGCGCCCTCAGTGCCTTTGCGTCGATCGACGTGCAGTATCCAACGCAGACAAACAGGTGCCAGAAACCGTTCAAGCGTGTGGATGTCAATGGCCGGCAGGTCCTCGGGCGACGCTTGAAAGATGACCCATTCGGCATGCACCTGCACGAGAATAGCTCCAGTCGACCGGCGGCACGGGCAGGGCGAAGCCGCTTGAGTCGTACCGATGAAAAACTCGTCGAGTTTCCCCAGCGGCTGCATCTGCTGCACGCTCCGCGAGGATCTGCTCAAGGAAGTTGCCTGCCTTGCCCGTGAGCAGCGGTTTGACTATTTACTCGTGGAAAGCACCGGCGTCGCCGAAACCTTTACGTTTACCGACGAACAAGGCGCAAGCCTTTCGTCGCTGGCGCGCCTCGACACGCTTGTGACCGGTGGTGGACGCGAAGAACTTTCTCAACGATTACTGCTCGCGCGAGGAACTGCGCGACCGCGGGATTGGAGTAGACGAAAACGATTCCGCGACCTTGTGCAGTTGCTAGTCGATCAGATCGAGTGTGCCGATTTGCTGGTGTTAACGAAGACAGACCTGATTGACGCACTCGACGCGAACCATTCTGGAAGCGATTCTCCGCCGGCTCAACCCTGACGCGCGAATTCTCCGCGCCACCAATGGCGAGGTAACTCTTGACGAAATACTCAACACCGGCCGCTTTCCACGACCATTGCACTTGTGGCGAACCAGGAAAATCCCATAAAAGAAACCTGTCGATTTCGTAAGGAATATGATACAAGGGACTTTTTAAAGGGCATTCCGATGCAAAACAGCTGGAAAAATGTCGGTTCTCAAGATTTTGCTGCCGGCACCGTGGTGGCTCTGGTGGCATTGCCGCTGTGCTTGGGGATTTCGCTGGCCTCTGGGGCGCCGCTCTTTTCGGGTCTGATTGCCGGCATCGCCGGCGGCATCGTCGTGGGGGCTTTGAGCGGTTCGGCCACAAGCGTATCGGGGCCGGCAGCCGGACTGGCAACGATCGTTGCCTTGCACATTGTTTCCCTTGGAAGTTTTGAAACCTTCCTGGCGGCTCTGTTTCTAGCGGGCGCATTCCAGATCGGTCTGGGGTTGTGCCGGGTGGGCTTCCTCACGTCATTTTTCCCAACGAGCGTGATCAAGGGTCTGCTCGCGGCCATCGGTCTGATTATTATTCTCAAACAGGTGCCGCATCTCATCGGCTACGACTTGGATCCGATAGGCGATATGGCTTTCAGCCAGCCGGATCACGAAACAACGCTCTCTGAGATTCCGAAATCGCTGCAGTTCTTTCTCCCCGGAGCCGCATTGATCGGCGGGCTATCGCTCGGAATCCTGTCCGTGTGGTCCAAGCTCCCCGGGTGCCGCCGAGTGCCGATGCTGTCGCCACTGGCAGCGGTGCTTTCAGGCGTGGGAGTGAATCAACTTCTGTGGAATTATGCGCCGGCACTCGCTGTGGGCCCTTCTCACCTGGTGCAGGTGCCGGTGGCCGAAAGCTTTGCCAACTTTTGTACTTTTTTTTCATCTCCAGACCTCGCCGCTTTTGCCAATCCGGCGGTCTATTCAGCCGCACTCACGCTCGGACTGATTGCCAGCCTTGAATCGCTCGTGACGATCGAAGCTATCGACAAACTGGATCCACAGCGACGCAAAACTCCTCCCGACCGCGAACTTTTGGCGCAAGGGTTTGGCAACATGCTCTGCGGTGCTATCGGAGGCTTGCCTGTGTCCAGCGTGATCCTGCGAAGCAGCGCCAACATCAACGCCGGCGCTCAGACCAAAGCGGCGACGATGGTTCACGGCGGGTTGTTATTGGGGTGCGTCTCGCTGGGGCCATCGCTCCTCAACCAGATCCCGCTGGCCTCTCTGGCGGCCATTCTCATCGCCACAGGCTTCAGGCTCACGAGCCCAAAAATAGTGAAGCGCATGTGGCGCAGCGGCCCGTATCAATTTTTGCCGTTTGCCGGCACGGTGGTGGCGATCCTGTTCACCGACCTGATGGTTGGCATTGCGATTGGTTTGGGAATCAGCCTGCTCTTCACGCTCCGCAGTAATTTTCAGCACCCGATCCGGCGTGTCATCGAGCAGCATCTCTCTGGGAACGTGCTGCGAATGGAACTCGGCAATCAGGTGAGCTTCTTCAACCGCGCAGCGATCCAAAAGGCGCTCTTTGATGTGCCTGCGGGAGGGAAAGTGCTTGTGGACGCCACTAACACCGACTACATCGATCCTGACGTCCTGGATCTCTTGACCGACTTTAAAAACACATCCGCTCCGGCGCGAGGCGTTGAGTTTGGGGTAATCGGGTTTCGGGAAAAGTATCCGCAGATCGGCGACGACACCCACTTTTTGAACTATTCGAGTCTCGAAATCCAATCCGACATGACCCCGCAGCGGGCGCTTGAGATCTTACTCGAAGGCAACGAGCGCTTTCGCAAAGGTCGACGGCTGAAGCGAGACTTGAGCCAACAGCTCACCGCCACGGCTGCCGGGCAGCATCCGATTGCGGTCGTGCTGAGCTGCATCGACTCGCGTTCTCCGGCTGAACTGCTCTTCGACCTCGGGCTCGGCGACATCTTCAGCGTGCGAGTCGCCGGCAACATCGCCACTTGTGAGGTGTTGGGCAGCATTGAATACGCCTGCGTGGTTGCCGGTGCAAAGCTCATCATCGTCCTCGGACACACCCGCTGCGGTGCGGTCACCGCCGGCACGCAGGCCACGTGCCATCCAGACCGCGTTGCAGCCCCAGGCTGCACTCACGTCGAGCCGATTCTGCAGAGCATCGCCCGATCGGTTCATGCAACAGACTGCCGCACGTTAGAAAGTTCATCCGAGGCCGACCGCTTGGCCATCATCGATCAAGTGGCAAGCCGCAACGTCGTGCGCACCGTCGCAGAAGTGATCGCCATGAGTCCGGCGATCGGCGAGTTGCTAGCCAGCACGCAGATCGGCATTGTCGGGATGATGTACGACGTTGGCTCGGGCACGGTTCGAGTGATCGAGGAGACGCTGCTGGGACTTGCCGGCACGTCGCAGGACAAAAATCAGCTCTGAGACATTGGGTCGCTTGTCGGATCCGCCAGCCATGCGTGCCACCCGGCGACATAACGATTTAAAATGGTCTGTGCAGTCTTCGGTGTGATGGTTGTCGTGTCATAGCGAAATGAGACCGTCATCCGTCCCGCATACTCAAAGATGCCAAAGGCCCAGTGTGTTCCAGGTCGTAGCGGCGGTGTTTGGATTTGGATGTCGAGGCACTTCGCATGGTCGAGCCACATGTATCCGTCGGAGTCAACTCGCAGGCGTTTGCGAAGCCGCCTCGAGGGATCGCTGAGATTTGTCAGCAATGCTGTGGCAAAGCAGCGACGGCGTTTGAGCACCCAGCGAAACACTCTCGACCAGCGTGCCGCCCTGCAAAGTCCGTCAAGAAATTCCACGTTCATCCTTGACTGTCGCAGGGATTGCAGCTCACTTTGCAGACCGGATAACAGCGTCGTCCAATGTGAGCATTCCTTTAAGCGACGATTTAAAAACATATAGGTGTAGCGATTGGTTGCCGGCATTCGCTCGTCTTCGCGGTTGCGCAGATCAAACGGAACGGATACTCGCAGCCGCGCATTGGGACGCATGCCATGATCGCGTTGCCATTGCCCCACAATCGAGAACAGCATCGCAACGGCGATGTCGTTTAAAGCAACACCAGAACGCTGCCGTGGGCCCTGCATTCTGGCGACCTCCGCAGCAGTAAATGTATGCGAGCAAAAGCCGACGACGCTGGCCTCTGAGGCGACGAGCGATCGAGGTCTGAGCGACTTTTGGATTGCCGCGGGTTGCGGACTGAAAACAACAAACTGAAAAGCTTTGCGAAACTTACGCCATCTGGAATTGTCGAGACCGACGGTCGGCGGATACTCGCCACGCCGGTCGAGATGGGCGACATCGGTGGCAAAGAACGGATTGTCGTCGAGACTTGATCCACAGAGCACCGAGTATGCGAGCACGAGGTCTTGCAGAAACATCCGAGCCCCCTGCCCATCGCAGCAGGCGTGCGAAAAGACCATCTTCACATCCCAGCCAATCGACGTTTTGAAGAGCCAGCCCTGCAGGCCTGTTGACGTCTGCAGGTCGATTACCCCGACCGGTGATGGATGTTCTATTTCGTTGGCAACTCCCTGTAATTCCGGCCAACCGGTCGCTACAGCGTGCCAGAAGGGACGGCCTGAGTGTATTTGAATTGTGGATCGCAAGAGAGGATGACGACTCAGCGCGAATTTCCAAGCATCGCGCATTATCAGCGGATCAATCACACCGGCAAATTGCAGTCGAATCTCAAACAAAAGCGGGTATTGTGGCCGATCGTCGAACCACATGAATGTTTCAAACGGCGTCAAGGCCCACTGACGATCGACACTGGCCCAGGGAGCGTGTTTGGCGATGAGTTGATCGACTCGTGACATGCAGAGAATCCGTTTTCGTCGTCCTGATGCGCAACACTTGAAAAGTGGCGAGCCAGTCATGCTTCGGGGTCAAGCGACGTGTGGCAAGCGACGTGTGGCAAGCATCAACAGCGAATGACCATCGATCAAAAAAATAGTTTCATAACCAATTCTGCTTGTGGAACTACCGACGATCGTTCGTTGACTTCACTCGCAGAAAAATACAATCTTATTTTTTATACCGATTCATACCACACGCGTGAAGGGGGCCGCGAGCAGGCTGTAGAAAAAAAGTGACGTGATGTTTCACGAAGCCATTGTCTCGATCAACATTGCGACAACTGCAGCACAGACAAGCATTCCCGTTGCCCGGTTAAAACCGAGCACGTCGGGCTGACTATCGACGGATCGATAGAGTATTTCCCCGGCCCCAATCGAGGCTGCGACGGCAACCAGCATTCCCACAGCGTTGATGAGCAGACCCGTCGGAAAAAAATGAGACCAGACTGCATTGATGCCGATACAGACTCCGTAGTGAATCAAAAAAATTGAATACGAGCGTTGACCTAACCACGTCATGAGGCCTGGGCGGGGCCAGCGGGCGAGCCAACCACGCTGGCCGGCAATGCTCACGATGCAGGCGCTGGCCAGTGCGACCGTAATGGGGTTGCGATATTCCAGCCATAGCGCAACTGCTCCCAACGATGCAATGATGAACAGTGCAGAGACTTCGAAGAATGGCCGTGTTGACCAGTAGGCCAGCATTCCTAACGCATACGCACCGAAAAAATAGGGCGCGTAGTCTTCGTAGTCATCGTGACGGTTGATCACCCACAAAGATCCTGCAGCCAGTGCGATGATCAAACATGGAAATACCCACTGCCACTCGGGCGCAGCGCGCTGAGCCAGTACAGTGAGCAGCACCGTGGCGACAAACAACTGAAAATCAATTGCCACATACCACGCTCCTGCAGACAATGACTCAACGCCAACCAGATCGTGTATCAGCAAAGCATGGGCGGCCAATTGCGGCAGGCGAGGCGGCCCAGATAAGGAGTCGTGCGCAAACCAAGGTCGCACGATTGCGGTGATCAGGGTAGCCCAGACAACAGCAAATAAAAAAGGTGTGAGCAGCCGCCTGTAACGTTTCCAGATGAGTGCCATCGGGCTTGCAATCGCTGTGACCGAGGAGGGCTTGTCGCTTGCGATGAGAGATGTCGTGAAGGCATCGGAACATTCAGGCGGAGAGTTGGAGAACCAGTTTCCCATCTTCCCCATCTTTCTCATCGCAATCGCTCGACCATCTGGCGCGATCTGTGCCGCCATCAGAAAGCCTGCCAGTACAAAAAATATTTGCACGGCAAGGCATGCGTACATCGAGAGGCCATCGATGATGCCGGGGAACTCTGCGTGCACGACATCCGACATGGGCCCGTACACGGCCAAATGATGAAGCACGATGGCCATGCAGCCGAGGCCTTTTATGGCGTCGAGAAGTGGCAGACGAGTTCGTGGCATACAGTTGAAAATATTCGGCACAAGTAGGGATAAAAAGATCGGCACAACAAAAGCCATCGAGCAGCCAGGTCGCAACGAACTTCAGGAAAATACACCTTTTGTACTGTCCTTCGTAGGGGGCAGCATCGTTCCGCTGTGGCTTTTCGGGCTGCGAGCGACGATACTACTGGCATGAACCCTACTCAAACTCCGACCGAACTTTCCGAGAAAAAGTGCGTGCCTTGCGAAGGAGGTGTGCCGGGATACTCAGCCACCGAGGCCCAAGCACAGATAGCAGCGATGCCGCTGTGGCGTCTGACGCATCTCGGCACGCGGATTCGCCGCGATTGGACGCTGCAGAACTTCCGTGCCGGGATCAAATTGTTGAACACGATCGGTGCGCTTGCCGAACGGGAGCAGCACCATCCGGATATGCATCTGGAGGGATACCGCAACGCATGGATCGAGATCTACACCCATGCGATCGGTGGCCTCTCCGAAAATGATTTTGTTTTGGCGGCAAAGATCGACGCCATCTTGCCATGAACGGAAATGTACTCCGTTTGTCAGTGGTTTCAGAATAAGAGGCAGCCCGAATTCGATTCATACTCGGCTCACAATTTCCTTGTTGAACCCAAACTCTTCCGAAGAAAAACACCGATGGCTCGAAATACGCGTCGCGAATTTTTGAAAGACGTCGGCAATGGCATGCTGATCGCCGGATTGGGAACATCCTTGGGTCACGATTTGGGAATTGGACAAGTTTTTGCTGACGACTCTTTGGAAGCACTCGATTTCGGAAAACTTGAGTCGCTCGTGGCGTTGATGCAAGATACCGAACCCAACAAGCTCATGGCGGTGCTTGTCGAAAAGCTGAAAAGCGGCACTGGTTTGCAGACGTTGACCGCTGCCGGAGCTTTGGCGAATGCTCGCACGTTTGGAGGGCATGATTACATCGGTTTTCATACGTTTATGGCACTTGCACCGGCCTATCGAATGTCATTGGAATTGCCAACAGAATTCAAGCCGCTGCCCGTGCTCAAAGTTCTCTATCGAAATACGAAACGTATTCAAGAATTCGGCGGACGCCAAAACGAAGTGCTCCACAAAATCGCCCCCATTCCGATTCCTGCGGGAGCAAACGGCGGCGAATACTTGCGAGAGATCGCTCGTCGCGGAGATCTCGAAAGTGCCGATGGTGTATTTGCGTCGATGACACAGGGGCCGATTGGCGAAGCCTTCAACCATCTCCAATATGAGATCGAAGATGAAGTTGATGTGCATCGCGTTGTGTTGGCATGGCGTGCCTTTGATACCTTGGATCTCGTTGGTTCTCAATGGGCTCATTGCCTGTTGCGTCAATCGGTTCACTACTGCGTTACAAACGAACGTCAGATGACTGAGCGTCAATATCCAAAATCAACGATCCGGACGGTCTTGCCCGCGTTGCTCGATCAGTACAAATTGCTCGCTGGAAGTATGGGGAAAAAGTCGGGTGAAGATACTTGGCTCAAGCAACTAGCGGAGACTATCTTTCGTGGCACTCGTGATCAGGCTGCCGATGCAACTGCTCAAGCGATACAAGAAGGGTACTCCGCTGAATCAATTGGAGAAGCCATTTCGCTGGCAGCCAATATGCTGGTTCTGCATGATCCTGGTCGTGTGGAGCAACAGGCCAATAGTGACAAGCCGGTCGGTAGTTGCCACGGCGATTCTGTCGGTGTGCATGCGTCGGATTCGGCAAACGCCTGGCGAAATATCGTTCGTGTCAGCAATCATCGCAACGCGGTGGCGAGTTTGATCGTGGGCGCATTTCATACCGGCGGTCAAAGTAGTCGTTCGAACGCACAGCCCTATCCGTTTCCGGAACAACTGGCATCGTTTCAGTCGCAAGATGCCCAGACCCTGCTGAACGATGTTCAAGATGCCATTGAGTCGAAAGATCAACTGCGAACAACTGCTATTGTCGCCAAGTACGGACAGTTGGGTCACCAATCACGTCCTCTTTTCGACCTGCTACTCACGCATGCAACGAGTCATGATGGTGCGCTGCATGCCGAGAAGTATTATCATACCGTTTCAGCAGAATTTGCATCCACGCGACCGGCATTTCAGTGGGGGCATTTGGTCGCGCTGGCCCGCGTATCTGCGAGCGAATTCGGACACCAGTCGGCAGGTTATATTGAAGCAAAAAAACTTCTCAATGTGTAACGAATCTCGTGAGAGATACGAAATCTGCTGGTCACGGTTGTCAACCCAAAAAATCACGAAGGAGTAATGCTGTGAGCTTCTTTTTGCAACGCGGCGTTCACGTTTGTTTTTTGATGAGTCTTGTTGTCGTGGCGATCGCCCCAATCGCATGGCCAGTTCTGGGGGCTGAGAACGAACAATCAAAACACCACGTCACTGAAGATGACGAACGTATTGCGATTGTCACGCCACAGCTTTCTGCGGCGGTCAAAAAACGAGGGTACGTTTCAGGAATCGAAGCTGGCTCACTCATCGATGTGAAAACTGGCCAGCACGATTTGGGATACGGCTTGGACATCGTCGACTGGATTATGGAACCAGGTTCAGACGCAGCATACCGCGATCAATTAAAGGGTGATCTCAAATACGAAGTCAACAATCTCTATCACGGAAAAACTGCCAAACGTTCCATTGAAGGACCACAGATCTGCACGCAGGCAAAGCAATTGATGCCCGAAATCATTCGAGGAAACAACTTTACAGCGATCAAGCAGAGCTATCGTTACACGATCGCGGCTCCAGGAAAAAAAGAAGGATCACTCTGGGAACAGGTCATCGTTTTTCCAGAAGGCAAACGGTATTTTATTTCCAGTGATCGAATTACTGCTGCCAATGATAGTCCGGCAATGTTCTTGCGAATTGATCTTCCTGGGCATATCAAGCACACCGGCGGCGATACGTTTCGCGAAATATATCTGAGCTATCAGGGGCATATCAAATCCGAGGAGTTCCTCAAGGATTTTGCTCCGGACGAAAAATTTCTTTACCAACGAGATGCTGCAAAGATTCCAGAGAGATTCATTCGCGCCTATCACACTCGCGACCCAAAAACTGGGAAAGCAGGGCCTTGGTTAGCAGGTATGACTCTGCAGCCAAAAGTTGTTTCCGAAGCGTGGTGTCACCAGCGGGGATATATTTGCATGATCGAAGAGTTTGGAGGATTTCCGGTGACTGCGGGAGAGTCATTCAGTGCAGCATTTATTGTGGGCTATTTCGATTCCATCGATGAAATGCATCGTGTCTACGATGCTCATCGCGATCACACAGGTTTAGAGGTGACACAAGCCGGATGGAAATTGTTGAAATAATGAAGGCGATTATCATTATGCCGAGCAGGTATGATTTTTCACCGTTCTTGGAGTGGGCTGAATCCAACCACCTTGTAGATACGAATATTGTACGCCGAGGCATTGTGCTGCGATGATTCTTCGTGTGCTTCTTCTTCTGGTATCACTTTTCTCGTGTGGCACTTTGTGTGTCGCAGGAGAATCCTCTCCGAGTGATGAAGACGTTCAGTATTTTGAACGTAAGATTCGTCCGATACTCGTTAATCGTTGTTACGCGTGTCATTCCATAGATGCAAAAGTTCTGCACGGAGGATTGCGGCTCGATACGGCTTCTTTGATTCACAAGGGTGGTGACAGTGGCCGAGCGATCGTCTCGGGGCATCCCGAAGAGAGCCTGCTGATCGATACGATTCAGTACGACAGCGATATACAAATGCCTCCCAAAGGGAAGCTGCCCGACGCCGAAATCAAGGAGTTGACCCACTGGGTGAAACGAGGAGCACACTTTCCAGAATCTCTCGATGTGCCGGAGAAGAAGTCGCGTGTCATCAATTTCGTGGAAGGGGCACAGTTCTGGTCATTTCAGCCACTCCGGGAGCAGTCGCTTCCAGTGGTAGAAAAGAGCCAGTGGCTCAAGAATCGCATTGATTCTTTCACGCTTCACTCGATGGAGCGAGAGGAGTTGCAACCCGCTGTATCGACTGATCGCACGACGCTGATTCGACGTTTGAGCTTTGATCTCACCGGGCTTCCACCCACGCCAGAAGATGTTCAGGCATTTGTCAGCGATGAGTCGCCAAAGGCGTATGAAAATCTCATTGAGCGTTTTATGGCATCACCGCAGTATGGTGAAAAGTGGGCAAGGATCTGGCTCGATCTTGCCCGGTACACCGATCGAACCGAGGACTGGCTTTTACAAGACGGACTTGCGCATTTTTACCGTGACTGGGTTGTGAAAGCCCTGAACGATGACATGCCTTACGACGAGTTTGTGCACCGACAGTTAGCGGCTGATCTCATGCCGGGTACGAATCCACAAGACCTGACGGCCCTGGGCTTTGTTGGCCTCAGTCCAACCTATTGGAAAGAATTGCAACTTCCATGTGAGATCATCAAGATGATTGTGGCCGATGAATGGGAGGAGCGAGTCGATGCTGTCACGAGTACCTTCCTCGGATTGACCGTTGCATGCGCCCGGTGCCATGACCACAAGTTTGATCCGATCAGCTCGGAAGACTATTACGCTCTTGCCGGAGTCTTCGCAAGTTCGAGGCAAATCGGCCGCCCTCTTATTTCCGAGGAACAGTATCAGCCCGTTCGAGAGGCGAAGGCTGAAATTATAAAAATTCAAGGAGAGATCACGCTGGTAAAAGCGGAGATTGCTGCGTTGGAAGCAGACAAAGCAAAACAACAGCAAGCGACCGAAAGCAAACAAAACTCCTCTGCTGTCGAGACCCCATCAGAAAAAACGATTCCCGCAGACGAAGCCCCCAAGGCATCTCCTGCGACGCCGCAAGAAAAGCTCGAACAACTGACGGCAAAAATTGAAGAACTTAAATCGACACCGCTGTTTGATACGCCACTCACCAACGCCCTTTCCGAAGAGTCAACGTTCGTCGAAAGGGCTGGGGCAAGCCCCCAAGAAGGAACGCGGTTCGCCTATCGGCCCGGTCCTCAAGATTTGCCGCTGTTTTCCCGTGGTGATCCGAATCGTCCTGGTGAAATTGTTCGTCGACGCTTTCTCACCGTGCTCACACCCAAACCGAGGCCATTTGAAAATGGAAGCGGTCGATTAGAACTTGCTCATTCAATGACATCCGATGCGGCGCCGCTGGCTGCCCGAGTCATGGTGAACCGAATCTGGCTGGCACACTTTGGGCAGGGAATCGTCAACACGCCGAGTAACTTCGGCATTCAAGGGAGTCCACCGAGTCATCCCGAATTGTTGGAAGACCTGGCCTTTCGTTTCATTGCAAATGGTTGGTCAATCAAATGGTTGCATCGAGAAATTCTGCTTTCAGCGACGTGGCAACAGTCCACGGAATGTTCGGATCGTGCCAAGTCGATCGATCCCGGGAATCGCTGGCTTTCGCATATGAATCGTCGTCGGCACGACTTCGAAGCATGGCGAGATTCAATGCTGTCAGCCAGCGGCGTTCTCGATCGAACTCTCGGTGGACCTTCTCGCGATCTTGAAGAACAAGGAAACCATCGACGGACGCTCTACTGCACGATTCATCGACGAGAGCTTTCCACAACGTTTCAGATTCACGACTTTCCCGATCCCAATCAACACAGCTCACAACGATTTTCAACCACGACAGCACTGCAAGGACTCTATGCACTCAACGGCCCGCTGTTTTCGGAGCAATCGCATGCGCTTGTGACCCGACTTCAACGTGAACACCCTGATAATGAAGCGGCCCAAATCAATCGTGCGTCCTGGTTGCTCTTTTCCCGTCCACCAACTGCAGTCGAACAAACGCTGTGCCTGGCCTATCTTTCAGACTCTACTGGCGAAGAACGAACGAACCGTTGGAAGCAGTACACGCATGCCCTTCTGGCCTCAAATGAAACGCTCTTTCTGGATTAATGCCATGACGCAGAATGAACAACTCAACCGACGGCATCTCTTGCAGCAGTGCGGTGGCGGCATAGGAGGAGTGAGTGCTGCGAGCCTCCTGAATACCGATGGAAACCTTGCTGCGGCATACGAATTATCGACCGATTCACCACATTTTCCAGCCAAAGCGAAGCGAGTCATCCATCTGTTTATGAACGGAGGTCCGTTTGGTGCAGATGTATTCGATCCGAAGCCGTCCCTTCTCAAGTTCGAAGGTCAAAAACCAGTCGGAGCGGACTTGCTTACGGAGCGACCGACAGGGGGCTTGCTTGCTTCACCATTTCAGTTTCGCAATCACGGTGAGAGTGGATTGCCCGTTAGCGAACTGTTGCCGCATCTGAGTCAGCATGTGGATGAAATGTGTATTCTTCAATCGCTTCATGCGGACAACCCGAATCATGGTCCTGCGTTGTTGCAGATGAATAACGGAACGATCACCCCAACTCGACCGAGTATGGGCGCGTGGTTTCTCTACGGGTTGGGAACAGAGAATCACAATCTGCCCGGATACATTGTTCTTTGTCCAGGTCGACCGGTGCGATTTTCAATACTTTGGAACAGTGCTTTTCTTCCATCAGCCTATCAGGGAACGTACATCAATCATTCCAAGATCGAGCCTGAAAAAATGGTGCCGCATTTACGAAACTCACAGTGGGACCCGACCACACAGCGACGACAACTCGATCTCTTGCAACAGCTCAATGCCAACCACAAGGAGTCGCGATCGGGCGACTCGACGCTCGATGCCCGTATTGCGGCGATGGAAACCGCATATCGAATGCAGTTTCAGGGAAGCGAAGCCTTTGACTTGGCGCTCGAAACCAAATCGACCCGCGAAGCCTATGGCACAGGACATTTTGCGAATGGATGCCTGCTCGCTCGACGACTAGTAGAACGCGGCGTACGGTTTGTGCAGTTGTATTACGGTGATGGACAACCGTGGGACACTCACTCCAATCACAATGAAACGGTGAAGAAACTCTGTTTCGATATCGACAAGCCAATCGCCGCCTTATTAGGCGACTTGAAACAACGAGGATTGCTGAACGATACGCTGGTGGTATGGGGAGGTGAGTTCGGTCGAACGCCGACGTCTGAAAATGGAAATGGACGAGATCACAATCATCACGGTTTCACGATGTGGCTCGCTGGAGGAGGAGTAAAAGGCGGAATGTCCTACGGACAAACCGACGAGTTTGGCTTCAAGGCGATAGAAAACAAAGTCCATGTGCACGACCTGCATGCCACCATTCTGCATCTGCTCGGTCTCGATCACGAACGTCTCACGTTTCGGCATGCAGGTCGAGATTTCCGGCTTACCGATGTGTACGGAAACGTCGTGCGGGACATTTTGGCATAAAATCGTCTCGTGAGGTGTTTCACATCTCCCGCGTGCAGCGTTGAGCATAAAGCCACAAATCGCTGGCCAACAGCATTTGAAAATCGGTTACGAAGAGGGTGCGACGACGGATGGATTCTGTTTTCGTAATGTGATGACCCACATCGTAACGGTGATCCACGTGATGAACGAAGCAATCATGAGGAACCACGCCGGCGCAAGATCATCGTGTGTTTTTGCAATCAAATAACTTGCCACCATCGGGGTCGTGCCGCCAATGAATCCGACACATAAGTTGAACCCCACAGAGAGAACGGTACAGCGAGCATTTTGGGGCAACATCTGAATAACCAGTGCAGGGTAGGCTCCTTGATACGGCGCGATAATCATCACAAAGATCAACTGCGCAAGTAAGTCGAACCATGGATTCTGGTGATGCAAGAGCCAAAAGAGCGGCCACGCCAAAACCAAGCAGGCGAAAGCGGAAGTAATCACGATCCGAGCGGGGCTGATTCTGTCTGCAAAATGTCCCCAACATGGAATTAAGAGCATCAGAACAATCATGCTGATGGTATTTATTTCAAGTGCCTGCGTCAGTGGGATTTTCACCGTCTGCTCAAGATAGGTCGTTAAAAAAACGAATATGAGATAAAATTGAACTGCCCCCATAACCATGACGCCTGCAACGCGAAACATGTCCCTCCAGTGATCACGAAATGCTGCAACAATGGGTGGGGACTGATCCGGATCAGGTTTCTGATGCTCGTCTGGGAGATGTTTTCGGATGAGTAAACCGGCCAATCCAACAACTAAACCGAAAAGCATCGGCACTCGCCAGCCCCACTGAGCAACTTGCTCAGGCAATAAGAGCAGGTTGACGAGAAAGCCAACCGCTGAACCAGCCAATGTTCCACCGGTGGCACCGGCTGCGCCCCAGCTTCCAGCAAATGCCTTTTTTCCGGGAGGCGCATGCTCCACGAGATACAACAAACTCGTGGAAAATTCACCTCCCACGGACATGCCCTGAAGCATTCGCATGAGTACCAGAATGACCGCTGCAGCAGGCCCAAGAGTTTCGTATCCAGGAAGTATTCCAATACAGAATGTGGGAATTGCCATACACAGTACAGAGAGTGTCATGGCAGTGCGACGGCCCTGCGTGTCGGCAATATGGCCAAAGACAAGAGCCCCAAACGGACGCATCATAAAACCTGCTGCAAATGCTCCAAAAGCAGCGATCAAACTTGTGACGGGATCGCTCGACGGAAAGAAAACCTGGCCAATTTCATGTGCAAAAAAACCGTAAACGGCGAAGTCATACCACTCCAGAACATTTCCTACCGTACCGGCAATAATCAATCGCTTGTGGTGGGCTTGAAAATCTGAAGCAAGTGTTTTTTCAGTTCTGTTCGGTTGTAATTCAGAATGTTCCAAGGATCGTTCCATAGTTCCCTTATTTCAAATGCTTGTGAGTGACATGAGAACTGGTGCTGCACGCGTCATCACTTTTCTGGCAGGTGAGATTGACGGTGAGATATGCTGGTACAATTTTAGTTTTCAGTCGTTCGACGACTTCTTTGATGTTGCATACAGCAAGGCTTTGTGGGCTTCGGCATAGCGTTGCATCGTGCTCGCTACGTCAGGATAAGTTTCTAAAACATTCGTCAACTCATGTGGATCTACTTTCATATCAAAGAGTGACATCTCAATGCGTTTGCGTGCGTATGTGCCTGGTGTTCCGTCTTGCCCGGATTCCACCAAAACGCGGTAATCGTGCGCAAGATGAAATTTCCAACGACCGTCACCGCTTATCATGCCTTCGAACGTATCGCCGGTCGAAAAGCAATAGTATTCATGCGGATTGGTAGCCCCCGCCTTTCCTGTCAGAAGATCCCAGACATTCTTTCCGTCGATTGTATTTGTCGGTAGCGTTGCACCGGCGAGATTGGCAAATGTTGGCAGCAGATCAATAGAACTGAACAACTTCTCAGAAACCGTTTCCGGCGAAATGGCGCGTGGATATCGCATGATGCACGCGCTGCGAATGCCGCCATCAAAAATGGTTCCCTTTGATTCTCGAAACGGTGTGTTTCCGGCATGGTTTCCGTAAGAGGTCCAAGGACCGTTGTCAGACGTAAAAAGCACAACAGTGTCATCGGCGACTCCTGCTTTTTCGAGCGACTGCAGAATTTCGCCGACAGACCAGTCAAGTTCCATCATGACATCTGCGTAGAGACCTTTGCCCGACTTGCCTTCAAACCTTTTGCTGCAAAAAATCGGAACGTGTGGCATGGAGTGTGGCACATAGAGAAAAAATGGTTCGCTCTTGTGTCTCTCAATAAAGCTCACGGCGTGTTCGGTGTACCATGCTGTGAGGTTCTTCTGGTCTGAGGGCGTGACATCGTCGATGGTGATCGTTCCATTGTTCCAAAATTGCAACGGCCACTGATCGAAATTGCGAGATTCGGGATGGAATTTCCACATGTCGTTAGACACCATGAGGCCACAGGATTCGTCAAAGCCTCGCGCCGGCGGGCGTGTTTCGTTTTGGTCACCGAGGTGCCACTTTCCAAAAACAGCGGTTTTGTATCCTTGCGGCTTCAATACTTCTGCCAGCGTGGCGAATTGAGGATCGAGTCCGCGAGCCCTCGGGGGATGGGCACCAACCATTTTAGTTCGCCCCGGATAGCATCCGGTCATGAGCGCCGAACGCGATGCCGAACAGATCGCCTGAGGCACGTAAAAACGGTTATAGCGACAACCTTCCTTCGCTAATTTTTCGACATTCACCGTTGGGTAGTCAGTTTCACCAAACGGACGAAAATCAGTCCATCCAGAATCATCGAGAAAGATGATGACAAAATTGGGTGGTCGTGGCGCAGGCTGCGAACAAAATCCATCACGAGAGACCACGATTACCATGATCATATTGATCACACAGATCGTGACGAAGGCTGCAAACAGATTGATCCATCGAAATGATTTCATGAGATAAACCATTTGTTGTCAGAAGCGTAAGTGAATAATTCTTGCGAACTCTTGGCCGGATTCGAAATCGGCAATTGTTCAGTATTCAGATGGAAGTTACGGTTTCTCTGGCCAGTTCAAGTGATTGTGCAGAAATTTGTACGTACCTTGGCCGTTGATCGTATGAGGCCCGACAAACCACTCAATTTCGGTTTGGTCGCCGATCTTCAGTTGTGCGGAATAGAGATTGCGGATCTTCGCATATTCGTAGCCAACCCAATCGTCTTCGCCAACGCCGTCGAAATGGCCGCGCTCCACCATAAATGGACGAGGACAAATCAAAGCCGCCATCTCAGCGTAGTTAAATGTGCTGCCGAGATCCCATTCAAAGATTTCATATTCCCCAGTCCAGATGTAACTGAAGTTGTGGCGAGTGCTCGCATTTTTCAGCACCCACTCATTGAAATCGGCCGAACAGATGGAAAGACAATAATCAGTCACCAGCGCTGGAATTCGCATTGCCGACTTTCCGCCGTAGCTCAGTCCGTAGAAAGCAATGCGATCGTCGTCGACGAAGGGCTGAGTCTTTAACCAGTTTACGATCTGTTGATGCTGAGGAACGATGATGGAAAACAGCGACTTGCCCAGTGGCTGTGCTTTTCTTTGCAGCGTTCGAAAACGGTCTGTAAAGATGTAGGGATTCTGGGGTGAGAACGTGATGAACCCATGTTCACAGAGCTTTGCAGCGAAATCGTGATACGCCGGATTGTCGCCGAGGAACACGTCGGTTGGACGCCCTTCAAGTCCGTGCTGACAGACCACCACGGGTCTTTTTTCACCAGGCTTTAAGTCTTTTGGAAGCAGTAACACGCCGAACGCAAACACCTCAGGAAAGACATCGAACACCACTTCGTGTCCGGTCCATTGTTCGGTTTCCCATGATTTTCGAGACCGAGCATTGAAGGGCAAAAGTGGTTGATCAAATTCACCAATACAATCTTTCCGAAAGATCGTGCGATAGTTTTCGGATGACTTTTGATACGCATCGACCGAACGCGTGTCGAGTTTTGACATGAAGTCTTTACGAACAAACGGACTTTCGCGGAGAAGTGCCTGATTGTGTCGATCGATTTGTTGAAGCAAACGCGTTTCGCGAGCAGAAACATTGAAGGCGAGCGCGTTCTTTGGGACATTCAACGTGATCGGTGAGAGTGAAACTGCTTTGTGATGAGCGCCTAGCGATTTCAAAAAGTCATCAAGAACTTGATCGCTTCCAAAGTGACCTTCTGCACAATCAACCAAGGCAAGAAGTTTCCCCAGCGGCGCCAGAGAAAGAGCTGTCTTTGTGAGAAGAAGTTTTGCCGCTACAGCATCTGGCGATCTGAGTTCTGCTGGAGCACCGCCGTTGCCTTCAAAGATCTGTTGGGGCCCCAAAGAAGTTTCAATCAGTAACGCTCTGGGCGCCACCAACATCGCGAGTTCCTGAGCGCCGAAGTTACGGAGCAATCCAGAAAAGTTTCGATCGAGCGGTTCATTCCAGCAGCCTTCTCGAGGTCCAAAAAATCCACTTACGCAAGTGGTCTGAATACGACTGTCCAGCCCACCGGAAAAAAGTGCCAACATGCCCCCTTCACCATATCCAAAAAGTCCTATTGGCACGTCAGGCGACTCGGTTTTGAACCAGTCAACGATGCTCAGTGAACTTTGGACTTCATAGCCGGCCAATGTTCGTCCAAGTTCGAAGGCGGATCGATGCAAATATTCGCGGTTGGTGAGATCGGCGCGTCCTAATCGTTTTTCGCGATGACGACTGATGATCGCTGGCACCACAACAAGGCAGCCGGATTCTGCGAGATGACGAGCCACGTGAGATTTCTCAGAAACACCTTCGATCATTCCACACAGTTGCTCCGGAGAGTGATTAGCATCTGGTAGCACGATGACATGTGCCAGCGGTTTTTCCTTTGGCGTGAGGAGTAATCCCTCTCCAAAGAGAGACGGCAACCCCTGCCCTTGCGGAGAAGGATCGCTTAAAACCGGCCAGCGAATTGACTGAATCGTGAATGCGTCTGATGACGCGAGAACCGAATCGGCTGCAACGCCGACGACTATTTCAGGGCTTGAAAATGGTAAACGCGCATCCCGAATTCCCAGAGAGCGTGCGAGTTTTTCACGGTGTGGTGTGAGTGAAGATTCATATGCCTCTGCAGAAGATAGATCGACGGTGAACCGTTCGGATCGTGACGCTGCATCAGAATTGATTTGCTTCAGAAGAAATCGATCAATTCCATCCACCATCTGCGAGGCTAAATCACCTTCGATGGTCAGTGCCACAGTGTTTTCCGGAGTAGAGATTGTCTGAGCCATCAGCAACCCAGACGGATACATTTCAGCAATGGAAAAGATCACCAGAAATAGAAAGTAAAACCCATTCACGGTGTGGAACTCCTGAAGGTGAGAACAGTTCTTGTTGACGCAGTGGATTGGCCGTTTTCCTAGAAGAATCAAGATTGTGAGAAGCGTGGCAAGCACCCCTGCACAATCAATAGAATGAACAAATGTTTCTTGGCCCAGACGATTGATTACGTCGACTACCTGTCTCATTGACAGACTATCGCCCGTAAGGATGCCGAGAGAAAAAGAGAGAATAGGCAATCAAACGGCGCAGTGCAAAGCGGTGCTGCTCGAAAAGAATTTAAAGTGAGCGTCCGTTCCAGTATGTTGGTATTTGTTTTTGTTCCAATGTTATGCGTCGATTGTGGGCGGTTATTTTACTGAGTAAAGGAGATTGTGATGCATCACCTACGAGGCCTCTTGTTGCTGATTTGCTTGGCCGGAGGTGTTTCTGTGTCGGATAGTTTTTCAGCGGAGCCATCCAAAAAGGTGCTCATAATCGGGATCGACGGTTGCCGATTTGATGCAATTCAAAGTGCTGATACTCCGCAACTCGATCAACTGATTGCCGACGGATGTTACGATCCAGACTGCCATATTGTGGGCGAACGCTATCAGGGAAATGACACGATCAGTGGCCCTGGCTGGTCGAGCATTCTGACGGGAGTGTGGGCCGACAAACATGGCGTCAACGACAACACATTCAAAGGAAAGAACTACGAGAAATACCCGCACGTTTTTCAAAGGCTCAAGGAGTCCTTGCCGGATGCCTACGCAGCATCGGTTGTCACGTGGGTTCCAATCCAGACATATATTGTGAGCGCAGCCGACGAGGGGCTTTCCTATGCCCCAGAAAATAAAGAGTACGCCGCAGCGGATGCAGTTGCGTCGCTCGCAGCGCAGCGTATTGTGACCCAGCAGAATCCAACCATCCTGTTTTACTACATCGGTCAGGTGGATGAGGCGGGGCACAGCAAAGGATTTCATCCCTCGGTACAAGAGTATGTGGCTGCGATCGAGCAGGCTGATAAACATGTGGGCGAGGTTGTCACTGCGATGCGATCTCGTCTTGATTACGCGAACGAGCAGTGGCTTATCATCATCACAAGCGATCACGGTGGAAGAGGACTCGGGCACAGTGGTGGGCATCAGGTACCCGAAATCCTAAACAGTTTTCTCGTTGTCAGCGGCACCGCTGCCATGCGGGGTCGAATCGAAAAAGAGACCTACCTCACCGATGTAGTACCAACGGCGCTCACTCATTTAGATGTGAATGTAAAAGCCGAATGGGCACTTGACGGACAGGCCGTTGGTCTTCGGTCAGGCTTATAGTTCCGAAATCAAAGGGTTAAAACTGATCTAGGAACAAGGGGCATCGAGTGGCGAAAATGATGTTTTCCAAGGTCGTTGAAGGAAACCATCGATGTCGCAAGAGAGCCGACGATCGCGTCTTGAACTGGCTCAACTCTGGGCCGATCTCATCAGCAAATTACTCGGCGGCACGGCCATTCTTGTTGCTGCATGGTGGACGTATACCAATTTCACGGTAGAGAGAACCCACGATCCCACGATGGAAGTCACGGTTTCGCCAAGCGTTCAAATCCTGCGTGGTGAACAGGTTCTTTTGAATGTTGACGTGTTCATGCAAAATATTGGCAAGGTCGCCATCATGCCGAAATTTCTCTACGAAAAGTCTCAGCAAGATGTCGGACTTGAGATTTCCATCGTGGAGATTGAGCCGCTTCACCGCATCTCTCTCGATGTGCAGCAGAAGACCACCGTCGATGCAAAGCCTGAAGTTCCGTGGTTTGACTGGACTTCCGGAGATGGAAATCCAAAGCCACTGTTGCACAAGCGAAATCTGCTTGCGAGCAACGAAGACTTTCAGATAGGGCGTTATCAGTTGAACCCGGGCGTAAAGTATCGCGAACCGTTTGCTTGCGTCGTCGTGAAAGACAAACTGTATGCCATTCGTGCTCGCTTTTGGACCGACGAGGGATCCGTTTGCGATCTTGTTTACATCGACACGTTTCTGTCACGCGATGAGCCGGAATCGTTGGTGGTTGCACCGGCGACGGCCACGGTGTTTTCACGTTGACATCAACAAAGAGTCGAGCCAGAGGGATCTTTAAAAAGCCTCGCATTCAAACTTTGAGCTGAAGTGAATGAATGCTACCGCCACTGCAGGTGCAGTTTCACGATTTACCTCCTTAGGGACTCGCAGGCTTGCAGCACGTTCCCGAACAGCGTCATACTAAAGCGGTTGAGTGGGGGAAAATCTCCAAATCTTTTTTCTGGATGAGTCTCGATGAAACTGATCAGCGGCGTCATTCTTCTCGTGGGTTCAGAACAGGCATTTGCTCACGCGTTACTGGTTCAGTTTCCAAATACAGACGCAGGCACCAAAGTGCTTATCCCCGCAAGCATCGTGATGCTGACGATGGGATGCATTTTGGTGATTTGGGGATTGTTCACCGAACGTCGCAATGACCGACTTCGCAGTTAAAAATCTGCCGCGAAGTTTGGGATCGAACCATGACATTGTTCAGCCAGCAAGCGAGTCGAACGGACAGTGACGATCGATTTGAAGTCGTTGCATGCAATGCCCTCGGATTGCTTTTGATCGGAGGGGTTTGCCTGATCGTCATGACTTTTGCCTGGCCGTCGGAGCGAGATCGGTCTTTTCGTCAAGCAATCGTTGCTTTTGATCAAAAAAGTCCCGATGCGTTTGAGCGAATCGAGCAGCACGCGGCCAGATACCCCGACGATCCAGCAGGAATCTTTCTGGCAGGAGAAGCAGCGGCAAAATATTTCCACCACGAACGTGCGATTGAGTACTACCGAGCACTGCCTCGCGATCAATCCCGCTGGGAACTTCACGCCGAGCTGGGATTGGCCAGAAGATACCGCGTTTTGGGGAAGATGCTGGAAGAGGAACAGCATTTGAACAACGTGTTAAAACTCGATCCCACAAATATTGATGCCAATCATCGCCTTGGCCATCTGCTCCAAGTTCAGGGACGGACGTGGGAGTCTGCTACGCCATTCATGATGCAGATTCGAAGGGGGAAGTGTCGCGGCGACGAGTTGCTGGGAGTGTCCGCAACAGAACGCTTTTTTCGTGTCGATGAAGACATTGAATATTCCGTCACACGACCTGAACACCCACAAGCCATTGCGTCGCTGGGAACTGCCCGACGAATGGTATTCGAAAATCGAAACGAAGAAGCCGAAAAGCTTCTTCGAAGGATCGTCTCAGAAAGTCCGCATGTGGGCGAAGCACAGGGGCGCCTTGGACGAATTGTGTTTGATCGTGGGAACAAAGAAGAGTTTCACGCGTGGCAAGAACAACTGTCTCAAAAGGCTCAACAGCATCCAGAAGTCTGGTTTGTTCAGGGTCTTGAGGCCCGTCGTTCCGGTCTGATCGAGGGAGCTATTCATTGTTTTGTTCAGGCTGTTCGATTGTCGCCCAATCATCTCCCTGCCACGCTCCAGGTTGCCGGATGCCTTGAACTGGTGGGAGAAGCAAAAGCCGCCCAAGAATTCAAACGAAGAGCCGAACAGCTCTCCGAACTCGATGTTCTTCTCAATGCGATCAGATCAAACGTAAACGAATCGCTGATTCTCGATGTAACACGTCGGCTCGTTGCCCTGAATCGCTACTGGGAGGCTGCTGGCTGGCTCCATGTTTTGGCGCACCTGGAACTTCCGAAGGATCCAGAAAGACCGAAATCTCAACAGTGGGCCGGACTGGCTGCAAAAACTCCGGATCAAAATGCAGGCTTTGAGACAGTACTGAAATCATTGGAACTTGATCATTTTCTAAAACCTCACTGGAGCGGCGAGTCTCTCAACACTTTGTCGCGACACAATGAACCTGATTCTTCGAAATTCACCAAGGTAGATTTCCAGCTCAACGATGAAGCAGGCTTACGAGGCATTCAGTTTACTTATTTTGAAGGAACCACTGAAGCAACACGGCTTCAACATATTTTTAATGTCGTTGGAGGAGGCGTGGGAGTCGTCGATTTTGATTTGGATGGCTGGCCAGATCTCCATCTTGCTCAGGCGAATGATTGGCGCAATCCCCTCCCCCAGCCTTCGTATTACGATCGCCTGTTTCGCAATCTGCGAGGGGAGCAGTTTGCAGACGTTTCTCTTTTAGCGAATGTTTTTGAGCCTGGATTCTCTCACGGCGTTGGCGTAGAGGATTTTGATCAGGACGGATTTCCTGATCTCTATGTCTGCAACTTGGGAGCGAATCGACTTTTTCACAACAATGGTGATGGGTCTTTTGTGGATGTCACTCAAGAGGCAGGAATTGCAGGAAATGAATGGAGTATCGGAAGCGTCATTGCAGATTTTAGTGGTGATGGACTTCCGGATGTTTATGTCGGGAACTATTCAAAGATTGAGGAAACAGAAAAAAAAGAATGCTTTCATTCAACCGGAGAACCGATGGCATGCACCCCGAACGTTCTTTCCGCAGAATCAGATCGACTCTATCTCAATTTGGGCAATGGAGGATTCGAGGAAATCACCGATGCCTCTGGAATCCGCGAAACATCTGGCCGCGCCCTTGGAATGATTGCGTGGGATTTTACAGGGAACGGACGGCTCAGCCTCTTTGTTGCCAACGATACCAGCGCCAACTTTCTCTTTCATAATCTCACCACTGAGATGTCTGGGATTCCACTATTTCAAGAAGAAGGAATTCTGCGAGGACTCGCATTTGATGCAGATGGAAATGCCCAAGGATCGATGGGTGTTGCTGCGGGAGACGCTCACAACGATGGTCGTATTGATCTATTTGTGACAAATTTTGCAAACGAATCAAATACTTTCTACTCGCAGGGGATTGATGGATCGTTTTACGATGTGACTCGACAGATAAATCTGAGAGATTCTGGCTACGCTATGCTGGGCTTCGGAACGCAGTTCGTGGATATTGATAGCGATGGCTGGGAAGATCTTGTCGCTACCAATGGCCATGTGGATCAAAGCGTGACGTCCCCAGACGCCGACAGAATGCGTCCTCAACTGTTTCGAAACGAATCAGGATCCCGATTTTCTGAAGTCATTGAGAATTCGTCCAGCGGCTATTTTTCAAAAAGCTATCTCGGCCGAGCTGTTGCGATCTTCGACTTCAATCGTGACGGACGCAAAGACTTTGCAGTTTCGCACTTACATGCACCCATGGCACTCGTGGCAAACCGAACCCTTTCAGAGAGTCGTCCTTTGGTGATCAGGCTTATCGGTCGGCACCAAACCCGATCAGCCATCGGCGCAAAGCTCCGCCTTCGAATTGGAGAAATGGTATGGACTCGAATGCTTGTCGCCGGAGATGGATACCTTGTGACCAATGAACATTCGATTATTTTTCCAGTGCCTCCAGGAGAGACGGTTGCAGAGCTCGAAGTAGTGTGGCCCGGCGGACTCATTCAAAAATGGAAGAACCCGGTCCATGGGCAAGAGATCCTTGTGATCGAAGGTCGAGATCAATGGTACGTCGTTGGCGATCTCGAGAAGCTTTCAATCACGCCCCCTGTTCAGACGCCCCCTGTTCAGTAGGGAAGTGAGCAAGATGCGCCCAAAAAAGTTTTGAAAATGGAGCGCGCCTGATCTCTTTACAAAGACAATGCTACGAGGATAGACTGAAAAAATGAGGGGTTGAGAATACCGTGTGTAGCATTTTGCGATCCCGGTAAACATTGGATAAGCCAGGTTTTTTTGCACGAGAGCACAGATTTATTTTTTATAAAGGAGATTTCGATGGCTTCAAAAATGCGAAGGGCTTTTACGCTCGTTGAATTGCTTGTGGTGATTGCAATCATTGGTGTTTTGGTCGGCTTATTATTGCCTGCAGTGCAAGCAGCTCGCGAATCGGCAAGACGAAGTTCTTGTCAGAACAATCTCAAACAGATTGGATTGGGGCTCCACAACTATCACGATAGCTTTGATGCGTTTCCAATTGGTGCCGCAACAGCTCCTGCAGGAGGCTGGGGAGTTTCATGGTGGATGCGAATCCTTCCATATATTGATGAGTCTGCGGTTTTTAATCGAATCACTTTTAGCGGAGCAAACACGGGCTGGACATGTTGCGGAAGTGCCGAAGGAGCAGCCAATGGTGCTGTGATGCAAACGGCAACGATTAAGTCAGCCGCCTGCCCATCGAGTCCGCTGGAAAAGAAACGCGACACGGGAGGTGGCCTTACAACGATCACACAATACCACGGAATTTCCGGCGCCACTGACGGTGATGGATTTACCAACGCTTCGGATGGTTTGTCCAACTGTTGTGGCTGCTGCGGAGGCCAGCAAGCAACTGGAAAGCTTGCCGGAACAGGAGCGCTTGTTGTCGGTCGAACTGTCGGATTTAAAGATATGAAAGACGGGTCTTCAAACGTTATCGCAGTTGGAGAAGCATCGAATTTTATCTGGAGCGCTTTACCAACCGCCGGAGGAAAGCAGAATGTTCCCGTCAACGGAGCTCATGGAATTATGATGGGTAATCCAAATGCAACAACTGTGGAAGCTGCTGGTCCGGGGGCTATGTTTGACCGTCCTTTCAATCTTACAACGGTGCGATACTCGCCGAATGCTCCTGCCATTAACGATAATGCAAGTTGGCCCGGAGTTGGTGATAATTATGGAACCAACAATCCGTTGAGTTCAGCTCATACCGGTGGAGTTTTGATCTTAATCGCTGACGGACAGGCCCGCTTTTTGAACGACAACGTCACTATGTTAACGCTGCGTCAGTTGTGCACAAGAAACGATGGAGGCACGCCGGCACCATATTAACCCCGAGCGTCATCGCATTGCGGCCGATGGTGTGTATCTTGGTTACAGATATTTGATTTACCCCAGAACTTTTTCAGTGAGATGACCTTATGTTGAAACGCGTGCTGATAACCTCGACGGTATGTTTGACATTTCTTGTGGGATGCGGGGGACCTGTGGTGCCGATCGGTCCGCAGGCGCAAGTGAGCGGAGGCGTGACAAACAATGAAAAGCCTGGAATGCTGGGCATTCAGGTTGTTTTTTATCATGCCGGAAAAGGGCTCACACTGGCTGCTGCGCTTGATGCGCAGGGTAAGTATGCTTTGACACCTGGCGATCCGAAAGTTGGAATCCCTGTTGGAAGCTATACGGTTACGATCCTGCCGCCATTGGATTCTATTGTGCAAGAGAGCCCAACCTCAGCGGACTACCAAAAATCAATGCAGGCCGGAAAAGTTCCTGGAACTGTTTCTGCAAAGTCATCTACAGACTCCGACATTCCAGAAAAATTTCGTGACGCCAAGACCAGTGGCTTGGTCTTAGAAATCAAAGAAGGCGTCAACACATTCGATTTTGATCTTTCGAAGTGATTGTGATCCGCGAATCGCATTGTCAATATCGATCACTTTGCCCGAATCAGTAGCTTTCAAGAAGAACGGCGCCTGATGTGGAGGCATGCATGAAATTCGTATGGCTCAAGCGACTGTGGCTCATGGGTTTGGTATTGGCGTGCAGCGGAGGAGCACACGGGCAAGATGCCGCTTCCTCTCCAGTGGAGTTCAACTATCCTTTGGCGCTTGTCGCCACCCGCAGCGGCGAAGTATTTGTCGCGGACAGGAATTTGCCAGGCATCTGGAAAATTAAAAATGGGACGAGAAGTCTTTATTTTCAGGCTTCGAAAAAATTCCGAACACCGCTAAACGCAGTGCGATGTTTGGCAATAGATCATCAGGGAAATCTTCTTGCCGGCGATTCTGCGACCCGCGAGGTTTATCGGTTTTCTCCAAGTGGACAGCCTCAGCCTCTCACACATGGCTGGATCGGCATTCCGATGGCGATCGCGGTCACGCCAGATGGCACGATTTACACAGCGGATCTCGAAACGCATCGCATCTGGAAGATGCCGGCGGAAGGTGCGGAAATGCCTACAGAATTCGCACGCATAGATTCACCTCGTGGAATAACGCTCGACGGAGAGGGGAATCTGTGGGTGCTTTCTACTTCCAGCAAAGAAGGACAGATTCAAAAAGTGACTCCCGATGGAAAAAAAGAGGCATTCATAAAAGATCATCCATTCAATCTGCCGCACAACATTGTTCGCTTCGACAATGGCGATCTATTTGTCACTGATAGCTATGAACATGCGATTTGGAAAATTACGCCAGATGGTATCCCAAAAATAGTGATCAGCGGTGCGCCATTGGATCGCCCCGTAGGGCTGTGTCGAAACGGAAACAATCTGTTGGTTGCGGATCCACATATTCGAACGATATTTTCTTTCGCACCAGATAAAACCTTCACGATTCTGTCGAGTTCACCGGCTTCTTTTTCATCTCAAGCACCAGTGGCCAACCCTGCGGTGAAATCAGAGAAGGAGTTTTCAAAGAGGTTTTCTGAGTAGTACAATGTGTGAACCAATCGCTAAAAAAAGAGTCTGAACAAGAGGAAATTCGGCCCGTAAAGCGTCTCAATAAAAATTTTCCGCCTCGTCCAATTTTGTGAACTACTGTTTTCCAGTGCCGAGTGGCCGGAACAGGAGTGTTATGGAATTGCTGAACGTGGTTGGCGTGTGGATTGTTGTGGCGTGGTTTTTTATCGGGCTATGGCTCGTTGCTGGAGCGACGTGGGGTACGCTCAAAAGATCAGACGTCAACGAGATGAAACGCGATTTTCATCGTGATGAGTAATAAAGTACTCGCAACGAGTCGCGCTGCCCGCACCTCCATTGAAGTCGACGGTAGCCAATGCCGTCCGGTTGGGGTCGTTCGAACCCTTAAAAACCTTTTTCCTTCGCAGTTTGGAACAAAGAACCTTTTTTCCGGACCGACTTATACGGATTGGATAGCGAAGAAGTCAGCAACGCCCGCAATATCTTCGACGAACAGGCCAAGCGGGTGTTGATTGGAATGAGAAAAAGTGATACATCTTTTAGTTAGGACGACTGATTTTCGTCAGCCCTCAAACCTGATTGGAACTGCAGAGGGGGGCACCTGGCGATGATCGACAAGTCGAGTTTTTGTTTCGGTCAGTTCCTGAGCCCATAGAGGATTGTTTTATGTCCGGGAAGATTTACGTGGGGAACCTCCCCTGGTCCACGACCTCTGCTGATCTGGAGCAAATGTTTGCTCCTCACGGTCCTGTCCGTTCTGCAGAGGTGATTTCGGATCGTGAGACCGGTCGGTCCCGCGGTTTTGGTTTCGTTGAAATGGAGACCAACGAAGGTTTGCAAGCGGCGATCGCCGCGCTCAATGGCCATGAGATGAATGGCCGACCGTTAACGGTTAACGAAGCGCGTGAGCGTTCGCCGAGACCGGGTGGCGGTGGTGGTGGTGGTGGTCGTTCGGGTGGCGGTGGTGGTGGCGGTCGTGGCTACGGCGGTGGCGGTGGAGGCGGCGGCTACGGTGGCGGTGGCGGCGGCGGTCGTGGCTACGGTGGCGGCGGCGGCGGCGACTATCGTTGATGCGGCAGCGTCTGGAAAGCTTTCCAACCGTTGTGTGCTGTTCTCCAGTCCCTTGTTTTTATGCTCCCTGGATTCAAACGATTGTGAATGTCAACGATCGATTTACGATTGTAAAATCATTTGTTCTCGCTGAGCTTTGTGAAATTCTGAAAGTCAAAAAAACTGAATGAGTTCTGCAAAATCAGGAACGCACAACAATTTAAACTGGATCATTCCGGCCTCTGAGCCTGCCGAAAAAGTCGGTTAGGCCAGAGGTCGGTTGCTTTGAATCGCACGGCTTTTGTGTTCTTTCAGGCTTTTGTTTTGATTCACAGTTGAGACTATCGAGCAGAACGTTAGACTTCTGAAGCTTTTGCTTCGCCCGTTGTTGAACTCGTGCGGTTGCTGAAGCAATTGAAGTAGAGAATAAAGAGTTGTGTAAGGTTCCCTTCATCCTCCCGGAAGATTTTGATGCGAGTCCCTATTGAAAGTAAATTTGCGAAGAAACGTGCGAAGCCTAGGATTAAGGTCAAAAAGAAAGACCCGATCTACATAGACGGAGTTCGCCCGCGGCCAATGTACGTCGATTATAAAGATCTCGAGCTATTGGGAAGGCTTGTCAATCGACAGGCAAAGCTCCTCAGCAGACGAAAAAGTGGTTGTACGGCCGCAAGTCAGCACGCAGTAACCCGAGCCATTAAGCGAGCACGTTTTTTGGCGATGCTTCCTTATGTTGGTGAGTAGTGCGTGAAGATTGTCGGGCGATCACTTGTTGATAGCTGATCTTGCTGCAGAATTTTTTCCTGCGCGGAGATCGTTTTGCAACACAGAACGACAGGCAGTGTCAGAGGAATAAAATCCTTCGCGTTCACGGCGTGGATCGCATGTCCAAACATTTCTGACAGAGTTGTTCTGCATAGATCTGCTTCTGACTGGCTGGAGAAACGACTTATGTCGAGAGAATTTCATACTCGTCGTCGAGTTGAATTTCGTGATACGGATGCTGCCGGAATTGCACATTTCTCAGCCTTCTTCTTTTGGATGGAGTCGGCTGAACATGAATGGCTAAGGCATCTTGGCGTTCCACTGGTCGCTTTTGCAGCGGATGGCTCAAAAATGAGTTGGCCGCGAGTGAGTGTTTCCTGCGAATACAAAGGCCCCCTTCGACACGAAGACCTGTTCGACATCTACGCATCGATGAGCGAGATCGGAACTTCGAGTGTCACGTATCAATTTCGTTTTGAACTCGACGGTCTTCTCGTGGCATGTGGTCGAGTGGTGGCGGTGTATTGTCTGTTAAAGCAAGGACAGCCACTGGAGGCGATTGCGCTTCCAGATACGGTCCGTGATCTTCTGCAATCGGCATCTTCAGATTCGTGAATGCACTCATGCTCAACGTTGAAGGACTTACCAAATCGTTTGACGGTCCGGGAGGAATCGTTCGAGTGCTCGTTGACGTTTCGTTGTGTCTTCACAATCAGGAGCACATGGCCGTGATGGGGCCGAGCGGATCGGGAAAAAGCACGCTGTTGTCTATTCTCGGAACGCTTGAAAGGCCTTCCGCGGGAAGCGTTCGAGTTGATGGGATCAATCCATTTGAAGGATCCCCTGCCGATCTTGCAGTCTTTCGCAATAAAACAATTGGTTTTATTTTCCAAGATCATCATCTGCTGGAAGGTTGTACAGCGATTGATAATGTCATTGTGCCTGCGATGGCAAACGGAACTGTCTCGGCCGATGTTCTTGTTCGGGCAGAGAGTTTGCTCGATCGTGTTGGTCTCGCTGCCCGGCGGATGCATTTACCGTCGGAACTTTCTGGTGGCGAAAGGCAAAGAGTTGCTGTCGCGAGGTCGCTGATTCTATCTCCACGATTGATTCTCGCCGATGAGCCGACTGGAAATCTAGATACACACTCCTCCGAAATGATTACGGAACTCCTGGTGGAATTGGCATCAGAAATTATGGGCATGCTCGTCGTTGTGACTCATTCACAAACGGTTGCTGACCGCATGGGTAGCATTGCACAATTGAAAGACGGCCGGCTTCTACGGTTGTAAACAATACTTTTTCAATCTGAGTTGGGAACATCACAATAGAGAGCCCAGCAGGTGATAGATGGTTGACCCACGTGTGGACAATTTCAAACAGCCAACAGATTCATCGCGGGATCTTTCTGGAAGGAATCGGCAAAGAAGGCAGCGAGTGATTCGATCGACAACAGGTTTATCGTGGAAATTAATTCGGTGGTTCTGGCCGTCAACCCTGTCGCTGGCCATCGCTTCGGCAATCGTGTCGGCAACAATAAGTGGAGCACTTGGGGTCGGCGATTCAATGCATTCGAGCCTTCGTCGTCTGGCGCTTGAGCGACTCGGAGATATCGATTCGATCGTGATGTCTCCAAGTTTTTTTGAAGTTGATCTGGCCGAACGCCTCATGGAATGCTCCACAAAGGATATGGATCGATCAAACCTCAATCTTGAAGCAATTGTGCCGGCGATTGTTTTAGAAATTACAATCGAGAGGCCTGCAGATGGCATTTCCGGTCGTGATAAAACGGATAACCAAGATTCAATTTCAAGTCGAGCCATTGCCTCGCTTCTGGCATGCGACTCACTTTCATCACTCAACTTTACGCCCACAGTCGTACAGCCTCAAGGCGATGCCATCGCGATCAACGCCACGCTCGCCTCGGCTCTTGGAGTAAGCGTTGGTGATGTGGTTGTTTTGCGAGCGTCGAGGCAGTCGACAGTGCCTTCTGACAGCCCACTTGGAAACCGTAGGGGAGAATCAAATGGCAGGCGGGTAACGGTGCAAAGCATCGTTTCCGATTCGGGGCTTGGTCGATTCGGCCTGAGGCCAACGCAACTCGTCGGGCGTTTGGTGATTGCTCCGCTGGCTATGATTCAGGATCTTTTTGAAGTAGAGGGGAAGGTGAATATCCTCTTTGCCACGGGCAAAACAAAATCAGGATCAACATCGACGTTGATTCGCGACTGGATGATTGCCCAATTGCATCCCACACTCGAGGATCTGGGCTTAACCCTAGAACAGACAGACAGTGAAACTATTCGGCTCACAAGTGAGCGGCTGATTATTCCGAAGCAAGCCGATCAAGCGGCCGCAGAAATTCTTGGACCGCTTGGAGGGAAGCCCTCGCTCGTGTTTCTTGCCAATCGAATTCTCGGCCCGGGTGGTGAAAGTGTTCCCTATTCAACAATTGCGGCCATGGCGATATCAAGCGCTCCGAGCGGGGCGCTTGTCGACCAGTGGAATCATAAAATTGACGAACCCAGTGACGATCAGATTGTGATCGATCGATGGCTGGCCGACGATTTCGTCGCGCAGGGAGCCTCGCTGGAACCGGGCATGCCATTCGCTCTGGAATGGTTTCTGCCAGAAACACAAAGTGGAAAGGTTCAGGAGAAGTCTTTCGTGTTGCGTATGAGCGGAATTGCCGCAATGCAAGGAGCAGCGATTGATCGGTCGCTGGTGCCAGATGTAAAAGGCGTCACTGACGAAAAATCGATTGCAGATTGGGATCCGCCGTTTCCATTCGATAGTCAACGGGTTCGATCGACTGCCCCGCATGATGAAGATGACCGATACTGGAAGGAGTTTGGAGCCACGCCGAAAGCCTTCGTGTCAATCGCTCGTGGCCGCGAGATGGCAGCAAGTCGGTTTGGTCACTCAACGGCCTGGCACGTCCCACTTAAAGCCCTTGCATCATCCTCCGATACATCGCTTGAGTTATTGCGGCAGACGCTTGCATCCCGAATTGATCCGCAGGCTTTGGGATGGAGGATTGACGCGGTGCGATCGATGGCCATTGAGGCAGCTTCTGGAACAACTCCCTTTGCAGGGCTCTTCGGCGCGTTGAGTATGTTTGTGGTCGTATCGAGCCTGCTGCTGGAAGTGCTCTTATTTCGTCTCTGCGTGCAATCGCTCAGAAAGAGTCTTGGAATTCTTGCGAGTGTGGGTTGGCCCCGTCGCAAGATTGCGTATCTGCTGATGCTCTTCGGCGGACTTTCGGCTGCAATTGGAACGGTCTGTGGAATAGTTGTCGGACCGCTTTGGACTCGCACGCTGCTCAACGGATTTGAGTATCTCTGGCCCGAAGGCGTGGGCTCACGAACGGGCAGTTCTTTTGTGCAATTGCATGTTGACGGAGTCTCTTTTGTCATCGCCGCTGTGGTGAGTTTCTGCATGATTGTGCTCACGCTTTCTCGAGTCGCGTCAACGGCCTCAAACGAGGAACCACTTCAAATGCTCTCAGGCCGCAGATCGAGCGGTGCTCGAGCATCAAAGGCGAGTCGCTGGGTCGCCTTTGGTACGACTGCTTTGGCAATAGGTGCATCAATTGCAACAGTCCTTGTCTCCCAGAACAGTGGTACGAGTTCGGCAGGGATGTTTTTTCTTGCCGGAAGTTTTGCGCTCTTTGGGATGCTCGCCGCATTGTGGGGAATGCTTCTTCCCGGCACGATGGCACACCGAATCTGTCGCTCACTCGAAGGACTCGCTTTCAGAGGACTCGTGCGTGAACCGATGCGGGCCATCACGGTGGTGGCTCTGGTGGCGGTGGCGGAATTTCTCATCGTGTCGGTGTCAGCTTTTCGAGTATCGATTCCGGAGAATCCATCAGATAAAAATGGGCCTACCGGTGGCTGGACATTGATCGCGTCGGTGAGCAAAGAGGTCGCCCTCAATATTGCAGACCCAACCGATCGCGCGGAGTTGGGAATTTCACCAGAGAATGAAACGATCTTTGCGGGATGCACGATCGAATCGGTTCGTACGAGTTCTGGAGACGATGCCAGTTGTCTGAATTTATACCGTCCTGATCAGCCAAGAATCCTGGGCGTAGCCGATTCTTTTGGATCGTCTGGTCGATTTGGATTTACCACGAGTGTCGCAGCCAAGGGGCAAAATCCGTGGACACTTCTCAACAGTAAACCTGACGGAGCGATTCCGGTCATTCTCGATGAGGCAACGGCACGCTGGGCGCTTGGGCTTTCTGGCATTGGTGCCCGTATGTCAATTGAAAATGGTCACGGTGAAAAAATCCTTCTCGAAGTCGTTGGGCTTCTTGAGCCGGGCATTCTTCAGGGCTATGCCATAGTCCACGAATCATCATTTTTAGAACTGTTTCCCGATCGATCAGGATATGGAATGTTTCTGTTTGATTCTGGATCAGCGTCTCACACAGATCAGACGGACCAAAAAAGAATCAGGGATGGAATCACTCGAGTACTCTCCGATTTTGGAGCCGACGTGCGGCCGACACTTGAACGTCTTAAGCAACTCGGAACGCTGCAAAATACGTATCTCTTAGGATTTCAGTCTCTTGGAGTGATTGGGTTGCTTCTGGGAATCGCCGGAGTTGCGGTGGTTGAAGTTCGAAGCGTTGTCGAACGCACCGGACAATTTGGTCTACTGCAGGCGATTGGCTATTCGAAGAGCCGTTTGCAAGTGTTCATTCTTCTGGAGACTCTCTTCATGGCTCTTGCAGGACTTTTCATCGGTGCTCTTGCCGGACTGGTGGCGCTGTTTCCTAACTTAGTTGCTCGCTCGGCAGAGTTTCCGTGGAGCTGGATGGTGAGTAGCTGGTTGGCCATGGTACTTTCGGCAGTCGTTGCTGGCTGCATTGCTGCAAGCGTTGTTTCGAGGATTCAGCCAGCCGTAGCGGTTCGATTGAGTCAGTAGACCTCTTGAATGTGCATTCCAAATGTCTCGAAAAAGCTGCTAGTTCCCGTCGCACCTGGCTCAAGGAATGAATATTCTTGTCCGATTCTGGTACAGTTCGAAGCCTAGAGTTTTCGATGTTAACGATTTGAAAAAGAAGAGACGTCATGCTGCAGTTTTTTGGTTTGCTTGGTGCAATCGCCCTCACGGCTATTTGCTGGGGTGTGTATGGCCCCGTTCTCCACTTTGGTCAGAACGATTTAGATTCGAGCTTGAGAGCTTTTGTCTGTGTTGGCCTAGCCTATTTTCTGATTGCGGTGCTGGCTCCACTTTTGCTCATTATGCGATTTCGTGAAAAAGGATCGTGGACGGTGCAGGGCGTGCTTTGGAGTTTGCTAGCGGGATCCGCAGGCGCGATGGGTGCTTTGGGAATTATTTTAGCGCTCAGATTTGGTGGCAATCCGGTCTACGTGATGCCGCTGGTCTTTGGTGGAGCACCTGTGGTCAACACCCTGCTGACTGCTTTTATGAGCAAATCATTTGATCAGCTCAAGGCTCCCTTTCTTGCCGGATTAATTCTTGTGGTTCTTGGTGCAGTGACGGTTTTGCTTAACAAACCTGCCGCTGCAGATCACTCAAAGCAGGCCGCTGAACATCAGCAGAAAAGTCCTCAAGAACAACCTGCCGATAGCCTGGTTGCCCCTGAACACACTGATGTGGCTCAAGCGACTGATGCAACCATCGTGGCCGATACATCGGAAGCGCCGTCTGTGAAGCCTGTGCTCGATCCGGTGCGCAGAACAACCGAGCGATTTTTTGAAATACTTCTTTCTGTGGCTCTCACAATGGTTTCATGGGGTGCGTATGGACCGGTGCTTCACCGCGGCCAAACAGCCATGCAGGGAAGTCGATTAAGGCCACTTATTTGTATTGGAATGGCCTATTTTGTGATTGCTGTTGTGGTTCCAATGACGCTGCTTGTGCCCTTGGCTGACAAAGGCATCTGGAATACATCCGGAGTGCTCTGGAGTGTGGCAGCTGGAGGCTTTGGGGCCGTAGGAGCGCTTGGAATTATTCTTGCGTTCAATTGTGGTGGAAAACCATTTACGGTCATGCCGCTGGTTTTCGGTTTAGCGCCTGTGGTCAATACTCTTTCAACCATGGTGCTCAAAGGCACAGACCCCGCTTTGCTGAGTCCGTGGTTTCTCGCAGGCATGCTGATCGTAGCGGTCGGCGCCGCAACCGTGCTTGTGTTTGGTCCTCGTGGACCCCGCACCTCCCCAGAGGCAACGAAACTGGCCACAGAGATCAGAAAATAAAAGAAGTGTGATGGGTCAGGTGCCGCGGGTCAGTCCGAACCACGCAATATGATGTCGTGGCGCAAAGAGAAAACCTCTTTCGGTACAGAGTTCGGCAAGCCATAGGTCTTTTTCTTGAAGATCGATTTGATCTGTTCCCTGCGGCATGAGGAGCACTCGGCGCGAATCGATACAGTTCAAATCTGCGAGCCAAAAATCCACTTCCGTTACGTCATTCAAGTGATCGATAACAAACTTTATTTGATAAGGAGAATGCCTCACAAGATCCACAATTGCACTCTTGTTGTGTCTCGCTGCATTGTGTCTTGCGTACCACAGCGGATGCTCATCGATGGAGGGTGCGGAGCCAGAAAGTTTAGGGCTGATTGACATTAAGTCGACCTGCATGTCTCTCGAGATGGTTCCAGCAGTCTCAATCGTTACATGCATTGAAAGATCACGAAGTTTATGAACAAGTGGGACGACCTCATCAAAAAGCAACGGTTCTCCCCCGGTGAGTACGACATGTCGACACGCCAATAATCGAACACGATCGACAATCATCTCGATTGATTGTTCGATCCCAGTGGGATTCCAGCTTGTGAAGGGAGTGTCACACCATCGGCAGCGAAGGTTGCAGCCGCTTGTACGAACAAATGCACTCGGCGTTCCTGCGAGAAGCCCTTCTCCTTGAATCGATTGATAAATTTCTGCGATCTGCACGCGTGCTGTTGCCAGTAATTTGAGTTGGTAACGATTCAACGACTCGAACGAGTGATTAACGGATCGACGCATCCGGCTTGCTCGAATCCGACATGCCTGAGAATGCATGCATCACAGATACCGCACGGACTGCCGTCAGCAGCAGGATCGTAGCAACTTGAAGTGAGTCCATAGTCGACACCGAGAGACTGACCAAGGATGATAATCTCTGATTTTGAAAGCGATTGGAGCGGGCAAAGAATCTCAATGAAACCACCCTCCACTGCTGTGCGCGTTGCCAGCGAAGCCATTTTAGAAAACGCCTCGATGTACTCCGGGCGACAATCTGGGTATCCGCTGTAGTCAATCGCATTGACTCCCAGCACAATCGCCCCGGCTCCTCGTGCTTCGGCCATGGAAAGGGCAAGGGATAAGAGCACCGTGTTGCGGGCTGGAACGTAGGTGGTTGGAATGCCGTGGCCGATGGCCTGCGCAGTTCGATCTTTCGGAACTCGAATGGTCGGATCGGTCAGCGCACTGCCACCAAACTGTGAAAGATCAACGGAAAGAATAATGTGTTCACGAATCTCAAGCGAGGCAGCTACCCTGCGAGCCGCCGCGAGCTCCACGCTGTGACGTTGTCCGTAGTTGATGGACAATGCGATAAGCCGATGGCCGCGACTTTTTGCCCATGCTGCAGCCGTAAGGGAATCGAGTCCACCCGAGAGAAGAACGACTGCGTCACAGGCCACAAGATCGCTTGTCTGAGGCATTTCAGGAGACTTCGCTTTGCGAGGCATTTGTTTCATGGCAGACTCTTGATTATGAATAACATCGCACACGAACCGAGCCGCGAACTTTTAGAAACGTTTGAGAACCAATTTTCTAACCGCGACTATACGATCGAAATTATCTGTCCTGAATTCACGTCAGTTTGTCCCAAGACAGGCCAACCCGATTTCGGATCGCTTACGCTGCGATACATTCCCGATCGGATGTGCGTCGAACTGAAGAGCCTGAAAGTTTATCTGCAATCGTTCCGAAATCAGGGAATCTTTTATGAGCATGTCACCAATCGTATTCTTGACGACTTGGTTGCGGTAACTTCTCCACGCCGGATAACACTCGAAGCCCACTTCACTCCCAGAGGCGGGATTTCATCAAAGATTACGGTTTCTTATCCCGCAGGTGAGCATCTTGCTGGATAAACCTTTCGCTTCGAAGAAAAAAACTTGGCTATGCGTTGTGTGAGACATGTTTTGGAAAATATTCTCAAAAAACTTTGAAATCAAAAAGCTAGAATTGTGGTTGCGGGCCGCTTGAACCGCGTGAGGCCACAGAGCAAAATACCTCCGACGATTGATCGGAATGCTACATGTTTGAACGATTTCGTCGAAAGGTCTCAAGGAGAATTTTTTATGGCTCGCAGCACAGGCGTGCTTTTGTCGGCTCTTGCTGACGAGGCGGCTTTTGACCTTACGGCGATCGAACAGTTTTCGGCACTCGCGGCAATAGGCCTTGAGTATTACAGCCTACGATTCATCGATATTGGACGCGGTATCAAGAACGTCATGCAGTTGAGCATGTCCGAAATTCAAAAGATTCGGCACCTCGAAGATCGCTACGGTCTCAATGTTGCATCGATTGCATCTCCGATTGGAAAAGTGAAACTCATCGATGCCAATGATGGAACAAAAAACCGATATGTTCCGTTTCAGAAATATCTTGAGCAGGATGTAAAGAAGGCATGCGAGTTTGCCCATGCGTTTGAGACAAAGTTGATCCGAGGATTCTCGTTCTATCCTCCAAAGGGCTCTCGGCCCGAGGATCATCTCGAAGAGGCGGTCGATCGCATTGGACGTATTGTTGAAACCTGTCACCGTTCGGATCTCACATTCGGCTTGGAAGTTGAAGCGAATCTTGTCGGATGGAATGGCGATATGCTCGCTGAAATCCATCGTCGAGTGGCTCACCCTGCCCTCGTGCTCGTGTTTGATGCTGCAAATCTGGTTGTTCAAGGATGCTCTGAAGCTGAGGTGTATCGACAATGGACAGCCATGAAGCCGGGGCTTGGCTGGGTGCATATTAAGGACTACGCAAAAGTTCCCACCCGAGGACGAAGCCGAACGGGAAGTCATATCAATGAGGATTCACTGCGAAACTTTGTTCCTGCAGGTCAAGGGGCCGGAGCGCATCACAAAATTCTGAAAGATCTCAAGGCCATGCTGCCGAGTCTTTCTAAAAAACTTGAACGTCGAGGAATTCCGGGGGTATTTTTAGATTTAGAGCCACACGTTCGAGGCGGTGGGCAATTTGGTGGTACGAGTGGTCCGGATGGAATGGGAATTGCCTTACGAAGCCTGTGTGAGGTGCTTGACTCATCAAAGGTTTCCTATCATCTCCGTGACTTTGACGATCTGCTCGCGGCAAGAGGAGATCGAGTGCCGAAGAAAAAATAACAATTCTGTTTGATAATCGAGAAGACAGCACAGCACACAGATCACGTTCTTGGCATGATTGGCGTTTCACAACTGCAACAATTGATGAGGGAAAGAACTTCCATGCCTACGTCGGATACCGAGCCCGGAAGTTACTTCGTCTCCAATTACCCACCGTTTGATTCATGGACTCAAGCAGGCGTTGCCGACGCGCAGGCAGCATTTGATCAAGGGTCTCCGCAGAATCCTCCGTTAGGTCTGTACCTGCACATTCCATTTTGCAGAAAGCGATGCAAGTTTTGTTACTTTCGCGTTTATACGGACATGCCTGCTTCCGATGTCGAACGGTATTCCAAAGCGCTTGTAGCTGAAGCGATGCTTGTTGCTGCAAAACCGGCTATTGCCGGCCGCCGGCTTTCGTACGTCTATTTTGGCGGTGGGACTCCTTCTTTTTTAAGCGTGCGACAGTTGGAGCGATTGGTGGAAGGTCTTCACGAGAGCTTTGGATGGGAACATGCCAAAGAGGTCACGTTTGAGTGTGAGCCAGGCACCCTTTCAGAACCAAAACTTCGAGCACTCAAAGCCCTCGGCGTCACTCGCTTGAGTCTCGGAGTTGAGAATTTTGACGATGCGATTTTATCTGAAAATGGACGAGCACATCTTTCCGCTGAAATCATGAAGTCTTGGGAGTGGATTCAATCGATTGGATTCTCAAATACGAATGTTGATCTCATTGCGGGAATGGTTGGTGAAACGACCGAGTCATGGCACCGTACTGTTGAGCGTACGCTCTCGCTGCAGGCCGATAGCGTAACGATCTATCAGATGGAACTCCCGCTCAACACCGTCTATGCCAAAGATCTTCTGCAAGGCACAGCTCAATCATCGGTGGCCGACTGGCAGACGAAACGATCGTGGGTTGATTGGGCGTTCAGTAGATTTATTGAGGCGGGATACTCGATTTCCAGTGCCTACACGCTCGTTCGCGATCCAACGAAAGTTGCTTTTCAATATCGAGACATGTTGTGGCAAGGCAGCGATCTAGCAGCACTCGGAGTTGCAAGCTTTGGTCACATGAGTGGAGTTCACTATCAAAATGCATCCCACTGGGACGAATATCTCGCGGCGGTGGAAGGAGGTGTTTTTCCAATTACACGTGGTCTGAAGCCTTCACAAAAACAGCTTCTTATTCGAGAACTTGTGCTGGGCCTTAAAAAAGGTTCTGTGAATATTGATCGGCTCGAAAAAAAGTTTGGAATTAATCCGATGCAACAGTGGGCATCACAGTGGATGGCATTACAAACTGAAGGGTATATCGAATCACTGGGCCGTTGCCCGACGCTTTCCCGTCGCGGACTTCTTGAAGTCGATCGCTTGCTGCCGCGATTTTTTGAGACGGCTTCTACGTCTTTCGAGAGTCTCACTCCAAACGAGCTGAGTGTTGGTGAATAATGAACATCCGGTCGGCGCGAAGACCGGAGTGACTTTTCAGAAGTGGTGTTTTAAGTGGCACAAAAACTTCTTTTGGAGTTTTCACAACACGCCTTCAACGACTGATTGAAAAGGGTTTAAAGCTGCTTTGCACTCGACAGCGATGCCAAAATAAGCCTATGATTCCGGCTTTTTCAAGGTACGCAGGTGGATGCGTTAAAAATTCCGTTTGTGTGCGGTTGTAACCCTATGAAGGAAGACTTGGAGCTTCCTCTACATTCGTTTTGGTGTCAACTTTGGAGCGGTTGTGCTTGACTCTTCACAAAGTCGATCTGCAAAGAAGAAACAAATTCTTGACGATTTGAAGAACGATGGTTCGATTCAGTCGAACATGGCCTCGACGGGTCTCTCTGAATCTGTCAGCCCGCAGTCCCGGAGCCTAGTTGATTCTCGCGGGTATGCACAAAAGATTCCCAATGAAAAACTTCGAGGACAGTTGCGGGCGATGGCTACCGACGCTGTTGCATCGTGGAAAACGAATGGGATTCCAAGCTCATTGCGTCTGACCAACGGAATCAAACGCCTCGCTGAGCAACTCGTCGTCAGAACTAGCGCCGACTCTTCTCATGTAGGGTGGACGATGGTCACAGTCGTCTCAGAGTTTTGGCGAGATCAACTTTCAAAAACAGGCCCCGGAAAAAAACTTCTTCTTCTGCCCGATTGTTCTGTGGCACTACATGTTCAAAATAGAAAATCCATGCCAGAGTTTTCTTTCGAAGTGTCGGCAGGAGCGAGTCCTCATCCACGCTCTTGCGGTCCAGGATGTGTGGTTACGGTCCTCGAAGCTGCCGCCATTGAAAGTGGTTGGGGAGTTGCTTCTTCGTCCCAGGCCCTCTCGGTCATAAGTGGACTTTTGGAAGGCCGCTTCGACGCGGTGCTCGGTGTGGCAAAGTTGGAGGAACTTGAAAAAGCTTTTTCAATGCTGCCGGTCTTCGCATTTCCAATAGCAGCGGTACCCATGGACGCGGTCAATGGAAATGGCATCAGTCATTCACCGGGTTGTTTGGCAGATTGTATTGATGCCGACTGGGTGTTGGGACTTCTCGGAGTGGGCGATGGATCATCGTCGCCGGCGTGTGGTTATCTACCGCTATTGAGAGAAGCATCGACGCTTTTTCTTCCGAAAGCGATTGAGGAAACATTCAAGACGCTTGGACTCGATCCAACAAGTATTCAAAGCATTGGTACTGGGGATAAAAAAAGTCAGGTGGAATCTTCGCAGCTCTGTCCGCTTCATGCAGCAGATCGACTAAGCATCGAATTTCTTTCGAGAGGAGGAAAATTTCTCAGACCATTTATAACGCTTGCCTCATTTGACGCAGTGATGCTTGACGGATCTTCCGAGACTTCTGGACGTGCATCGCTTCGAGAGTCTGCCAAAATCGCGGCGATCGCAATCGAAGTCTTTCACAAGGCGTCTCTTGTGCATGACGACATTGAAGACGCCGATGAAATGCGATACGGACGAACATCGCTCCATGTCGATCATGGGATTCCTACGGCAATCAACGTCGGAGATTATCTGCTTGGACTCGGTTACCAAATCATCAGTCTTCTGCCAACTCCTGATCGCGCGATCAGTGCGGATGTGCTGAAAATTCTTTCGAGTGCGCACGTCAAGCTTGCGCGAGGTCAGGGGGCGGAGCTGTGGTGGAGAAAATCTGCCGGGAAGCAACTCTCGGTGCAAGAAACACTAGAAATGTATTCGCTCAAGACCTCCCCTGCATTTGAAGCGGCGATTGGTATCGGAGTGAGGCTTGCGGGAGTGATTCCGGAGGAGGCCGGTCCGATCAGTCGCTTTGCCAGTCATGTGGGAATCGCGTTTCAGATACTCAACGATCTGAAAGACTGGGAGGGTGATCTTGAGAACGCTCGATCGAGTGCAGGGGATTTTTGTGGTGGGCGGCCCACGGTGTTGATGGCGATTGCCCACGAGCGAATGGCTCCTGAGCCAGCAGAAAAATTATCACAAATTGTCTTAGGAGTTGGCGCACATTCACAAGATTCGATAGACAAAAAAATTGAATGTGCAAAACAATTGCTTGCCGATGCCGGTGTGTTTACTGCGGCAGAAAATCTCGTGATACATCACCGACAAGAGGCGAGTGCAGCGGCAGCACTCGTCACGATGCCACGATTTCGAGAAGTCCTAGAATTCTTAATTGAGATCGCGGTCCCCAGGTTTTCGTCGTTCGAAAGAACCAAAAACGGTTGAAACAAATAAAATCTTTAAAAAAGAGTTATGGAGTTGAGGCTCTCCAGAGGGGCCCAAAGCGTAGGTATTGTTTGTCTTCGGGACAAAATGAGAGGTTCAAAAATTGAAAATCCTCTTTGCTCAGGATTTAATGTTCAAAACATCTCATTTGAAGATACTCTGGTGGTTGTTTCGAGGATCTGTTTCTTGTCTACGCAAAGGTGTATGGAATGAAGGTGCATTCTGCCAGAGAGATTGGTCCGGTTGAGCGGGCGCTTGATCTGGCAGGATTGTTTTTCTCCCCTGCATCTGACATCGGTCTTCTATCTGTCGCACGATCTGAGGCGGTGCCGGATCCATTTAGGAGGTTGCTCGATCATTCCAACCATATGACAAGCAGCATGGAATCTTTTCATGGCTGCCGCGTGGATCTTAGAATTGTCAACCGACACACTGAGCCGGCATACGCCCGCGAAATTATGCTGCACCGTACCGATGGCAGTCCGGTGCAGTACGGTATTGTGCGAATGAGATTTGACTCCGTCGACAATGATCTGAAACAGCAGATTCTAAAAGGCATGACTCCGCTGGGAACCCTGTTGATTCAAGCGGACGTACTGCGGCATATTGATGATGTGCAGATACTCGAATGTTTCCCTGGGAAGAGGCTCGCGGGTTTGTTTTGTGCACACGAAAATCTGCGGACGTTTGGTCGCGTGGCACAAATTATCCTGCATGGAAAACCAGCGATCGAACTGCTAGAAATCGTGGTTCCGCAATCAATTCCAACATCGACGGTCGTGGTGAAAGACCTGCAATCTTAGAGAAAGAAATGTATTTATGACTGATTTGAACTGGGATGTCATTGTGATGGGAGGCGGCCCGGCAGGCGCAGCGGCTGCTGCTATCGTGTCGGAATCGGGTTTTCGTACTCTCCTGGTTGAGCGAGAAAAAATGCCTCGCTTTCATGTGGGAGAGTCATTGATGCCCGAGACGTACTGGACTCTGCGGCGACTCGGCTTGCTTGAGCAGATGCGATCAAGTGCGTTCACAAAAAAATACAGTGTTCAATTTGTAGATCGTTCTGGACGCGAGTCGCAGCCGTTTTATTTTTCTGATTCCTATGATCATGAATCTTCTCAGACATGGCAGGTTGTTCGGGGAGACTTCGACAAGATGCTCTTCGACAATGCCGAAAGATTGGGCGCGGTCTGCCGAGATCAAACGCGAGTCGTTGATGTTGATACAAGTGATCCTGCGGCCCCGTCGGTAACAATCATGGACTCCAGCGGTATTGCATCGCGTCAGAGATGCCGGGTGGTGATCGACGCAACTGGACAACAGTCTTTGCTTGGTGCCAGAAGCGGCGAACGAGTGGTCAATCCAGTTCTAAAAAAGTCTGCGGTGTGGGGGTATTGTCGTGCCGCGCTTCGTGAGCCGGGTCTCGATGAGGGCGCGACACTTGTGATTATGGCGAAGGATGGGAAAAGTTGGTTTTGGTACATCCCTCTTCCGGATGATGTCGTGAGTGTTGGTTTAGTTGGAGATGTTTCCGCAATTCTCAAGTCAGGTCTCTCACCCGAAGACAAATTCTTTGAAGAAATTAAAAATTGCCCTGCAGTTTCATTGCGAACAGGTCAGGGTCGATTTGAGGGTCCGATTCGTACCATGAAAGAGTTCTCCTACGTCTGCAAGGAACCGGCTGGGGATGGGTGGGTTCTTGTGGGCGATTCGCTCGGATTTCTCGATCCGATCTATAGCTCAGGTGTGTTCCTTGCGCTCAAGTCGGGAGAAATGGCTGCGGATTGCGTGATCGATGCTCTTGCCTCAGGAGAACCATCACGCAGACGCTTAGGCGCTTGGGTCGATCCATTTCTTGCTGGAATGAATCGCATGCGAAAACTTGTCTACGCTTTTTATACAGAAGGTTTTAGTTTTGGTGAATTTGTTCGATCTTATCCACAGCATCGGAAAGGCCTTACGGATCTGCTTGTTGGTCGAGTGTTTGCCGCTGATTCCGGTATTGTTTTTGATGATCTTGAGCCCTGGCTAGCCGCTCGCAGCAGCGATTGTGTTCTTCGGAAAGAGTCTTCGATGACTGTTTCGTAGCGTTCCGCCTTTGTGCGATGTTTTTTAAAAGGCTGAACCTCAGATATTTCCAAATAAAAATGAGAACGCGAAAGAAAGAATTTGCGCAAACTCTTGCAAGAGCGACGCTTACGCTGATTAGACCGATCTTGACTCAATGCGCAAGCTAGCTATACTCCGCCCAACCTGGCAAGAATGGCAAGCTCGGTGGTGCTCCGAGGAAATGGATTCCTATCACCACTCTTCTCAGCTTCATTCTTTCCAGTTGGTCCTGGTCTGCGTGGAACGCGGCAAGGAAGCCTAGGTAGTCGGGGAATCCTCGCGGATGGGGTATTCGTTCGGCTGCCGCAATGACTAGCAACACCACAGCTAGGGAGAGGGTGGTAAGCAGATGCAAAAGACGGTGTATACGACGGGTGAGGCTGCGAAGATTTGCAAAGTGAGCCAGCAGACGATTATTCGCTGCTTTGACTCTGGTCAACTGAAGGGATTTCGGGTTCCAGGGAGTCGGTTTCGCCGTATTCCTCGGGATCAACTGTTTCTCTTTATGAGGGACAATGGCATTCCAACCGATGCACTTGAGAGCGGTCGCCGAAAAATCCTTGTTGTTGATGACGACGTCGATCTTGTCGAACTCATCACTGATGTGCTCGAGCGCGATGGTCGATTTGAGACCAGAAGCGTTAACAATGGATTCGACGCAGGCATGATGGTGAAGGATTATCGTCCTGATCTGATTGTGCTTGATGTGATGCTGCCGGACATCAACGGCAAGGAAGTCTGTCAGCGTGTTCGCAGTGATGCGACCATGGATGAGGTTCGGATTATTTGCATCTCCGGTATGTGCGAACCGGAGAAGATTGAGGATCTTAAGGCTTCGGGCGCAAATGAATTTATTCAGAAGCCTTTTGAAGCAGATCTTCTGGTCGATCGGATTTGCGGATTACTTGACATAGAGTCGGTGACTACGGGCAGTTGATTCTTTGCCGTGTGTTGTCGGGAAGAGCACCTCATGTGACTTCATCGAAACGTGTCCGGCATCGGACGGGCGCAGTATTGTGGCCCAATCCGATGCCGGATTTTTTCGTATGAGGAAAGAACCAATGCTGCTCGGTTCAATGCATGAATTTTCTGGCATCTGGTTGCGTCTTGCCGTTGCATCACAGAAAGTAGCCCTGCCGCTTTCTTGTGAGTCTGTGTTGAAGATGACTGAAGCGATTCTCGATTCTACAAATACGTCTCTTACAACGTCTTTGCGCGAGTGTCTCGAAAAAAATGCCTGGCACGATCCAATTCTTGCTGCATGGCTGTGCGAAGTCTCACCCTCGAGTGAGGAAAAAGAAAAAACGTATCGCACAGAGAGTCTGCTGATGTCGCGGCTAGAATCTTCGCTGACTCAGGATAAGTCTGAAAAAACAGTCGATTTTATCGAATGGATTGAGTGGGAACCGATATCTCGCAGCATTGTCAAGCCCTCGATTGGTGTCACGGGGTGGAAAGAATTTGGTTCGCAAACACGTGCGCGACTTGAGCAGAGGATTGACTCGGCATTGCAGGCCGTCGGGGCACCGAGCAGCAATTCAAGGAGAGAAAATGGAATACAGGTGAGTAGTAGTTGGAGCATGATCCAAAAAGTCTTCTTCACCGCACGAGAGTTGACGAAGCTTCAACTGCACTTCGAACAGGCAGTGGCGGACGCCAGAATGGAATCAATGCGTGAATTGGCGTATGGTGCGGGCCACGAAATTAATAATCCACTTGCAAACATTGCCGCCCGAGCTCAGTCGCTGCTGATAGGCGAAGTGGATGGCGAACGGCGAAAACGTCTCGCGACCGTGGTTGATCAGGCGTTTCGCGCGCGTGACATGATTGGTGGCCTCATGCTTTTTGCGAGGCCTCCTCAACCGCAGCCCGCACTGTTTGTGGTTGGGGACATGGTGCAGGCGATTGTGAAAGCTGTTTCTCAGATGGCTCGCACTCGTGGTATTCAGCTTGATTACAGCCCTGCCCCTGTTTTGATAGAAATGATGGCAGATCGTTCTCAGATTGAAGAATCACTTCGATCAATCGTTGTCAATGCAATTGAAGCAGTTGCTGATGGAGGGCGCATTCTTGTTCAGGTCGATCGAGTGAAGGAAGAAGGTTCTCTATCGCGAGTGGAAATCCGTGTCGAGGACAACGGTCCTGGAATGGATGCAGCAACTGCTCGGCGAGCCTGCGATCCGTTTTTTAGTGGCCGAGAAGCTGGTCGGGGTTGTGGGCTTGGTCTGTCAAAGGCTTGGCGTTTGATCGATTCCAACAAAGGGCAATTGATCATCCAATCACATCCACGGGAGGGCACTTCTGTAGCAATGATTTTTCCGATGATCGACATACAGCAGGAAATTAGGACCAACATTGTATGAAAATGATCGACGGAGTGATCACCTTAAGCGCGTTAGAGTCAACGCAGACCCCCAGTCTTCTGTGAATGACTCTGAATTGCCGCAAGTCCGCACTTGCCGTATTTTTTTCCGCTTTCTATTCTTCTTCTCTGTGTCGTGTTTGCAATCTGCAGAAATGTTTGCAAAAGCTCGGTATCAGGCAACGGTCTTTCGAACTAAATTTTTGAGTGTGTAAAAATCAAGGCAGCGATGGATCGACTGCCATTGTCGCGATGCTATGGATAGCATTATGAGCCACATCGGCCACAACGAAATTGGTGTACAAGAATCCGCATCGCGAGACGCCGGACGTTCTTCATGTATGCCAGAACGCTCTCGTTCAGTGTCGCCCACGTTCGAATCGAAAGCGATTGATTCAGCGCATCGCACCTGTCAATGGCTTTCGGATCGACAGGCACAGGATGGTCACTGGCGTGGTGCGCTCCAGGGCGACACCATTCTTGAAAGTGAATATCTTCTTATCCTTGCATGGGCTGGAAAATTGCACGGTCCGAAAGTTTTGGGGGCTACCGCCAGAATTCTCAAAGAACAGTTGCCTGCCGGTGGTTGGGCGATTCATCCGGGTGGTCCTCCAGATGTCAGCGCGAGTGTCAAAGCGTATTTCGCGCTGAAACTCACCGGCCACGATCCACACTGCGATGCCATGCGCAGCGCTCGCACTGCCATCGCCGCCTGTGGCGGAGTGCCTGCAGTCAATAGCTTCACTCGTTTTTATCTCGCACTCCTTGGGCAGATTCCCTATTCGGCATGTCCGGCTGTGCCTCCTGAAATGGTGCTGCTCCCCGACTGGTTTCCAATCAATTTACACTGCGTCAGCGCATGGTCGCGAACGATGATTGTTCCTCTCTCTCTGATTTGGGCATTTAAACCGCTCAGAATGGTGCCGGCTGACTTTGGTATCGGTGATCTTTTTTCTGGTGATGATCAGCGTCGCGCCTCAGTTCCCGGTGGACAGGCTCGCGGATGGGGAACGTTCTTTCGAGTTGTAGACCGATGTATCAAAGCATGTGATTGGATTGGCCTGCGTCCTCTGCGGGCTCGGGCGATTGCCGAGTGTCGTCGTTGGATGCTTGAGCGATTTGAGGGAAGCGACGGTCTCGGAGCCATTTTTCCTCCCATCGTCTGGAGTATCGTTGCGCTCCGTGCAATGGGCTGTGCCGATGAATCACCAGAAGTTCAAGAATGTTGGAATCAACTCAACGAACTTGTCGAAGTTGAGAAGGATGGGTGCACTCGCGTAGAACCCTGTCGTTCTCCAGTGTGGGACACAGCAATCAGTTTGCGAGCGATGTCTGATGCAATGTCCGCTGGCATCAGTATTGGTTTTGCTGATCTTGAACGAGCTGTGGAATGGCTGCTTGATCGCGAAATTCGTACCGTCGGTGATTGGTCCCATCGAACGAAGGCCGAACCGAGTGGGTGGTGTTTTGAGTATTCCAACCGTTTCTATCCCGACGTCGATGATACCGCGATGGTGCTCATTGGATTGGCAGCGTGGAGGCGCGCTGCGATCGTGTCTTTGACCGGACAACTGATCGATCTTGAACTGCTGCAGAGAGTTGAAAAAGCAATGCAGCGAGGCAAACACTGGCTCAAGGCAATGCAAAATTCTGACGGCGGGTGGGGTGCATTTGATCGCGATAACAATATGGAATTGCTCTGCAAAGTTCCGTTTGCTGATCACAACGCAATGATCGACCCGAGTTCACCCGATCTAGCAGGCCGCGTGCTCGAGGCCTTTGGTGCCATTGGCATGCGTTCTTGTGATGGAGATCCATCGATCGATCGTGCGATCAAGTATCTCCGTACAACACAAGAGGCCAACGGTTGTTGGTATGGACGTTGGGGCGTGAACTATATTTACGGCACGTGGCAGTCGATCGAAGGATTGCGGAGTGTTGGCGTTTCCGTAGAGGATTCAGCCATTGTGCGAGGTGCCGATTGGCTCGCATCCTGTCAGCAGGATGCTGGTGGTTGGGGTGAATCGCCACTGAGTTATGCAGATCCGACATGGGCTGGTTGCGGAGATCTCACCGCCTCGCAGACTGCGTGGGCCTTATCGGGTTTGCTGAGCGCAGGTCGCATCGATTCTCCAGAGGTGCGTCGGGGTGTTCGATGGCTTTTGTCTGAACAGTTGCAGGATGGGTCTTGGGAAGAACAGGCATTTACAGGCACCGGTTTCCCAAAAGTTTTTTATCTTCGGTACCACTACTACCCGATCTACTTTCCGCTCATTTCGATTGTGAAATGGTCTTGTGAGATGGAGAAGGAACGCGTGGGCCATTCCCGCTTGGGGTATGTTGCATGAGTGTTCCTTTCGGTCAAATGTGGGCGGTCGTTCGGCATGTCGTCAGGCAGCGATTGTTGGGCAATTCAAAATATCCACTCGTTCTGATGCTCGAACCTCTTTTTCGATGCAATCTCGCCTGTGGTGGATGTGGAAAGATTCAGCACCCCGTCGATGTTCTGCGTTCGCATCTGTCAGTGGCAGCATGCTTACAGGCAGTCGACGAATGCGGTGCACCAATTGTTTCGATACCGGGTGGAGAGCCGCTGCTGCATCCAGAGATTGATCAGATCGTAGCTGGCATCGTCGCACGGAAAAAATATCTCTATTTGTGTACCAACGCAATCAAGCTTGAAGAGATGCTCGAACGTTTTACGCCTTCAAAGTATCTGGCTTTTTCAGTTCACCTCGATGGTTCAAGAGCCGTTCACGACCGCGCTGTCGCACGCGAGGGCGTGTTTGATATAGCCGTGAAGGCGATTCGAGCAGCTAAAAAAGCTGGTTTTCGGGTGACGACAAACACAACTTTGTTTAATGACACAGACCCTCAGCAGGCTCGCACCTTTTTTGACGACGTTATGACCCTTGGTGTTGAAGGAATGATGATCTCCCCGGGTTACTCCTACTCGAAGGCTCCCGATCAAGAGCACTTTCTCGGTCGTGAGGAGTCTAGTTCGCTCTTTCGGCAGATTCTTGCAAACGCGCCGAGGCGGTGGAAATTCAATCAATCGCCCGTGTTTCTCGAGTTCCTCAAAGGACTCTGGTCGCTTGAGTGCCGTCCGTGGGGAACTCCCACATTTAATCTTTTTGGCTGGCAGCGACCTTGCTATCTGCTCGACGAGGGGCACGCAAAAAGTTTTCAAGATTTGATGAAGGAAACTCAGTGGAATGCGTATGGACGCTCAAGTGGCAATCCAAAATGCCAAGATTGTATGGTGCACTGCGGTTATGAGCCAGCTGCCGTAGAGGCAACGTTCGGGTCTCTGCGAGGAATGTTTTCTACGGCAAGCCTGATGCTCTTTGGTGCAAAAAAATCGACTGCTGAGAAATACGATGACACAATTCGAGTGAAACAAAAACAGAGTGAGCATTATTCAACGCCGAAGATCCCTTCATCGTCGATGCCACGTTTATCGATTATCGAACTCCCTGTTCTTGAAAACGTGTAGCAGTAAACAAATCAGAATTGTTTAAGCATTCTCGCGCATGGCGCGTTCTTTTGTGAGGGTCTGCTTCTCAATTGCCCGTACGATTTCACGCTTGATATATTCTTGGATTGCACGCAGGCCTCGCGATCTGAGAATTCCAAGCACATCTGCCAGCCCCATTTGCTCAAGTAAATTCGACTGCATTCCGAGTATCTCGTCGCAGGAGCAGCCGTCAAAGGCCCCTGCAAGAATGGCAACAAAACCCTTCACCGTAGGAGCCTCGGGCGCGATATCTGCAAAAAGATGCACCTTTTGATTCGCATCGAGTTCAATCTGCAGATAGACAGGTGTTTGGCACTCGTGCACGCGATGCTCACTGCGCGAGGCTAGAAGTGCGTGTTCTGGAGGAAGAACCGCAAGATTGTTGGAAAAATCGAGCAACAGTTCCAATTTCTCGCGGCTATCGAGATCAGTAAATTCACTAACAATGAGAGCAAGTCGTTCTCGTGCGACAGACATGCCTTCTCTCCTCACAAAAAAATGCCAAGAGTGCCCCCACAAAAATGATGCGCGGGGTCAATGATTTGAAATAATTCAGATTGGAGCAGCGATCTGTGGGATTTCAGCAGTTTGGCCGTTTGGGCTGGTTCCCTTCACAATTGGAACTCCGACGCAGTTGCCCCACTCCAGCCACGATCCATCGTAGTTTTTGACTTTACTAAAACCCAACAGGTAGGTCAGTACGAACCAGGTGAGGCTTGATCGCTCACCAATGCGACAGTAGGCAACGATCGGCGAATGACGTTTGAGCCGTATCGTTTTTTGGTACAGCTGCGTAAGTTCACGCGCGCTTTTGAACGTTCCGTCGTCGTTGACAGCCATGGACCACGGAACATTCACTGCACCGGGGATGTGACCGCCGCGCAGCGCTCCTTCATCGGGATACTCTGGCATGTGCCTGCGATCACCGCAGTATTCTTCAGGCGATCGGACATCAACGAGCGACTTGCCTGACTGCTGGTGTTTGAGTACTTGCTCACGAAATGACCGGATTGACCCATCTTGCTCTTGAGCCGTGTAGGAGGTGAGCGGATAGTCAACTCGATCGGAGGACCACTCGCGGCCATCGAGTTGCCAGCGTTTTCGACCGCCATTCATAATTCGACAATCAGCATGTCCAAAAAGTTTGAACACCCAGAATGCATAACACGCCCACCAATTGTTCTTGTCTCCATAGATGACAACGGTGGTGTTGTTGTCTATTCCGCGTGAACCGACAAGTTTCTCAAAGCTGGCGCGATCGATATAGTCTCGACGTGTTTGGTCCTGCAGGTCGACCTGCCAGTCGAGTTCGACGGCACCGGGAATGTGTCCTTGAGTGTAGATCGCTCTGTCTTCATTGGATTCGATAATCCGAACTTTTGGATCATTCAAGTGCTCAGCCACCCATTGGGTTGATACCAGCACTTCATCGTTTACATAGTTGTTGGCCATTGTCAATTCTCCCTCGTCACAAGAAACTATCACTTCCATCAGCGGTCGAATGCAAGAACAGGCTCTGCTTCCACAAAAGCAAATCGTTTCTCGACTCGCCTGTTTAGAAAAAGCGTAATGGATGCCGGATAGCCCTGCAACGAGGGTGATGCTGGAATCGAGTTTCATCGTTGTCGAGGAGATTGCGAGCATCTCTCGCTGAAGAGCCGCTTGTGGGTATAGTGGAGAGCAGTTCCTGATCGTAAGAGCGTCGCGCCCCGTGAGCCTCTTGGTGCTCGAGTGATGTTCAGACACGATCTGTTCGGCTCGGTCAATCGTCACTGGCGTCGCAGTCAGGAGACGCATCAACCAACTGGAAACTGCCCCCTTTTTTTTCTATTTCTTCGTACTCCTTTCGTGCACGGAATTTTCGACCTATGGGACCATCGTTCATCTACCAGATCACCGAACTCAACAAAAAGTTCGGCCAACGCGAACTCCTCAAGAATATTAATCTCTCTTTTTATCCTGGCGCAAAGATTGGTCTTCTTGGACGCAACGGTGCCGGAAAAAGCACGCTGTTAAAAATCATGGCGGGCATGGATCTTGAATATGACGGACAGACGCGACTGGCAGATGGATTTTCTGTCGGCTATCTCTCGCAGGAGCCACAGCTCGATCCGACCAAGACAGTTCTTGAAAATGTGCAAGACGCAGTCGCCGCAACGCGAGGAATTCTTGCTCGATTTGATGAAATCAATGCAAAGCTTGGAGAACCGCTTGAACCAAAGAAAATGGAATCGCTTTTGACGGAACAGGCTGCAGTGCAGGATCAGATTGAAGCCAAAAACGCATGGGATATTGATAGACAAATTGAGATCGCCATGGACGCCATGAACCTTCCCGCAGGTGATTCTGGCGTAAGCACACTTTCTGGTGGCGAGCGACGTCGAGTTGCACTTTGTAAATTGCTGCTAGAAAAACCTGACCTGCTTCTGCTCGATGAGCCGACCAACCATCTTGACGCAGAGAGCGTGGCATGGCTCGAGCGGCATCTGGCGGAATACGAAGGTACGGTCGTAGCCGTCACGCACGATCGGTATTTTCTCGACAATGTGGCAAAGTGGATTCTGGAAATCGACAGAGGTCGTGGTATTCCATGGGAAGGCAACTACTCGTCGTGGCTACAGCAGAAACAGTCTCGGCTTGCAGAAGAGGAAAAGGCTGCCAGCGTGCGGCAAAAAACGCTTCAGCGCGAGCTTGAATGGATTCGACTTTCCCCCAAGGCTCGTCAAGCCAAAAGCAAGGCCCGCGTGAGCGCGTTTGAAAAACTTTCTGCCGAACAGGCCGCCGACCGCGAAGACGAAATTGAGCTGTTTATTCCAGCAGGTCGGCCGCTTGGAGACCTCGTCGTCGAGGCCGAAGGCGTAAGCAAATCATTCGGCGATAAAATGCTGATTGAAAACTTTTCGTTTCGACTGCCACCTGGTGGCATTGTGGGAATCATCGGTCCAAATGGTGCTGGGAAGACTACGCTTTTCCGAATGCTTGTGGGGCTCGAAAAGCCAGATTCAGGTGTCATCCGCATCGGCCCAACGGTTGACATTGGATACGTCGATCAGAATCGAGATGCTCTGGATGCCACGAAGACAGTGTACGAGGAAATCTCAGGTGGCTATGACACGATTGAACTCGGAAAACGGACGATCAATTCCAGAAGCTACGTCGCAAAGTTCAACTTTATGGGCCCCGATCAGCAGAAGAAGACCGGAACGCTTTCAGGTGGCGAACGCAATCGCGTGCATCTTGGAAAACTCCTTCGTCGCGGTTCGAATCTGCTGCTTCTCGATGAACCGACGAATGATCTCGACATTGATACGCTGCGTTCTCTCGAAGAAGGTATTGCCAACTTTGCTGGTTGCGTCGTTGTGATTACCCACGATCGCTGGTTTCTCGATCGACTCGCCACGCATATTATTGCATTTGAAGGAGATGGCTACGTACACGTCTGCGATGGAAACTTTGCAACCTACGAGCAGCAACGTCGCGAACGAATCGGAATTGGTGCCGACGAACCCCATCGATTTCGATATAAAAAGCTTCAGCACTAAGTAGTGAGGAATCGAATTAATTAAAGAAGATCGCTTGAATCTTCAAAGAATAATAATTCCATTACGCATGGTGACAGCTTAGACGTTGTCAGCACTTTCTTTGCTGCGAATCACACGCAATTCTTTTGGGAGAGGAAAATAGACCTCTTCCTCGCGAATCGATCGCTCTTCGACGGATGCCTGATATTTGTTTTGAAGCCATCCAACGCAGTCTTGCACGACGCTCTCTGGAGCGCTTGCGCCTGCGGTAATCACCACGACTTCGCTGCCTGTAAACCAGGCTGGGTCGATTTCTTCAGCCCCGTCGATGAGATAGGTTTGAATCCCGCGTTCACGAGCGAGTTCGGCAAGTCGTTGAGAGTTCGAGCTATTTCGGCTTCCGAGTACCAACACCATGTCGGCTTCATCGGATAACAGGCGTACCGCCTCCTGCCGGTTTTGCGTGGCGTAACAGATGTCATCCTTAGGAGGGCCGACGATCGACGGATAACGTTCCTTCAGCTTTGTAATAATGCGAGAGGCATCGTCGACCGAGAGTGTTGTCTGCGTCAGGTAGGCAAGTTTGTCGTCCGAAGAAAAGGGAAGAGTGGCAACACTCTCAGCGCTCTCAACAAGTGTGAATGCCTCAGGGGCTTCTCCCATGGTTCCAATGACTTCGTCGTGATCGGCGTGCCCAATTAAAAGAATGTGAAACCCAAGTCGAGCATATTTTACTGCTTCCAAGTGCACCTTGGTGACCAGCGGGCACGTAGCATCGATGGCGCGAAGATGTCTCGCAGCGGCTACTTGGCGAATCTCCGGTGAGACACCGTGCGCAGAAAATAGCAGTACGGCTCCCTGTGGAACCTCTTCCACAGAATCAACAAAGACTGCTCCCTCTCGAATAAAACGATCAACCACATGTTTGTTGTGGACGATCTCGTGAAACACATAGATCGGAGTACCATACAGTCGAATAGCAGTTTCGAGCGTCTCGATTGCCATGTTGACGCCGGCACAAAAACCTCGAGGTCCGGCAAGCAGGATTTTCATAGCAGAAGAATTTCCTTAGAAACGTCTGAAGGGAATCGGAAGAGTTCAACAAGCTTTAGGAAGTCTTGCACGAATGAAGTCGATGCAAGCGTTTGTAACATTTTTTACTGCTGCACTGTGAATCGGTCATCCGTGGCTCTCGCAGACAACCCTCGCAAGATTGAAGGAGCATAGACGAAATGCAGCCACCCGGCATGTGCCGTTTCTCCATTGTGTCGGCCCCCCGGCATTGTCTCAAATGGGGAGTCGCGGATGAGTATCGTACGGTCTGAGACACGCGTTCCTCAACCACGCGAAAGTTTGGAATGTGGTTCAATGGATCGATAGAGAGAAAGTAGCGGGAAAAATGTTTCTGGGCTTTTGTAAATGTGTGGACCATTCATCAGATGCAGCGTTCTCCTTTGAAACTCCCTGATAAATCGACAGTGTATGAAAACACTGTCGATTCTCATTCGCAGGCCCGTGACCAAGCAGCGTGGCACGTCGCACGCATGCCAGGAGGGTCTAACCTCGCCGAAGCGGAGAAGTTTTGCCGCCAGATTGCCAAAAGTCATTACGAAAATTTTTCAGTCTGTACGTGTCTTGTACCGGAACGACTGCGGCAGGATTTTGCCAACATCTATGCATTTTCTAGGTGGTCGGATGATCTTGGCGATGAATCAGAAAGCTCCACGGAAGCCACTGAAAAACTTCATCAATGGCGAAATCAGTTGCGACAATGCTTTCACGGGGAGGCCTGTCATCCGATATTCATTGCTCTCCGCTCAACAATTGATCGCACCGGACTCTCGATTGAGCCCTTCGATGATTTAGTCGATGCTTTTTGTCAGGATCAAGTCTGTCGGGTCTATACAACACGCGTTCAGTTGTACGACTACTGTCGTCGGAGTGCCAATCCAGTTGGACGCATTGTGCTGGGGCTTGAACAATGCTTCGATTCACAACTTATTGCGTTGAGCGATCAGATTTGTACGGGGCTTCAGTTAATAAATTTCTGGCAGGATATTGCGAGAGATTTTACAGCTGGCAGAATCTATCTGCCCGAAGAGGATCGGCTTCGGTGGGGTGTATCGATCGAAGAACTCGGTGCAAAAAGTGGATCGATTCATTTTCGAAACATGGTCAAAGAGCAGGTGCAGTGTGTCCGTGAGATGTTTGATGAAGGGCAGGCGCTAGTGCGCGAGGCGCCTCGGTCGCTTCGGCCTGCCATCGGTCTGTTTCTCGCGGGGGGGCGAGCCGTGGCCGATGGCATTGAACGTATTCAATTCGATACGCTTGCTACTCGTCCGGTGGTGAGTCGCATTCGAAAATTGTCATTTGTGTTTCAAGCCCTATGCTTTCGAGGTGTTGAGGGGATGATTGAACCAATGCGACGAATATTTTCAAAACAACGTCGCTAGGAACTGCTCTTTTTTCATGACTGTTTCATTCAACACGTCGTTACATCCCACAGCAACATCACTTGCAGCGGATCACGCCTTCTGTACTGATGTGATGAAAAAATCTGGATCGAGCTTTGCGATTCCGATTGCTCTTTTGCCAAGATCAAAGCGTCTTGCAACCCAATCGCTCTACGCATTTTGCAGGCTGGCTGACGATCTTGTTGATCAGAGAGACTCTGTCGATTCCGCGAGTCAAGCGATTGATAGTCTGGAACAATCGCTTCATGCCGCTCTTGCAGGAAAAAGCGTAGCAGATCCCAGAGTGCGTGCATTAGCTGCGGCAAGTCACCAGTACGGAATCCCGAGAGAACATCTTGTTGCAATTCTTGATGGAGTGCGCATGGATCTTGATGCGCAACTCTATAAAACCTCAGAGCAACTTGAGCACTATTGTGAGCACGTTGCCTCCGCGGTTGGACTTGCTGCGATTCATATCTGGGGTTTTCGGACATGGGAGGCGATCGAACCGGCGAGACAATGTGGTCTTGCATTTCAGATGACAAATATTCTTCGGGACATTCAGGAGGATCTTCAACGCGGAAAAATCTATCTCCCAACCGATGATTTTGCTCGCTGCGGATGCGATCCGGCCGATCTACGAGCTGGTCGAATCGGTCCGGAGTTCAACCGTCTTGCAGATCTCGAACTTGATCGCACTCGCGATTATTTCGATCGATGCCGATCTCTCGATGGCCTGCTTGCCACCGATGGTCGGCTTGTCTTTCGAGCAATGTTTGGCGTCTACCGTGCGATGTTTGAGATTCTTGAACGTCATCGCAATGAGTTATTTGGCAATCGCATTACGATCGGAAAACGGGGAATACTCTTTGGGGCTTTGAAAGCGATTGTCATGGGCACAGGCCGAGCCGGTGGACGCATACGCGCTTTCAAGAAAAGTGACACATGATCCATGCTCCCCATCAACCTGCGATCGAAAAACGCGTTGTTATCATCGGCGGAGGTTTAGCCGGATTGTCAGCCGCAGCGGCGCTTTCTGCCCGAGGCCTGCAAGTGACACTTCTGGAAATGCGCCGACGAGTGGGAGGTCGTGCAGCATCGTTTGAAGATCCTCTCTCGGGAGGCCTCGTCGATGCCTGTCAGCATGTGGCCATGGGCTGCTGTACAAATTTTCTCGATCTTATGAAACAGTCGGGTCTTGAAAATGATTTTTATCGTGACCGCACAATGGTTTTTATCGGACCCAATGGGGTTCGATCCATTTGTTCAACGCAGCCGTGGCTCCCAGCGCCGTTGCACTTATTGCCAATGCTTTGGGGTCTCGGTCATCTCTCAATGTTTCAGCGAGCAGCTGTTGTCTGGGGAATGCTACGACTGGCCTGGCTGCGTCCATCGCGATTGAGTGATGCAAAGACGACCGGGAAGTGGCTGGCCTCCATTGGTCAGCCAGCAGAAGCAATCCGTCTTTTCTGGCAGCCCGTCATGGAAAGTGCGTTGGGAGAATCGATAGATCTGGTTGATCTTGCAGCTGCACGCAAGGTAGTGGTTGATGGCTTTTTTGGAAATCGGCATGCGTCCGATCTGGTGATCCCAAAAAAATCTCTTGGCGAGATTTTTGGTGTTGGTCTGTGCGACTGGCTCATCGGTCGCGGTGTGCATGTGCGGACGTCTGTCACGGTTTCAAAAATTGAATGCAATGAAACAGGCCCGAAGATCTCTTTAGGAACCGGTGAAATAATCTCTGCTGATTCAGTCGTGGTGGCGGTGCCATGGAAACGTGCTGTATCACTTGTCGGTGATCTCCTTCCACCGTTCCCCCTGCTTCCACAGGGATCCGCCGCAGATCAGGAGGCATGCTTATCTGGCTCACCAATTACCGCAGTGCATCTCTGGTTTGATCGACCATTCCTCGATGTGCCGCATGCTGTTCTTGTTGGACAGGTCTCGCAGTGGGTGTTTCGACCAGAGTATGCTTCTGAGGTCGATAGCAAACAGCATTCAGGCTATTGCCAGGTTGTGATCAGCGCATCGCGGAACGTGCTCGCAATCGGGCGGGAACAGTTGCTCGAAAAGATTCTCGAAGAACTTCAGACATTTTGGCCGAAGGCTGCATCGGCAAACCTTGTGGATTGGCGAATTGTGACCGATCCCACTGCGGTGCTCTCGGTTCGGCCGGGTGTTGATCGAATTCGCCCAACGTCCGTGACAAAAAATTCTGCAGTTCACCTCGCTGGCGATTGGACAGCCACTGGTTGGCCATCGACGATGGAAGGAGCTGTACTCAGTGGACGGATTGCTGCCGATGGAGTGCTCGCGCAGTGCGGTGAAGGAGCACCAACAACGCGAGTACCTGATCTGCCGCGCAGTCTTCTCGCCACATGCATCGCTGGTCGTCGGGCTTTGAATTGACCCGATCGATCGCACTTTGAATTCGCTCAATGACCTAGTGACGTAGGCAGCGAGGAGGTGCGTGGTGTTGGGAGTAACGAACAGGCAGCCTCAATGGCTTTTGAAAGTGCGCGAGAATCGATCACAGCGTGTTCCCAAAGATTCCAAAGATCAGCCGCCATACGAGGTCGGCGGGTGATCATTCGAATCGCTAAGCCGAAACGATGGAACGAAGACTGCGGTTTTCCTAACTGCAAAACCTCGGGAGAAAGCGGTTGGCCTGCACAGTCTGACACAACGCGAATCGAGATGCACCCGATGCCCTGGCGATGCGCAAGATCTGCCACGGCCCACGTTTCCATATCAACAACGTGAGCACCTCCCGCTGCTAAGGTGCGCTTTTCCTCGAGAGTACACATCGCACGGTCGACTGTTTCGATCGTATCGCATGCCACAAACGCATTTGTAATACGCGAGAAAAGGAGTTGACGGGTGAGTGCACAATCACTGTCAGAGGATTCATTCGCCCAGTCGAGAAGAAGTGACGGTGCTCCATCTCGAGTCACGCGAGTTGGCAGCACCACTGCGCCGCGAGGAATGGCAGGATCAACTCCACCACAAAATCCAGCGCTGATCAGAAGGCCGACTCGATGCCCGTCAATGAGCATACTCGCAGCGTGAGTTGCAGCCTTGATGCCAATTCCAGAGACCACACACGCGACCCTGCGGTCACCGAGAGAGCCTTCGAGAATTGTGACGGAGGTGGCACGCGTCTCTGTTACCTGAGTTAATCGGGCTACGAACGGATCGGCTTCGGTAGAAAGTGCGAAAATAACGCCAATAGTTTTTCCGCAGTGTGAGAGAGTTTTCATAACGAATATTTCAGACGATCTCTCCATCTCTCACGCACAGCAGAAATCGCTCTTAAGAGGAGATGCTTGTCCGATGTTTTAAAAAAGTCAATGATGATTGCTTCATTGACAAAACGCCTATTTCTGAGCGTGAAATTTCGTGCCACTGAGTATGTCGCAAAACCCGGCCCAATTCCATTGAAAGTGCTGATTGCGACATGGTTTTTCTTCGCAAGTCTCCGATGGTACCCAGACCAGATCGTATTTGAGAACCTTCTCGACCTCCTCTTCCTCGTGCTTCATTAACTTTTTTCGGACGACAATATTTTTGCAGGTCGTATGGTGCAACGGATCGCATGCATGTCCATGCCAAGGTTCCCTGCCGGGGTCACACTGACACTCGCACTCCAACGAATACTTTGGTTTTTTTACTTTTTTTTCCTCGAAGCGAGGCAGGCATGTCGGCACCAAACGCTGGCAGGATTCGACGGAATCGTGTTCGTACGCTTCCGGAACCGGTTGGGGAACATTGTTCTGCGCCTGGATATGGCTCTCTATTGAATAACAAAAAAGGGTCACAAAAAGTATGGAAACGGATTGTTGCATCAAGGAATTCCTTCGCTTGACAAAAAGAAGTGACTTAGAAATTTTCATTAGAAATCGAATGCCAGTCGGGTGCCAAATCCATTGATCGCGCCACTGCCATTGTCGCCATTCATATTGACGAAATCGCGATACGTGATGTCGTAATTGAAATAGAGCCGGGCGTTCGGATTCATCATCCAGTTGACGCCAAGAGTGATGCTATTGAGTACGCCGCCGTTGACCTGCCCATCACTCAGGCTCAAGTAGCTGTAGCGAGCACCAACCTGCCACGCACCCTCACTCCAGCTCCAAGCATTTCGGCGCTGGTGGTCGCGAACAACATAAAAATTGTTTTTTGGTATAGGTCGATCAAATCTCGATTCAATAAGCGAGTACGATCGGCTCTCACCAGTCAGAAAATAGAGTACTTCGGCATACCCGCCCTGAAAATAAACCGTTCCAAGATTCGTTCCCGGAGCTGGTTGTTGACCGCTTGTGATTCGATTGTTTTGATAGCCGTTATTCGCAGTCGATGGCGTCGCGGCATTATAGAGCCACGAACCAAAGTATTCCGACTGAAATGACCAAGGACCGTTGTTGGTGACAAATTCAAGACCAACCTCATTTTGCCAGGTTGCAGCCAATATTCCCGTATCAGCATAGATTGAGTTGAGTGGCCCTGGAGGACCGTTGCGAAGATCACCGCGACTACGAAAGCGGGTCTGGGAAAATTCTGGACCTTGCGCTATGCCGGTTGTTTTGTCGTACGTTGGTGCTCGAATTTGCGGTTCGAGAGCGCGCCCAGAAAGTCCAAGATGAACGAGTTGTCGCCCTTCATCCTCGTAGAGTGGTATCGCCACGATTCGGCCAACCGTTTCGCTTCCACCGGAGGAATTTGAATACGCAAAAGGGTTATTCGTATTCTTGAATTCACCAATTTGCCAAGCGAGCCTGCCATCGTAGGCATTGTTCATAATCTGAATGCCAGGCACAAATCCGTTATTAAACGGGCCCTCGAAGGCATCCTGGCAGAACGATCGCTCCATAAAGTTAAGCCAGCGACTGCTTGTGAGATGCTCAAAACCATAAGGATCTTTTTGATTGCCGATACGAACAGTTCCCAAAATGGGAAGCTCTCGCATTTGAAGCCAAAAATCGGTGACAGCGGTGAGCGGGCCAGAGTCACGCTCGGTCGGAAATGTCTCGGCGTTGACGTTGAGCTGATTGACGAAATCGTACTCGCATGCCCAGTCATAGAGTTCGTACATTCGACCTTCGATACGAAATCGACCGCGACGAAGGTCAACCGTGTCGTTGAGTCTCGGATTCAGGCCTCCGGTTCCGACAGACTGATCGGGCCCCGAGGCTGCACTAAAGGCCACAGCATCGATCTGCGAACGACCTCCGATTTTGACTTTGAAATCCTTATGCTCAGATTCAGCTTGAAAGGTGCTTGCCCACTTTGATTTAAAAGCAGGGTCGGTGCCGACTTCGTAAGAATCCGACTTTTTTGCTTCTGACGTTTTTGTTTTTTCAGAGTTCGCTGAATCTTTTGTTTTTGTGGAAGTATCGCCAGGAGTTTCCTTTAAAGATGGAAGAAGAGAAGACTTCTCAAGACTTTTTAGCCTCGATTCAAGAGCCTCAAGTTTTTTTGCACTCGAAGAAAGAGCATCAGAAACCTGCTGGAAGTTTTCAAGTTGCTGGGATGGTGTAGGCAGGCCAATCTCTTCGGGCGTGTGTGGCTGAGACTGGGGGTCGATCTGATCAAAGACAAAGAGAGATTCCACCGGCATGTCAAGTTCATCAGCCCGAACCAATTTTCCAGTAAAAAATGATCCAATAACCGCAGCGCCTACCACAAGCCAGAGACGAATCTGGATCCATGAACTCTCTGTTTGTGAATGTTGAATGGACATACAGAGCGCATCTCTTAAAGAAGGCAGTTCGTGGCTTTGATGTATCTGCCAATAGAGTCATTTCATTGAAACGAACACCGAGTCGATAAAGTCGATTGAATCCGTTTCATCCTTTTAATCGGCAAATTTTATCAGTCACTTAATGAGAATTGGCATAACAGTTCGCCCGATATTCAACCGACACAATGTGGGTAGGTTGTGGCTAACCAGCCGAGATGAGAGGACGAGGGGATTGAGGCTCTGTTTTCAAAAGCCTTACCAGAATGGTTGTGCCTTTTCCAGGCTGGCTTTCGATTGAAATTGATCCACCGTGTGCCTCGACGATCGATTTGCAAATGGCCAGTCCGAGACCGCCGCCCCGGCGAACAACCGAACGATCTCTTCCAGAATTGCTTTGATAGAAGCGGTCAAAGACTCGGTCTAAATGCTCTTTTGCAATACCGCTGCCGGTATCAATCACTCTTAGGCATATATCTTGATTTGTTTCACCGGAGTCGATCTGCAGGCTTATCTGTCCACCATGGGGGGTAAATCGAATTGCGTTGTCAATCAGATTACTCACCACTTGCCGTAGTTGCACCATGTTTCCTGCAACGAAGGCATCGTGCGTGGCAGAAAAAATCAGTGAGATCCCCTGCTCTTCTGCCACGCCAGTAAACATTGAGACAACAGATTCAACAACTCGCTTGAAGTCTGTCGTTTCAGCAGTATCCAGCTTTTGTTGAGTAGCACTTTCTGCCAAAAGCATGAGATCGTTGACAAGCTTTGAAAGATGTCGTGTCTGTTCGAGCACATCCTCAAGACTCGCTTGATAATCGATTGCAGTTCGAGGCTGTAAAATTGCAACCTCGAGGGACGACTGTATAGCAGCCAGCGGACTTCGCAGTTCATGGGCAGCGTTTGCAACAAATTCCTCCTGCCGTTCGATGTGGCTAGCGAGTTGATCGAGCAGCCGATTAATCGTTAAGGAAAGTCGGTCGAGTTCGTCGCCACTGCCTCGCAGCAAGAGGCGGTCTCCCATTCGAGTGGGCCGGAGTCGATCGGCTGTCTTGATAATGCCAGCAATCGGCGCAGTGGCGCGAAGTGCCAGCCAATAACCACCCAGCGGAGTAAGAATTCCGAGTAGGAGACCAATCGGAACCAAAAGTCGCGAAAGCGAATCGATATCTTCTTCTAAAAAAGCAGTCGGCATTCCAATTCGGATATGAAAGAGTTCTCCGGAAGGGCCAACCACGGTTTCTCTTGCAAATCGAAATCCCTCAATCTGCACTAGGTTTGTTTGACGGTCTTTCGTGATCGGAAACTGAGTGACTAAATCGGGACAACTCGGGCTTTTCCATATCGTTTTATCCGATTTGTCAATAAATTGTGTGAACCATCCTCGTGCCTCGTGCCCGGTCATCTTGCGTTCGAGTTCGTTCACGATCTGATCATTGCTTGTGGCACGATCGCGTAGTGCCAAGACAATCTCAGCGACCTCGCCCTGCAAGACAAGGTCGGCTTCTCGAAAGAGTGCAGCACGGGCGCCGAGTCGTACCGCGCCGAGCGAACAAAAAATTGCCAGAAGAACGACCGCAGTATTCCAAATCGTCAGACGCACGCGAAGCGTGGCCCAAGGAATTTGTCTAATGACTCGCGAGGGCATAGCCGCGGCCCCGGATCGTTTGGATGAAACTTTGAGTTCGATCGCGATCGATCTTTCCTCGAAGACGATTGATATGCACTTCGATCACGTTGGTGGGACCGTTCCAGTCGAATCCCCAGACGTGTTCGCAGAGCATCTTGCGGGTGACAACCTGCCCTACAAATCGCATGAGCATATCAAGAATGCTCAACTCGGTTGGAGTGAGATCTACGATTCTTTGACCGATCGCGAGTCGTTTGGTTGAGAGGTCAAGTTTTAATCCAGCCGCTTCGACGAAGAGTGTTGGCTTATGCATTGAGCGTCTGTGGAGTGCTTCAACGCGTGCAAGAAGTTCATCAAGAGCAAATGGCTTTACAAGATAATCGTCGGCTCCGGCATCAAATCCGGCGAGTTTTTCCGGGATGGTCCCCAATGCTGTCAGCAGGATGACTGGCGTGCGAATGCCGGCAGCACGGGCATTTTGAAGAATTTCAAGACCTGAAAGTTTTGGAAGCATCACATCGAGAATAACGATGTCGCTTTTTCGAAGAGTGTCGTTGATGGCTGCCTCTTCGGCGTCACCAACCCAGTTGCATTGGTGACCGGCTTCTCGGATTGCCGTTCCAACGCTCTTGGCGATCAGCGGATCATCTTCAACAAGACCGATAAACATGGCGAACGCCTTGTCGATGAAATGATTGAATCAACAATGCACATAGAACAACAATAATTTGTTTTCAAAACAGAATATACCAAAAAAGAAAGGTTGTTTGTTTTGACTAAAAAAATGGTCGCTTCCTTTTCCGAAAGGTTGTGGCGTTGATATTCGTGTCGTACAGGCTGCAAGCTAAGATCGAAAAAAGTGAGTCATTCTTCGGTGCAAGTACAGTTTAAAAAAATTACTCATACGAATATACGATCAAACCCCTTGTAGAGTTATGGGCCCTAGCATGAGTCAACCACATTGCGAATCTTTGAATTCAACAAACAATTCGTCCTCGACGCTCGCGTCGAATGGTTCACCAATTGAAAAGCCACAAAACGGTATTGCTGGACTGAAGCATTGGAAGCATGACATTGTGGCGGGGTTTGTCGTGGCGCTGATTTCGCTCCCTTTTTCGCTCGGTATTGCGGTCGCCAGTGGCGCGCCTCCGATTACCGGTATCACGTCGGCCATTATTGCTGGATTTGTACTGCCGTTTCTTGGTGGATCCTACGTGACGATCAGCGGACCAGCCGCGGGACTTGCGCCGGTGCTCATGGCTGGAATGCTCACACTCGGACATGGAAATCTCGCTTCAGGTTATCCACTTCTGCTTGTTGCCATATTCTTCGCAGGCATTCTGCAGATTCTTCTCTACCGATTTAAAATGGCAAGATACGCAGCCATTTTTCCTGCACCGGTCGTTGAAGGAATGCTTTGTGCCATTGGACTCATGATCATTGTCAAACAAATTCCACTTATCGAGGGCACGACATTCCATGAAAAAGATGTCTTCGGCATATTGAGAGAGTTTCCATCGCAATTGCCAACGATTCTCGATCATCCACTCGTGATTGAACTAGGTCTGTTTAGTCTCGTGATGATTTTTGGACTTTCAATGATTCAGTCACCAGTCTTGAAAGTTGTTCCACCGCTGGTATTTGTTGTCGTTATAGGATCTGCCTTGGCCTGGTTTTTAGGATTGGAGAGCAAATATCTGGTTCAAATCCCAGCGAATCCACTTTCGCATGGGATAGTGACACCTGATTTCAAAACAATATTTCAAGACAGTTCACTCTGGCTGTCTTGTGCAACATTAGTCCTCACGCTGACGATGATTGATGGTGTTGAGTCACTGGCGACCATTGCCGCAATTGACAAGATCGATCCATACAAACGCCGATCGAATCCTAATCGAACACTCTTGGCAATGGGCGTTTCAAATATTGCCTCGAGCTTAGCGGGAGGTCTGACAATTATTCCCGGAGGTGTTAAGAGCACTGCCAATATTATGGCGGGTGGCAAGACGCAATGGGCAAACTTCTATAATGCTTGTTTTCTCTTGGGAATGCTTCTGTTTTTAAGAGACATCATTAACCTCTTTCCGTATCCTGTTTTGGCGGCAGTGTTGATTTTTACAGGCTATAAACTTTGTAAGCCGAGCATCTGGATACACATGTATAAGATTGGTCCTGAACAATTGGCTGTTTTTTCAGTGACTGCTGTGGTGACGATTTTTACCGACCTCCTTGTAGGTATCTTTGCGGGTATCTTTGCAAAATATCTTGTCACAGCGTGGAACGTTGTGTCCATTGAAAGACAGTTACAATCGAATCGTTCATGGCTTGTTTCCATCAGTTCACTTTTCCAAGATCCTATTTCAAAAGTTGAACTTCAAGATCGCATCTTTCATGTGTATGCCGAAGGGCCCTTGTGTTGTTTTAATGTGCTCGCTTTTTCAAGAGCCCTGGAGTCAGTTCCTGCAGAAGCGAACACGATTCGGCTGCACTTTGGCGAAGGCGTACGTTTGATTGACCATACAACCCGAGAAAATCTTCTTTCATGGATTGATGAGTCTCACGTTGTGGGAATTCATCCAATCGAGTTGGTTGGTTGGGGTCGGATGACGCCGCGAACCATGCACATATCAAGCATGTGTGTACTTGATACAGAGCATATCTTGGCTGCTGGTATGGACTGACATTGTTTGATGAAGAGGCGCGCTCGTTGAAGAGGCGCAAACCTCCTAGAAGCCGAGTGTGGCGCGTCAGGATTGTCGATGGGCACAGCAACGATAGGGTTACGGTTTCACATTCTGACTTCCACAGCCGCAATGATTCGCGGCCGTTGTGCCTGATCCCGATGGTGCCGACAATAGTTCATGGAATCGATCTGCTCTCGTCGTTTGACCAATCGTTCATTTATCGGATTGCTGCTTGCGCAGTTTGCAGCCGCGTTTAACGATCACACGATTCAGGTTGTAGCGACGTTCTACGCCGCCGACGTACTTGTACGGGGGTTGCGTTCTCGATGGTTTGACGAAACCGGCGTGATCACGATCGTAACGGCAAGCTTTATCATTCCATTCCTCTTGTTCTCTCCAATAGCCGGTGCCATCGCTGATCGTAAAAGTAAGCGGGATGTGCTTTTGTTTTGGAAGGGGGCCGAGGTTCTGTTCATGGCCGTTTCTCTCGGAGCATTTCTTCTACCGCATTTCGTTGGTGCAAGCCCGATGTCGCTGCGAACAAGCGCATGGCTTTTGGTCGCGGTTGTTTTTTTCATGGGGACTCACAGCACTTTTTTTGTACCTGCAAAATATGGAATTATGCCTGAAATTCTAGATACTTCGGTGCTATCCAAAGGAAATGGATTGCTTGAAGGTTCGAGTTTTGTGGCGCAGATTCTCGGCACGGCGTTCGGCGGCTACCTCTACTTTTATTTGAAAGGGACGCTTGGCGAGGGAGGAGAGTTTTTTCCTGGACGCGAGTGGCTCATCGCAATCGTGCTGCTTGTAATTTCTATCGCGGGATATGCAGCGGCATGGATGATCGAACGAGTACCCGCGGCCAATGCCGAATCTTCGTCCCGTTGGAGTTCATTCGTGCCACTGCGAAACAGTATGAGACTAATTCTTGGCTCCAGAACACTGCTGCTTGCGACCACGGGAATTGCATTTTTTATCTGCACAACGCTCTTTCTTCGGCAAACGCTTTTTTTAGAGGGTGAGTCGCATAAGGAATCTACGGTCGCCATAGCCCACAGCGATCGTGACTTTGAAGCAACGCTCGATGATCTTGCTGTCGATGACGCAGCGCCTGGCGCCTCGAATGCGCAGCGAGCTGAATTAAGAGTGGCTTTGCGAATTGCCATGTTGGGCTTGGGCATCGGGCTGGGGTGCTGGCTCTCTGGAGTGCTCGCTGGCAATCGCGTCGAACTGGCAATGGTTCCTATTGGCGGCACAGCTATCGCAGTGTTGATGGGTCTTTTGTCTTGTGGAGGACGCCTGCCCTGGATTGTTCCGCCGGCACTTGTTGCAGTAGGCCTTGCTGGCGGAATCTATATCGTTCCGCTCTACACACTCTTGCAGTTGCGTGCGCCGAAAGACTCCAAGGGCAGTCTCGTGGCGACGAGCAACCTATTGAATGTGACTGGCGGCCTAGGCGCGGTGCTCATCTTTCCGCTGGCAACAATTGTTTGCGGATTTGGTCTTGAGAACGAGGGGATTGATCGCCTTACAATCACCAACCGACTCTTTCTTTGTTCTACGGTTCTCGCTGCACTATGTATGGCGGTGCTTCTGTGGTTGCGAAATGATCTTCCCAGACGAGCTTTTGGCTGGATCACTTCGCGGCAGCGTAGGCGACTGCGAGTGTCGGGGCTTGAAAATGTCCCCTCCACGGGGGCTCTGGTGGTGGTTGGATCTGCTGAAAGTGCACTCGACCGAATGCTCATTGAGGCAGCGATTGATCGCTACGTCATTTTTTATAACGCGAAATCTCCCAAGAGTTCGAACGATTGTGGCATGATACGACCGCCGTGGGGCATGAAGCCAAAAGACGTGGCATGGGTCTGTTCTGTGGATCGACTCAGCGAAGTGATCGAGCTTGTCAACCAGAATGTTTCACGGGTATCGGTCGTTCCATTTTGGATTGACTTCTATGAAAAACAAGCAGAAAAGGAACTGGGAAAAACGCATGCTGTGAAGGTAGTTCGCCGGTGTCGCAGTGTTGTCAAACTGGGATCATCGCTTCGAGACTATGATTGTGAAAATGCACGAGTTACGATCGCAAAACTTGGGGAAATGGAAGTCGTCTCATAGTAGAAACGGTGCGATTACCAGTGCGATGCATTCGCAAAAAAATTATTCCCACTCGATGGTGGCCGGCGGTTTTGACGAAATATCGTAAACCACCCGGTTGATGCCGCGAACCTCGTTAATCACACGATTTGAAATTTTTGCCAGCACATCGTAGGGAAGATGACACCAGTCTGCGGTCATAAAGTCTTCGGTTTCGACTGCGCGAACAGCCAAGACATCGTCGTAGGTACGCTCATCGCCCATCACTCCAACGCTCTTCACAGGCAGGAGAACTGCGAACGCCTGTGACACCTGTCGTGTAAGCCCTGCGTTCTCTATTTCATCGAGCACTATTTTGTCAGCGTGTCGCAATCGCTCTAATCGTGGTCGAGTGATCTCACCGAGGCACCGCACCGCCAAACCAGGGCCAGGAAATGGATGTCGCCAGACTATTTTTTCAGGCAAACCCAGTTGAAGTCCTAATCGACGAACCTCATCCTTAAAAAGATCGCGCAGCGGTTCGATCAGTTCAAATTTCAAATCTTTTGGCAAGCCGCCCACATTGTGGTGGAGTTTGATGGTAGAGGCTGGGCCGTCGGGAGCGGCACCGCTTTCAATAACGTCCGGATAGAGTGTGCCCTGCGCAAGAAATCGGGCACCGTTAATTTTTGCAGATTCCGCAGTAAAACAATCGACAAAGGCCTTGCCGATCCGCTTACGTTTCTCCTGAGGCTCCGTCACACCGCGAAGTGCATCGAGAAATTCTGACTCAGCTTTTACGACGTGCAAGTCAGTTTTAAAGTGATTGGTGAACTCTACAATAACGGCTTCCGCCTCGTTGGTTCGCAGCAATCCATTGTCAACGAGAATGCAGGAAAGTTGTGTGCCGATAGCACGGCTCAAAAGGGCCGCCACAACTGCTGAGTCGACGCCTCCGGAGAGTCCGCAAATCACTCGAGCACTCCCAATCGATGTTCGTAGACGCTCGATTTCGCCAGCAGCAAAGTCTTCCAGCTTCCAGTCTCCCGAACATCCGCAGGCCTTTCGAAGAAAGTTTGCGAGAATCTGCCCGCCCCGTTGTGTATGGGTTACCTCAGGATGAAACTGCATGCCGTAAAGAGGAAGCGTACGATGACCGACCGCCGCCAGCGGGCAGGTGTCGGTGCGAGCAAGCGTGATAAAATCTTCGGAAACTCTGTCGACCTGATCCCCGTGACTCATCCAGACTTCAGTCTGTTGTGGAATGTCTGCAAACAGAGAGTTGTGCTGGAGAATTTCGCAGGAGGCGCGTCCGTATTCCCGAGAATGTGCTTGTCCAACATGTCCTCCAAGAGCGTCGCATAAAAGCTGCATGCCGTAGCAGATTCCGAGGATAGGAATGCCGCAGGTAAATATGGCCGGATCACACTTTGGAGCACCGTCGGCGTAGACACTCGCAGGGCCACCCGAAAGGATCAGGCCTTTCGGTGCCATTTCGATGATGCGAGAGAGTGAAAGCGAGTGACGAACGATCTCGCAGTAGACATTTTGCTCTCGCACTCGCCGGGCGATGAGCTGCGCGTACTGGGAACCAAAATCGAGAACCAGAACTCGCTCGCGGGCTGCAGAAAGAGAGATCGACGAATCAGATTGTTGGAGGCTCATACTACTTTTCCGAAGTGGCGGAAAAGTGACGAAGTATACGAAGGAAATCATGATCACGCGATTGAATGCGTGTGTGGCGGCATTATTGTGGCATTCACTCGCTGGCTGTGCGTTCTACGAGAGATCCTTATAGTGTTCTTTGGCTTTGTGTCTCGATCGATTTTCGAAAAAGTCCAGACGTTTGATCACCCTGTACGAAGAGAATATTTTCTCATGCTTACGCTTCTAACAAATGATGATGGAATTTTTGCACCCGGGCTTGCTGCAATGGCAGTTGCCCTGCGTCAGTTGGGAGAGGTGTGTGTAGTTGCACCTGCGACCGAACAGAGCGGAGTCGGTCATGCGATCACATTTCTCACACCCCTGACGGCCAAGGAAATATTTGATGGCAAGGTACGGCGAGGATGGGCAGTGGATGGATCACCGGCAGATGCGGTGAAACTCGCCATCTCACAATTTTGTCCACGAAAGCCGGATCTCGTCATCAGTGGTATCAACGGTGGGCTCAATGCCGGAATTAACGTGCTCTATTCTGGAACGGTTGCAGCAGCAATAGAAGGTGCATTTTTTGGTATCACCAGTATCGCGGTCTCGCTTGAATATAACGAGCATGCTCATTTTGATCGCGCCGCAGAACTAGCGATACCGGTCATCCGCGAACTCTTGAGATTCTCTTCCCCATCAGGAAGCCTCTACAATTTAAATATTCCAACGGCCGCTCTCACTGGTTCGCCGAAATTGCGAGTTGTTCCAATGAGTGTGGTTCGATATGGGGAGGAGTTTGAAAAACGGATCGATCCGCGAGGGCGACCCTATTTTTGGGCCACAAACGATCCGCCTCCTGCACCATCGCTGAGAGAAACAGACGTCTCAGCGCTTCGATCAGGATGCATGACGTTGACCCCGTTGCAGTTTGATCTCACGGATACAATATCGATTGAATCACTTGCAAAAAGAGACTGGACCATGCCACAGTCATGATTGTGATGCAAATATTGCGATGGAGCTGAAATTATTGTGCAGCTTCATTCGCAGGCTTTAAATTTTCAAGATTATCCAAAACACTTGGACCAGAAGATTCTTCCATGGATTGCGGTTTTTCTTTTTTGATGGAAGGCTTCTTCGTTGACGCAGGAGCCTTTTCATTCGATTTCGAAGAAGAAGTGGGCGCTTTGCCGGGGCCTGTTTTCTTTGGCGTGGTCTTATCAGGCCGAAGAATGAGGGTTCCCACCATCACACCAAGGACCAAGATAATTCCCAGAATAATCAGCCACAGGCTCAGTGGTTGACCGGCAAACATGATACTTCGTAGAACCCGGCGGTTGCCTTCTTTGGAGTGACTTTTTGGAATTGCGACTTTTCCGGATGATCTTTTCGGGTCTGCCGACGAGAGAGTGTTGATCGACTGTATTCCGTCGACTGTCGGTGGAGAAAATGAAAGAGATAAAAGAGCGGGTTCATTCGGAGCGTTCGTGGAGTCGCCAGTGATTGGAAAAGGATCGAAGGGCAGACTGCTTTGAGTGGACAACTGACTCACTGGCCCGGGGCTGGCGGATAAATCAGAAGGTAAATGTTCGACAGGACTTTGTTGTGCTGGTGTTCGGCGCGGGGGAGGAGAAAAAGGACGCGGTGTGTAGTCAACCTTTGTGGCTTCTAACCAGATTCTGATGGTTTCGGCAACCTCATTGGCTGTTTGTGGGCGCGCATCAGGATTCTTTTCGAGCATTTGCAAGTAGAGAACCACCAGAGTTACAGGGGTGTCGGGCCGAAGGTCGAGAATGTTGGGTGGTGGATCGTTGATCTGCGATCGAATTCGCTCGCCAAGAGTTCCTTTGGCAAACGGCCCTTTTCCAATCAGCAGGTAATAAAAAGCACATCCCAGACTGTAAATGTCGGAGCGGCGATCAGCCTTATGGCTGTCGGTGGCCTGTTCAGGTGCCAGATAGTCGGCCGTACCAAGAATTTTTTCGTTGAATTCACCAGTGAGTCCTGCACTCTCATCGTCTTCATCGCTTGGTCGTGCCAATCCAAGATCGAGTATTTTGACAACTCCGTGAGTGTCGAGGATCAGGTTCGCCGGCTTGATGTCGCGGTGCACAAATCCTTCCTCGTGCGCATAGTGGAGCCCAAGCGCTGCTTGACGAATGTAATCTGCGGCATTTCGGATATCGATCGGGCCTTCAGCTTTTACCTTCTCGTGGAGATCGCCTCCTTGAATATATTCCATCACGATGTAATGAATGTCACCGACTGCCCCTGAGTCAGTGGCTCGAACGATATGCGGGTGTTGCAGTTGGGCAGCAGCCCGAGCCTCTCGTTCAAAGCGTTTTTTATAAGAGGTTTTCGCAACATGTTTAGGCGGCAAAACTTTGATTGCCACTTTGTGCTTGAGTGTCGCATGTTCTGCCAGATAAACGCTGCTCATGCCGCCAGAGCCCAGAAGTCGAAGGAGTTTATATTTGTCAAGAATAAATCCTTTGTGCTGCCCTTTTCGCAGTTTGTTGATCTGCCACGAAGTCAGAAGTTCTTCTTTGATGAGATGCTCGAGCAATTCCTCGGGAACTGGTCCATGCCGATCTGTCCACGGCCCAATCGCACCTGCAAGTGACTCCTTGCTGACGAGTCCACTGGAGTGAACCACGGAGAGGAAATCACTCAGGGTCTGTTCTTTCGAGTGGCTCATGCGGGGCAATAGAAAATGTGAAAAGCAGAAAGGAAAAAATGTGTCACATGAAGGTGACAAAAAAATGAGCTGCGTATGAGAGAATACCATCAGAGGATGAATTCGAAAAATCATACTCTCTGGACGATTCGCCTGTCATTATGCAGTCGAAAGACTTGATCGCATCACGGGAAAGCATTTGAGAGAGTCAAAAATAGAAATCCCATGAAACCCGATATTGTTGAAAGAATCGTGATGTCATGAAAATCCGAATCTATTCTCGTCAGGGCTGTCACTTGTGTGAACACGCAATCGATCTGGTGCAGTCATTCAGGGACGATAGCGAAGTGGTTGATGTCGATTCCGATCCAGAGCTCATCGCACAGTATGGGCATCGAGTGCCAGTCATCGAGATCGACGGCCAATCAGTTTTAGAAGGTCGAATCGATGAGAGTAACGTAAGAAGAGTCCTTGCCGAACATTAGAGAATTGTCTCCATAAATAAAAACCATTCGGCTACGGAGAGGTTGTAAGCTGCGACCAATGCCCCCGTGTGTTGATCCGATGTACGAAATTGTTTTACAGCCCTACTCGCACTCCGCGGTGCCAGAGTGCAGAAATCAGCGCCGCAGCAGAAGTAAATGGAACTGCATCCCATCCAGCTTGTTGTGCAGCGAGAACATTCGCAACGATATCGTCGGTAAAAAATATTTTGTCTGCCGAGACGCTGGCGAGTTGTTGAGCTCGCTCAAAGATTGCCGGATCTGGCTTGGCGAGATTCACAAGATGACTGCAGACAATCAGATCGAAGCGGCCGGGCATCACCGCATATCCGGAGGATAGAAGAAAGTCCCAGTGGGGGGCGCAGGTATTTGAAAGAATCCCAAGACGACAGCCTGATCGCTGAAGTCCTGCGATCACAGGAATCATTGAATGATTGATTTCAAAGATTGTGCTGGCTGCTCTCGCCAGTTGATCGTTGTCGGAAGTTGCACCAGTGGCCTCTCGAAATAGGTTGCACGCGGTCGGCCAATCAGTCGTACCACGTTCAAGTTGTGTTTGCAGATCGGTGGACCAAAGAGTTGAACGCACTGTTTCAGCAGGAATACCACTGAGAGAGGAGATCTGCTCGACAGCTTTTTTATGGTCGAAGTGAACGATCACATTTCCGAGATCAAGAAAGATATATTCTGGTGAATTCATAGTGAAAGAGTTCTCAAAATAGGAAAGGCGTGCTCCATCGCGTACCCAGCAGGTTCGCTCCCGTCAGGCGTCAAAGCAGTTGCATGGTGTGAGAAAAAGAGGCAGCAGCTTTTTTCTTTGTTTGCGAGAACCTATTCTTCAAAGCGGTTTTCGTCCACTGCATTGCGTCAGTGCGTACGAAAAGAGCAGAACACATTCGGGAGAATCTATGACAACTCAACTCAACCGGTACTCTTCACGAATCACACAACCCCGGTCTCAGGGGGCCTCGCAGGCGATGCTTTTGGGTACTGGTCTTTCATCTGCCGACCTCAACAAGGCGCAAGTAGGCATCGTGAGCATGTGGTATGAGGGAAACACATGCAACATGCATCTGGACAAACTGGCGATCAAAGTCAAAGAATCCGTAGTGACTGCAGGACTGGTAGGAATGCGATTCGGTACGATCGGAGTAAGTGACGGAATTTCGATGGGCACGGATGGAATGAGTTTTTCTCTTCCCTCGCGTGATCTGATCGCAGATTCGATCGAGACGGTTATGGAAGCCCAGTGGTATGACGGCTTAGTCGCAATTCCAGGGTGTGACAAAAATATGCCCGGATGTCTGATGGCGATGGGACGACTCAACCGCCCTTCGCTGATGGTCTACGGCGGCACAATTCGTCCGGGGCATCTTCTTGATGGAACCACGCTTGATATTGTTTCAGCGTTTCAGTGTTACGGAGAATACGTTTCGGGCCGAATCGATGATGCACGTCGGGCAGATATTGTCCGGCACTCCTGTCCCGGCGCTGGTGCCTGTGGTGGAATGTACACAGCCAACACCATGGCTTCTGCGATTGAGGCGATGGGTATGTCGCTTCCCGATAGTGCATCGACACCAGCAGAGGATGTTGGAAAACAAGAAGAATGTCTTCGCGCTGGGGCAGCGATTCGTCTGCTTCTGGAGCGCGACATCAAACCGCGTGACATCATGACGAGAGAGGCTTTTGAAAATGCCATCGTCGTTGTGATGGTCTTGGGAGGTTCGACCAATGCGGTACTGCATCTGATTGCCATGGCACGGAGCGTTGGGGTGCCGCTTACGCCAGCCGACTTTCAATCGGTAGCCAAACGAGTTCCTCTTTTGGCCGATCTCAAGCCGAGTGGCCGATATGTGCAGGAAAATTTGCACTCGATCGGAGGCACGAGCGGTCTGATGAAGTATCTGCTAGGCGAAAAACTTCTCACGGGCGACTGTCTGACGGTCACGGGCAAGACGCTTGCCGAAAACCTGATTGTCTCAAAGGGACTTGCTGAGGGGCAGAAGGTTATTCATCCAGTTGAAAGGCCGATTAAATCGACTGGCCACATTACGATCCTTCACGGAAATCTGGCCCCTGACAGTGCGGTTGCAAAAATTACAGGCAAAGAGGGAAATCGTTTTCGTGGACCGGCCCGAGTGTTTGATAGTGAAGAATCAATGCTTGCTGCACTCGAGAAGGGTGTTATTCAGCGTGGTGATGTAGTGATTATTCGCTACGAGGGGCCGAAAGGTGGACCAGGTATGCCGGAGATGCTCACTCCCACTTCGGCGCTGGTGGGAGCAGGTCTCGGAGCCGATGTTGCGCTTATTACCGACGGCAGATTTTCTGGTGGCTCGCACGGATTTATTGTTGGCCATGTTGTTCCGGAAGCGCAGGATGGCGGTCCGATTGCACTGGTTGAAAGTGGGGACATGATTGTGATCGACGCAGAACTCGCGAGCATTGATGCGGAGGTCAGTGACGAGGAGTTCGCAAAACGTAAGGCTCACTGGCAAGCCCCCCCGCTGAAGGCGACCCGTGGCGTGCTTGGCAAATACGTGCGATGTGTTGCGCCGGCATCCGTGGGGTGTGTTACGGATGAAGTCAATGACCGATAAGCGTCGATTTCAAGGACAGATGCATCCGAACCGTCAGCGATGAAATAGAGCGACCTGGATCTGAACTAACCCGGAGCGGGCAACACGCCAACGGGAGGAAGTCCAGCAGGACCGGGAAGTGTCTCGGGTGCTTGATAGTAGGGTTCTGCCGACGGGATCGGTGATACTCCGAGTCGCTGCACTGTTTTCATCAGGATTCGTTGTTCGAGCAGGCCATCGCGTCCGAGAGGAATCCAACCGGCGTTGAATGATGGGTTGGCAACAGGACGCGGTTGTTCACCAACCTGCTGCCCGAGCGTTGGTAGTGGCGAGCCGTAGCGATAGAGAGAGTCGTCGTTTCGAAACGAAGCACCGCCTGCAGTGGATTTCATTGGTCGGGAGAGATTTTCCAGATCCTTGAGCACAGTTACTTCAAGACGCCAGCCCGACGAATCGGGTGAAAGACGAACAGTTGCTGTACGACGTATCGATTGGAGCGTGCTTTCGAGTCGCTCACGAAAACCGACTGAATCTCCTCGCCAAGGTTCGAGCAAGGTCGCACCGGTCTGCGGATATGTGTCGACCCGTCCTTCGGTGGCCGCCCCTCCGGCAAACGTTACCCGCTGCTCACGTTGAATTTTAAAATCATCATCAATGACGTCCACAAGGATTGGCCAGATTATTTCGGGATCGATCTGAGGGAGTAGAATCGGGCGAGATGGAGGCATCTGAGGAGCTTGCGCCACGGGTGTTGGAGCTGGAGCTGTTGATGGTGGAATAAACCATCCGCCCATGCCATCACTCACTGCGTTGGATGGAAGAGGCATCGGCGGACCCTGAAGAACAGGAGTTGATGCTGGTGCCGGGAGCAGCCCTTGTGCATGCAGAGGCTGCGAATCGAAAAAGAGAGTCATTCCTGCTAAGCACACAGTGAGCCCGCCCCACGTGGAGAGGAATAGATTTCGAAATCGTTTCAGAAAAAAACGCCCAAAGCGATGTGCGGGCATGGAATGCCTCATGGGGTGCATGTGCCAAGAGGAACCCTGAATTTAAAAAAAATTCAAGAAGCTCCGGGGGGCAAAGAGTGGCGGATCACCGCGTCTAACTCAAGACCAGTTCAAGCCCGTCACAATCGCAGCGAAATCCCCAGATCACCCAGTACGCAAAAAAAGTGCCGTTCGAATACTTTTTTTCAACAAGGCAAGGCAGTCACAGAACATTCTTATGACGCCTAAAAAATGACTCGTCATAGGCCCCAAGCCCCTGCCATCAATCAATCGAAACGGAGTCTTCATCAAAATCTTCATGTACACCCAGTCGATGTTGCATGTCATCAAAGCGTTTTGCAAATCGTGAGTGGGATGTATGCAGATGTTCTCCCTGCGAGATAAAACGAATCCGTTCATCGTGATCAACGCCATACGATTGAAGTATCTCTTCAAAAGGAGTGCGATCTGTGGCGTAGATAATCAGCAGTTTATGCTCATCAAGTTGCACTTCCATCGGCCGCGATGGATGCATCACAGCAACGCCAGTGCACCCGTCGTCAAGGATGAGATCCTCGAAATCCCAAAGCATGCTTTCGAGAATGAGTCGTTCAATTCCTTCTCGTGTGCCGGAATGTACGAGGTTGGCATGATCACGGTGGCTCGATTCAAGAATGACATCACAGGTATTTCCAAGCGGTTCCAGAAGCGCAAGGAAAACCTCAAAGAGAACTTCACTGCTGGCTGAAGCAATGATTGCTGGGAGCTTCCGGTGTGTTCGTGAATCGACATAGGTGTCGAGGCGATAACCTGCTTGCGGTACGACATCGAGTTGGTATCCAGGTCGAATGGCATTGGTTAGGGTAAATCGTCCATAACGACGACGAGCGAGATGGTTTTCAAGCATTGCATGATTGGGGTGTGCCAGAGCCTCCTGCGGTGGGCGAGAGGTAATCTGATTTTTAGAGTTTCCAAGAAAGTCGTTTAAAAATGTCATAGTGCTGTTCGTCGCGGCTTGGACAGAGGAAGGATTGTTCGATGGAAGAAACCATTCAAGGCAGTGACTTCCGACTGCCTTAAACCTAGGACACACTCGGAGGCCGTGCGGAGCGTTTGAGTCGGTGAGAGACGGATTTGAGGCTTTAATGAAGGATGGTCGTTGCCACACAGGAGGTCTGAGCCGCATAATCAGAGGTTTTCCATCAAGAATTGAGGAAGCCCTTATGGACGGGAAAATCGTCGCAACCGGGATCACCTTTGATGATGTGCTGCTTGTTCCACGCTATTCCGAAGTGGTGCCAGCCGAGGTTGACGTTTCTACAGAACTCACTCGTCGCATCAAACTTAATATCCCGATTGTCAGTTCTCCAATGGACACGGTCACCGAATGTGAGATGGCTATTGCACTGGCTCAAGAGGGTGGCCTCGGAGTCATCCACAAAAATTTGTCAATCGAACGGCAGACTGAGGAGGTTGACAAGGTTAAACGCAGTGCCAATGGAATCATTTTTGATCCTGTTGTGCTTCCACCAACGGCCACCGTCTCCCGTGCCCGAGAGTTGATGGATCAATACAACATTTCCGGAGTTCCGATTACCAGTGCCGATCGACGATTGTTGGGCATCATCACTCGTCGTGATCTGCGTTTTCTAGAAAGTGGTGACACGCCGATCAGCGGGATCATGACGCGGACAAATCTTATAACCGCGACTGGAAACGTAACACTTGAACAGGCCGAGCAAATTCTCATGGGAAATAAAGTAGAAAAATTGCTCTTGGTCGACGGATCCGGTGTGCTGACAGGCCTCATTACGATCAAGGATATAGATATGATGAAGCGGTTTCCGCAGGCCTGCAAAGACGGGCAAGGGAGGCTGCGAGTAGGAGCTGCGGTCGGGGTGTTTGATTACCAGCGAGCAGAGAGCCTGATTTCAAAGGGAGTTGATGTTCTCGTTGTCGATAGTGCTCACGGTCACTCTTCAAATGTCATCGAAACCGTTGCGGCAATTAAGAAGCGATGGGATATTGACGTCATTGCGGGGAACGTGGCAACTCGGGAAGGTTGTCGAGATTTGATTCGAGCTGGAGCAGATGGAGTCAAAGTTGGGATCGGTCCCGGGTCGATCTGTACTACTAGAGTGATCTCAGGTGTCGGTGTTCCACAGATCAGTGCGATCTGGGAAGCAGCGAATGAGGCCGCTGAGCAGGGTGTTCCGATCATCGCCGATGGAGGGATTCGATACTCGGGTGACATTACGAAAGCGATTGCTGCGGGTGCGTGCTCGTGCATGATCGGAGGACTTTTGGCGGGAGTGGCTGAAAGCCCCGGTCAAATGGTTCTTTATCAGGGGCGCACTTTTAAGAGTTACCGCGGCATGGGATCGCTGGGTGCCATGGTGCAAGGATCGAGTGAGCGATACAGACAGCGAACGGGTGATCGAACAGGAGACAAGCTTGTTCCAGAAGGAGTCGAGGGAAGGGTTCCGTTTAAGGGGCCACTGAGTGTGTTCGTGTATCAGCTTGTTGGCGGCCTTCGGGCCGGCATGGGCTATTGCGGCACAAAGACAGTTTCTGAGTTACGAAGAGACGCGCGTTTTATACAGGTTTCCGCCGCCACGATCCGTGAGAATCATCCGCATGACATCGTTATTACGCAAGAAGCGCCCAACTACAGCGTTGAATACAAGGGACAGCCGTAGACGTTTTTACGAGCAACAAAGTTGTTCGTTGCAGACATGCATAATCCCATGGATGGCGATTCTTGCATGCATTCTTTTTCAGTCAAATGCTCCTGCTGCGACTTGGCGTTCCCGAAGCGAGAAGCCTAAATCTCTCAACTTCAGCGATCAGGTCTCGTTTGCGAAGCGATCACAAATAATTGATACAGAAGAAAATATCTTTTCTGAGAATGATGAAAAAGTTGTACCTCCAAAGGCAACGGTGCCTGCTGAACCAAAAAAGAGAGACCGTCAACAACCCCGAACGATCACTCAGCCAGCGGAGATTGAGGCTGCAGCCCCTGCCGTTCCTCCATGCCAAGACTCAGCTGATCAGTGTCAAGATGCACTGACAGCGCTTCGTTTAGATGGAATCGAAGAGATCAACCTCGATATCCGAGTTGGAGGAATTTCCGGTGACGACTATCCGTGCGAATGCCGACTTGAGGGAGAAGTTTTTAAGCCTCGATCGTGGAGCCAGACGACCGTGAGCTGGTATGCGGCAGGATATTGTCACAAGCCGCTCTACTTTGAAGACTCGAATCTTGAACGGTATGGCCAATCGCGTGGATGGCTCGCCGATCCATTTGTGAGTGCCGCGCACTTCTTCGTCTCGCTTCCGGTATTGCCGTATAAAATGGGCGTGGAACTGCCGTGGGAGTGTGTCTATCCGGTTGGATATTACCGGCCGGGAAGCTGTGCACCTTGGACAGTTCCTGCGGTGCCAATCAGTTTGCGCGGCATGGCAATTGAGGCTGCGACAATTACTGGGATTGTGTTTGTCCTACCGTAATGAGTTTGTGGGCAGCAGCACCCTCTTCGGCGTTGGAATCGTTACGTTCGGTCTTTTCTCCGGCGAATGATTGCGGGTCGTATCGAACGAACAAGCGATGGGGAAGAGGTCGGCATCGTCGTGCCGATCTTTTAAAGGAATCACCTATGAATTGATTCCGCACGTTGAGGCATCATCGTGCAACGTGTTCTCTGCCGCGTGAAGATCGACCGGATAAAAGTCGGGGACGACAATGCGAATGTCTTTTTTCGCTGGACTGGCCGCAGCGGCTACCGTTCCAATGGCGATTTCGAGTATGGCACCCCATCTGGCAGGCTTGCCAACGGTTGTTCAGTCAGAAGCGATGTGGACAAGGCTTACTGATGTTGTGAACGGAAAGAAGGATTCAACTGTTGATTCGTTGAGATCATCGCATGATAAAAGTTCAGCAATTGATGCAACACTTCGGATCCCAGTAGTCGCCATGGAGGAGGCTTTTCGTTACGAAATTACGCCTGCCGGTATCCTCGGACGATGGCCCCGTGTGACCACTGGTTTGGTCAAACAATCCCTTCGAGGCTACCGGGTTCCTCTGGTGAGTGGCACTCGCATCGATGACCTTTCAGGATCGATCACGTACTGGTTCAACTCTCAGGGACGCTGCTCGAAGATAGAGTTTATTGGTCGGACCGGCGATGCGAGGAGGCTTGTCGAATTGCTCGAATCCCGATTCGGACTCGAACAGGTTACTCCGATCGAGCCTGGCACCTATCTCTACCAACTCACATGGAGTAACCAGGCACTTTCCTGGGCTCTCATTCGACCCAGCGAGATCATTCGCGAAAGCGAGCCATTCGACCGATTTGCGATCGAACTTTCATTGTCGGCGTTGTCAGTGAACTAAACCGATTGGAAAACGTTCTCGCGGATCGAATTCTGAAAGTAGAGTCAGATAAATCTGTGACGAGTTAGATCTTCACGACTTTAGCAATATAAGCGTAGCGGCTCCCGACTGTTTCAAAAGTCACCAAGGCCTTGCCGGAAGTGCCAATGGAGACAAGCGCCTCGTGAAGTTCCGGTCGATACTTTACATGAAAAAGTGCAAGCCATCGCTGCAGTCCGGCTGAAAACCAAGCTGGCAAAGTCTTCTGGTCCCAGAAGTCAACGATCCACAGCGTGCCTCCTGTGCGCAGATTGTTGAGCGCCGCATCAATGGCCGGCTGCCAGGTGGGAATCATTGAAAGACAGTAGGAAAAAAAGATTGTGTCAAACGGTTCTTCTTTCCCGAACATACGTTTGGCATCGAGATCCTCCGCCAATCCTTGTCGCAGAACAATGGGACCAGCGAGTGCTCGTGAAACCGAGAGATCCGCCGTTTCAAGCATCTCGTGCGAAGCGTCGAGACCAAACAGCAGTCCACGATCCTTTCGTCGAGCCAGGCGAATCAAATTTCTAGCCGTTCCGCATCCAACTTCGAGCGTCGAGCTGTTTGAATCGGTAACAATTTGATCCACAAGACGATCGCGACCAAAGAGGTAGTAACGACGGGTCAGATCATAGATGTGCCGCGTAAAGCGGTACATATTGTCCATGCGATGGGCCTGAGAGTTCTGCTCATTGCGAACAGGCCCACCCGAGAGAGGATTGGCGGGAGAATTCATGTCGAGGCCGCCGTACCTTCGGTCTTTGTGTAAAGATGAAACATCCCGTAGATCGCTGAACGATCCTGCCGATGCAACTCAAGCGAACGGGCTTGATCATAAAAAAAGAGGGAGCTGTTTTTTGGAGAAAGAGCATTTGCGACAGGAGAAAGTTCGCCTGCTGTTCGGAAAATGACTCTGGCATCATGCGATCCAACGCGGGCAATTTCAGTCCACAGGTCATCGATAACCTGTGGTGGCATCCAATCCTGACTATCGAGCAATACAAAACCGTTGAGTGCGCCAGGAGGTTCTTTTCCAAGATAATCGCCAAGCGATGAGACGTGCGTCTCTACTCGATCGACCACCGAGCGTATCACGTCAAAATTTTCAGGCTTGAGATAATCCGGAATCGCTTTTCGATTTTGATGGTCGTAGCGACGTCCGAATGCTTGCCATGTGAAATAATTGTCATCAAGAGGAAAACCGCAGGCAAGCCTTTTGACACGATCGAGGTACATATCGAAGAGCTTGCTACCGCATCCTCCCGATTCTTCGAGCATTGCCGCATGCTGGCTCGGAGGAATACCAAGGCTGTAGACAGCGACGGGTTGTCTACCCATCCAGCGGACGAAAGCATTTCGAAAGAGAGGCTCGTACATCGATTCAAAAATCTGCTTCTGTTCATCAAGCGTCTTGGCGTGAAGAAGTCGCGATGGATCGCGGCGAGTAACTCTGGCGAGGGTATGGATTACTCTAAAAAATTGTCCGAGACGAGCCTGCTCGTAGAAACCTTTTCGAAAATAACCGATTCGCTTTGGACCGAACTTTTTTCCTGGCCAATCGCTCGACTCCCAAAATGATAACGTGAGCGGATCGAGATGATGTCGGATGTACTTCGTGTAGTTTTTGAGATTGTCGGGATGCTGGCCGTAGCCGAAAAAATTATAAAACGACTCATAGTCAGGAAGGTACTTGATGGCCGCAAGTTTGAGTCGCGTTAAGCACATGTGGTTGGCGTTGAGATCAACGGCCACAATTTTTTGTGGCTGGTGGATGAGATAGTTCAGTACGTTGCAGCCACCGCTGGAGATGGTCAGCAGTTTCGAATGGCTTCCCAGATTGAGTGCGGCTGCATCTACTCTGGGATCTTCCCAGATTTGGTTGTAGACGAATCCCTGAAACCAGAGCGTAAACATCCGTTCAAGTATGCCCCGCTTTGTAGCAATACTGTGGTGATGAACGGCCTTGTGTAGGTGTGACTGCGGAGTTGAACGAGCAGTGAGTGTCGACATGGATACGATGGGGAGTGGGTTGGTGTTAAAAATTAAAAAAGTCAGTGGCAGAACCTTTTAGACAACGGTTCCGAAGCGAAGTCTATCGCGATTATTGTGCATGGTGCGAGAGACTCCCTAGAAAAGAGCGTACTTTGCAGAATTTGATCATGAGAAAGACATTTTGAACAACTGTTTGGAGATGGTTTATACAATCCTTTGCTCCAGCATGCAGGAATCACTTACAGGATGTAGCGACAGTGAACAGCGATCATTTGGCCAGTCATCTCATCGTTGCAAAAGAGTCGCTCGATGACAGAAACTTTTCAAGAACCGTGGTATTGCTCATTCAACATGACGATGACGGCACGTTTGGGGTCGTTCTGAATCGAATGCTTCCTGTTGGATTGGAAACCATCTGGGAGCAGCTCAGCGAGACCACTTCAGTGATCGATCGACCGGTGCACGCCGGGGGCCCCGTGGAAGGACCGCTGATGTGTCTGCACGAATCACCAGAGGTGGCGGATCGTGAAGTTCTCGGAGGTGTCTATTTCACATCAGAAAAAGATCGTTTGGAGATGCTGGCATCACAGAGCAATGGTCGAGCTCAATTTTTTGTTGGGTTTGCAGGATGGGGCCCTGGACAGCTTGAGTCAGAAATAAAATCGGGATCGTGGATGATCGCCAAAGCCGAACCGTCTGACATCTTTGAAAGAGATCCGATGCTCTGGGCTCTTGCAATCAGGCGAGCGAGAGGCGAGTGGTTTTTGGGTATGCTGGGAATAGAGGGTTCACCTTTTGGACCCACCGTGAACTGACTCAGTCACACACAAATCCACACAGACACTGACGATGTATCTTCCAAACACAATGTGGACAGCGTCTTGCACGCGGTTCACTGTTTACAAAGCGTGCTTGGCGTGTATGTGAAACAATAAAAAACGTTTCATTATGGCGAAGGCGATCGACGGTCGACTTCGATTTCAAGCGTTTGGGAGATCGTCCGAAATTCGGAATCCAGATCCTGAATTGCATTCAGCGAGGAGGCGAGATTTTTGTCGGCAACCATGACTTTTGACTGAAACTTTTCAACGATTTTTGTGGCGGTCTGAGCATCAGTCGACCAGCCAGATTTATCAGACATGAGCTTCTCTCGTTCTTCCTTCCGGGTGAGGATATCCTCTTGAGCCGAGGCGTTTGCCTGCTTGAGAGCATCGCGTGTTGCCTCGGTGCCACCAATCAGATTTTCAATTCCTTTTCGCAAAAGCAGAATTCCCTCAACGCCAAATTTCTCATTTCCGCGAAGCTCTGTGAACGGATCGACAAGCGGTCGACGAAAAATCCGTTCTTTGATTTCAACGACATTCTCTTGAGCCAGTTTTTCGGCCGTCTCGATATCGAAAAACGCCTCCGCTCCAGATTCAAACTGAAAGGGTTCTCCTCCTCCTTCCATGTTCTCTTTGGCAGCGGCATCCGTTCGTTCAATCACCTTCGGTGCGGTGAACAAAACCTTCGCCCAGCGAACCCCAGGTGGATAATTCCACTGGTGCTTAAAGCTGGCACCACTGTCGCGAAGGTGTTTTATATGTTCAGCCGGAAAGGCGCTAAAAGTTTCATCTTGAGCAAAGCTTGCCGGATTTCCGTCGGGCCAGGTGTATGCGCATGGCTCAAGAAACGTGACCGTTGCCCATCGGACTCCTAACGGCGGATCGAGCGACACTGTCGCTAAGGGATTCTCTGGCTCTTCTTCTCCAGGTGTCTCGGCGGGCACTGGATCGAGCGACTCCTCATGCTGCTCAAGTTCTTTTAGTCGGTCTGGAGAAAGAGTGCCTTCCTCAGGAGGAACCTTTTGGGACACGAGATTTTTGGTTCGGTAGTACGTGAGCCATCGATCGAATGGAAGATTTTCGTAAACGGTGATTGACTCGTATGGCTCGTCCCATGACTTTTTCTCGTTGTCATTCGGAATGGATGTAGGAGAAATGTCGAATATATTTTCATTCGCTTTTTGAACGATAAATTCTCCCAGAAACGTTCCGCCCTGTGCCTGCGTTTCTTGAATGCCGAAAAGATAAAGAATGGCACCTGGAGCAATGGCAGGTTTCTCCGAATCTGTGATGGTGATCGTTCCATCATTCAATTCACGTGGCGGTTCAAAGGTTGCCTTCTCCCAGTGCCGGCCTCTCCAGGAATTGACTTTCGAAGCAATTCGCTGCCACTGAGTACGCAGCAGATCAAGTTCCGAAAGAGATTTTGATACCGTCGTACCTTCCTCTCCGAATGTTTCGAGAACTCCAGAAGAGTTGGGAGCCATTGCATCGCGTTCCTTTGCGATTGCAAGTTCATAATCGCGGGCGATTTTACGCCACTGTCGTTCACGATTGGAAACCATTGCGACAAGCACGATAAATCCGATGCTCGCCAGAAGCAGCAGCCATGCTGCGGCAATCGTTCCGTAACTCCAGCCCTTGTGTCCGATTCCCAGAGCGACCATCGCTCCGAGAATAAAAATAACCAAGAACGCAATTGGGATCATTCCCATGATGAATGAACTCGAAAGGAGGTAGTCGTAGATCGGAACGTCCCGATCTACATGAATGAGCAAAGATCAAAATCAGACACGTGCTTATTCAAAGGGAGAATTCAACTCAAACACGAAGTATACCCAGACACTCCCGGCAGACTGCGAGAGCAGTTTTGAAATGAATATTGTCGAGACCGGTGCCTCTTATCGACGCTGTTCCCCTTCGGCAACGCAGGCGTTTCCTCAATTTGTCGCTTTTGGGCGACGCGATCGAGAGAACGAGATCGTACGACCCGATTAGATCTTAAAATCGGGTCGAATTCTTTTTTTTCGACCGTATTTTGGCGACGGCACTCGGACTGCACCTTGAAACGTCAGTCGCCAAGAGTCTTTCAAGGTCGTCCGTCACGCTTCTTTGTTGCCTGACGGAGTTCACGAAAGTGTTTAAGGAGTTATCTCATGCAGTCAGTCGCAGCGTCCTTACAATTGAAAAAAACTCCTCATAAAATAGAGCCAATCAGACTCGGAGCGGTTCAAAGCAATGGGCACGCACCAGGGGCCAATGGCAAGGGAGCGAAATCATCCTTTTTTTCAAAAAAAGTTTCGCCAGCCAGTGTTCTTCGGAAGAAGGACAAAAACAGCAATCATGGCCCGATTGACGATCCAGTAAGACTGTATTTGCTTCAGATGGGAGGAATCCCGCTTCTGACTCGTCAAACGGAAGTCTCTTCGTCGAAGAAGATTGAACACTGGCGCCGACTCTTTCGCAGAACGCTCTTAGCCAACCAATGGGTGCTCTCGGGGGCGATTGCGCTCTTGGGACGTGTTCAAGCCGGAACGGTGCGACTCGATCGCACGATTGAGGTTTCGGTCACGAACACCGCTGAAAAAAAACGTCTGCTGCGGAGGCTTGGACCAAATCTCGAAACCCTGCGAAGAATTGAACAGGAAAATATCAATCTGTTTCGGGTTGCGCTCTCAAGAAAAATGCCGATGAAACAGCGACGTGAAATATGGCACAAGCTCGTGCGTCAGAGAAATAAAGCGGTGCGACTGGTGGAAGAGATGAACCTTCGCATTCAGCGACTCTATCCCATGCTCAAAGATTTGCGTGAAATGGCTCTTCGGATCGACCGCTTTGAACCGGATGCGGATCGGAACACTGCTTGTACTGGATGCACTAAAAAACAGCGTTCCAGTGAACGGAGAAAAATTCTTGCAACAGCTGGCGAGAGCTTGCCGATACTTCGAAGACGACTCGAACAACTCGACGGAATGCAAAACCGATACGACGCCGCAAAACGAGAACTTGCCGCGGGGAACCTGCGGCTGGTTGTATCGATCGCAAAACGATACCGAAACCGTGGCATGAGTTTTCTCGATCTGATTCAGGAGGGAAACTCCGGATTAATGCGTGCCGTGGACAAGTTTGAACATGCCAGAGGCTTTAAGTTTTCAACCTATGCCACTTGGTGGATTCGTCAGGCAATTACGCGTGCAATCGCTGATCAGAGTCGGACCATTCGCATACCTGTGCACATGATCGACACGATGTCAAAAATGCGAGTGATCGCCAGAAATTTTGTGCAAACTCATGGACGCGAACCGATTGTTGAGGAAATGGCAGAATTGGCTGGGCTCACTCTGGCCGAAGCAGAGTGCGTGTGGCGCATGTCTCGTCAACCGATATCCCTCGATCAGCCAATGGGTGACAACGACGAATCAGGAATCGGAGAACTCGTTCGAGATCAGCACGAGATTGATCCACTGAAGGCAATCCACGAAGACTCTTTAAAGTGTTCGATCGGCCGAGTTCTCGAAGGTCTGAGTTATCGTGAACGGGAAATCCTTCGGCTGCGGTTCGGGCTGGCCGACGGGTATAGCTATACGCTTGAGGAAGTCGGCACAATCTTCAGCGTGACGCGTGAACGGGTTCGACAGATTGAAGCCAAAGCTGTGCAAAAACTACGGCATCCCGGATTTCATCTCGATCTGGCAGGATTTGTAGAAGGTATTGTGCCCGAATACGTGCGCCCTGCCGAGGTTCCAAAGAGAGCAAAGACAAACGCGGAGTATCATCAAAAGCTCGATGAGATTTCAATCCATGAAGAAGAGGATAAAGAAATAGACTCCGTTGCCCTTGTAGGTCATTGCCAAAGCGATATTTTCTGATTGCGGATGATGTTTTATCACCGCGCCGTTGGATGCGTTGGTCGTGACGATGCGACATTTCGGGGAGACCAATCACGACGGAGCAGACGTGCTTGTGAATAGAGTACGGCGGCCTCAGGATAGAGCCCGGCCAAGCGGCTGAAGGATATCGAGAAGAACAACCGACTCAAGCGGTGGTTGGCCGACGTCGAACTCGACTCTGGCGTTTCAGGAGGCCGCTTCGGGAAAGTTCTGAGCCCGGCGAAGGGGCAATACGCGGTCGAGCAGACAAGAACTGCTCTCGGCCGTGATCACTTGAGCGAACGCCGAACATGCAATGTGTTGGGGCACTCACGGAACACGCAGCGACGAACACAGCATGTTCCGAACGATGAGCCCCGTCAGGTAGAGCGGATCGTATGGCTGGGTATGGCTGACCTACGCGTACGGGCGCTATCAATACCGCAGGATTGCATCCCTTTTACACTCTCGATGGATGGTAAACCATGCGTTTTGAGCAAATCTGGTCAGAAGAAATTTTAAAAGAGACTGAAAAGCAGCCAAAACGAAAGAGGCTGTGGCTGAAAGACCGCTCGTGGTTTCGCTTTGGCTGTGTCTCCGGAACCGCAGAGGGCTCCTTCTTGTGGGCTGGAAAACCCCAACTTAAAATTTTGCGTCATTCATAGGAGCGGATCAATGAACGATCCAGACGCAACAACCTCTCAGAATAAAAATAATTCTGAAGGAGCCTCGTCGCTCCAGATGCTTCTTGACTTGTCTTCCGGCGAATTCCTCGAACATCCCAAGCAGATTGGTCGCTATCGAATCGACAAGGTTTTGGATAAGGGAATATACGGGCTTGTCTATCTTGCCTATGACGATCAGCTGCAGCGTCCTGTAGCAATCAAAGTTCCGCATTTTGAATTGATCGCTCACGCGGATCAAGCAAAAGCGTATATGGCAGAAGCTCGCATGGTTGCCAATCTTGATCATCCTCATATTGTTCCCGTACACGATGTTGGTTCGACGGAACGATATCCATGCTTCATCGTTTCAAAATATATTGACGGAATCAACCTTGCTATAAAAAGCAATCAATCATCATTGACTGTTCGAGACGCGGTTGAATTGGTGACGACTGTGGCTGAGGCACTTCATTATGCTCACAAACAAGGTTTGGTGCATCGAGACATTAAGCCTGCAAATATTTTGCTTGACAAAAACAATCAACCCTTCGTGGCCGATTTTGGCTTGGCACTTCGAGAGCAGAACGTTTCGAAGGAGTCGTGTTTTGTCGGAACTCCTTCCTATATGTCGCCAGAACAGGCTCGTGGCGAAGGACATCGAGTGGATGCTCGATCAGACATTTTTAGTCTGGGAGTTGTTCTCTATGAATTGCTTACCGGGCGCAAACCATTTGAATCAAAATCAATACCTGAACTTTTTGAATTGATTTGCACGTTCGAACCGAGGCCACCTCGCCAACTCAATGAACTCATTCCAAAAGAACTGGATCGCATCTGTCTCAAAGCGATTTCCAAACGAACTTCTGAGCGTTATTCAACGGCGCACGACTTGGCTGACGATCTGCGACTAATCTTGGAAGAACTGTCTCTTTCAACGAATCCCTCCACCTCAGGGCATCTTCAAAATCAATCGCAAGCAAAACCGATCATCTCAAGCGATCTCACTCCAACATCGTCGTCGTATTCCGACAGTCAGCCGATCAAGGTGGTTCCAAAAGGCTTGCGTTCATTTGATGCTCACGACGCCGACTTTTTTTTTAGAACTGCTACCTGGTCCTCGTGATCGTGGTGGCCTTCCAGAAAGCGTTCGATTCTGGAAGTCACGCATTGAAAAAACATATCTGAATAACCCATTTTCAGTGGGCTTAATGTATGGACCTTCAGGATGCGGCAAGTCATCGCTCGTCAAGGCTGGATTATTGCCTCGCTTGTCTGAGGATGTGCTGATTGTCTATATCGAAGCGACCGCAGAGCAAACAGAGCGTCGCCTTCTCGGTGGTCTGCGAAAGCGATGCGCAGCCTTGCCTGAGACGCTCTCGCTCAAGGAGTCGCTGTCTGCACTTCGCCGCGGTCAATACGTTCCATCGGGAAGAAAACTTTTAATCGTTTTAGATCAATTCGAGCAGTGGCTGCACGCCAGGAAAGAAGAGCACAACACAGAACTCGTGCAGGTTCTACGACACTGCAACGGCAGGAATGTGCAATGTATCGTGATGGTGCGGGATGATTTCTGGATGGCGGCAACCAGATTCATGAAAGACTTGGAAGAAAAAATTGTAGAGGGGCAGAATTCATCGGCAGTGGAGCTCTTTGACACGCATCACGCCACAAAAGTGCTGACTGCATTTGGACGAGCATTCGGAACAATTTCTGAAAACGCTGGAGAAAAAACGAAAGAACAAAAAGAGTTTCTTCAACAGGCGATTCGGGGTTTGTCGCAAGGAGGAAAAGTGATGTCGGTGCGACTGGCTCTTTTTGCAGAGATAATGAAGAGTCGAGACTGGACGCCTGCAGTACTGAAAGAAGTTGGCGGAACTGAGGGTGTTGATATTACGTTTCTGGAAGAAACCTTCAGTGCTCCAACCGCTCCACCAGAACATCGCTATCACCAGAAAGCAGTTCGAAGCGTTTTGCGTGCGCTCCTTCCAGAGTCTGGCACACTCATCAAAGGATACATGAAGACTCATGATGAGTTGCTCCATGCGTCTGGATATGCAGATCAACCAAAAGATTTTGATGATCTGATTCATATTTTGGATAGTGAAATTCGTCTCATTACTCCGACAGACCCAGATGGTGTGGACGAACAGAATCAAAAAAGCGAGCGAGCTTCAGATAAAAAATACTATCAACTCACGCACGATTTTCTGGTGCCGTCGTTGCGAGACTGGCTCACTCGCAAGCAAAAAGAGACTCATCGTGGTCGTGCCGAATTGTTGCTTGAGGATCGATCGGGTGTCTGGAATGCTCGTCCTGAAAATCGGCAACTCCCCTCGCTCTTGCAGTGGTTCGAGATCAAGTGGTACACGAAAAAAAAGAGCCGGACACTGCCGCAGCGGAGGATGATGCGAAAAGCGAGAAAGTATTATGCAATGCGGGGGATGGCCGTTGCCTTGATTTTAATCGTAATCGGCTTAGGAAGTTGGGAAGTCCATGGTCGCTTGCAGAGTTTGCAGCTTCGAAATCGCTTGCAGGTATCGACGATCGCCGACGTGCCGGGGATCATCACACACATGTCGCCATTTCGCCGGTGGGTCGATCCTCTTTTACATGAGGACTATGCCCAATCGAAGAATGAGAACGACCCTCGCAAGCAATTACACTCAAGCCTTGCCTTGTTGCCGGTGGATCCTGCACAGGTGGAGTATCTGTATGAGCGACTGCTTCAGGCCGAGCCAGAAGAATTGGACGTAATTCGAAAGGCGTTGTTCCCTCACAAGGCTGAGTTGATAGAGCGATTGTGGAAATTGCTGGAAAAATCTGAAAATAAAGAAGACCAGCGCCTTCGTGCGGCCTGCGCGTTGTCGGTGTTTGCTCTCTCGGATCCTCGCTGGGAAAAAGTCAGTGGGGACGTGGCGGCGATTCTGGTCGAGCAGAAGTCATATATGGTCCTCCAATGGTTGGATGCTTTATTGGGTGGGAGAGACTACTTGTTTCCACCGCTCGCTGACATGCTGATGGATGAGAAACGCAGCGTATTGAAACGAAGTGTAGTTGCCATGCTCTATGGCAAACTTGCCGTCGACAATCCCGAGGCTTATGTCGGACTGGAAAACCGGTTGACTGAGTTGACCCAGAAGACTGAGCCAGATATGTCGAAAAATAGTAGGATCCTATTGACAAAAGAGAGTGCCTTTATTGGAACGGCTCTTCTTTTGATGACGCAGTCCGAGAAAGTGTGGTTACTGTTCAAGCATAGCCCCGACCCGACGCTGCGAAGCTTTTTGATTGACCGATGTCAGCCGATGGGGGTCGATCCAAAAGTCTTCCTCGCTAGGCTGCAGAAGGAGCAAGACGTCTCCATAAAAAGAGCGATTTTGTTGAGCTTGGGGGAATATGATTTACGGAGTCTGTCGGCTGACCTGCGATTGAATCAGTTGCAACTGTTGTTGCAACTTTACCGGGATGACCCTGATCCGGGGATACACTCAGCCGCCGAATGGCTGCTGAGTCAGTGGCAAATGTCGGAGAAAACCAAGGCTATCGATAAGGAATTAGCGACCGGACAAATACAGGAGAAACGGCAGTGGTATCTCAATCGACAAGGGCAAACGATGGTTGTGATCACCAAGCCGGGTGAGTTTCTTATTGGAGATAATGATAGTAAGCGGCAGGTTCGGATCGACTGGGATTTCGCGATTGCCTCCAAAGAAGTGACGGTGGATCAGTTTTCCCAATTCAAGAAGGGTTTCAATGTCGACAAAACCTATGCTCCCACCGGCGACTGCCCGATAATAAGTGTGAGCTGGTACGACGCAGTGGAGTATTGCAACTGGCTCAGTGAACAGGAAGGGTTACCGAAAGAGCAGTGGTGCTACGAGCCGAATAAGGATGATCTCTACACAGAGGGCATGACAATACCTGCGGATTGTATTCATAGAACCGGCTATCGTCTGCCGACCGAAGTGGAATGGGAATATGCCTGTCGGGCTGATGCCGCCACCGATTTTTCATTTGGTGACTCGGAAGAAGTGCTCGGCAAGTATGGTTGGATTGTCAGTAACGCAGATAGTCAAAGTCATCCTGTGGGGACGTTAAAAGCAAATGATTTGGGATTGTTTGACATGCACGGCAATGTCTATGAGTGGTGTCAGAATAAATATAATCCCGCCGTAAAAGTGGACCAAGAGGATGCCGAAACGATAAACGACAACGATAGCCGTGTGTTGCGTGGCGGCTCATTCAACGGCCTACCGCATTTTGTGCAATGTGCCTACCGGGACAACCTCGTCGCGCCGACGGATAAATACCTCTTCAACGGCTTTCGTGTGGCCCGTACGAATCTGAAATAATCGAAGAAGATCAATTTTTCTAGAGCTTCGGGTCATCAGAATGACTGAGGCATGAATGTTTCAAAGTCGCAAAAACATCAATGCCACCGCCCTGCCGAATTAAGCCGACTTTGTTTCATCGAGTGCCGACTGAAGCCGAGCCTTCTGCTGCACTCCCATGAGCTGATTGACCATCTGCCCCTTGTTGAAAATCATAATCGTAGGAATGCTTGAGACGTTGTACTTCATGGCTACACCGTTGTTCTCGTCAACATTGACTTTGCCAATTCGAAACGTTCCTTGATTTTCATTACAAAGTTCTTCGATGGTCGGGCCAATCATGCGACACGGGCCACACCAAGGAGCCCAGAAATCGACAAGTACTGGTACAGGTGAATCGAGAACTTCTTGTTGAAAATTGGCATCAGTAAACTCAAGGGCACTTCCCATTATTCATCTCCAACGAAGGGTGACACGAAGGACTACGCAATTCGAAAATAATCTCACGAAATTTGTCCGCCGAAGTATACAAAGTCAAATGAGAGTTTCCATTGCTCCCCGCGTACGAGGATTTTTTCTGTGAGTGGCGTCCATCGAATATCTTTAAATGCAGTGTGGGAACGAATTACACAGGGCGAGGCAACAGACGCCTGCTGGAGACGACGATTTGGAAACCCGAGCGGAATAGGTCCGCGCCATCAAGTGAGCTTTCTTATCGAATCAAACCGGGTGCCTCGGAGAGTCGTTCTCAATAACTTCGATTTGAGCCTGCTTTCCTGTGGCCCGGGAGTCTGGCGCCAGGATGTCACCCTTTTTCTGCGGGAACGCAATGAGCTTATGGTAGTTCCAAGCGGCTCAAATATGGGTGAAAATCAGGGCACCGTGCAGGAAAAATTCAAGAAACAATCACGGCAAGACCTGCCTGCAGAAGTGGGGCGAATTTTTCTGGAAATTTATGAATTCGGCAAAGATTGTTTTCCGCTCCCGGGTTGACGTTGCAAGACATATCCTTGAGAGTCTCGAGAGAAGGTCACCGCTTGACGCAATGGACTTTTGTCGCTACGAACAACACAGAAATAGAGTGTGACTGCAGCAGACGCAGCACAATTCTCTGCGTGGCGCAAGCCGCATGGATCAAATATCGTACCTCTGCCACATCTTTCTCTTTCGGAAGAGGAAGTGGCCGATGGTGATGAACATCGCCCGTTTTTTTTAAAGGAGAATCGACGTGTCCCTTATTCGAGTCGGAACTAACAAGGAATATTCAGAAGGTTGGGAAATGGCATTCGGCCGCGCAAAGAAAAAAGCCGCGGCTGCAAAACCCAAGACGGGCAAGCCACTCACTCAAGCAAAGGCCCCTGCGGTCAAGGCTCCTGCGGTCAAGGCTCCTGCGGTCAAGGCGGCTCCTGCGGTCAAGGCGGCTCCTGCGGTCAAGGCGGCCCCTGTGGTCAAAGCCCCTGTGGTCAAAGCCCCTGTGGTCAAAAAAAAATCAAAGCGGTAGTTCTGCTCTGAAGCCGAAGGCAGCAACCGCGATCAGACAATCGTTCCGGACTGGGGGTCAACGCCTATTCCCCCGGTGAGTTTTACGAGTTGCTCGAGTACCGCAATCAATGCAGTTGGGTCGAGTATTTCATCGGTCGATTCCTCTTCGTCTGATTCTACTTCGATCTCCTCGAAGTGCAGAACGTCGAAACGAGCGTCGAGCTTTCCAAGCAGATCAATTTTTTTCCGATCCTCTGTGGTGGAAATGGTCGATCCAATCTCAATCGCGATTTGCGCATTCTGTTCACGGATATCCGAGTCATCCTCGTATGAAATATCCAATGCCGCATGATCTGACGGTGAACGGCATGTGAGTGATTCAAATCTCCCGTCGGCGTCTCCGTGGACATGATCTATTAAAAAATGTTCGTCGACAGCTTCGAGGGCGCATCGCATCTGTTCAACCGTTGGCCGTCGCTTTTGATCAAAGGCGACGAAGTAGGTTTCTCTCCACTTAAAATGGGAATCTTCAAAAAGTGTCATCGTGCATGCTCCTGTTTCGGTTGAATTCTGATCTTTGAAAGAGTTGATTATTCAGGACAACGAGGATCTAAGAACGAGTTGCAGCCTGTCCAAGTTCGGCAGATCGCCGAGCAGCCGACGTGACCGCATCCATGATGGCTCCACGAACTCCGGCCTGTTCGAGAACTGCCAGCCCTGTGATTGTGGTTCCACCAGGACTTGCTACACGGTCTTTGAGTTGTGCAGGGTGCTCGCCGGTGATTCTTAAGAAAGCAGCTGTGCCCTCAAACGTCTCAATCGCAAGTGACCATGCAAGTTCGCGGGGTAGACCTGCTCGAACACCTCCGTCGGCCAAGGCCTCCACGATGATCGCAAGAAATCCGGGGCCCGATCCGGAAAGCCCTGTAACCGCATCGAGCAGGCTTTCTGCAGCCTCATGGACGGTTCCGACCGAACGGAGTAAGTCGTTAACAGTTGTAAGTGTTTCGTTCGTAACAGCATTGCTGCGGCACACGACGGTCGTCCCTTTGCCGACAAGACAAGGAGTGTTGGGCATGACTCTCACCACTCGAGGAGAGCCAGAAAGTTTTTCAAGCGAGGCGATTGAAAGGCCTGCCACAATCGAAACAAGCGTGCATCCTTCACCGAGCGTTCCGAATACATCACTGCACGCAACAGAGGCCTGCTGCGGCTTGACGGCAAGAAAGGCAAGGTCGACTCCTTGAATTGCCGAAAGGTTGTTGTCAGCGATGCGGATTCCTGGAATTCTCTCCGCAAGTCGTGTGGTTGCGACAGGCTGAGGATCATAAGCAATGATTTGCTCGGAACGGACAAGACCGGAACGGCAAAATCCCTCCGCGAGTGCCATTGCCATCTGGCCACCGCCTAGAAAACCAATTTTGAGATGTCTGCTGGTCATAACAAGATGGGCCTCGCGCAATCAAACAAACTTTTTTAACAGGTGGAAAACAATCGACTCACCGTCGGCAAACATCAAACAGAGTTATCGAAGGATCTGCGAAGACTAGAGGCGTTCTGGTACGAATGCAAATTGAGAGTTGTGTCTCTCGCAGAGAACAAATACAAACAAACGATGGAGACGTTGAAGAAATCATTGTTGCTGGGGGAGCGATAAAGCGGCTGCTCGGTTGAGAGAGAGTTCAAGGGCATCAAGATTTATTGTCGAGAACCAGAGTTGGCTAACTCGCTCACTGCTGCGGCTAGCAGTCCACATCAAGTGATTTCCATCGGGAGAAAACACCGGTAACACGTCGGCTCCGGGGTGATCCGTCATGCGGATCGTGGGCCCTGGAATGAAATTGTCACCATCCACAGAATACCGCATGAGATAAAGATCGTAGTTGGGACGTTTTTCAGGATCGGAGTGATCCGCACCGGTCCAGATCATCCACGGCTTTGTAGGATGCCAGAAGGGAGCCCACTGAACTGATTTTCCATCAGTGAGGGCTTGATCCCCTTCCCCGTCGGATCGCATGACATGGATGTGCAGCATATCTTTTTCAATTCGATCAGAGCGAAACGTAATCCATTTTCCGTTAGGCGAGAAAAAAGGACCTCCATCGTATCCCGGCACATTGGTTAGCTGTCGAACGCCAGAGCCGTCGGCATTCATCAAGAAGATGTCTGGATCGCCATCGCGATCGCTGACAAACACAATGGTCTTTCCATCTGCGGAAAAAGAGCATTCAGCGTCATAACCTGGAGCGTTTGTGAGACGCGTCAAAGATTTGGAATCAAAGTCAAATGCAAAAATATCAGAGTAAGGATCGAAATCCCATTGGTATCTTCTGCGACGACCTGACTGCGCATCCTCTTTCGCCTGTTTGATTGCAGCGTCTTCTGTCTGTTGCATATTCGGATCGAGGTGACTTGAGGCAAAAAGAAGTTTTTGATTGTCTGGAGAAAAGAAGCTGCATGTGGTTCGTCCACGGCCCGGACTGATTCGCTGCGCCGAAGTGGGCTGCGGCGATTGCATGTCAAATGGCTGTGTAAAAATTTGATAAAACGGATATCCTTGAGGAACTCCCTGATAGCAGATGCGCGTAGAGTCTGGTGAGAAATACCCCTCACCAGCTTTGGTGAGACCCTGTGTGACTTGAATGGGTGGCGAAAAGTAACTGGCCTCAAGCTCAGACTGTTTTTGATCATCTGCGGCTTCAAGAACACCCCTCGACGTGATCAAGACGATCGCCAGAATGCACGCACAGTGAGCGACGAGTTGGACAATCGATCGATCACTTCGAGTCGGAGTTCTATGTGTTGTTTTTTTCATGGGAATCAGATTGACAAGAGAGCGTAAAAATTCTTGAAAAGAGAGAGCAACCGTGTGTCGGATATAAATTGAGGGAGTCACGAAATTGGTACCCTCGTCGGAATGTTCAATGTTTTTGCAGGCAGACGGTTTTTTTGCAAATAGGATGAATCGCTTTTGAACTGAAGTGGCTCGAACCACAGGAACTTGAAAAAAGTAATTGTTCGAGAAGTCTGGGCGAGTACCGGTGAACGATGGGAAACGCAATGAAAGTGTATAAGACTAAGACGAGCCGGCGTGGTCCTTGTGCGAATTTTCTGGGGATAATTGAAGTATGAAAATCTACACAAAAACAGGAGATACCGGTGATACGGGACTTTTCGGCGGCCCGCGGGTTCGAAAAGATCATGCAAGGATCGAAGCCTTCGGAACTGTGGATGAACTCAATAGTCATCTGGGGCTTGTAAGAACATACTCCTTGCCGAAGGATTGTGATGCCCTGCTGAGACGTATTCAGTGCGAACTGTTTGACCTTGGTGCGCAGTTGGCAACGCCCGATTCAAAAAGTGAGCGAATAGAACGTCGCCATATTACGGCACTTGAAAAAGCAATTGATCTGCACGAATCCGGTCTCTCTCCACTGGACTGTTTTATTCTTCCTGCGGGAACTCTGGCGGCTGCTTCGTTGCACGTTGCTCGAACGGTCTGTCGCCGAGCGGAACGTCGTGTGGTGACACTTGCATCTCAGTCGCATACCACGATTCCATTGAGTGCAATCGAATATCTCAATCGACTGGGAGATCTTCTTTTTGTGCTCGCCAGATTTACAAATAAGGATTTCAGTGTCGCAGACGACCAATGGCATCCGTCGTGACCGATGGAGGTAAGTCGCTTGAATAGCAAAGGCGATCCTTTGTGAAGGGCCAACGTTCCACATGATTTCCGACCCGAGCGCTCATCTGGCCTCCGAGGATAATGCCGTTCATTCGAGGCATCGAATAACGCTGGCAGCCGACAAACTTTCCGAAGCGCGCAAGACAATCGCGTCACAAACGGCCTCAGGTGCCAAGGGGTTGCAGACGTTTGCTCTCCAAAGCGATTTAATCGATGGCATTGTGCTCTCGGTGTACAAAGCGATTACCAATGAACTTCCTCTGTATCAGTTGCATTTGCTCGAAGGTCGAGTCGCGTTGGTAGCTCTTGGTGGCTACGGCCGTCGAGAAATGGCGCCCTTTTCTGACATCGATCTGATGGTGTTGCACGATGGCGCTTGCGGGGATGTTGTGCCGACAGTTGCCCGTCGGCTTGTGCAAGATCTTTTTGATGCTGGACTGCAGGTTGGTCAAAGCGTGCGAACGTCGTCAGAGGCATGTCGTTTGTCGATTTGCGATGCAACGATTCTCAGTAGTGTGCTCGATGCCCGTCTTCTCGCTGGCAATGCCGTTCTCTTTGAGCGGCTTATGCAGCGGCATGCAAGGATGATAAGTCGTCGACGGCGAATGCTCGCCCAGAAGATCATTCATGCACGAACTGAAGAGCGAATGCAATTTGGTGAGACAGTCTCGCTCCTTGAGCCAAATATCAAACGATCGCCGGGGGCTCTTCGCGATATTCAGTTAGTGCATTGGATTGGCGCTGTGATCTTCGGTGAGTCGACCATGGAGGAACTTGTTTTCTCAGGAGCCATTTCAAAATCAGATGCCGATCTGCTTCGCGCGGCGGATGAATTTCTCTCATCCTTACGGATCGATCTTCACCTGTCGGCCGGCCGTTCGAATGATGTTCTGACGCGTGGGGAACAGGTGCGCATCGCGCAGCAGAGAGGTATTACATCGCGGGCTGGATTATTAGGAGTGGAGAGATTCATGCAGGAATACTTCCTGCACACGCGGCATGTGATGCAAGTGTTGGAATACTTTCTCGAACGCAGTCTTCCGTCAGGAAGAATTATGGGATGGTTGACTCCCATTGTGGGGCATCGCGTTGAACGGATTTATTGCGTTGGACCAGATCGGATTGCGGCAGCCGTTGGACAGATCTCACAAGTCGCCGGGAGTCTGCAGTCAATTCTGCGTCTACTCGAACTATCGTTGATCTACGATCGTCCTGTCGATGGAATGCTTTGGAGAACGATTCGATCTACCGTATCGAGTCTGCCATGCCGTCTCGACGATCAATCGGCGGATCGGTTTCTCTCACTGATGAGAGGATCGAACAGGCTTGCCGATACGCTTCGGAAAATGCATGAAATTGGACTTTTACAGATAATCATTCCACAGTTTGAACATGCAAGACATCTGCTGCAGTTTAATAATTATCACAAATACACCGTAGACGAACATTGCATTCACGCCGTTGAAAAAGCAATTGAATGCGCGACTGATCCGGGATGGCTCGGCGATGTGTGGCGAGAATTAAAACGAAAGCGTCCACTTTTGATAGCGCTTTTGATTCATGATCTCGGAAAGGGATTTATTGAGGATCACAGTGAGGTGGGACTTCGCATTGCGGGAGATGTCTGCTCGCGACTGCACGTCCCCGCTGCGGAGCAGGAGATTGTTGAATATTTAGTGCATAAGCATCTTGCTATGGCGCATCTGGCATTTCGTCGTGATACCGGCGACGACAGCTTGGTCATTCGTTTTGCCGTTGAAGTGGGTTCACCGGAGATTCTTCGGATGATGACTCTTCTCACGGTTGCAGATGTTTCAGCGGTCGGGCCAGGAACATGGAACCGTTGGAAAAGCGATCTTTTGGCTGAACTTTATTTTCGCGCACTCGGATACCTCGATGGAGAGAGCCCGTTTGGAAAGGCTCAGCGAAATCGACAGGTCGTGGAAGATCTTCTTGTGAAGGATCCACCGGATCAAGTGGTGCTCAGGATGTCTGAGAATCTTCCGCTCTCATATTTACATGACACTGCGCCAGAACGATTAGTAGCAGAACTCAAAGCGCTTGCAGGGTTGGCTGAGTCGAAATCATTTGTCACCACGTCGTGGGATGTCGATAACTCAACGCTTAAAATTACCGTTGGCACTCGAGAGAACGTTGCGACAGGTATTTTCCATAGGCTTACTGGAGCACTGACAAGTCAGCGACTGGAAATTTTATCAGCAGATATTCACACACTCAAAAATGGATTTGTGTTAGATCATTTTGTGGTTCAAGATCCAGATTTCTCAGGGCAGCCTTCCGCAGAACGGTGTGAAACAATTCGGGAAGCGATTTTTAATTCGCTTGAGTCCAAGAAACCACCCACGTTTCCAAAGCAGTGGAAAGCTTTAACGCCGCCGAACCTCACACAAAATCGACTTCCACCGCGAGTGAAGATTGATGAAGAAAGTTCTGATCACTCGACAATTGTTGAGGTCTTTGCCCACGATTCGCTCGGCCTGCTCTATCGCATTGCACTGGCAATTTATGAGGCCGGTCTTTCGGTGCGTGCCGCTAAAATTGGAACGTATCTCGATCAGGTGGTGGATGCATTCCACGTCACCGACACACTCAATAGCAAAGTCATAGATCCTGTAAAACTCAATCAGCTTCGGCAATCACTCGAACGAATTATTGCCGAAGATTCATTGGAAGATGCGTGAATGAACAAAGACACGAAGGCTCATTGTCGAGCATGTAGTCAAAATATTACGGAGTGTTCTCGACAGCCGGCTGCCTGAGAGAGCTTCCAGCCGAGAGGTTTGTAATCGACGTTCTCCACAAACGTTCAAAATCCTGAAGCGGCATTCCAACGAGTTTTTCAAACCGTACGATACCCGGAAGACGAGACTTCGGGTCGCTGAGATCCGCCAGTTTTTCTCCGGAGAGAATAGGATCAAGGAGGGCCACGTGAAGCGCTAATCCCCACGAGTATAGATAGAAACGGTCGCTTGTGGACTTGGAGTCTGCATGGCCGACCAAAAATCGTGATCCGTCTGCAGAGAGCACGTTTGCCAACCAAAGTGGTTGCGGTGAAGCAAGATCTGCTTTCAACGCTTTGAGTCGTACCGAATCGGGAGCATCAAGACGAAGCTCTCCCGACTCTAATTGAGCGGTCTCAAATACCTGCGCGAGTCCTTCGTCGAGCCAGCGAGGCAATCCTTGCACTGCTGTTCCGGTGAGGTGTCTTGCCGCGTACGCATGCCAGACTTCATGGTAGAGCCGAGAGAAAAACCGTTTTTTTGCAGACTCAAGACTCAGTCGATTCTCGTTTTCTGCAGAGTCAAGTTTTGTGAAGGCTTCGGACTGTTCTCGTTGCGAGCGATTGCGGGTACGACGAACAATCTCGGAACGCTGCGCACTGGGAACGCCCTGCCGCTCAAGATCCTGTGTAAGTTCCCGCAATCGTTCGTCGAGTTGGCGTCCGAGTTGCTCGTAGGCCCGTCGTGAAGACGCCAAGCTTTCTTGCGCAGTGTGATAGTGCTGGACCAATGCCGGCACGTCACTTCCTGCAACTAATAGATGACGCGCTGGAGAGAAGAAAGCTGGATTATCGATGACCAGCCCGAGCGTATCCTGTTCGCGCCGATATTGGGCAGCAGATCCGCAAAGCTTTACAGTGAGCACCTCGGAAGGAAACTGCCGGGGTGGAATCAGGCTTTCAAGGGCTCCAAAAACTTGAGTGAGACGAACAACAGCCTCTCGGGTAAGAGGGACATCAGCAGAACTTTGCATCACAAACCATGAACCGCGATAGATCCAAGGCCCATCTTCACCCGTGCGCTCGAGATCCACTTCCATTTCAGCAGCCCGCTGAACGTCGCGGTGTGCTCGAAAAGTCTCTACGCGTCGAACTAAAACAGCGTGGTCTTCCGGTGATAGCTTTGAGGCAGACTCGATTCGTGAGGGATCAAGTTGAGTCCACGAAATCAGATACATCGGCTTTCCGGCCGGCCGCACGACTTGAGTGAAGAGAGTTCCCCCATCCTCGCGCTCTTCAAGAAGTCCATAGAGTTTTCTGCCGTCAGTGAATTCAATTGTTTCAAGCTTCCATGCCGCTGCCGAGAGCGCTTCGGTCTGGCCAGAAACTGTTCCCGAGAGCCAGCCCCAAAGGCATACAAGAATGCAGACAGCCTGCAGAATCAGTCTGCTTTGGTGAGGCGTAGTAAAAATGTATTGGAGTCCGTCAAAATCTTCTCGACCTGTGCTCTGGGAGCAGTTCAAAGATAGGTGTTGATCAGATTTTCGAAGAGTTCCTGTCGACCGCTTGAACATGGCGTGGCATCTCCACTCTTCAGCATCTGCTTTTCCAGAGACACAAATGACTCCGAACCATCTTCAATACCTTTGCCCATGGAGGATGACCACGAAGCGTAACGCTCGTCAAGCAACTTCTGAACTGCGCCGTCGGCCCGCATTGCCGCCGCGATAGTGAGTCCTCTGGCAAAAGCATCCATGCCGCCGATATGTGCATGAAAAAGATCGATTGGCTCAAAACTTTCGCGACGAACCTTCGCATCGAAGTTTACACCCCCGGGCGTAAGTCCACCGTATTTTAAGACTGTATACATGATCTGAGTCGACAGATAGAGGCTCGTTGGGAATTGATCGGTGTCCCATCCCACCAGTGTGTCGCCCGTGTTGGCATCGATAGAACCCAAAAAGCCTTGCATGCCGGCATACTCGAGTTCGTGCTGCATCTCGTGCCCAGCCAGCGTGGCATGATTGGTTTCCAAGTTCATCTTGATGTGCTTTTCAAGACCGTACGTTCGAAGAAAGTTAATGCAGGTGGCTGCATCAAAATCGTACTGATGCTTCGTAGGTTCCCGCGGCTTTGGTTCGAAATAGAATTGTCCGGTGAAACCAATCTGCTTTGCGTAATCAACAGCCATGTGCATGAAGCGAGCGAGATGATCGACCTCACGTTTCATGTCGGTGTTCCAGAGGCATTGATACCCTTCTCGGCCACCCCAAAACGTGTAGCCGGCACCGTTGAGCCTGTGCGTGACTTCAATTGCTTTTCGCACTTGAGCTGCTGCATAAGCAAAAGATTCCACGTTTGGACTGGTGGCGGCACCATGAACGTAACGAGGATGACTAAAGAGATTGGCAGTCCCCCAGAGCAAACGAATACCAGAACGTTTTTGATGCGACTCGAGAAGGTCGGCAACAGCGTCGAGGTTTGAGTTGCTTTCGGCAAGCGTGCGCCCCTCTGGAGCAACGTCGCGATCGTGAAAACAGTAGAAGCCCACACCGAGTTTTTCCATGAACTCGAACGCGACATGCGTGCGGTTGAGGGCCACGGTCAGCGGATCGCCGGCGGTTTCCCAAGGACGGATCATGGTTGGAGATCCGAACGGATCGCTGCCAGTACCGCGAAACGTGTGCCAGTAGGCAACTGCGAAGCGAAGATGATCTCGCATCGTTACACCCTCAACGAGCGCGTCGGCATTGTAGTGGTGAAATGCGAGCATGTTCTTGCTTGAAGGGCCCTCGTAACGAATTGGGCCGATCTCTGGAAACGCTTCTTTCACTTCCGCCATAAAGTTCTCCGTGACTAAAATAATTCTGAAAAAGTTTCTTGAGAGAGTGCGACTGGAGTCTGGGTGCTGACGCACACGGCGAATTTTATACACCGAGCCGTGCGACAATGCATGAGACTGTCAAAATCTAGCTCCGTTTTCGAGTCTTACGAAAAAGAATTGCACGTCCGAGCGAAGGAAATAATTCGATCAGCCCTGCAAGCCACGCTGCTTGCCGTGGCACGACCAGTTCTATTTTTCGGTCGCGACATGCATCGAGTATTTTTTCAGCAAGCCAGTCCGGATTGATCGCGGCAAGACGCACTCCTCCTCCCGCCAGAGCCGCATCGACGGGAAGCCCTTCCTTGCTTACCGATAGGTCATAGCGGCTTTTGCCATCAATCGCATCGAATCGCTGAATCGGTCCGCAAGAAACTAAAAGAACATGGATGCCACGAGGTCCGAGTTCCAATCGCACTCCGTCAACGTAGGCAGCAAGTGCCGACTTGGCGACACAGTAGACGCCCATGAAAGGTGTGACGAGTTTTCCAGAAAGCGATCCCATATAGACAAGATGACCTCGGCTGCTCATCAAGTCTGTTGCGGTTTGTCTGGTGATGTGAAGAGCTGGATGAAGATTGTCCACCAGCGACTGGCTGATCTCCATGACCCCGGCATTGAGCAAAAGACCTCGACCCGAGCGGCCGGTGCACATGAACACATCGTCGATTCGTCCCTGAGCCGTGCGGCACGCGTCAACGATGCGCTGACAGTCTGCTTCCTGTGATAGGTCACCAGACAATCCAACGACTTGCGATCCGGGATGAAGTGAACGAATTTTCTCACAAGCGGCGAGAAGGCGCTCTGGAGATCGGCCGACAATGGTGAGAACGCATCCTCTCGCCGCGAGAACCTGCGAGAGAACGAGGCCAAATCCACCGGTGCCGCCGGCAATCAGCACAGAGCGATCTTTCCACATTGGTAATCCTGTCATGAAAAAATCAGTCACACTCAGTTCGCACGATGGATCACTCTGTTCATTGTGATTGGACCGCCCGAAGCAGAAATGAATTCAACGTATGTCGGGCAAAGTGTACCGATCAACGTGAGGCTCTTCCAATAAATCGTAAGAGATCGTTACGCTACGGTTCAACGTGCCACAATCGAAATCAAATACCGCAGCGTGACAATCCCGCCACACTCCAATCGCCCCCCTGCTTGCTTTCGACCCAAAGAAAATCGACCACTTATGACGAATCGATCCCCCCTTGTTTCTTTTTCTGAATCAGCCGCCTCGATTGTTCGCACCAAAATCGTCGCTACTGTCGGTCCTGCGTGCCGCAGCGAACATATGATTGAGGAACTCATCCGTGCGGGTGTCGACGTTTTCCGAATTAATATGGCGCATGGTTCGATTGCAGAGCACGAAGAATCGCTCACACGCATTCGCGGAATTTCTGAAAGTTTGTTCCGTCCAGTCGGCGTACTGGTGGATCTTGCAGGACCAAAGATTCGACTTGGTGAGTTGCCGAATGGCGCGGTGGAGTGCATCGAGGGGGATCTGAAGCGATTTGTAAGAGGAACTTGCTCGAACTCACCGGAAGAGTTTGTCACGACCTACGAGCGACTCGTCGATGAACTCTCAGTGGGTGATTCGGTCATGCTTGCTGATGGCACGATCAGCCTTGTTGTCGAGAGCCGATCCACCACTGAAGCAACATGCAGAGTTATTCAGTCTGGCACGGTGCGCAGTCGGCAGGGAGTGAATCTTCCAGGAGCCAAACTCTCAGTGCAGGCGATGAGCCCGGTCGACTGGCAGCATGCCGAATGGGCGGCAACAGTGCAGGCAGATTTCGTGAGCCTCTCGTTTGTTCGAACCGCTGTTGAAGTGAGACTTCTGAAAGAACTCCTTCGTACTCATGGGTCAAGAGCGCGCGTTGTTGCGAAAATTGAGAAACGAGAAGCAATCGACAATCTTTCCTCGATCGTTGATGCGGCCGATGTTGTGATGGTAGCAAGAGGTGATCTCGGAGTTGAAGTCGATGTCGCAGTCATGCCGATGCTTCAGAAAAAAGTGGTGACAATGTGTCAGCGTTATCAAAAACCAGTGATTGTTGCGACGCAGATGCTCGACAGCATGCAGCACTCGCGCCGACCAACACGAGCTGAAGCAACAGACGTTGCCAACGCAATCCTCGACGGTTGTGATGCCTGCATGCTTTCTGGAGAAACTGCGATCGGAGAGCACCCCCGACTGACGGTGGAAATGATGCGTCGCATTGCGATGGCAACCGAAGCTCAATATCTCTCGAGCCGCTCTGCAGGTGGCTCCACATCCCCTGAGGTACTCGTTGAAGGGCTTCATCCGATCACGCAGGCGGTGGTCGATGGTGCAAGCAAAATTGCAAGAGAACTTGACGCCCGATTAATTGTGGTTGCGAGTCGAAGCGGCATCACTGCACAGTCGCTCTCAAAGTTAAGAAGCGGCGTACCCACAATCGGAGTCAGTGATAATGTTACAACCCTTCGACAAATGGCACTCTATTGGGGAGTCACGCCGTTGGCCGGAGTCGATTCACTCGACGCGAACCAGCTGCTCAATTACGTGAGTTCGTGGGGGCTTCGAGAAGGACGCCTGACGCGAGGCGACCGTATTCTCCTCGTCGCGGGTATTGGATTTGGAACCGGTGGGCACAACATGGCGCTTGTGCACGAGGTATGATCGCGTGAAACAAATCGAGTCAAAAAAACAGAAACAGAGCGGGAGTGGATGGTTATGACGAAATGCGTGCTCGCGTACTCGGGTGGTTTGGATACCTCTGTGATTCTTGGATGGCTCATCGAAAAGGGCTATGAAATCATTGCGGTCTATGTTGATCTCGGTCAGCCCTGCGAAGACCGCGAAGCAATTCTTGCGAAGGCGTTGTCCTGCGGCGCGATATCAGCAGAACTCGTTGATGCTCGTGAGGAGCTTTGTCGCGACTATGCGTTTCCAGTCATGCAGTGGCAGGCTCGTTACGAAAACACATACCTTCTTGGAACCTCGATTGCCAGGCCGCTGATTAGCAAAATCTGTGTTGATAGAGCGCACCGGGAGGGAGCCACAGTCTTTGCTCATGGCGCGACGGGAAAGGGAAATGATCAATGTCGATTTCAACTAGCAGCTGAGGCGATTGACCCTTCAATTTCGGTGCTTGCTCCTTGGAGAATGAAGGAATTTCGCGATCTGTTTCCAGGCCGAACCGAAATGCTTGCATTTTGTGAGCGGCATCATATCGCGGTAAAGGCTTCGCACAGCAAGCCGTACAGTTCCGACGAGAACTGCCTCCATACCAGCTACGAAGCAGGACAACTCGAAGACTTAAACACCGATGGTTTTGCATTGGTTGATTTCGGCATGACCGTTTCTCCCCAAGAGGCACCTGACCGAATGGAAACGGTAACGATCCATTTTGAATCGGGCATACCTGTGGCAGTGAATGGCAACAAGGCCTCAGCGCATGAAATAGTGCTCGCGCTCAACACTATTGGAGGCCGCAACGGTATTGGGCGATCCGATATTGTTGAAAATCGTCTCGTCGGAATGAAAAGCCGAGGTGTCTACGAGGCCCCCGGAATGACGATTCTTTACGAGGCGCACCGATTGATTGAACAGATAACGCTCGACAGAGATCTCGTGCATCTTCGAGACCGGCTCTCAGGTGAAGTCGCTGAGTCAGTCTATTACGGATTTTGGTTTTGCGCAAAAATGGATGCGTTGTTCTCATTCATTCGGCAAGCTCAACAGCCGGTAACCGGGACTGTCGAACTCAATCTGTACAAAGGAAACATCATGGTGAAAAGTCGTTCGAGCCCCATGAGTCTTTATGACGCTGCGATTGCTTCCATGGAAGGAGGGGGTTCATACGATCAGAGTGACGCAGAAGGATTCCTTCGGATCCTGGGACTTCCGCTGCGGGTTCAAGGGGCTTTGCGACCGAGATCCCCACGAGAACCCCAATAGACGTGCAGTGATCGATGAACACTGTTTCTGACGCACCGCAGAACTTTTATGCGACACAGATCCGCCTTTGCGAGAATCGATCGTGTTGATGGAAAGACGCAGTCGCGGTCGGATCGAAGTCTGCCGAGAGAATATTTTCTTCTGTGGGTTCTTCTTGTACGCATCGATTCGCGGCGAGTATCGTCGTGGCTGGCAGTAGCAATGGCATTCATGGTGGCAGGTCTTGCATGGTGGTTTCATGCAATCGTTGGGGACAAAGCAGCTGAAATAGTTTTGAACACGAGCGGTTTTTTCTGGATCGCCGGATCGTGGGCGGGCCTGATATCACTCGGGAGCCTCCCGCTGCCCCTGCATACTCAATATTCTGAAAATCATCGTGGCTCATTAAGAACGCGATTCAACTGGAAAACGATAGCGATCTGGTCGATCGAGAGAATGCTCTGGCCGATTGGATGTGTATGGGGAATATTTTTTATAACACCCGTGTTCACAAACAGTTCGCCCAGGGAGAGTCTTGGAGCGATTGTACTTTTCTCAGTTGCTCTGATTCTTACCAATAGTTACGTGATCGTAGGACGCTGTCTTGGAATTGCGCTTGCCGATATCAAGAGCATGGCAATGCTCGGGGCACTTGCGACTGCGTATGCGCCGCACATTTTTACGAATGTTGCAAACCCTGTAATTCCTACAGAAAGTTTTTTTGTATCGGTTGTCTGCGTGACGGTTCTTCTGTTGGTTGGTGTGTGGCAAGCGAGACTGTTTCAAAAGCGACGAGAAGAAACTGTTGACAGTGACGCACTGAATGAAGCGAGACATTCTTTTGGAAGGATCGAGTCGCCTGTTCAGAGCGAACAAATCGAACAAGCACGAGGAATTTCAGAATCCTCAGCGCGTGTTGGCCTGAATCGACTTGTCATGATTTCCGCACTGATTGCAATGTCAATGTGGTTGTTTCTTGATTCCCATCAAGTGGAACGTTACGGCGTCGCATCGTCGCTTGTGCTGTTCTCAGTCGTAGGCCCGTTGGTAACGCTTCAGACCCATTCATTTCAGGATTGGCCACGAATGCACGTGTCGAAATGGGGATTAGCACCACGAGAGGGAATAAAAAATTCTGGAAATTTATTGAAACAACGAGTGATCAGGCGTTCTTCGTGGCGTATGAGAACGGCGATCCTCTCGGCGGCCATTGTTACCTGGCCCTTGTTGCTTTTTGCGTTCCTCAAAGCAACCGATCCCCAACAGGGGCTTGCCTTGCTGTTTGCCGTGTTGCTTGTTGCAGAAGCGGCGGTGTGTGGCTGGGTTGCCGATCGAGCCGCAATGATGGGCATTCGACAGGAAACCACCTTCGCAGGTCTGCTCTTTGCTAGTTTCTGCGTAGTTACACTTTGCAGGATTCGATTCTAGAAGGCTTTCGCGAGCTGCTGCCTTTGGTTTTGAAGTCCAATGAGCAAAGGAAAGATTCTTGATTTGAGAGAATCGACCAAAAATGCCACACTCGCCTATCTTTCTTAGCTTCGCTGGATTCGTGAACAGAGTGTGAGAAAAGTGATACCAACGAGAACCTTCGTGTCACGAAGGGGCATCGATTGAATCGATAGAATTCATAAGTTATTTCGTAAGCATAGAAAACGTGTTTCTGACATCACGAGTTGCGTAAAGCACGTTCTCTACAATTCAGAAACGCATAAGTCGTAAAAAAGTGTCGGTTTTGAAGGAGCATATCGTGGTCGCAAAAAGTATTCGGTTTGAAAAAAACAGGCATCTTCCGAAAAATCGGATACCGATGAGATGGTCTTTGGGATGCATGATTCTCACGAGTGCATTTGCCGCGATTGCCGTCACAGAGGCCGCTGGTGTTCAACCAAGCGAAAGAGTTTTTCCGACGACCACCCGCGCGTGGATCAGCGTGCCAAGTACCGAAGCGTTGAAGGAAAGTTTCAATAAAACTCAATACGGCCAACTTCTTCTCGACCCGGTGATGAAACCGTTCTTGGATAGTTTTCGCGATCAGTTGCGAAAAAGTGGAAACGAACGACTTGGAAAGATTGAATTGACACTTGAGGATCTTGAGCAAGTGCCGGGGGGAGAAATGGCTCTGGCGCTCATTGAGTCGCAGCCTGGAACACTTGCGATGGTGCTCATGGTTGATACGACCAGTCACGAAGCCGAGGCAAAGGCCGTAGTTGATGGCATTATGGAACGCATGATCGCACGCGGAGCAAAACGTCTTTTGGGAACCCCGCCAGGAGTTACGGCCTTTGAAGTGGCGCCCGATACCGCTGAAAAAATGCCGAAAGTGCGCCGAGTAGCGTTTGCAACAGGCCCGTCGATCCTTCTTGTTGGCGACGATCCCATAACGGTCAGTCAGACATTCTCAGTGCTCGCGACAGGCCGAAAGGATTCGCTCGAGACTCTCGAGTCATTCAAAGCCGTCATGAAGCAGTGCAAAAATGACAACATTCAAACGCCGGCGCATCTGCGATGGTTTGTTGATCCATTTTCCTATCTGACAATCGTTCAAAAAATGAATGCGTCGCGCGAAAAACGGAAAGGTCCGGATTACACGGCTATTCTCAAGCGGCAGGGATTCGATGTACTCAAGGCTGCTGGCGGTCTTGTCAGCTTTGACGACGGAATCTATGAGGTAAGACACCGAACCATGGTGTATGCGCCACCGCTGCCAGGCCGAGAGTCAGACGCAATCGATCGATTTGACATGGCGGCACGAATGCTGAGATTTCCTAACCAGGAAGCGATCAATCCATTTCCATGGATTCCTCAAGATGTTTCGAGCTGGTCAAGCGTGGAGTGGGATATGAAGACCGCATTCGCTTCAGCCGAATCGCTTATCGATGATGTTGTTGGTGAAAAGGGTGTCTTTGATGATGTTATTGCAAGCCTCAAAGAAGATCCGGACGGTCCTCAGATCGACGTGGAGAAGGATCTTGTAGAACGACTCGGGACTCGAGTAACAGTGATCAGCGATTATGCAGAGCCGATGGGAACTGATAGCGAAAGATTGCTTTTTGCTATCGAAACAATCGATCCAGAAACCGTTGCAGAGACTGTTGCCAAAAGCATGTTGACCGATCCTGACATGCAAAAGATCGACATTGCTGGGCACGTGGTCTGGGAGTTAATCGATCGTTCACACGAAATGCCAATTTTAGTAGTAGAGACTCCTGGAGGTGTGATTGAGCATGAGGATCATGCCGAAGACAAGAAGAACAAAGGACATCATCGCCTTCGAGAGAAGGATGAACGGCTCCTGCCGCATTCTGCTGTAACCGTAGCCCATGGGCATCTCCTGATCGCCTCGCACCGCGATTTTTTAGAGCGAGTGCTTTCAACCAACGGTGGGCCTGAAGCCCTCGCTGGGGTTACGGATTTTGAAATCGCCAATACAGAACTCACTCGAATCATGTCGTCGCCAAAGGCGATGATCTCCTTCAGTCGATCCGAAAAGACGATTCGTCCTACGTACGAACTGTTACGAAAAGGCTTAATGCCAAAATCAAAGAGTGTTACCGCGCAGTTGCTTAATGTCATTCTTGGAGACGGCAAGGAAGGAAGCGTTCGAACGCAAAAAATTGATGGAAGTTTGCTTCCCGAGTTCGATATGGTGCGACGTTATTTTGGATCTGCTGGCATCTCCATGCAGTCGCTACCGGAGGGATGGTATGTCTCCGGTTTCGGTCTTCCAAAATCGCTTGAAGAACCGGAAGTCGCGAGAAGTCCGGTGACGCTCATCGAACGCTGACCAGCGTTCGTAAAAAGAGCATCACTGACTTTTTCGAGTAACTGATTCGATCTTTGCCCAGAACGGATGCTGTCGATCACCGCGGGTTCGCAAATCTTCAAGCATGACCTCCAAGTCGGCTGAAAAATCACCATTCCAGCGACGCTGGCCATCAATTGTCACGCTGAGCGGCTTTGAGAAGTCAATCATATCTGGCGAAAGCCAGACCGTCACTTTTTCCGCTCCGCATCGAACCGATATCGAGTTCCCCGGGGTGGTTTTGGCACTGATCTCCAGTGCCCGTACGCCTGAAGACGGAGGCCACTGGGCTGGAAGTACGATTGTGCGAACGGGTGCCCGCGACATTTCTATCCACCAGAAAAAACTGTCCCATGGTCGCATCGAAACAGCTTCGACTGAATTTGGAAAAAAGGATCTCGTTTTTCGTCCCATCCAATCGAAGATCCGATGAATATCATCAGAGAAATGTTCGTGGCCTCGTCCGAGATATTCAACGTAGGTGGCATCAAAGCCTTTTTGAAAGTAACGATCGAGGTCCATGGCGTTGCGAACAAGTCGATCGCTGTCAAGTTCGCCACCAACCAGATACATTGGTAGTCGATGTGCATTTTTCCAGTAATGATTTACATACCGTGCAGAAGTCGGCACGATCCCGACGAGTCCAGCCCATAAATCCGGATGAGAAAGCGCCACGTCCCACGCTGCGTCGCCTCCCATAGAATGTCCAGATAAAAAGACGCGGTCGGAGTCAATCGAAAAATGCCGATTCGCTTCGCGAAGGCTTCCAAGTACTGCAGCATGTTCGCGAGCTGAATACTCGTACGAGGTCTGGTGTTCCTGTCCCCAGAAGGGCGCTACCACGATGTATCCCCTTCTGGATGCTTGTCCCAGTCTGGATCCATCGTTCCCCGGCATGCCTGCCCACCATTCAATTTGATTCAGTGGAGTCGACCAGGCTGCATGTAAAGTTACAACCGTCGGATATTTTCGCAGCGGATCGTATTCTGGGGGGAGTTGAACCAGGCAGCGAACAGGGGGATCTCCTTGAATGCCCTGCACCATAATTTCATAAAGCCCCCGATCCTTCTGAGGCGGTAATGGCTGGGGCGGTTTCATGTTCGATGCAAGAAGTGCGACGGTGGCGGCATCAAATGTCTCCTCTTCCCGCAGACGTGCCAAAAGCGAGGCTCGGCTCGGCTTATCCACGGAGGTCATATATTCGCACAGCATGTGGCGCACGCGCAGGCTTGAAAGAGCAATGATGAGGTTGTCTGAAGCGTTGTCTGATCCAAGCAGCCAACCACTGACAGCCAGTGCAGTCGCGCGATCAGCCGAAAGATCCTCCTTCAAACCGAGTTGCTTGAAGGATTCCAAGCGATCCAACGAGGAAAAGGAAAGTTCTCGGGCAATTTCACCACTCATTTCCAGAACCGATTGGCGTTGATCCTCATCCTCAAGCTCAGCGGCGCGAGCAGAGATCGCTGCAACCAGATCGCGCCCTTCATCCCGACGGTTCCGATACTCGTCACGTTTTTCGCGAACTATTTCTAGAACCTCACCGTCAATATCGTCAGAAGGAAAGTTTTCAAGCATCGACATTGCCATCCGATCCTGACCCGAGGATGAACGGAGAAGAATTTCATCAATGATTGTTTTGGCCGCTAGTTGTGATAATGACCGTCGCTCAACGGCCAAATCAGCGAGATCTGGAAAGTCGGAAAGCACCTCGTCTAATTCGCTCTTGGCATCCTCGTATCGATCAGATTGCAGATACAGTCTGACGACACGAAGCCGATGGTCAGGATTTGTTCGATCGATATTTTGGTCGATGACTCTGCGCAACACATCTCGTGGAATTGATGAAGTGGCCAGACGCATGTCGAGGATCAATGATTTTTCAGTTGCCAATCCTTCGATGCTGGTCCACAGCGGTGTGATCATTGTGATGCCTTGAACCATATCGATTCTTCCAGCAGCACTGCCGACTGAAAAAATCCGTCGGCCAAAATTATCGAACGGAGTTGTCTCTAAAATCACACCCACAGAAGCAAGTCGACGGCCGTTTTCGGCAATTTTCTGAGGAATTGGAATACGTTCCATGCCAATTCCAACCGCCCCGGGCTCTACGCGTTGAACGTTTCGTTGAGAGACCATGGTGCGGGTGAGTTCGTCGTCACACATAAGAATGGGAGTGCCTGCAGTGTCGCTCGATCGCGCCTGCGCAATTGGGTCGATTGCCACTCCTGAAATCTGAGCAAATTTTCCCTCAAGGATTCGACCGTCTTTGAGTTCAACCTGATCTGCCTGAAGTCTCGCGCATGCCAAAAAAAAGAAACAGAGAAAAACAACGATGAGCTGCCAATGTGTACATCGCAGTCGATGGCTCAATGCAAGAAGTGACCACATAATCATGCTAACTGTGAAACAAAAGTGAAGGAAAAATGAGAATTTCATCGCCTGCATACAGCGGTGAAATTATCAGGTCGAAAACCCGAGAAGGCTCATTCTATCGACGTTTTGCGATTGGTTGGGAGGCCAATCCAGTCGCCTAGACGTGGATAAAAAGATTGCGAAAAGATCGATTCGGCACAGTTTGGAACATTTATTTGACTCACCATCGCGGGTGATTCACAATTTCGGCAGTCCCCGTCATCGCAAAAGAAGAAAAGCCCCCGCCATGCAGAGATTGATTCGCCGTATTCTGGCATGTGCCGTTGTAGCAGTTTTGGGCCTTCCGCTTGTTCTTGTGGTCTTAGGGGGTTTTGCGTCGCTTTTGGGAAATCTTGGCGACGAGTCTGGAGCCCGAGCCTGTGGAAAACTGTCGATTGTTCTTGGAGTGATATGGGTTTGCATGATCGTAGTGACTGCGGTCACGAACGGAATTGTGGCACTTGCAGTAAATCCTTTTGAAAGGCATCGTCGAGTTCGTCGACCTCGACGAATTCGAACCGTCCGCCGCAATCGAACTCGGAGACGATCACCCGGTCTGCCACTCCAGGGCGATCAATCCCTTGAACGGGATTCAGCACATTCATGAATTGATTGATTATCTCTGCGGTATTCGAGCAGTCGCTCGTCGCGACGCAGCACTACCAGTTCGTTGAAAGAGTCGTGCATGCCGATCGAGTTTCGATGCACTGGATGTCGTGCAAAGTTGCATGTGCCGTCGCGATGGGCAGAGACATCGATTGCCTGTCCCAAATGCTCCTCGCGCGTGATGGTGCCGAGTGCGTCTCCTGAGGGAGTTGCGAAGCGATTCGAAGACAGATCGGTTGAAAAATCAATCGAATCGCTTCTCGTTTCTCCGCAAAAGTTTGAAAAACCGTCGGTGCAGAGTGAACAAAAAGGGGAACCCGTCGCGGCAAAGGGACAAGTCAGCTTTCCACGGATATGGATCTACTTACAGGGAGGATTGATTTTTGCCGTGGCATGTCTCGGCTTTGCTCTTGGAGCCTGGATTTTCAGCAGTTCCCCCATGTAGATCTCAAAGTAGGGCAGAAAATCGATCTGTAACAGGCCGAGGAACCTTGAATAAAATCAGAGTCCTTCGTCGATTGAGGGGACAAGCGGTCTTCGTCTTGCGTTTACGACAGGTCAAGAGGCACACTTGAAAGAGTCAGGCGGGTTCCGGAGAGCACTGACGCTCTAAGAAAATAGCAATAGTTCTATTTCGTACGGAATGAAATCTCGTGAGTATCACATTTTAGAAATTCTTGTTGTCGAGGTTGAAAACGCGGAGAGTTATTCAATGTACGTATCAATCGGTTGTTATGCATTTTCGAAGACTCGATGGTCAGGCAAAAAAATGCTTGTCTTGGCAGGAGTTATCGGATGGGCAGGCCTGATTCCAGAGCCCATGCAGATGCCGGGAACGAGCGTGGTGCGGGCGGCAGATGAAGATACCGAATCCACAAAAGCGAAAGATTCAAAAAATGAAAAAGCGAGTGCGATTGAAGCGGTAAAGACAGCCAAGGCCCTCATCGACGAGGCTGACACGCTTTTGAAAAAAGGAAAAACATCTGGATCATTGAACATCTTGAAGGAGGCCATTGAACAAGTGGAAACGCTTTCAGAAATGGAGCGAATTCCAACGGGTGTCAAAGGGCTTGCAGATCGGATTCGTACGTTGAAGGATGGATTGGAGCTCGAGGGGATTGATGTCACAGCATTAAAAATCCCAGTCATAAAATCCAGTTCTCGACCGGCTTCAAATCCTGTTGCCAGACCCACCAAGCAAATGACTCCACCTGGAATTAGCTTTGTTACCCACATTGGGCCATTCCTCGCGTCGCGGTGTGGCACCTGCCACGTGCAGGGTCGCAAGGGTGATTTTCAGATGGCTTCTTACGAAGACTTAATTAAAAGCAAGATGGTTCAAAAGGGTGTGGGGAACGCCAGTCGTCTGGTGGAAGTAATCGCTTCGGGTGACATGCCACGCGGTGGTGGCAAGGTTACTCCCGCTGAGTTAGCGTTCATTTCTCAGTGGATTGATCAGGGAGCCATCTTTGATGGTGCTGACGCGACAGGGCCGCTTGGAACCCCTCAGCCAGTGATGATCGCTGGCACATCCAAGACCAAAGGAGAACCGACGACTCCTATCACGCCCAAACGTCCTGCACTAAAAGCAGGCGACATTTCATTCTCAAGAGAAATTGCTCCTGTTTTGGTAGAGCACTGCGATGGGTGCCACGATGCCAACGACGCCGAAGCTCGTCTTCGAATGGTGAGTCTTTCAACCCTTCAGGCAGGAGGCACCAACGGCCCGACCTTCATTGCTGGAAAAGGCGCCGGTAGCTTACTTGTCAGAAAACTGAGAGGTATTGGAATTGATGGTCAAAGGATGCCTCTGGGAAAGGATCCACTCGAGGACGAGTTGATTGGAAAAATCGAGAAATGGATCAATCAGGGAGCGACCATCGATTTGCTCAAACCGGAAGATTCACTTGAAACAGTGGCAGCCGCAGGACGATCTCAAGGGCTCTCGCATGAATCGCTTACTGTGGTAAGAGGTGAAGCCGCTGAAAAGCTCTGGAAGCGAGCCATTCCGGACGAGTCTCCTGAATCATCGACAATCAAAGAGGTTACGGTGATTGGAAATATGAGTGCTTCGCGGACAAAAGAGGTTGCTTCCATGATGGAATCCTCAAGCGAATTGGTGAAAAAGTCACTTGGTCTGGGCGATGCTCCGCTGGTAAAGGGAGGTGTTGTCGTATTCGTATTTGAGAAGGCGTACGACTACTCAAATTTTTGGCAAAATATCATGGGAGCTGAACGACCCAAAAGCCTGACTGGCCACGTTGGTATTTCCGGTGACGTGGTCTATGCGGCGATCGTCGTGCCCGACGAGGAAGAAGACGCATCGTTGATGATTACGGAACATCTTGCAGCCATTTCTCTTTTAGCGCGTGGAGCGCCGGATTGGTTTTCCAGGGGAGCTGGCCGTACTGTTGCGATCAAAATATCTCCTAAGGCATCGCTTGCACGAGCGTGGGACGCGTCAGTGCCTGCGAGTTTGATACATGTTTCTTCCCCGACAGAATTTTTTGAAGGTGGAGCAAGTCCTGCCGATGTAGCGGCTATTTCGGGGAGCTTTGTTTCGTCGTTTGCATCAACTCCTGGAAAGCTTGCTGCGATGACAAAAGATCTTGACGGTGGTCAGCCATTCGAGGACGCTTTTACAGGCGTTTTTCGATCAAATCCAACCACGCTCTTTCAAGCGTGGCAAATAAAAACGGCAAAAAGATTTGGTCGAAAATCGTAGGAGATCAAAAATCGAGACACGCCTTCACTCGAAGAACTTTTAGGAAAGAATAGGAAGTTGCGGAAGGTTTCTCGAGCATGTCGCTGGTTCGTCGCGGTCAGATTTATCCGGGCCAGCTGTTTCGCACGAGAAGCTGAGAACCTCGTTCAGGCTCCCCGATCGAAATCCATCAAGATCGAGCGTAATATATCGAAAGCCCGCGCGGTGCAGGATTTGTAGTACCGCCAGTCGTGTTTCGCTGCGAGTGAGAAGCGAAATGGAATCACTAGGAATTTCAATTCGTGCCATATCACCAGCATGGTAACGAACGCGTACGAGCGGAAATCCGAGCGACATCAGAAAGGCTTCTGCCTTTTCTATTGCTTGGAGTCGAGCAACGGTAACGGGTTCTCCATATGCGATTCGACTGGAAAGACATGGGCTCGCTGGTTTGTCCCAAATGAAAAGTCCCAAGTGGAGCGCGAGGCTTCGTACGGAGTCTTTGGATAATCCTGCCTCAGACAAGGGGCTACGTACTCCGGCGGACGCTGCAGCAAGAAGTCCAGGACGATGGTCACCAAGATCGTCTTGATTCGATCCATTGAGAATTGTGAAGAGGTTTTCTTGTTGCGAGATCGCACTGAGCGCATCATAAAGTTCTGATTTGCAGTGAAAACAGCGGTCGGATCCGTTTGCCACATATTCAGGACGCTGAAGTTCATGCGTTACAATCAACCGGTGGCGAATTCCGATCTGCGAAGCCACTTGTATCGCATCATTTTTTTGATTCTCGGCAAGGCTTGGACTTACGCCGGTAACAGCCAAAGCCTGATTTCCAAGCACTCGATGGGCGATACTTGCCACAACCGCACTATCTACGCCTCCCGAAAATGCAACCACGCATCCGCGAAAGGTATTGAAAATCTCAACAAGCCGAGTGAGGTTTTGGGCAGTCTGATCGAGGGTATCCTGCATGAAAAAATGATCCGCAAAATATGAAAAAGGCCGTGTAACACGAGTGCCAGAAGAAATGTTTGGAAAAGTTTACAAACGACGAACGCTTTTTCAAAAGGCAAGCGTTCGGAAATCGGGTTCGAAGCAGCCGGCGATAAGTTTTCCACCGCAATGTCGTGGAGTCGCGGTATGCGGAGAGCTCGTTTAAAAAAAGACGGGGGTGCCTCAGGTTCTGGGTCGTGTGATCCGAGTGGAATTCCGGCTAAAGCCGGTCCATCGGCTATACACGCGGCCAGATCCATGAATCGGCCCCCTACGAACCTCGTTAAGAGCTCACCGACATGGTTCGACAGCAGCACGAGCATGACAGAAAACTTATCGCCGGACACTCCTGTGTTTAGTGATGGTGACTGTTCACCATGACATCAAAAGGCACACTGTAACGCATAATAAAGTTGAAGAAATCTCTCGAATATTAGCAGGAATCTTTCCCCGATTGCTCCATTGATTTTGTATTTCGTTCGACCGCGAGTACCACGGTCTGTTGTTCAACGCCGTCGGACGTGCTGGCAACAATCGGGATTACCTGCCGTTTGTTCGGCATGGCAAGTCGAACCCGGAATGTTCCGTCGCGACGAATTTTCACGGGTGAGCCTTGAAGCGTCACGTAGGCACCGGGCTGAGTAACGCCATAGATCATCATTTCAGCATCAACTTGAAGCTGAAACTGAGTGTCTCGCCTCAGTGGAAGCCCCGATTCATCCCCGGCTCGACGGGTCGCTGGAGGTCCCATCGGTCTGCGAAGGCGTTCTTCAAAGAGTTGCTGGAGTTCGGTGGTGTTGTTCTCAGAAGAAAATCCACCGCTCATAGCATAAATTTTTTCACAATCGTCCACGATATCGCCCCAATGAGCATCTAAAGTATCGCACTGCGACGGTGGAGGAGTCGACACAGAGTTGCTGCGAGCCAACGAATGAAAACGACCCGATGCAGACAAATATCCAACCTCTACTCGACAACTCAGTGGCGGGTGACGCACATCGATAAACCAGTTTTTAACGCTGCCGTGCACCTCAATATCCCGAAGCACCTGTTCAGAAGCTGATCCGGGAACGCCGAGTTCGGTACCGATCAATCGAAGAATTGGTTTCGCGCCGTGCCACTCCTGACCAAGGGCTGCTTGGGCCCGAGAAACGCTTTGAGGAGTGATTTCCCAGAACGCATGGAGCCAATAAGGACCCCTCACCATCACCACAATTCTGTCTCGAAGTTGCCGGTGCGATCGCCCATTCTCTGGACGGGTCGTCAGAAGTTTTGCCTTTGAAAGTCGATCTCGCGCCTCTTGGAGACGTTCGGTCACTGCCGCGTCCCGCACCGTCACCGCCGTACGAGATTCTTTTAACCGGGAAACCCCGAGATCGAGCGGTGTAAACAAGTTTCGAAGCCCAGATTTTCCTGCCTGTGATCTTAGGTTACCAGCGACCACAACAGGCCTCGACTTTGCTTTTCGAACAAGCGCTCGAATCAGTTGATCTTTTCGCATGGAATGCCAGCCAAGAACTCCAAATTGCTTGGCAAGTCGAGCCAGAACTCGAACAGGCTTTTCTTTGAGATTTGCGATCGCCATGACAGTCTCGACTCCGGAAAATAATCGGTCAACAGCTCGTCCGCCGAGCCGTGTAAGATCAATCCATGTATATCGTAGAAACAGCCTTTTTGACGGTGTACAGGTCGTTTTTCCCTCAACAAACGCTTGTTACACCCAGATTTCAGCATCATGCCGAAAACAAATTGGAAAAAATTGAACGCAAGAGAAATGAAAACTGTTGGAAACAGAAGCCATCGTACCTGCAGCCTGTGGAAAACACAATGAACAGACCCCTCACAGGAGCCGGTTCTTGCGTGCGCAAGTCTTTTCAGCGTCAAAACTTCGAGAATCATTCAAAGATTTGAACAGCTGGCATCGTTTTTGATCCGGGAAGCAACGCAAGGCGAATTGCCCTACTCGCCGCGAAGTTTGAGTCCACGTTCGGTAAGTTTTTCGCGAACTTCGTTGAGGCTCGTAACACCGAAGTTTTTGCATTCCATCAAATCATCGCCAGTACGACGAACCAAATCTCCAATCGTCTGGATGCCGAGCTTCGTAGTGCATTTCTTTGCTCGAACCGACAGGTTCAACTCAGACAACGGCTGAGAAAGAATTTCCTGCTCGTCCGCAGTCGGTTCGATGATTTCTCCAAGCGGTTCGACTTCGGCGACAGATTCAACGAGTTGCCCAAGAGAGAGACCTTTTGACGCAAGCATTTCCCGGATCTCAACAAGGCTCGTTTCACCAAAATTCTTACTTTCCAGAATTTCATTTTCGCTGGTGCGGGCCAAATCCCCGAGTGTCATGAGGCCCATCTTTTGAAGACAGTTACGACTTCGAACAGACAGTTCAAAATCACTCACCGGCAAGCTCAAAATCTGATCAAGACGATCCTTCTGCTTTTGCTGATCCTCGTCAAAGAGGAGGTCGCTCGATGCGGATGAGTCTTTGAGATAGAGCCTCGCTCGTGGGTGATCGGGATAGGTTTCAAGAATACGTTTATAACATCGCTGTGCGTTGGCATAATCGTCGGCATCTTCAAAAAGTAAGCCCAGATTGACCAGAGCCCCTATCGATGCCGGATAGCGTTTCAGCGATTGTTGATAGAGATTTTTTGCATCGGCATCATTTCCCAAACGATCATTAAAAACAGCCATCGCAAATAGTGCGCCTGAATGTCCCGAATCGATGGCGAGCGATTTTTGAAGAAAAGCGTTGACCTCTGCTGCTTTGCTAACAGAGTTGCCGAGCAAAGACGCTCGCTGGCACCAGTAGTCGGCAGATGATTCAGCGTCTGTTCCAAGGGCTTCTATTTCTTGCTTGGCTTCGTCCTGCTTGCCGAGGGAACGCAATGCTTCGGCCTTTCCCAACACGCACGCCACTGAGTCATACCCAGCCCCTGCGGCTGCTGAAAAAGCATCTTTGGCTTTCTCAAATCCCTCAGTCGCAAGGTGGGCAAGTCCTTGATAGTAGAGTGCCATTGCACCACCGTCTGCAGTTTTGAGTGTTTCAAGAGCGTGCTGGGATCGTCCCAGCAAATACTGGCACACACCCAATCGAACAGCTGTGGCAGGACTTCGATCGGGGGTCGATTCAAGTTCGTTCACCGCGAGGCGAATCGATCGATGCGACGCTTTGTCGGTTCCAGCAGAGTCGATCAAAGACTTTACTTCCGCAGGGCCAAATGGTCCGTGGCCGGTGATGATCGATTGAATGTCGGCTTCAACAGCAGAGGTCATGAAACGAAGTCCTATAAAAGGTGGTAAGGAAAGTTCAAAATTTTACTGCGACGATCGACGATCTTCGTTCGATCTTTAATAAAGCGTGAATACCCAATGCCATACGAAGCGATACGAAATCCAAATCCTACAAAAATTTTCGAACGGGCTTGAGTACGCTTGTGTTTTGAACGTCCGTATCGTACGGCCAGAGCGACCAAGATCCAAAGGCCTTTCTTGGAAAACCTGTTTTTTAGAGCAAAAAAGGTTTGTGTGTCGTTCTCTAGTTGCCCGTTCGCCGTTCGTTTATCAACCAAACCAATTCATTTGTGAGCATCGAAAAAAGCCAGCGGTGGGAATCGAACCCACAACCCCCGCATTACGAATGCGGTGCTCTGCCAATTGAAGCTACGCTGGCGATCCATTGAAACCGCGCAAGCGCACCGGATGCCGAGCGCGTGTTATTCCAAGATTCTCGACAGATTTTGATTTTCAATCAATTGCGGCAAAATCTCAACGGGTTTCAAGCTAAAAAAGGCTTCTCAACCAGCTTGCTCGCAATGTATCGAAGTACGACGAGAGCTTTGACGCGAGGTCGTAGGCTAAAAATAAAAACTCAAAAAATTGCCCAACAGCAGTTTTTATAAAAAAAGAAGCGAAATTTTCGCCAGAAGAAAATGTGGCGAAAAAATAAAGCGGGGCCTCTGACGCGGCAAGTGCATCTTGCCATAAGGAACGCGGGTCAGGGGCAAGGCGACCGCGCCCTCGAATTCGTCAGAGGCCCCACCTTGAAATCGTTGCATCGAAGGGCCGGAATCCCTTTGACGCTCTTAAAAGTGGATGCACCTCCTGTGCCAAAAAAATAAATCAATATTATTTTTTTTAAATAAATTCCCTGAAGTACTAAAATCAGCATTAAAAAAGCCTCGCGCACATTAGGAAACAATCGCATGGGATTTTGAGGCAAAAGAGAGACTTGGAATTTGAAGTGCATCAATCTGCAACACAGTGCGGCAAAATACATCACAATCCAATCGTTGGCTACGTTTTCCCCGTTCTAGCAAGTCACTCAGTGAGTAAATCGGTCGTTGCTCGGTATGCTGCTCGGAACAAAGTGATTGAGCGAAAAGAGAGAGCGAAAAGAGAGAGATTGGGCACAAACAAATTCCTACTTCATTGTTGTGATCGATAGACATCAGATGTTTGTGTCGCATTGTAAAAATCGTTTCATTCGTGTTTTTGAAAGAGACGCAACGTGTCTCACAGAGGAGTAATGTCGACATTGTCAGCACGAATTCCCGCCCACCTCGGGCCCTACCGCTGTGGCCCTCATCATCCTCTTGTGGTGATTGCAGGGCCCTGCGTCATTGAAAATGAATCGCTGCTCATGCAGATCGCTGATGCGCTCGCTGTGATTGCACGTGGTCTTCCCGTGCAGATGGTCTTCAAGGCCTCGTTTGACAAAGCAAATCGCACGAGCGGTGCGTCTTTTCGAGGCCCTGGAATTGACGAAGGTCTATCGATGCTTGACCGCGTTCGAATTCGCACCGGCTTGCCGGTAACGACCGATGTTCATCTTCCAGAGCAGGCAAAAAAAATTGCCGAGGTGTGCGATCTCCTTCAGATTCCCGCGCTGTTATGTCGTCAGACCGATTTGTTGATTGCAGCCGCTTTGACAGGAAAGGCCGTTAACGTAAAAAAGGGGCAGTTTGTTGCGCCGGCAGACATGCAGCACGTCGTCGATAAGCTGACTGCCAACGGATGCCAGGATCCGTTTTTGTGTGAACGAGGTACGTTCTTTGGGTATGGTCGGCTCGTGAATGATTTTACTGGACTTGTTGTTATGAGAGCGATGAAGGTGCCGGTTATTTTTGATGCCACTCATTCGGTTCAGCAGCCGGCAAGCCTTGGAAGTGCAACTGGAGGAGATCGAACACTCGTTGAACCTCTGGCGAGAGCGGCTGCAGCAGTCGGCATTGATGGAGTATTTTTTGAAACCCATCCTGATCCAGACCGGTCTCCGAGTGATGGACAGAACATGGTGCCACTCGATCAATTTCGCCGAGTGTTGGAAAATGTTTTACGCATCCATGAAGCGAGATTGGCAGGATGTGATTCATGAAATACTTTTTAATAGGCAGTGTCTCACCGGCGAGCGTCTGCTTGTATGGAAGAACCAGTGGTCGAAAAGTTTCTGTATTCGTGCAGTCGCTTTTCTCTTCAATACAATCCGCGGGCAAGATTATTTTGATGCTCGCGATCTGCAACACATCCTGTTCAAAAACTCCCGAGCCGGCCGAAAATAGCTCGCAAAGAAACCGGGTTGTTTCAAGCCAAGTGCGAGAGCAATTGCTCGAAGGGGCAATAAGCGTTCTTGGAAGGCTTGACGATTTTGATGAATCAGCGGCGTACACTCAAGTATTTGATCGAATTAACCAGTGGAGCCATGCCGGTGAGGTTGCCCCACAATGGAAAGTAGATCCGCTCGTGGAATCGCTTCCCGAGAGTCTACAGTCATTCGTCAGCCAAGAGGCGATCGGTCTTACAACATTCGACGCCACTACAGATGTCGTGACACTGCGAGATCAACGATGGTTGGCAGATATAGCATCAACGGTTCCAGGGGATGCCATTGAAGAACTCGATGTGGCAAAAAGACTCTTTGAATGGACAGTTCGTTCGCTGGCAATCGACACCGATCCGCCTTTTCAGTCCTCTCCAACGAATCCCGGTTCACGTTGGTACCTTCAAGGAGAGATCGTGCTTTCGGGACGTGCGAGCCCAGCACAGCGGGCCTGGATTTTTCTGGAATTGCTTCGACATGCAGGACTCAGTGGAGTGATGCTTGCCACGCCTTCGTCAGATCGACAAGGACTTTCGAAGCCATGGATTCCCGCGCTGATTTCAGGGGGTGAGGCGTATCTTTTTGATTCGGCATACGGCATGCCCATTCCAGGACCTCTCGGACACGGCATTGCAACCGCGCGGGAAGCTTTTCAAGATCCAGCAATCCTACAGCAGCTCGACCTTTCCGATCGGCCCTATTCAGTCACAGCACTCGAACTTTCCAGTGTGAAGGCTCTGGTATGCGCCACGCCGGCAAGTCTCTCGAGACGAATGGCGGCAATCGATGCAAACCTTGCTGGAGGAATGGGGATTGATCTGGCAATTGATGCTTCGTTTGTTGCAAATACGGCAGTAGCATCACTGCCCGGTGAACAAACGCCCGATCGCGGTGGATTGTGGTTGTTTCCATTTGAAGTGTTGCGAAACCGGTTGGAACGTGGCGAAGTGATTGCCAATACGGTTGCTTCGGAGTTGGCGGTCATGACGCTTGGGTTTTCTGATGCCTCTCGTGGTGGTAGACCGAGTCGCAGCGGCACGCAAAAGACTATTCGCCCACTGTTTGCAGCTCGCGTGCGCGAGTTTCGTGGTGATTTGGACGGCCCTTCCGGTGCTAAAAGTGCCTATCTTTTAGCACGTCCATCCGAGGAAATGATTCGCAGCTTTGCGCAACGAGTTCCGCCTCAACAAGCAGAAATATTTTCACGACTCTACGAACGAATGAAACAGGATGCTACCTATCGTCTCGGAATTTTAACGCTGAAAGAAAAACAGTTTGATGCAGCAATTGATTATTTGGAGCGAATGACTCTTCAGTCGACGCCAGATGGACCGTGGAACGATCCTGCTCGTCTCGCGTTGGCGCAAGCCATGGAAGCCACTGGCCGAATCCAAAAGGCGATTCAACTCCTCGAATCAGACGAATCACCGCAGCGATTTGGAAGCCGAGTTGAAGCCGCTCGGTTGAGGAAAATTCCTGACATCGAGCCGAAAGTCTCGGATTCTAGCCCCTCTGCGTTGCCCAAAGGAACCTGAAACAGTATCCTTTCACACTTCAAAGAAAGATTTTTTTCCGATGTGAGAACAAAATCGGCAGGGTCTCAATTGTCATGAGATCGAAAGCCGATACCTCAATCGGATAACTGCTTTATCCCTCAATCACTTGATCCGCTTGATCCGCTTTATCGCTAACACTTCTTCCTTAGAAAATAGCGAACGCCAGAAACGCGAAGAAAGATTTTTATGAAAGACAGCATTCATCCAAACTACATCGAAACTCTCGTTCGATGTGGTTGTGGAAACACATTCACAACCCGCAGCACTGTTCCGGAGTTGAAGGTCGACATTTGCAATGTCTGCCACCCATTCTTCACAGGAAAACTCAAGTTTGTCGATACGGCTGGCCGGATTGAAAAGTTCAAAACAAAATTTGCCGGTGCCGGCTATGCCAGTCTGAAAAAACCCAAAAAGGTAGCTGTGGTGGCAGCCGCGGAGTAATCCACGGAGCCTTCAAACGTTCCAATCTTTGGTACTAGCCCAGAACACACGCGGAAGATTTCTAAGAGTGCCCCATTTGCTCCATGCAGGTGGAATCGTTGAGCGAATTGAGTTCAATCCATGCGTGAAGAACTCGATGCAAAACTTGCTCTCTTTGAATCTCTTGAGCGAAAGATGTGTGACCCGGCGATTCTTGCAGATTCTCACAGCTTAGCGGCTGTCGCTCGTGAGCACGGCACGCTGTCACGAGTTGCCATCAGGGTTCGCGCGCTTGGTCTTGTTGAACGGCAGATTGCCGAAATCGTCGACATGGCCGCAGAATCAGACCCTGAGTTGCGAGATCTCATGGAAGGAGAATTGGCTTCCTTGCGAGCGATTCGTGAAACTCAGTGGGACGAACTTGCAGACATGATGTCGGAGGATGACGATGCCGAACGAAGTCGATGCATTGTCGAACTTCGAGCTGGCACCGGAGGAGACGAGGCAGCACTGTTTGTCCGCGACCTGTACGAAATGTACCGCCGCTTCATTGCAGAATCAGGATGGAACATTGAGATCCTTGACGCAAGTCCGACAGAACTTGGTGGTTTTAAAGAAATCGTGCTTGGCGTCGTTGGAGAAAGTGCCTATCGAAAACTCAGGTTTGAAAGTGGTGGCCATCGAGTTCAACGAGTTCCAAATACGGAAACAAAAGGTCGAATTCACACATCGGCAGCGACGGTTGCCGTTTTGCCTGAACCAGAAGATGTGGAGGTTTCAATTGCACCGGAGGACTACCGCAAGGATCTTTTCTGCGCCAGCGGACCGGGTGGCCAGCACGTTAACAAAACCGCATCCGCCGTCCGCCTTACGCATCTGGAGTCGGGTTTAGTTGTTCAGTGCCAAGATGAAAAAAGTCAGCACAAGAATCTCGCAAAAGCACTTCGAGTTCTGAAAACTCGCCTTTACGAACTTCATCGCAGCATTGAACATGAAAAACGTTCGAGCGAGCGTCGCACGCTAGTTGGATCTGGAGACCGCTCGCAGCGTGTGCGCACCTATAACTTTCCGCAGAACCGGTTGACAGATCATCGAATTGGTGAAAGTTTTCCGCTCGAACAGATTATGGGAGGTCGTTTGAGTAATGTGCTCGATGCGCTTGAACAATCTGATCGAGTTGAGCGTCGACGCAGCATGGATTCCTCCACAAGCAAGCCCATCACAACAAAATCCCATACCGAACACGGAGCTTCATGAGCGATCAGCCTTGGACCGTAGGACGGCTTCTTCACTGGACCGCTGAATGGCTCGCGACCAGAGGAAGTGAGTTTCCTCGCCTTGATGCAGAGGTGCTGCTGTCGCATGTTTTGTCATGTAGTCGAATTGAACTCTACACGACGTTTGATAAAGTGGTTGCAGACGAACCGCGAACGGCTTTTCGAGAACTGTTGCGACGACGAGCCGATGGTGCCCCGGTTGCCTATCTGACGGGACAACGGGAATTCTTCTCTCTTCCATTCAAAGTGACTCCCGCAGTTCTTGTGCCCAGACCAGAAACCGAACAACTGGTGGTGCGAGCGATTGATCTCTATAGAAAAAGCGGCAAGGTGCGAATCGTTGATGTCGGAACTGGTTCAGGAAATATAGCCATCACGTTGGCCAAGCATCTGCCTGCTGCCGTGATCACTGCCATCGACATCTCGAACGATGCTCTTGCAGTTGCAAAGCACAATGCAGAGTTTCATGGCGTGGCTGATCGGATTGATTTTATTCACGGCAATCTGTTCGATGCATGCGATTTAAAAATGCAATGGGATCTTATTGTGAGTAACCCGCCCTATATTCGAGAGGAAGAATTTGATGGCTTGCCTCGCGATGTGCGAATGCACGAACCGAAAGAAGCATTGATCGCCGGGCCTCGTGGAGTTGAGGTGATTGAGAGACTCGCTCGCGAATCCGTCACAAGACTTCTTTGCGGCGGGTGGCTTCTCATTGAAATAGGTCCTCCGGAGGAATCCGAGCAGGCTGTTGATGCATGCTTGCATCTAAAGAGACATCCAACGCTCTTGGATCTTGCAGATATTCCTCGCGTCATTCACGCGCAGATGCAATGAGTGTTGCGATGGTTGTAGAGGTAGTGGCCAAAAAATCTCTTTGGGCCCGTTGTGCAGCGTGCGATGTTTTTCGACTAACCGCGAAAAAAATATCTCTCCATACCGACTCTTTGCGAAGATCGGCGACATAAGGTAGGACAAGAAAAAGGATTCACGCAGCTACATCGAAGCAACGGAGCAGCAGATGCAGTTTTTCTCGAGAGCGCTGCGAGCCTATCGCAACGTGCAGAGATTTTCTCAGCAGTACGTTGAACGCGTCGCTGACAGCGATCGCCCGAATATTCCGATGGTGGTCGTTGCGATGTCCCTGTGCTGTGGTGTGCTTGTCGGCCGAATAGTGCTGCTGCCATGGGGCGTGTGGTGGCTCATGGCAACCGGTGCGTTGGGGCTTTGGTACGGAGTCTTTCAACAGCGTAGGAATCACCACGAGGTCGCCTTGCTTCTGGTTTCAATTGGCTGCATGGGGGCCGCATGGGATGTGATGCGATGGAGATTGTTCGAAACCAACGACATCGGTTGGATGGCGAGCGATACGCCGTCTCCTATCGCGATCGAGGCTCGCGTGAGAACCGCTCCTCGAAATCTGCCGACAAACCAGAACGATCCTCTTTCTGGAGAAGGAATGCGAGACTCAAGCGACATGCTCGTAGAGGTCATAAAAGTCCGGCACAAAAATCAGTGGATCGACTCGGCAGGTCGTGCGACGGTCATCGTGAATGGGCAAAAACCTGCTGTTGAAGTGGGAAGTCTCATTCAGATATTTGGTCGGATTCTCCAACCACAAGAGGTCTTCAATCCAGGCGAATACAATTTTCGCGAGAGGGCCAGAACTCAGAGAAGTCTGGCAATTGTGCGATGTCACGCCGCATCGTGCATTGTGGAAAAACAGTCAGCATCGTTCTGGACACTTGCTGGGATGCTTGAGAAGGTTCGCCGATGGGGCACATCAGTCATCAATCAGCATGTCGCACTCGATCGAGCGCCGCTGGCGTCGGCCCTCTTGCTCGGTAGCAGGGAATCGATTCCGCGAGAGGATACAGAAGTATTTCTCGTCACGGGAACCATCCACATTCTTTCGATTTCAGGTCTCCATGTAGGGATTTTAGCTTGCGCGCTTTTTAGACTTTTTCAGATGGGTGCTTTGCCTCGCACTGGTGCGCTTGCGGCGGTGAGTCTCTGTACAGGAGCCTACATGCTCTTGGTGGGTGCCGAACCACCGGTGATCCGGGCGACACTGCTTGTTTGGATTGCTTGCTTGGGCGCTTTTTTGGGTCGCCGACCCCTGGGGGCTAATTCATTGGCGATCGCAGTTGTGATCGTTGTCCTCTGGCACCCTCCAGAACTATTTAGAATTTCAACTCAGTTGTCATTCTTGTCGACAGGCATTCTGATTGCCGCCGCAACGGCCATACGGGCTGGTCAAAAAGAGCCAGACCCACTTTTGCAATTAATTGAACGCAGTCATTCATACGGATGGCGATGGATGCGAAAGATGTTTCGAAGTGGAATAGAAATTGTTGCAATGGGGGCATGTATCTGGGTGGCCGCCGCTCCGATGGTTGCTTTGTTATTTCACGTGGTCTCGCCAATTGGCCTATTACTCAATCCTCTCATCGCCCCATTCGTAGCACTTGCCATGGGGTTTGGTTTCATCTGCTTGTTGTTGACGCCATTGTCGACATCTCTTGCAGGTCTCTTTGGGTGGTTGTGTGAAGCATCGCTCGACGTTGTCGAACGAACGGTGTCTGTGGCCGCGAACATTCCGGGGGCGTACATGTGGACGAGTGGTCCTTCGGCCTGGTGGGTGATTGGATGGTATCTCCTTGTTGGATTCCTTGCGTGGAGAATCTCAACGAAGTTTCTTGGAAATGTAAAATATCTGAGCGTGACTCTTGTTGCATGGATCGTGGTTGGATTTGCAATCGATGGTATGGGCGATAGCCTCTCAAAACTGCGCCACGGCGAGCCGATAATGCATGCGATTGTGGCATCGATGGGACATGGTTGTGGAATCTGCATAGAGACACCTCAAGGCCGCTGCTTGGTGTACGACGCCGGGCGTTTGGGGGCTCCTGGAGCTGCTAAACGCGCGATGTGCGCGGTGCTGTGGTCACGTGGAATCAGACGCATCGATCACCTTGTCGTGTCGCATGCTGATACCGATCACTTCAACGCAGTTCCAGAGATTGTGGAGCGATTTGACGTTCGGCAGTTAGTCGTGTCCCACCAGATGCTTTCGAGCGAAAGCGCCGCAGTTAAAAAACTTCTAGAACATGCGAGTGAACACAGGATTGAGGTTCGAGCGGTTCGTTTTGGAGATGTTCTACGACTGGATTCAATGACCGTTGCGAATGTGTTGCATCCCCTTCCAACATTTTCTTCAGAAATGATTCAGTCAAACGATCCTCAATCGCCGCAGACGTATAGGAGAAAATCCAGCGACAACGAAGAGAGCCTTGTTTTGAGCATAGAAAGTTGTAGTCGACGACTGTTGTTAACAGGTGATCTGGAGGGGCCGGCGGTGCACTCTGTACTCGCTCGATTGCCAACATCCTGCGATGTGCTTTTGGCACCTCACCATGGTTCACGGACAAGTTTGCCGCCGTTGCTCGCTGAACACTCTGTGCCAAAGTGGGTTGTTGTAAGCGGAGTAGGAGGGGCGACGTGGAACGAAGTGTTCGACGCCTATTCACGCACTGGAGCGAACGTGGTGAAAACCGGCGACGAAGGAGCTCTTGAAATTGCTTTTGAACGTTCAGGAATCTTTCTGCGACGCTACGGCCGCTCGGGGTGGAAAAATCTTATGCCAGATCCGCTGAAATCTGTACCAACCGCTTATCGTGATGCACCAGACGAATCGATAGCCACAAGATCTGGCTCGGAAGGCTGAGCCGCCTCGAAATTTCCTGTTTCTCTTCGTAGGCGAACTCCAGCAGAGAAAAGCAACAGAAAGTTCAAAACAAGAAACGAGAAAAATTCCGTCTGTCCTCCTTTTCCAAACCCATAGGAATGGAGCCCCGCACCAAGAAGAAAATTAACGCCGTACCAGGACATTCCAATGACAGCCGCCCCCGCAACGCTTCCAGCAGCAATTCCAAAGTTGCCAATCCAACCGGCGTATCGTCCATGGAGTACAACCAGATAGGCCAGCAGTGAAACCAGCGCCCACACTTCCTTAGGGTCCCATCCCCAAAATCGTCCCCACGACACGTCTGCCCAAAGCCCGCCAAGAATTGTTCCAGCAGCAAGCAGCATGACGGCAACCTGCATCGCTTTGTAGATATATCCTGCAAGTGCCGTGCAGGCTTCTGGTGCAAGACGTTTTTTCCCAGTGGTTCGGGACTGAGTACGGTACGTGCCAAAAAGATAGTACCCCAAAGAAAGGCACCCCAGTCCCCATGCCAGTGCTCCTGCAGCGTAGCTTGAGACAATCGTTAACACATGGATTGTAAGCCAAAAATTGTCTCGCAGAACCGGTTGCAACGGGCTGAACTGTTTGCCTGGAATGGGAAAGAACCACGCAATAAATGTTCCAGCAAATGCAACCGCCGTCACAACAAGTCCAAACGAGGTGCGCTGGTAGACCTCTGAAAGTGTTGAAGCCAAATAGCCACCCCGCCACGACAGCGGAACCATAACAATTGAAGCCATAGCAGTCAGGATCACTCGAGGTAGAAAGCAAACTGCAGGCACAAGCATTGAGATTCCAACAAGCCAGACAACGAGATTGTTGAGGTTTGGAATTGATGAATCGATGTCAGTCTGAGGGAGAAGAGAAATGATCGTACGACCCGCTGCCGCATACGGTGCCATGGCGAGAATCCAAAGTACACATGCCGACATTGCGATACGAGGAACGAGCATGAACCAGCCTATCCCGTTCCAAATCCCAGCAGAAGCAATCGATAGGTTGTGTTGATCAAGTACCGTTGCTTCACCTGGAAGAAGTGATCCCAAGGGAGGTGGAATTGCCGTGAGTCTCCAAGCGCTGCGAACGCCTCTGGAAAATGCTGGAGCCAAAATAAACCAAAGTCCTAGGAATGAAAGAAAAAATGGGACATAGATGACAGTCTCATACATGTTGGTTACAGGTGCCCAGCGAGTAATGGCGATACGAGAGGAAAACGCCATAGCCGTCCACGCAAGTTCTGTGATCAACAGAAGCACACCAATCCAGAACATCAGTGATCGCGCCCTACCAAACGCAAGTGCAAAAGCAGTCATCGCCAGGAGACTCGCGATCCATGACCCTCGAAAAGGGTCACTTGTGTTGTAGCGAACCTCACCTGCGGTGCTCCCGGCAGGTGGATATGCGGTGTATCGCATGAGATCCGCGTCGATACTGTCCAGTGGTAGTTTCTCGCGAAGTGGCTCAATGTCAGTTCCGAGGGCCTGCAAGGCATCTGCAAATCGCATCAACGTAATATGAATTCCACCGCCATGGTCTTTTGCCGTGGACGGAGCCAAAAGCGCCGTGCGAACGGCAGCAAACGAACCGCGAACGCGTTCGATATCACCGCGAGGGTAGGCCGAAAGAATTTCGAGTGGAGCATCGAGAAGCGTCGAGAGTGCCAGCCAAGGAGACATGTCTTCGGAGGGCTCTCGCTCATTTTCAATTGCCTCGGCATGGAGTGCAGGAATCAGAAGTACGCCGTCACCATTGTCGTAAAGAGATTCTCCAAGGACATCAATCTGGCAAAGAAGTTTTCGAATTGTTCGAAGTGCTGGAGGGCGCGTAGAAGGATTGGATTCCAAAATTATTTTTAATTCTTCTGCATGCATTTTGAGTTCGAGAACACTCGCGAGAGCAAGTTCGGTTTCAAATCGAGTTGACTGACCAACTATTTCACCGAGAGACGAAAGATGTTTTTCGAACGTCTGCAGCGCCGTCCCAATTTTTTCGGCATGGTCAATCTGCTCCGTCGTTTTTCCTAATTCAGGCGAGGATTCTACGGAACCTGTACCAGAAGAGGGATCGGTGGGGCGACATTGGCCAATCAGAATAGACCACGAGCGAGCGAGCGAATCGGTCGCCATGGGATCATTGTCTCCCATGAAAAGTCGAATAAACCGCGATCTGCCAATCGAGTCATCCGTCGCCCGAAATGTTAATTGTCGCCAGGTGACATAGGCCTTCCACAGTTGATCAACCTTTGCATCAACCCCAAGAAGCTCAAACTGCAAGCCTTTCATGCGGGCATCGCGTCGACGTTCATCAATATCCACAAGTCGCGCCCGCAAACCCGCCGAGTCTGCGACATCTGAGGGAGCGGCATATTTGAGCCTTCTTCGGCCTTCGGCATGTGTTTCAAATACTGGGAGATCAAGAATTTCTCTGACTCCCTCATGTTCGGCGATGAGAAAAGCAACGTCCTCCCATGCGGCAGGTTCTGACAACCAGTCGAGAAGGAGTTCTGCAGCTTCCCATCGACGTAGTTGTGTCCCTCCAGAGTCAGTCGACAGCATGGGGGCCTGCGAATTTGTAATTGTCTCCACCCGCCGTCGCGCAAACGTATCAAGAGGCATGACTCGTCCGTCATCGAGAACCGGAAGATGTCTCCAAGCATCGAGAGCATTTCCAAGATCAGGAGAGCCGATCGGGCTCCCTGCATATGCTGCTGGAAACAACACAACTGCCATGAGCAGCAACAAGAGTTTGTGCGAAAGTGAAAAAAATGAAAACCAGTTTGTGTGTCGAGCAGTCGACCACAGATAATATTTTTTCATGAAATACGTCCTACAAGAGAATGTCGAGGGTCCGCATGAGCGTAACTGATTAGTAAAAAAAAAGTCTCCTGGCGATCGGAGGAAATGCTTGGGACGGGGGATTAGGTGGGAAGGAGTCGTTGCTCCACGTGCGTAGGGCTGTGTGACGGTGTCTTCATTCCAGGTTTCTTGTGCTGTCCAAAAAAATAAGCTTTCATATAGAACATCGTAAAAATACCGACAACAATGAGTGCACTGCCGGCGTATTTAATGCCGCGCCCCGGATCATAATTGACCGTCAGAACGCTTGCCTCAATTTTGTTCGGAGGATTCTGTTGGTTGCGAGTAAATCGTTCGAACAGTTCATCACCAGGCACCCATGGCCCCATAAAGCTCTCCTGAAAAAGTCTATAGGAACGACCACTTGCTGGATCGGAAAAGTCGATAGGCGCGTTCATCGTAATAGTCACCGGTCGTGCAACGAGGGGTTTCTTATTCGGACCAAGAAACTCAACAACGCTTGAAAAATGAGAAGCCTGACTCGTTCCAGGATCAAGTCGCCTTTCAAAATTATCGAGCCGAACCAGAAAACCAATATCGATTTCATCAGGTTCCATGGTGAGCGTAATAGCGCGGCTGGCCGATCGAACCGTGTGGGTCTCAGCAGAGGAAGGTTCTTCCATAACAGGCTGAATTGGAATCCCGGCAATCCAGAAGTCTTCCGATGTGCCATCAACGATGAGCCGAACTTTTGCAGCCCGGCGTTTGGCGGAAGAAGCCTTGTCTTTCTCGAAGTTGCGTGGCAGGGTTACCACTTCGAGGCGATCTGCTGGGAGAAAGCGTTCAACCTGCATTTGCAACTTCGCGCGAGGCATCTCGAACGCACCAACGCTGGTTCCATCCGAAGGTAATTCGCCGGATCGAACTCGCGGAGTCTGCCAGCATCGGTAGTAAAGTTTTCGATCATATCCTTGAACGACATCAATTCGACTGCGTGCTTTCCCCTCCATTGCTTCTGCAGCGGAAGCAACAGAGCGATCAATCCACAGCGCTCCATAGACACCCGCTTGTGGCGCGTGCACGGAAACTTCAGGAAGATCGGCGACCAATACCATTTCTTCAGGAGACTTCGAATCGCCTCTAAAAATTTGCGTTCGTACCGCGCCGAGTTGCGACTGAAAATCGGTAACTTGGGCGTGCATTCCAGAGTCGCCAAGCGGGACACGTTTTCCGATGGAATCTTCAACAAGCAGCCGAAAAACGTTGCCGTTGGCTACGAGAACAAGTTGCCCCTTTTCACCAAATCCAAGCGATGGCTCAGGCGTGGCTAATACAAAGGCATCGGTTTCAGGTTTAGAAGAGATTTTCCAAAACACGACAGTACCGCCACCGGCGGTGGCACGATGCCGGATTCCGCCAGACCCCCGCAGCGGATCTGGCTGCCATGTGAGATCTACAGGAATCCATGCTCCGCGAGCGCCTGCTCCTTCAAAATCATCGCTGCCAATACGCAGCGACACGCTCGGCGCAAGTGCTGCAGAAGAATCCGAAAGATAGTCGAGCACCTCCAGGAGAATTCCATCCTGCTGATAGATCACTCCTTTGTCGCGAGGAGCCAGCGACCAAGGAATCGAGGCTCGTGTGAGAGAGCCAGATTTTTCAGCAGTGGCTGTACCCGTCTTGAATAGGGTGCCCTGGGATTCACCCGGTAAATTCGCATGCGATCCGGCATACTCTGACCAGTTGAATGGGCCTGCTCGAAATGGAATCGGCCCAACAATTGACGATTTGACAGAGGGTTTCGAGGATTCAATCCGAAGCGTAAAATGGTGAGAATCTTCAAAAGCTCTCGATCCTTCCGAGCCCTCAAGCAGCGGCATTTGAGCATCGATACCGCCCCGCTGCGAAATAAAACATCCGGCCAGTAACGTCAGCAGTCCGATATGCGTGATGACAAATCCGGTTTGATACCGCTTCCACGGATAACGAATTGCAGCCGCGCAAAAAATACTGACTGCAAGAAGAGCATTGAGCAGCGTAAACCACCATGTATTCCAGACGCCGAATTTTACTGCCTCAGTACCATAGGCACTCTCGACAAACGTTCCAAGTCCCAGCACAACTGCCAGCGTAGTGATCAGCACAACTGCAAACTTCAGTGAGGCGAGAAATTCATAAAGACCCAAGCAAAGCCTTACAGAAATCGAGTGGCTCGGTTGTACAAATTGATGGCGTGCCATGAATCAAGAGGCTCACAAATGTCAGGGGAGATTCTCGGGGGGAGACGGTTGGTTCCCTCTTTAAAAAGAGGGAAAATAATACAAGGCGGGGATGAAAACTTTCGTTTGACGCCACCGGCGGCCGAGCGTTTTCAAAGCGGATCGATTCGGATGGAGCAGGAGCGCAGCGAATAGAGAAATCTACAGATTTAAAAAGTAATGAAATTCATTCAATCAAGTATAGCGCGATTCTCAACAAGGCCGATAGCCAGCCCAGCACCCGTGGCCCCTCTTGGTCGGAGTAGAGAAAAATCGAGTTCCCGACATTCCTATCGCCAGCCGAATGTCTCAGCCATGGCATTTAAAAGCGGATTCGAGAACGAAGGGCCTTGGGTGCTTCCGATGGTGCGAATTAAATCAAATGCCATAAACCCACCAACAAGCATCAACATGGCGCAAAATGTAAGGCCCGCAATCTGCCATCCACTGAACGGCGTCTCGGAAATTGCTTCTCCAGAGGGGTAACTTGCGCCGGTCATCGTCCCGAGGCTTCCTCCGTCAGTATCAGACACAAGACCTGCCTCAGATTCAAAACTCGACCCCTCTCCGGCCATGGTTTGACCAAAGAAACTTGCATCGCCGGTTGCTTGTGAAGAATCAGTCGCAATGACCACCGAGGCGCTCTCATCTTCTGGAGTGCCTCCCAAATCGAATTCGTCTCCCCCGAGCTGGGTCCCATCATCGAAGGCAATGCTGTCTCCAACCTTACCAAGATCGACCCCAGAGATTTCAACGGACCCGTCATCGCCTTCCAGCGAAAGTCCACTGTCGAGCGCTCCTGAAAGAGAGAGCCCGCTCTTGCCTGCACCTCGATCGCTAATCGGATCAAGAGAAATTGCACTGCCGCCTTTAACGCTTGGGCCTGATCCCGAAAGATCGATAGAAAGCGTTCCACCGTTCTCGTCTCCAAGTTCAATGCCGGACAGCGCCAGACCGCTCTTGTGCTCTCCACCGATCATGGAGGGGGACGAAGCACTGATAATCGATTCAATTTCAAGATCATCTTCGAGAATATTTTTACTGGGATTGCTATTCAAAAGAAGATCACTCGAGGAAAGTCCTTGAACAGCCGATCCATTTTTTCCAACATTAGTGTCAGAAATGGAAAGTTTTTCGTCATCGGCAGAAGAATGTATGGAATCTGCACGCTTGATTGCATCATCGATTTCAATGGCGGCAGAAAGATCGTTTGACGAGGAAGTTTTGATGGAAGAATTTAATTCGAAGTCAGACTGATCAGGGATGTCAAACTGCGTCGACCGGCTTTCATCTTTTGTGGAACCAGTTGCTTTGATTGGATCTTTCGTTGGAACAATCAAATCAAGATCGAGTTCTTCGAGATTAGTGACATTACTCTCGGAACGATTTGAGATATATCGATCAATATCATCAACTTTAAACTTTCTTGCAGTACCGTCGCGGATGGGAAATAGTTCTTTTCTATCGACGAGCTGATTGATCTCATCGATCGACAGTCCAAGTTTCTTGGACACCTCTTCTGGGGAAAAATAATTGCCCGCCATGGAACCCCCGATTCAAAAAAAATGCTCACTCACGCCAGCCAAACGACGTACCTCGTCAGATCCCGCCCTGTGGATTTCGACCACAAAGACAACGAATCTTACGTTCTAGCCATCCAGAACGCGCACTCGTTAGAGACGGAAAAATTGACTTACGGGCGGAGGCTCTTTTCAACCGGGGTTTCGAGCATTTTCTTCAAATCGCCGGGTAGTGGTTCCCGGGCGTTAAATTCCGGGACAAGCAAGTCCCATGTGAGATCTCTTGTGCTTCGCAGAGTCAGAACGCCTTCGACTGGATCAACGTGATAGACGGCCAGCGTCCTGATTTTTGGATCCATCACCATCAGCATCTGCCGGCCGTCGGGTAACGGGTTCGAAGAGATCCAGAGATGCTCGGAGGATTCACCGGTTGAAATATGGGGCCGCTGCGCGAGCAGGCGATCGGCCAACAAAAAGAAAACTGCTAGTCCGAGACATGGAATCAGTCCAAAAAACAGGCGAGACCAGACGAGATACCTCAGAAAAAAAGCGTGCAATGGAGAGACTCCCTGAGGCGTTTGAAAATTGTAGAGGACCGCCATGGCTTCATTGACAATAGATCGATCAAACGCAGAGTCTTTGACCGCTGTGAAACAGAAACCTTAGGGAAGTTTGAGAGAAATAGGCAAGAGCACTTCGAGTTCTCTGTCTTTCACGCAGTGAGATTGCCCGAAACGCTCCGGCATACGATTGCCCTGTCGTCGTATTTCAATCACACCGGGTCTGTGTCACTTGCCAGAACAGCCCGAGTCTCGCAAGTGACCTCGTAAAGATCTCCAGATTCGACTGAATCGATTAGGGAGAGCCTACCGATAAAAGAAGAAGAATCGGTTCAAGAAGTCGTTCGAAAATTGAAACCTACCATTGGAGGATATGCGGCGTGTCGAAATATAATGTCTGGGCAAACGCTGCCATTCGGTCACCGATTCTCTGGGGTCTGACGCTCTCGGCAGGCTTCTTTGCAGCAATTCACACTCATGTGATTACCGACGCAATGGTCATCCGCTATCTCGCGGGGCACTGGGTCGAATATGTTGAAACGGTGATGTTTTGCGTGGGTCTTTCAGCGCTCGTGCTCAAGGGCTTCGATCTTTTGGGGCAGCGACACCATGTTGATGACGAATTGATTGGAGAGGTTCCCGAAGGAGGTCAGGAGCCTGAAGCGGCGGTCGAATTGCTTCAGCACGTTCAGGAGAGACGGGATGAAAACAGTTATCTCGTCCGTCGGGTGCGCGAAACGCTCGACCTTGTTCGACGAACTGGATCGGCCGAAGGAATTGAAGACCATCTGAAATATCTTTCAGAGTTGGATGCCTCGCGCGCAGCGCAGAGCTATGGACTCGTGCGGTTTGTCGTGTGGGCGATTCCAATTATGGGTTTTCTTGGAACGGTCATCGGCATCACAGTAGCCATCGCCAGTCTTTCTCCCACGCAGCTTGATGATATTACTGGAGTTGTCTCCGGGCTTGGTACGGCGTTTGATACCACGGCAAGTGCCTTGGCACTTTCGATGGTGTTGATGTTTCTGCAATTTCTTGTGGACCGTCTCGAACAGTCGTTGCTTGGAAAAGTAGATGAGAATGTCTGGGCATCGCTCACCGGACGCTTTCAATCTTTGGGTTCTACGGATGGCTCGGCACTTGCTATTGCTCGACTGGGAGACGCGATCGGTCGCAGCACAGCAAAGCTCTTGGATGCGCAGGCGGAATCGTGGCGTCGACTTGAGCAGTCGGCGGGAGAACGAATGGAGGAATTTGCGACCATGAGTGGAGCTCAGATGAGTTCCGGTCTGGCAACGGCACTCGATCAGACACTTTCAAAATGGACAAAGTCGCTGGTCGAAGCACAGGAGAGCCTGATGTCCCAGAGGGAAACCCGATGGGAAGTTGCTGGAGAGACGATGGCGGTCGCTATGCGCAGCGTAGAACGTCAGCACGAAGCGCTTCAGCAGCAAGGATTGCTGCTTTCCAGTGTGGTCGATGCAACCCGCGATCTTCGGTCGCTTGAACAAGCACTAGAAGACAATTTGAACGCGGTTGTGAATTCTGGAAAATTTGATGAAACCATGTCGACGCTTGCCGCAGCCATTCAACTCTTTGCCTCACGGGTCGGTGCAGAGGGAGCGGCGTGGCCGCGTGTTGTCCTGAATTCGAAGAAAAGTTCTAGGAAAACTGCATGAGCCGTGAATCCCGTCCATCGGGACCGACTATATCACTGTTTCCATTCCTTGCGGTGCTTCTGTGCATGATGGGAGCGCTCTTGGTGCTTCTGGTCATCTTCAGCCGCTCCGCGAGTTTACAAGAGGCCTCCTCGGACTCGAGTCTGTCAGATGAACTCGAACTTGAGCACGAAACGCTCTCTTGGCGAATCGAACAGTTAAAGAGTGTCCGTGAACAGACTGCAAGCGATCTCGAAAAAGCGCGAATGCAACTTGCAGGAATTGAGGATCATGCAAGAAAACTCTCTGACGAATTTCAGGAGTGTCAGCGACTTCGAGAGTTGCTCGTCAGTTCTGGAACGCTTGATGAAGTTCAAGAAGAGGAAATAGATCGTCTCAAGGCTGAAGCCCGCGAAGCGTTGGAATCCCTTGAAAATGAGAAAAAAAACGGAAAGAAAAAACCAGCGGCCTATGCTGTTGTTCCTTTTGTCGGTCCCAATGGCACCCATCGGAGGCCACTTTATATTGAGTGCTGCATTGACGGAGTGTTTCTTCAGCCAGAAGGAATCCGACTTTCTCCTTCCGACTTCGAGGGACCGCCTGGCCCTGGAAATCCACTGGCTAGCGCCCTGCGCGCGGCTCGTGAACATCTCGCGGCAACGGCAACGCCTGAGACTGCTTCCAGTGGAATACAACCCTATCCACTGCTGCTCATTCGTCCGAGTGGCGTGATGGCCTATTACGCTGCAAGAGAGTCGATTGCCTCTTGGGGAAGTGAGTTTGGATACCAGTTCGTCAATGAAGAATGGACGCTCACATATCCAAATCGTGATCCGGCTCTCGCAGATGTTGAAACGAGAGCCATTGAGGAAGCGAGGCGACGGCTGGAATGGTTGGCTGAAATGCGACCGAGCCAACCGAGTCGTCCCGGTCGCGGACATCAGTACCGCGCTGCCACGACCCGTGGTGGTGTGGTCAACAACAGTGGCCCATCGGTCCTTGGCGATCAATCTCAGTGGACGTGGTCGAATCAGGTAAAAGGTCGTCAAAGTGGCGGCAGTCACGGGAACGATGAAACCAGTGACGGCTCCCAGGGTGGAGACGGCTCTGGTCATCGTGGTGGTTCCATTGATCAAACCGGTGGCGGTGATCCAGTTCTCGGTGGAAAACTTTCTGGAACAGTCGATGCAGGAGGATCGGTCAGTGATTCCAATACACAGCGAGCCCAATCGAGTTCACGTTCTCTCGGCAGATCCACAGGCGGATCAGAGGTTGATTCGACAGGCAGCCCAAGCGATCGATCTTCCCTCGAGGCAAGTCTGGTCGGTGATCGATACGCCAGCCGCTCCGGAAAAAGTGGAGGGAGTGAACAAGGCTCTCCGAGTGGTAATGGAACAAAATTAGCAACCAACTCACAACAAGCAGGCGGCAGCGGGGGAACATCGGCTGGTGATTCCGGAGGATCGAGTTCAGCTTCGAGCGAAGGCGGCTCTAATGGGGCCGGCGGTGGAGTTTCAATGCCCGGCATGCTCGCAGTAGGACAATCTGGCGAGGCATCGGCATCGGCATCGGCTGCAACGGGGGGATCTACCGGCGGTGGCGGATCGCTTGCGAGCAGTCGTGGTGCAAACTGGGCAAGTCTTGAAACATCCGATAGACCGATTCCGCTCACGCGTCCAATTCTCATCGAGTGCGCTGCTGAAGAACTCAGAATGATTGACGATTCTGGAAAACGGGTTGAAAAAAGAATTTCGTTCAATGGATCGACCGAGCAGTCCGTGGATCTTCTGGTAGCAAGCGTTCACGAGAAAGTGAAAACCTGGGGCATTGCAGGAGACAGACTCTACTGGAGGCCAAAGCTTGTGCTCTCGGATGTTCCCGGCGGTCTTCAGCGATGCAAGGACCTCGAAATACTGTTGAGCAACAGTGGTATCGAAATTCTTCGCCACCAGGAGGAGCCGATCGTGAAGCGGCTTCCTCCAATCAGAAGTTTTAAGTGATAGGAACATAGGATTATTCATGCGGCGAGTGAAACCTGAAGACTCGAGTGCTGCCGGTCAAGATTCGTTTCTCGACGTTGTCACGAACATCGTGGGCATCATTATTATTTTAGTGATGGTCGTGGGAGCGAAGGTTCAGCACATTATTCTTTCTGGAACTCCGAAGTCGGGAACTGTCGATCCTCAGCGAGAGCGGGATGTGACGGATCTGGCGTATACCGCGGCGGTTGCGGAATCAGAGATCGGAGAACTTTCAAAGCAGGCCCTTACAGTTGCGGAGGCGGCAGCGCAGGCGAGCGAAGCACGATTGCAGATGGCTACAATAGTTAGTGCAGCCAGGCGTGAACTCGATGAGATTCCCAAAAAAGTCGATGAACGCAAGGTGCTTTCCGCACAAGCACTCGATCAAAAAAAACAGATTCAAAATGAGATCGCGCAGCATCGCAGGGAAAAAGAACAGTTAGCCTCGATGCCGGCTGAAACCAAGCAAGTTCTTGAATTTCCGACTCCGATTAGTCGCGTTGTGACTGGAGAAGAGATTCATTTTCGTCTTGCCGAAGGAAGAGTTGCATATATCCCGATCGAAGAACTTTTTGAGTTGGCGAAGACCCGAACGCGTCGAAGTTCGGATTCGTTATCAAAAGTAGCCACTCGAGTTGAAACAGTCGGACCCGTACAAAGTTTTGCGCTCGACTACTGCATTGAAACGAGCGTGGATCCTTCTCGAGGACAGGTGCTTGTGAGATCTCGTGAATGGGTGGTGCGTCCTACAGGATCGCAGATCGGAGAGACCCTTGAAGAAGCACTCGCCAAAGGATCAAGATTTCAAGGCATCATCGAACGCCATAGTTCAAACGCAACAGTCACTCTATGGTGTTACCCCGATAGCTTTGAAACATTCCGCGCCATTCGAGAGAATCTGTACGCCCGTGGAATGCCGACTGCAGGACGTCCCATGCCGGATGGAGCTCCAATCGGTGGTTCAACGGAAGGGAGCAAATCGGTAGTACAGTAAGAATGCTCAGCGAGTTGCTTCGTCAATCCCTGCTTCGGCAGCATTCGCTAATCGGTCGATCTCATCGAGTGTGATGCACAGCGGTGGCAGGAGCACAACGACATCGCCGAGCGGTCGCAACAACGCCCCGTGTTTTCGCGCAGCAAGACAGGCCCGCATGCCGAGTTTTTCCTCCCACGGATAATGTTTTCCTACCGTTTTGTCAGCGACTAGTTCGATTCCCGCCATCATGCCGCACTGCCGCACGCTACCAACGTGTTTCAGAACGGATAACCGTTTGAGATGGTGTCGAAGTCGCTCGATCTTCTCAGGAAGTTGTTCGAGTACACGCTCCTCTCGAAATATTTCGAGTGATTCGAGGCCCACCGCCGCTGCAAGTGGATTTCCACCGTATGTGTGGCCGTGAAAGAACGTACGCCGCTCGGCGTGCTCGCCAAGAAATGCATTCCATATAGCCTGCGTCGTAAGCGTCGCGGACATCGGCAGATATCCAGCAGTAATTCCCTTTCCGAGACAGAGAAAATCAGGGCTTACCTGTTCTTGTTCGCAGGCGAACAGCGTGCCTGTTCGTCCAAATCCAACGGCGACTTCATCCGCAATCAGAAGCACATTATGCCGGAGCGTTCGTTCTCGCACACCGCGTAAGAATCCAAATGGATGCACGAGCATTCCTGCGGCCGCTTGTACCAGAGGTTCTACGATCATTGCCACGATCTGGCCGGCATGTTGCAAGAGGATATTTTCCAGATTTTCAAGCGATGTCTGCAACAAATCTTCGGATGATACTGCCGAAGGGCCGCGAGCGTACGGCGAAGCAATTCGAATCGCCTCAAACGTAAGTGGTCCAAAAAGCGAGCCGAATCGAGGGACTCCACCGACGCCCACAGCGCCGAGTGTGTCGCCGTGATATGCCTCGGCCAGTGCAATAAATTTTGTGCGATGTGGCTGCGGAGTCTCAGACTGACGCCAGAACTGAAATGCCAATTTGAGTGCCGCTTCGACTGCGGCGGAGCCATCGCTTGCAAAGAAAACCTTGTCGAGTCCGGCGGGAGCGACGTCGATGAGACGTTTCGCAAATTTCACGGTTGTGGAATTGGAGAGACCAAGATTCGTCGTGTGTGCGACGCGGTTGAGTTGTGCGATGATCGCTTGATCGAGTCGAGGATGCCGATGGCCGTGAACATTACACCAGAGACTCGCCGATCCATCGAGATAACGATTTCCGTCGATGTCGACGAGAGTGGCCCCCTGCCCTTCTTCAATGAGAAGCGATTCATACTCCTGCATTTGCGTAAAAGCATGCCAGACATGCTCACAATCCCACGATCGTAGCGTGTCGTGAGCGACGGAACTGTTTTCACTCAGTATGGGGTTCACAATATCGGACCACTGTGGCGTTGGCATGAAGAAGAATCGATTGACTACTCGTAGGCAAATAAAAATAAAAGGTTGCCAAGGACGAACGGTCTGACGAAACTACATTGCACGGATCAACTCAAGGCACAGTTGCCGTACTTTTCCAGGATTGACGTTGGGGTTCTTTTTCTTGGCTTGACCGAGAAGTCCCGCGGCAGCCTGTTCTTTTCCCCCCTTCACATCAGCGACGATTTTTGGATTGCATGCCACCAGTTCGCGACACAGCGACATGAGTTCATCATCGCCGACATCTGCAATACCCATCGACGCCGCAACCTCCGCAGCAGAGCGGCCGGTCTTCACCATTTCTGAAAAAATATCACGCGCACGACTTGTATCAAAAGCACCAGAGGAGACCTGCGCAATTAATGCGGCAAGCCCCTCGGCACGAACCGGAAACGACTCGATGGCAACAGTATTCTCGTTGAGCATGCGCATCACATCTTGTTGCATCCAGTTGCTGGCAGATTTCCCATCGGAGAGAATCGTTGCAAGGCGTTCGAAATAGCCAACAAAAGCGATTCCCTGATTCACCAACACATCGGCATCGTAGGCCGAAATCGACCACTGGGATTCCAGTCGTGATCGCAAAAGCGCAGGAGTTTCGCCCTGAGCGGAAGTCATCAGGGAAAGTTCAGTTTCGGAAACGGTGACGGGGACTAAATCGGGTTCTGGAAAATATCGATAATCGCTCGACTCTTCTTTGTGTCGCTGTGCTCTCGTGACACCCGCTGGATCATCCCATCCTCGAGTCTGTTTTGGAGACGAACCGATTTCCGCATGCGTGTGATTGAACTCGTCCCACTGCCTGCTTGCCTCGTAAAGGAGTGCACGCTCTACGGAACGAAAACTGTTTACGTTTTTGATTTCCACGATTGGCGTTTTTGCAATCCGGCCATCGGGCAATGGAATGTGCAGATTGATATTGGCATCCACGCGCAGGCTGCCTTCCTGCATGTTGCAGTCGCTCACTTTGAGATAAACAAGGAGCAACTTGAGTTCGTTCAGCCATGCACGGGCTTCCTGCGGCGACCGGAGATCGGGTTGTGTCACAATTTCCATCAGTGGCACACCCGTTCGATTCAGATCGATGCGACTGTCGGCGCATCCCGTAGACTCGTCGTGAATGCTTTTACCAGCGTCCTCTTCGAGATGCACTCGCACAATTCCGACCGTTCGCGGTGCAAAGCGTCCCTTGGAATCGCAGACCAAAAGTTTTCCGTCGCTGGAAAACGGAAGGTCGAACTGACTGATCTGATACCCCTTGGGAAGATCAGGATAAAAGTAGTGCTTGCGATCCCATTTGGTGAACTCCGCAATGCGACAAGAAAGAGCTTTTGCTGCACGAACGGCAAGGATAAACGCTTCATGGTTCATGACCGGCAGGCTTCCGGGGAGACCCAGACAGACCGGACAAGTCTGTGTGTTGGGAGCAGCGCCAAAAGCGGTGGAACAACCGCAGAAAAGTTTTGTGCGAGTCAGAAGTTGAACGTGCACCTCCAGGCCAATCACGATTGTGTAAGGCAAAACATCGGTGGTAGCTGAGGTGGTCGGCTGTGATGCCGCTGCCATCATCATGGTTGTTGCAATGTCCCTTCTAGATGAGGACGTCGTTGGTGCCAGTCAGTGATTCGCTGAAAGCGATCGGCAGCACGCAGCAAAAGTGGTTCGGCGAGCGCCGGTGATTGCAACTGAAAACCCAGTGGCAGCCCTGAGGCCGAGAGTCCACACGGAAAAGAAATTCCTCCGACGCCCGCGAGATTTGCTGTGACGGTATAGAGATCAACAAGATACATCGATAGCGGATCGCCAGTTTTCTCACCGAGTGGAAATGCCGCAGTGGCAGACACCGGCCCGCCGATCAGGTCTACTTTTTCAAAAGCGTTGAGATAGTCCTGACGAATAAGTCTGCGAACCTTGAGCGCCTTCAGATAGTAGGCATCGTAATAACCTGCTGACAAAGCATAAGTACCGAGCATAATTCGGCGTTTGACTTCACTGCCGAATCCCTCTGCTCTGCTTTTTCGATACATCTCGACGAGCGTCGAGTCGGCTTGGTCGGAATCAATGTTGTTTTTCTGCGTGCGATCGGCGGCGTGGCTGGCAAGAATCTGTGCGGTGTCTGTGCGGTGTCCGAAGTGCACACCGTCGTAACGGGCAAGATTGCTCGAGGCTTCACAGGGGGCCACAAGATAATAGGTTGGCACGCCCCACCGAGCATGAGGCATTTCAATGTCATGAATGGTTGCCCCGGCAGCACGAAAAACAGCAAATGCTTCGTCAACGGCCCTCGCTACTTCTGGATTGAGTCCTTCGGTGAAATGTGCCGCGACGCGTCCTATCCGCACGCCTGCAAGAGATTCCTCAAGGAGACGCGAGTATGGGGGGACATCGGCTTTCAGCGACGTCGAGTCGCCAGGATCGTGTCCGGCAATCGTTTCCAGCACGAGTGCACAGTCGGCGGCACTTCTGGCCATTGGACCAACTTGATCGAGGCTCGAGGCAAATGCGATAAGTCCTCGTCGACTGACACGACCATATGTCGGTTTGAGACCAGTGATGCCGCACAAACCTGCCGGTTGCCGAATAGAACCTCCGGTGTCGGATCCCAGAGCTATCGGCGACATCCCCGCTGCTACGCATGCTGCCGATCCCCCGCTCGATCCTCCAGGAGCTCGCGAGAGATCCCAAGGGTTTCGAACCGGCCCGAATGCAGAGTTCTCATTTGAACCCCCCATGGCAAACTCATCCATATTTGTCTTGCCGACGATCACTGCGTCGCTGGTTCGGAGTCGTTCCACAACGAAGGCATCATAGGGAGGACGAAAATCCTTGAGCATCTTTGAAGCGCAAGTGGTTGGAACATTTCGCGTGCACAAGACATCTTTAATTGCGATTGGTACTCCGGCGAGCGGCCCGAGCGATTCTCCCCGCGCTCTTCGCGAATCAATCGAACGTGCCGATGCAATCGCGCCTTCAGCGTCGATGTGCAGAAAAGCGTTGATTGATCCATTGAGTCGATCAATTCTGCTGAGTGCTGCTTGCGTGCACTCAAATGCGCTGATGTCGCCACGTGCAACCGCGCCAGCAATTTCACAAGCGGACATGTCGCCGGGGTGCATGGATAGTTGCCGTCGAAAAGGAAAAAAGAATCAACTCAAACTGTTCAATAGACCGTTGGAATCGCTAAAAGTTTTTTTAAACAGTGTACGAATGAACTCACGCACTTCCGGTCTCACCAAGCACCGCAGGCACAAGAAAATATTTTCCGTCATGCCGTGGAGCTGATTGCAATGCTTCAGACAACGAAAGCGAATCTGTCGGAATATCCTCGCGGAATACGTTTTGAGTGCCCAGAGGGTGCGCCAGTGGTTCAACGCCAGAAGTATCGAGTTCATCCAGACTAGAAATAAACCCAACAATTCCCTGCAGGTCTCGGGTCATGGTGTCAAGTTCGACGTTGCTGAGTTCAAGCCTGGCAAGCGATGCGACCTTGGCTACATCACTTCGTGTAATCGCCATGAAATGTTCCAGGTTGGAAAAATGAAAAAAGAGTTTCGACGGAGCCTGTATGAATCCCCGGATGTTCAATCAGAATGCAGGTCAGAAATACGAACGGAAATTCTCATCCGCGAGCTCGCGGACCCGATGGCACCGCTTCCACAACGACCGGACGAGCCTTTTCAACATGTGGAAGACGAAACGGTTGTTGTTGAATCAGTTTGACCACGGAACCGCTTTTCATGCACTGCGTGCAAACAAGCAGAGTGGTGTTTGTACCCCCGCCGACAGTCACTCGAAGAGTTTGCAGATTTGGTCTGAACTTCCTGCGGGTAATGCCCGTGACTTTGGTGCCGACACCGCCGAGGTACTTTGCCTTGCCGCGAAGGGTGACGGAATTTCCCATCGAAGAACCTTTGCCGCAAACCTGACACGATCTGGCCACTGGATAATTCCTCTATCTCTCTTGTGTTGACGTCTGTTGGCGAACAAAGGGCGAGGTCGACGATTCCTCAGGAAAAAAATGTTACATAACTTCAATCGTCATAAAGAAATGCCTTCGAAAAGTTTCGAGCATCCACTTTGGACGAGAAAAGAAAATATAGTAATCCGGCCAAAAGTCGCAAGCCGAAACTCGCTTTGCTGCACTTTAGCCGCCTAGTTGAGGAGAGCTCAGCCGCGAGTCAACAGGAGCGTTTCCTCTAGAACAAGACCGTTTGTAGCGAGGCCTTCTCCCGAATCGATTGACTCGATTCCCTTCCAATCGGTGAATGTGCCTCCTGCCTCTCGCACGACCACTTCAACAGCCGCTGCATCCCAGCGATTCATAAGAGGATCAGCCATCACCTCAGCTCGACCGGTTGCAACGAGCAGATAGCCGTAGCCGTCACCCCACGACCGAGAAAGGAGGCAGGCAGATTCAAGCGCATCGCGAACACCGCGACGAGAAGTTTTTCCAAAGCTCACCGGATCGGTTGTGCAAAAAAGACTTTCGGAGAGGACTCGTCGCGAGGAGACGCACGCTTTGATGGGCGTGCTGCTGCCAACGACATGCCAGGCTCCGGCTCCAAGCGATGCGTAAACCATTTCATCAAGTGCAGCGATGGCGATCACGCCAATAACACCACAATCGTTATGTCTGCAGCCAACGAGTGTCGAGTAGAGAGGTACGCCACGAATAAACGACTTTGTTCCGTCAATGGGGTCAACAATCCAGTCAAAGCCACTTGTGCCCTCGACCGATCCAGATTCCTCCCCGAGGAATCCATCGGAAGGAAATGCCGAAAGCAGCGCCTGTCTTACAAACGACTCGGCCATTTCGTCGGCGACAGTAACCGGAGAACGATCGCTCTTATGCCGAACTTCAAGCAACGGATTGGAGAACCATTCAAGCGTTTTCTGTCCAGCGTGATACGCCAGATCTATTGCGAGGATGAGTCGCTTCTGAATCTGTGGATCTGGGTTGGTGACTGATTCGACGTTCACATGCATCGGTGGTATTCCTGCGGCCATTTATGGTAGCGGCGAGTCGCCCTCAGGCTGAGTGTCGCAATCGAGTGCCGGACGTGACACAACAGACAGCAGGAGCAAGATTCCCGCTCCGATCACCAGCCACGAATCGGCAAGATTAAAGATCGGCCAGTCGATCACGCCCTCCAGTCGGAAATGAATCCAGTCCCGCACTGCCAGCACCGGACGGCCCATGCGTTCGTCTGGTGCATTCCAACGAAGTCCTGGAAATCCCAGACGGTCGTAAAGATTTCCAACGATTCCGCCACTGACCAGCGCAAAAGCGATCAGTATCCAATGTTGTCGACGCGTCGAGGCTTGCGCGACCATAAAGAGAATGCCAACAATTGCGACGCACGAAACAACGGCGAACACCATGCCAAATCCTTGTCCGATTCCAAAAAGCGCGCCTTCATTGAGATTGGTTTCGAGCCAGAGCATATTTGGGATCAGGTCAATTGGTCTTTTCTCGCCCGGCATACCGAGGCGGTCAAACACGTACCACTTTGTTCCAAGGTCCGCAATTGCGGCAAGGATCGCAACTACCGTAAAAACGACCCAGCCGCTTTTTCCCGAAATAGAAGTCGTCACGGCATACTCGTCAGGTGCAGGATGGCTTTGAAAAGCCGAGAGATCGATAGCGGCAATGGATGCAGTCAATGAGTGAATGAACCCGAAAGCAGATTTTCTCAGAGAAGCGTGCGACGTGTCAATTTGAACTGAAAGTAGAGGCAATCATCGTTGGGTCTGAACAAAGTAGTGTTTGAGAATTCGTGCAGACGCATTCCCGGCCTCTCGAGAGAATATTTCACCACGCTCTTTTCGCCTGCAGAGCAATCCAACGACAGCTAGTTGTGAGGGTTTTAGCGTTTTTCCGATGGGGATTGTGCTGCTGTTCGCCTTGATGATGATCGGTCGATGGCCTACTCTTAGAAACATCCCGAACGTAATCGAGCCGTTTTCCAGCATGCCGCTGGTCTTCGATTGCGACAATTGGGTGGAGTCAATCCCGTGTCAGTTGCCTCGCGCACCGATGTGGCCTTTCAGCAATGCATTTCTCCCAGATGCGGTGCCACGTTCTCAATCGATGAGGTCCACACCAGTTGCCCGGTCTGTAGTGGGTTGCTCGACATCGCCTACGACTGGGATCGCTCTCGACCTCCATCCTCGTTTCATTTTTTTGAGAAAAAGTGGACTCGTCGCAGTGATCCGCTGGCCTTCAGTGGCGTGTGGCGCTTTCATGAGATGCTTCCATTTGCTCCACCTGAAAAGGTTGTCACCATCGGGGAAGGACAAACGCTTCTTGCCGTCAGCGACTCGGTCGGAGCGTTCGTAGGAACTCGTCCTGGAAGATTGCACCTGCAATACGAAGGTTTGAACCCATCGGGATCGTTTAAGGATAATGGCATGTCGGCGGCGTTTACGCACGCTCGCATGATCGGAGCCAAGCGTGCTGCATGCGCATCAACTGGAAACACCAGCGCATCGCTGGCGGTGTACTGCGCCGTGACACGATTGATGCGAGCAATCATTTTCATAGGTTCTGGAAAAATATCCTACGGAAAACTTTCGCAGGCTCTCGATTATGGAGCGTTGACAATCCAAATCGCTGGAGACTTTGACGATGCGATGGCGCGAGTCAAAGAAGTCTCGAGTCGATTAGGAATCTATCTCGTGAACAGCGTCAACCCTTTTCGAATCGAAGGTCAAAAAACGATTATGTATCGAGTGCTTGAATCTCTGGGGTGGGAAGTGCCCGATTGGATCGTTGTGCCAGGTGGCAACCTTGGAAATTCAAGCGCATTCGGAAAAGCATTTTCTGAAATGAAACATGTTGGCCTGATCGATCGAGTCCCAAGGCTCGCGGTGATCAATGCAGCGGGCGCCAATACGCTCTACGAACTGTATCATCATCGCGGTTTGCGATGGCAGAAGGGACAGGTCGATCTTTCTCCTGCGTGCCACTACTACGATGAACTCGATCGCGACAAGAAAAAAGCAAATACGATTGCCAGTGCCATTGAAATTAATCGTCCTGTCAATCTCACAAAATGCCTGAGGGCTCTCGAGGAGTGCGACGGCGTGGTGCGAGAGGTAAGCGAGCAGGAAATTCTGGACGCCAAGGCGCAGGTGGGAGCTGGTGGCCTAGGATGTGAACCGGCCAGTGCGGCGAGTGTTGCCGGGGCAAAACAACTTGTCGCCGAAGGGGTGATTGATCGAGACGAACGGGTGGTTTGCGTACTCACCGGACATCAGCTCAAGGATCCCACGGCAACGGTTGCCTATCACACCACTGACCAGTCACTTTTTAATGACGTACTTGGTAGCCGTGGCGTGAGTCGTGCAAGTTTTGCCAATCGCGCGATCACTGTGGGAAATCGAATCGAGGAAATCATTCAAGCAATTGATCTCTACGCCCTCGGATGATGCTCTTGCGGAAGTGTTTTTCGGCCGCATGATGATGTCGATGGGACAGAGCGATTGGCAACGGTGCCATCGATTGAAACCGAAAGTCTCAGAGGCGATCGGTGTCTTGGTCAAAACTTTTTTAAAACGATCTGCAGGGAGTGTGTCGGGATGGCTCAGTCGAAACCTATTAGACTCGTCGTGCACGGCGCTGCTGGCCGCATGGGACGACGCATTGTCGCAGTGGCTGCCCTCGATGGAATCTGGAACCTCGTTGCTGCGATTGAACGCAGCAGTCATCCTCTTACTGGGGAAGATTCTGGTCTGCTTGCAGGCACAGGTTCGAATGAAGTGACGATTGCGTCGCAGTGGCATGAAGCCGCCGATGTGATAATCGATTTCTCTCTCCCGGGTGCCGTGGCAGGCATTGCGGCGGTGGCAGCCGAAAAAAAAATCCCCCTGGTTGTCGCAACCACGGGCCTTGGGCCTGTTGACCGATTGGCAATCGAGTCAGCCTCCACGACCATACCAGTGCTTGAATCTCCGAGCATGAGTTTGGCAGTGAATGTAGCGTTGGATCTCGTCGCCCGCGCCGGCCGACTTCTGGCGGAGGTTGGTGGCCGATGTGACGTTGAAATTCTCGAATGGCATCATCGGCATAAAGAAGATGCTCCAAGTGGAACGGCGCTTGCGTTTGGAAAGCGAGTGACTGCTGCCATGGGACAGTCTCGGGCGTCTCATGGCCGCGAAGGTCGGCCGGGTGCAAGACCAGCAGATGAAATTGGCTACCATGCCATTCGAGCCGGAGACAATCCAGGCGAACATACGATTCTCTTTGGAATGGAAGGAGAATCACTTTCGGTAGCTGTGCGGGCGACCAATCGTGATTGTTATGCTCGCGGTGCTCTTGCTGCGGCAGAATTTCTTGTGGGCAAGCCCGCCGGTCTCTATTCGATGCGCGATGTGCTCGGCTTGAGCGACTAAAAGCCTTTTGAAGATCCAGAAGTGCTCTCGAGAGGTATCTCACATGGATTGCAACGGCGTGCCAGCCACCACCAGCCAAGAAGGAGTTGCACCAAAAGTACGATGACTCCGAATCGTGGATGATTCGTTGCGGCATAGACCACTCCAAAGAGCAAGCTCGCGATGCAGCCAGTCAGTTTTGCTCCAACTTGCATCAGGCCAAATGCAGCGGCAGAGTGCTGTAGCGGCGCAAGTGATGCAAGGTGCGCCCGGATTACACTTTGAATACCTCCGAGTACCAAGGCGAGAATAATTGCAACGCCATAAAGCTGCGATACATTTTGAACGATCACCGCCGCCACAAGCACAAGCGTCCATCCAATCAGACAAGCCGTGAGAGCTGCTTTTCGTCCGCAGCGGGTTGAAAACCAGCCCACCAGCAGTGCGCCTGGCAGTGCTACAGCCTGAACCAGCAAAACCAATCGAACGAGATCCTGCGGCTGGAGCGCAAATTCCTCCATCGCAATGGAGGAGAGTTGTGAGATCGTAGTTTGCACCGCTCCGAGGATGAGAACAGCGGCAGCGATGAACGGAATAAGTTTTTGAAATCTGAACAATTCTCTATAGGAAACAAGAAAAGATTGATGCGCAGCGGTATTGGGTTCAAGAGAAAACGAGCGAGGTGCTCGAGTGCGAATGAGCAAACCTGGAAGAGAAAAAATGAACCACCACCCTCCAGTCAATAGAAAAGCAATCTGAAGAGACCTCGGCATATCGAGGTTGAATTGCTCGCGGTTCGATACGATCCATGTTGCCAGTATCAGCGCTGTTGCTCCGCCGGCGTAGCCCGCTGCAAATCCCGATGCGGAAAGTTTATCGGCATCGCTGCCGGTTGCGATTTGTGGAAGAATGGATCCTGTAAAAACCGCTGCTAGATCAAACGCAGTGGTCGCTAATGCAACGAGAAAAATAATCACCGCAGGCTCACTCGTTGGTACGCAGCCCAGCAGCATGCACGAAAGACTTCCGGTCAGAACGCTAGCGGCCAAAGCCCTGCGCTGTGCTTGATGTCGATCGGCCCACGAGGCCATGCTCGGAATGGCAATTGCTGAAGCGAGCATGGATGCAGCAAGCGTCCATGCCCAGATCACTCCCCCCGGCAGACCCCAGGAAACCTCAGAAGGAGAGTCTAGAAAAACCACCTTTTCAATATATGCCACTAAGAGCGTGATCGATATTGTGGAAAAAGCGCTGGCCGCCCAGTCAAGAAGGATCCAGCCCAACTTTCCGGTCCAGTGAATGTCGGAAGGTGTCTTGGTGGATGTCTGTTTCATACTGTCAACGCGAAAAGAAGTTCTGCAAAGGATCAACACGTGAAAGCGTAGTCTCCAGCCTACGTGCACAAATATTCAACAGCAGATTCATCCCATCGATAGTCATAAAGAACTTCTGGTCTTTGTCTCGATCGCCAGAGTGGTTCACCATCCACAGTCACAAAATAGACTCAAGCGAGTTATGGAGTCGCAGCTAAAAAATCCGTTTACTATGATAAACAAGAAAAGAAATCAGCTTTTTGAGGCTCAATATTTCTCGTATCAATAAAGTGCCAATGCCAATCACACCCAAGCAGATTCCCCTAGCGTCCTCTCGAGAGTATGGCACTCATCCGGTTGTGCCCGGTTATCAATTTGCAAGTGACAATGCTGCAGGGATTTGTCCCGAGGCATGGCATGAGTTGGAAAAAGCGAATGTCGACTTTGCAGCTGGGTACGGAGACGACCCTTGGACTGGTCGAGCAACCGATTTGATTCGGGACGTTTTTGAAAAAGACTGTGACGTTTTTTTTGCCTTCAACGGTACCGCAGCCAATGCCCTCGCGTTGGCCTCGCTGGCACAGTCGTACCACAGCATTATTTGTCACGAACTCGCGCACGTTGAGACCGACGAATGTGGAGCCCCGGAATTTTTTTCAAACGGTACCAAGCTTCTTCCGGTCGGCGGCGCTCACGGAAAACTGTTGCCGAGTTCGATAGACTCGATGGTGACACGTCGGCGCGACATTCATTATCCCAAGCCTCGCGTTGTGAGCATCACGCAGGTCACCGAATTAAGTACCGCATATTCGGTGAGCGAAATTGAGTCGATAGGAGAAGTCTGTCGGCAACATCGGCTAGCTCTTCATATGGATGGTGCAAGGTTTTCCAATGCGGTAGCAGCTTTGGGAGTTGCTCCTGCAGAGATTACTTGGAAGGCCGGGGTGGATGTGCTCTGTTTTGGAGGTACCAAAAACGGAATGCAGGCTGGCGAGGCAATTATTTTCTTTGATCACAGTTTGTCAGTGGATTTCGCCTATCGCTGCAAACAGGCTGGTCAACTCGCATCAAAAATGCGTTTTCTTTCGGCTCCATGGGTCGGCATGCTTTCTGGCGGAGCTTGGCTCGAACATGCAAAAAGGGCCAACGCTGCTGCGGTGCGTCTGGAGGCGGGAGTGCGTGCGATCAAAGAGGTAGAGATTCTTGGTCAGCGGGATGGCAACGCACTGTTTGTAAAATTAAAGCCCTTCGTCAAGCAACAGTTGCACGCCGAAGGTTGGCGGTTTTACGACTTCATTGGAGCCGGTGGAAGCAGACTGATGTGTTCTTGGAATACGTCAGATTCTGCGATCGATCGATTTCTCGTCGATCTCTCAAAGGCCGCAACGGCCGACCCTTCCGGCAAACATTCATCGCTCTAAGCTGCAATTCTAGGTGGTTTTAAGTCGCACTGCGGCTTTGCTTGGAGGTCCTATTTCGTTCTCACAGACTTTTCTGGAGACGGATGAAGTAAAAGCATTGAGGTCAATCGCCGACGCTCGGATTGATCTGCAAAAAAAAAGACCAAAAACGGCCATCGATTGAAATAATGAGCTTGCATAAAATAAAAAAGAGGCCTAAAAAGGAGAATGCTCATCAAAAACTCATATTTGATGCCTTGACAACATGATTCCCTAACAATTGGTTTTGTGAGAGGGCAGGAGATGAATAAAAACGACGTTCTTTTTCTTACAGGTCTTATGGCTGCCGGTGCGATCACGTTGATCGTGGTGCCTCAGGTCGTATCGACCGCTTTGCATTACGGGCTTCTCTGTGCGCATTCATTGGCTACCGCATGGTGATCGATCAGAAAAATCTGTGGCGTCGACACAACCGCAGATCTGCTTCCTGTGATCAAATCCGAATAAAAGTCAGTCCACATGTGAAAGATGCGGATCTGGTTTTACGCACAGGATCAGTACGACTGACAGCACCGCAGTTGCGGCAAAACCGCTAAAAATCAAATTGAGCGGAACGTTCGCATCTCGCATTCTGCCGAACCACCAGTCGGCCAGCCCTCCACATCCGATACTCACAAAATTCATGATGCCGTAGCCAGTGGCTCGCAGTCGTGGTGGCACAACTTGGGATAGAATCGGCATGTTATTGGAATCAAAGAATCCCCAGCCGAGTCCAAACAATCCTAGAAACGCCACAGCTGTAAAAAGCGTTTCAGCATTGCCGACACCAAAAATCGCCGGAATGATCAGCACCATGCCGATGGCACTGGTATAGATGCGACCGCGCAGATTCGTTTTCGTCCATCGATCCGCGAGCCATCCTCCTGCGATCGCCCCAAGAATCGCAGCGATTTGCCAGGAGAGCGTCGCCGACACGCCTGAGAGTCCTTGGCCAATGTGATACCGATCTTTGAAAATCGCAGGCATCCAGTCACGCACCACCCAACCTGCCAGAGCGGGAAGTGTGAAGTAGAGCACCAGAAGATTAAATGAGCGATTCGACAAAAGACGACCAATCGCCGTGAAGACTCTTGGGCATTCATCGTGAACAGGTTGCGAATGTGCGTCGAGCGTGACAATCGATGGCACATCGCGAAGCATCATCGCCAGCGGAATCGAATAGATAATCCCAATCACACCGCAAAGATCAAACGCACTCCGCCATCCCCATCCAGGCATCTCGGCTACGAATCCGGAACATCCACCGATGATGACTCCTCCATAGATTGCCATCTGGTGCAGGCCCACCGCTTTGGATCGGGTCGATCGAGAATGGTGATCGATAATAAGCGCAAGCGCAGCGGGAATGTAGAAAGCCTCACTGATGCCCATGAGCGATCGCATCCAAAGCAGATCCTCGTAGCTCGTTACGTGGCCAGTCGCCCACGTAACGGCAGACCAGACAAACAGGCTCCCAGAAATCACGGCGCGTCGGCTGTATCGATCAGCCACGTACCCGCCGACGGGGCTCAGCAGAGCGTAGACCCATTTGAACTGTCCGAGCATCCATCCCCAGTTGGCCTCTGAAGCAATGTCTGGAATGTCGGCCATGACTGAAAACTTCATCGAGGCAAGCATTTGCCGGTCGAGATAGTTGAGCATCGCCACAGGAAGTAAGAGGAGAACAACAAGCCACGCAGTGCTCAAATCTTTTTTCGAATCGGTTTGAATGGGCTGCATAACGAGTTTCTTGCCAATGTAAAATCGCAAGACAAAGCTGCACAGGAGCAACACAACGATACACGTGACACGAAAAGAATTTGTCGTACGGCTCTCAGGATGAGGCCTCTCTTTTTCCGAAGCACACGAAAAGGTTATAACCTTCCTTCTTCTGAATGTATCGCCAACATTTCAAGAGCAGTATGTAGAATGTGGAGGAATGAGGAATGCGATTTGTAAGCCGAGTTTGTTTCAACCAGATTGAACCCGGGCAGATTCAGTCTTTTGTCGCAGCGATCACTCTGCTTCTCATCGGACTTGTGACAATCACTCTGGGCAATGCGGCGCAAACGGCTGTTGAAAAGGGTGCCTCAGAGGACTCATGGCCACAGTGGCGAGGGCCTCAAGGTCAAGGGCACGCACCGACGGCGGTGAACGTGCCAAGACTCTGGAGTGAAAACCAAAATATCTGTTGGAAGACCCCGGTGCCTGGTCGCGGCTGGTCTTCGCCGGTGATTGCTGGCGATCAGATCTGGCTCACGACCGCGATAGAGTCAGTGCTTTCGGAAGATCTCAAGAAGAAAAGACTCGAAGGAAATACCAACTCCCAGACGCTCACCGTCTCAGGGCCGATCAGCCTTCGGGCAATTTGTATCGATCGTGCAAGTGGAAAAATTGTCAAGGAAATTGAATGTCTCCACGTAGATGAGCCCGACCCAATCCACACGCTCAATTCATTCGCTTCGCCCACGCCGATTCTGGATGCAGATCGTGGCCGACTCTATTGCCACTTTGGAACCAATGGCACCGCCTGCATTGATACCACCACAGAGACAGGCCATGTGGTTTGGAGGAATCAAGATCAGCGGATTGCACATGAGAATGGTCCTGGCAGCACGCCGGTTCTGTTTGAGGATTTTCTTATTTTTGACTGCGATGGAAGCGATCGACAGTATGTTGTTGCGCTCGATACAAAAACAGGAACTGTTGCATGGAAAACCGATCGTAGCGGAACACTGAACGAGAATCCGCAACTCAAAAAAGCATACGGTACACCGCTGCTGCTTCAGATTGAAGGCAAGCAAGTGCTTTTGTCGACAGGCGCCGACTGGCTCTACGGTTACGATCCCCAAACCGGCCGCGAACTCTGGAAAATGAGTTACGGGGTGCTGGGATTTTCGATTGTGCCTCGGCCGGTAGCAGCCCACGGCATGCTCTATGTCAGTACAAGTTTTATACAACCAGAACTGCTCGGCGTGCGGCTCGGAGACGGTGTAGCGGTGCCTGAGATTATGTGGAGAGTAAAAAAGGGCGCTCCCACCATGCCGTCGCCACTGGTCATCGGAGATGAGCTCTATATGGTCAGCGATAAGGGTGTAGCGACCTGTGTTGATGCTCGAAGCGGCGAAGTGCGATGGAGCGAAAGGCTCGGTGGAAATTTCTGTTCTTCACCGATGTTTGCCGATGGTCGCATCTATGTCGGCAATCGCGAAGGACAGGTGTTTGTCATTGAGCCTGGAAAAACATTTGTGCTTGAAGCCACAAACAGTCTCGAAGGTGAAGTGATGGCAACTCCTGCAGCACTGGATCATTCAATCTACCTTCGTACCGATAAAGCAATGTATCGGATCGAAAAGAAGTAGAGCCGTTGTCTGGTTTCTACGACGATCACGAAAGAATTTCAGCAATCGGTTTACCGCTGGTGAGCGTATCGAGAAGCGATTGTGGGAGACCATCCATCACCCGCACTTGTCCAACGTCGAGCAACGAATGTATGACGGTTGCCACAAGGTTTGAAATGCGCACCGGATTGTCAGCCGGCTCCCCGCCATCACGGCTTGATTGGCCAACAACCGTTCCCATACTGAGCCCGCCACCGTAGAGCAAAAGCGGTGCAAGACCGCCCCAGTGATCGCGACCACCGTTGGCATTGATGCGAGGAGTTCGTCCCATTTCGCCGCAGCACACGAGAAGAATCTTGTCACCGATCCCGCGCGCCTCGCAATCTTCGATAAACGCGGAAACAGCATGATCAAACGGTCTGCCGACATAGTCCATGCCAATATCCATCGGGGCATTATTGATATCCGAATGCATGTCCCAGACAAAGCTTGTAGTCACCGTCACGAATCCAGCACCGTGTTGACAAAGCCTTCGAGCGAGGAGCAGGAGCTTTCCAAGCGTTTGGGCGTTGTCGGCATAGTGAGACCGGTTATTCCACTGGGCGCTGATGCGATCTTTTGGCAAAAGAGTCGCTGTGTCATACCGAGCAATAAGCGCGGGATCCTCTTTAGAAAGATCGAATGCCTGGGAGATATTTCCTCCAAGCGTTTCAAAGGCCTGTCGTTGGATCTCACGAGTGCCTTGGATTGTGTGACTCGAATCAGCGAATCGTTTCCATTGATCAACAGCACTCAGAAGAAGTCGTCGATCGAGTAAACGTTCCTGCGGAAGATTGAGAGTCATGTCCGACTGCAGGTTACCACCAGCACCGGGTACAAACGGGGCATAATTGGATCCGAGGCCACCGGTTGTTTCAAAGTTTCCAAACTGCGTAATGATAGGGGAAGCCTGGGGTGAAACTGCGCGAGGAAAGAGTGCGACGTTGGTCGGCATGCCACTGGAGGGCCGTAATGGTCCCGCGACTCGAGCGTAAAGCGATCCCAGATTCGCCTGCAATGTTTCCTTGCCGACGATCGGCTTAATGTCGTGGTTTCCGTCTCCAGTAGTAAACGATCGTACGATGCTCACTTTGTCGGCGAGTCCCGCAAGCTTTTCAAACGTCGAGCCGAACGTGATGCCGGGAATCTTTGTTTGAATTTCACCGGTGACGCTACGGATACCGCCGGGAGCGTTCATTTTGGGATCGAAGGTTTCAAACTGCGACGGGCCTCCGTGCATGAATAAAAAAATGACGGACCTGTCCTTGAGCGGCGATTTCTGATCCGTTGCGATCGCGCGCGCGGCAAGAAGATCGCAGAGCGATAATCCGCCAAGTCCTAGCGAACCAACCCGCAGGAAATTTCGACGAGCAACTCGTCTGCCAATGCGAACATGATCATAAAAAGAGAACATGGCACGCACCTATAGAAAATAAAAGTCAGTAGAAAATCATACACAAGTGTGCCATGCCACGTGTTGGTTCGTCCAGGCGTTTTTCGGGGTATATGTCATTGGACCTGATGGAATCGTGGCTGGTGTGGATCTGATGGGCGATGACTTGCGCGAAAAGATTGCGCAACTTGCGAAGTAAAAAAATGCGAACGACTCGATGATACCGAGTCGCCAAATCGCGCGGCTAGTGAATTTTTTTTACCGATAACGATATGAGCCGATAATGCTGTTGATAGGCGGCATAAACGCACTCGCTACCGTGAATCCGTTGAAGCCGACGAATCCCAAAGTGAAATCGAGCAGCAGTGTTGAAGTGGCCTGCAAACGCATTGTTAATCATGGCTCCGGCGCCGCCCCCGATCAGTGGAACGCTTTGAGCAAAAAACTTTTGCGAAACCACGACGTTAAAACGCGACGCAACCGAATTGATCAAGCTCACAAGTGCTGGAGCTGTGCCCTTGGCGATCGCCTCGGCAACCGCTTCTGTAGTTCTCGAACCCACGAACACCGTGGCGTCACGAATCAATTTTGACATCGCCACGCGTGAGGAAATGTAGCTGGCATCCATCGCATCATCGTCCGGCCCGGGCCCACCGAGCGAGAACACAGAAAGACACTCGAGCCGAACTTCCGGATCGGTCACATTTTCCCCAAACGTTCCGGCAATTGAAGCGATCGAGCGAAAAAGAATTCCGGTGGTCAGGGGAAGTTCGACGACAAGGCCGGGCCAGCCGAGTGCCCCCCCAACGCCACCACTCATGGTTGCGGCCAGACGGTGCCAAAATCCAGTCCATCCAGCCGAAGCGTATGCGTGTTCAAAATCAGGAGCGAGCAGCGTCGTAGGAATTGTTCCCACGGCCATCTCCATCGCGCGGCGCAGTGCCGAGTCGCCGAGTCGTGCGATCCGAGGGGGGATATGACGAGCAATACCCTGAAGCGGTACGCCAATCGTATCTGCCACTTTCATGAGAAATCCAGGATTTTCAAAAAATGCTGCTGCCTCACGTAAAAATTCTGCGTCGGCATCCGAAAGCGGCGTGCCGGTCATAATCGGTCCTCGTGTCCATTAAAAAAATGCACAAACAAAGCAGGTTGTAAATGTGCGGAGATTCGCATCGTAACGGCTCTCGTGGCCTGTCACCACAATTGCGAAAAAAATCCTGGGGGTCGTGAGTGATTGGAAAATATTCAAACAACTCCCATAAACAATTCGATGGAAGCTATAATCTACCCGTTACTCGTCCCAAAAGTTTTTCTGGAGAATTCTTCCAATGAGTGGTTCCCTACGTTTATTTTGCAAAACGATCAGTTACGGCATTCTTCACTTTGGTGTTGCTTTTGCAGTTGCCTATGCCCTTACTCAAAATCTTGCGTTGGCGCTGGGGATTGGCATGATCGAACCGGTTATCCAGATGCTCGTGTATTGTCTTCATGAGTTGGCATGGGGGGAGCCGATTCCGCAGGCAATCTCTGTTTGACGTGACAATTGTGTTTTGATTGAAACAGGAATCAAACCAGCATGCGTGCCGGCTTGTATATTTTTTTGGGTTGTGGATGGACGCTGTTTTCAAAGTTCTTGAATGAATAAAGGAGCCTGAGAGATGAGTATGGATCGCAGAAATAGTTTTTTGATGACGGCTCTTGTAGTGGTGGCAGCAGCGTGGGCTGCACTGGCCTATGCGCAGCAGCCCAAAGGTCTTCCTTTGGCAAGCGGTTCGGGACAGTTGAGGTTTCTCATTATCCAAGCACAGTATCCCATATTCGGATTTGGTGGCATCGCTGCAGGAGATTCTCAAGAAGAAAAGTGTGCTCTGAAAATCGACACTCAGACGGGAGAAACGTGGTGGCTGATGGCTTCCAAAACTATCACGACACGAGATCTCCAGTGGCTACCGATCAAAACTAAATAAGCACCAGAGCCCGTCATGAATCGAATAGACCTCTGACCGTCGATTTAAAATTTCCTGTTCGAATAGAGGCGAAAAAAAGAGCGACGCACAACGCAGACGAACTGTCTGGAATTGCTCGAAAAGCACTTTTTTCGCAATGAAATCAGCGTTGCTCCATCGGCAGATTCTGCTACCCTCCCGCGCTGAAAAAGCCATGGAGTAGTGGCGGCAGAATTTTAGTAAAGAGCAAAGGGATACACATGATACGGATGCTGATGTTTGTGGGATTGGCAGTTGTAGGATTGGTTGTAGCAGGGGCAATTCACATTCAACAAAATGGAAACATGCTCGAAGTCACCGTTGATGAGAAAAAATTAGAAGAGACCGTTGAGGAAGTGATAAAAGATGGCAAAGCTGTCATTTCAAAAACCGCATCGGCAAAAGGTGGTGGAATAAGTCGATAAATACAAAATCTCGATGCACTGCTCTGGTGACTCTCAAGGAAGAACCACAGAAGGTCTGATGCTGAAGGATTCGATGCTCGTTTATCGACCGAAAAGCGACGTTTCAAGTGGGTTGAAAAACTGCAGTACACAGCATTTTGCGAGCCATTCGGTGCATCATCCGAAGCGATAAATAAAAAAGATGATAAACCAAGACTTTTTTTAGTTAGGATGGCTTTTGTCGTCAGGGGAAGTCGGGAAAATAAGAGATACTAAGTCAATCAAGACATCTCTTGGCCCTTAGATTGCGAGTGACTTCTGTTGAAGGCATTGTGAGGTGTATTTTTGTTCCCAAGATGAATTTTCTTTGTGTTGCAAGCCTGTTGCTCGGTTCACTTGGTTGCGGCGCAGATCATGGAGGTCGTCAAGCGATCTCCGGAAGCGTCAAGCTTCGCGATGATGCGATTCAAAAAGGCACCGTAGAGTTCACTTCTTTCAGCAGTGCGTATCAGAACGAGTGCGCATGATCGACTTCAGAAAATATTCCATTCCGGAAGCGAAGGGTCTTCTCGCTAAAAAATAAGCGCGGACATCTGCTATTCGCGAACAAACATCCGCACCGAACGCAGTTTACAAGGAAGCCGGCATCATCATGTCTCACAGAATTTCCCGTCGTCGACTTGTTCAATCGGCTGCTGTGTTCGGCATTGGTCTGCCCATAATTCTGCCATCACGGATTTTGGCAGGCCCATCACCCAACGAGCGATTGTCATTTGCGTGTATTGGAATGGGGGGCCAAATGCGGGGCTACCTCATCCCGGAACTTACAAAAATTGATCAGCAGATCGTCGCTATATGCGATGTCGATAAGCGGCAGCGAGACAGTGCGATACAAGTGAAGGAACTGGCCAATGCCAGGGTGTATCACGATTATCGTGAGTTGCTCGATAAAGAGACGGGAGTCGATGCGGTGATCATCGCCACTCCGGATCACTGGCATGTGCCAATTTGCCAAGCCGCGTTGCAGGCTGGCAAACATGTGTATTGCGAAAAACCGCTAGCTCATTCCATTACTGAATGCCGTGTCTTGGAGAAGTTGGCAAGGAGCCACCCTGGGCTCGCGACGCAGACTGGAAATCAAGGTTGCTCGACCGAGGGATTTCGAAGAAGTTTTGAAGTGATTCAGTCGGGCCTGCTGGGGACGATCAACGAGGTTCATGTTTGGCATCCATCTCATAGTTGGCCCAATGGTGTCGATCGTCCCACGTCGAGCGATTCGATTCCCGAGGGACTCGACTGGAATTTTTGGTTGGGATCCGCGCCAGCTCGTCCTTACGTCAATGAAATCTATCATCCCGGTAAGTGGCGAGGATGGTACGACTTCGGTGGTGGTTCGATGGCCGACTTTTGTTGTCACGGTTTTCAGTTGGCGTATCGAGCACTCGAACTCGATGCCCCCACACGCATTGAAGCGACGGGGGATGATCTGGGGCACGAATCGTACCCAACTCGCTGCACCGTGACGTTCGATTTTGCCGCCAAAGGAAAACGAGGTCCTGTCAAACTCTTTTTCTACTCTGGCGACAAACATGTGCCGCCGGAGCACATCATAAAAGGCCCAGTTGGCTCGACGGGTTGCCTCGTCGTTGGCAGCGAAGGAACTCTTTCAGCTGGATTGTGGAACACAGACTGCAATATCCGCCTGAGAGATGCGAGTGACTTTCAGGGAGCCAATCAACCCGAAGTGATCAAGATCGCAAAGACTCAATCTCGGATTGATACCGAAGTGCTCAAGTGGGATCCCAAACGCGCGGCCAAAGGAGAACGTCCCCGATGGAGCCAAGTGAATAACTCGCACATGTTCGAATGGGTGCTGGCTTGCGCTGGCGACACGAAGTCGTACTCACCGTTCGAAATAGGAGCTCGAATCACCGAAGTTGGAATGCTCGGCGTGTTGGCTCTACGGATGCAAAAACCAATTCTTTGGGATGCGGAAAATTGTCAAGCAGTTGGGCTCCCTGAGGCCGATGCAATTATCGATCCCAAGCCATCGACCAAAAAATACCTGTCGCAATCCTGAACGGACGAGGGCAGAAGGCTGTTCAAACAAAATGGAAACGGGTGTCGGATTCAACTGATCTTGAGCCACCACAGCAACTCTTTTCGGAAACGTTGACCAAGAGCAATGTAAGTGAATCAAAAATAATTGCTGGTTCTTAAAAAGTGCACAACCAATCCCGAATCCGTAACGAAGCAAAGGAGTGTGGGCTGATGCAAAGGCTCTACCGCCATCGATTCGACGGGCTGCTACGCCCACGGTGCCCTCGAGACTCGTTAAATTCAGCCACTGCCCGCGCTGCCTTTTTCAACAGCGGAATCGGCGGATAGAATCGTTGTCTTCGATGCGTGTTTTCATCTCCGCTGCCGTACAAAAAAAAGGTAACGATGGGGGGAAGACAAAAAACATGTGTTTGGAGGGTAGGCGAATGGTTAGCGGCCACACTGGAAATGTGGTGCCCCGAAAGGGGTTGCGGGTTCGAGCCCCGTGCCCTCCGCTGGTTTATAGAACGGGTTAAATCGCTCTTTTGCAGCTCATTGAAGAGCGAATAGCGATCATGAGCCGTGAGGTTCGCCCCTTTTTTCAGGAAAGCTCAGCGATTTCTGCTTCGCGTTGTGCTGCGATACATTCGCGTCGGTCCTCAGGAACTTTCTGCCGCAGCTGGCATCAAACTAGCCAATTGAGTTGGCCGACAGACGGTCAATATTTTTTGGGTAGATGTTACTTTCTCTCGATTCGAGATTACAGTTCAAGGGCCTCTCGATGCGCTTGAATGACTCAGCAAGGTGACGCAAGCGACTCTCGTACGTAGAACATTCGACAGAACAATGAGACTCGATCACGAGCGGGCCAGTACAAGTGATTTCAAGCCTTCATCGACGATCCGGAAATAGTTCGCAGCAAAACTAAAAGTAAAATATGGAAGGAACAGTGTTATGAGAGTTCAGACGACAATTCCACTTCTTTTCCGAACATGCCTGTTTGTGCTTTCCACGTGCCTTCCCTACGCAATCGCAGCAGCTGATGAAATTGGATTTGTCGAAGACTTTGCGCTGGCCGACGACCGGCAAGCGTCCCTCAAGAAACTCGTTCCCGGTACTGAGGAGGCATACTATTTTCAGTGCTTGCATTTTCTTAACACCGAGCGATTCGACGCGATTCAACCATTACTCGTTGACTGGATCAAACGGCATGGCGAAACAATGCGTGTCTGGGAGATTCGCAATCGTCATGCTCTGCTCACGTACAACGCAAATCCTCAGGCATCACTCGACTATCTGAAGGGGCATCTGGGACTTACCTATTCCCATCAGCGTGAGCAACTCGATGCCGAGCCACAATTACCGACATCACTCGATGGCCAACTCATCGCTCGCGAGGCTTGGATTGCTCGCGCCCAGACGCATTCGCCAGGAACTCTTGAAGCGTATGAAGATTCAGCCATGGACTGGCTTGTTGCTCAACCACTCACCCCGGAAATTCGCCGGCAACTTCTTGCACGACTGACGAGGCCAGATTATCCCCAACTCGTTAAGCTCATTTCGGATGATCTTTCCCACCTGAATTCTGGAGGCTTCGGCTCGCTTGGCATTCATCGCCTGCTTCTATCCTCTCAACTCGATGAACTGGTAACACTGCGACCGGAGGTGTGTAACGAACAGCCGTTTGTTACGGCATATCTTCACAAACTTCAGCCGAGCCCCGACATCGACTGGCGTAGCGACGACCAAGAGCATGCTGCGTATCTTCGTCGACAGCGAATCTTTTCAGATCGACTTGGCCCAGTTCACAATACGCTCAAGGCCCACGTTCGATATCACCAACTCGCGCTTTCCCAGCGGCAGGGAAAGTTTGAAAAGGCCGAATTCATTGACTATTTGAGGCTGCCACGGGTTGTCGGTTACCTCTCAAAGGAAATGCGTGAATCAAATGAGGCAAAAACATTTGCATGCAATCTTGGATCAAACTACGAAGGTGCGTCGCTCTTTCCACCGATTCATACCGATGAACCACTGGTACGAAGTTATCTGTCGCAGTTCCTGCTGGAAGCGGCCGACACAAAAGAATTTGAGCCGTTCATTCAGAGTGACTATCTCAAAAACCTCTTTGCCGAAGTCAAGCTGGTCAACGGTCTCGGTGATAACGAACGCTTTGTATCAATGCTCCAGCCCGAACAGTTTAAGGCGCTGAAGGATCGGGTCGATCTCGATTTTATGCCTTCAAATGCGACAGTGTTTGAAGCCGATGCCGAGGTGGGACTCGATGTGGCAATCAAGAATGTGCAGACATTGTTCATTAAAATATTTGAGATCAATACCAAGAGTCACTACCGAATACATCTCAGTGAAATAAACACAGATATTACGCTCGATGGACTTACGCCGAATATTGAACTCTCGATTGCCTATGAGGACGATCCACTCCGACGCGTCGTGCGGCATTTTAATTTCCCTCAACTTTCAAAGCCGGGAATCTATGTCGTTGATTTTATCGGCAATGGCCGATCGAGCAGAGCGATTCTTCGAAAAGGACGTTTAAAGCAGTTAGTTTATGCCGGACCTGCGGGTCAGGTGTTTACGATTTTCAATGATTCGGGTGCTGTCATAAAAGATGCAACACTCTGGCTCTCGGGTCAGGAGTATCAATCCGCCGAGGATGGCTTGATTACTGTTCCCTATAGCACCTCGCCGGGACGCCAGCCGATCGTGATCAGCGCGCCGTGGAAGGGAAAAGATCAGCCCGTTGCCGGATTGAAAACAGAATATTCATCTTTGGAGTATTTCGACCATCTTTCTGAAGCCTATTCTCTTGTCGTTGGATTTCACGTCGATCGGGAATCGCTCAAAACACGAAGCACCGCTGAAGTGATCGTGCGTCCGTTGCTTGCAATGAACGGTGTTCCGGTCTCGATCAAAAGTCTCACGGACGTGAAGCTCACGATTGAGTCGCTCGATCTCGATGGTGTATCGACAATGCAGGAGGTTCCAAATATTGAGCTATTTGAGGACCGTGAAAAGACGCACGAGTTTCTTGTGCCGCAGAGGCTTTCAAAACTTACATTTTCTCTTGACGGTCGGGTTGTCAATTCGAGTGCCGGTGGCCCCCCTACGAATCTTCGTGCAACGCAATCATTCTCGATGAATGAAATTGATCGAACGGAGAAGGTGGAAGACCTGCATTTCGTTCGTTCGGGCGAGAGCTATGGAATTGAAATGCGAGGGAAAAATGGCGAAAAGCGACCTTCTCGACCGGTCAGCGCTTCGCTCAAATCGCGAGACTTTCGGCACCCTTTTTCGGTCACACTGAAGACCGATATGCAAGGACGAATTGATTTCGGCACGCTTTTCAACATTGAAGCGATAACCGTGACAGGTCCTGAAGGCACCTCGCACACCTGGCCGATGCTGACAGATCAGGCAACGTACCAAAAACTCGTTCACGGACGCGTGGGCCAATCAATCCGCATTCCATTCATAGGGATGCTGACAGATCGCACCGGTCTTGCTCCTGAGGAAAAGCCCTCTCGCGATGAGGTCTCTTTTTTAGAATTGCGAGGAGAGAACTACGCGGCGGACCAGTTCGATGCGCTTTCAATTCAAGAAGGATTTCTTGTGATTGATGGGCTTTCCGCTGGTGACTATGAGCTGTTTATGAAAGTACCCAAAGCCCGCATGCGAGTGCGAGTAACTCTCGGAAAAGAGCAAGGGCGTTATTTTCTTGGAAAGCACCGTCAGCTTGAAAGGCGATTGCTTGAGCCGCCAGGAATTGAAAGTATTACTGTGCAGAAAAAAGTAAAAATACAAGTGTCGAAAATTGGAGAAAACCCAGACGCAACAGACAAGCCAAAAAAGAATCGACGAAACAAAAAAGCCGATGAGAATGACGAAAAGATCGCTGAAGAAGTGGTTGTACAGTTGCGAGCGATCAGTCCTTATACACGAGTGCATCTGGTGGCTACTCGTATGGTACCGGAATACGACATGTTTGCGACACTTTCTCGAGTGCGAAGCAGTGAGCCGTGGCTTTTTTCACAGAATGCGAATGCATCGGTATATGTAACGGGTCGAAATATCGGTGACGAATATGCATACATATTCCAACGGCGATATGGGAAAAAATTTCCTGGAAATATGCTCGAGCGACCCGCACTGCTTTTGAATCCTTGGGTGGTGGAAGAAACCCACTCATCAAAACAGACTGCACAGCAAGGAAATGAATTTGGTGCAGCAGCAGCGATGCCAACAAGTATGGCGGATGCTTCGATGGCACAGCCTGCTACCGTAGAAGGACCGCCGGCGAACTTCGCCAATCTCGATTTTCTTACAAGTGGCTCGATCGTTCTTGCCAATAGTGAGCCCAGCGAAGATGGCACAATCCGCATTCCGCTCGAATCCCTTGCGCAGCATCAACACCTGACAGTTGTCGTCGTGGATCCCCTGTCTACGTTCTCACGAAGCTTTGCACTGCCCGCACGCGAGTTGGCCCTAGACGATCTTTGTCTCAAAAAAGGACTCGATCCACAACAGCACTTCACCCAGCAGAAAAAGATCTCGATGAGTGATGTTGGCAAGCCATTCATACTCTCGGACATCGCAGCGAGTCGTTTTGAAGTCTACGACAGTCTCCCGAAAGTCTATGGACTTTTTTCAACTCTCAGTGGAGATCCGTCTCTCGCACAATTTGAATTCTTAATGCGATGGCCAAAGCTGGATACTGTTGAAAAGAAGGTTCTATACTCGAAGTACGCCTGTCATGAATTGAATTTCTTTCTAGCGCGGAAGGACATTCCTTTTTTTCAAAACGTTGTCTTTCCGTCTCTGCTCAATAAAAAAGACAAAACATTTCTGGACTGGTACTTACTCGGCGAAGATCTGACTCTTTTTGTGGAATCGTGGAAGTATGCCCAACTTAACACCTTCGAGCAGGTGTTGCTGTCCGAGCGCATTGATGGAGAAATTCCTCATACACTGCGGCATGTAGAGGATCGATTGGCGATGATTCCGGAAAATATTGACAGGATGATTCATCTTTTTGACACTGCCGTGCGAGGGAGCGCGTTAAATACATCCGACACCTTTGGCCTCCTAGCAGGGGAAAGCAATGGAGTTGGTGATTTTCGTGGCGGGATGGGCGGTGAAATGCCACCCGAAAGAGAATTGCTGCAGAGTGAAAAGCTAGGTGAAGCATCAGGTCGATTTCAGGAGCCAGCATCGGGAAAAAAGTCGGAGAGAGATCGTATAGATATGTCCGATCGGCTCGCGCGAGACAATCGCAGTGATGAACAAGATGGTTCGATGGCACTTGGAAAACAGGCAGAAAAAAGTAATTTTGGATCGGAACTTCGTCGAAGCCTGTCACGCAAGGCAGGTGGATCTGTCGACAAAGCCAAAGCGGAAAATGTTAGTGAAAAACAAAAAGAACAGGCGCTCTTTTTTGAAACAAAGAATGCGTCTGATTCAGTACGACAGTTATATCGAGAGATCGAACAGACGAAAGAATGGGCAGAAAACAACTATTATCATCTTTCAAGAGCAGAGCAATCAGCAGAACGAGTGAAAGTAGGTGCATTCTGGAGGGACTACGCGAAGCGTGATCGAAATATTCCGTTTCAGTCAAGTAATTTTGCAACTGCATCGAGTAACTTTTCCGAAATGATTCTGGCTCTTGGGGTGCTTGATTTGCCATTTGAGTCCCCGCAACACAAGACAGAGTTTGCCGAGGGGCAGATGACGCTCGATCCGGCAGGCCCAATGGTAATTTTTCACGAGGAAATCAAAGTTTCCGACGTGCAAAAAAAGCCTGAAGGAATTCTTGTCAGTCAAAACTTTTTTCGCCACAGCGATCGACAGTCATTGGTCAACGGAAAACCTGTGGACAAGTTCGTTACCGATGAATTTCTTACGCATGCGGTCTACGGATGCCAGGTGGTTGTCACAAATCCAACATCTGCGAGGCAGGATATTTCTTTGCTTCTTCAAATTCCAACCGGCGCAGTGCCGGTGCTCACCAGTCAGCAAACCCGTACCGAACATGTGTCGCTTGAGCCGTACCACACGAAATCAATCGAATATCATTTTTATTTTCCAGTCGCAGGAAGATTTTCACACTACCCGGTGCACGTGGCGAAGAATGAAAAAATTGTGGCAATGGTCGATTCTGTTGAACTGAACGTTGTTGAGAAACCCACAAAACTCGATATCCAATCGTGGGACTACATTTCGCAAAACGGAACGGACGAAGAAGTTATTCAATTTATTGACGCCCATAATGTGAAAGAGATTCAATTCGATCGAATTGCCTGGCGTATGCGCGAGCCAGAGATGTTTCTATCCGTAACATCGCGTTTGGCACGTCGTCATACCTATTCGGACACACTCTGGTCGTATAGCATTTTTCATAATCAGCCAGAGGCCATACGCGAATATCTGCAGCATTCAGATAGTTTTGTATTGCAGTGCGGCGGACGACTTTCAAGCGATCTTATATCGATCGATCCTGTGGTTCGAGGAACGTTTGAGCACTTGGAATACAAGCCACTCGCCAACGCCAGAGCTCATTCGCTAGGGTTGCGTCGGCAGATTGTAAATGACCGATTTCATGCGCAGTATCATGACTTTTTGTCGCAGTTGTGCCGAACTCGTAGCCTCTCGAATGACGATCGATTGGCAGTGGTTTACTATTTTTTACTGCAGGACAGGGTGGAAGAATCGTTGGCGATGTTTTCGCGAGTGCGACCAGAAGAAGTAACAACAAAATTGCAGTACGACTACTGCAACGCATACCTTCACTTCTTCTCGGATCAACACGCCCAAGCCAGGGCGATCGCGCTGCGATACGTCGACTACCCCGTGGATCGTTGGAGGAATGTCTTTGCAGCAATCATCCTGACTCTTGATGAAGCTGCCGGAAACGAAATGAACAACGCTGATCCACACGATCGCAATCAGCAGCAGGCAAACCTTGCAGCGTCTTCGCCATCAATCGAATTCAAGATCGACTCAGAAGAGATCGTGCTTGAACACCGAAACTTAGAAAACGTAGTCGTTCATTTCTACGAAATGGATGTCGAGTTGCTTTTCAGCCGAAATCCTTTTGCGGGAACATTTGGAGGGCAGTTCAGTTCGATTCAACCGAACCAGAGTTTATCGGTCGATCTTGCGCCAGACCAGCGAACAGATCGAATCCCACTGCCAAAGGAATTTAGAAACAAGAACATTCTTGTTGAAGTCACTGGCGGTGGCCTATCCCGTTCAGTGGCGTATTACTCGAGCAGCCTTCTGGTGCAAGGAATCGAAAATTATGGACAGATCAAAGTAACGCAGCAAAAAACAGGTTTGCCGATTTCAAAAGCGTATGTGAAGGTTTATGCCAAAATGGATTCCGGTGATATTAAATTTTATAAGGATGGATACACCGATCACCGAGGTCGTTTCGATTACGCTACACTGAGTACCGATGATCTTGATTCAGCCAATAAATTCTCAATCCTTGTTCTCAGCGAAACCGATGGAGCCAGCGTACGAGAGGCATTGCCTCCAATTCGATAGGCGACGATAGTCGAAGGAGTTGCAATGCCTGTTCAATACAATGATACAGCTGTGCGAAGATACCCTTCCAAGTGATGAGTGAAATGAAATGCTGATTTTCAGGAGAAACGCATAAGGTTTATGTTTGCGAGATCGGTTTCCAGCAGAATGATAAAAATGTTCTCGAGCACATCGAGCCAATGCCTTAACCAGCCTTAAATACATTCGGAGTCCAAATTTATGTCAGACAGTCAATTCTTTTTAAGAATCGCAGTTGTAGCGTTCATGCCGCTTCTCGGTTGCGACTCGCCTGCACCAAAGCAAAAAACGGTGGAAACGCGGCAGACGATTCGAAAGACGACACAAAATGTTCTCAAGCTTTCCGATGCGCTTGAGAACGGTGGTGTTGTTTCGGAACTGAGAATCACAGGGCAAGGTCTGGAAGTTGTTTCCGAAGCCTACAGTACCAGCGTCGGAGAAATCGGAATTCTTGCCGTGACACAGGCGATGAATCTGTATCAGGCCGAATTTGGAGAGTTTCCAAAGTCGTACGACGAGTTCATGTTGAAAATTATAAAGAAGGACCAACCCGACGGAACGAGCCTTGCGATGCTGCCTTACTATCAAGAATATGCTTACGACGAAAAAGGAAAAAAACTCGTTGTCGTAGAATTTCCAGCCAAGAAAGAGCAGCGACAGAAGGAAACGACCGGAGCCAGCGGCCTGTGATTATTGCTACAGATCATTTCTTTCAACGTATGACGCAGTTATTGTTCACAATATTTGTCGGCATCGTATTGGGGATCTCGATCGGTAGGGTTTCTGCGGCTGATCAAACTGCTTCATCTGAGTCCTTGGAGGATTTATTGGAGGGCGCCAGCAACGCCGTCTGTCGAATCACAGTTGGCAAGCAGTCAGCAACTGCTTTTTTTGTGTCTCGAGAAACCGAGAGCCCTCCCTCGAGAAGCCTGGTCCTCGTCACTGCGGCGCATGCATATTCCGACGGTGATGGAGCCGAATGCAGGATGATTTTGCGAAAAGAGACCTCGGATAAAGTTGTGAGTCGAGTCGAAGAGCCATTCGACATTGGGAAAAGTGATGCTCTCACCTGGAAGCGGCACCCTGTGCAGGATGTCGCTGTTGTTGTGGTCACGCTTCCGGAAGGTGTTGTCGTACGACCATTTCGTTTGGATCAAATTCCCGAGGCATCAAAAACGCCCAAGCCACCATCGGGACTGGGAAAGGATGTTTGGATTCCCTGCTATCCTGCAAAACTCGAGGCCGATGCATTTGGCTTTCCAGTCCTTCGACGAGGAAGTCTTGCGACGCCAGCGTCGCCGCGAGCATCGGGCGGTATGGTGCTCGTCGACGTCAATACGTTCGGCGGTGACAGTGGTGCTCCGGTTGTGTTGTGTAACGAAAATCAATTGACCGTAGTTGGCTTGGTGACCGGAATGCAGCGGCAGACAGATCGAATGTCGCTGCCCTTCGAGGAACGTACAACGCATACACCGCTAGGACTTGCCATTGTTGTTCCTGCGTCAGTTATTCGAGAGACGATTGATCTGCTGCCTGTAAAGGCTTTGTAACGCTGCAGTCAAATTGACAACTCATAGAAGAACCCCGCGTCATGAACAATTGGAACAAATATCTTGCAGAGTGTTTTGGAACATTCTGTCTCGTTTTTGCAGGTACTGCCGCCATCATCGTGAACGACATACACGGTGGGACGGTGACGCATGTCGGCATTGCAATGACGTTTGGCCTCATTGTGCTGACGATGATCTATGCTGTTGGCGATATTTCAGGTGCGCATCTTAATCCTGCCGTAACGATTGGCTTTTTTGCTTCAGGCCGACTCGAACGCAGTTTCGTGATTCCCTATATTCTTGCGCAGCTGACCGGGGCCTGTCTCGCAAGCATGCTCCTGCGGAATTTATTTCCGTTTCATGAATCGCTCGGATCAACATTTCCATCCGGCGTGCCACTTCAGTCGTTTGTTCTTGAGGTTGTGCTGACCATGATGTTGATGGTTGTCGTACTTCGAGTTTCCAGTGGACCGAAAGAGCGAGGCATTACTGCCGGAGTAGCAGTTGGATCATTGATTGGACTGGAGGCGCTTTTTGCAGGCCCGATATCTGGGGCATCGATGAACCCAGCGAGATCGTTGGCGCCGGCACTTTTCAGCGGCCATATGGGAGAGGTATGGATTTATCTGACCGCACCCATTCTGGGTTCACTTCTGGGCGTACTTATTGCCAGTGGACTTCGCGAGAGTCACTCGTCATGAACGTCGATGGAAGCACGCAGTCAATGAATCAGATTCAATCGTTATAAAAATCTGAAGAGTTTTGCTGCATTGCCACCGAAAATCTGTGCTTGCTCTTCCGGCGTGAAATATTCAAGCATTGAGGCGATTCGCTCACGAGTACCGCGGTAGGAGATGCCGCTGGCGTGCTCATCGAATCCGCCGCCGTAGATCAGCCTTGATGATCCGTAGGCCAGCGAAAGATCCTTCACAATCGGTGCGAGATCCCGATGCGGGTATTGACTGGAATCGCTCAACGAAGAGATCTTCATAATAGTGTTTGGAAAATCTGCCCATCCAACGACCACCGCGTGCTCTGCTGGCGTGCCCTGCAAAGGTCGGCCGAGATGATCAATGACTACTGTTGTTTTTGAAAACATCCGAATGAGTGGTTCGAAAAATGGCGCATACCGAGGTTCAAAATGAAGCTGAATTGCGAGATTCAGGTCGGCTGCAGTCCGCCACAAATCTCGCAGCGATGTTGCTTCAAATGGCGGCAGTCGTTCTGGCGCATAGGCATGAACTCGAAGTGCCACAATGTTTCCAGAGTTTCGATTTACAAGTTCTCGAAGAGTCTGTTGCGAGGTTTCCTGCGAAGCAAAAAAAAGACAAGTTCCTTTAAGGCGTCCATCCCCAATCTGCAGGCAGTGTTCGAGATATCGATGATCATCGTGATACGGTTCGGGTTGAACTACGCACGCTCGATCGACCCCGGCCTCGTCCATTCGTGTGAGAAGCAACTCGGGTGGAGTGGGTGCGACTGGTCGGTATGGTGCTTGTGGATGATATGGAAATGCACTACTTGAAGTTCCAGCAAAACAATGGACGTGTGTGTCGATCACAAGCATGTGTTCCGATGCAGCGGCAATGGAACCGCCTGCAAGCATTCCAGTCGCCAGTGATCCCGCAAGCATCCGTCTTCGTGGGATGTTCATGTCAAGTGTTCTCTCACAACCGTATCCAATTAAAAGTAAAAGAAGATGGTACCGCAACAATCATAAGGATGATGTAGAAACACGTTTTCCCCGCTCAAACGGAGTCTGAAGAAAGGCGTTCTTCATGGCGGTAATACCAGTACATCGACGCAAGGGCCATGGCTGTGAACAGATGCCACAGTGCATGACCCTGAATAAGGGAGTCGGGATTGGTAAAGCGACGTGCCACATCGAGTTGTCGACAGACAACTGCTACGGCCAACAGCAGTCCAGAAACAACCAGCCAGCGAATCTTCATGAAAACGCTGATCCGGAATCGAAAATCCTGCCGGATAAAGTCAAGAAATCCAAACCCACCGATAAGCAAGATCAGGATTTCAAGAACGGTTCTCGATGAAAAAGACCATTTGTAAATGCAGAGTAAAATGTTTGTGATTACGACAAGCATTATCCAGAGTGGCCATGTTGCAATGGGGCGCTGAGATGTGCCAATTGATACGCTAGGAAATAATCGGCCACAATTGAGGCCCACCAAAACAAGCAGTGGCGTGAACATCGCGGAAACATCTGCGTGTTGAGCAATTCGAGTGAGCGAGGCATGAAAGAATCCACTGCAAATTCCAAGAAGGATGCATCCGGATCCGAAAAATGCACCAAAGACAGGTGTTGCGAGAAGATAGCCATCGCTGGGGTGAGGGATTCGATCAAGATCAATTCGCACCAGAACGATGCAATAGAGACCAACAGCGATGTAGGCGAGATTGGACCAAGTGTTTGCAGGAGTTCGAATCAAGCAATCCAATCGCACTCGCTCGGAATATCCACTGCGCCGCAGATCGCTGGTTTGAGTCCAGTCTGACCATGGATGAGTCGTATCAAATACGGCACAAGCAGCAAGCAGTGTAAAAATAATTATCCCGAGCACGCCGCCTACGAAAGCATGAGCCCAGCGTGGAACGTTTGGTTGCGAGAGAATAAAGAGTTCCTCCTTCTGCTTTGAACGCCGAACGACTCTGAACGTCGCAGGCTCTGTCAGGGTGTGATCATAACCCCAGCCATCTTTTGGAGGGCGCCGAGAGGAACGCCGATCCAGTCTGGTCGATGGTTCATCTCATACTGCAACTCGTAGAATGCCTTATCAAGAAGAAAGTAATCAAAAAGTATCTTTCGCTCCTCGGGAACGCTGATCCACCAAGAACGTTGCTGTGCAATCGATTCGTACGCTTCTAGAAAAATCTGTACTAGCCAGTCGGTCGAAATGGTGCTTGTCGTTTTCCAATCGCCCGAATCCAACGAGCCTGCGTGACGCCGATTTCGACACGCGATCGCGTAATCAAACGAACGGCACATGCCTGCTACGTCACGCATGGCAACTGAAGGAACGCGGCGTTCACAAAGGCGACGGGCTGGCTCCCCTTCAAAGTCGATCACATAAACACGTTCACCCCCGGCAAGAACTTGTCCGAGATGATAGTCGCCGTGTATTCGTATGCGTGTAGGGACACTGCCAAGCAGAGTGATTATTCGCATTCGCTCACTGAGGAGAAGCAGTTGGTCGGCGCTCCATGTATCTGTGCGCTGAGTGGTGGCGAGATAATCCGCGAAGCACCGTACAGTTTTCTGAGCTTGGAGAACCGATTCGTCGGCCTGCTTCTCTCGATCACTCTGCGACCAAGGCGACGAATCGAATTCACCACCGCTATTCAAGAAAGAGAGTGCCTCATGCATCGATGCTGTCAGATGCCCGATTGCGGTGACAAGATTCTTTGCATGCTGCAATGCATAGGAATCGCCCTTTATTTCCTGATCGAGAAGCAAGGCAAGCGAATCCCACGCGCTTGCGCACTGGGGAAGAAAGTCATGCAATACCGCAACCACACCTGACGCATTGTCAGAGAGGAACGATCTATATTCAATCCAACCTCGTAGCTTGGGTGTACCTTCCCAGCGTGGTACTTGTTCGACGAGAAAACGACCGATTTCAATTTCGGGGTGGATTCCATAATGCACAGTGCGTATCAGTTTAAGAACAGAATGGTTATCGATTGCAACGGTTGAATTTGAAGTATCAGATGCCAGCGAATGCACCCGGTCGCCAGAGGGTCTTTCGGTATAGCGAAAAGATTCGCAGTCGCGTGAGAGAGTGACTCCCAGAAGACGCCCATGAAATCCAGTTGATTCCCCCGAGTTCAAAAGATGAAGTAATCGAATGAAAAACTCCGGGGCATTGCCTGTGTCGCTTGCACCGAGTTCGGGTGGAAGGCTCTGTTTGAGAGGGTGAATGTCATCAAATCCGCTCTCGCAAGAGAACGGCACTGTCAACGTGAACGACGCATCCCCAGAGACAACTCGTACGATGCCAAGAAACCAGTGAGAACGATCTGTATGAGCGTGAGAAAGATGTTTATCGCGCGGTAATTCAATCAGGTCGATGAGGTCGAGAGAGTCTATCTGGCGAGACTTTGCCGGAAAAAAACGGGACTGTGGAAGCCACGTGTAAAGGCGACGCTCAATTTCTTGGGCGTGGTGAAGAAACGATAAATGCCCGTTAAATAAATCAGTCATACTCAATTCCTTCCTACCGCATACCTACAGAGAGTCGAGCACTCGACCTCCAAAGATGTTTCTTTCTGCATGCGGCAATTTACTGCGGAGAGAGTCGCCAAATAGCAACGGGCCGTTCTGGAGAGCACTCGACTTCGATTGAATCGAGATTCCAAAGGCAACGCTCTGAATCGATGAGATTCACCGCAAGAATACTTTCGGTGTCGAGAAGCCCGAGCGCAGTCCGATTGAGATGCAATCTCGCACGATGGACACATGTCGGATTGAGATCAACAAGCGAGAGAACTCGGCTTCCATGCTCTTCATCGAACCGACTCCAAGCCAATAGACTCTCATGATCCACTCGATGGATTTGAAGTTGTCGATCGAGAAAGCAGGCGGGCTCTTGGTGGCGAATGCGATTGAGTATTGTGATCAAGGGGGCAATCGATAAGACGCAACTCCGATTCCAGTGTTTGATTTCATATTTTTCCGAGTTGAGATATTCCTCGCTGCCAGGCTCCGTTGGAGTGCATTCGAGCAGTTCGTAGGCGGGGCCATAAATTCCGTAGTTGCCCGCGCCCATTGATGCAAGCACCGCTCGCACAAGAAACATCGCCCTGCCACCCTGCTGCAAACTCGTATGGAGAATGTCGGGAGTGCTTGGCCAGAAATGCGGTCGGAAAAAATCAGTTTGCGGCAGGCTCGTGACCTCGCGCAGATAGTCAGTCATTTCGATCTTGTCGGTGCGCCAGGTGAAATAGGTGTAAGACCATGTGAACCCAAGCTTGGCAAGTCGATGCATCGACTTCGGCGCGGTAAAAGCCTCTGCGAGAAAAAGAACATCGGGATGCTCGCGGTGGATTTCATGAATCAGCCACTCCCAGAATACAAATGGCTTGGTATGTGGATTGTCGACACGGAAAATTCGAACACCGTGCCCCACCCAAAATCGAAAAATGCCAGCGATCGCCTCCCAGAGCGAACGCCATTGTTCGCATTGAAAATCAAACGGAACGATATCTTGATACTTTTTCGGTGGGTTTTCGGCGTACGCAATTGAGCCATCTGAGCGATGCCGAAACCATTCGGGATGTTCATTCATCCAAGGATGATCGGGACTGCATTGAATCGCCACATCGAGCGCCACTTCCATGGATCGCGAAACAACAGCCGCAACGAGTGAATCAAAATCAGCAAGAGTTCCCAGCGACGGATGGATCGCGGTATGCCCGCCATCCGATGAACCGATAGCCCACGGGCTTCCGCAATCCATTGCGGTTGCGATCAAGGCATTATTGCGTCCTTTTCGGAACGAATGGCCAATCGGATGAATTGGTGTGAGATAAAGTACGTCAAATCCCATTTCGGAGATCGAGTCGAGAGAAAGTATTACATCGGAAAGAGTGCCATGCGTTTCCGGTTGATCGCTCCACGATCGAGGGAAGATTTCGTACCACGCGCTTGAGCGTGCGAGCGCACGATCGGCCCAGATGGATAATGGAGGATCGACCTGCGTCTGATTTCTCCGGTCTGCGAATCTCGACATGAGTTCGTCTAATCGTGAGGAGAGTATGGGAGGAGATCCATGAGAGCGACGCAGAACTGCTGCACACTCACAGAGTTCGTGAGCCTCTGAGGCGGGAGCGCGATGTGCAGACGCTTCGATCAACGATGCTCCATCAGCAAGATCGATGGTAGAACTTTCGCCGACAGCGATCCGTCGCAAAAGATCCCGTTTCCACGTTGCAAAAAGATCAATGTGCGCAGCGACTGTGAACTGCCACAGTCCTAGAACATGAACCTGAAATGACGCTCCCCAGCGATTATTACCGATAAACTCCATCGGCAGTGAGATCCACTGTCCGCTCTCGCCGTGTCGATAGAGCAACTGGCACTCGAGTTCGTCGTGGCCGTCACAAAAAATGTCGGCTTCAACAAAAATAGAGTCTCCAACGATCCGTTTGACCGTGAAGCGCCCTCCATCGACGACAGGACTGAGTGACTCAATGACGACCCGTTTGGGTGCCTGCGACTCCACGATCTCAAAGCTCCTGGTGGTATGTGTGAGGAGTTTGAAAGTCTACAGAACAAGGTTTCGATCGAACACACGACTTTGATTGAAATAATATTTTGTATAGAAAAGTATCTATTCAAGATGCCGCGTGATCTCTCCTGGAAGTTTGTCTAGGCATCAATTCAATATTTTCGGTACAGAGCTCTATTTCGGTACGTTATGCACAATCTCCAAAGCATCGTCGAAGAAATCCAAATTCCCGTTGGTACCCGCCAAAGACGAGCGATTCTCGTTCGCCCTTGCCTGATGAAAACCGATCCGACGCCTTTAGTGGTCGCATATCATGGCGGACAGAGCCATCCGGAGGCAATGAGGCGGTTTAGCGGATTAGATTGCCTTGCGGAAAGTGGAGGTGCCATCGTGGTCTATCCCTTTGGCACAGGAACCCGAGAAGGATTGCTTACCTGGAACGGCGGTAATTGCTGTGGCGAAGCTTTTGGTGAGGATTCCGATGACGTGACATTCACAAAAGTGCTTGTGGAAAACCTCATCAATCGCTTTGGGATTGATCGTGGATATATCTTTGCTACTGGCATGAGCAACGGCGCGATGATGGCCTATAGGGTCGGAGCGGAGTTAGCAGATATGTTTTCGGCGATCGCGCCGGTATCAGGTCCACTCGCGCTTCTTGACATCGCGCCATCACGGGAGATATCGGTTGTACATTTTCACGGATCACTCGATCAGTTTACGCCTCTCGATGGAGGCATTGGCCGTCGAAGTGTCACGAGGGTGTCGCACCGCGGGATTCTTGCAGGGCTTTTAGATTTTGTACGAACCAACGGTTGTCCTCCTGACCCAATACGTGAAACTATTTGTGAAAACCAGGACGGAATCTCAATCGAGCGATACTCGTGGGGGCCAGGAAAACTTTTGAGCAGTGTGGTCTTTTATCGGATCGAAGGAGGCGGCCATACCTGGCCAGGACAAAAGCCCGATTCATTTTTTCTCGGCAATACATCCCTGTCACTCTCTGCCAATACAATCATGCTCGAGTTTTTTCTTCAGCATGCAAGACACCTGCGCAAGCAAGACGTGTAATTGGAAAATCTTATGTGAGCAGATTGATCTCCCGCAAAACGCTCGAGACGTTTTTCGTCGTTGGTTCTCGTTCACCCCGGCGACTACGTTGTGAATGTTTCACAATCGTTTGCGACAGCCAATCGCACGCATTGTTTTCCGAATGCAGGCCAGGCGTTCATGAACCGGATGAACATCCCGACGAGGCTCGGTTGACGCAGCGCGATAGAAAGGACGCGGCATTGAAAGAGTCTTCCTCGCAGAGCACGGTTATGGGATGACTGCCAGTGCGCGGCAATCGTTGCAGCGTTCAACCGTATGTCGGATGTTGTCGACGAACGATCAACGCCCTGCACAATGGCCTGCGATAGGAATCGACCCGACTGCAACGCCCAGCCAATTCCTTCGCCAGTAAAAGGCTCGGCGTAAGCCGCAGAATCACCGGCTCGAAATACAAGACCATCTGCCAGTGGCGAGCGATGGGTGAGCGCCGCAGTGCCTGACAAAACAACGTGTGCCAGTTCATTCGGAACCCTATGACCAGCTTCGTAAAGCATTTCGGAGAGAATGTGGTTTGTTGTCGCACTCCCTGCCAGCACGCTGCGGTCTACTGCTGCCGCGATATCAAGTCGATCGTCCTCCAATCGCACAATTCCCACATAACCATGCCGAGCAACAGCCATCAGCAACTGACCCGGCTCAAGATCAAAGGTGTCATCATAAAAAGTTGCCCCAAGTCCGACTCGGCTTGATACAGGAACGCTACGGATCTGTCGACTTCCGTTGATTCGAATCGCGGGGGCCAAGCCTGCCGCAATGACCACACTCATGGCAGACAGTGTTGCAGTCGACTCTTGATCACGCAGCGTGCATCGAACACCAACGTTTGACTGATCGATCTGCGTCAGCGTTGTCTTGGGAAGAAAGTCGGCACCGGCTCGTGTCGCGGCAGTCGCAAGCGCGGCGTCAAGGCGTTCGCGAGAAAGCGCTGCGCCACCGAGAAGAGGCAGATGGACTTGTTTTCCTGCTGCTGATAGTACCAAAGAGTGAAGTGGAGTTGCGTGCAGCGATTCTTCGATAGATGAAAAACCGAGCAATCGTAATTCGGAAACTCCTTGGGGAGAAATGCAGCAACCACAAACTTTCCCCCGTGGCAGAGTATCGCGATCAATCAAGAGCACACGCAGTCCAGCGCGGGCCAGTCGCATTGCCACACTCGAGCCAGTCGGCCCGGCGCCGATAACCACAGTGTGCCAGTGTCGCTGGGTTGCTTCATAACAAGTAAGTGTTGCAGGAACTTCAGAGGGCTTTGCGGGCAGATCATCTGACGCGCAAGCCCTCCGAGGAGAAGGAGTGTCAAGAAAAAGCGGAGGGTGCATCATCGTGCCTCCTTGCGATTCCAACAAAGCATGAGTCGTTCAGGCCACACCTTGGAAAGTGTCAATCGATGGATTCCTGCCAGTGTAATGAGCGACTGAAGTTCTCGCTGGGTACGAGCGGCGCGGACAGACAGTGGGCCATCAATCCGCACGACGTGGGAACGCGTGAGAAGTTTTGTGACGAACATTGCCAGCAGAAGTCCGCGACGGCTTCTCAGCAAGTCAGAAACCACTCCACCAACGCGTGCACCAGCATGCATCGAATGTAAGAACCGTACAGAGTCATCATCGCTAAGGTGATGCAGAAAAAGTGTCGAAAGTGCAATGTCACACGGCGGACATCCTTCTTCAACAACATCTCCCGAAATAAACCGCACCCCCAATGCTCTGCGAGTATGGGCCATCTGGTTTGCGAATTCTACAGCCACAGGACTTTTGTCGATCCCAAGAATATCGGCGAGAATACCAATTGAATGGAGTTGGTGAGAAAGTGCGATGGTGACATCTCCTCCTCCACAGGCGAGGTCAACAATCTGCAGGCGGGGGCCGGTACGAGGAGTCAGTGTGAGGAGAGAAGCGATCCTGCGTGAAACCTGCAAGGCGGTGTAACTTAAAAAATTAATGCGATGAAGCGCTTGAAGGGCCTTCAGATGTTCTCCTCGATCAAGAAGAGGATCATCCATCAGTTCTGGAACTCGAATGTTTTGTAGTCTCGTAAAAAACATAAAAAAGGAGTTTTCAAACCTTATTTCGGAAAGTTCCACAACGTCGCTGAAAATACGACACAAAAAGAACCCATGACGCAGGCCGCGAAGAAAGATGAAAGGCTCTTCGATTCTAGTCTGCACGTTCAAATGTGCAGACGCATCGAATGTTAGATCTATTCTCTGGAAGGAACGTCTCTTTGTTTTCGAGTCGAATCGCTACTGCGGCGTGAATGCAGGCTGCGGACAAGGAGGCGTTTGCATAACGCCAGCAGGCTGCAGCGCTGAGGCCACGCCCGGTTGACCGTAAACGTCTGGCACTCCTGAAACCGGAACGGCTCCGACTGGAAGCGTATACGCCGGTTGAGTCCCACCATTTGGCTGAGGATAGACAGGCGGAGCATACGGAGGTGCGTAGCTGTATTGATTTCGATTCGAAGCGCAGCCCATTGCGAACAATACAAAAAATGAAAGACAAATGGTGCGCATTGCTACGAACTCCGAAAAAATGGACCTGGCAGCGTGGAAAAGTTCTGGCCCGATCTAAACACTGGATAAAAAGTCCAAGATGCCGCTGCACGCTCGATGAGGGGCAGGAAAATAGAGCGACCGTCAGCAGCAGTCAATACCGTTTCACAATGAGGCATTTTCAAAAAAATAGAACCATCGATCAGGAGTGCGGCGAAGTTTCCTCGATGATCGCAACGCTGGCCGTAAAACCATGGAGACAGTTTCGTTCTCCGATCGGCCCAATCTCGCCTTGAGCAAAAAATCCTGCGGTGGGTACGGGACCAAGGCACTCTTGCAGGCATGCAGCATCGTGGTTTGGTGTATCGAATAAACGCGTTCCACGACCGTTACAGGTGAAGAGAAGAATTCCAACAGGCTTGCAGCCAGTGACCGCTTCACGTTTTAAAAGTTCGCGCAGGTCATCGTGGGCACTTGAACCATCGCGAACGTGAAACTGAATTGTTTGTCCGGTTCGCACGTGATCGCCAACGGCAATAACTCCAGAGTCGGGATCGGCACCAACGACATTGCGAACGAGAAAATCACCGCGTGCAAAAGTCTCTTGATATTCACTTGCAACACGTCCAACATGCAGCGCTGTTCGCACCAATTGTTTGTCGGATTCGTCGAGTGTTCCAAAGACTTCTCGCAGTCGCTGGAGTGCCGGCTTGCCGCCAAGTTCAACGATGAGATTCTCGTCAGCTTTCGTCACGACATACGTGTGGCCGATCGGTTTGCAGCCCTGCGAAACCACTGGGCGTATTCGCGCACTCCCGCCGATCACAAATCCGACAGCACCGGCGTCATACGAGCGAGAGTCGACGACCAATCGATTGAACCCAGGTTCGTCTCCTCCGCTGGCCATGCCACCCATGATCGGAACACCCGGACGATCTTCATGGAGCCTTGCAATGAACTGATCAATGGGAAATGAAAACGGATCTGCCAATAGAATAACTGAGGCATGTTGAGGCCATTCCTCCAGCAAACCTGTCGGCCAACCGAGGAAGGATGCGCCATCCGCAGTGTGACGATACTCCATCGCAAATGTCTCAATTGTCGCGCCGGGAAGATGCGCGAGCCAAACGCTTACAGCGGGTCCATCTTCGAACTCGATACCATCGGCGAGAACGCCCTCTGCGGTACAGGCAATCAGTTTTTGTGAACCGATTACGTCATTGAGATTTTCCATGACTGAGGCAATCTGATCGCCGTAGGCCTTCGATATAAATACAACAGCCAGAGTGGGAATCTCGCCAAGATCGGCGACCGCCCGATGCGATGCCTGAGTGAGAGCAACTGAAAGCGATTCGTCCTGAGAGGCGGCAACGGCACATCGCATTAAAAAAACTCCTCAACGGAAAAACTTGCGATCGATTCGACTTCCTAGCAATATCAATCGCTCGGAATTACTTGTGGAAGGAACTCATCGACCTCAAAGATGCATTCAATTTCAAGGAGCATGCCGCCTGGCAATGCATGCGTTCCAAAAGCACTTCGAGCACCGATGCCCCGCTGAGAACCAAAGACATCGGCCATGAGTTGGCTGAAACCGTTGATGACGGCAGGATGCCCCTGAAAATCGCTGATGCACTGAACCAGACCAAGCGTTTTGACGACTCGCGTCACTCGATCAAGGCTGCCGAGTTCGACCCTGAGGCCAGCGAGCATTGAAATTGCGACCCGGCGAGCTAATGCCGCAGCTTGTTCAATATCGAAATCCTCACCGACTCGACCTCTTACCAGCAATCCGTCATCTCCAATTGGACCGTGACCGGAGGCAAACGCCATTCCCCGCGAAACAACGATCGGACGATAGAGCCCCTGCGGCGACGCAATCGAAGGCAATTGAATTCCCAATTCACAAATTCGAGATTCAGCCGTCATCGTTTGCTCTACACGCTGTTAGGACGACATGGAAGTTAGGAGTCAGAATTGTGCGCCAAATAGTTTGCTGGAACGTCGCAGAGTACATCCAGCACTTCCGAGGAGGAAGGAGAAGGCATGGAGCGGGAGCATTCGTTGTATTCGATGCCACAATTCCCTGCGGTTCACACTTTCTAAAAAAGGTCATCTTCACGTGTAGAAGAATTTTAGGAGATGATGTCGTCGAACGAACGGATCATCGGGTGCTCATAAACGCTCGTACCGGGAACATTTCCAGGACGATCTGCAAGCGCCGTTGCCATTCCGGCACTTTTTGCCGCGTCGAGTTCTGCTCCAATATCGCTGACAAAAAGAATTTGTCTCGGCTCGATCTGCATTGCATCGGAAATCTTTGAATAACTCATTGTTTCCCGTTTGCCGCCGGTGGTCGTATCGTAATATCCAGAAAAAAGTGGTGTGACATCACCGTATGCGGTGTGTCCAAAAAATAATTGCTGGGCCTCAATTGATCCGGACGAGTAAATTCGAACATCCAACCCAGAACTCGTCCAGCGATCGAGTGCGCGGGGAACATCCTCAAACAAGTGCGAAACAAGTTCTCCCGATTCATATCCGAGTCGCCAGATCATTCCCTGTAATGCTTTGAGTGGCGTGCTCTTTACGTCGCGGGCCATCAAATCAGCGGCGGCACGTGCGACCATCGATACGTTGGACGCGTCAATCTGCAACAGTTCGAGGCCAGTTTCACATGCCAGCGCAGCGGCCTGCTTCTGCACGGTGGAACTCACAGAGATTTGTTCCTGAAGAAATGTTTCCAGATGTTTTCGAGCATGCGCAAACAAAACGTCATAGACAAAGGAAATGCTTGAAGTCGTTCCTTCAATATCAAGAAGAATTCCTTGGCCATCAAAGAGAATCACGATCCGCTCCCCGGTCCCGATAGCTCTGATGAACCAGATACTGTCGGCATCCATACCGGTCCAAAGCAGAGTGGTTGGTACTGACCATGCACGCCTGAATCCATATAATGCGGTGTCCATCCAGTCATATCTTGGAAGAGACGAATTGCACGGATACGACGATCTGTACAGAGATCAAACCAGTGTTTTGTTCCCATCGGCACGCTGATCATGTCGCCGGCCCATACCTCAATTCCAAAGACGGGCCCGCTTTGGGGATGAATATGAAAGACCCCCCTCCCCTGTAAAATAAACCGCACTTCATCTTCAGTGTGTGTGTGTTCCTTGCTGAATTTCTGAAGCATTGCGTCGAGCCCTTGTGTTTCCGGACGCACGTCAATCACATCGGCAGTAACAAATCCTCCGCGACGCTTCAACTCATCAATTTCTGCGGCGTATGCCTGAAGAATTGTTTCCGCAGGTGCATCCGGACTCACGCGGTCCTCAAGTGGCCATTGTTCATAATGGATACCCTTGTCGGCCAAAAATGTCTTTATTTCTTTCGGATCGTCAATTCTACGTGCCTCCATGGGCACAGTCACAATTGCCATGTGAGATCGCTCCTTCAGTTTTCGTGAAAAGTCCAAATCGGTGAATGAATTCTGTGCTTCCAAGATACTGTTGGACCACTCTATCGGTGAATCAATCCTATGTCATCCGGTGAGACAAAAGAGGGCCGTTCGACTGGCCAACAACCTCAAAAAGAAACTCAAAAATTTCGATGTGCCGGCGTGCTTCAGCGAGATTGTGCCCCCATGTATAGAGTCCATGGCGAGAGAGCAGGAAGCCGTGAAATGGGTGCCGCGTTGGATTGCTCCAGTCCGCTGCTGAAAAATATTTCTGAATATGCGCACTGAGATCGTTCATGTTTTGACTGTTTTCAAAAACAGGCACTTCTTCACAAGACTCGTGCGTACTTATTCCCGCAAGCCCCTTCAGCATCTCATAGCCTTCGAGGCGCAAACTTCCACGGAGAAGCGATTCTCCGGAAAGGATCGTTCCCCAGACTGAGTGCGTGTGCAAAATGGCTCCGACGCTTGGGATCTCGGTGGCAATAAGAGAGTGTAAAAGCGTTTCTGCACTGGAGCGTTTCTCCCCGCCTTCAGCAACGTTTCCTGCCGAATCTACAATGACAAAATCGTCAGGAGAAAGGTTCGACTTGTCCATTCCACTTGCGGTGATGAGAAGCTGAAAAGGATTTCTGGAAAGTACGACGCTGTAATTGCTACTCGTGCCGCGAGACCAGCCGCGAGCGTGAAACTCCTTGCCAATTTTACACAGCGAAAGCCTCTGCTGATCGGCAAAAATATTTGAGGAGCTGTTCATGAGGATTCCAAGAGTGCATTAAGAGAGGCCCACACCACAACACAAAGCATCAACGGAGCCTTGCTCTCCTGTAAAGCAGGATGCGGTGAACCTCTTGGCAGAGTGATTTTTCGAAGCGTTTTGATTTTGGAGAGCAGTGTCCAAAAGGTCAAAGGACGGACGGTACCTGCGAACTTAAACGAGTTAGAGATAGGGGGAAAAAAGCCGAGCCACTCCATCCCGCAAACGCACGAGAAGGCTTCGTCCATCCACGTCGGCGAGTGTTCTTCGCTTCGATGAAGCGATTCTCTTCTCGACAAAGTCATCCATCGTGGAGGCGAATGTGCGATCATAAACTTCGACATTGAACTCAAAGTTAAGTCGCAGACTTCGCTCATCCCAGTTGCCACTTCCAAAAAATACCCACGTACGATCGATGATCATGATCTTCGAATGATCAAATGGCGGCGACGACATCCAGACATTGCATCCCCTGCCGAGCACTTGCCACAGCATGGCGGTCGAAGCCCAACTCACCAGTGCAAGATTGTTGCGCTCTGGAAGAATAATATCGACTTTCACACCGCGAAGCGCCGCAGAATCGAGTGCCTGACAGACGGAATCATCTGGAATAAAATAAGGTGTCATGATGCGAACACTGCGTTTTGCCGTGGAGAGCGCGCCATTGAGCACAAGCTTGATCTTTCCAATATCGTCATCGTCTGGTCCGTAGCGAACCCCACGAGCGAGCATCGTGCCGACATGTGAGGGATCACACATCCAGCGATCTAAGGAAAGTGTTTCGCCTGAAGCAAAGGCCCAATCTTCAAGAAAGACCTCGAGCAACTGCGCAACGACAGGCCCTCGCAGAAGAAAATGCATGTCACGTACCGGATGGCGCGGCTGCTGAGAAAGCCGGCAACTATTGCGAATGTTGAGGCCTCCGGTAAATCCCACTCGTCCGTCGACCACAAGAATCTTGCGATGATTTCTCAGATTTGAATAGGGAAAATAAATTGGAACGCTCGTTGGAAGAAAACGTTCTGTACGCACGCCCTTGGCTCGCAGCACACTGATTATACTCGGAAACGAATAGCGTGAGCCGATGCCATCAACAAGCACTCTGACATCGACACCACGATTCACGGCGCGCGCCAGAGCAAGAGAAAATTCTAGACCGGTTGGATCGTTATCAAAAATGTACGAAGCCAGACAGATTGTGGAGGAAGCCGAATCAATAGCCGAAAGCATCTCGGGGTATGCCTCGTCTCCACCATCGAGGTGCTGAACATGATTTCCATCAGTCAACGGACGATTGGTCACGCGGCCCATCAGCAATTCCAGTGGACGCAGTCCGGTTGCAGGCGGCGCAATTGCTTCTGTTTTTCTCGCATTCGTGGCTTCAGTGTGTCTGATGTGTCGAATCGTCTCAGCTTGACCGCTGCGAAGTTGTGAGGCTCGCGACCGAATTCGATTGACCCCGAGGAGGGCATAGGCAACAGTTCCAAAAATAGGCGAGAGCCAAATCAGGCCCACCCAGCCGATCGTTGCCCGCGTGTCGCGCTTCGTGAGAATGGCATGAGCCGTAGCGACGCAGTCAATGGCGACAATGATCGGTCCCAAAAGATGTGGCCAGGCAAGAAGCCAGAGAGACCAAGCCGCTTCGAACAAACTTTGCATGAAAAGTGTCTGTAGAAAAAAAGGAGTGAAACCAGTCACAACAAAGAAACATGCCGAACGCAATTCCGTAAGCGATTTCGCAATGCTCGCAAAGTGTGATTTTGTGGGCCTCTAGAGTTTACAGAGGATTGGGTATAAACAGACCACCGCGGCAGACGCGAAGATAGTTCAGAGCCGCGACCTGTCCGGTCATTTCAAGAACATTGCGATACACTGGATCGGACCAGCCTTCGATATCAATGCTGCCGCGCCATCCGCAAAGGCGTAGCGTACTGATCAGATCGGTCCAATTGGTCTGGCCAAAACCAGGTGTGCGGTGGTGCACATATGGAACACCTCCGCGAATTCCGTGCGTCGCAATGACATCCCAAAGCACAGACGCATCCTTGCCGTGAATGTGCCAGATTCGAGAATGCCACTGGCGAAGCTGGGGAAGTGGATCGACGAAACTCGCGATTTGATGGCACGGTTCCCACTCGAGCCCTAAGGCCGGACTCTCGACGGCGTCGAATAATAAATTCCATGCAGCGGGCGAATGTGCAATGTTCCAGTCACCAGATTCCCACGTGCCTCGCATTTCTGAATTTTCAAACGCGATTTTTACGCCACAACCTTCCGCACGCTTAGAAAGTTTTGAAAACACCTCGCGAAACCGAGGGAGCGATTCGGGAATTGGACGACCCGGTATACGGCCGGCGAAGCCAGCAACGATTGGTGCGTCAAAAAGACTTGCAGAATCGATGAGTCGTTCCCAGTCGCGCACGGTCTCTGGGCTTGTGAGGGGATTTCCGTAAACCGCAAGCGAACTGATTGTTGGAGCACTCCCATAGGATGTATGAGATACGTGTTCAAGAACCCGTTGTACAGATTCGGCGAGGCGTTGAAGATTAAAATCACCCACGCTCTTGCCAAAAGTGATTTGAAAAGTTTCAAAACCGTACGGCACAATAGTTCGAATATATTCGGCAGTCTCATCGTGACCAGGTACAACGGTACCAAGTCTGATGTCATCGTGTGGATTCATGCAATCTGTCATACGGAATGATGTGAACAATGATCGTAAACACAATAAAGTATGGATATTCGATCAAAGCGTGAATCAGAAGTCTCGCATAGAAAAATGTATCTGATGCAAGCGACGTGAAGTTATAAAAAGTCTTGAAGAGAATCTCTTTTTTGTGATATGGCGGATGGTGGTCTTTACCGTCTCTATGAGTTGAGTGCTTATGAATAAGGCATTTTGTCGAGAAAACGATTCGTTGGCTCCTCCCTCATGTCCGGAATGCGGCACGCTCGGCATGCAGGTATCGACGGAGACGCTCGCGGCGCACGTGAATCCTTCAGACACCGACACACTCTGTGAGCCTTCGTACTGGTGCTCTCACGCAACATGCCAGGTTGCCTATTTTGATCTTCTCGAACGGACGATCACAGTAGCAAAAGCTCACCATTTGATTTGGCCGAAGGATCCAAGCGCCCCTCTTTGTCCTTGCACAGGTCTCTTCTGTGTTGACGTGGAAACCGATTTACAGGAGGGAACTCCGCTGCGAGTACGACGAGCGATTGAACATGCAGAGAAAAAAAATGGATCTTGCGGGCTGGCCAGTCCCGATGGACGGGCTTGCACAGCCGCCGTGCTGCAATATTACATGCGCCGCCAAAGTGGGAGTGCCATTCGCCAGCGTTCGCAATGACTGAAAACTCTTGGAGAGAGAGTTTCTGCGATCCAAGAGAAGACACGTGTGATACCATGTGCGAGACTTTCAAGAATCTGTGAGACGAGTTTATCGCACTCTTTACGAATCCCCATGAGACTTCTGAGCTGGAATATTCACAAAGGAATCGGTGGACGAGACCGCCTGTATCGGCTCGAGCGAATCATTGAGGTGATTGAAGCCGAAAATCCAGATCTGATCTGTCTGCAGGAAGTCGACCGTCTCGTGCATCGCAGCAGCAACGACGATCAGCCGCGACTGCTGTCATCGTATTTTCGATGCGATGCTGTTTACCAGCCAACGGTTCATGTGCGGGCTGGGTGCTATGGAAATTTGATTCTATCGCGTTGGCCGCTTCGCAGTCGCCATAGAGTGTCGTTGAGACTCAATTCAAGGAAACCCCGCGGAGCGCAGTTAGTGGTCGTCGATTCACCAGAAGGAGTATTTTCACTGGTCCAAACACATTTGGGCCTATCACAACGGGAGCGAAGTTGGCAGATAGAGCGATTGCTTGGGCATGTACTCTTTCGGTCGGCTGAGCCACTCCCAGGGATTCTTGTCGGTGACTTCAACGATTGGCTCAACACTTTGGCAGCACCGCTTTTGAAACATGGAGGATTTCGGCAGATCACATCACCGATTTCAAAGTTTCGTTCATTTCCTGCATGGCTGGCCGTAGCGTCGCTCGACAAGGCGTTTGTGCGAGGGGCACTTTCAGTGCGACAGTGCCGAATTGTCAAAACAAGCCTTACAAAAATCGCTTCCGATCATCTTCCTCTGGTAGTCGACTTTCATTTGCATTCCTGATGAATCGCTGATTCATCAACTGCTGGTGTGTGTCATTCGAAATCGCTATGCAGTCATCTCGAGAAGTGTTTCTCGAACAGCAGCGAGTGTTGAGTGAATGTCAGCTTCAGTATGTGTTACTGAAAAGAAGAGAGCTTCGTATTGACTGCATGGCATATAGTGCCCTCGGTCAATCAATCCCCAGAAAAATTTAGAATATCGGGAGAGATCACTTTTGCAGGCCGTCTTCCAGCCGTTGACGGGCCCTTCCTGGAAGAAGATCGTCATCATGCTTCCTTTTCTCGCAATCCATGCTGCAACTCTGGCTTCGTGGGCGGCGCTGCGAAACCCGTTTTCCAAAATTGCTCCGTGTCGCTCAAGTAATTCATAAGGAGGATGCTCTTGAAGTTCTTCAAGAGTCGCCGTGCCGGCGGCAGTCGCTAATGGATTTCCAGAGAGGGTACCAGCCTGAAAGATCTTGCCCGCTGGTAGAATATGGTTCATCACATCGCGCCGACCTCCATAGGCGCCCAGAGGCAACCCGCCCCCAACAATTTTTCCAAGCGTTGTCAGATCGGGCTTTATACCAAGAACTCCTTGCGCTCCGGCAAGCGAGAGTCGAAACCCCGTCATGACCTCGTCGAAAATTAAAAGCGATCCATGCGTGAGCGTAAGTTGACGCGCTGCTGCCATAAACTCCATCGTTGGAACAACGAGTCCCATATTTCCAACGACCGGTTCGAGCACAATCGCCGCAATTGAGTTCCCTTGTGACTGAAACAAATCTTCCAGTGCCTGTGGATCGTTGTATTCAAGCACCAGCGTGTCACGCGCGGTGCCGGCAGTGACACCGGGAGAGTCAGGCACTCCGAGTGTGGCGGCTGATGAGCCGGCAGCCACCAGCACGCTATCGGAGTGACCATGATAATTGCCAGCAAACTTCACGATGCGGTCACGTCCGGTGAAGCCCCTTGCGAGGCGAATGGCACTCATGATGGCTTCGGTGCCAGAACTGACGAGACGCACCTTTTCAATGCTCGGTACTGATTGAATGATGAGTTCAGCAAGTTTGCTTTCGGCCTCAGTCGGTGCTCCATAACTGGTTGCTGACAAAAGTGCCGTGGCAATGGCATCGACCACGCGCGGATGTCGATGGCCAAGAATCATTGGCCCCCACGATCCGATGTAGTCGAGATACTGATTGCCATCGATATCGGTAAGCCAAGGCCCCAGAGCCTTTGAAAAAAAAATGGGTTCACCGCCGACGGCACCAAATGCTCTTGCAGGTGAATTGACGCCCCCTGGAAAAAGGGCAAGAGCCCGTTGGAAGGCGTTGTGGCTGCGAAGACGGCCAGACGCATGCTTTGCCGAGGGATGAGGTAATCGATCAGAAGGTGTTGTCATAAGCTCTAAAACGGTCTCACGGAAAATGTTTATTTCGAAGAAGATGCTGACGAAACTTCAGACACAATGCCTGCCTGTAAAGATGTGATCCGATCCTTGGCGAGAGTGATTGCCTCGGCTGCATGGGGACGAGAGTGATAAATGGTAATTAGTCCTTGAAGCACTTCTATGGCTGACAGAATCCCAGTCTGACGCTCCGACGAGTCTTCTGTTCCTTGGAGTGAAAGAGCGAGCGCAGCGGAAAAGATGGCTTTCAAACGTTGTGTATCCTCTTGTATTTCGCGTTCGGAATGAGGACGGAGTCGGTCTCGCTGGCGCTGAACGAGTGTGATCCATGCTTGATCTTCCGCAGAAGCTTCTTTGGTTTCGAGCGAATTCAGCAACAGAATCGCCTCGAGTGCCTCTGCACACGACGACGGACTGTGCGATTCTTTTGACATGGCAAGACGATAGTCTCGCTCAAGAGCATCAGCCTGTGGTGCGGTTTGGGGACGAGCCGCGTTTCGCCTCGTCCGCCGTTCAAGTTGATCGAGTTCAACGGCATCTGCAAGGGCCGAGACTTCCGCGGCACGAGGGTCGGCAGGGTGACGAGCGAGAAAAAGAAAAATAGACTCGCTTGCATCGCGAAGGTCGCGATCAGGATCGCGAGCAATCAATACTATGGAATCAAAAAGTTGATCCGATGACATCGGTCGCAGCAGCATGTACGCACCCACTCCAACAGTCGCCGCAATAGCAATAGCCGAAACGATGGAGAAGAGTCTTTCGCGGTAACTATTTCGAATGTGTTCTTGTTTCGCTGATCGTTCAAGCTGCTCGATAGTTGTAAAGCGGTCAGAAGATATTCGATCAACATGGGTTTCAAAACGAGCCGAGGATGTTGGTAATCGTGTTGGATCGACTGAGCCTTGCCCAGTGGAAATGACTGGTGCAGAAGCAACCCGAGAAATCAGTTCACGGGTCTCACCATAGAGATCAACCTGTGGAGAAGCATCCATATGCGGCGATTGTGCATCAGCTTTTTGTTGAGAATGAGGCGACGTCGGTCGCTGTGAGCGGTCTGGATCAGTGAACCGAGACGCGCCCGAGGTTATAGTCGCATCATTGTGAGACACACCGAGAGATGTTTCCTCGAGATCAGAACTTAAAACCGAGCGTGGATGATCCGCAGCAGGTATCACAGCATGAATCGTCTCAATGGCTGCAAGCAAACGACCAAGTGCCAAAGCGCTCGCCGGCCGTTGCGAAGGATCTTTGGACAAAAGCCGTTGGATGAGTTCCTCGAACTCCGTTGGAATTCCAACGACCAGCGAACCGATGCGGGGAGGGGTAGAGTGACGTTGTTTCTCGACAATTTCTGTGATGTGACCACCTCGAAAAGGTGGCTGTCCTGAAAGCATTGCAAACATCACAAGACCCAGCGCATAGAGATCGGCACGATGGTCAGTCGGTTTGCCGGAAGCCTGTTCCGGTGCCATATATTCTGCCGTGCCGACAATGCTGCCCTGGGCAGTATGAGAACTCGTTCCAAAAAGTTTTGCAATTCCGAAATCTGCGAGCTTGAGCGTTCCATCTTCGGCAAGAAGTAGATTCGCTGGCTTCAGATCGCGATGAACCACGCCGTGATCATGGGCGGCTTTGAGAGCACGGCACATGGTCGATGCCATTGTCAGTGTTTCACGCCAATCAAATCGGCGTCCATCGCGAAGAACCTGTTCGAGGCTTTTTCCTTTCACCAGTTCCATAGCAAAAAACAATTGCCCATCGTGTTCACCAAATGCCAACAGTTGAACGATAGAGCGATGACGAAGCGACTTGAGCGTTTCAATTTCAGCCTCAAACCGTCGACGAACAGAAGGCTCATCTGCAAAATGACTGGCAAGCACTTTTACAGCAACCACTTCTCCAGTTGCGCAATCAGTTGCTTGATACACCGCACCCATGCCGCCTCGCCCAATTCGCGAATTAATGGTATAGGGGCCAAGTTGAGTGGGTTGCATAAGAAGATCTACTGACTCAAGAAAAGACTTCTCTACAATGCTGAAAAAAGTAGTGTCGTCATTCTGACGAAAAACAACGCTCACAAAGGAAGATAAACCAACAGAGTCTATAGGATTACGCCAGAACATCTGAAAGTCATTCGCCATCTCCTATGAGTGTAGTCGGACGTTGGCAGATCGGGACAACGGCATCATTTTCAGGTCGAACTTTTTGTACTTGAGCCTAAAATACAGAGAGAAAGTCATTCGTGCGGGAGTAGATTGAATCGATGAGTAATTCAACGGTTGTATTATCGCGACGAGAGAACCAAGCGCGGCTTCTTGCCGAGTACGCAATCGACTTTCTCTCTGGAAGATTCGGTGCGATTGGAACGGCAACGCTTGATCGAGTGGCACAGTTTCATCTCGACAGTGTGGGATGCGCTGTGTCGGCTCTTTCCCAAGGTGCGAGGGCACCGACTGTTTTGCGGAACGAGGCGTTGCAGCATTCGCCATCGCGTGACTCTAGGGGAGGAATCGTTTTTGGTTCCGCACGACCAACCGATGTCAGCAAGGCAGTGGCAGCAAATTGTTCTGCGGTTCGAGAATGGGATTCCAATGGAACAAATTTTGGTTTTGATCCGATTCGTGGACGAACCGCAGGAGAATTCGGCCACAACGACTTTTACCCAGTGGCAATTGCTGCGGCAAGACTTGTGCATCTCGATGGATTTAAAACGCTGCGCGTCATGCTGTTGATCGACGAGATTCGTGGCCGATTAGCCGAGGTGTTCGCTCTTCGAACCTATGCAATCGATCATGTGCATCACGGTGCTGTTGCAAGTGTTGTGGCCTTTTCAGCAGCGATTGGTGCGACCGTCGAACAGATCGAATCCGCCATTGGTCTTGTGGTGGCGCACTATGTGCCGTTTCGAGCCATTCGGGCTGGGCACCAACTTTCCGACAGCAAGGGAGCTTCGGCGGCTTTTGCAGCCGAAATAGCAATCGTGAGTGCGATGCGCGCGATACGGGGGTTCGTTGGCCCAAGAGATGTATTTCGTAATCCTCTTGCGATCTACCGTTTCAACGAGCCGACTATGGATGGAACCAGCCCGTTTGATCTTGAACTGGGATGTTCTGGCGATGCGTTCGCAATCCACGGAATGCATTTTAAGCTCGGCCTCTACGAACACCAGTCGGCAGGGGCGATTGAAGCGATCTGCGAACTGTTTGCAATCCAACCAAACCTTGCTTGCGATCAGGATTCTATTTCGCAGGTGCGAATTAAAATCTATGAGCCCGCCTATAGCATTATTGCTGATCCTGCCAAGCGTAATCCCACCACTCGGCAATCAGCAGATCACTCGCTTCCCTGGATCGTTGCACGACTTTTTATAAAAGCGAAAACTGCAAAAAGCCTTGACTGGAATGGACTCATGCTCATGCCAGAAGACTATCAGGAAAAACATATTATCGATCCGCACGTCCGGAGAATGATTGGAAAAATTGTCATTGAACATGGTGGCCCTCACTACGATTCACTCTATCCGGATGGAATCCCAACAAGTGTTGAAATAGTGCATACACTATTCGGTACGCTCTCGAGCAGTCTGGTGCACTATCCGCTAGGGCATGCACGCAGTTCGCCTGACAAGACTGAAAAGATGGTACATCTGAAATTTGATCGACTGGTAGCGCCGACCGTTTCAGACGTTGATGGCCTTCGTTCGCGAATGCGTCTTGTAAATAAATCAGCGGAAGAAATTGATTCCTTTTATGCGTTTCCCATTCTCGGGTGTGATCCCGATCAATAAGCCACGCGGGGTGACAAGCCGCCGTGTCGTCAATGCAGTGTCAAAGGCACTTTCAATGCGCGCCTGTGGTCATGCCGGTACGCTCGATCCACTTGCCAGTGGAGTACTGGTGGTCTGCGTCGGTCATGCCACGAGACTGGTGGAGTTTGTGCAACAGCAGACCAAGGAGTACGTGGGCACATTCGAGTTCGGACGCTGGAGTGCATCGGATGACCTTGAAACAGAAGTCATGGTCGAAACAAATCCCTGCAAGCCATCTCGCTGCGAATTGGAAGCCGCGTGCGATCAATTCCGAGGTGATATTCAGCAACGCCCGTGCGACTATTCGGCAGTGCATATTGATGGCAAGCGAGCCTATCGATTAGCGAGAGCCGGTCTCCCTGTTGTGGCAAAAGCGAAGCCGGTGCGAATCCTTCGTTTAGAAATTACGGAGTATCAGTGGCCACATCTGGAGCTCGCTATCGAATGTTCCTCGGGAACTTTTGTTCGAGCAATCGGACGAGACTTGGCGCAGTGTCTTGGTACACGTGCGGTGATGAAATCGCTCGAGCGACAAGCGATCGGATCATTCCGAGTGGCCGATTCACTCCCGCTTGAATTATTGTGGAATGAGGCGTCACGCACTTCCAATCAATCCGTTGCGCAAGCTGCACTCCTGCCCTCGCTGTGTGCCGTCGCGCATCTGCCGTGTGTGGTCCTTTCTGAGGAGCAAACGGCAATGCTCGCCCGAGGAGGTCTCATGGATGCTCATGGGTGCGCAGCTGTCGGACCGCCGGAAGGCCCCGCTGCGGCGGTCAATCAGTCTGGAGAGCTTGTTGGCATGCTTCGAGTGCATACCTCGGGACAATTTCGATTGAGGCCAAATTTTATTGGAGTGTGATACTTTATTCGCTGAAACAAAATGTTTCCTGATATCGACAGCCTTTCAAAGCCATGCGTGATCGTCACAGTCGATAAGGTCTTTACAATCAGAAAAGCCGAGTTGTTGTTCGCGTGAATAGGGCACCGCTTGTACAGAAAATGCCCTGTAGAGTTGGGTTGAATCTATTGTCCGAACAACGGACAGCCCATCGTCGAGTTTCGTCGGTGGGGCATTCTCCCCGTCCTCCTTCGGATCGGCTCCGCCATGCCATCGCCAACGCTGTCACGAGTATCGACTCCACAGCCTGCAACGGTCGCTCCAGGTGCAGGCATTTCAATACGTTCAGATTCATTACGAAGTACTGAGGCCGAACCTTGTTCGCGAGACCGAGTGCGGGACGTGACAGCACTTGTGATTCTTGCCACATGTATTTTCGTTCTGTTGGCGCTGTTTACGTTTGATGCTGCCGATCCACCGCATGCCGGAATCTTTCCAAGAAATGCCCGAGTCCACAATGCATGTGGCTTCTGGGGATCGACCATCGCTGGGCTACTGTATGAATGCTTCGGTGCAGCGGCCTGGTTGGTCGTTTTTTTTATCATTGTCCTTGATGGATCGCTTCTTCTTCGCGCAAAGCTTTTTGATCTTCCGCTTCGCACTGCTGGTGCTATTGCCGCAACGGTGGGGTCAAGTGCGCTGCTATCAATGCTGTTACCCGATTGGATTGCGCGGCCACTGTGGGGGCCCGGGGGTTATCTGGGAGCAACGGCACAAGTCGTTGCTGAAATACATTTTGCACACACCGGTGCGACGATTATTTTCGGAACGCTGTTATGCGCCGGACTCTTTATAGCAATTGATTCAGTTCTCATGTGGTTTTTGTTGAGAGTCATCGCACCAGCAACAATGGCAATTATCTGCTTACCACAAAGAGTGACACGACTGTGGTGTCTGAAACAGCAAAAAGCAGTTCCGATCTCAAATGCTCTCAATGAGTTCCACGCTGTCGATCGCGAAAATAACGCACAGAATCTTTCCGAGCCACGGGTTCGTGTGCGACGCAGAGAGAATAAGCCCGTCGTCGAGAATGTGTCGCCGATTCCCGTTCTTAAAATAGAAAAACCAGTTGTCATCGAAGATTCAGGTTTGTCTGGAGTTGTTCCAGTCCATAGCCGAAAGTCGCGAAAAATGGTTGGCGGACCGCTTGAAACTCCGCTTGAAATCTCTCCGAACTACCAACTTCCATCGCTTGAATTGCTGCTTCCTACGGATCGACTCACGCTTGACGCTCAGGAGCAGGAGGTGCGAGAGAAAGCTCGTATGTTGGAAAAAACTTTTGCCGACTTTGGTTTTAAAGTGCGAGTTGTTGAAATCGAAACTGGGCCGGTCATTTCACAGTACGAAATTGAACTTGAAGCCGGTTTGCGACTATCAAAAATTTCAACGCTCGCCGATGATTTGGCAGTTGCTCTACGGGTTCCAAGTGTGCGTATTGTCACGCCAATTCCTGGGAAAAATACGATTGGTATTGAAGTGCCCAATAACGATCGACAGATGGTGCGACTCCGTGAGGTTATTGAAGAGACTCAGGCAAAGAGTCGTACGATGAAAATCCCTGTGTATCTAGGGAAGGACGTTGCTGGAAGTCCAATGGTTGTTGACCTTGCAAGTCTTCCACATTTGCTGATCGCCGGCCGTACTGGTACGGGAAAAAGCGTCTGCTTGAATTCGATTATCGTCTCAATCCTGATGTCGCGCCGTCCAGACGAAGTGCGCATGTTGATGATCGATCCCAAGATGGTCGAACTCACGCCCTACAAGACGCTGCCGCATCTCATGCACCCAGTCGTCACCGATATGAAAAAAGCCGAAGCGATTCTGGCATGGGCCGTTTCGAAAATGGAAGAGCGTTACATGCTGTTGGCTAACGTCGGTGTACGTCATATTTCTCAGTACAACCAGCTTGGACGAGATGAAATAATCAATCGATTAAAACCCCAGACCGATGATGAGGCTGCTGAAATTCCATCGTCCTTGCCCTTCATTGTGGTTATCGCGGACGAAATTGCCGACATGATGATGACCGCAGGAAAAGAAATTGAGCAGCACATTATTCGTCTGGCTCAGAAGAGTCGTGCGGTCGGTATTCATTTAGTGCTCGCAACACAAAAACCAACAGTGGATGTCATCACTGGATTAATCAAAAGTAATTTGCCCGCACGAATCGCTTTTCAGGTGGCAAGCCGTACTGACAGTCGGGTGGTGCTCGATGAATGTGGAGCTGACCGTTTACTTGGCAACGGCGACATGCTCTATCTTTCCCCTGGTACGAGCACAATTATGCGAGGACAAGGAACCTTTGTCAGCGATGATGAGATCGAGCGAGTCATGGGAGCCGTTGGCACCACCGAGCCGCAATATGCACAGGAATTGGTTAACCTTCAGCCGGCACATTCAGGGGATACACAGCACGCCGGTGATGGATCAAAGCAACGCGACGAACTGTATGAAGCCGCGATTGAAGTTGTCATCCGAGAAGGACGCGGAAGCGTGTCGCTCTTACAGCGTGCTCTCGGCGTAGGATATGGACGGGCAGCACGGTTGATTGACTTCATGGCTGAGGACGGAATCGTCGGTGTGTACGCCGGTTCGCAAGCTCGCGAGGTGCTTCTGACGTTCGAACAATGGGCCCTGCGCAGCGGATCGCCGATTCCGGCTGCAGACCCCCAGCCTCGCCGGTTAAAAATTCAGCCACATGCCGAGACAACACTGAGAAAAAGTGTTCCAGCGATTGAGGAAATAGTGGACAACCAGAGCGATGCTGAAGACGACGAAGCAAACGACTCGTTCATCGTCGATGCCAAAGATGTCGATGATGAATCATTGAGTGAGGCGTCGGATGACGACAACTCCTCTCCAAGTGCGACCGCCAGTGGACATTCTTCTCGAAGCGCGTGGTGAGTTGAGATTCTGGATAAGTGAACGCAGCACTTTTACTTCAATATGGAAAATTCATCGATGCGCACAATCTTATTCGCGATGAGAGTGCTTGCTTTCTGTCTCATTGCAAGCGGCTGTGCACCAAAGGAAGTGGATCACAATGCACCGGTGACAGGAAAAACTCCTTGCATAGCGCTCATTATGAAATCGCTTGCCAATGAGTTCTTTTCGACGATGGCCGAAGGAGCCAGAAAACATCACAACGACAACAAAAAGACATACGATCTGGTCGTGAATGGCATGAAAAATGAGACGGACTTTTCCGAACAAGTTACGCTCATTGAACAAATGGTCGCCCGCAGTGTGCAGTCAATCGTCATCGCACCAGCCGATTCAAAAGCGATTATTCCGGCACTCAAACGCGCACGAGATGCAGGAGTTCTTGTGATAAATATTGATAACCGACTCGATCCAAACGTGCTCATTGAAGTTGGACTTACTATTCCTTTTGTTGGCCCTGACAACTGGGAAGGGGCGAAAAAGGCAGGAGAAGCCGTTGCCCGCATGCTTACAAAAGGTGACTCGGTCGCCATTGTGGAAGGAATTCCAACTGCCATGAATAGCCAAGAGCGTTGTCGAGGACTTCGCGACGCGATGAATGATGCGGGAATGAACATTGTCAGTTCTCAAAGTGGGCAATGGGAAATGGAAAAAGCAAACTCTATTGCTGCGGCAATGTTGTCGGAGTATCCAAGTCTCAAGGCGATTTTATGTGCCAACGATAGTATGGCTCTGGGCGTTGTAGCGGCTGTCGCTGCTTCTGGCAGATCGGCGGATGTGAAGGTGACTGGATTTGACAATACCTCTGCCGTTGGTGAGATGATCGTGAACGGGAGAATTGTCGCGACCGTCGATCAGCACGGTGATCAACTGGCCGTGCATGGTATAGAGATAGCTCTTTCAGTTCTCGCAGGGAATTCCACCCCAAAGGACACCACGACAGCGGTCGATCTGGTGATGCGGAAAGATGCAAGATGATCCGCGAATCGAACCACTGCTTCGTGTTGAGAACCTGAGCAAGCGATATGCATCGCCGGTTCTACGAGAAATAAATCTCGAGATCATGCCGGGAGAGGTACACGCGCTCATGGGAGCTAACGGCGCGGGAAAGTCGACACTGGCAAGAATTCTCTGCGGTCTCACCATTCCCGATGGAGGCCGTTTGTTTCGGTCAGGAAAAAGTTTTGCGCCACAAAACAAACGCGATGCACAAACGGCTGGAGTCATCATGGTCATGCAGGAACTCAATCTGCTATCGACCCTTTCAGTGGCAGAAAATATTTTTCTCGATCGCCTGCCCCAGAGGGCTGGATTTATCTGTCAACAACAACTCACGCGTATGGCAGTGGAAGCTCTCCAGCGAGTGGGACTTTCAGATCTTTTGCCATCAACGATTGTTGGAACGCTTGGGATGGGAGTCAGGCAGTTGTTGGAGATTGCAGCGGCTTTGGCTCGCAGATGCCAAGTGCTCATTCTTGATGAGCCCACCGCAGCTCTGACGCAGAGGGAAGTCGATCTTCTATTTTCCAATATTCGGCGATTGCAAGCCGACGGAGTAGGCATTCTCTATATCAGTCATCGCATGGACGAGATTCGTAGCATTGCCTCGCGAGTGTCTGTACTGCGCGACGGAGCCTGCGTGGCCCAATACCCGACTGGAGATGTGAACCCCAATCAGTTCATTCGCGACATGTCAGGGGGCGAATCCACTTTTGTTCTTCCGCGTGTAAAGAAAAATAAGTTCCGTTCAACAGTGCTCACGGTGGAAAAACTCTGTGTAGGTGTTCGCATACGCGAGGTGAGTTTTTCTCTCAGGAGTGGTGAAATTCTTGGTCTGGCAGGTCTCGTCGGTTCGGGGCGTACCCTGACGCTTCGTGCGCTCTTTGGAGCTGTCAGAGCAACAAGCGGCAGCGTCACTGTTGGAGAAGGAGCGTCCGGGCTCTTCACCCATCCTTCGCAGGCCGTTGCTGCTGGGATGGGTATGGTGCCAGAGGATCGTCGCCACGATGCTCTGCTTCTGTCACAATCGGTTCGAGTCAACGCCACTCTGTCGACGTTACCGATTCATTCTAAACGCGGATGGCTGAATGTTCATTCGGAGAGGCACTCCACGAACCGTTTGTGCGATCGCCTCAAAATAGCGTGCAAGACCCCCGAACAGACAGTCGATGAGCTCAGCGGTGGCAACCAGCAGAAAGTTTCACTTGGTCGCTGGCTGGAACGTTCGTGTGAGGTACTCCTGTGTGACGAACCAACCCGGGGTGTTGATGCCGCATCGAAGGCATCGATTCACAACCTTCTCCGAAACGTTGCTGCAGAAGGCACAGGAGTGCTCGTGGTGTCGAGTGAATTGTCTGAACTATTTTCACTGTGCGACCGGATTCTCGTGATGTCCAATGGCCGAATGACAGGAGAATTTACGGCAGACAACTGGTCTGAGGAAGTGATTCACGCAGCGGCTTTTAAGGGATTGTCTACAGCACATCGCGAGAGTGTGACATGAAAATATTGAAAGACCACGGAGACACTGTGGGGATCCTGGCTGTGTGGATTTTATTAGTACTGCTCTTCGGCGTCCTGAGCGATCACTTTCTCTCGGCGAATACATTGACGACGCTCGCCGGACGGATTCCGGCTCTCACGGTGATTGCTGCAGGGATGACTCTCGTTCTTATTGTCGGGGGTATCGATCTTTCTGTGGGATCGGTGCTTGGGCTGAGTTCGGCCGTTCTTGGACTGTTGATGGTCGACTGGAAAGTTCCACTGGTGATTTCGGCACCGATTGCCATTGTGGTCGGCATGCTCGCGGGAACAGTCAACGGACTGTTTACTGTCGGACTGCGAATTCCATCATTTCTGGTGACGCTTGGCATGCTTGAAATATGTCGTGGAGCGGCCTACTTGGTCACTCGCTCGCAGACAAAATATATTGGAGCGTCAGTAGAACCACTGGCGAGTATGTTGCCTGGAACCACGTTCCCGATTTCTTTTTTCCTGTCAGTGGGAGTCGTAGTCGGTCTGCAGGTTCTACTTGAAAAAACAATTCTTGGACGGCATATCGTTGCCATTGGAACCAATGAACATGCTGTTCGATTGGCAGGCATCGATCCTCGTCCGGCGAAAATACTGGTATTTCTTGTCTGCGGAACATGTGCCGGTGTTGGTTCGCTCTTTCACTGTGCGAGACTCGGATCAGCCGACCCAAACGCCGGATCGGGAATGGAACTTGCGGCAATAGCCGCAGTGGTCATCGGCGGAACAAGCCTGCTTGGTGGTCGGGGTTCAGTTATAAAAACATTCATCGGTGTGCTGATCGTTGCCACGCTTGAGGCCGGATTGGCCCAGATCGGAGCATCTGAACCGCTGAAGCGAGTCGTCACCGGAGCCGTGATCATTGCTGCGGTATCGGTTGACGTGTTTCGAAGGCGTTGCATTGGAGAAAACGTCTGAAGGCGCAGAGTTGAGATGTCACAATCCTAAAAAGAGAGGGACGGCCCACCGTGCCGTCATGTCGATCAAAACGAGTATTGAGCCTGTCACGGTTCGAAAAAATCGTGTGTGTTTTTAAACGTACGACCAAATGTTTCAGAGTAGAGCGACTCATACCGACCCAAGACGCTCCATGCGACGCCAAGCACTCAGCTGGCCTAAGTGTGACATGATGTGTCCACCACAGTAAAAATTGTGGAGAGATCCCAGCGTTGGGAAAAGTTCGGCCATCCGACCAGCACTGGGATTCGGCTGATCGAGCAATGAATCTGATGACGCGCGCAAGGCAGCGACGGACTGCCGATAGCTGTCACGAAAAAAAGAAATCACCTCCATGAACGGGGGATAATAATCGCTCGACGGATCGTCGACGCAAATCGAATCTTTCGAGAATACCTTGGAAAAACGATCTGAAACAGCAATGGCAGACTGTCCGAGTTGCTCGGTAACCCGCGGTGCATAGAGGCTTAAGTGCCCGTAGATAAAACAGGGATGATTTGAATGAATAATGACCCCGCCGACATCAGCGAATCGCGAAAAGCGTTCGGGCGAAATGCCCGACAAAAGCCGTTCTGAATAGCCTAAAGAGAGTTCAAGAGTATCCGCAATAATGTTGCCAATCGATCGGTGCATGAAGAAACTCTTTCTAAAGAGAATGTCAAAACCTCAACCTAAGGTATTACGGTCGGCATCGTCTCGCGATGAAAGGCTTTTTCCCATTGGAAGCTCTGAGAGAGTCGGTGGCAACCAGTGAGAGAAAATATAGTGTATGTTCAGAAAATAATCTCGGGATGTGCCAGGCAATTTTCCTCAACGGGGGTCAATAGTATTTCATGAAACAATGGCTGCTTGTTTTACTGTTTGCAATACCTTTCTCGCTTGTGCATGCGGAGCCTGTGAAGCTCATTTTTGATACCGACATGGGCAACGACATCGACGATCTGATGGCGCTATCAATGATTCATTCGCTCGTCGAACGAGGATCATGCGAACTGCTGGCGGTGACGATCACCAAAGATCATCCTCAGGCTGCGGAATTTGTGGACGCGGTGAATACGTTCTACGGGAACGGAGATATTCCAATCGGCGTGGTGCGAAACGGCAAGGCGCCAGAACCTGGAAAATTTAATTTACTTGCATCGGCCACGAATCCTGATGGTACTTTGAGATACCCCCACGATCTCAAAAGCGGTCAGGATGCTCCTGAAGCGGTCGACCTTGTGCGAAGCATCCTCGCTTCTCAACCCGACGCATCAGTCACGCTCTGTCAGGTCGGTTTTTTCACGAATTTTTCCCGTCTCATCGATTCACCACCCGACAAACACTCTCCCTTGACAGGACGAGAGCTGATTACAAAAAAAGTAAAACTTCTGTCGATCATGGCAGGAGCATTTCAGACGGTGCACTGGGATTCGCGTCATCTTGAATACAACGTGGTGATCGATGTACCAGCAGCCCAATCACTTGCTCGACACTGGCCCACAGACATCGTTTGGAGTGGCTTTGAAATTGGCGTTGCCGCCGCATTTCCTCACCAAAGTATTGAACAAGATCTCAACTATGTTCCCCATCATCCACTCAAAGAAGGCTATATTCTCTACCAGCCTCCGCCGCACGATCGACCGACATGGGATCCCACGGCGGTGCTTTTCGCCGTGAATCCAACCCGTGGCTATTTTGTACTCTCACCACCCGGCAGCGTTACGGTAGAGGATAACGGCGCGACGTGGTTTCGTCCCAATTCACAAGGCCATGGCCGCGATCGCTTTCTTGTATTAACACCGGAACTGACCCAGCGGGTGCGGGAGGCGATCGTGCTTTTGAGCTGTGAACCGCCGAGCAGATTGAAGGTAAAGCCGGCTCAGAATATCGATCACTAGGATGTCGCCGTGCAGCAAAAGATTGTGAGTCCATCGATTGTGATTGTTGGATCGATGAACCTCGACCACACGTTCTCGACACCGCGCATTCCCCAGCCGGGTGAAACTGTTCAGGCCACTCGCGTTACAACCAGCCGTGGTGGTAAAGGGGGCAATGCAGCGATCGCTGCAAGGAGGGCCGGCGGTCGAGTGGCCATGATCGGATGCCTCGGTGATGACGACGCCGGACGCCACTACCGATCGCACTTGCAACGAGAAGGAATAAACACGGATGGCGTTGTAATATCGCAGCAGATTCCAACCGGCGCAGCGTTTATTACAGTTGATGATGTGGGAGAAAACACGATCGTTGTTCATTCCGGAGCGAATGCATGCGTTGGTCTATCGGATATCGATGCATCGGCAACAGCAATCGCCACTGCCGATCTTCTCCTCATGCAATTTGAAATACCACTCGAGGTCGTCGCGCAATCGGCAGACATCGCCCGAAAATTCAACGTTGTGGTGATTATAAATCCATCTCCGTGGAACGATTTATTTCGTGAGAGTAAAATTCACGTTGACATCATAATTGTCAATGAAACAGAAGCCATGAATCTGACTCAACAAAGCATAGAGTGGTTGAGAGAGAATCCGTTGTCAGTATGCGATTTGTTTTGTTGCAGTGCGATTGTGGTCACTCGCGGAAATCGATCCACACTCATTTTTCAAAGAGGACAGATGCTGCAGGAAGTCATGCCACCTACAGTGGTTCCAAGAGACACTGTCGGAGCGGGCGATGCATTTGCAGGAGCATTTGCAGTAAAAGTGGCAGAAGGAGATTCTCTTCTTGAGGCAGTTGCATTTGCAAACACCGCCGGCGCTCTGTCCACGCTGGTGTGCGGCGCGCAATCAGCCATTCCAACGCGACACGAAATTCTTGCAAGGTTGATGTCGAAAGAGATTGGTACAAAAGAGTGACGCCGGTTGGTGAGAAGAGTATCGAAGACCGTTTCCGTGGTGAGAAAAAGCGTGTTCTACGCTGGTACACCGACACTCTTGAGGGCCTGACTTTTCAAAAAAAGCCCTGCGTCGTTGTCAGGAGAGTCATTTTAGAGAAGCCTGAGCTACGATACGCTTTGAATAGTCTGACATCCACGTTTTTTCATTCGACAGCAATGTGTTGTCAATGGCGTGAGTCATTCGATTGTACAAAGGTTTATCCAACTCGAGGAATAACCAAAACGATTTGGTGAGACACTGCATGCGGCGCATCGAGATTTACGACACGACTCTTCGAGATGGCAGCCAGGGCGAAGGCGTAAACTTTTCTCTGGAGGACAAGCTCGCTATTACACAGCGACTTGACGCAGCTGGAGTCGATTTTATCGAAGGAGGCTATCCACTTTCCAACCCAAAAGACGCACAGTATTTTGTTCGAGTGCGAGAGTTGATGTTTGCTCATTCACGTGTGGTAGCTTTTGGGATGACTCGCAGACGCGGAATGTCGGCCGCAGAGGATCCGGGAATGCGTGCGCTTCTAGAGGCACAGACAAGCGTTATCACGATTGTTGGAAAAACTTCGGCGTTTCATGTGACCGAAGTTCTTGGAGTGACGCTCGAAGAAAATCTGGCGATGATTTATGACACAGTATCGCATCTGGTGTCGTCAGGACGAGAAGTGTTCTACGACGCAGAGCACTTCTTTGATGGCTGGAAACTCGATCCCGAGTACTCCCGACAAACGATACTTGCTGCTGAAAGAGCTGGAGCAAGCCGCGTGGTTCTCTGCGATACCAACGGAGGCACCCTGCCTCTGGAGGTTTCCACAATGGTCGCGCAGGCATGCGAGTGTTTAAAGATCCCCGTGGGTATTCATTGCCACAACGATTGTGATCTTGCCATCGCGAATAGTCTTTTTGCCGTGTCGGCCGGAGCCTCGCAGGTTCAAGGCACGATCAATGGTCTCGGTGAACGGTGCGGAAACGCCGATCTCATTTCGGTCGTTGCGAATCTGGCGATCAAGAGTAATGGTCACGAAATACTCAGTGGCAGCGGCACAAAACACCTTACGGAACTCTCCCGATTTGTCTATGAGACGGCCAACATGTCCTACCGCCCCGGGCAGCCCTTTGTGGGGTCAAGTGCGTTTGCACATAAGGGCGGTATGCACGTTCATGCTGTGGCTAAGGCAACTCAATCGTACGAACACATTCCGCCCGAGGCAGTTGGTAATTCACGACGAATTCTCGTGAGTGAATTGTCAGGCAGGTCGAACATCGCTGCGATGGTGACGCATGCTGATCTGAAAAATAATCGCGAATTGCTCGATCAGGTTCTTGCGGAGGTCTGTCGACTGGAAAACGAAGGCTGGCAGTTTGAAGCGGCGGGTGCCTCATTTGATTTACTCGTCGAACGGTGCGCCGGCAGTTTTCGACCGGTGTTTGAGAAAACCAGTTACAGCGTGGCAGTTGAGAGTCGAGGAGAAGGTGAAGTGCGTACCGAAGCGATGGTGAAAATCACCACTGGTGGAACGCTGCGGCATGAGGTGGCTGAGGGAGACGGCCCGGTTAACGCGCTTGATGCGGCACTTCGAAAAGCGTTGGAGCCTCTCCACCCTGCGCTGTCGAAAATGCATTTGCTCGATTACAAAGTGCGAGTCATCAACGCCGCAGAGAAAACAGCAGCAAAGGTGCGAGTGTCGATCGAGAGTACCGATGGAGACACGGTATGGGGGACTATTGGCGTCAGTGAAAATGTAATCGAAGCCAGCTGGCTTGCGCTGGCTGATTCATTCCACTATTTTCTTGCCAAAAGCGCTGCACACTAAAATGTTTTGTGGTGAGCGATGACTGTTCGTAGGAGTTTCTGGTTCTGTCGATGGATAGTCACTTTGCGCGAGATGCATGTGCAAGAGCCGCCGCTTCGCGGAGCAATCGTAATGCTGATTCAACCAGCAGTTCGCCCGATCCTGGCTGTGTAGTGGAGTTGGTAACCTCGTAACTGCCCCCCGCATACGCTGCACGAGTGGGAACGTAAATGGATTCGACACAGTTCGAGAGTTCAATGACGATCGTCGTGCGGAATGGTGACCCCTGTTTAATCGCGAGTCCCAGTTCAACAAAGTCTTCCCCTGGGAGGCTGACAATGGCGATGTCTTGGCCGATCGTAAAGACATTCATGTCTACTGGAAGCGTGTCGCCGATACCGGCCAATGATCGGCTCAGCCCCCAGGTAATGTGATCAGCAGTTTTTGCATGTGGCTGCTTGTGTCTGAGTTGGTCGATGATGAGTTTCTTGTACGCAGTGACGTGTTGAAGAAAATCGACCGGCTCCTTCCGCTTTGCGGAATCGAGAATTTTAATCGACTCTGCGACTTCTGCCTGAGTTGCGTCTTGCAACGGAAGTTGCACGACACAGGATTTTACCACGAGGTTCTGTTGAGCTGATGGCAGGAGCGTGTGCAGATCACGAATGATCGACTCACCGAGCGATCGGCCGATGAACTCAGCCTTATTGTGTTCGCGACTGCGGGGATTGACGTGATTAATATCTCCGCAACATCCATTGCCGAAGATGGAGATGACGTTTGTATTTGTTGAGTAACGCAGTGTGTGTTCGATGAAAAAAGGATAGTCGGCACTCCACTTCATGCCCCCGACGGTATCCAGATGCAAGGCAAAGTTGCTGAGAATACCCAGGGGAACTCCGTGATCATCTCGAATCGCAAGCAATCCGATCTGCGGATCGATAGGACCAGCAACGCGTATAAAATCCGGGTGATCAGCAATCATCCAAGTCACAACGCTACCATCCCGCGTGACTGAGCGGCGATTAAAAGAGACTGGAAGAACCTGCGTGACGGATCCAGATTCTAGAAATGCTGGCTGCGCCGCAGCATTCGCTTTGACGATTGCATCCACGGGGCCATGAATGAGCTTTTCGATATAGGCAGCACGCAGCGGATTATTTTGCTCGTTGCCGAGTGTGAGATAGAGTTCCTTCATGTAATCCGGTGCGGTGTGCGAATGCGTGGCTGAGATCGCAATGTTCGACTCAGGTATGCCGGTCATTTTCGAGGCCCGTTGGCGAACCTCATTTTTAAGATCAGTTGCAATGCCGATCAAATCGCAAACAACCAGTGCGCCGGCGGAGTGTTCATCGCGAAAGACAAGAGCCTTCGCCTTGAGAGGGTCGATCTCTCCCTCTGAAAGACGTTCCCGGTAATAGCCAGCCATCGGAAAACCAATCGGTGGAGTGATATCGACTTCGGCAACACCGACGCACAGAGTGCTTTTCGACGATTGTGAGAGCACCGTAGTGCCGATGGCAGTCAACCACATCAAGGCGGCATTACGTTGCCCAAGTTCACTAAAATGCCTTCTGGAGTTTGTATCACCGCGGTTCTTGTCTTTGAGAGTGTCTGTATCAGGACCAGCAAGAAAACCAGCCTGTTGTGAGAGCACATCAATCGCTCCACGAATGCGATTTTCTCCCTCGGGGTCGTTGTAGACTGTTGGGTGTAGTGTGGATTTTGCCAACAACCAAGGTGGATCAAAGCCCCAAGCTTTGTTCGCACGATCACGGATTATTCGAACATTGCTGATGTAGATCTCGGCAGAGGTTTTGGCGATGACATCAGACTCACCCTGCTGCCACAGAACAGCGCGGAAGCCACCGATGGATTGCCCGGCTTGTATAAGGTTTTGGTGCAAGTTGCCTTCTGGCATCCATTGTAAAGAAGATGTTCCTCCGACTGCGACGTTGGCAAAAGCAATAGGAACATTCAATTCTTTTGCCAGTGCATCTCCTAGCGGCGGCCAGATCGAGCCACCATCACTTCCATCAACAGGAGTGGGCTGGGGGTCATTCGCAACAGCCCAACTCTTTTTAATTGAGTCATAGGCAACCACGCGGAGAGCCGGATCGGTGACGTTGATTTGCTGATCGTTGCAGTTTGTCGCATAGGACTGTCCTGCAACAAGAAACACTTCACCAACTCCAAACGGCTCGACGCTGCCGATTGCTAAAACAAGTTCACCGACGCGGCAACGAACTTCGAGACGATACCAGCCACCGGCTGCGATTCGAGCCTGGGACTCGAACCTGCCACTATGAATCTGGGTAGCGAGCGACAACCAGTGGATGTCTTGAAATGCTCCCGCAGGAATGACTCTGTACTCCCACAAGGCGTGTTCTGCACCAGGAGGCACTTCGCCGCGAACTGCGACGTGAGCATAACCAACTCCAGGAGCAATGCCTGTGCGCTGAACGACCTGTTGCGGTCGCGGAAGATCGAGTGTGAGGACTGCTGGTTCTATGGAATGGGCAACTTCGCTAAGAAAAACGAGTATGAAGACCATTGCTGCGCGGGAAAAGTTGCGCCGGTGTATCAGTGGTAGATTCTCTTGCACAATAGCCCCCGTACAAATATTTATGAAAACACGTGATGAGAAGCCAGCACCTCAACACGAACGTAAAACTTTTCCAAACACTCAGTTCATAGCCAATGGTTCAAAACTCAAAGGAACAATGATCTCGTTCTATTACAGAGAACCAAGGGGGAACATTGCAACAGAAAAATCTTTTCTGGGTAGACGTGGTGCGAGAGAATCCTGAACAAGCCATACAATAAAGACGTGGCAGCGATGTGAAGTGGATCAGTATGGTTGCGAGCCTATTGTGCACAAAGTCTCCGTGAGATCTCAAATCGAAAAACGCTTAATAAATAAAGGTTCGAGTGCTCGGTCGCGATGGATTACTATTTTTGAGAAAAGTGAGAATGAGGATTCCTGTGATGATAAAAAACTCCAGCGCATTTGTCTTCACCTGCTTGCCATGGGGCTGCTCGGTTAGGCTGGCACGCACTGCGTTGACCATGCTCATCGTGAGCATGCACCTGCTCGGGAGTGCTTCGGAAACCGATTTTCAAGGATGGACTTGCGAGAGTCCGCGTGAAGAAATTCGACCACAGTTTTCATGCGATTCCAATGGAAGCCTGATCATTTCGCATGATCATCGCGAAGGACTAGACGGTTGGTTCCAAAAATCATTTCCCGTCAATGGCGGCGATTTCTATCGCTTTCAGATACGGAGAAAAATCGAGTCTGTGGGAGTGCCACGACAAAGTTGTCTTGTGCGCATCGTGTGGCAGGACGAGGCAGGAAAAAATATCTCTCTCGACGCCCCCTCGAAACACGCCGACTCGAAACTCCCAATCCCCAGCGCCGAACCAGAATATCCAATTGATGGAGACACCGACGCACAAGGCTGGACGACCGTAGGCGGTACGTTTAAGAGTCCTTCTAGGGCCGCGATCGCCGTTGTCGAGTTGCACTTGCAATGGGCACCTGGCGGGCGCGTGGAGTGGCAAGACGCTGAGCTTTGGAAAACGAATCCACCACCACCCCGTACGGTCCGACTGGCGACGATTCATCACAAACCGACCGGCAAGTCACCGCGCGAAAACTGCGAGGAATATTCGTTGCTCATCGCAGAAGCTGCGAAACAAAAAGCAGATCTCGTTGTGCTTGGGGAAACTGTGCCGTCGGCCAACGTGAAAACAAAACCAAAACCCGAAGACACTGCGGAGACGATTCCTGGCCCAGCCACTGAGTATTTTGGAAAACTTGCAAAACAGAACCGCCTTCACATCGTACTGAGTCTTTACGAACGCGATGCACATCTTGTTTACAACACGGCAGTGCTGATGGGACCGGACGGTGAGATGATAGGAAAGTATCGCAAAGTGTGCTTACCGCCCGGCGAAGCTGCGAAGGGGATCGCACCAGGCAAAAACTATCCGGTTTTCGACACTGTATTTGGAAAAGTCGGCATGATGATCTGCTACGACGGATTTTTTCCAGAAGTTGCCCGCGAGCTGACCAAGAACGGTGCAGAAGTGATTGCGTGGCCAGTGTGGGGTTGCAATCCCAAGCTTGCCGAGGCCCGCGCGTGTGAAAATCATGTCTATCTCATCAGTAGTACATTCATGGATGCCAACGACGGATGGATGACTTCCGCGGTCTTTGATCACAATGGAAAACCGATCGCACAGGCAACGAATTGGGATACCATTGCCATTGCCGAAGTCACTTTAAATCAGCCTTACTTCGGCCCTTACAATCTCGGTGACTTTCGCTCGATGGTTCCCCGTCATCGTCCTACTGTGCCTGGAGAACTCACGCCACCCAAAATAAAATAACGTTGTATTTTAAAATATTCTGCATGGATTGTTTTAGCTTTTGTCTCGACCGAAAAAGTTGTAAAACGAACCCGTCGAGTGTCACTCTCTGTGAACAACATTTGCCGTCCATCGACATACTTCAGTCAACAGGCAACGAGTGATAATGTTGTTCTCAGCCCTGCGCCCACTGTTCCCAGCCCTGCGCCCACTATTCTCAGCCCTGCGCCCACAAAGGCGCCGTTGCCTCGAAGCTGATTGGCGCAGAGTGTTGCGGGTGCTGAAACGTGAGCTGCCACGCATGCAAGCAAAGCGGGGAGTCTTCCACGGAAAGCGTTTGCATGTTGCCAAGCGTGTGGCCTGCGAGATACGTAGCATCTCCCATAATTGGCCAGCCGAGATGCCACAAATGTACTCGAATTTGATTGGTTCTACCCGTTTTGGGTGTTGCAATCACAAGAGAGGTGCCGTCAGCGGATCGTACAAGCACCCGAAATTCTGTAAAACTTGCGATACCGGTGGTCGCGTCGATGACTCGTGAGCCAGTGCGGCCTGCTGTCGCGGAAAGGGGAGCATCGCATGCGAATGTGTCTTGAGGTGGATGGCCGACAATCCGAGCAAGGTAGCGTTTATAAACTTTACCTTGCTCAAACTGTGGCTGAAGAATTCTTGCAAAACGAGCGGTGCGAGTGAACACAACAACACCAGATGTGTTGGCATCGAGCCGGTGAGCGGGTCTCGGTTTTTGTGGAGCGTAAACCTGCTGAAGAATAGATTGCAGTGTATTTCGATAGTAACGGCCGCTTGGGTGCATCGGCAGCGGAGCAGGCTTGTTGATCACAATCAGCGATCTATCTTCGTAAAGAATTTGAATGTCGACACTCACGTCGGGTTCGACTTGGAGCGGTTCACGGGTGCAGTAGCGCTCGCCAGAATGCACTTGTTGTGTTGCCAACACGGGTTGAAGGTGGGGATCCAGAATCTCACCGTTTGCAAAACGCTCCAGCCAATACGGTTGCGGCAGGTGAGGAAAAACGTCGGTTAGGAAATTGCCCAGGGTCCAACCATCGTGCCTCGCATCAATTGACAGTGGGCGAAAATTATCTTTTGGAAGTCTTCCAGGCAGCGGGGTTGTCGCGAGCTTTAACCGTGCGTGGTGCACCTCGATCGACTGTGCACGAAGTGTTTCTGGAGACCTGTAACATCGCGGACAAGAAACACCAACGACGGTTCTCGGGTCTGCCTTTTCTTCGATTGTCAGCAAGCTCTGACAGACATAACAAAGCCCATGTCCAGATTCGCCGAGGTCGGCCGAGAGCCCTACTCGTTTATCGAACACAAAACATTCACCTTGAAAATGATCGTTGCCGCATGCTTCAAAATATTTGAGGATTCCTCCCTCGAGTTGGAATACCTGCTGAAAACCCTGCTGAATGAGATACGGCCCTGCCTTTTCGCAACGAATGCCGCCAGTACAAAACGTGATGAGAGGGTGATGCTTTTCGAGCGTCGAGAGTTTGGCCAAGGCCGGTGGAAACTCCCGGAAGTGTTCGATTCCCAGAGACACTGCATTGCGAAACGTTCCGAGTTCAACTTCATAATCGTTCCGCGTATCGAGCAGAGTCACCGGACGGCCCTCGTCAAGCCAGCGTTTGAGTTCGTGAGCAGTCATCTTGGGGGCTGGGTTGCGAGCCGGATCAATCCCGGGCACACCAAAAGAGATGATTTCTTTTTTTATTTTTACAAGCATCCGTGAAAATGGCTGTGTGTGGCTCTCGCTGATCTTTGGTTGGAGGCCCTCGAATCCCGGCATGCTCCTCAACAGACATAGCAGCTGATCGACCTCATCTGCCGACCCAGCCACAAACAGATTAATTCCCTCTGTGGCCAGCAAGATAGTGCCCCGCAGATTCCAAATCTGGCAGGCCCTGGTGAGTTTGCTGCGCAGGGCTTGAAGGTCCTGCAAGGGTGCAAAACAGTAGGCGGAAATATTGTGAACGGGAAGTGTCATTCGTTGATGCGAGGATTCATCGGAAATGTCAAACGGCACAATGTATCGCTCTGATCACGGCTTGTACCATAGCGGTGACAAAAGCATTTGTCTCACCGTATGGACCGAGAGAGCCCACATCGACAAGAGATCGAACAGAGGCGAAAGTTCGACAGATTCATTGATCTCGTTGAAAGATCATTTTGATTTTCTGGGAGCTGCAACATCAATTTTCAATTGCCCGTCGCAAGAGATTGGAAGTGATGATTTGCACTCGTTTATCCGGACCATGCGGACGGCTGTGGTGAGACCAAGGCAACGTGTGGCCGGGAGGATCACCGAGTGCTTGGGCCCACCAGATCGTCGCTGCGTTAAAGACAAAGTTATTTTTCGGACCGGGATAGATTGTGGCTGTCCATTGTTGAGGATTCACGCCACCTTGCCATGCGGTTCCGGAGCCAACAACCTCTAAGCCAGGAATTTCCGCCGGTTGACCGTGGTATTCCCATCCGATCAATCCCGGAATGAATTCCCCGTTGTTCATTCCCGTGCCATCAAACATCCAGTGATCGGATTGAGAAACAGTCCAATCACCACCACCGTTTACAGGCTCAACGTTTCGGGCCCCCATGAGGAGTCCTTCATCAGGTCCACGATGAGGAAATGGTCCATTTTCTTTCTCACGCTGCTTTGCATACTCCTGCTGTGCCCCGTATGGACCGCCCCGAAAGAAAATCCGATTGGGATTGGCGGTCGAACTGGCTCGCAGAGGTGTCACCCAGCAGATGCTGTTGCCCGAAAGAAACAGTAAGTCGACACCCTCATCTCGCATGCGGCTGACACTTTCAAACTGGCGAATGTCCCAATATTCATCATGCCCGATGCTTATAAATGATTTGCACTTGAGACCGTGATCTGGTGTCAGCATGTCGCTGTTTGAGCAATAAGAAACGTTATAGCCGTGCTGTTCGAGCCAGTACGTCATTGGAAATTCATAGGGAATGAACTCCCCGGCGCCGACGGTGAGTGGATCGTTCACAACCGATGTGTATTGTGATTCTCGACCATAAGGACGATCGAAACTGACATCAGCCCATGGCCCCTGACCGCCTTTGGGATGTGTGTAAACAGAATAGTGACTCGGCCAGACGTTGTAGGCTTGCCAGGTGTTGTCTGAACATTGGAACAGAACATCTGCTGGCCGATCATCACGCACAATAAATATTACGTAACTTTGCCAGTAGGGTTCGTTGCCCTGAGGGAGTGTTGTCATTCGACCCAGATAAACACCACTGATCCAGTCACGAGGAATAGTCCATGTGACCGAAGGCTTCCAATGGCATTCATGAAGATCGTTGTCTCCGATGTGTGGATCTGGCTGCGTCACTCCGGCAACGCGATCGATTGTGTGCATCAACCTTGCGCCGCAACCCCCGTAGTAGCCAGTGCGAAAAAACTCCAGTTTGAAGTCTCGTGCAGGACTCGAAGAGACCATGATATCGATGGACTCCCCTGCTCGAACACTTTGCTTTGAGCAATAGCCTTCGACATTCACAGCGCGGCAACCACCGTTGTCGACCTTTACGCGAGTCAACTGCCAGTCGATTGAACCCGGGAGACTGTTTTCCTTCTGGATAAGATTTTCAGCATGCAGGCTGCTCATGCAGACGAGAGCCAGAATGAATTGCATAAAGGGTGTGAAAAGAATGAATCGCAGTACTGAAAGAATCGAAAAGCGCACTGCCGTCGAGTTCAAGAAAAGTGTTGATCGATATTCAATGAGAGTAGACATGAGAACGAATCCTTTTTATACGTAACACATGATGAATGTGGCCCCCGCGATGAAGATGCAAGCCATGCACGACAAGAGCGTGAATGAAGAACAGTTCCTCCGCACTGCATGCCAGTGCATTTCAAAAGTTGTCCTATAGAGTGTGGAAAAAGAGTATGACCGTTTTGTATGCAGGTGACTCACTATTGTGAGTCAATCGCGGGCCAGAGTCGAAAGTCCTGCGGCAATAAGCCTCTGAGAAACATCTACGGAATCCAACTTGTCTGGATAGACAGTTTCATGGAAAGAGTCATTTTCACAGCTTTAACCGCCATCAGGGAATGAAGTTCAAATTTAAAAGTTTACAATCAGCAAAATATCAGGAACCGATTATTTGTTTCAAAAATAAATTGGTTGTTAGCACAGCAGGCAAATAAAGCGGATGCTATGTCGGCGATACGTGCAAAGTTTCTCAAGACATGCCTGAATCGCAGGTGCGCCGCTCCAAGCACATTGATTCGATAGCCGGATCGAGGACACTGAACTCCGTCTCAATCAAATGGAGATTGGGGTGCTTCACCACCCGCGATGACATGGTTTGTCATGGCATCGAGATAGGGGGCGTGCACTTCAGGTTTGGTACACGCCGTAATTCATCTTTGTTTGCTGCTGCTCTTTTTTGATGGGCAAGACTGCGCTTTGGTACGTGCAAGTTACATGTGTGTGAAGGGGTTCGGACCGCCTCGAACGATGAATTCACGACCTTCGGCTTCACACCAGAGCCGGTACACATTCAGAACATTAACGCGTACTCCGGTGACGGGAACTTTGAGAAATCCCTGCCGCTGTGCTGCCACAAAGAGAATTCGTTCCTTTTGGGTGAGTCGGTGGGAAATGCGGCGGCTACCGATTTTCGTTCGGGTGGGTTGGCCGCGGCTCAGGCGTTCTACATCGTCTTTACTGGGTCGATTCATGCTGTATCTCTGTCGTGTCGCTGATATTCTCTTGGAAGAATAGTCCTCCCGAAACTCCAGAGTCGAGTTCGGCTGATAAAGGCGATTAACCAAATGTTGCCGCCAATCACGAGATGTTCAACGCCCTCGTCTCGTAACGCTCGTAACATCGCGAAAAAATGAAGATTCATCCACCGTCGCCCCGCTCAGCGGCCATGCGTTCTTGCTGATTTCCCAGACCAATTCGATTCGTTCGGACGGTATCAGCGAAGAAAGATCGAGGGCAGGCGACCCATGGTGAGAGTGTCCCTTCCAGACGGTCCACGGCGTCGTCGACATGTTCCGGTTGATCCTGAGAGCAGAGGACTCGACCGGCAAAAACATTTTTCACGCTGGTGGCAGTTCAGCCCTGCCCGTGCCATTTACGTGGCCGGGGCGGCGTAGAGGCCCGGGAAATATTCGTCCTGCGGTGATAAAGTGATAGTAATAGTGAGAGAAAACATGAGTCTGCCTGTGAGTGGCAGGCAGGACACATGCATCTCAATCAAAGATTCTTGAAGCGATGGGTTCAGAACTACAGTCAGGATTTCAATATGATTTTAAGAACGCTGTGCATCGTGATGATTGCCGTTGTGATTGATTGGAAAAGCGTCATGGCCCAAGACCAATCAATCGCCCCCGTCTACTTTGAGCAGGACATCAAAGCTTCCGACCCGCTGCGTACAAGTCAGGCAAAAGAATTAGATGAGTACGTTCTTGCGTTAAAAAAAGATGACGCGCGATTGCTGAAACTGGTGCCAAGCGATTACACCTCTCCGGAGGCGTTTGAAAAGTCGGCCCAACGTTACCGACAGGCGTTCTGCGACAGCATCGGCTACCCGCCACCGGGAGATGTGCCAACGATGGCTGCGACGTTCAAGGAGATTGGCGAAGACAGTCTCGGTAGATACTTTCGAGCAATGATTCCAATTCTGCCAGGTGTTCATGCCGAAGGAATCTACATCGTTCCGAAATTACTCAAGCCCGGTGAGAAAGCGCCGCTGGTGATCTCAATGCACGGCGGAGGCGGGTCGCCAGAGGTGGCGCTCTACAACGGAGGTTCCAACTATCACGACATGGTGCGTGGTGGGGTTAAGCGAGGCTACATTGTTTTTGCGCCACAGCATCTGTTCTCGGCAGAGGGATATCCGAAAGATGTTCGCAACCGTACCGATGAGCGTTTGCGTTTAGTCGGTACGAGTCTGACTGCGGTCGAAATCATGAAAATTACTCGTAGTCTCGATCTGTTATTGAATCGGCCTGAAGTCGATGGTTCACGAGTGGCGATGGTGGGATTGTCGTACGGCGGGTATTACGCGCTTGTTACACCTGCAATCGACTCACGCATTAAGGTCTCGGTGTGTAGCTGTTACTACGGTGTTCAAGAGGCTCGCTATAAACGTGACGAGCTGTCAATTCCCAGCGACTTCAAGTTTAAGGATCGGTTTACGCTCTACCGAGACTCTGATATTGCCGCACTCATTTGTCCTCGTGCGCTCCAGATTCAAGCTGGCAGTAATGATGGAGTCGATCATCGCGACGGTGGTAGGCCACTGGCCTCACAGTCGGGTGCTTATTACAAAACGCTTGGTCTCAGCGATCGATTTGAGCATCTCATATTTGAAGGCGGCCATGAATTTCATGATGATTCGGCCTGGGAATTTGTGAAGAAGCATCTTTAAAAAATACGCTCGTCTTCGGAAAAATGGTTTTGCTTCTTTCACCGCTTCATTTATTTTCTTGGATGGGCACATCGCAAAACGTCAGCGCCGCAAGTCCGTTTTCGCCGTAGAGCAGGTTGTCGGGATTCCAGTTGGCGCTGTCGAGGTATGTTATGGTCTTGGACGTCGTCGATTCCTTGAGTTTTAGCGTGACGTGGTTGCCTTTCGCTGAGCCCGTCACCACCTGCATCGCTGGGCCGTCGAGATGGAATTGATTGACCAGTGAGTCTTTCCATTCGACATGGTTGCTGAACTCTAGGATGAGTTCATCGCGTTGTGACGAAGTAAAAGAGGCGCCTTTTAAATTTGGTGGATCGAAAGAACCATCGAGATGACGGTGATAGAGGTGTTGTTGCATCATCGGATGCAGCAACCGAGCGAACTCGGCATAACCCTTCGCCGGAAAGTGGCAGCCGCCAGGCGGCTTGATTCCCAACGTAGACATCACGCTCAGATTTGAAAATAATTTTGGCAAAGTACGTTGTACTTCGCGCAGGTGATTGTCTGAGCCGTTGATGCCCATCGAGCATGACTTCGGCCAGATCTGAAATGCGTAGTAGTGTTGAATGTTTGGATAGTCCTCTTTCCAACTCGCGGCGAGGTCGACGAAAAACTGGCGATACGTCTCGTAGCCATAGCCACCGGTCGGACCGTCGGCTCCTTGATCGTTCTCGCCTTGATGCCACAGAACAGCGCGAATGCCGTGAGTCAGCTTCGCTTGTTGGGTTCGCCAGAGCTGCCGACCGTAGATCGTGCCGACGTCGGTTGGGTTGGCATTGTTGCGTTGATGCTGATCGATGCGCGTACCGCCGACCGCTCCATTGATGAGGCAGATTGGAATCTTCTCACTTTCGACCAACCGCCTTGCGAGTTCCATGCCCCAGAAACCGATCTCTGACTTGCCGCCGGCACTGCGAGCTTCCGCATTCCCCCATAGCATCAATCGCGATCCATCAGGATCACTTGCCGTCGAGCCAAACGTACGCACCCAATGGCTCGCCATGAGCGGATTCTCGACGCCAAAGTCAGTCGCCACCGCGTTGGACTGACCGATGATGAGATACGCATCGCCACAAACAATGTTGCTTGCGCTGTGTAGCAAAGTCTCTTCCTCTCCGGTCTTGGAACCAAATTCGGTGCGGTACGTGATGAGCCCTACGTGGAGCTTTACCGACAGCGAGTACTTTTTGTCGGCATTGAGCGTGGCTGTTTGAGTCGCAAAGAGTTGATCGTCGGCGAAGACTCGTACGAAAACCGAATCGGCGACATCTGTAAGTGATCCTGCATAGACCAACGATCCGAAGGCCACGCCGCCTCGTCCCGGTTCGTCGCGAGCAATAAATTGGTTATCTTGTGGCTGTTCGGTCTCAGAGAGTGGGCGTGAAACCCAGATGTCTTCTGATGGTGGTGGTTCTTTTACGGTGATCGTGATCGACTCGATGACCTTCGCGCCGCCGTTGTCGATCGAAGCGGTTACTCGCAATGAACCGCTGCCCTGTGCTCGCGTGAGAACCAGTCTGCCGGCATCGATTCGGTGCATGACCGCGACATTATCGACGGTCCAACTGACGTTTATCTGACCCTCGCCCTTTTCCTGCATTGCGGCAAGATTCTTAAATTGTGGCACGACTTCGATCGTCTCCCGGCCGTTCCAATTTTCCGGAGCAGCGAGCGTGAAGACTGGCTCTGGGATGTCATCACGGATCGTAATCGCGATGTCATGGGATTTCATTTCGTTCGCGTAGATAGCCTTGACGGTAAGCGTCGCACTTTGATTGCCGAGCACTCGCCCTGCGTCGAACGTGAACGAGAACCGATCCGTCGCCACGATTGACTCGTGTCCGTCACGTTTTTCAATCCACTGGATCATCTGAGCGCCGCCAGCCTTTGCAGGAATGGTCACACTGCGACCTTCGAGTATGGCAATCTGTGTTTGAGAAACTGAAAACTCGTCACCTGGCTGCACGATCGGTCCGACGAGTGTTTGATGAGGCTGTTGGTTTGCGTATTGCAGTTTGATCCACTCCGGCGATCGTACAACCTGTGAGACCCGTACTTCATCGAGGTCACCCACAAAGTCGTAATGGTGATACCAACCGCCAAGAAACAGCCGCGACGGGCTCTTGAGAGCCAATGGAGCCGACTGCGTTTTTGTGATGCCGTCCAGAACGCCATTCACATACAGACGAGACTCGCCTTGTTCATAAGTATGAACTACATGGACCCACTGTGAGAGAGAAAGCTTGCTTCTGCCGGTCACGTTTGCACCAGAGAAGTAGCAATCCATAGTTACGTGAGGCGGGCTGACACAATGCATCACAACTTTGCCCTGCGCGTGCTCGTTGCCCCAGGCGATCACTCTCCCGTTCGATTTCTCGGCGCGAAACCAGGTTTCGGTGCTGTGGGAATGTGAGCCCGTGGGATAGTTGGTGATCATGTCACCGCAGAAGATTCCTTTTTGATTTGCAAAGTGACGCGCCGCACCAATGATCCCATGCGTGGGCGTTGTTCCGGTATCGATGCTCGCAAGCGTTTGAACATCGTCAGTCACTGGGTCGTTCATGTGCCAGACGCTGAGATACCCGTTGGACTCATTGAAGACTGCCCGGCTATCAGATTCGCTGATTGCGTCTGCCTTTCCCCAATGCAAATGGATGTGTTGTCGTGAGTTCTCTTCGATATTTGGAATCCTCACCCAAATGTTCGCGGTTCCCTGCAAGGCGTCCCACATGTCAATGTGATAGGCAAGGGGTTCACCTGTGCTCGCAGAGACCCGAAAATCTTCACCGTGACTTTTGGCTTGATTGAAATCAAAGAAATCACTGTGCAACCGCAGGAGCAGCGGAAAATCCTTGATCGGATCTGTTTGCAGAAGGTTTGCCCCTTCTGGCGTTGTCAGCAACCACATGGAGCCAGAATGTTTCCAGTCGTGGTAACGGGTGAGAGCGTCAGAAAAAGTTTCAACAGCAGCACTCTGTAAAGTGATCGAACAAATCAAGAAAGAGGCCAGCAGTCCAGCCGCGCAGCGGTGCACGCGTGATACGAAAAAGACCATCGGTGTTCCTTTTTGTAGAAACTTGCGCGTGAAATCGAGAGATACCACGATTCGTTCGAACTACAGAATAAAATCAATCACATATTGAAAATCAGGATCAAAAATGAAACAGATCATCAACAAAATAAAGAACGAAGATGCGACGAAAGACTTACCGGGAAAACTCTCATCGAACTGATCAGGGCGTTCAATGAGATCGCAGATGTCTACTGTCGTTCAAAAACAACAAGAATACTTTCGCTTCCTACAGCAGAGTTGAACGCAGTGGGGCGAGCTTTTCCGTGTGGCGAGAAGCAAAGAGTTCTCGTGTTCAAGGTAAGTTCGTAGATGCCCTCGGATCGATTGTCTTTGCCGCTTCCGTCAGTCGGCGTGAAATCGATTACCTTGGGCATGGTCGTTGGATCAATAACGCTTGTTCCTCTGCTGATTTCCTTGTCGCGTACTCGCAGGATCCACGTTCCATCGGAACCGTTGACAACACTAATTTGTCTCGCATCGAGTTCTGATGCCGCAACCCCATTGACTCGAAGAGCAACCACTTTCCAGGTACCCTCGTAGAGCAGGTGATCTTTTTTGATTGCCTCATCTTTATCACTTGCAAAACAGCCGAGCGCATTGACTGCGAAAATACTGAGAATCAAACACGCATTAACGATGTACGATTTCATAAAAATCCTATTATCATGGAAGTGTTCGGACGAAAATGTTTGCAAATTGAGAACTGCCGAGTGGCTTTGCGGAGAATGAACCTTTTGCTGAGCGTGGCATCGACTTGGAAAGAATAGGTTTTCCATTGATGTTCATATCAAACGTCTCACCGAGCGTTCCCTCAATACGACTCCACTGGCCTGGCTGAAGAGTGTCAATTATCGCAAGCAGATCGGCTCCGTGAAGAAGTTCGAGCGACTGAAAATCATCTCCAGGGCGAACATCAATCACAAAACCGAACTTTTCAAACTGTTCAGTTGAGCGAAGAGTCTGATCGTGAGGAGCGGATTTGCCGTCGTAGGATAAAATCCAGTCTTGGGGTTTCCAGTGTGAATGGCCTTCATCGGATACGTTCCAGCCTGAGAGATCCAGGCCCGTGTAAAGACTTCGATACCCTCGATCTTCAATCGCGATGTGTTCTGAAGCAAGTGGTGAGTCGGGGAGTTTGTGAATACGAATGTTGCGGTAATGGACAACGCCGCCTTCGGATTCCAAGCAAATATAGCCCTTGCGAGGACTGGCATGTTCTCCCCGAGTAACCACCTTTCCGTTGACCGACAGGGCGATCGTGCCATCTCTGCATTCGATTCGATACTGATTCCACTCGGGACTGGCCTTGGAACGATTTTCCGTTGGAAATGCTCTGTCACCTTTGCGGCCGTTGAGCGGTTTCATGGTTGCACCGTGGATTGGAAAAATATCGCCGTGGGTTGTGTGGCCGTCAGATTCTCCGTAGCCACGATCCAAAACTTGCACCTCGATACTGCGATGAAATGGGACTCCTCTGGCAGTGATGTCATCAGCCCAGACGAATACCCCGGCATTGCCCCCTGAAACCATGTGCCGCCACTGCAATTCAAGAATAAAATTTTGATACATCTGTTCGGTACGGATTTCACCAACTGGCTTTCCGGAGCAGATCAGCATGTCGTCTTTCATGCTCCACGTTTCTGGCGGCGTGTTGACAAGTACCCATCCAGAAAGATCCTTGCCGTTGTACAGCGACTGCCACTGTTCGGCCCCAGCATCGTCGCAGCGAACAGAGGACAACGAATAAAGAAACAGCACGTTGCACGTCAGTACGATGGCGGCGCGACAAAGTAGGCGACAAACCCGATTCAACGCAATCATGACAAAAACTCCTTCGTCAGTGGTGGGTTTGACAGAGCATTACCCCACGAGCAATTGTGCAGTGAGGTATTTGAAAAAAATGACACAATCACTCCATGCGGGCAACTCGGTCAAGAAAAACGTTCAACCATTGAAAACCTTTGAGAAAACTCTTTAGAAAACTTACGTGGAGATGGATGGTATTGATGACCGTCACACCTGCAGCGTTCAATGGTTGTGTGAGCGGATGAGTGATCGAATGACAGATGTCGCTTTTGGGTTCAAAGTTTCTTATTGTAGAAGGCTACTGCTTGTGTCGGCTCCATTAAACACCTTTTTACGTGATGATTCATGCAAGAACTTCCGAAGCAGTACGATCACCTCGCCGCACAAGCACGATGCCGTGAAATTTGGGACAGCAATCGACTGTGGCATGCCGAACCAGAGGCAGGCAGAGATGTTTTTTCGATCGTCATTCCACCGCCGAACGTCACCGGCGCGCTGCACCTGGGGCATGCTCTCAATAGCACACTTCAGGATGTGCTGGTTCGATGGAAGAGAATGAATGGATTTCTGACGCTCTGGATTCCCGGTACCGATCATGCGGGAATCGCAACACAAGCGGTGGTAGAACGACGATTGCTCGAAGAAGAGAAGCTTTCTCGCCACGATCTCGGTCAAGAAAAATTGGTAGCGCGCATTTGGAAGTGGAAGGAACAGTACGAAAAGCGAATTCTCGAACAACTTCGCGATCTTGGGGCGAGTTGCGACTGGGACCGTCTGCGGTTCACGCTCGATAAAACCTGCGCACTGGCAGTGAGAGAAGCCTTTTTTCGTTTGTTTCGCGCGGGTCTCGTGCGGCGTGGCAAACGTCTGGTGAACTGGGACACATTTTTGCAGACGGCCGTCAGCGACGATGAATTATTTCACGAAACAGTCAAGGGACATTTCTGGCACATTCGTTACGACGTTATCGATCCCAAGCCGGGAGAGCCCACAAGTGTGACGGTGGCTACGACGCGTCCTGAAACTCTTCTTGGGGATACTGCGGTTGCGGTTCACCCATTTCCAGCAAGGGCACTTTCTCGCACAGAACAAATTCTTCAGGAGAAAAGAGCTGCTGCGAATTCAAAGGAAGGCGATGAAATCGATGCGTCCATAGAAGATCTTGCTCTGCGACGCAGAGACCTGCTGCCCGTGCTCGAGCAATTAGCGGCCATGGCCAGCGACGGCCGCCGGGTGCGGCTGCCGCTTTTGAATCGGACTATTCCACTGGTGGCCGATGAATGGGCCAAGCCCGAATTGGGTTCGGGATGCGTGAAAATCACCCCAGCACACGATTCCAACGATTACGAAGTCGGACTGCGTCAGAAGCTTCCAATGATCAACATCCTTAACCCCGATGGCACTCTCTCCGCCGAGGCAGGTCCGTACAGTGGTCTTCAGATCATGAAGGCTCGGACGCGTGTGGTGAACGATCTGGAGGCTGCAGGACAACTTGTACAGGTCGAAGATCGCGAGATAGAAATCGCGCATTCCGATCGTTCCAAAACACCAATCGAACCCTATCTTGCCGATCAGTGGTTTATTCGAATGGAGAAAATTGCCCAGCCAGCACTCGACGCCGTGAGAGGAGGCGATGTGCGTATCTCACCGCAGCGATACGCGAAAAGTTATCTCGACTGGCTGGGAGAAAAACGTGACTGGCCAGTGAGTAGACAACTCTGGTGGGGGCATCGCATTCCGATCTGGCAGGTGAAACATGTAAGCGAATCGCAGCTCCACAATCACTTTCAAGATGCCAAGGATATTGCATGGCATGAGGATGGCGAAGGAGGCTGGTTTATTTCCACGTCGCGAGAAAGTCTTGAGTGCGACGAAATCAACGGCCAACCACTCCTGCGGGATCCCGATGTGCTCGACACATGGTTTTCCTCGGCTCTCTGGCCACATTCAACGCTCGGCTGGCCTCTCGATACTCCCGAACTCGAGTGCTTCTATCCAACAACTGTTTTGGTGACGAGTCGCGACATCATCACGCTCTGGGTAGCACGTATGGTGATTATGGGAATTGCCGATACGGGATCGATTCCTTTTCGTGACGTCTACATTCATCCAAAGATTCTCGATCGCTACGGCGAAACGATGAGTAAGAGTAAAGGTAACGGTGTTGACCCGGTAGACGTCATTGAATCGCTCGGTGCCGATGCGCTGAGGTTTGCGTTGGTGAGCATGTCGACCGAGACGCAGGACGTGCGGATGCCAGTCGACTTTCAATGTCCTCACTGTGGTGTGCTCTTGGAGCAAAACTACAAAAATCGTCTGCTTGCGAGAATTGATTGCCGCGCGTGCGGGAAACCATTTCGAACGCAGTGGGCGAGCCTGCCTGAAGATCTTGAATTGCCTCGGGGTCGAGCAGTGAGTGAGCGATTTGAATCGGGCCGAAACTTTTCTAATAAGCTTTGGAACGCGACCCGTTTTGTGCTTATGAATCTCGAGGACTGGAACGCGACAGCGATCGACCCAGCAGCAGTCGACCAAGAACAGATTCCGCTTGAAGATCGTTGGTTTATGAGTCGGCTAGCAAGTGTGTCAGTGGAAGCCAGCGAGGCTCTCGACTCGTATCAATTTTCAGAGCTGGCAAAGCTCCTGTACGAGTTTGCATGGAATGAGTTTTGCAGCACGTACCTCGAATTGGCAAAAGGACGCTTGGCAAATCCTTCTACGCGTGTTGCTGCGCAGTCGATGTTGATTCTTGGCCTCGATACAATCGTGCGATTATTGCACCCGATCATGCCCTTTGTAACAGAGGAAATCTGGCAGCATCTTCGGGAGCGAGTCGGGGCGAGACGAATGCCGTGGGATGTTGAAACAGATTCATCCCCCCTGCCCTTGAGCGTTATGGTTGCTCCGTATCCCAAGCCTGCAATTGCATGGATCGATCGGATCACCGAAAAGCGATTCACAGTCTTTCTTCTCGTGGTGAGCGCCATTCGCGAAGTTCGGAGTCGGCAGAACGTTCCGCCAAAATCCTCTCTTAAAGTTCAACTCCGCGGGCCGTTGGATCAGATCGCCCTGTTCAGTCCGCTGATCGACTGCTTTGAGGCAATGGCTGGAGCGAGAGTCTCTATTCTGGTGGGGGATTCAGCGCCCACGCCGACAGCAACAATTGTGTTCGCTGCTGGGTGCGAGGTGTTTATCGATTTGGCCGATCTCGTTGACGTGGGGGCCGATCTGAAAAAAGCCATCAAAGAAAATGAAAAGCTGACCGAACTGATTGCAGCAAAGAAAAAGAAACTCGACGACGCGTCGTTCACGTCAAAGGCGCCAGAGTCTGTCGTGTCAAAAGAGCGAGAGCAGCTCGCCGATCTTGAGAGACGTCTGCAGAAAGGATTGCAATCGCAAGTATCCTTGGAAAACAGACAGCGAGAAACTGCTTCGAAGGAAACTCCGTGACACATGTGCCCAATCGTTTTACTCGATCACACGCACTCTATGAACGAGCTATGCGCTCGATTGCAGGCGGCGTAAACTCCGGCATTCGGAAGATGGAATCGCCCGTTCCCTTGTATTTCACACATGGCAATGGGTGCCGGCTGTACGACGTTGATGAGAATGAATACATCGACTTCCAAATTGGACAGGGGGCATTATTTTTTGGACATGCCCCTGCCGGTATGGCTGATGCGATTGCAGATCAAGCACGTCGGGGAGTGCACTTTGCCGCGCAGTGTGAACTGGAAATAGAAGTTGCTGAGCGATTGCAGCAGATGATCCCTAGTGCGCAGCGTGTCCGTTTTAATAGCTCGGCGACTGAGGTAGTGCTCGCGGCATTTCGACTGGCTCGCGCGCAAACCAATAGACGGCTGATTCTCAAATTTGAGGGACACTACCACGGATGGGGCGATGAAGGGCTGGTTGGTTTTGCACCACCAGAGAGCGCCTGGGGCCCCGATGAGGCACCAACGCATCTCCATCCAAGTGCGGGAGTCATACCTGAGGTTCTCGATCAATTTGTTGTAGCGCGTTGGAATGATCCTGATCATCTGCGCCGCCGAGTGAGTCAATTTCGAGGAAAGTTGGCGGCGATCGTGTGCGAGCCGTGTCTGTGCAATACAAGCTGCATCGAACCAGTCCCAGAGATGTTGGCTGCAATTCGAGAAGCGTGTGATCGTGAGGGAGCTCTTATGATCGCCGATGAAACGATCACGGGATTTCGCTTTGGTGCGGCTGGTGCCCAAGGCTATTACGGAGTTTCTCCCGACCTTACGATTCTCGGCAAGGCGATTGGAGGCGGAATGCCATTTGCTGCTTTGGTTGGACTTGAAAATGTTTTTTCAGGAATCACCAATGGCACGGTGGTGCATGCCGGTACGCTCAACGCCAATCCGCTTTGCCTGGCTGGTTCAAAGTGGTGTCTCGATCAGATAATCAAGCGATCCGAATTGCACCCGAGCGAAAGTTCTACTCTTGGAAAAAGATTGATGCAGGGACTTCAGATACTTGCCGAACAGAATGCTATCCCACTGGTTCCGCAAGGCCCGGGTGTTGTCTTTCATACGACAATGCTCAAGCCCGGGGCAGTTCAAGGGCCCATTCTCGACTATCGAGACAGCGTGCGACGACACGACGCACCGCGATGGGCTCACCTGAGACGCTGCCTTTTAGAACATGGTGTGCGGGCAATCGAGCGAGGACTCTGGTTTATGAGTCTTGCACACACACCGGCAGACATCGACGATACACTCAGCCGCGCATCATTGGCGTTCACTCAACATGCTACGCAGTGGAAAATCGCATGAGTGCAACATATTCAGATCGTGTCAGTAGGCCCCGCGTCGTGATGGCGGGGCTGTTTCATGAGACCCATACGTTCGTGGAAAAAACGACGGGTCTTGAAGACTTTCAAATCTGTTGCGGCGAGGAGATGCTCGCCTGCTGTGGTGATAGTTCGCCGCTCGGCGCCGCGTTACAGGCTGCGATACAAAGTGGATGGCTGGTTCTTCCGACGGTCGATGTTCGCGCGATGCCTTCAGGACTTGTTGAAGACGAAGTCGTCGAGCGATTCTGGAAAGAGTTCTATGCCAGAGCCTCATCAGCGTTCATCGAAGGCGTGGATGGCATCTTTGTTGTGCTTCATGGTGCAATGGTTTCCGAGAGCTTTCCCGACGTGGAAGGAGAAATTCTTTCCCGTATTCGAAAAATGCCAGGCGCGGAAACTATTCCTCTGTATGGAGTATTTGATCTGCATGCCAATTTCACGCAGTTGATGGCCACGAACTCCAATGGTCTGATCGCCTACCGAAAAAATCCTCATACCGACGGTTGTGCATCGGCCGAGCGGGCATTCGCACTTCTCAACCGCGCACAAACAGATCGCACGCACATACAGACATACTGGCGTCACCCGCCGATTGTCTGGCCGCCGACGGGTACGGGCACTGCAAATGAACCGATGCGGTCGCTCGAATCGATTGCGCTCGAACTTGAAAAACGTTTTCCGGAGTTTTGGTCGGTCAATGTGATTGCTGGTTTTTCGTATTCGGATACTGCCGACACTGGTATCAGTTTTACGGTAAACACCCCAGGTGATCGCCGCGATGCAGAGGCGGCACTCGATCAACTTTGCCAAAGAGCATGGGATCTTCGCGAGCAAGGGAATGTCATCGATCCGCCTGCGAGTGAGGTGATTCAGTGGGCGATTGAGCATCCGCTTCCCGGGCTCAATGTTTTTGCGGAGCCGTCAGACAATATTGGCGCAGGTGCCATAGGAAATGGAACCGGATTGTTTCGCGAATTTCTCGCTCTCGGGGTGCACAATGCAGCTCTTGCGATGACCGATCCGCATGCAGTGAGAATGCTCGAGTCGCTCACACCAGGAGATCGAATGACTCTCACATTCGGTGGACAAGGAAATCGATTTGATCAGGGACCCGTGACGCTGCTTGTGGAGCTCGTCTCCCGAAGTAACGGAAACTTTACGATTCAAGATAAACGCAGCCATCTGGCTTCCGCGTCGGGGGATCATTTCAGTATGGGTCCGTGTGCAGTTGTGCGACATGCAGGCATCACCATTCTGCTCACGAGTCGGCCTACACCTCCAATGGATCTGGCACAGTGGACAAGTCAGGGAATTGATCCTTCAACGTTCTCTTATCTCGGTGTGAAGGCTGCGGTCGCGCACCGGTGTGCGTATGAACCGATAGCGGTGAGAATGTTTTCCGTGGAAACCCCTGGCCCCTGTACCAGTCGGCTTCAATCACTTCCCTATCAAAGGATTTCCCATCCAATCTTTCCGCTGGATGAGGGGTCGTTCTCAGTTTGATTGTGTCGTATGAAAAACGTTTTTGTGTCAGGCTGTTGTCAGGAAGAGGAATCTATTCATCGAGACAGGAGTTGAATCAATGACCCATCCACTCGTCCGCTATCCATGTTCAAGTGACACTCCCACATCCTCGCTGCCCTTTAGTCCGAGCGTGGTGTTTGGCGATTTGATATTCGTATCCGGACAGGCCTCGGTGGATCAGCACGGAACAATTATCTCGGACACATTCGAAGGAGAGTTCCGTCGTTCTGTTGCGAATCTCGCCAAAGTGCTCGAAGCGTCTGGAAGCGATTTAGGACACGTAATTCAAACCCGAAATTACGTTCGCGATGACGAGGATCTGCCGCTTTACAACCGGCTCTACCGCGAAGTGTTTCATCAGCCTTTTCCAGCGCGTACCACAATTGTTCAATGCCTTGGTGCTGCGATTCGGTACGAAATTGAGGCGGTGGCCGTCGTGAGAAAGGATTCTTCTCATGCAGGCTAATTGGTTTCGCATTACCAATGAAACCGAAGTGCCATCCCCGTCGCTTCTGATTTTCCCAGAACGCATCGAAGAAAATCTTTCTCGAATGATTGCGTGCGTCGGTGATGTCGATCGTTTGCGACCTCATGTCAAAACACACAAACTTCCGCAAGTGATTGCACTTGAAATAAAACATGGAATTTCAAAGTTCAAAGTTGCCACCATTGCCGAAGCGGAAATGACCGCGCAAAGCGGAGGGCGTGACATTCTTGTGGCGTATCCGCAGGTCGGTCCCGGGCCAAATCGATTGACTGAGCTGGTAAAAAAATTCCCACATGTTGTGTTTCGGGCGATTGCTGACAGCGACTGCGGAATCGATGCTTTGTCGCGTGCCGCAACTGCCGGACGTGTCGAAATCGATGTTCTTTTAGATTTAAATCTAGGGATGAATCGCACCGGAATCTCTCCTGGAAAGGATGCCGAAAAACTCTACCGACACATTGTCTCTGCGCCTGGCCTTTCTGCCGGTGGCTTGCATGCATACGACGGTCACCTGCACGATGCCGATTATGCGCGACTCACTGCGGCTGCCGAGGCGGCTTTTGTGCCGGTGTGGAACCTGCGGGACGACCTGATCGCCTCCGGTTTATCGGTTCCAAGAATTGTCGCAAGTGGTACGCCCACGTTTTCAATTCTCGCCAAGCGTAGCGATATCGAGCTCGGGGCAGGCACGACGGTTCTATGGGATGAGGGTCAAAAAACACTCTCGCCCGATCTTGATTTTCTGAGTGCTGCGATTCTGATGACTCGCGTTATCAGTCGCCCAACAGACGATTCCTTGTGCCTCGACATTGGTCACAAGAGTGTGGCCAGCGAAATGCCTCATCCAAGAGTGAAAATATTCGGTCTTGAAGACGCATCGTTTGTATTACACAGCGAGGAACATTTGGTCGTTCGAACTCCCAAAGCGGCAGAGTTTCCCGTAGGAAGCGTATTGTATGCGATGCCGCGGCACATCTGTCCGACCGTCGCTCTTCACAGCGACGTTTGTGCTGTGCGAGGAGGCCGCGTAGTCGAGATCTGGCCGGTCGTCGCCAGGACACGACGCATTACGATTTAATAATGGGAAACAATTCGCGTGGCCGGCACAAGCAGTATGAACGGTCGTCCGACCAACGTTCGATTTGCCGTCATCGCCGTGAGCGTAGCGATGTCGTTTATTCTTTATCTCGACAGAATCTGTCTTGGCGAGATTGTAAAATCGGCTTCATTCAATCTTGAAATACCTCTTGAAAAGGAACAGATCGGAACTATTCTGGCTGCCTTTTTCTTTGCCTATGCGATCTTTCAGGTGCCAGCAGGGTGGGCCAGCGATCGCTTTGGTGCCAGACGAATGCTCACGATCTATATCGTTGGCTGGAGCGTCATGACAGCGTTTACGGGGTTGGCTGGTGGGTTTTGGGGGTTGCTGCTTGCCCGTTTGGGATGTGGAATGTTCGAAGCAGGAGCCTACCCAACGAGTGGAGCGGTGATCCGTCGGTGGACCCCGTTTCACAAGCGTGCCAGAGCCAGCAGCGCGGTGGCTTTTGGCGGACGACTGGGAGGAGCACTTGCGCCTTTTCTGACAGCATGGATGATTGTGCGATTTTCCAATTGGCGACCGGCACTTCTGATCGACGGATGTATTGGGCTTGTGATTGCGGCCTTCTACTGGCACATCGTTCGCACTCGTCCTGAAGAACACCCCAGATGCAATTCGCATGAGCGAATGATGCTTCCTTCCACGGTAGACGAAAAGCCTTCGTCGCTTCGTGACCTTCGTGGCGTCATGATTGCCACGTGCCGTAACAGAAGTATCTGGCTGAACTGTTTGGTGCAAACCGCGAGCAATGTAGGTTGGGCATTTCTTGTCACGTGGCTGCCAACCTATCTCAGCGAAGTCAGAAACGTTGAGGCTGTTGAGGGAGGCAGGATGGTGACTCTTGTGCTGGCGTGTGGAATGGTCGGCATGCTCTGCGGCGGAGTGCTGTGCGATTATTCAACCAGAATTCTTGGGCAGAGAATCGGACGCATTGCTCCAATTATTATTGGAAGTCTGCTTGCGGGGAGTGCGTATCTTGTCTGTCCTTTTATTTCCAACGTTTGGGGTTTTATCGCATGCTGTGCAATGGTGTCGTTTGGAACAGATTTGGGAAACTCGTCAACGTGGGCATTTATGCAGGACGTCGGAGGCCGCAGCGTCGGCACCGTGGCTGGTTGGGGGAATATGTGGGGAAACCTTGGGGCATCAGCCACGAGCAAACTTCTTCCATGGGTACTTACAAATCTCGATTCCAATAAAGATTGGCATGAAATGTTTTTCGTCTGCGCAGCCAGTTATGGAGTTGCGATCGTTGCCGCACTGGGTATGAACGCATCGCAGTCAATTCACATAAATGACCTGCCGAGACGATAATGAACTATCGAGAACGACTCGTGTGCCCAATTGTGAAACGCGAGACTGAGATTCTGTCAAGAGAAGGGAATCCGGATGAAAGATTCAAACTGTTTGAGTCAAAAAACTTTTTATATCTTTGCCTGATTGATGATCATTCGCCGCACTATACTCAAAACATCGTGAACAATAAAAAGTGTGTGAGAACGATGATAGATGGACGGAGAGCCTTATGAGCGTGCAGATGGAATTGTCCAGAATCATCATCAGCGAAATCAATGACCAGCAGGTGGTGTATTTAAAGGAAGTCCAAGGCGACCGAACGTTTCCCATTCTGATCGGTCTCTTTGAAGCCACGAGCATCGATCGTCGCGTCAAGCGACATCAGTCACCTCGCCCGTTGACACATGATTTACTTGTCGCCGCAGTAGAAATACTCGGAGGCGAGTTTCAGGATGTGATTATCAGTGAACTGAAAGAACATACGTACTTTGCAACTCTTCGTGTTCGAAAAGATGGGGAGATCGTTGAGATTGATGCGCGTCCCTCCGATGCGATTGCCATTGCAGTGACCTGCGATCCAAACCTTCCGATCTACGTTTCCGAAGAGGTGCTTTCAGACGTGTTGGGGTAAGAATGGAATCTGTGGAACGTTCGCGGGCTGCGTGTTAATTGTCGACGGACAATCCAAAAGCCTGTCGCAACACTGCGAGCGACCGAGCGCCATGCTCTGCGGCAACAACAATGTTTAGCCGTACCTCACTGGTGCTGATCAGGTCGATGTTAATGCCCTCCCGCATGAGCGGTGCGAAGAGCCGATCGGCGACCCCGGCGTGGCTTCGCATACCAACGCCAGTGATAGAGAGTTTTGCGACGTGCGGTACATTTGAAACTTTTGCGCCGCGGGTGGCCGCAATGGTGCCGGCAGTTTCGAGCGCTCGCACTTGGTCGCATGCTGGCACGGTGAAACTCAACTCAGCACGATTGTCTCGGGGGTGACTTTGCACAATCATGTCAACGAAGAGTCCCGCACGACCAATTTCCTCAAAGACGTCCGCTGCCACGCCTGGCCGATCTGGAAGGTCAGTAAAGGTGACAAGCGATTGTGAGGAATCGAGCGAGACATCCTCAACCGCAAGATCTTCCATGCCCTCGAGCCTGCGAACAACCTCGAGGGGATTTGTCTTAGAGAGCCGTTTTCTTGCAGCGTGCGACTGTTCCTCAGTGGAATCTGTATCAAAAGTTTCAAGAGAAAAAGCTTGATGCACCGCACGGATGGCAGCCTGAGCATCGGGACGATCAACAAGAACTGAAATTTTAATTTCGCTGGTGGTGATCATGCGGACATTGATGTTCTGTCGCGCAAGCGATGAAAACATCCGTCCGGCAACTCCTTCCTCTCGCGCCATCCCCGCACCGACCACAGAAATCTTAGCAAGCGATGCGTCGTGGGAAACGTCCTTGGCCCCAAGCGAGGTTGCCACACGACGTGTGACCTCGAGCGATAAAGTGAGATCTTCGACGGGAACGGTGAATGAAATGTCAGCAAGTCCCAGTCTCCCCATATTTTGCACGATCATATCAACGGCAATGCCCGCTGAAGCGAGCTGCGAGAAGAGAGCGTGGCTGGCACCAGGTTGGTCGGGAACTCCTTCAAGCGTGATGCGAGATTCATCTTTCGCAAGCGCAATGCCACTGACCGGTCGCTGGATCGATTGATCGGTTGCCACAATCAACGTTCCAGCTGCGTCCCGAAAACTGGATCGAACCAGAACCTTTACGCCAAACTTTTTTGCAAATTCAATCGATCGTGAATGCATCACGCCTGCACCAAGACTCGCGAGTTCAAGCATTTCGTCGTAGCTAATAGAGGGAAGACATCGAGCTTCGGTGAAGCACCGCGGATCGGTCGTATACACGCCATCGACGTCGGTATAGATCTCACAGACATCAGCTTCGAGTACCGCCGCAAGGGCCACCGCCGTGGTGTCAGAACCACCACGACCGAGTGTGGTGATATTGCCGTTTTGGTCAAATCCCTGAAAACCTGCAGCGATCACGATGTTTCCATCATCGAGAAGTTTTGTGATTTGATCCGTTGAAATCGAACGAATGCGGGCCTTGGTGTGCGTGCTATCGGTGCGAATGCCAATTTGTGCACCGGTGAGACTCACCGCTTTGCCACCGAGAGAATGCACTGCCATGGCAAAAAGTGCGACACTTACCTGCTCTCCAGTTGACAAAAGCATGTCCATTTCGCGGGCGCTGGGCTGATCGGTGATCTGTTTGGCAAGGTCAACGAGCACGTCGGTTTGGTGTCCCATGGCACTCACTACGACCACGACGCGGTCACCTTGAATATTTCTTAGCAGAGCTTTTTGTGCGGCAGCGAAAAGCTTCGTTGCATCCGCAATACTCGTTCCGCCAAACTTTTGAACCACTGTCGCCATCAGCGTCAGACTCCGAAAAAAAGAAATTATGAAACGGTCCTGCTTACAAATCGTGGCTCATTGAGATCGCTCTAGCAAGAACCCTGAGGCAGGTGGAGCGGACGTCCGAGAAATTCCCCCATCAGATGCCAGCCATGCGTCACTCTTTGAGAATCACCTGCGGCAGCGGTTTCGTGATACGCAGTGGCGCCGGTGGATGGAATACCCGTACCGCTGATCAAAAATGGAACATCCCCCCGCGAGTGAGTTTTAAGACGAATAAAAGTTGGGTGATCGGGACAGATAAGAATTCTGTAGTCACCCATGGAATGAAGAGCCTCATAAAGCGGTGACACGATCAACGCATCAATTTTTTCGAGGGATTCCACCTTTGCTCGCACATTTCCTTCGTGGCTTGCCTCGTCGGGTGCCTCCACATGCACGCATACGAAATCAGACGATCGAAGCTCATCGATTGCCGCACGTCCTTTGGCGGCATAATCAGTGTCGAGATAACCAGTGGCACCTACTACCTCTCGCCGTTTCCAACCTACGAGCGACGCAAGTCCTCGCAGGAGATCAACGGCCGTAATCATTGTGCCGTTGATGCCATACCGAGAAACAAAAGACTCAAGAGTTGGAGATCGACCGAGTCCCCAGAGCCAAACATGAGTGGCGGGAAGTTTCCCAGAAGCGCGGCGGGACACGTTCACCGGGTGATCGGCAAACCACTCGGCGCTCGACGACATAATTTCGGTAAGTTCGCGACTTCCTGAACCTCGTGGAAATGAATCAACAACCGATTTGTCAATAAGATCATGTGGTGGGATTGTGCAAGAATCATTTGCAAATGGCGAATGATCTCCTCGCCAAAGCAACAGATTGCGGTAGCTCACTCCTGGCACAAACTCCCATGCAGGATTATGAAGTGCCGTCTGTGCCGTGACGAGAAGCGACGCAGCTTCCTCATCGGAAACATGTCCGGCGGTAAAATCTTCCATGATTTGTTCTCGAATCGTTACGAGATTGCATCGCACGGCCCAGTCATCAGGACCCAAAGAGATTCCTTTGGCAGCCGCCTCGAGTGGGGCGCGTCCTGTAAAATAAACAAGTGGGTCGTAGCCCAAGAGACTCATACATGCCACTTCAGAGCCAGGTGGCAGGTTTGGCGGCACATGATTGGTGAGGCCCACCTTTCCTCGCGAGGCAAGAGCGTCCATTGTGGGAGTGTGAGCGGCAGCCATCGGTGAACGTTGGCCTAGTTCGGCAATCGGTTCATCGGCCGCACCATCAGGAATCACCAGAACGTATTTCATGAACAGAAACAGCCTTTATACGTGTAGAAAAAAATATATGAAATGAAGATCAGTTGGATTCACGCACTGAATGCCGGGGTGCATCGAGTTCGTCAAGAACGCTCAGGCAGGTACTCGGTGCGGTCACAGTTGGCCTTGAATCGATCTCCTGCATCGCTAGGCGAAGAGACGCTTGACGCGCGTAATGCGTCATAATGACCAGAGGAACTCCCGCACCTAATTCGGTTGGTTCTTGCTGAATCACAGAGGCGATAGAAATCCCGTGGGTGCCAAGAATTCCCGTAATATCGGCGAGAACTCCTGGCTTATCGCGTACAAGCAAGTGCAGAAAGTGGCGGTTCATTGGATCCGACTGCAGAGGTTCTTTGCTGCGAGCGTGGGTGTCGATCATTCGTCCTGTTGTGTCAAACGTAATTGCCGCGCGGCCAACCACCGTGTCGATGATGTCGGCGACAACAGCTGAAGCCGTTGGCATTTGTCCAGCACCTTGACCGTGGAAAAATATTCGTCCAACAGCGTCTCCCTTGATTTCAACGGCATTAAAAGCGCCTCGTACTTCTGCCAATGGACTGCCTTGCCGGACGAGCATCGGCTCAAGGCGCATGGTGAGTGCATTTTCGGCGCGTGAAGCAGATGCCACTAATCGAATGCGGTATCCCATCTCGGCAGCTCGTGCAATGTGCACAGCATGAATTGCTTCAATGCCAGTACGAGGGATTTCACGCCATGGAATCCAGATTCCAAATGCCAGTTGGATGAGGATTGCAAGCTTCTGAGTGGCGTCCGTGCCGTCCACATCCATTGAAGGATCGGCTTCGGCAAAGCCAAGCTTCTGAGCCATTGCAAGGGATTCACTATAGGAGGCTCCTTCTTCCTCCATGTGTGCAAGAATAAAATTACTTGTTCCATTGAGAATGCCTCGAACGGCCTCGATTCGATTGGCCGAAAGACACTGCGCGATCGTTGCAACAATTGGAATGCCGCCGGCAACAGCCGCCTCGAACGCAATCGAACGGCCCTTGCGTCTGGCGAGGGCAAAAAGTTCTGGGCCATGTTCTGCGAGCAACGCCTTGTTGGCAGTCACCACATCTTTTCCTCGTTCGAGAAGCTCAATCATGATCGATCGAGCAGGTTCAAGACCGCCAACAAGCAACGCAGCAACTGTAATGGAAGGATCTTCCGTAATTTGTGAAAGATCGGAGGTGACCATTCCCTTGGGCAACGTTACCTGCCGAGACAATGATTCGTCGCGCACCACCACTCGTTCCACCACAAGATTTCGTCCGACGTGACGAGTGATGTGATCGCAGGACTCGATGAGCAAGCGGACAACCCCGGTGCCGACGGTGCCCAAACCAACAATCCCTATTTTTACGGGTTCACTTGAAGTGCTCATTCAGGAAGCCACCGTTTCTTTCGCTGCGTTCAAGGGCACATTCGATCTGTAACACACTGGCATAAAATTCTACTCGCTGTCGAATCAGAACCTCGAACATCAGCAGACATTGACGAATGTAATCAGGTTCCATCGCACGAGGAAGCGATTGTATTGCAGCGGCCCCGGGGTGAGCGGTAGGGTGTTTCAGATGGCCGAAAACTGCAGTTGGCATGCGTCGCTTCGCAGTTACGAATTCGGAGGGAAGCCACCTCAGAACTTTTGGAGTGTAGAGCGTCATGGAAATATCAGATCGCGATTTTTTGATCAAGCTTCTTGAAACACCAAGTCCCTCAGGCTACGAGCAACCAATCCAAGAAGTGGTTCGACAAAGACTCGCAGGCATTACTCAAGACGTATCGACGGACGTCCATGGCAATGTCATTGGAGCAATCAACCCATCAGCGGCTCTGCGTATCATGCTTGCTGGGCACTGTGACCAAATTGGATTGCTCATCCAATACATTGATGCGGAAGGATATATCTCCGTACAGCCCATCGGAGGGTGGGATCCGATGCAGTTGATCGGTATGCGTGTAACCATTTGGACTGCCGGTGGCGCTGTGCCTGGAGTCATGTCGCGAAAACCGATTCACCTTCTTACCGACGAGGAACGCAAAGTCGTTCCGAAAATGAAGGACCTTTGGATTGATATCGGCGCAAAGGATAAAACGGATGCCGAAAGAGTTGTGAGCGTTGGCGATCCTGTGACGCTCGAACTTCGCTTTCAACCACTGATGGGTTCTTTGGCAGCGAGTCCTGCGATGGACGACAAGATCGGGCTTTGGGTGGTGCTTGAAGCGTTTCGCAGGGCCGCGAAAGAGCCACTTTCGTGCGGACTTTTTGTGGTTTCTACCGTTCAAGAGGAGATAGGACTGCGAGGAGCCCAGACAAGTTCTTTTGGCATCGATCCACATGTTGCGATTGCGGTCGATGTGACGCACGCTACCGATTGTCCGACAATCGACAAAAAACAGAGCGGCGATATTGCGCTCGGACGTGGCCCGGTGGTCTATCGGGGACCCAATATGAATCCTCGTGTGGTAGAACGACTTCTCGAAGCCGGTCGTGTGGCAGGAATTCCAGTACAAATTGCCGCCAGCGGACGAGCCACTCCGACCGATGCGAATGTGCTTCAAACCTGTCGCTCAGGTGTGGCAACGGGGCTCGTAAGCGTTCCTAACAGGTATATGCATTCAGCCGTTGAAACCGTCTGCCTAGAGGATGCTGACCACACTGCAGATCTTCTGGCGACATTTATCAGGAGTCTGAACGAGGCAATGAGCTGGATTCCATAGAGCAGCTTTGGATTCTACGGGCTCTGCCAAAATGGAACTGCTCATGTCGTTCTCCAGATCAGTTCGGCAGGTTTTACAAAAAAAGTTTACGAGAAATGATTTCGGAAAAACCTCAGGTTCTTCGAAGTTAAAAGCATAAAAACAGAGTCGAGTCAACTTTTTTTCCTGAGCGGCACGCCGGTTGCACCTGCCGTTTTCGCATGATCGGCACCGTGCCGAAAATGCAGTCATGCAAAAGTTTTGCCAGAACATCGGATGTCCAGCAAAAAAACAAAAACACAGTCCGACGGAGAATCGTTCTCGGAAAAATCGAAGTTCCCCGTGCGCCAGAGGGGCTTCTTCACGTTGTGTCCACCGCACTGATAGAACCTGTGGCCTCTGTGATGCTGCTGGTGAAAACAATCTGGTGGCAAAATTGGAACCGCGTGAGACCTCCCTCGAGGTGACAACGTTCTCAATGAGTTGGAATCGATGATTGAGTTCGACGGTTGTCCGTTTCGTGGGCTTATCCGCGATCTTTCGGACAGAGACGGAAAAAAAGCTGACTGAATATTTTCAAGACCTTTCCTTGTCGAGGAGTGTGCTGTGGCCAAACAAATGGTGTTCGACGATGTCGCCCGACAGGCGTTGCTTGCTGGAGTTTCAAAACTTGCCCGTGCTGTGCGAAGCACTCTTGGGCCCCGTGGTCGAAATGCGGTGCTCGACAAAGGTTGGGGTTCTCCCAAGGTGACCAAAGACGGAGTGACTGTCGCTGAGGATATTGATCTTGAAGATCCGTACGAAAATCTTGGCGCCCAGCTGGTGAAGGAAGCTGCCAGCAAAACGAATGACGTCGCTGGCGACGGTACGACAACGGCGACAGTTCTCGCAGAGGCAATTTTTCGCGAGGGCCTAAAAATGATCGCTGCCGGAGCCGATCCGATGGCGCTTTCGCGTGGTATTCACAAAGCAGTGAACGCCGTCAGCAAAGCGATCATTGATATGGCAACCCCTATCAACGAGAAAAATAAAAAGGAATTGATGCAGATTGCAACGATTGCAGGAAACAATGATCCTACGATCGGCAATGTTCTGAGCGAAGCTTTTTTGAAGGTTGGCAAAGACGGTGTGATTACCGTTGAGGAAGGCAAGCAGTCTGAGACGAGCGTCGATGTGGTTGAGGGTATGCAGTTTGACAGAGGCTATTTGTCCCCGCATTTTGTTACGAATGCGGATTCACAAAGCTGCTCGTTTGAAAATCCATACATCCTTCTTTTTGAAGAAAAAATATCGAGTGCGAAGGCTCTTGTGCCGTTGCTTGAAGCCATCAGCAAATCGGGAAAGCCCCTCGTGGTAATTGCCGAAGATGTTGAAGGCGAAGCGCTCGCAACATTGGTGGTGAATAAATTGCGAGGAATCGTTCAGTCGGTGGCTGTGAAAGCTCCTGGCTACGGCGATCGTCGTAAGGCAATCATGGGCGACTTGGCGGTGCTCACGGGTGGTCAGGCGATTTTTAAGGATCTCGGTATCGCACTGGATGCTGTAAAAATCTCGGATTTGGGCCGTGCTAAAAAAGTGATCATCGATGCGGAAAATACAACGATTGTAAGCGGTGCTGGGTCGAAAGTAGCCATCGACGGTCGTGCCGATCAAATTCGATCAGAGATTGGATCGACTGATAGCGAGTACGACCGTGAAAAACTGCAAGAACGTCTGGCAAAACTTGCTGGCGGAGTTGCACAAATCAACGTTGGTGCAGCGACCGAAACAGAAATGAAAGAGCGAAAAGCGCTCATTGAGGATGCCCGAAGTGCTACTCAGGCTGCACTGGCCGAAGGCATTGTTCCAGGCGGAGGCGTCGCTCTTCTGCGAAGCGAGAAAGTGATTGAAAAACTTGAAGTTTCAGGCGATGAAAAACTCGGAGCATTGATCGTTAAAAATGCTTTGCGATATCCACTTGAGGCAATTGCCGCCAACGCCGGTATCGATGGACCGGTTGTCGTCAATCGCGTTCGACAGATGAAGGGAAAGAACGACGGATACGACGCCGACAAAGAGGAGTACTGTGATCTTGTAATTGCGGGCGTTATTGATCCAGCCAAAGTGGTGCGAACAGCGCTTCAAAACGCTGCGAGCGTTGCAGCTCTTTTGTTGACGACTGAATCGCTTATTACCGATGTGCCCAAAGAAGAGGAAGAGGGTGCTGGCGGCGATCATCACGACCATGGTATGGGTGGCGGTGGCATGGGCGGCATGGGTGGTGGCATGGGCGGTATGGGCGGTGGCATGCCAGGCATGGGTGGTATGGGCGGCATGGGCGGCATGATGTAGGCCCCGAGTCCATGTGAAATCAATGAACGTGTTGAACAGAAGAATTGAAAAATAAGTTTGGGCAACCTTTTGAGGAGTTTTGGAAAATGAAAAATCTAAAGATTCGACCGCTTGATGATCGTATTGTGGTGGAGCCGGTTGAAGCCGAAGAACGCACTGCAGGAGGAATTGTCCTGCCAGATTCTGCCAAAGAAAAGCCACAGCGTGGTCATGTCATGGCAATGGGACCAGGGAAACTTCTCGACAGCGGTCATCGTGCTCCCCTCTCGGTGAGTATTGGTGACGAAGTGATCTACGGGAAGTATTCCGGAAGTGATATCGAAGTCGACGGCCATGATGTCAAGATTCTTCGCGAGAGCGACATTCTGGCAAAAGTAGTCGGCTAACGACGGAGTTTGAGAGCAAGCGTTCTCGAACTGCCTTAGAAGTCCAATTCAATTTTGTCGGTTTGTGTTGTTGAGTGTTTCTATTGTTCTGAGCAACTTTATCCGGCGGTGCATAGTGCCGCCTATGACGAGGGAGATTTCGACGTGCCCAAGCAACTCCTGTTCGATGACAACGCCCGAGCCAAACTACTCAAGGGTGTCGAAAAACTTGCAAGCGCCGTGGCGGTAACGATGGGGCCTACGGGTCGAAACGTAATTATCGACAAGTCGTTTGGCGGACCAACGGTCACCAAGGACGGCGTCACTGTGAGCAAAGAAGTCGATCTTGAAGATCACTTTGAAAACATGGGTGCCAAACTCGTGAATGAAGTGGCCTCAAAGACGTCTGATCTTGCGGGCGACGGAACCACAACAGCCACCGTTCTGGCGAGAGAGATTTTTCGTGAGGGATCAAGAAATGTTGCCGCTGGATCGAATCCCACAGCCGTACGCCGTGGAATCGAAAAAGCCGTTGCCGCCGCTGTGGGCAGGCTTCTTGAAATGGCGAAGAAAGTTGAGCGTCCTGAAGAAGTTGCTCAAGTTGGTGCAATCAGCGCAAACAACGATCGCTCGATCGGTGATCTCTTGGCCAAAGCCCTCCAGAAGGTTGGAAAAGATGGCGTGATTACTGTTGAGGAAGGCAAGACTACTGAAACAACTGTTCGATTTGTTGACGGCATGCAGTTTGATAAGGGCTTCGTCTCTCCTTACTTTATCAATCGAACCGCCGAAATGGATTGTTTGCTTGAGGATGCCCTGATCTTGATTCACGAGAAAAAGATTTCAAATTTACGAGAATTGCTTCCGTTGCTTGAAAAAGTGGCGCAGTCAGGAAAGCCGCTGCTGATTATTGCTGAAGATATTGACGGTGATGCTCTGACGGCACTTGTGGTGAACAAGTTGCGGGGTGTTCTCAATATTTGTGCATCGAAAGCACCCGGATTCGGCGATCGACGCAAGTCTATGCTTGCTGATATTGCGACTTTGACCGGTGGCACTTTGGTGAGTGAAGATCTTGGATTAAAGCTCGAAAACCTCGACCTTTCTCATCTTGGAAAAGCGAAGAAAATTACAATCGACAAGAGCGAAACAACCATTGTTCAGGGGGCTGGAAAGCCTGCCGACGTTCAGACTCGGGTGCAACAGATTCGCAATCAGATCGACGCAACTGAAAGTGAATACGATCGCGAGAAGTTCCAAGAACGTCTTGCAAAACTTACCGGTGGTGTGGCCATCATTTCAGTTGGTGCCGGCACGGAAGTTGAAATGAAACAGAAAAAAGCTCGCGTTGAAGATGCATTGCATGCCACTCGAGCAGCAGTCGAAGAAGGAATTGTTCCAGGAGGTGGCGTGGCCTTGCTTCGCTGCCAGCAGGCTGTCGAAAAAGCTCGTCAGCAAGCCAAGGGAGATGAGCGAATCGGTGTTGACATCGTGCTCAAATCGCTGCAGGCCCCCATTCGTCAGATTGCACAAAACTGTGGAATCGATGGATCGGTTGTTGCTGACGAAGTGGCTCGCAAGGATGTAAATATCGGTTACGACGCCAATCGAGGCGAATACGTCGACATGCTAAAGGCTGGGATCATCGATCCTGTCAAAGTAGTTCGCGTAGCGCTTACCAATGCGGCAAGCATTGCTGGATTGCTTCTGACGACAGAAGCCCTTGTAACGAATCTTGACAAAGACGACGCGAAGAAGCATCGCATCGAGGGTAGCGTTCGATAAGTCGCAGGAACTCGGTTCAGCTGCCGGGTGTACGGTAAGCGTGTGCTCGGAGGCGACCGAATCGGTTCGTAAATTGTATGGCCGAGCAACGTGACTTTTACGAGGTGCTTGGCGTTGAACGAGGCGCCGTTGATGCGCAAATTAAGGATGCCTACCGCAAGCTCGCGATGATGTATCATCCCGATCGCAATCCGGGTGATGCCGATGCCTCGGATCGCTTCAAGGAGGCAGCACGAGCCTTTGAAGTGCTTTCGGATAAGGCTCTCCGAACGCGTTATGACCGTTACGGTCATGCTGGAATTCAGGGAGGAGGCGCTCACGATTTTGGAAATGTCTCCGATATCTTTGAGGCCTTCGGAGGCATTTTTGGAGGCAGCATTTTTGGAGATGCCTTTGGGAATGCTCAGAATCGAACTGCTCGAGGACGCAAGGGACGGGACGTTTTTTGCACGATTTCACTCACGCTTTTAGAAGCCGCCCGCGGTGTCGTGAAATCGATTGAGTTCACTCGGCATGAGGCTTGCGGTGAGTGCAATGGCACGGGAGCGCGTAAAGGAACCAAGCCACAGCGATGCGATTACTGCGAGGGTCGCGGTCAGGTAATTCAATCTGCGGGTCCATTTCGACTTCAGGCCACCTGTCCAGCCTGCAGCGGCACAGGAAAGATTGTGCGCGACAAGTGTTCGGCATGTAGTGGCGATGGTGTCAAACTCGAACGCGTGGAAAAGCGTGTGACAATTCCTGCAGGCGTTGATCGCGACGTGCAGGTGCGACTCGCCGGCGAAGGTGAACCTGGTGGCAACGGCGGAACGCCCGGAGATTGTTACTGTGTCATTGGCGTCGAAGAACATCCATTTCTCACGCGAAGTGGTCGAGATCTCTCCTGCCAAGTACCCATTACCATCTCTCAGGCCGCCTTGGGAGCGATCGTCGAAGTTCCGATTCTTGATGGCACCCATGCCGTCGAGATGCCTCGGGGTACGCAGCCAGGCGATGTTCTTCGGCTTCGAGGATTCGGAATGCCGGAAGTTCGAGGGCGTGGCATTGGCGATTTACTCGTGCAAGTACATGTTGAGATTCCACGCAAACTCTCGCCGCGAGCAGAGCAACTCCTGCGAGATCTCGCCGAAGAGGAACATGCCCTTGTGAGCCCGGCCCATAAAAGCTTCTTTGTAAAAATGAAAGAGTACTTTACGAGTCATCAGAGCGCTGAGGAGAAAGAATGATGTCTGATCCACAGATTCACAAACCAGATTCATTCGATGAGGTTGAATCTCCTTGTGAGGAACCATCTCCAGATCAAATCAGAATTGCGGAACTGGAAGACAAGCTCTTGCGCACACAGGCAGAACTTGAGAATTTTCGCAAGCGATCTCGCCGCGAGATTGAAGAAAACTTTCGCTATCGGGAGATTGATCTTTTGCGGGACATTCTTCCTATTTTGGATAGTGTCTCGCGGGCGATCGAGGCCTCTAAAAAAGTAGCCGATGTCGAAAGTCTTGTGTCTGGTTTTGAAATGACATCGCAGCAAGTGTTAAAAGTATTGGCCAGCCACGGATGTTCGCCAATTCAGACGGATGGAAAACAGTTTGATCCCAGTATGCACGATGCAATTTTACAGCAGGAAGTTCCCGGAAGTCAGCCGGGAGCGATTCTCGCAGTAGCCAGTCGCGGATTCATGCTTCATGACCGAGTCGTGCGGCCCGCGCAAGTGATTGTTGCCAAGGAGCCATAAACATATGCCTACATACGACTACCTGTGTGATGCATGCAATCACAGCTTCGAACTATTCCAAGCGATGAGTGATGGAGTAAAGCGGACGTGCCCGAAGTGCGGTAAAAGAAAGCTGCGACGATTAATTGGTGCTGGCGGCGCAATTATGTTCAAGGGATCGGGGTTCTACAAAACAGACTATCGCAGCGATTCCTATCAAAAAAGTGCCGATGCGGATAAGCCAGCCTCGAGCGGCGACTCAAGCTCCTCCAAAAAAGATTCCGGTGGTTCCGCGCCAACGACCCCGAGCAGTCCTCAAGCAACTTCATGAAGGAAGGGCGTGGAGATGGCAACATGCCCGACATGTCAAAAGAGTTGCACCCAAGCCCCTGATTTACAGCAGTGGCTTCCGTTTTGCTGTCAGCGTTGTCGTCTCATTGATCTCGGCCGCTGGCTCACGGAGTCGTACAGCGTGCCGTCACTGCCACGATCTCAAGACGACGAGGAAGAGGCCGATTTTCAATCTCAAGACGCAGATTCGGTTGAAGAATAGCATCGCGTTTTTGTGGGAGGACTCGCGAAGCTGCCATGGGGACCGTATACTCCGCGCTCAAAAGATCACAACAGGAATAAGTGCGTGTGGTGATCATTGGAAAAAGACAAAGAAGTAGGCCACGGAGAATCGTTTATGTCATCCGCTTCGAGTCAGACTGTGACCGACGTTCGTTGGAGTGATGCGTTTTCGTGGTGGATTATCTTCCGTGCTGCAGGACGTTCATTTTCCCCAACTATTATTCTTTTGGCTTCGCTTGGCACACTTGGAACTTGGGCAGGATTGTCGTTGGCTGACAGGATTGGTCTTGCCGGACATAATCCAGCCTTGATTGTGATTGCTGGGGATTCGGTACCGGATGCTGGAGTTTTTGGACTTCGTCCATCGCAACGAGCGATGCCCGGGGTCGCTGCTCTCGGAATGAAACTCCCAGGATTTCTTTCTGATGGAGTGCGTTTGGTATCGATCCCATTTTCACCGACTGCCACAACAAGAGAAATGGCTTCGGCTTTCGCTAGAATTGGCTGGGTGGTACTGGTCTGGTCTATTTTTGGAACAGCGATTACCAGAGCGGTGTCGCTTCAACTCGCGGGCGAGGAATCCCCGGGCCTGTTTGGTTCACTCGGATTCGGTATGGGTTTTTGGATGTCATCGTTTAATTCCGTCATTTTTGTTCTGCTCGGCATGTTTGCCCTCTCCATTCCAGGTGCTCTCTTAGGATTGGCGATGAGAACAGATATCGGCCTGATGCTTGTCGGAATTTTGTGGCCGGTGGTTCTGGCAGGTTCACTGGTGCTCTCGATTCTCGCGATTGGCGTTATCGTGGGTTGGCCGCTGATGGTAGCCACGGTTGCAGTGGAACGTGGAGATAGTTTCCAAGCGATTTCAAGTTCTTTTTCGTATCTGTATCAACGTCCTTTGCATCTTTTTTTCTATGGCACAGTAGCACTGGTTGTTGCCTTGCCCGCGTTGGTCGCTGTGGCACTTTTTGGTGACGTAACCACATCACTTGCAATGTGGGCAGCGAGCTGGGGAATGGGACACGATCGCACCGTGGAAATACTGACAAATCTTGAATCGACAAAAGGCAGCCTCGGAATGGACCTGCTCCTCTTTTGGCGGCAGTGCATCGACGGGATTCTTCAATCGTTCGGTGTTGGATACTTCTGGGCGGTTGTGACGGCTTTCTACCTTCTGCTGCGGCGTGATGTCGACGGCACTGAGCTTGACGAGGTGGTCCTTGAAGAAGCTTCCTCAGCGACTTCTGCTTAGTCTCATCGTTCTCATGTGCCTAGATTTTTTTAGCTTGTTGCATAGCGACGCACGATTTCGGTGAGTCCTCCAAGCACTTCTCCCCTGCTGAGTGCCGCCGCTGCACCCGCGGCGATCGCATCAGCGAATCGATCTTTTGCCACATGGGGTCCAAATGTGACAATTGGTGGGCCACCGCGAATCGCGACAAGGTCACGCGCACTGCAAAGCAGTGTGGCGGGGTCTCCGGAAAGCGAACCGATATCGAGCAGCACAAGGTTGAACTGTTTTCCTTCGGGAAGGGCATCGAGCGATCGAAGTGTCTCGATATGCACATTTGCTTCTTTCGCAAGTCCAGACAGGCGACTAATAGCCAAGAGATCCGGCGACACAAGAAGAATCTGAACACGAGAATCGTTCACAAGAGGTATCCAAGGTGTAAAAGTTTAAAGAAACTTCAGGAGGCAAAAAATTTCATAATTCCGAGTGAGAATCGTGAGGACCGACTTTTTAAATGGCTTCGGGCCCCCGCACCTCGCGATAGATTTGCACTGCGTCTGTCATGGGAAGTGTGTAGAGGCGATCAGAACCGAGCGAGTGTTCTGTCACAAGAGCCGCACGAATGGTGCTCAGCGTTCGGTCAACAAAATCATCGTTGACGGCCACCTCAATGACAACCTGTTGAGAGAGCATGGACTGGTGGCATATTCCGTAACCGTGAGCATCAGCAATCGACAACCGCGTTACGTGAACTTCCGCCAAGGCCTGTCGCACGGAATCAAGCTGATAAGGCTCTAGGACAGCAACCACCAAACGCATAGCAGTTCCTTCATTACGCTCATTGAGGCTTAGAGACGCGGAAGCTCGAGGCTCGCATCGATAACTTTTTGAATCCGTCCCTGTGTCTCAAGGAGATGAGCGCGGGAATAATCATCAAGTTTCACCTGCTCATTTGCCAGAAGAACAGCAATCCGAGCGTTGACATTTCGCAACTGTACGGACGCAATCGACTGGCAATCGGCCGGCGCCGCAGTGGAACCCATGGCGAGTGAACCGAGACGAGCGACATATTTTCGTTGAAGATTTCGTCGCAGACTACTGACGGCTGGCTTTCTCACGGTGTACTCGCCGGGCTGTACGGTCTCGAGTTCTGAGAGAACAGATTTGGTGAGTCGATCAAGTAGTTCTGCGCTTGTGAAAGCATCTTGATCGGCAGGCACCTTCAATTCGTTGTCCCGAATGCGTTCAAGGGTTAATGGATCGAGCAGGCGAGATAAAACGCGATCCTGCCAAGAGAGAATCACTTCATGTACAGGATAGTCATCGCGGTTGATCGATGGCATGCCCCAGTGCAGCCATTTCGTGGCAGCAAGCTGGTTGTAGAGTTCAGGCGAAAAAAGAAACGGCTTTTCGCTGAACATCTGCATTTCAAGCAGAGTCAGCGTGTCTCGTTGCCGCTGCGGTTCTACGACGCGAAAAGGTGCCTGTGCGTTGGCGTCTGCTTTGTGAGCGCGAGTGGTGTAGAGCCCTCCAACGAGCCTTGATGCGGTGTACATCGACTGACCATAGGCGGAAAGAAGAACACCAAATGCCTGCCTGACTCGCTCGTACCCGGTCTCCTTGGATACCATTCTTTCAACAATCAAGGGCATCAGTTGCTCGACGAGTTCCGCTCGAGTGCGGGCGAATTCAAGAGGATCGTTTCCAAGATCAAATCGATTGGAAAGTGGATCGGGAGCACCGGCCACCGTGTCTTCATCAGTTGCATAAGCCAGCATCGGTTCGCCACTTCGCGAAGCGATCTTGTCGAGTTCTACGCGTTCGGATTCCGGCGAGGCTGCCGGAATCTGGCGATAACCATATTCGATGGCCCAGTAGTCATAGGGACCAAGCTTCGCGGTGTAGTAGTCGCCCTGAGTCTTTCCTTTGGGCATAATATTGGCTGGCATATAATCCATCACACTCATGGATGCCCCATTTTGGGAGGCCTTATTGACGTCATTTACATCTGCGAGTGAAAGCATTGTGCTCCCCTTAAAATTGTGCCGCAGACCGAGTGTGTGTCCTACTTCGTGCATGGTCACAAGCTTCAGGCCCTGTGCAACGAGTTTTTCTTTTTGCACTTCTGATAAAGGGCCGTCACCCATTGCGGCAATGGAGGTAACAGCAAGCGCGGTTTCGCGAGCATGACCATGTACCAGTGAGCAGTGATTGCATGCGCGGGAGCCCGTCGAAAATTCGAAGACACCATGAGAGTCAGTTGCTCTGGCAGGATCACCGCCAGTGAGAGCGACAACCGCCTGGGGAGTGAATGTTTCGTACTCCGTTCTCCAAAATTGGAGAAAGTCTGCGTCAAAGATGATGTCCGCATCGAGAATTTGACCGGTACGAGGATTCACTCGCGATGGACCCATCGCAAATCCGGCGCCGGCTGTGATCCAACGAAAGGTATTGTAGTTGATGTCTTCGGGATCCCAATCGGTCTGATCGGGTTGTTGACGCACTTCGATTGCGGTTGAAAATCCTGCTTTTTCAAACGCAGAATTCCAGCTTTCAATTCCTTCCCGGATTGGTTGACGGTATTTGAATGGAACAGTTTTCTCAATCCAAAAAACAATCGGTTTTCGCGGGGGCGAGAGAGGCGCCGAGCCGTCTGCTTTTTCGAGATTCCATCGGTTGACGTATCGCACGAACCGATCTTCGTCGACTTTTTGTGAAAAATCCTTGAGCGCGGTCACAAAATAGCCGACTCGATCATCAGCGAGACGGGGACGGTATGAGTTTTGAGGAAGCAAACTGATTGAATAATGAACGTTGATCGTCACGCCTCGACTGTCAGGAACGGTGTCGATGGTGGTGGTTCCGGCAGAACCGTACGTGGCCGCAACTTCAATTTCGACGTTGTCGGCAAAGCCTTTAATGCTTGCCCAGCTCGAACGATTGGCGGCAAATGAGAATCCAGCCAGTTGATTTGAAATCTGGGGAAGATCGCTAAAAAAGATGCCCGTCAATTCAACGATCAGGCCGCCAGAGGGGCCTTTGGTGAGAATCGGAAGACTAAATAAAACGCTATCCGTGTAAGCAAAATCGACAGCTTTTTCTTCGGGGCTTCCCTTGTCGGCGAAGAATCTCACATTTCGTCGCACGACTTGAACATTGTCACCGACCTGCCGAAACTGCCAGACCCAATCGTCTCCGTCGCCCCAGCTCATGCCGCCAAGAATTGATCGATCGCCGATCCCACGGGCAATGGAAATAAGAACGAAGAAATCTCGTCCGAGTTGACCGGGACCGAGATCAGCAAACAGTTTTTCATCCTTGCGATACAGCGGAATGAGTCCGCCGAGACGCTGTGCATCTTTTAAAACAACATCAAAAGTTGGCTTGTCAGGTCTCGAAGAAGCAGTCGCACTGGCTCCTGATTGCCCCCCTTGCTGCGCCGCGGGAGGTGTGGAGTCAGCCTTCACGGCTGGGTCAGTCGAATTTTCAGAGTCAGGCTCCCCAGTCGCTTCAGATCCTTGTACTTCTGCGGCGGCGGTCTGTCGGGCATCTGTTCCAAGAAGAATTCCTGAAGAGGTTTGCAAGAAGAGCATGCATAGAAAGCAGCGATTGCAACGAAAGAGACGTTTCAAGAAGTGCATTGGTTCAGCAATCCAGTGAGGAAAGATACGAAATAGGAAACAGGCCCAAGAGAGTGTATGCCCTGTCGGGTTTTTAGAAAATAAAGTCAACAGAGTTGTGGTGGAAAGGGGTTTGGTAATCAATGTTTTTTCTGCGACTTCAAAACGACCATGAGCAACAGAAAGAACGTATGAACCCTGATCAGAAAAGGGTACCATCGCGAGATCGACGTCACCACTTTGATTCTCTTTTGACAAACGTGGTGTTGATTGGAGATCCCAGTTGACCCGAACATGCGGGTTGTGCGGGGAATCTATTGAAAGAACGAGCGTCGGAACACCGCTTTTTTGGGATGTCTTTCTACGATGGCTGTTTTTCCTGAAAAGGGGAGTCTCTCTCTCTCGAAGGAGGTCCTTTCGCAGTGGTTTTTGCCACATGAAGTGCTGCACGTCACGGAAATGAATGCTGGGCAAAGTGGCAGCACCGTGGTGCGGATATGCGTAAGACCGTCAACCTCCAAAAACGGTATCTCTCAGTCGGATGATTTGGAATCTGCTGACCAACCATGTTTCGCACTTAAGAGTTTTTCCAGTGGCAGCACGCCCGAGCGAGTTGTATGGCTTCACGAATTGCTTCTAACAATAGGTCTTCATCACAAACGACTTGTTCCTCAACCGATAAAGACACTTGACGGCAGATCGTTCGTGCGGGATTCGCGTGGCACGCTCTGGGAACTTTGTGAATGGATGCAAGGCACTGCAGTTGCATCTCCCTCCCACGCTCAGTGTGTAGCCGGTGCAGAATCGCTTGCGAGTTTTCATCTCAGTGCGGCTTTGTACTCAAAACCTTTTCCAGGCAGCGATGGATCTTTGGGGATCGTTCGAAGACAAAATCAGATTCAAAAGTTATTCGCAGACTCGGACCGATGGGACCGATTTGCCGTTCATGCAAATTCAGAACAACAGGCGATTGCGTCGCTTGCCCACGATGCCGCTACGATTCTGAGGTCTTGCACAAGAAGCGAGATCAATCGGTTTGTTTTGCTCAAAGGAGTTGAATTATGGAGTTCTCCTCAGGCAGTGTGGCGCGATATCTGGAGCGATCACATGCTCTTTCAAGAAGATGTCGTCTACGGAATTATCGATCATCATGCTGCCGGCATCGACACCGTGGCTGCAGATATCGCCCGCCTGTTTGGTAGTTGGATTGGAGCAACCAACGACGAGTCGCCCGAGGCGTGGTCTGTTATGCTCGAGGCCTATGCGTCGAGAAGGCCGCTCACCTCCCGGGAAAGGTCGCTTGTCTGTCTCTATGACTCAAGCGGTGTCATGCTTGGATTGGATCACTGGTTTCGCTGGACGCTCGATGAAAATCGACTTTTTCCAAACTGGGCATTCGTACTGTCACGAATCCAAAAGAGTATCTCACGACTTCCTTCAGCGATCGAGGTACTCAGTCGCAGTCAGTAAGACTTTATTGCGAATCAATCGTCAGAATAGGTTCAACGCGAGGTTCATGGTCAGAGTGTATTTGTGGAAAACAAAAAGTCTCAATTGCTTCGGTTTGACCTTTAGAAACTCTGTTTTCTAGACTTTGACTCAGAGAACAAATAAATGAGTCCAGTGCAAGGAACTCAATAGAGTGACGATCCAAATGTTACGGCGCAAAATCATCTTTATGCAAAGTTTTTCAAAGACGACATGCTTCATGGTGTGTCTTGTTATTGGTCTGATTGGCGTATGTCAAACACCCGTCACTGCCGCAGAACCTGAGGCGAGCACTTCGTCTTCTGATCCGCTGGATGATCTTCTCGGGATTTCGACAGCCTCAGGACTCAAAGGGGGGCCTGTCCGCGTGAGTGCGGCAGTTGAAAAAAATGCGACAACTGGAAAAGACCACCTGGTTGTAACCGCATCCGTCGAGAGCGGCGTTCATATCTATTCACTCACTCAAAAGTCTGGGGGTCCCAAGCCAACTCGAATCGTAGTCGATCCGTCGAGCCCATTTCTTCCCGATGGTGATTTCGCGCCTGAGACTCCTGCGCACGCCCACACAGTCGACGACATTCCAAGTTGGAAGGGCTTGATTCTCGAGGAACATTCAGGAACGGTGCGATGGAGCGTTCCCCTGAGACAAAACCCCGATCGCACTTCGGGAAGTATTGCCGGCACGGTAAGTTTTCAGGCGTGTCGAGACTCCTCATGCATGCCGCCTGCCACGGTCTCTTTTAGCACGCAGCAAGTGGATGAAAGTTCTTCGGCGACAAACAAACCGGCACACGACGCAAAAAAGATCGAAACGGCAAGAGCTTCGTATCGTCCGCAGCGAGGCCGGTTGCAGGTTAATGTTGTGCTTGCCGAGAGCGACGGTGCATCGACGATTGGCGAACTTGTTGTTAACCTTGTTCCCGACGAGGGACACCATCTCTACGGTGTTGCCGACACCGATCGCAGTGCTATCGGAGAGGGCAAGCCAACCATTCTTTCACTTTCAGCCAGCGACGCCCTCACGGTGACATCGGTTCGATCTTCGGCCAATCCCTCTGAGGGGCTTTTTGTTGATGGAAAACAGTCGACTGCTGTGGATGGTCCGATCACGTTACGAATAGCCACTGAGTCGATGGTTTCTTTGGACCAGAAAAGAACGCTGCAGTTGTTGATTGGATTTCAAACATGCACCGCACAGTCGTGCGATCAACCTTGGGGCATTCGAATCGATGTGGCGTTCGGCATTGGCGTTCAAGATAAGACGACCATTGGGATTTCTGATGCGAAATATGCTGAGGCAGCGATCAATCCCGTTGCAGTCATTCCGGAACAAAAGGGTGCTTCAGATCAGTTGACGACAATCGCTGAATCTTCTGACGGAAGAACACCCGCTGCGCCGAAAAGCCTCTCGCTGGTGACAGTGCTCTTCATGGGACTTGCCGGGGGGCTGATTTTAAATCTGATGCCCTGCGTGTTGCCGGTGCTTGGTCTCAAGTTGATGTCGTTTGCTCAACAGGCCGGTCAGGATCGCCGTCATGTCATTGAGATGAATCTGTGGTATGTCGCGGGTTTGTTTGCAGTTTTCATGTTGTTGGCTACGGCGAGCGTAGCGGCCAACATTGGAATTGGAAGTCAGAATCTTGCTTGGGGAGAGCAGTTCACCAGCACTCGGTTTAATGTTGCGATGAGTGGAATTGTATTTGCGATGGCACTTTCATTTCTTGGCGTTTGGGAAATACCTGTCCCTGGATTTATTGGCGAAAGTGCTGGAAAAATTCAAACTCGCGAGGGCCCTTTGGGATCATTTCTCAAAGGTGTGCTCAGCACCGTTCTGGCCACGCCCTGCAGCGGACCATTTCTCGGTCCGGTTTTTGGTTTTACGCTTTCTCAGCCGACCGTTGTGACGTATGCAGTCTTTGGAGCGATCGCCACAGGAATGTCGTTACCCTATCTGCTGGTGGGAATGATGCCGGGTCTGGCCCGTCTCTTGCCCAAGCCTGGAGCATGGATGGAGACGCTCAAGGAAATTCTCGGATTTGTGATGCTGACAACGGTTGTGTTTCTCTTTACGTTTCTCGACAAGGATTACGTCGTTTCAACATTTGGAATGCTCATCGGCATCTGGGCGGCATGCTGGTGGGTCGGACGCGTTTCAAAACATACAGGTTCGAATCCCACGCTCCGCACATGGCTGCAAGGAGTGACGGTGGCCGTGGCAATGAGCATGGCATCGTTTACGTTTTTAGGACCCGTTGAGTCGATTCTTCAGTGGGAACCTTTTTCACGAAGTCGCCTCACGGAATTAAAACAAGCGGGTACGACAGTGATGGTCGATTTTTCAGCGGATTGGTGCCTGACCTGCAAACTTAATCTCGCTACAGCCATTGAGACCCAGCGAGTCAAGGCTCTCATCGAGGAAAATAGGGTCGTTCCTCTTTTGGCAGATTGGACCGAGGAGTCGGCCGAGATCAAGAGCATGCTGGAAAGTCTATCGAGTAAATCAATACCAGTTCTTGCGATCTTTCCTGCCAACCGTTTTGATAAACCAATTATTCTGCGGGATCTTCTCAGCGAGTCGCAGGTCCTTGAAGCAATACAGCGTGCTGGCCCCTCTCGCACTGAACCATCAGAAATTCGTTCCAAAGAGAATGCAGCGACGAGATAAGGAGCGGAGAATCGCTCGAGTGAAACTTTATTTGAGCCTTGGAAAAATCGCGTCTGCATGCGGTTGTCTGTCGACATGCAAGTCGGTAGCGGTCGTCATTATTTCTTTGTGTTGTGCACTGCCGAAGGCTGCAGCAGTTGAGGAGCAGTGGTTTGCCACATTCCAAAATCCGCCAAAAGGCGTTCAACCATCGACGGAGGCGTTGCGTCCACTGCTACTCGATCGCAGCGGCGACCAGATTACATCCTGGCAGCACTGGCTCACCGAACGATCGTGGATCGAAAGTCAGTGGCGGGATTTTCTTGGACCGATCAATGTTAATCCGCCGCCACATACATATTCTGTAGTTTCCTCCGATATAATTGATGGCTGCAGCAGGGAGTTGATTCGCTACGAGAGCGAACCGGGAGAAACAGTGGAGGCATATCTTCTTTGGCCTGCGCACTCAAAGACCCGTGAGCCCCTTCTGCGACATCCAGCGCTTGTCGTATTTCACGCAACGAATCGAACAAGTATTGAGGAAGTAGCGGGATTCAATGGAAATCCAAACGATCAGCTAGGGCTCTTTTTTGCCAAGCGAGGATATGTGGTTATCTGTCCGCGATGTTTTCTTTGGAGTATGTCTCCAGAGCACGTTCTGGATGTGAAACAACCCGTCGCCGATTTTCATAAGAGACATCCCGGGGCCATTGGCATGCATAAAATGCTTTATGATGCCATGCGAGCTGTCGATGTGATTTCTGCGATAGCCGGGGTTGATTCAGAAAATATTGGCGCTGTTGGACACTCTCTTGGGGCGAAGGAGACGCTCTATTTATCCGCGTTCGACCCGAGGGTGAAGGCCGCAGTTGCCAGTGAAGGAGGAATCGGTCTGACGTTTACGAATTGGTCTGATCCCTGGTACCTCGGCAGTGCGGTGAAAGAACCGCAATTTCTCCTAAACCATCATGAGCTTCTGGCAATGATTGCACCGAGAGGCATACTCGTTGTCGCCGGTGAATCAGGAGCGGGCGCCGCCGATGGAGATCGATCATGGCCGTACGTTGAATCCGCGATTGCAGTTTCTCGTCTGAATAAAAATAAAGCTCGGATCGGTTTTTTTAATCATCGTCAGGGGCATTCCCTACCGTCTGAGGCACTCGAAAAAATGTCTCTTTTTTTTGATGCTTGCCTCAAACCTTGAACATGGTGACGGCATGGTATGATGTATGGTCTCTCAACGTCGTTCCCATCTATGAAGGACTCGTCTTGTGCACCGCCACCCTTTCTCGTTCGTAACCAAGTTCTGTGCGATCTTCGTGACGGCTCTGGCTTCTGTTTTGAGTACTTATTATTCAGACGTGAACGCGGCGGATGCGTCCTCAAAAGATTTCATTCTTCAAATTTTGCCTCGTGAGCCCAGGCCGAAGCGGTCTGACCTGCCACCGAGCAAACTCCCAATTGAATTTCTCAAGGGAGAAAGGATTGCTTTTCTCGGTAATTCACTTGCCGAACGGATGAATCTTTTCGGACATTTTGAAACTGGCCTGCATACACGATTTCCTGATAAAGAACTTGTTGTCCGCAATTTTGCCAGACCTGCAGAAGAAGTTGGTGTGCAGCAACGATCGGCCGATTACACAGCTATTGACGACCCACTTCTGGCGTTCGGTGCAGATACCTACATCTGCTTTTTTGGCTCAAACGAATCCTATGCCGGGCCCGATGGCATCGATGCATTTCGGCAGAAGTATGAGCAATACCTTGACGCAATTGCCAAGGGATACCCCCGCGATGATGTGGGCAGTGCTCCGCGATTTATCCTCGTGTCTCCAATCGCATTTGAGTCGACTGCCGATCGACTTTTGCCGGATGGCGTCAGAGAAAATGAATATTTAAAACTTTATTCAGATGCTGTGGCAGCGGTCGCGACGAAACGCAATCTGGCCTTTGTCAATATTTTTGATGCGTCACAGATTCTCTTTTCGGAAAAGCCGGGTATGCAATGGACGATCAACGGTTGTCATTTGAGTGACGCTGGAGACCGGGAAATTGCTCGCATGATTGACCATGAAGTTTTTAGATCAGCATCTCCAGCGAGTTTTGGAAGCCCTCATTACGAACTTCTTCGCAGCTGGGTCAACGATAAATCGTGGGTTCATTTGCAGGATTATCGGATGCTCAACGGTTGGTATGTCTATGGTGGCCGACGCACGTGGGATACCGAAACGTTTCCTCGCGAGTACGCAAAAATTCGAAAGATGGCAGCGGTGCGCGATCGTGGTATATGGGATCTTGCGCAGGGAAAAAAGGTGAATGAGACGCCGGACGATTCTGCAACCGGTGATCTGTTCGAACCCCAAACTCGTTTTGGAGAACCGAGGCAGAAGTATTCAGAAGCCGATACGCTGCGATATCTGCCACCGGCTGAATTGATCGCGGCAACGACGCTTCCGAAGGGATTCGAGCTGCGATTATTCGCCGACGAAACTCGCTTCCCAGATATTGCAAAGCCGGTGCAGTTGAATTTTGACAACCGTGGTCGACTCTGGCTTGCGTGTATGCCAACGTATCCGCAGTGGAAGCCGGGAGATTCTCGGCCGAATGACAAACTTGTCATTTTAACCGATTCCGACGGTGATGGAGTCTGTGATTCGAGTACCGTTTTTTATGACAAGCTCCATTGTCCAACGGGTTTTGAATTTTTTAATGGTGGAGTTCTCGTGGTGGATCAACCACGACTGCTCTTTTTGAAAGACACCGACGGTGACGATAAAGCGGACCTTATCGTTCACTTGCTCGATGGCTGGGCATCGGACGACACCCATCACACCTGTGGTGCATTTGAATGGAACCATGGTGGAAAGCTGCACATGCTTGAGGGAATCGCCACAAGCACAACGCTCGAAACGCCATGGGGACCGCATCGCAGTCGAGGAGCAGGAGGTGCCTATGTCATGGATCCACGTTCCATGCGGATCCGTCAGTTTGCTCTTCCGGGACAGTACAACATGTGGTGCTATGTGTTTAATCAGTGGGGGCAGGGAATCGTCGGGGATGGCACCACGGCCAACCATGCTTGGGACACGCCTTTGTCGGGAAAACAGTTTGGAGGTCGAACCGGTCTCAACTTTGTGTTTAACAATGAAGGGATGCGGCCTGCGCTTGGGAGTGAGTTTTTAGTGAGTCGCCATTTTCCAGATGACGTTCAGGAACAGTTTACCTATGCCTGCGTGATCAATATGAATGGATTGCCTCGGTTCAGTCTCAAGGATGACGGAGGAGGCTACTCCGGAGCACGAATAAAAAACGCAGACGGATCTCCGGACGATCTCCTCAGATCCAGTGACAAACATTTTCGACCTGCCGATCCTCAAATAGGACCGGACGGCGCGCTCTGGATGGGTGACTGGGCCAACGCACTGGTGGGCCACATGCAATATAGTCAACGCGATCCCAACCGGGATCACGTTCGCGGTCGAGTATACCGATTGGTCTGTTCCGAGAGACCGCTCGTTGCAAGTGTGACTCAGCACAAAAAATCGGTCTCTGAATTGCTCTCTCAGATGCTTGAGTATGAGTGGCGTACGCGGTATCGGGCGCGACGTGAGCTTCGAGATAGACCGACCGACGAGGTCATCGCAGCGATAACAACATGGCTTGCGAGTTTGGAAACAACAGGGCCAGATTACGATCGTCTCTGCTGCGAGGCGCTTTGGATACAGCAGTCGCATCACCGGATTGACCAACCGCTTCTGCGGCGAGTTGCCTCGATGAGCAAGGCACCAGAAGCACGGGCTGCGGCCGTTCGGATCATGGTCGATGAACGCGAAGAAATTGATGGCGTTCTCTCGTTGCTTGTGACAGCAGCCAAGGATTCGCATCCCCGAGTACGAACTGAAGCAGCACGCGGTCTAAGCTTCTTCGAGACGGCCGAGGCAATGCGATCACTTCTTTCGATGACCGGATCGCCTGCCGATTATTGGGTCGATTACACGATTGCCAATGCTTTGGGTGCGAATGAACAGATTTGGAGGGGGGATTTTATTGCCGGAAAAATTCCCGAGGCCGGAGATCGCGCGACATCGATTGTCACACAGGTGCTCTCGGCTTCGCAGGCCGGAGCTGCTGCTTTGCCTCACCTGCAGGCACTTCTTTCGCAGCAACCAAAGCCGGAGGAGGAACGCAACAAAGCGATGACAAGTCTGGCGGAGCTCACCGGTGACGTAAATCGAGGTCGGGAAATCTTTACTCGCAATTGCACCGCATGTCATAAAGTAGGCAACGGTGACGGCCGTGAATTTGGACCGAATTTGGCTGGTGTCGCAAAACGCATGAACCGGATGAAAATTGTCCAATCCGTCATCGATCCAAACGCAGAAGTTGCAGAAAAATATCGCTCCACACTGATTGTTACCACAGAGGGTTTGCCTGTGTCGGGTCTGGTCGTCGCTGAAACAGATACAGAAGTTGAAATCTTTGACGGAAAGGCTCCACGAAAAATTGCAAAAAGTGATATCGAACAACGAATCATTCAGAAGCAGAGTAGTATGCCTGAGGGAGCGGCCACCACGGTTGCACCTTCGGAATTTATCGATCTGCTTGAATATCTAGCGGCTCAAAATCAAGAAGTTGCTCCTTCAAAATAGTCGCTGAATGTGGCCGATTGATGAACGGGAAAACGGGATCGAAAAGAGGAGAGCAGCGTGCGAGTTGCCTATACAGGATTGCTGTACGTTGGGAGCATGTTCATCTCGTTGTGCGTCAGTGCCCAGAGCCCAGACGAAATTGAGGAACTTTCCGTAGAGCAAGCAGCATCGCTGATTGCGGAGTTCAAAGGAGAGCGGCTTTCCCTCAATCGATTAAGAAGCCTTTCCACCGAAACTGCCGCAGTGCTCAGCACACACGATGGCGCCTTGTTTTTGAATGCTTTAAATTCTCTATCGGCTTTTTCTGCCCAAGCACTCGCCACGCATCAAGGAGATCTCGGTCTCGATGGTCTCACGAGTCTCGATGACAACATTGCGGCAGGCATATGTGTTCACCGCGACGCAGTGTTGTCGCTCAATGGGATTACCTCACTTTCTCTGCATCAGGCAGAATGTCTCGCGTCACACGGTGGCGGTTATTTGGATCTCGATGGACTTCATTCCTGCAGCGACGAACTCATTGCTGCCCTTGCAAAGCATTCGGGCGGTCTAGGGCTCGATGGACTTCGCACGTTGTCCGATGCGCAGGCGCAGAGCTTTGCTCAACATCAGTCGCCGCTCGATTTAAATGGTCTGCGCACTATTTCACCCCAACAAGCAGCAGCGTTGTCGAAGCATCGTGGGAGGCTTTCTCTCTACGGAATGACAGAAATGTCGGATGAATCTGTCGATGAGATTTCTAAGTTTCAGGGAGACCTCTCACTCGACGGGCTTCTCAGGATTTCAGACCTACAGGCCGAGTCGCTGGCAAAGCATCGAGGAACACTCATTCTCAATAGCGTGATTGGATTGTCAGATCGTTCCGCAAAGGCGATCGTGTCGCACGAAGGAAATGTATTTCTGCGAGGGCTTGTCAGGCTCTCCCCGAGCGCAGCAAAGATTCTTCAGTCACAGCCAGAAATTCATCTTCCGCAGGCTCTGTTGAAATCGAATGTTGTGCCCGCAAAAAAATAATCACCCGCCGTTCACAGTTCGACGGTATTGGTTTTGGGAAATCAATTTTAGGGTCTATGAGAAATGACTCCTCGTACCGGTGGATGCAGGAAAAGTTCTGTCCATACGATGCGATCAATGAGCCATGAGTTCTCAGGAGTAAGACGGACGCGAATCCACCATCGGGTGGGAATCATTTGCGAGTTTGAATCCACGGTCGTGCGGCAACCAAGGATCACAATGCCACATTCTCTGTCGACCGTTGCAAAGTCGAGAGAGACGATGGTATTTGCCTCTATTTGATGTATCTGTTCGAGCCATTGCGAGTTGCGAAGGATGCTTTGAATATCATCGCTGGCAGATTCAAGGCTGCCGTAATGGAGCCTGGCATCTGGGGCAAAAAGTTTGTCGAGTCGAACGACGTCTGCAGTCTCTGCGAAGCGAGCGAGATCCTGAGCAATCTGAGCAGCATGCTCGCCGGGAGAAACATTTATCGTGGTAACCGTCACGATGAATGCCGTTGCAAGGAGTCCAGCGACTGCAATAAAAATCGGCTTCCACTGACTGCTCGACCACGCATACCACAGAGAAAGCAGGATCGTACAGACCAGCGGTACACTGCACAGCAGCGGCGATTCTGCAAAGAGCCTTACGAGAATCGGCGATGATGGAAGATCAAGTTCCATAGTGCCACAAACAGTTCTCAGCGCAATTCATAGCAAGCCAAAGCAGGCTTTATTCATCGGTCAAAGTCACGCGTTGTTCCTTGGGCCCGGAGGCGGTCACGGTACCGATATTCCAGGTTTCCAGTCCAAGATCAAACAATTGATTTTGAATACTTTCAAGATAAAACGGCGCAACAACAAGCACCATGCCGATGCCCATGTTAAAAACTCGATCCATTTCAGTCTGCTCAATTGAACCGAGATTCCGAATCCAGTCGAAGATAGCAGGCACGCGCCACGAGCCTCGTTTGAGTTGCACCTGAACGTTCGGAGGAACAATTCGTGCGAGATTTTCAACCAGACCTCCACCGGTGATATGAGCGATGCCGTGAACGACATTTTTGACTCGGTAGTGTCGAAGGATCGCTTTGATCGGTCTGGCATAAAGACGAGTTGGTTCAAGAAGTGCCTCGGCTACGCTTTTTCCGCCAAGTTCCTCGATTCGATTGTCGAATGAATAACCACCCATTTCAAAAACAGCTTTTCGCACGAGGCTAAAACCATTTGAATGCAATCCACTAGAAGCCATTCCCAAGACAAGATCTCCTGGGCTGATGGCTCGTCCATCGATAATTCTTTTTCGTTCAACAACACCGACACAGAAACCGGCAAGGTCGTAGTCGCCCGACTGGTACATCTCTGGAAGGATTGCCGTCTCGCCTCCGACAAGCGCGCAGTCGCATTCAACGCAGGCCTGGGAGATGCCGCCCACAACCTGTTCCAAAAGATCAGGATCGTCTTTGCTCATCGCAATATAATCAAGAAAAAAAAGTGGTTCAGCGCCGGTGCACAACGCATCGTTGATGCTCATTGCAACCAAGTCGATCCCGACCGTATTGTGAATGCCAGCCATGACAGCCACTTTTAATTTTGTTCCCACACCATCGGTACAGGAAACCAGTACAGGATCTTCGTATCGACGGTTAAAGAGATTTTTCGGAAAGTCGAGCGCAAAAAGCGCGGCAAAGCCGCCTTCTGCTCCGATCACTCGCGGGCACTGCGTGCGGCGCAGCAGTGAGGGAAGTCGCGACATCCCCTCGCGGTAGAGTTCGAGATCGACTCCGGCGCTTGAATAAGTGGCACCCGGCACGCGACAGATCCTTGCTGTGAGAAAGTTTTAAAAGTGAGTTTTTTAGAGGTACTGCGTGCAATCGAATGTCAGTGAAGACGTTTCGAGATCGTTACACTACTCTCCTTTGTGATTCAGAAGAACGCTTATTTGGATGGGATTGCTACGCTCTGTCAACCAGTTCGCGGTGACTGCCGCTGCCAGACGATTCCTAGGAGAGAGATCGACAGTGCGAATGCCCGCCGAATGTGTCACCATAGCAGGAGACCACCGAGTTGTTCACTCATAGTTTCTTGATAATCGTATGATGCTCCACCATGCCAGCTCCCCAATTTCCCAGAAAACCGATAAAGCACCGAGCGATTAAAACGCTTCCGTCGTTGCAGTTTACGCACCCCCTGCCCTACGGTGCTTTAATGCACGACATGGGCGTGCAATTTCTTGTCTTTAGTCGTTCGGCTACTGCGATGCGGGTTTTGCTGTACGACCATCCTGATGATCCAGAGCCGACGGAAGTGATTCGACTTTCTCCAGAGAAGGATCGCTGGGGGGATATCTGGAGCACGTTCGTGCCAGGTATTGAGGCGGGGCAGCTTTATCACTTTCAAGCAGACGGTCCGTTTGATCCCGAGAAGGGTCAGCGATTCGATTCCAACGCTCGATTGATAGACCCGTATTCTCGCGCCCTCGCCGGGCATTTTCTTTTCGGCGATGACGGAATCGTTCGGCCTCCCAAGAGCGTTGTCATTGATGATTATTTTGATTGGCGAGGCGATCGGCACCTGCGCCGTGAGCTTGCCGATACGGTGATTTACGAAATGCATGTAAGAGGTTTTACAAAGAGCCCGTCGAGTGGCGTGGAACATCCGGGAACCTATCTCGGAGTGATCGAAAAGATTCCCTATCTCAAATCACTCGGCGTTACGGCAGTGGAATTGATGCCGCTGCATGAATTTCCAACAGAGTCCCCGTCTGGAATTCAAAAGGAGACGTCGAACTATTGGGGCTACGATCCCATGGCGTTTTTCGCGCCTCACCGTGGATATGCCAGCGGCACAGAACCCGGATGTCAGGTGCGTGAATTCAAGGAGATGGTACGCAGTCTCCACGCCGCCGGAATCGAGGTGATTCTCGATGTGGTTTTTAATCATACCGCTGAAGGGAACGAGTGCGGATCAACATTTTCATTCAAGGGATTAGAAAACAGCGTCTACTACATGCTCGGTGATGGGGGCAGCAGTTACCGAAACTATTCCGGATGCGGAAACACAATCAATGGAAATCATCCGATTGTGCGAGAAATGATTTTTCTATGTCTCAGGCACTGGGTTCACAATTACCACATCGATGGATTTCGATTTGATTTGGCAAGCATTCTGAGTCGCGATCGCAACGGCGAGATTCTCCCGAATCCCCCTATTGTTGAAGTCATTACTGAAGATCCAATGCTGGCCGACACAAAAATTATCGCCGAAGCATGGGATGCCGCTGGCGCATATCAGGTTGGATCGTTTGGCACGATGCGCTGGGCGGAGTGGAATGGTCGATATCGGGACGATGTGCGGCGATTCTGGAGAGGCGACCACGGAATGCGGCAGCATCTCGCAACGCGATTGGCTGGGTCAAGCGATCTCTATAGTGACAATGGACGCCGACCCTACCACAGCATTAATTTCCTTACTTCGCACGACGGTTTCACGATGAATGATCTCGTCTCTTTTCGCGAAAAACATAACGAAGCCAACGGTGAAGGAAATCGTGATGGCGACAATAATAATTTGTCAGACAATTATGGCGTCGAAGGATCGACAACCAATCTCGATATTGCGCATCTTCGCACCCGTCAAATTCGCAATATGCTTGCAACGTTGATGGTGAGTCAGGGAGTGCCAATGCTGCTGTATGGCGACGAATGCCGCCGCACACAGCAAGGCAACAATAATGCGTACTGTCAGGACAATGAACTATCTTGGTTTGACTGGTCTTTGATCGAGAACAATGCGGATCTTTTTCGATTCACGCGAGAAATAATAAGATTTAGACTCGGTAACCCGACTATTCGCCGCCGGTCCTTTTTTCTGGGAAATATTTCTGGAGCCGATGGCCTTCCCGATGTGGAATGGTTTTTGCCCGACGGCAGCCAGGTTGACTGGCAGGCGAGTGCACCAAGTCTAACCTGTTTTGCTTCTGCTTTGACACCGGCGATTCACACTGAAGATCGCAACAATGTTTCTGAGCATTCACTCGAAGGTGTTTCGCGTCACGTGCTCTTTATGATGCACGCAGATTCGCAACCGCAGGAGTTTATGATTCCAAGAGTGCCGCAAATTGCCGAACTGCCATGGCGATTGTTTGTCGATACATCCCAGACGAGTCCGCACGACATCTACCCTGATCAAACAGGCCGCATTGTATTGGCTGATGAAAAACTTTTAATGCCTGAGAAGTCAATGCTGATTTTGGTCGCGGATGCGATTCCAACGACAAGCGATGATGAGAAGTATCTTTTTGTAGAGAATAACAAAGCAGTTTCAGATGATCCCTCAGAAACTGTAATGAAATCCTCTCGAAGCCGTGGAACAGCGTCCAGAAGACGATCGAAGTAATCTATCCGCGTTGTTTGCGTAGATCACACAATTCACACCGTGAATTCATAAAGACATTTTTACGAATGTGCGTTCATTGATCGATTCGCTTACCGTTCTAGGATGCCGGGGTACCCTGGACACTTGCGCAGGGCGTGTGAAACGCTGTCACGAGAGGCCCGGTGATTCTTTTGCGAAGTATTGTTGGATCACGTATTCTCAGGCTCTGAAACAAAGAGAACTCTTCCATCTATGGTCACACTATGCAATACAAACGCCTCAATGCTCCAACATTGTTTTTGCTGTTAATCGTTTTTGGATATTCGCGTGCTTCTCTTGTTCACACCAAGGCGGATGACGGTGTGTTTGAAAAAACGAACCTCGCTGCGTGGTGCATCGTGCCGTTTGATGCCAAGCAGCGTTCTCCGGAAGCACGTGCCGAAATGGTCGCCAAGATGGGAATTCAAAAGATTGCTTATGACTGGCGGCAGGAGCATGTCGCGGAATTTGAAAGAGAGATACTGGCCTATCAGAAGTATGGCATTGAGTTTTTTGCCTTTTGGGGCATGCACGACGACGCCTTCCGGCTTTTTGAGAAATACAAACTGCATCCACAATTCTGGGTCATGTTGAGTGCCCAAGGTGACTCACAGAGCGAAAAAATTAAAACATCTGCAGAAGCCTTGCTCCCAATTTTGAAAAAAGTGAAATCAATTGGATGCAAAGTCGGCATTTATAATCACGGTGGTTGGGGGGGCGAACCGGAGAATATGGTTGCGGTATGCGAATATCTGAAAACAAATCACAGCAGTGACAACGTCGGCATTGTCTACAATCTGCACCACGGTCATGGTCATCTCGGCCGATTATCGAAAGTTATTGAGTCGATGAAGCCGCATCTTCTGTGCCTCAATCTCAATGGCATGGATACCGACGGCGAAGCAAAGGGGCGAAAAATTCTCCCACTCGGCATTGGCACCGAGGACGCGAAAGTACTTCAAATCCTTAGTTCGAGTGGCTATAACGGACCGATTGGCATTTTGAATCACACCGATGCAGACGCCGAAGGGCGTCTGCTCGATAACCTCGATGGACTGCGCTGGCTCCTGTCGAAGGGAAACGGCGCATCTGCCTCCGAGAGCGTAAACTATCGCACTTGGAACGAATCCAAAACGAAACTGCCCTCTACTCCAACTCCCGCATACGGAGTTCCATCGCTGAGCGACGAGTTTGGAAAGGCTCTCTCGGGCGGTCTTCTTCTCGAGGGAAAAGAGGAATACCACACGTTGCCTTTCACGCTCAACTGTCGTGTAAAGCTCAACAGCAAAAACACATTTAACATTCTCGCTGCCTGTAATCCAAAGTCTGCGAGCACGCATTGGGAACTTTACACGCACGCCGGACGCGGAACGCTGGCCCTGTATCTGCCTGGACGTGGTGGCGATTACGATTCGATGGTCAACATCTGTGATAATCAGTGGCACAGTCTCGTTACGAGCGTGGATGATAGGCTTGTCACCATGTGGATCGACGGGAAAAATGTCTTTGAGAAACCCACCGGTCCTGCAGCGACAATACGTCACGCGAATGTGGAGTCCTTGGCATTTGGTCGTCTCGTCGAAGGCACGCTTGGTTGTGACGGGCTTCTTGACGACGTCCGGCTCTCGCGTGGAGTCATGAAACCGAGCCCTGAAAATGCTCCTTGTCTGCGCTTGGAGAACACGCTTTTTCTGTCAGATTTTAATGATCTCAGCAGCGCAGTACCTGTTGTCAAATAAAGTATTGAAATGATCTGTTCCCAGCGAATTCTAAACGAGAACACTTTTCATGTCCGGTATCGAAGACGAAATGAAAAATTGTTTGATTCAGTGCCGGCGTTATTAATTCCCATTTTTCTTTTTTTATGCATTACCGTGAAGAAGACCCTGAATCTCGATTCCTTTATTATGAGAATGAATTTGTATGCCTGATCCATTGAGCGATTCAATATTGACGCCTCAAGAAGTGCTGATCGTGATTGGAGATGCGACCGAAACCGTCGATACCCTCTATCCGTATTACCGGCTTCAGGAATCGGGATTTAAACCAGTGGTTATCGGTCCCGAACGGCGCGTTTTTCAAATGGTGCTTCACGAGGTGCGGCCCGGTTGGACGATCACGCGAGAATGGGAGGGGTATCAACTTGCAGCTGAATTGGCTTTTTGTGATGTCAATCCGGAAAACTATTGCGGTATTTTTTTCTCGGGTGGGCGAGCCCCGGAATACATCCGCTACGACAAGGATCTTGTGCGTATTACGCGACATTTTTTTGACGCTCACAAGCCGGTGGCAAGTGTCTGTCACGGTGTTGAAATTCCAGCGTATGCCGGATGCGTCAAAGGACGACGCATGGCGACAGTAGCCAAGTGTCGGTTTGATCTTGAGGTTGCTGGTGGAATATTTGTCGATGCTCCCTGTGTCATCGACGGTACACTTGTTAGCGGCCGCACGTTTCACGATCACGGCCATTATGTCGGCCCATGGATCAGGCTTCTTGAGGAGGCTCGCACGAAACGTTGTCACGGGGAATGAACCCTCAGTGGCACTATTGTGGAGCGCGAATAAAAATTCAAAAAGAATTTATGATGTGAATGAGCGGTAGGCCGTTTCGAACGCGTCTTGGTAGTTTTGAAAAGAACAATGCCGATTCAAAAAACACGATCCATCAATCGAAGGTCGTTCTTCCACAGCTGTGGAATCGCGGCGGGATGTGCGGCGATTGTTCGTGCGGGTGATCCACGCGATCGATTTCGAGCCGCTGAAATCGGCTCTGCGGCGACCGACAAGAATAGCCGTCCGGGGATTGGTGCGATTGGAGTTCGCTATCAAGGGAGCGTTATTGCCGACAAGGCTCGGGAGTATGGTGATATTGTGGCGATTGCCGATGTCGATCGGCATGTACGAGAACAGGCTCGCGCAAGCTTCGGTAGCACGCCAGAAATTTATGAGGATTATCGAAAACTTCTCGATAACAAAAAAGTTGAGATTGTCCTGATTGCCACGCCAGATCATTGGCACACCAAAATGCTGATCGATGCCCTTGGTGCGGGGAAACATGTCTACTGTGAGAAGCCGCTGACGCTGACGATCGACGAGGGAAAGCAGATTCTCCGTGCCGTAAAGCAATCTGGAAGGGTCGTACAAGTTGGTTCGTGGCAGCGAAGTGATCACCGATTTCGATTGGCAGTTGAAATGGTTCGTCAGGGACGTATTGGGACGCTTGAAAAGGTTGATGTGGTACTTGGGAAAAATGTTGTTGGGGGCCCTTTTGCATCCGTCCCGATCCCGAGTCAACTCAACTGGGATCTCTGGCAAGGACAGACGCCAAGTGTTCCCTATATCCCAGAGCGTAGTCACTACACGTTTCGCTGGTGGCAAGAATATTCCGGCGGTCAGTTAACCGACTGGGGAGCTCACAATATTGACATCGCACAGTGGGCAATTCATTCCAATCCTATTTCTGTGGAGGGTACAGCAGCGTACCCCTCGACACCGAATGGGTATAACGTTCCAGTCGATTTCTCCGTTCGTTACCGTTATGCAAACGGTGTTCTTATGACCGTGAGTGACACGGGCCGTAGCGGGATTATGTTTACCGGTTCAACGGGGCGCATTTTCGTCAACCGCGAGGTGCTCACCGGAAAAGCAGTTGAGGAACTCTCCGAAATTCCTTTACCGACTGACTCCTATACGCTTTACGATTTTGACAATCGTTCTCGCCCGCAACGCGCGGGAAAACTTGACTCGATCAAGAATCACATGGGAAACTTTTTTGACTGTCTTGCGAACGGTCGCACGCCGATTTCCGATTGTGAGAGCCAACATCGCAGTGCAAGTACCTGTCACTTAGGTACTCTTGCGCTGCGTTTGGGACGTGCAATTTCGTGGGATCCGATAGCAGAAACTTTTCCTGGTGACGCCGAGGCAACCGCAATGCTCTCGCGCGTGCAGCGAACGGGATTTGAAACAGGCGCCTGATTGACTTTTTCTCTGACGCTTCGCGCGATCCTAAGGGCATCCGTGCTGTTCTGCATAAAGAATTACGTTTTCCAAAACTGTTCCAAAACAGATATTCATATTTCAAGGAGCCCCTATGAAAACTCGAGTTGCCCTTCTGGGGGCAGGCTTTATCTCCGAGATTCATCTCGAAAGCTATCGGCGGTTTGTGCCGAACGCAGAAGTTGTAGCCGTCTATTCCCATTCCGCCGAGCGGGCGAAGGTTTTTGCAGAGAAACATAATGTACCGGCGTGGTACGACGACATTACCAGGGCAATAAACGAATCTGCCTGCGCAATTGTGGATGTGTGCCTGCCGAACTTTCGACATGCTCCGGTAGTGATCGAGGCTGCAAGAGCTGGAAAACATGTGATCGTTGAAAAACCGCTTGCGATCACGCTTGAAGAAGCCGACGAGATGATTGCCGTCTGCAAAGAACATGGTCGAAAACTGATGTATGCCGAAGAACTATGCTTTGCACCAAAGTACGAACGGGTTCGAAAACTTGCCGACGAGAAGGCATTTGGTCGGATCTACATGCTGAAGCAGGCAGAGAAGCACTCGGGGCCGCATAGTGATTGGTTCTACGATGTCGATCGCTCCGGTGGAGGCGTGTTAATGGATATGGGGTGCCATGCGCTGGCGTGGTTTCGCTGGATGCTGGGAAACGCCAAGCCGGTGAGCGTGCAGGCTCACTTGTCGACAGTGCTGCACGGCGGCCGAACTCGCGGCGAAGATAATTCCGTTGTGATTGTTGAGTTTGAAGGGGGCGCCATCGGCGTTGCCGAAAATAGCTGGGCGAAACTCGGCGGCATGGAAGACAACGCCGAAGTCTACGGCACAGAAGGAGTATGCTACGCCGATCTTTTTCGAGGAAATGCGGCACTTACATACAGCCAGAAAGGCTACGGGTACGCGATGGAAAAAGCTGGGAGTACCCAAGGTTGGACGTTCACGATGTTCGAAGAAGCTTTTAATCAGGGCTATCCACAGGAACTTGCTCACTTTGTGGAGTGCGTTCGCGAAGACACGCCACCGCTTGTTACTGGAGAGGATGGACGAGTGGTTCTTGAGATGATCTACGCGGCGTATCAATCTGCCGGTACCGGTTCTAAAGTGCTGCTTCCCTGTCAACCAAAAGTCGCAAAACCGATTGATTTATGGCGATTGAAGTAATTGAGCAGGAGTGGTGAAGAATCATCTGCCCGATTCAAAAAAAGTATCTGGATTGTGACTCTGATAAAAAATGAATTTTCACAATGGAGTTTTTATGTGCCTCATATTTCGGACAGTTTTGTTAGGAGTTGTTTTTCTGTTGGCGAGGATGCCTGTCTACGGGGCACCAGATGTTCCGCCGACGGTTCTTTGGCAGGAAGCGATTGAGTATTCACGTCCAACCGATGAATCGTTGCAGATCAACATTGCTCGACCTAAGCAGGGCGACGGTCCTTTTCCTGCGGTTTTGTGTATTCATGGTGGAGGTTTTCGTGCAGGAAAACGGGAAAGCTACGATCCTCTCTGTATCAAACTCGCCGAGCGTGGATACGTTGCCGCAACGATGACGTATCGCCTGGCTCCCAAACATCAATTTCCGGCCGCCGTGCACGACACGAAAGCCGCCGTGCGGTGGCTGCGGGCCAATGCCGCAACCTACAAAATCGATCCAACGCGCATCGGTACAACGGGGAGTTCTGCCGGCGGACATTTGGCACAGTTTCTTGCAGTCACCGCCAACGTCCCGCAATTTGAAGGAACAGGTGGAAATCAAAATCAATCAAGTTCGGTATCGTGTGTTGTAAACGTGTATGGACCGAGTGATTTTACGAAATCCTACGGGCATAGTGTTGACGCTCACGAAGTACTTCCGCTGTGGTTTGGAGGCAATCTCGAAACAAAACGAGATCTTCACATTCAAGGGAGTCCACTTTTTTGGGTTACGCCGAACGCTTCTCCGACGCTCTGTATTCACGGCACGCTCGATACCTATGTGGCTCACGAACAGGCCGTGTGGCTCGTTGATAAGCTGCAAGCGGCGGCGGTTGATGCTGAGCTTCTGACACTCGAGGGAGCCGGTCACGGATTCAAGGGCGCCGACGCTGAAATGGCAGAAAAAGCTCTGTTTGAGTATTTTGATGCCTCATTAAAAAAAGATCTCACTCACAATAAATAGGAAATAACTGTCGCGGCATTTGGCGGTGAGAAGTTTGTGTTGTGGCTGATGCAATGTTAGTGCATATGCGGTATAGTTTTCTTTCGGGTTGGCAATCACCGTTGTTGGCACCCTGAAAGGATTCTTCCATTTTTTGTGTTATCAGGAGTTTTTCATGAGTCCGCATCGTCTTCTCAAATCAATGAACTTCTTACAATTGTGCGGTCTGTGTGTGCTCGCAGGATTTCTTTTGGTTGGGTGCTCGCCGACTCCTGCTCCAAAACAAAATACTGTCGTTGAGAAGGGGCATGCAGATCACGATGATCATGCTCACGAACATCCGACAACCTACGATGCCGCTGTTAGCGAATTGGAAAAACTCCGCATGCAGGTTAAGACGCATCTAGCAGATGGAGACAAAGAAAAAGCGGACGGGCCAGTTCACGCAATAGGTCATCTTATGGGAGATCTCAAAGACTTGGCCGCAAAGGACAATCTTGATGAAACATCAAGAGATTCGATTGACAAAGCGTCCGAAGAATTAATGGACTGTTTTGAACAGATCGATGCGGCTCTTCATGGTGGTGAGGGGAAAACATACGACGAGGTTTCAGCTCGGATTGATGCGGCCATGACAGTGCTTATGAAGAAGGGCAGTCTTGACATCAAGACTTCTGAAAAATCTGACGATGCTCCAGAGCCAGCAGAGAAATCGGCACAGGAGTGAGCATGAGCCGCCTGGCGAGAGGTGATTGCGAATGTGATGCGCCCCTTGGGGCATTTTTCGCAGTTGTGCTCGTGCTTCTCATGAGCACCATGTATGGCTGTGGCTCGAATCAGGATCACGCCGTAGAACAACTGCGAGAAAAGTTTCTTCTTCCAGGAGAACCAGTGTCCGCGCAGTCGATCCAAGAGGCTCTAGAAAGTCTCAGTACGGCAGATCCTTCCGGTGGTGCGATTGTTGTCGTTGGCAGGATTTTTGCGAAAGAACTCGATCCATTCGAGAAGGGTCAGGCTTCGTTTATCCTCTCAGAAATTCCAGTGAGCGATCATGGTGGAGCCGATCACGATGCTGAGAGTTGTCCATTTTGCAAACGGCGCATGGCCAAAAGTCCTTTGGCTTCAGTACGATTTGTTGACGAGAATGGAGGCACGCTGCCATTTGATGCCCGCAGAATTTTTGGAATCAAAAAAGGGCAAGTTGTGGTCATAAAAGGACGTGCCACAAGTGAAATAAGCGTCGGCACACCTCTTTTAAGTCTTCAGGCTGACGGACTCTTCGTCCGCAATGAGTAAGCGCGGGAGCGTCATTCGCTCTTCATGACTGTCGAGAGAGTCAGAGCGTGAGCGTGTCTTCTCCGTGGTCATCGTACTCATGGGGATCCCGATATTTTGAGAACAGAATCAAGAAACTGGTACGACTCTTCGCGAATCGATTGTGGAAAATCGTGTCCGCAGTCTGGATAACGAACCTGAAGTCGATTTGGTTGATTAAAAAGTTTGTAGACCTCTCCTGCCACGGGGATAGCCTTACGGACTCCAGCAACAGAAAAGTTGTTGTCGCCAATTGGGGAGCAGGAAAAAAAGCCGCGAGGAGCAATCGACGCAACTAATTCGTAAAAGTCAAACGGTAATTGATCGGCATCGAGGCAGTAGAGTTCCTTCAATCGAGGTAGGTATCGTTCCCCTGCCCATCCATCGAGTTTTCCGTTGTAGTAATCGTGCATTGGCGTCCATCCACAACTTGTGACAACAGCTTTGATTCGCTCGTCAAATACGCCAACAAAAATCGCGTTGTGGCCTCCGAGTGAATGACCAATTGCAGCAATGCAATCAGGATCCACGTTGACATGCTCGCGAAGAAGATCGACGCATCGCATGTGGTTCCAGATTCCCTTCATCGATCCAGAAGCATGCCTGTCAGTTGAAAAATCATGTCTGTATTCTCCAAGCGAAGGATAATCTGGGGCCAGCACGATGTAGCCGCGATGAGCGAGTTCTAGGCCATAGTGTAGGTTTGGAAGACCGCCTAACCCTGCCACTTCATCCTTGCCAAGAGTGCCATTGGTTTGATGCAGTGCAAGAATTGCAGGTGCTCGTTTGTTCGCATGGCGTATGTTTTTATGAATTAGAAGCCAAGCGGGAATGAAATCTCCTTCATCGCTGTCAATCATGAGTTTCATGCATTGAACGTCTGGAGTATCGCGACGCATTTCTTCGTCAACGGTGTACCGAACGGCTCCCAGACCAGTGCGATCGGGAAGCAATCCGGTGCACGCCTGGAAGCCGACGAGAATATCCTTTCGACGAAGACTCCATTCTTCATTCGATGCGACGGGGTGGTCTTTGCCAGCGTCATCGGTAAAGCTCATCACGTGCGAGTGGAGCGTTGAACGAAGCTGCATGTTCTCTTCGGAATAGATGGAAACCTGATGTGAAAGACACGCTGTAAGAGTTGTTAATACGATCATTAAAAAGATATGAATCCGTGAGCTGCAGTGGAAAGCGATCCATAGGCATACCATCGGCAGAAATCCTTTGGACAATGGCTGGGGCAATGATTGAGCAGGCGAACAAAAGCAGATAATTTACAAGTGTGATCCAAACGAGAATTGTGGACTCTCTGTGGAATTCTCTACAGCATTGGCCAGAGTGTTGCCAAAAGTAGTGTGACGACGAGTCCCACGCAGCCTTCGATGAACACCATTACACTTGCGGTACGGAGGGTTTCCATTTCATTCATTCCGCTGAGCTTTGAAATTACCCAAAAACCACTGTCGTTCATCCACATGCCAACTTTTGAACCACAACCGATGGCGATCGCCACATAGACCGGGTGGTATGAAAGATCTTCTGCGAGTGCGATTGGTGCAATGATTCCGACTGCCGTGATCATTGCCACAGTGGCTGAGCCTTGTGCAATGCGTACGATTGCCGTAATACCCCATGCCATTGGCAGAAACAGTAATGTTGCCTCCGGCACAAACGCTGAGGCAAGCTCCGACATGCCTGCCTGACGGAGCGTAGAGCCTAGCGCGCCCCCTGCCGCAATCACCAGAATGATCTCTCCTGCCTCGATAACAGCATCATGAATCGACTTTCGAACTTGGGTGCCACGCTGATTTCCTGAAGACTGAAAAACAAGAAGCCCAATCGCACATACGGCGGAAAGTGTCAATGCAATATTCTTATCGCCCACTGCATGAACTGCTGCAACAAACCACGGCGGAAGATCCCATGAGAATGAATCAATAAGCGAATCAGTGCTGATTAGAACAACCGGAAGAAGGATTGGAAGAAGAGAAAAAAAGAGCGAGGGGAGTTTGTCTTTTATTTCATGTTCAGCCATCGAAATATTGTGAGAGAGTGAATCGGATGAAATTCCAGCCGACAGTCGCAGCGGAATACTCCACCGTGCATCGGCCCACAGGGCGTAGGCATAACCAGAAAGAGCTGCAACAAGTCCCACGATTAGTCCTTGCCTCATCATCAGCGCAAGTCCAATGCCCATAGCATCGGCAACAAACAAAGGCCCTGGGGTTGGAGGCACCAACGAATGTGTCATTGTTGCCCCAGCGACAATCGAGAGCACAAGAAGCAGGTAGTGGCGTCTCGACTTCATCCACATCGCCTTGGCCAGCGGTAGTAACAGATAGAAAACAGCCTCGGCAAACATCGGAATACCAAGCACAAATCCGCTCAAGAGAAAAACGAGCGGCGTGCGCTGCTGACCGATTGCCTGTTGGAGCGAAAAGACAATTCGCTCAGCGCCTCTTGCAGCCATCAGACAGCTTCCCAGAATTGATGCCATTGCAATCAGTATGCCGATGTCGAGTGCTGTGCGACCAAATCCTTCTGCGACACGCTTTCCTATGGTTTCTTGTGAAGCAGACTTGGCCGCAATGGCCGCTCCTGTGGTTATCACCGAATCACCGATTGAGGGAGATAATTCGGATTTGTTTTGTAGTATGGTCGCTGTTGCAACTGGTCGTTCATCGGTTCCAAGGGAGACAACGGTAACCTCGGCACTTTTGAACGGACTGTCACTCCCTGTAAGTGTGTAAACATCGTAGATGGTTCCAACCTCGAGTCGCCGTTTCGGATCGCTGACGGTGACAGAGGAACAGTCCGGATTGATGGAAACGATTTGCGAGCTTCTGTTACGTATTTCGTACCGATACATGGTTGCAGACGAAGTGAGCGCGGCAACAATGAATGCTGCAAAAAGAAGTGTTAGAAAGGCATGCAGGCGAAGCACAAGCACGCCGCCGATGACGATACATAGAGCAATCAGAAGTATCCACAATGGACTCATCGACAAGCTCTGATTCTAGGGATCCTGTACATCAGTTGGTTCAAACGAATGAGGAGTCACACCGATTGTCTCAAAGAGAATCGAGTGTCCCCTAAGATCTAGACGTTGCATCAATTTAGACTTGTGAATCGAATAAGGTATCGTACAATGAAGCCTCTGTTCTCCGGCGAGCGTTCATGTCAATATCCAACCCTTCACCGAAACGCTCCCCTGATCAGCTGCGATCGCAGCGATGGTTTGCTCCGGATGATCTTCGAAGTTTCGGCCACCGCAGTCGTTTGCGGCAGATGGGATACTCAGCTGAGGATGCCCAGGGAAAACCAGTTATTGGAATTCTCAATACATGGAGCGATCTTAATCAGTGCCACACACATTTTCGCCAACGTGCCGAAGAGTTGAAGCGAGGAGTCTGGCAGGCAGGAGGATTTCCTGTTGAGATTCCGGTCATGTCGCTCTCGGAAATGTTCATGAAGCCCACGGCGATGTTCTATCGCAATCTTCTTGCGATGGAGACCGAAGAGGTTTTGCGTTCACATCCAATTGATGGTGCTGTTCTTCTCGGCGGTTGCGACAAGACAGTTCCTGGGCTGCTGATGGGAGCAATCTCGGCTGACGTTCCCTCCCTTCTTCTGCCAGCGGGTCCCATGGTGGCTGGGCGTTGGAAGGATGTGAAACTCGGAAGTGGAACCGACGTCTGGAAATATTGGGCCGAGCGGCAAGCCGGATGTTTGAGCGAATGTGCGATGCGTGAAATTGAGGAAGGGATCGCCCGCTCTCCTGGCACCTGTATGACAATGGGCACCGCCTCAACGATGGCTGTTCTATGCGAAACGATGGGCATGACGCTTCCTAGTGCAGCGACGATCCCAGCAACTCATTCGGCACATTCGCGAATGGCCACGCGATGTGGCCGTCGCATCGTGGAAATGGTGTGGGAGGATCTCAGGCCTGCCACCTTGCTTACGCAAGCCTCTTTTGAAAATGCAGTCGTTGCCGACATGGCACTATGCGGATCGACCAACGCGATCATTCATCTCATTGCACTTGCCCGTCGAGCAGGTGTGCCATTGTCGATTGATGATTTTGATCGCATTTCGAGGGTAGTTCCGGTAATCGTAAACCTGCGGCCTGCCGGCGAATTTCTGATGGAAGATTTTCATGATGCCGGTGGAGTTCCGGCGTTTCTCAATCAACTGCGCAGACATCTCTCGCTTGATTGTCGTTGTGCGAACGGTCGTACGTTAGGAGAGAATATCGAAGACGCAGAAGTGATTCTTCCAGAGGTTATTCGACCGCTTGAAAATCCGCTGCGGCAGGCAGGAGGAACCTATGTGCTCCGTGGAAATCTCGCCCCCGATGGATGTGTCATCAAGCCCACGGGCGCTGATTCGAGACTCTTCAAGCACGTTGGGCCTGCAATCGTCTTTCATTCATACGCAGATTTAAAAAACAGAATCGATCGCGACGATCTCGAAGTGTCTGCCGATCACGTGCTTCTTCTTCAGGGCTCAGGCCCGAGTGGCGCTCCGGGCATGCCTGAATGGGGCATGCTCCCGATCCCCAAGAAACTGCTTCGACAAGGCGTTCGCGATATGGTGCGAATATCTGATGCACGAATGTCTGGAACAAGCTACGGCACCTGCGTTCTCCATGTGTCACCAGAATCTGCGGTGGGAGGACCACTGGCGCTGATTCACGATGGCGACATGATTGAAATAGATCTTGAAGCCCGTCGTATTCATGCGTGCGTGAGCGACCAGGAGTTTGCCAATCGAAAATCACTCTGGAAGCCCGCCGAGCGGTGCCACTCGCGGGGCTACGGTCGTCTTTTTCTCGATGAAGTGACACAAGCCCACGAAGGGTGTGATTTTCGGTTTCTCGAACGAGGTGCGCCTACCGCAGAGCCAGATATTTTTTAGCCGTGCGGATTGTTTGAGTGAGTTGGATGACCTCATTGGAAAAGTAGATTCATGGACACCTCGATTCTTTCCGTAGAGCATTTGTCAAAAAGCGTAATTGCAGTGCCTCCGCTTGCCAGACGCACTGATTATTCAGTCAACGGAGATGCAAATTTACAAATCATCCGACATCTAGAAGCCGGTGGCGTTTCGCTCCTGCTGTATGGAGGCAATGCAAACTTTTATCATCTTCCACTTTCAGAGTATGAGCAAACGCTTGAAATGCTTGCGTCACTCGCTGCCGATACAACGCTCGTCATTCCATCGGCGGGACCCACGCTTGGCCTTCTCATGGAGCAGGCCAAGATCATTCGGCGGTTCGCGTTTTCTACGGTCATGGTGTTACCCCAGCAGGGTATTACGACGAGCCTTGGAGTAGCAAAAGGGGTGCGCGCGTTTGTTGAAGCTGCAGGAATTCCAGCGATGCTGTATATCAAGCAGGATGGATTTATTGAGCCGGAGGATGCCGCGACACTTGATCGGGAAGGCCTTCTCAGTGCAATTAAATATGCAACAGTAAGGCCAGATTCTGCAAACGATCCCTATTTGCGCCGATTAGTTGACTTGATCGACCCGAGCAAGATTATCAGCGGCATCGGAGAGCAACCAGCGATTGAACACCTGCGAGACTTTGCTCTTGGAGGATTTACGAGCGGATGTGTCTGTATTGCTCCACGACTCTCTCAGGCATTGCTTTCGTCGATTCGACTCAGGTTTTGGGAAGACGCTCAACGCATTGTGAACATATTCAAGCCGCTTGAAAATATTCGAAATAGCATCAATCCAATTCGAGTTTTGCATCAGGCTGTAGAAAGTGCTGGAATCGCTGTCACAGGACCGCTCCTGCCGATGCTGAGCAACGTCGATCCTGTTGATATATCAGAAATTGCAATTGCGGCGAAGACACTTTTTGATCTCGATCAGTGTGCGCCTTTATCTTAAGCAGATACGTTAAGCAGATACGTTAAAAATCGACTGCATTCACCTTCGATTATGTCTCGTAGACGACTTCAAGAGTCAGCGAACTCAGTCGTGTATACACTCGTAACTTGTCGCGCAGCAGCCAGCCGTCGAAGCCAAATCGCTCCATGGGAATCCAGAGCGAGACCCATCCGGCGATGACAAATGCTTCTCCGGCAACTTCCATCAGCATGCTTCCAGGGAAGAGGTGCACGCAGAGAAAATTGAGCGAGAGAAGTCCGAGCATGATGAATAGACCGCCAGAAAACCAGCGTATCGCGCGACCTCGATTACGGATGTGTTGTCGGTTTAAGAGAAGCGCCTCTTCTGAAAAAAAACGGGGGATCGCCTCTGTTAAATCCGCAATAGTTGCCACAGAATGCGCGGCGACCGGAACAAGCAGGCGCAGAAGAATGGGGACTTTTGGTGGTGCGTCACTGGCCCATTGCAGGATGTATTCGTGGGTGCGTGGATCAAGATCACGCTGTGGTAAAGGAGACGGATCGAGCGAGTGATACACCGCATCGAGAGCGTGCACTCGGATCTCGATAATATAGGTTTCACAAGAGACGTTTTTTGGAATCATAGATATCACTGAATCATGATTCGTCGGATTGCATCCCGAAATAGCGATTGTTGCATATGATGTCTGCCACAGCAGGTTCAACCATATTCCTCCAGGAGGGATCACCTTTCACGATGAGTGATCGTACAAGTTCACTCGAATAGGTGTGGAGTGTGGAGGGGTCATAGTCAAGCGAAGCAATGTGTTTGTTGGCGAGGAGATGCTCAAGTAAATTCGTCAAGTGCGGCTCAATCGAGAGAGTTTCGGCAGTCACAATGGTTCCAGACACCGGGTCACGGGTGGGTTGAACATAGAGTGTGACTCCCCGCGTAAAAAGCCGGCCAAATGCTTCGAGAATACCACCTGCCAGATCGCTGTAGTGACGTTCGAGCATAATTTCTTTGAGAAGTGGTACTCCCAAGACAATTCCAACTCTTTCAACGGATCGCTGCGAAAGATATTCGGCCAATTTATAAAATGGACCCAGATCAGAAATGAGCACCATTTTTCCAACGGCGCTCAAAAGATCGACTCGGGAAAGAAAGTCAGCGTTTTCTACAACGCCATAATCTCGCAGATTACGAAGTGTGATTTCCATGACTTCGTAGAGGGTGCCGCTGGATGTTTTTGGTTCGCGCGTAGAGTCTGATGCAGTGTGATGTAAAACATCGCGTGTAAAAGCTATTCTCGCCGCCGTCATCATCTCTAAATTGAGTCGCGTGACCGGGGCAAAGCGTCCTCGTTCGACGAGCACGGATTGTTTTCGAATCGCATCGGATGCAAGTAGCGGGGAGCCGTCTGTTCCAAAGAGCACTGCCGGCGTAAATCCCAGTCGCACCAAGTCAAGTGACAGTAGACGGTGATCGACAGTACTTTTTCCATCAGTCTCAAAAGCGGGACCAGAAAACTTTATCCAGTCAATTTCCAATCGGTGTCGTCCAATATCATCGAGAAGAGTTTTTGTCAGTGCAGAGGGAGAGTAACCCTCATAGAAGGCCGCATGACAGAGATTGACTCCCAAACGACCGATCGCTTCCTGTTGTAGCGCAGCAGTTGGATCGAGCAGTCGAGTATGAAGAATCACTTCGCTTGGCGGCGCATGGGGCACTGTTTGAAAACGAATTCCAAGCCATGCATGGCAATCGGATGTACCAGAATGCGACTGCGCTGCAGCCGTATTGGCAAATGCGAAAAAACATGTTTTGTCACCACGCGCGGCGTGAAGCCGTTCAATTAATAGGGCATACTCGTGATCGAGCATTTCACGAAGACGTTCGAGCGACACATATCGAACTGCTTTGCCATAGATCGAATCGCTGACAGTCATGTCATAGGCTGAGATCGTCTTGGCGACCGTGCCTGCTGCGCCTCCAACGCTAAAAAACCAGCGGGCCACTTCCTGGCCTGCGCCAATTTCGGCAAAGGTTCCATACAGTCTTTGATCAAGATTGATCGCAAGCGCTCGTTGTGCAATGGGGTCAACAGTCGAATAAAAATGTGTCATGAGAGTTGTGCGGATAAACAGAGAGTGCTTCAGAGACGTCGTTGATTCACACTGGCTACAAAATTCGGATGCTGTTTAGGATAAGAAGCTGTAAGTACCCGCAAAAAAGTCTATCGAAGAACTGTGTAAGACACCTGCCCTTCATTCGTTCTCCAATCTCATGGCGAGCGATGAGGAGTAGAATTTCAGCTGTTGTAACGCGGATTCATTTCGTCTCACGCCTCGGACATCTCCGAAGAGGCTACGCTCTCTCCCATAGATCAATCACGAGAGTTCGCATTGCTTTTTACTTATCGCTTTCGCGATAACATGAACTCGTTCCCTTCAGGATCAATGCACATAGCAAGATGGGGTGGTTCGCCCGCTTCTTCTTGTGGCTCGCGACTCACTCGGCCTCCAGCAGCGACGACTTCTTTTGCTCCCTGTAGAACATCCTGTACCTGAAAGCTTAAGCCCGTCCATGTCTGTTTTCCTTCGCCCCCGCCATGGATACCAATCACTGCACCACAAATCGAAACTTCGCTGAGCACGTCATTTTGTTTGAGTACTGTGCCGTCAAAAAGATCCCTGTAAAAAAGCACGGCACGATTCATGTTAGCTGCCCACACAATATATTTCACCCGTTCGACAAGCATGGTTTTCCTTAAAAAGAGAATTCTCAATGCTCTCAAAACTGCTTGAGAGAAGCACTGAGTCTAGCGTATGAATACACCAAGAGTTTTTTGTGTGAGATGTGTGTCGATCGTGGCGATGGACAAAGCGAAAAGTCCAGCGGTTGTCGTCGTCACTGCTGGTCGAAGAGGGAACAACGTGCCGAGGTCTAAGGTCGGCAAACGGAGACAGTTTATAGGAAAGCTATGCGATTGACAAAACAGTTGATGGTTTACTGCGCAGGAGTGATTTTCTCTTTTGGTGTCTTTGCGCACAACGCTGCGGCGATTGAGAATTCCTCGTGGAAAGCTGGAACTGCGAAGCGAGTCATTACGCCTCACAATCCTGTGTGGCTCGCTGGATATGGTTCAAAGCGTTCGCCCGTTGGAAAACTTCACGATCTCTGGATGAAAGCTCTTGCCCTTGAAGATGCAAAAGGTCGGCAAGTGATTCTTGTTACCAGTGATTTTCAGGGCATTCCAAAGAGTATGAGTGATCTGGTCTTTGAACAACTTCGACAGCAGTGTGGACTTCAGCGTGATCAAGTGATGCTCACTTTTTCACACAACCACTGTGGACCGAGGCTTGGCGACGATCTGGTTGACTACTATCCGGTAGACGCCGAGCAGGTTGAACTCGTCAAGGACTATACCGCGACGATGGTCGAGGAAATGGTCTTGATGATAAAAGATTCACTTGCGGCACTCGAACCGGCAACTCTTGCGATCGGCGAGGGACAAACAACATTTGCTGTCAATCGGCGGAATAATCCTGAAGCGGATGTTCCGGCGATGCTTGCGGCAGGAAAACCTTTTGTTGGCCCGGTTGATCATGCGGTGCCCGTGATGACCGTCAGGCGGTCTGACGGTGAGCTTTATGCAGTGCTCTTCGGGTATGCCTGTCATCCGACGACGCTTAACTTCACAACATGGTGCGGTGACTATCCGGGTTTTGCACAGCTTCAAGTGGAAGAAAATCATCCAAATGCAACGGCACTTTTCGTGAATACCTGCGGCGGTGATCAGAATCCACTTCCGCGGCGCAGCGTAGAACTGTGTCAAACCTATGGCACGATGCTTGCCAAAGCTGTTGAAAAAGCAATTCTCTTGCCATTGCGAGAAGTGTCACCAAACCTCCAGACGGCATTTGAATTCATCGAACTGCCATATGAGAAAACGGTAGACCGAGGAGATCTTCACGCTGCATTGAAGGATTCAAACGCAGTACGTGCGAGGTGGGCTGCTCGAATGATTGAAGCGTTGGACGCTGGAGAGCAGTTTCCGTCCTCGTACCCCTATCCGCTGCATGCCTGGCGGCTTGGTGAAGAAATGCTCGTTATCGGCATGGGTGCCGAAACAGTCGTCGACTATGCGTTGCAATTTAAAAAGAAGTATGGCCCTGGCACGTGGGTCTGCGGATATAGTGACGACATGATCGCCTATATCCCGTCGAGAAGAGTCTGGCTGGAGGGCGGATACGAAGGTGGTCCCAACCTATTCGAATATGGCCGACCTGCATTTCGCTGGGCAGGTGATATTGAAGAACGAATCACAACGCACGTTGATGCACTTGTAAAACAAGTCAGCCGCGAAACGTGGTGAATTTGGTAGAAAGCCAGTCGAGACAAAAGACACACACAATAAATAACTCAGAATGAATGCGGCATAGCGAGCACATCATGCTTTACACATCGATTGACTTTGAAAAACAGGGGAAGCAACAGGGTTTTCTACAGATACCCCATTCGCATAACCTTGCCGGATGGGCAAACGTGATGGTGCCCATCACCGTTCTCATCAATCGTCAGGGAAAAGAATCTGACTACGGTCCGACAGTGCTTCTCCTCGGTGGAAACCACGGGGATGAATATCAAGGGCAAATTGCAATCATGAAACTCGCTCGCGAAATTCTGCCAGAGCAGATCAGCGGACGATTGATTCTGATTCCTTCACTCAACCTGCCAGCTGCCAGAGCTTCGACGAGATTGTCTCCGATCGACGGCATGAATATGAATCGCGCTTTTCCCGGATCGGCTGAGGGAAGCGTAACGAGCCAGATCGCGCACTTTCTTACAACCGTGCTTTTTCCACTGTGTGACGTTGTCATCGACATTCACTCGGGTGGTCGCAGCATGGAATTTGTGCCCTGTTCTCATATGCACCTTGTTGCGGATTTGAATCAGCGAAAAAAAATGCTCGCTGCAATGCTGGCGTGGAATTCAGATTTTTCATTTCTGTACACAGATATCGCCGGTTCAGGCCTGCTTCCGGTAGAGGCTGAGAATCAGGGAAAAGTTGTCATCACCACTGAAATGGGTGGCGGCGAGTGCATTCCCGCAACGGTGCATCGCATCACTCAAAGTGGTCTTCGAAATGTTCTTGTGCATGTGGGGCTTCTGAAAGGACGCGAAAAAACCCGCGAATCGCTCGGCCTGCCTCCGGTAGTGCTTACGCAGGCGCTGTCGCGAGAGAACTATCTTTTGGCACCGGAGTCTGGCATTTTCGAGGTTACGGTCGATCTCGGTGAGATGGTCACGCGAGGACAGACCGTGGGTTTCATCCATCAATTGGAACGCCCTGATCGAACACCCGAATCTGTGTGCGCGCAGTCGTCAGGATTTCTGATCACGATGCGGGCGCCATGCCTTACGCAGCAGGGAGATTGCGTTGCGGTTATTGCGCAACAAGTAAGTATGGATGAGGTGCTGCTCGAGTGAATAACAAAGCCGAGCAGTATGACACTCGTAGCGCCGGACTGCTCGTGGCGTTTATGTGGTGTGCTTATTTCCTGAACTACTGCGATCGCCAAGCGGTGTTCGCGATGTTTCCCTCGCTCACGTCTGATCTGGGTATGAGCGATCGACAACTTGGACTCATAGGCGCTGTCTTTCTCTGGGTGTATGCGATCGGTTGCCCACTCGCAGGATATCTTGGAGATCGCCTTTCAAAGAGATTGATGGTTGTCTGGAGTCTTATCATTTGGAGCGTTGTTACGATTGCTACAGGTTTTTCCACTTCTGCGACAATGCTTCTCTCGCTGCGGGCGTTGATGGGAGTATCAGAATCGCTTTTCATGCCGACGGCGATCGCACTTACGGCCAACGCCCATCCAGCACACGCACGCTCGCGCGCAATTGCAACACTCACCACCGCACAGATCGTCGGCACCGTTGTCGGTAGCTGGTTTGGCGGTTGGATGGCTGATCGAGGCGAGTGGCGGATCGCCTTCTTCGCTCTCGGCGCAGTTGGAATTGTCTATGCAATTCCCTATTTTCTTTTTCTCAAGGGTGTCTCGGAGACCCCCGCGCTCAACGCATCACAGTTCGACGCGAGAGCGCCGAGTCGATCGCTCTACCGAGTGCCATCATTTTTACTGTTATGTCTGGTATTTCCTGTTTTCGTGTTTGGACTGTGGCTTCTTTATGGATGGTTACCAACGTTTTTACACGACAAGTTTTTGCTGAATCAATCCACTGCGGCATTCAATGCAACAGTCTATTTGCAAGGAATGACGCTCGTTGGGCTGCTTGGCGGCGGCGTTCTCTCAGATGCATTGTACCGACGCACCAAAGCCGCGAGGCACTGGCTGATGGTTGGAAGCCTTCTCTTGTGCGCACCGTGTCTGTATCTGATTGGCAATAGCGATACTCTAACGGCGACGCGCATTGCCGCTGGCGCTTTTGGTCTTATGAGCGGACTTTTTATGGGGAATATTTTCCCAGCGGCCTTCGAAGTCGTTCCCACCTCATCACGAGCAAGCGCCGTTGGAGTACTAAACCTCTGCGGAGGAATGGTGTCAGGGTTTGCAATGCTTTTTGGAGGACTCTGGAAACAATCGCTGGGAATCGATCGGCTCATGGGGTTTACGGCGTGCGGATTTGTCGTGGGAGGTCTGTTGCTATTGGCTGGTTTGGGGAGACTGTTTGATACAGATCATGCAAAAGTTCAAGAATGATTGTGCCATCATTCATCGTGTGATTGGATAAAAGAGCGATCTAGACGCTCTTTGTTGTTCGAAAGATTTGCGTCACAAACGTTTCCGCTCGATGTATTCACAGAGGACTTTGCCATGCCACGCATTCTTATTGCGCAATGTATGCAGGAGGTCTCGACGTTTAACCCACATCAAAGTGTGTACGATGATTTTTCTGTGCGATGGGGAGACGATCTGCTCGACTACCATCGCACGGTGCATGGCGAAATTGGTGGTGCGATCAGCGTGTTTGATGCGACGCAAGATGTGGAGATGGTGCCGGCGTATGGAGCATGTTTTATCACGTCTGGTGGCACGCTTTCCGCAGCAGGATGGGATCGAATTGCATCAGAGTGTGTTGCTGCGATTGCGGCGGCCCCACCGGTTGACGGCGTCTACTTCTGTATGCATGGCGCGATGGCAGCACAGAACGAACTCGACCCGGAGGGCTGGCTGCTCTCCCAGGTACGGGAAATTCTTGGCGAATCGATCCCAATTGTGACGTCTCTGGACCTGCACGGAATTCTTACCGAGCGGATGGTAAAGCACAGCGACGCAATTGTGGCATACCATACCTACCCACACGTTGATTTTTTTGAAACGGGTCAGCGTGCAGCGAAGCTCTTACTCAGAATTATTGCAAAGGAAGTTCGTCCTGTGACGGCACGTGTTGCGATTCCTGCCCTTGTTCGGGGGGATGAACTGATCACGTCAACCGGACTTTTTGGGAAATGCATCGCACAGGCCAAGGAGATAGAAAACAGTTCGCCTGGTCTATCCGCAGGATTTTTTATCGGAAACCCGTTTACAGATGTTCCATCGTTGCAGACCTACAGCTTTGTCGTTACTGACAACGATCCAGCGACTGCCGAACGTGAAGCAATGCAATTGGCGAAAACGTTCTGGACCCATCACGAAGCGATGACCGTTCACCTGAAAAGCCTCTCAGAAATGGTGGCCTGCGTAAAGTCACACACAGGAGGCACAATTGCGATCATCGACGCTGCCGATGCAACGAGTTCTGGTGCATCGGGCGATAGCAACGCAGTCGTGAAAACACTTTTGCAGCATGAATATCGAGGTCGAATTCTCGTACCGATTGTTGACCCGGCAGCCGTGCAGATGGCCTTTGACTGTGGAATAGGAAGCACAATTGAAACAACATTGGGTGGTTTGCTGGATCAAAGGCGATTCGAGCCGATGCCGGTAACCGCACGCGTGCGGCTTCTATCAGACGGAGCATTTCGCAGCGAATCATTTGGAGAACAATGGGCTGCTGGGCCAACGGCTGTACTGCAGGCGGGCAACGTAACATTCGTTGTCAGCAGTCGCGCAGTGAGTCTTTACGATCGATCCTTCTTTTTTGCACACGGACAAAATCCACAACACTTTGATGCAGTAGTTGTAAAGTCACCACACTGCCAGCCTCACATGTATGCCCAGTGGTGTTCTATGATGCTCAACGTCGATGCGCCGGGATCGTCGAGCGCCAACCTAAAAACACTCGGGCACACGCGATGTCCGCGCCCCATGTTTCCTCTTGATGACAACGTTTTCTTTGCACCAACGGCAACACTTTTTAAACGGACGTGACACTCATGAAAATTCGTGAAATACGCTCTGCCGGTCTGCGCGGCGCGACCCCCGAGGGTGGATGGAGCAACGAACTCCGCCCTGACGACTGCGTTCACACGCTCATTGCGGTTCATACCGATGAAGGACTCACCGGAATCGGAAGCGTGTTTACAAACGACGCACTCGTGCGGGCATCGCTTGCGGTCCTCGAACCGCTTTATCGCGGAGAAAACCCGCTTGAAGGACAGCGGGTCAGTGAAAAACTTCATCAGAATACATTTTGGCTCGGTCGTGGCGGCGCACTGACGCATACCATCAGTGGCATTGATATTGCCCTGTGGGACATTTTGGGGCAGGCGACGGGGCAGCCTGTAGGACGACTTCTCGGCGGACGGTATCGAGATCGGGTATGCCCGTATGCTTCGTTGTTAATGGACGAACCCTCCCGTCTGCGGGATCGGTTGCTCCAGGTACAATCACAAGGCTTTCGCGCGTTTAAAATCGGCTGGGGTCCTTTTGGTCGCTCAGACAAAAAAACGGATGAAGCCATTGTGCGAGCTGCAAGAGAGGCAATTGGGGTCGACGCTCGATTGATGGTCGATGCCGGTGGTAGTGATGCCTACTGGAAAAACGGCTACAAGTGGGCACTCAATACCGCCACTATGCTTGCCGACTACGACGTCTGTTGGTTTGAAGAACCGCTTCAACCTGATCAGTTGCAGGATTACGTTTTGTTGCGAGAACATTCACCAGTGCCGATTGCCGGCGGCGAGGTTTTCACTCGCAGGCAAGAGTTTATTCCGTGGCTCACAGCACGAGCATTCGATATTGTGCAGCCTGACGTCACGAAAGTAGGTGGCATCAGCGAGGAGCGAGCGATTGCCGGGATGGCCAGGGAATACGGTGTAAAATTTATTCCACATGGTTGGAACACTGCGGTCGGACTCGCAGCCGACCTTCATCTTGCGTCGGCGTTTCCCGACACGGATCTTGTCGAATATATTGCCGGGTCGCCATTCATTGACGATATTACGGTCGATGGTTGGCAGTTGGACTCCGATGGAATGTTGAAAATACCCGACGCACCAGGACTTGGGATCGTTTTGAATCCGGATGCGCTTCGAAAATATACGAGCGGTGAGGCACTTCTTTAAAAAAAGTATTCACCAGAGTAATGAGGGCACAGTCAGGAGCGGACAACGGATATACGCGGGACTCGCCAAACCGTTGTGAGCAGTGAGTTCTTACCCGAGCAGTTCAACAATCGGCTTGCCATGATCGACAAGAGGAGTTGGCCGACCGTTCAAATCATTGATCGTGATCTTTGAAGAATCGATTCCCAAGTGATGGTAGATCGTTGCGAGAAAGTCACCCGCACCGCATCGACGATCGCTCACATCCTCGCCGCGTTTATCCGTCGCACCAATGATTCGACCTGTCTCAATGCCTCCTCCAGCCCAGATGTTTGAATAGGCTCTGGGCCAATGATCGCGGCCCGGTTGTTTTGTGCCTGCAGGTGCGCTGGCGTCGCCGGCACCCGTACTCGGTGAATATTCGATTTTTGGAGTGCGACCAAATTCACCCGTTACGACGAGCAGCACTCGCTTATCGAGTCCGCGTGCATAGAGATCTTCGATGAGAGCTGAAACAGCCTGGTCGTATGCACCCGCGCGAAATCGCAAAGCATCAAACACATGATGGTTTACGGCGTGATCGTCCCAGTTTCCAACGCGACCACACAGAGGGCCATGAAGACTCGTCGTGACCACCTCAACGCCCGACTCGACCAATCGGCGCGCCATAAGAAGTTGTTGCCCCCATGCGTTGCGGCCGTAACGATCACGAGTCTGATCATCTTCGCGAGAAAGTTCAAACGCTATTTTTGTCTGCGGATTGGTCAATAACGTCATTGCTTGCATTTCGAATTGATCGATCGCTTCAAGTTCAGCACGCTGGTCAAAAGCACGTTCAAGCGTGTCAAACTGTTTTCGTAGCGCGACTCGTCGGTCGAGTCGTTTGATTTCTCCGAGATTTGTGAGCCCAATATTCGGCACGGAGAACGTTGGTAGGTTTGGATCTCCCATCACGGAAAATGGCTGATAGGCATCGCCGAGATAGGCCGGCCCATTGTATTCAGTGGGAGGATTGACTCCGACGTACATCGGCAGTGGATTGGTTCTGGGCCCCTCTTTTGATCTCAGGTAGTTGGTCACGGTCATCCAGTCTGGAAGGCGTGGCTTGGGTTTATCCCTAGAATCAGAATCACCCGAAAGCATCTGCATGGAACCAGCAGGATGCCCACCCGCGCCTTGTTGCATCGATCGCAAGATTGTGAACTTGTCGGCAATCGCAGCCTGTCGCGGGAGGAGTTCGGTGACGTGCACACCCGGAACGTTTGTGGAAATCGAAGCAAATGGACCACGATATTCACTGCCGATATCGGGCTTCGGATCATAGGTGTCTAGATGAGAGCAACCGCCCGGCAGCCAAACCATAATCACAGCTGTTTTTTCAGTGCGCTGTTCTGAGGTCGCCAGCGGACTTTCAGCACGCAGGCGCAACATTCCCGGCAGGCTCAAGCTCGTGAAGCCAGCCAACCCGAATCGAAGAAAGTCACGCCGAGGCGTAGGGCCAGTGCATGTGGCAGAAGAATCAGCGATCGACTTTTTGTTTTTAGCATGGCTCATGGTTTTTTCTCAGGAGCTATCAGGGCAGGCAAAACACGAATCACAATGGGCTGCGACACAATAATATCGGCAATATCACTCGGCTGAGCCTGTTCGGACGCCTTTTTTGCTCGTTGAACTGCCTTGGCAAGAGCGGCAGAGGCCAGTTTTTCCCGCGCCACGGCCGATTCCGCAGCCTTCTGCGCGATTTCTTTTGTTTGGGCCGATGCTGCGGAGGCTTTTTCAATAAGGTCTTTTGCCTCGACTGCTCTCGTTGTGGCTTCGTCCTGAGCCTTCATTCGCTCTTTTTCAGTCGCGGATACGAAAGTAGGGTTGTACTGATATTTTGAGACTGCGGTTCCATAAAAGGCGATCGTGTAATCGCCGGGAGAGGTCTTCATTTGTTCAAGATCAATCACCGCCTGGCAGGTGTCACTCGTGAGAGGCACATCAAAGCCGGGTGATTGTTCAAATCCATTTCCAAGCGTCTTGAGTTGCATGATCGTTCCAGAAAACTCACCACGGCGTGTGAGAGTAAGAGGAATTGTAAGTTTTTCTCCTGCCGTACATTCGACAATGTCTGACTTACTTGCAGCAAGACTCAGCGGTGCGAGTTCTACTCCGCTGACTGACACAGGCACATCGACAAGCAGGCGAGGACTTGGGATTTCTTGTGAGGCGTCTCTCACTGGCCACGCCATCGATGCCAAACGACATGGCCGAGAGAACGTCACGCCGTCGAGCGTTGCACGTCCAGTAAACGACGCATTGTGAAGTGAACGAGGAGCATTCTCTTTGGCGGTCACAAGCATGATGCCCCGCGACATATTCTTTGGAATTGTAAGACCGCTGGCGATGACTCCCTCGGGAAGACCATCGAGAACCAGTTGGATTTCACCGTCAAACCCATCTCTTCTGATGGCGACAACTTCAATGGCTACTGTCGAGCCACCACGCAAAGCAATTGGCTTCGAAAGAGCGCTGCGATCTCCATTTCGCAGTTCCATATGGAGCGACCAGGCCACGACCGCAAAGTCGGGGGACGCTTTGCGAATGATCAGGCGATAGATATTACGAGGATCACTTCGTGTGCCACCAAACAGATCGCGCAGCTGCAGGCGATAGGTGCCAGTCTCCTTTATTTCCAGTTTTCCAAGAATATCTGCTGATCCAGCTTCGTAGGGCGGCCCATCGTAGGAATACCCATTGCTCGAAGGCTTCAAAGGACTGGGAATATCTGAGAATTCAGCAACATCGGATCGCTGTTCGGTATCACCCTCTCCAGTTATTTTCTGAACCAGAATCGATGGATCGGTGGGAACACCAAGTCGCTCAGATGCCACTTCCACCCACCAGACATCCCCTTGCATGGCTGTAAATTCGAACGTGTCGACGTCAGCAGCAGGGAAAAAATTTCCCGCAAGATCGCACGGAAGTGAAATTTTCTGCGCCTGCGAATGGAGTGTATTCGGCTCAATCTCCTTGATTGCAGAATCTGCGGGTAGATTCATCGGTGGCCATGAAAACGAGTTTACCGCAAGCGTTGAGGGATGTTTCTGAGCAACAACTTCCGGAAGCAAATCCTCGAGAACCAACCGGTAGAAATACGCGGGACCACCCTGAAATAAAAGATCATGCAGTTTGAGAGAGTAGGTTCCGTCGCTGGGGGCCACAAAATCGAGCATTCCACCGCGGCGCTCCACAAAAAGCTCGCGACCTGCGCTATCGGCCAGTATGAGCACAGGTTTGAGCTTTGAATCAATTCCACCAGCAGCGCACTGACAGACGATTCGTTGCCCCTTGCGGGCTTCAAATGTGTAGAAATCAACTGCAAGTGGAGTGGTTGTTGCATTGCAGACGCTGTTCAGTTCCAGCGGCATAGCAGTGGCAGGAGATAGATTTGGATTTTTTCGAACCACTTCGGTAAGCACGCCAACGGAAAATATTCGCGACGAGGAAATACCAAGCCGCGTCATCATCCTTGCTTCATAGAGTCCGGGTGGAACATCCGCTGCGATGGTAACCAGAAATGTATCGGTCTCTTGCAGTCCAGTGCCATCAATCCGAGGAACGGCAGTCAATCCAGAATGTGAAAAATGGATTTCGCTGGAATCGTCCGTGAACTCTGATGTCACAGCAATTTCTACCTGTGTGCCAATTCGGCCACCCATCGGCATGGTTGTCAACAAACGCGGCAACGGAAGACAAACCGACTGCCCGTACGCAGAAGCGGCTCCGAACGCAATGAAAACCGCAGAAATCGTAACCCGAAAAAGTTTCATACTGTCCTTCAATTCAAGAACACTAGTGGTTGAAGAGAAATTCCTTCGTATTTATGACCGCCCACAAAAGATCTTCGTAGTTCTCCTGAAGTGCTCGTGTAACGTCCAAGGGCTTTCCTTCAGAGTCAGTCCTCGGCTCTGCAAGATAGGTCTGCGAAAAGAGCACTTCAGCGGATGTTGGCTCTCTAGAAAAAGCGGCAATATAAAGTTCACGCGTGTTTTCCAGTGGCGGCCTATTCTCTGTAGCAAATCGATCAGCGCGGCCTTTTGGAGTCGATAACTTTGCCCGAATGTCTGCCGCATTGATCAGGTGAAGACTTTGCGAGAGGCTTGATGATTGAGTTCGCTCACATTCACACACACTTGCGCTTTCAGGTCGTCCAAACACTTTTAAAAACGGTGATGAATTGTTGTAGCTGTTATCAGGGAGAGCGATCGCACGAGTGCCGGCAGGTAGATTATTAAAAGTGGTAGTAGCACCTGTGAGTTGGTCAATGGCATCGAGCAGAACTTCTGCCGGAAGACGTTTGGGATAAAAACGTGAAAAATTTTGTGTGTCCGAACGATTTCGATCGTCGGCTCTAAAACTAAACTGATAGGTCTGTGATCGGGTAATCGTTCGAACGAGATCCTTTAGATCAAAACCGCTGGAAATAAAATGAGCTTCCAATGCCGCGAGTAATTTCGGATTTGTTGGAGGATTGGTATCACGAATGTCATCCTCGGGCTCGATGAGTCCACGGCCAAGGAAATGTTTCCAATAACGGTTGACAACCGCTTTGGCAAAAAAAGGGTTTTTAGTATCGCTCATCCAATCGACAAGACGCAGTCGAGGATCGTCGTCTGCGGGAATGTCTTCCATCGCATCGCCAAGAGCTGCGGGCTTCAGAGTAATTGATGTTTTTGGATTGCGTGCTCCTGCGATACCACGCTTGTGAAAAATAAGATCCTCGCCTCGTGTTGCAGAAGGTTTTCGTCCGACCTGGCTAAAAAAGGCAGACAACGCGTAATAATCGTCCTGACTCCAGCGTTCAAAGGGATGGTGATGGCACTGCGCACACTGCATACGCACCCCAAGAAACAACTGCGCAACATCCTCGAGTTGCTCCTTCGGTTCTTTGACACGCTTGTACCACGCGACAGGAGGATTTCCGATAACGGTGCCAGTTGCACCGAGCAACTCGCGGACGAGTTGGTCGTATCGTTTGTTGGCAAGAAGACTATCGCGAACCCAAGCATGAAAAGCAAAATTAGAGACAATGTCGCTCGCATCGTCTCGACGATTTTTGAGAAGCGCAGTCCATTTGTTGGCAAAGTAATCCGCATACTCGGAGCTTTGTAGGAGCGAATCGATGTACCGATCTCGCTTGTCAGTATTTGTATTGGAGAGAAACTCTTTTGCCTGTTCAACAGATGGCATGCAGCCTGTGATGTCGAGTGATGCCCGGCGAAGAAATGTTGCATCGTCACATTCAGGAGATGGAGCTACACCAATCTCCTGAAGATTTTCAAAAACGAAACGATCGACAAATGTTTTGGGTTGCGGTACGACGATCGCTGCCTCGCTGAGCGGAATAGCAAAGTTTGAAACCGCGACATGTGCTTGATAGCGCACCATGATCGCTGCTCGACCTGGAATATCAGAAATGGTGACCGCTCCCTGTTCGTCGACGATAACTCGGGCTTTGTCATTGGATTCATACACCGCGAGGCTGGTGACATCGCGAATACTGGCATCTGAATAGTGGGCCAAGGCCTTGAGTTGCTTTTGGCTCCCCATGGCAGCAGTACTCTGTTGCGGTTGAACTTCAAACGCGACGATCTGTAATTCGGCCTCGCGCGTGTAGCCTGCCCCCTGTTCAATCCAACGACGTACAAGTTCGTACCCCTGTGAATCGGATTTAAGTCGCAGGCCGCCACCGTGCGGCACGTCGGCAGAAGCCTTCAAAAGCAAAAGACTTTTTTCCGGTGAAGCGAGTGAAAGGCGTCGGCCACGAGCCTCTTTGGTGAGATGCTCGTAATCCTCATCCGGCTGAAAGCCAAACAATGATAGCTGAAAGCCATTTTGTCCCGTGACGGCCTTGGCATGGCAGGCACCTGTATTGCAGCCAGCTTTTGTAAGCACTGGAACCACGTCGTTGATAAAACTCACTTGGTCGGTGTCGCTGCCTCGCAGCAAGATGTGGCTTGTGAAAAGCGTAAAAACCATCGCCAAACCAACGATCAGAAGTCGCTTGTATGCATAAAAGCGTGCCATGAAAATTCACCTCGAAACAGTGATGAATCACATGAGAGAGATTGCTGAAGGATTGATAAATAGTCAGAGCTGTCTAAGGAAGCTAAGGTTTCGATATTCTACAACAGATCTCTGCCCACGTACAATCTGCTTCGCAACCGCACACAAACCATGTGTATGAATTATTTCTGAATGTACGAACAATCAGACAACGGCGTTGCGTCTCTACGCGAAGTGTGCGATGGGTTGTCGTATGGTCTGTCAGCGGCTATGTTTGCAATGCGCTACGACAACAACTCTTCAATTTGACATTCGCCAATCAATGCACCGCCTGCGCATTGGCATAGAGTGTTGTATTCATGACGTCGCTTCGTCGCGGATGCGTTTGAACTCTCACTTTTTTCGGCAGACTCATGTGCGACGCACATAACAATAATGAACACGAAGTTTCGAAACGTCGGACGTTTGCAATCATTTCGCATCCTGACGCAGGCAAAACTACGCTCACTGAAAAGCTTCTTTTGTACGGCGGTTGTATTGAAGTGGCGGGGGCAGTTCGCGGTAGAAAAACTCAACGTACCGCGACATCGGACTGGATGGAATTAGAGAAGCAACGTGGTATTTCGATCAGTTCCACGGTTCTTACCTTCGAGTTTGAAGGGCATCAGGTCAATCTGCTCGACACGCCCGGACATCACGACTTCAGCGAAGATACATACCGAACGCTGATGGCGGCAGACTGTGCTGTGATGGTCATTGATCTTGCAAAAGGGATTGAAACTCAGACGGAAAAACTTTTTCGAGTCTGCGCACTGCGACGCATTCCCGTCATTACCTTTGTGAATAAAGTCGATCGCCCCGGCCACAAACCGCTAGAAATTCTCTCCGAAATAGAATCCAAATTTCGAATTGATGCCGTTCCAATGAACTGGCCTGTCGGCACAGGGCACGAATTTACGGGGGTAATTGATATCAATACCCAAACGGCACAGCTTTTTGAGGATCGAGATTCTCAGCGACGTATTGGATACCGCTCGCTCGATCTTGAAACGCTTTCACAGATGAATGCGACTGCGGCGCATGCTGTTGATGAAGTGAATCTGTTGGCACACGCCGGCCTGCCCTTTGATCGAGAACGATTTCTGTCGGGCGATCTGTCGCCTGTATTTTTTGGTAGTGCGCTCACAAATTATGGTCTCGAGCCGTTTCTGCGAGGGTTCCTTTCTCTTTGTCCGTCACCACGACCACGAGAAAGCGACGTTGGGCCGATTCGCGCAACCCGCAAGGAATTCGCAGGGTTCGTGTTTAAAATTCAAGCGAATCTCGATCCTCGACACAGAGATCGTATTGCTTTTGTTCGTATCTGCTCGGGCCGATTTTTTCGTGATATGGAAGTCGTACACTCTCGGACCGGTAAAAAACTTCGATTGCGGCGTGCGCATCGTGTCTTCGGACAAAGTCGGGAAACTATGGATGAGGCGTTTCCGGGTGACATTATTGGTTTGGTAAATCCCGGTGAGTTTCGGCTTGGCGACACCATCTGCGAAGGACCGCCCATTCACTTTGAGCCCTTGCCTAAATTCTCACCTGAACATTTTGCAGTTTTACGATGCCGTGACACTGACCGTCGCAAGCAATTTCAACGCGGTCTCGAGCAGTTGCTTGAGGAAGGGGCAATTGCTTTATTTAACGACCCATTTGCCGTAAGCCATGAACCGATTCTCGCGGCGGTTGGCGAGTTGCAGTTTGACGTCGTACGTTTTCGACTCGAAAGTGAGTACAACACGACCACTCAGGTCGATTGGTTACCGTATACACTCGCCAGATGGGTAAACGTTGATCCTGAGCAGTTACGAAAAATGCGACTGCCGTCGACTACAAAAGTTGTGCTCGACCAAGATGCGCGTCCCGCCGTTCTGTTTCAATCGCAATGGGATGCCGAGTATGTGATGAGGGAGTATCCGAAGGTGACTTTTTCAGCAGCGAGTATTTCCGTCGGACAGCCGACTGCTACGAATAGAAATATTTAGAACTGTTTGCGTTTATTGAGAACATCGTGGAAACAATCGATGTGAGGTGATATTGCGTCATGTCTCAACAACGAATTATTTCGACGCAGCTGTCGCGCCGTATGTGGCTCGGCAGTTCGTGCAGTGCATTCTTGTCCAGAGCCATCATTGCCGACGACGTAACCCCGCAGACCAAATATCCCAGAGCGACCTCTGGTGATGATCGCTCAGAACCAGACTGGAATGAACGACTCACAATCACCGTTGGTCACAAGGATGCTGATCTGGTGGGCAGCACAGAAAAGGTAATTCAGGCAGCGGTGGATTCAGTAGCTCGAATCGGAGGCGGTACCGTCAAAGTGCTTCCTGGAATCTATCGACTGCGAAATGCAATCGCACTTTCGAGTCGGGTGCGGATCGTAGGCAGTGGCAGTGACTCGGTGCTCATCAAAGAACCATCCGTGGTGTCCACAATACGTCACGATTCCGATTGGTTTGACCAAGAAATCACGCTTCAAGATGATCGAGAATTTCGAGTTGGAGACGGCATCTGTATTCGGGCGACGAATACAGATAACAATGCTTCAATAGTACTTAAACGGACGCTGGTAGCTCGCAGTGGTAAGCGGTTCAAGCTCGACCGACCACTTCGGGAAAATATCTGGCAAATGGGAAAGCCGACTGCTTCGACGCTGTTCCCTCTTCTTAATGGCGAACATGTGTCCGACATTCTGATCGACAATATCGTTCTCGACGGGAACAAAGGGAACAATGAAAATCTTGACGGTAACCATGCGGGCTGTATTTTTTTGCAGGATTGCAATCGCATCACGATGCGGAACGTCGAAGCACGTGAATACAATGGCGACGGACTGAGTTGGCAAATATGTCACGATTGTGTTGTGGAAGAATGCCACAGCCATGATCATACTGGTCTCGGTCTGCATCCTGGTTCTGGTTCGCAGCGCTCAGTGATGCTTCGCAATACGCTTGAGCGTAACGACATCGGCATCTTTTTCTGCTGGGGAGTTCGCTTCGGTCTGGCAGAGAAGAACCGAATTCAGAACAATCGGACATTCGGAGTTTCAGTAGGGCATCGCGATACTGACAACATCATTCAGAACAATGAGATAACGGGCAGCGGAAAAGCTGGTATCGTTTTTCGTCCGGAACGTGGTGAAGGATTTTCTGGTGACAGAAACAAAATCATCGACAACAAGATTATTGACAGCGGATTGGCCGACGGTGTTGGGATTGACGTGCAAGGCTATACCAGCGCGATTGATATTTTCCGCAATGAACTTCGTGAGACGCGTGGACCTGAGAAACGAATCGGCATTCGTCTCGGACAACATGTCGGCGGAGTACGCATTGGCGAAAATCAGATAGTTGGTTTTTCGAGCGAGCAAGTCGACCTTCGCACAAAGACAGTGCGGGAGACCGTTGTAAGTCCGTAACGTCTTTGTGCTACAGAACAGCACGCGTGATGATCATCGCGAAGCATTGTTTACAGAGTTATGTCCGCAACACTGAAGCCACACCAAAGCACACCACCGCATTTTTTAGAAAAGAAGTATTGAATTAATGTTGCATCTTCTCAAAGTCATTGCAGCTGCATCAATAAGTAGAACAGGGCTTTTTGTCATTAACTTGTTTCTCCTTACGTTGACCCTGTTTCTATTTTACGACACGTTAGTCATTATTTTCGGTCGCAGCGGAACGATTGATGAGATCGATGACTTAACGGACAATGTTGCGACGATCATGGTCGCTTTTGGAGTGTTAATAGAAGAGCGACACGAAATATCAAAACTGATTGGTTCAGGCACGCCCGCACATCCGCAGGACAATATGGCTGATATTGCGACTCAATACGGCGTCTATTTTATTGTTGTCGGACTTTTTATCGAAGTGTTTGTTGAAGCCATGAAAATTCCTGTCCGTTATTTTCAAGGTGGAGTGATTGAGGAAGTACTCATTGTCGGAAGCGTTGTACTCTCCATAAGCGGATTGGTCGCGAGCATTCTGTTTGCTCGCGATCTTCTTTTTCGCATCAAACCGAATCAGTCTGAGACCTAATGCGTGAAGAGTGAATACGATCAGAGTTGCTGCAGTACATCGCATTTATTCTCAAGAGGTTTTAGAAGAACTCATAGAAATCCTATGTATAGGACGACGAAAACACTTTAGAAATAAACAGTGCCGAGAAATAAAGTGGTGATTCATGCAGCTCGAGTGCTGTGTGTAGGAGCAAATCGATGTTGTTCTCATTTCAAGGTTGTAAGAATCAAAAAATCAATGCATTCGCGCTAGTCGTTGGCTTGCTCCTAGCAGGAGAAGCCGCCCACTCAGCGTGTCAACCGCTCTGGGCCGAAGATCGAGATATAAAACAAAATGAGTGGCCGCAGTTTCTTGGTCCGAATCGAACCGGACTGTCATCGGAAATCGATCTTCTGGAAGAGTGGCCAGAAAATGGGTTGAAAATCATGTGGAGGGTTCCTGGTGGTGTTGGAATGTCTGGACTGTCAATCAGTCGAGGTCGTGTGCTCACGATGGTTCAAAAAGAAGGCCAACAATGGGTCATTGCAGTGGATGCAGTGACGGGGAGATCGATTTGGCAGACGGCTGTTGCCAAGGAGTACGGCAACCCGATGGGAGATGGGCCCCGTGCAACGCCGACAATTTCTGGCGATCAAGTGTTTGTTTTGAGTGGTGATGGCGTTGTGTCTGCAATTGATTTTGAAAGTGGCGCTCTTTTGTGGTCGCACAACACTCTCGTCGAATTGTCAGGAAAAGTCGCAGAGTATGGAATGGCGAGTTCTCCGCTGGTGATTGACGATCAAGTGATTGTGATTGTCGGTGCGGCAGCAGCCACACTTGCAGCCTTTGACACGAAAACAGGAAAGCTTGTTTGGACGGCAGGTGACGATCCGGCAGGATACTCATCACCCATGGTTCTTGTTCTTGATGGGGTTCCTCACATTGTTTCGTATTCAGGAAACTCTGTGCTGGGAGTTGCGTTCAAGACGGGGCAGATTCTTTGGCGATATCCATTTCAGACGAACTACGAATGTAATATCGCAACACCGCTGTCCATTCGCGGAAAACTCTTTCTCTCAGCAGGTGAGAATCACGGCAGCGTCTTGCTCAATGTAAAATCGATGAAAGCCGGTTTTGAGTTCGATGAACTCTGGCAATCATTCGGTCCAAAAAGTGTGTTACGAAGTGAATGGCAGACGCCGTTATTGATTGATGGTTTTCTGTACGGAATGGATAACGTCGGTGGCGCAGGGCCGGTGACGCACCTGACATGCATCGATGCATTGACTGGCGAACGCATGTGGCAAATGCCTCGTTTCGGAAAAGGAAATATGATTGCCGCTGACGGAAAACTGTTTGTAAGCACAATTCTCGGCGAGTTGGTGGTCGTGAAGATTTCACCAGAAAAATACGATGAAGTAGGACGAATGAACATTGTGGAATCGACTCGTCAGTCTCCTTCGATTGCAGGTGGGTTCCTCTATCTGCGTGATGGCCGCGAGATTGTCTGTGTGGACGTGCGAAAACCATCTCTCACTGAAACGCCAAAACAGTAAACGCGAATTGAGTTGAATGTTGATCTGGGTTTTGATGTACACCCGATTACTGCGCCGTCCATCCACCGTCGATGTACAAAGCGTTTCCAGTCATGAAGGAAGAAGCGGGAGAAGCCAGAAACAGAGCTGCCCCTGTGATCTCGTTGAGATCTCCCCACCGACCCATCGGAATCTTGGATATGAATGCGGCGTACTGTTCGGGGTTGTCTAGCAGTGGCTTGTTCATCTCTGTCGCGAACGGTCCTGGACACAGTGCGTTGACTGTCACGCCCTGGGTGGCCCATTCAAGTGCAAGGGTTCGTGTCAGTCCGAGCAGTCCTGCCTTGCTCGATGCGTAGGGGGAACGTCCGGCAAGACTGATTGTTGAGAGAATTGATCCGAGATGAACGATTCGTCCCCATCCCCGCGCTGCCATCGGGGGGCCAAACTGCTGCGCCAAAAGGAACGGTGACTTGAGGTTTACATTCAGCACCGCATCCCAATCTTTTTCATCAAGAGTTTCAATTGGATTTCGAATGTTTACACCGGCACTGTTCACGAGAATGTCAATCGTACCAGCCTCATGAAAGAGTCGATCTCTATCATCGGTTCGAGTCACGTCTGCCGCGAGCGCAGTCGCCTTGGAATCGGAGATGGAGTTAATTGCTGCGGCAACAGCCTGACATTCCGAAAGCGTTCGACTCACGATGACCACTTCGGCCCCGGCCTGTGCAAGGGCGATCGCAATGGATCGTCCGAGTCCCTTTGAGCCACCAGTGATCAGTGCACGGCGTCCATGCAGGGAAAAGAGATCCAGAACGCTGCTGTAAGGAGTGCTCATAGGGTTAAACGAGTCGAGGAACTGCCTTCCATCGTGCAACATACGATGGCATTAGGAAATACTCTTAGTGCGCACAGTGATGGCGATCACTGAACATATCAAAAATGGCCCGAAGTGCGCCTGCAAGAAGCAATGGCAGAGAATTTCGGCGTTCGTGTGGTAGTCGGGTATTCTTTCTGGATACGCTAATGCCCTGAGCGATTAAGGCGTCGTAGAACAAATCAAAAGGAGGCAGAACGCAGAAACGTTTTTCCTCGTCCATGTGGAGTGAGTCGATTGAATCGTATGAATGTTCAGGCGCTGTGCCAAGATATAGAACACTTGAAGGCCGAGGCATACTCGTCCATTGGGTACTCAGATTTTACGCACCTGCTAAAAATCGAACGGTGGGGACGTGCGCTCAGCATTATCGGTTACGCGACAGCATGGTTGATTCCGAATCCAATCACGGCGGTGTGCCTTTCGCTCGGAACGTTTACCCGTTGGCTGCTTGCGCATCATATAATGCATCGTGGATACGACCGCGTGCCGGGCATTCCGCACCGGTACACGAGTCAGGGATTTGCTCGAGGGTGGAGGCGGTATGTCGACTGGTTTGATTGGTTGCATCCGGATGCGTGGGATTACGAACACAACATCCTGCACCACTATCACACGGGTGAAGACCACGATCCCGATTTAGCAGTCCGTCACACGGAGTTTCTACGCAAACTCCCTATCCCAATCGCACTCAAATACATCGTATTGATGCTCGCGAGCGTAACGTGGAAGTTCCTCTATTACGCGCCGAATACCATGAGTGTTCTTGAACCCACTGGCTTCAACAGAGTCAAGAAAGAACACATCCTCTATATCTCGGTTCGAAATATTTTCCAGTTTCAAAACAAGCACGTAAGACGCTTGTGGCTTGAATGTTATGTGCCCTATGGACTCTTTCATTTCGCAGTCGTACCACTCCTCTTTTTTCCTCTCGGAAAGACGGCTGTTGTGTATGTCCTTATCAATAAACTGGTCGCCGAAATGATCACGAATCTCCATGCTTTTGTGGTTATCGGCCCAAACCATACGGCCGACGATTTGGTGAAATTCAACTTTCACTACAACGACAAAGCGGAATTTTATGTCACACAAGTCTTGGGTTCAGTGAATTACTCCTGCGGCACTGAGATCATTGACTACCTGAGTATTTGGTTGAACTACCAGATTGAACACCATCTCATTCCAGATTTACCAATGAGCCAATACCGGAAAATTCAACCTCGCGTAAAGGCACTGTGCGAGAAACATAACCTGCTCTACCGGCAGGAGAATGTGTTTCGAAGATTTGCAAGAATGGCGAGTGTGTGCGTGGGTCGAAACGAAATGCATGAAGTGAACTCGCTGGAAGAGGCGATTGCACATTCCCACGAAATGCTGCATTTTCAATCGAGTGCTCAAAATGCCCTAGGACGAGATCTGTATCTAGCAGCCGGTGAAAAAATCTGAGCATGCAGGATACTCAGAGGTTGCGACAATCCGCAGTATTTTTCTAGGGGCAGTAGAAGCGATAAAAATTCCACCCATACATTGTGTCACCGAGAGTTGAGAGAAAGAAAAACTCAGAATGAGCCAGCTGCCCCGTGTCAGATCCTCGGACGGTTCCCCCGATACGCCGGTCGCAGCGGCGAAGACCTATCGCGAGGGTATAATTCGCCCTTGGCCTTTGTGGGCACCGCGATTCTGGCACGGCATGCCGCTGAACGTATGGCTGTCGCTGGCGGCCGAACACCGATGGAGGGCAAGTCCGAGTCGCTGGGGCCTGATCGTCACGATCACCATGGCCGCAACATTTAACTGGCTGGCTGCGCGGATCTGCGAAGCCAGATTCGGTCGTCGATTTCGTTCGCCGCCCATAACGCCGCCACCGCTCTTTCTCATCGGCCATTGGCGGGCGGGCACGACGCTTCTTCACGAACTTTTTATGAACGATGAGCGTTTTTGTTGCCCGAACTACTATAAGTGTTTTGCGCCGAGCCACTTTCTCCTCACGGAGCGTATTTTGACACCGGCTCTGTCATGGATTCTTCCCGCAAAGCGTCCGATGGACGACGTAACGTTAAGCCTTGACAAGCCGCAGGAGGATGAATTTGCGCTTTTGAATCTGGGGGCGCCGTCGCCCTATCGTCGCATTGCATTTCCCATCACGAGTAGTCCACATCCCGAGGCGCTCGATCTGACTACGCTGCCGCAATCTGAACTGGATCGTTGGCGACACACGATGCGCCGGTTTCTCAACATGCTGGCGGTCGCCGATCCACGCAGGCCAGTGTTAAAGAGCCCACCCCACACAGCTCGCATCGGTGTGTTGACGGAAATGTTTCCGGAGTCGAAGTTTTTGCACATTGTTCGCAATCCGTTTAATGTGTTTCATTCAACAATGCGATTGTGGCTGTCGCTGCACCAAGGGCACGGATTGCAAGTGGATCGGGGCGATACGCTCGAGGAGTACGTCTTTGAGGCGTTTGAGCAGATGTACACTGCTTTTGAGCGAGATCGTGCGAAGCTTGCGCCGGGACAATTGCATGAAATTCGTTATGAGGATCTGGTCGCCGATCCAGTCGGCCAGCTCGAGGAAGCCTACAAACAGTTGGAACTCGGCGGATTTGAAACAATCCGGAAATCACTCGAAAAAGAAGCCGTGACGATGAAGAAATATCATGCCAGCACCTATCGCCCTCATTCGCGAATCGACGCGGAAATAGCTCGACGGTGGCAGCCCTTCCTCGATCGCTACGGATACGCAGCGCCTTGATTGCTATGCGTTGTGCGTGTTCAGGTTGCCTGCACCAAGCCAATGCTCATCTCGAAAGATTACGAGACGTTACCGGAACGCGGGAGCCATGCGTGGCATCGGTGTTGATTGAACTCTGGGCTGAAGAATTACAATCACGACCAACTTTGCTGCCTGTATTAACCAACGGGAGAGGCCGAAGCGTATGACCCGAGAACGACAACCCGAGTGCACTTTTTTTCAAGCGATTCAATTGCACGACGCACTCGAAGATCGTCGCGATGCCCTTCGAGTTCAACGAAAAACATATAGCCTCGTTGGGGTCCAGGAAGTGGAAACGATTCGATCCACGTGAGGTTCAGTCGCTGTCGCTTGGGAATCGCCAGAGCATCAGCCAGCCCACCGGGTTTGTGATGAATTTGAAACATCAAAGCCGTCTTATCCCGACCGGTGCGTTTGGCATCGATATGACCAATCACCGCAAAACGCGTTGAATTGCCTTCAACATCTTCAATGTTTTCGGCGAGTACATCCAGACCATAATGAGTGCCAGCCTGTCGACTCGCGATCGCAGCGGCTCGTGGAGTGTGTTTCGCCTTGTCGGCTGCAACGCTGGTGCTTGTGACTTCAATCGTTCGTGCTTTTGGAAGATGCCGAGCCAACCAATTGCGACACTGGGAAATTGCTTGCGGACGGCTGTAAACTTCTTCGATGTGAGAACGATCACAGGAGGCTAAAAGGTTGTGATGGATTCGCAGTGGCACTTCTGCGCAAATTTTAACCGGTAATCGCGACAGATTATCGAGCGTGTCGGCAATGCGTCCATCAGTCGAGTTTTCAAGTGGAACCACACCGTACTGTGCGTGATTGGCTTCCACTTCTTCGAATGCCGCCGAAATGCTTGCGACTGGAACAAATTCGACCGAATTTCCAAATCGATGAATTGCCGCAAGATGGCTGTAGGTCCATGCCGGTCCAAGGTAGGCAACACGCAGGTGCTGCTCGACAGCGCGCGAACCGCTGATAATCTCACGATAAACGTTCTTTACGCTCTCATTGGAGAGTGGTCCAGTATTTGAAGCGGTGACACGCTCAAGCACCATCTCTTCGCGAGCAGGATCGTATGTCACTTCTCCGCTGGACTTTTTTATCTGACCGATCTGACCGGCCACATGAGCCCTTTGGTTGATGCGTTGGACAATCTCCCGATCGAGTGTGTCAATCTCTGAACGCAGCGACGCGAGGCCAAGTGGAGCGTCTGTGGCAGATGGCGATTTTACTTTTGCCATACAAGAATCGGCCTCTTCGTTGATCGAACGATAAAAACATAGTACACAAATGAATCAGAACAATTCCAACGATTCAATCAAAAGAAAAGTTCAAAATCGACTTCGGTCTCAGCCATGAGACCCTCCTGTGAAGGCTCTATTGTGCCTGAGAGTTCCTCGATCTCCACACGTGGCTTTTATACTGCGACCGGTCAAAATGGCAGTCCCTCTCGCACGAATGTAGCTCAAGAATAGTCTTTTATCTCGTAACAGATTTATGAAACCAGCCTGAATTTTGATAAGGATCGACCGCGAACCCTGCATTTGTTCAAAATATTTCGTCAACAGGCAGATGCTGGCACGATGTTTGCGTTGAGTTCAGTTTGTTGGGTTCTCGGTACTCAACGGTACAAATGATCATCCGTGACGTCCATCGTCTTGCCGACTCCCCGCACGAACACGTATTCCCTCGATATAGCTCTCTCACCCTCTCTTAAAAGAAACGGACGACCATTTTCATGGCAGCGAATAAAGGTGGTGAAAAAATCATCGGAATCGATCTGGGCACCACAAACTCGGTGGTGAGTGTCATGGAGGGGAAGGAAGCCAAGATTATTCCAAATCAAGAGGGGAATCGTCTTACTCCGAGTGTTGTTGCGTTTACAGACAAAGGCGAAACCCTGGTAGGTGACTTGGCTCGACGACAAGCAGTCACGAATCCAAAGCGCACAATTTATTCGATCAAGAGATTCATGGGTCGTCGCCACAACGAAGTGGCTGGCGAGGAAAAAATGGTTCCCTACGAAGTTGTGGGGGGGCCCGAGGACTACGTCAAAGTGAAGGCTGGTGACAGTACCGTTACCCCTCCTGAGATTTCAGCGAAAATTCTTCGAAAACTGAAGGAAGCAGCCGAAAGCTATTTGGGACACAAAGTCAACAAGGCAGTCATTACTGTTCCTGCATATTTCAACGACGCTCAACGTCAGGCAACGAAGGACGCTGGGCAGATCGCAGGCCTTGAGGTTATGCGCATCATTAACGAACCCACTGCCGCGGCCCTTGCCTACGGACTTGATAAAAAGAAGGATGAAAAAATCATCGTATTTGATCTCGGCGGCGGCACGTTTGACGTCTCATTGCTCGAGATTGCCGACGGAGTTTTTCGTGTGATCAGCACCAATGGCGATACACATCTCGGTGGCGATGATTTCGATCAAGTATTGATCAACCATGTGGCAGATACGTTTAAAAAGGAACAGGGAATCGATCTGCGCAAGGACACGATGGCTCTGCAACGCCTGCAAGAAGCCTGCGAAAAAGCAAAAAAAGAGCTTTCTTCAGCACAGTCCACCGATATTAATCTGCCATTTATTACAGCCGATGCATCGGGCCCAAAGCATTTGCAAATGTCGATCACGCGATCGCAATTTGAACAGATGTGCGATCATCTCATTGAACGCTGCCGAGGTCCTGTTCTCCAGGCGATTAAGGACGCAAAAATTGATCCGAAGGAGATCGACGAGGTCGTTCTGGTTGGAGGTTCCACCCGCATTCCAAAAGTCCAGGAACTTGTTAAGAAACTTTTCGGCAAAGATCCTCATAAGGGTGTCAACCCTGACGAAGTCGTGGCTGCTGGGGCGGCTATTCAAGGTGGTGTGCTTGGAGGCGAAGTGCAGGACGTGCTTCTGCTCGACGTAGCGCCGTTGTCTTTAGGGATCGAAACCGAAGGCGGCCTATTTACAAAACTCATTGAGAAGAACACCACGATTCCCGTTGAACGCAAGCAGGTTTTTAGTACGGCCGCTGACAATCAGACAGCCGTTACCGTGAGCGTGTATCAGGGAGAGCGGACGATGGCGAAAGATAATCGTCTGCTTGGTCAGTTCAATCTAGAGGGCATTCCTCCTGCATCGCGTGGAGCTCCGCAAATTGAAGTGAAGTTTGACATTGATGCCAACGGAATTCTCGCAGTCAGCGCGAAGGATCTTGGATCAAACAAAGAGCAAACGGTGAAAATTGAGCAATCGAGTGGTTTGAACGAAACTGAGATTGAGCGAATGCGCAAGGATGCGGAGGAACACGCCGACGAAGACAAATTGAAACAACGTCTTGCCGAAGGCCGAAATCGATCCGAAGCACTCTGCTTTCAAACCGAAAAGTTGATGAAGGAGAACGAGTCAAAGCTTTCCGCAGCCGACAAGACCCCTCTGGAATCCGCGATTGCAAAAGCTCGGGAGACTGCCAAGGGGGAAGATATCGATGCGATCACTTCAGCTCACGATTCCCTTGAACAGGCAACGCATGCGTTGAGTAAAGTGCTCTACGATACTGCCGCAAAAGATGGTTCCGAGACGTCTCCCCAAGGAACCGCAGGGAATTCGGCAGGCGGAGCTTCCGACGATGCGATTGATGCCGAATTCGAAGTGAAAAAAGATTCTTAGTGCTGATAAAAGAGATCGTTCACTGACGCCAATTGAGTTTGTCGAGGTGTCGTTCAGAGTCAAACGTGGGTACGAAAAAACACGTCTCTAAGAATGCCCAATTGTTTTCTGGTGCGCATCGCCGCGTTCAAAGGTTTGCTGATCGCTCAAGCCGCAATTGTCCGCTATGGCACTCGACGGGGCCAATTCCTTTCCGCTGCACTGAACGAAAAAGGTGAGACATGCCATTTCGATTCGACCGGCTGACAATCAAAGCCCAAGAAGCTGTACAGCGTGGGATAGAGCTCGCCGCGTCGCGAGGAAATCCACAGGCAACAGCAGTCCATCTTCTCCAGTCGCTTCTTGCAGAACGAGATGGAATTGTTGGGCCGCTGTTAGAAAAAATTGGCGTTGATCGCATTCATCTCGAACGCATCGCGGAGGCAGAACTTTTGCATCTCCCGAAAATATCGGGAGGAGCACAACCTCAGCCAGATCAGGATTTGATAAAGATATTCGAGGCCGCATCGACTGAGGCCGATGCGATGAAGGATGAGTTTGTCTCGACGGACCATCTGCTTCTGGCACTTGTCAAAACTCCCTCCAAAGCAAAGAACGTTCTGTCACTTGGAGCGGTCGACGAAAAACAGTTTTTGTCCGGTCTGCAGGCGTTGCGAGGATCAGCACGTGTCACAGATCAACATCCGGAAGAAAAATTCCAGGCACTTGAAAAATACGGAATCGACCTGGTTCGACGAGCAAGTCTGGGAAAACTCGACCCTGTCATAGGTCGCGATTCTGAAATTCGCCGGGTGATTCAGGTGCTATCGCGCCGAACAAAAAACAATCCCGTTTTGATCGGTGAGCCAGGCGTGGGCAAGACGGCGATTGCTGAGGGGTTGGCCCTTCGAATTGTTCAGTCGGATGTTCCTGATTCCCTCCGCAACAAGCGGGTCATTGCGCTCGATCTAGGAGCACTGATCGCAGGAACCAAATATCGCGGTGAGTTTGAGGATCGATTAAAGGCTATTTTGCGAGAGGTGGAGGCAGCGGCCGGCGGAATTGTTCTCTTTATTGATGAACTTCACACGGTGATCGGCGCCGGAGCGGCCGAAGGAGGATCCGATGCGGCCAATCTTCTGAAGCCTGCACTTGCTCGAGGAGAACTGAGATGCATCGGTGCAACAACCATTGATGAATATCGAAAATATATAGAAAAGGATGCGGCGCTTGAACGCAGATTTCAACCGGTGCATGTCGGTGAGCCAAGTGTCGAAGACACCATTGCAATCCTACGAGGCCTGAAGCCCCGGTACGAAGCTCACCATAAGGGAGTCAAAATAAAAGATTCGGCACTCGTCGCCGCAGCAGAACTTTCTCATCGCTATATTGCAGACCGATTTTTGCCAGACAAGGCAATCGACTTAATGGATGAGGCCACCAGTCGAGTGTCTATGGAACTCCAGAGCGTTCCTACAGAAATTGACGAGGTGCAACGAAGACTCGTACAGCTTGAACTCGCGGCGAGACAACTTTCGGAAGAAACCGAAGACCGAGCGAAAGAAAGGCTTTCGGAGGTTGAGATTGAGGCGACTGGTCTTCGCCGAAAACTTGCGAGTCTGCGTGAACAGTGGGAATCAGAGAAGTCGGGCGTTGGAAACGCTCAGGAACTTCGCAAGCAGCTAGACGAGACGCAGTTAGCATTTGATCAGACTGGAGTGGCCATCAAGGATCGGCAAGCTTCAGGACAGCCAGTAGAAGAGAATCTCTATCAGCGTTTGTATGAACTCGATCAGAAACTCAAATCTCTTACGGCACGAGTGGAACAAGAAGGCGAGCAGGATTCTCTGACCAAAGGCGGCAAGGAGGTTCTACACTCCAAGCGATTGCTGCGACGCGAGGTAGGCCCGGAGGAAATCGCCGAGGTTGTCAGTGCATGGACCGGGATTCCCGTGACGCGTCTGGTGGAAACTGAGCGAGCCAAACTGTTGGTGCTTGAGGACCGTTTGCATCAACGATTGATTGGTCAGGATGAAGCGGTTGAGGCAGTTTCTGATGCTGTGCGACGAAGCCGTTCGGGGCTTGGAGATCCCCATCGTCCAATCGGTTCGTTCATTTTTCTCGGCCCCACGGGCGTTGGGAAAACTGAACTCTGCAAGGCCCTTGCCGAAGTTCTTTTTGACGATGAGGGGGCGATGGTTCGTCTGGACATGAGCGAGTTTATGGAAAAGCACACCGTGAGTCGATTGATTGGCGCTCCACCTGGATACGTGGGCTACGAGGAGGGAGGCCGATTGACTGAAGCGGTGCGTCGTCGACCGTACTGCGTCATTCTTTTAGATGAAGTAGAAAAAGCCCATCGCGATGTCTTTAACATCCTTCTTCAAGTTCTCGATGATGGACGGCTGACCGATAGCCTTGGCCATACAGTTGATTTCACAAACACGCTGGTAGTAATGACGAGCAATATAGGGAGTCAACTTATTCAGGGAATCACCAAAGAAGGAGGCGATGAAGAAATGATTCGTCAGGCGGTAAAGGAATCACTGGAAACAAGATTTTTGCCAGAATTTTTAAACCGTATCGACGAAACGATCATTTTTCATCCGCTCGACAAACGGCATATTCGGCGAATCGTTCAATTACAGATCAAACGTCTACAGGATCAGGCAACGCGCGCAGGCATTTCAGTAGAGTGCAGCGAGAAGGCTGTAGATGAGATTGCACGACTCGGATACGACCCGATCTATGGCGCCAGACCGCTGAAGCGGGTGATTCAGCAACAACTTCAAAATCAATTGGCAAAAGAACTGCTTTCAGGCAATTTTCCAGAAGGCAGTCGAGTGCTTATTGATTTCGAACAGGATGCGTTTGAGTTTCAATTACAACCCGCACACTCTCTCGATCAATAAATCCCAGATTCTTCTCACTGTCGAAATCAATGTCGAACAGGGAAAATCCTGTTTATTTCATCAAGCTCGCTTGCGATCTTCAAGCCCCATTGCAGCGATAAGGATCTCGCATCCGGAAGTTAATTTTCGCAATTTATCTGCCATAATGACTCGTTCAGAGGCAGTCGCCTTCTTCACTTTGGTCTGAAATTTTGCCACCTTTTGGCGACGCGTTCGACGACGCTTAATTTCTTTCATCCGGTTACTAATGCCACCCATCGGATTCCTTCTTGTAGAACGTCTTGAATTGGACTCGTGGTGAGCCTTTGAAAGCGAAGCAAAACATAGAAAAGAGAGATGCACGAGTCAAAGGCAATGCGCATCTCCGCAGCGTCGCTGGCCTGCTAGACTTTTTCTCTTGGATGTGCGGCTATCTTGTTGTCGACTGACAACAGAGCCTTGCACGACTGCGCGATGGCGCTGGTTGAGTCGATTCATGGTGATAACGGACAGCAAATTGGATGGGTGGCAGAGCGGTTGAATGCACCGGTCTTGAAAACCGGCAGACATGAAAGTGTCTCGTGGGTTCAAATCCCACCCCATCCGCTTATTGATTGTGCGTGAAGTTATTTAAAGACGCTCTCCCTGCGACGACGCATCCTCGCGTTGCGAAAGGATCGTTGTTCCGCCGTCAGCAATGACTCGTCTTGAATCTCTTGCGGATACACTGTCGAGCAAACTATTCTTATTCCTGTACGAATAATGTCTTGGAAAATATCTTGGCAAACGTTTTGCAAGATCTCTACACCAAGGACTGATCATGCTTCGCGTGCATTTTCTATATTTGCTTGTCTATTGTCTTTTGGCTATTGGCGAAATTGCTGATTGTGTTGGGGCTGGGACGCTCACGGTGAATCCACCGGAGGTCACTCTGCAGCGGCCGGAAGCTACGCAACAGATTGTTGTGTATGACACTGACTCCACAGGACGTTCTCTCGATATCACACGCAAAGTATCGATTCATATTGATCCTCCTGACATTGCAGTTGTTGACGAACGCGGTTTGATCCGCCCGCAAGTCAATGGCAAGGGCCTGATCGTCATTGACTTTGCCGATCAACGCACAGCAATCCCCATCATCATTCGTCAACTGGACAATCCGGTACCGATTTCTTTTCACCGTGAGATTATTCCGATCCTGACAAAAGCTGGCTGTAATTCTGGCGGCTGTCATGGAAAGGCTGAGGGCCAGAACGGATTGAAGCTCAGTATTTTTGGTTACGACGCGCGAGCAGACTTCGAAGCTCTGGTGCTGGAAGGTCGTGGGCGACGTGTTTCTGTGGCCTCTCCCGAGAACAGTCTGCTGCTTCTCAAAGCGTCTGCGCGGACATCTCACGGCGGTGGTCAACGGATCGAGCCCGAAAGTTATCGTGACCGCCGCTTGTTGCGATGGATTTCCGAAGGCGCTCGATTTAATGCGAATGACGATCCAGCATCGGAGATTACAGGTATTCAGATTGAACCAGAGCAGCAAATCCTGCTGGGTCGTGAAACTCAACAGATTCAAGTCAGCACGATTGATGCTTCTGGAAATCGTCGCTGTGTCACCAACGAAACAGAATTTGTATCGAACGCTGCTTCCATCGCCGACGTTGATGCTCGCGGTCTTATTCAGGCCAGTGAGATTCCCGGTGAAGCCGCTATTCTGGTGCGGCATCTGGGCCATGTCGCTACCTGTCGAATAACCGTGCCGCGTCGAGGCGTGAAGTTTGTTCGTCCGCCAGAAAACAACTTCATTGATACCCTGGCATGGAACAAACTCGAACGCCTCGGCATCGAACCCAGCGATCTCTCCGATGACGCCACGTTTGTGCGACGCGTGTCGCTCGATACCATCGGGACGCTGCCAACTCCAGCAGAGGTCCGTCAATTCCTGAACGATCCGTCGCCGAAGAAGCGATCAGGGTTGATTGATCGTTTGCTGGAGCGCGACGAATACGTCGATTACTGGACGATGAAATGGCTGAACATTCTGCGCGCTGATCAGTTGACCATTTCTCCGCAGGGTGCAGTGGCGATGCAGCGTTGGCTACGCGATGGATTTGCTCACAATCGGCCGTTTCATGAATTTGCCACCGATCTGTTAACCGTGCAGGGAAATACGTCGGCAGAAGGCCCGGGTTCCTTCTATAAGATTCTGAACAAACCCGACGAGGCTGCGCGATCCATCAGCCAACTGCTATTGGGTGTGCGCATTGAGTGTGCTCAATGTCATCATCATCCATCGGAACGCTGGAGTCAGGCAGATTACGTCGGCCTGGCGGGATTCTTTACTGGCCTGACGCTGAAGAAATTGCCCAATGGAGAACAGTCGTTGGTCTCGTTTGGTGGCAATGACTTGCCGCATCCGCGGGGCGGTGAGGCGGTGCCGACGCATGCGCTGGGGGCTGCTCCGGCCGACTTTTCGAAGGTGTCGGATCGTCGTCGAGCGTTGGCCGACTGGCTGACGGCTGATCAAAATCCCTTCTTCAGCAAAGCAATCGCCAATCGACTGTGGTCACACTACTTTGGACGAGGTCTCATCGAGCCGATCGACGATATTCGTGATACGAATCCCGCCACAAATCCTCCTTTAATGGAGGCACTGGCCAGTCATCTTCGGGACGTGAAGTACGACGTAAAGGCCTTCACTCGCACGTTACTGAATTCGCGTGTCTATCAGTTGAGTGCAATCTCGGTTCCATCGAACATTGATGACCAACAGAACTTTTCGCACTTCATTCAAAAATCACAACCGGCAGAAGTATTGTTGGACGCCATTTCCCAAAGTACTGGTGTACCGGAAGATTTCAACGGTTGGCCAAAGGGCTACCGGGCGATTCAAATCTGGGACAATCACATGCCATCCTACTTCTTTCGCATCTTTGGTCGACCTGTGCGTACGACCGTGTGTGAATGCGAACGCAGCAATGAACCGAGTATCGCTCAGGCACTGCATCTGCTGAATGCCCCAGAAATTTCTGAAAAGATATCGCATCGACATGGTTCTGTGAGAAAACTCGTCGCCTCACAATTGTCACCCGCTGAGCTGATCGATGAACTCTATCTCAGCACTCTCTCGCGATTTCCGACAGATACCGAACAAGCATTGATGATCCAGGCATTCAGTGAAAATGATCGTCGCGCAGCAGCAGAAGATGTGCTGTGGTCACTTCTGAATTCCAAAGAGTTTGTGTTCAATCATTAGTGGCACACATTGACGAGGACAATTACGTATGTTTCAGTTATCACTCGGCAGGCCCCATCACAACTGCAATGGCATTTCGCGCCGACACCTTCTGCGTGTCGGGACGTGCGGTCTGATCGGCGGCATGACGTTGCCGCGTCTGCTTGAGCTTCAGGCGCTTGCTGCAAGTCCGGTATCGCCCAAAGCAAAGTCGTGCATTTTTCTGTTTTTGGAGGGAGGTCCACCTCATCTCGATATGTGGGATCCGAAACCGGAAGCACCAACGGAAATTCGTGGACCATTCGGCACGATCAGCACGAATGTCCCCGGTATTTTTGTCACGGATCAACTTCCGTTGTGTGCGCAGATTGCTGATCAGTACACGATTCTTCGGAGTCACAGTCACAGCGATAACGGACACTCGACGGGATACCATTATGTGATGACAGGGCATCGGCCGAGCTTTGCGGATGGCGATAACCCTGTCCCCAACAACGAGTATTTCCCATCCATCGGTTCAGTCGTTTCACGAACTCTGAACCAGCGCGGTGCGTTGCCGGCGTACATCAATTTGCCACACCCGATGTCGGCCGGTGGCCCCGGATTTTATGGCGCGGAACATGCGCCGTTTGTGATTGAAGCCGATCCCACTCAGCCTGACTTTGAAGTGAAGGATCTGCGGCCCCCCGTCAACCTTTCGGAGAAACGCCTCAGTCTTCGAAAGCAGTTACTGTCTGGCGTTGATCAATTGGAGCGGCAACGCAATCAGAGCCATGGGAAGGCTATGTCGATCTATTATGAAAAAGCCTACAGTTTGGTGACGTCTCAAGATGCCCGAAAGGCGTTTAACATTCAGGCTGAGCCGGATGCCGTACGAGATGCCTATGGCCGCACGCAACTCGGCCAATGTGCTTTGCTCGCACGAAGACTCGTCGAAGGCGGTTGCCGTTTTGTGGGTGTCGATGCACCAGGCTGGGACGTGCACTTCAACTGTTTTCCCAGTCTTAAAACGGACCTGATTCCCTACGCCGACAGAGCGTTCAGTGCACTGATCACAGACTTAAAAGAACGCGGACTGCTGGATGAAACGCTGGTGGTGATGATGGGCGAAATGGGGCGCACGCCACGGATCAATGCTGGAGCGGGACGAGATCACTGGTCGATGGCGCAGACCATTATCTTTGCTGGCGGCGGTACGAAGCCGGGTCAGGTGATCGGAGCGACCGACAAACATGCCATGGCGCCAACAGGAAATCCCGTCGGCGTCAACGATCTGCTCCGAACGATTTCAGTTCTTATGGGTATCGATCCTGACCGTACATTTCTCGGGCCACTCGGCCGTCCTGTGCCGATCGTTGACGGTGGCAAAGTGATTCATGATCTGATGGAGGTGTCCTGAAGAGTGCGAATCCTTCGAAAACGCATCGTTGAATTTCTGCATCTGCGACTGGAGCATAGCTCGGTTGCATTGCTGATCACACTGATTCTGTTCAACCTTCCGCAGGTCGCCCTCGGCCAGCATCCACCGGCCATCGGATACATGTTCCCGCCGGGTGGGCAGGCAGGTCAGACGATTGAAGTGATGCTCGGTGGCTACGACTGGACGCCGGATATGCAGTTGTTTGCGCATGACCGCCGAATCCAATTCGAGATCATTGGTCTTCCGGGACCAGTCCTTGTGCCCGAACCGCCGTATTGGTTCGGCAAGAAATCGAGGCGTTCTCCCGATCCCTTACCGCGAGAAATAAAAGCTCGATTGATCATCCCTGCCGATGTTCTGCCTGGCATCGTGAAGTGGCAAGCTGCCAACGCCAATGGAGCCACGGCCACCGGAAGTTTTGCGGTCAGTCACACCGCACATGTGGTAGAAGCGAAAAGGACACTCGACGATGAATCGGAATCTGTACCGCAATTGATCGAATCACTTCCGGTGTGCATTTCTGGTCAGATTCAACTCATTGGGGAGGTTGATCGCTATCGATTCACATCGACACAATCTGGACCGATCACCTGTTCGATTGCCGCGCGTTCCATCAGTTCGAAGCTCAACTCCGTCATAGAAATTCGAGATCACAGTGGTCGAATCATCGCTGAAGCGGCAGACACGGCAGGAGACGATACGATTGTGACGTTTTCTGCCAACGCCCACGAATCGTATACCGCGGCGATCTATGATCTCGACTTTCGCGGTGATCGGGCATTTGTGTATCAGCTGACGATCACGCCGGGGCCACGGGTTGTCACCGCTCTTCCGTCGGTCGGACGCCGCGGTGAATCTCGCCCCGTCGAATTCGTGGGCTACGGTATCGCGACGGGGCAGGCAAGACTCGAATCCGTGATACGGGATGTGACGTTTCCCGATGACAAAAAGTCCTCTTCATTTGTGCACCTACTGACGACGGTACACGGCGACAGTAGGCCATTTGTGATGCATGTCAGCGATGACGTTCAGCAACCGGCTGGCGTTTTCACGTTAAGCGTTCCGAGCGGAGTTACAGGAGTGCTGGACCAACGATTCGGCGTCGATCGCTATGCGATTACTGGAAAAAAAGGTGAAGTCTGGGCCGTTGAGGTCTCCCACGAGAAGACAGGTTCGCAGGTTGACGCTGTGTTCGCCATTTGTGATCACGAAGGAAAAGAACTGGCTCGCAATGACGATCGACTTGGTTCAACTGACGCGAGAGTCGAATTCCAGGTTCCAGCAGATGGAGACTATACCATCAGAGTGAACGATGTCGCGTCGAAGAGCGGCACGCGCGCAGCGACCTATCATCTGTCGGTGCAATATGCGCAGCCAGGTTTTGAGCTCAGTATTCCGATGTTGCTCAACGCACCTATCGGCGGCAAGGCGTCTCTCGCGATCAATGTCACTCGCTTCGGTGGATTGACAGAAGCGATCGATGTGACAGTGTCGGGTCTGCCAGTTGGAGTCACCGTGCCGGAACGACTCCAGGTTGCCGCGAACCAGAATGTGCTGAGTGTAGAATTCTCGGTGGCCGCCGACGCCGCGGCCGCCGCGACCTTCGTCGAAGTGGTGGGACTCGCGACAATCAAGGATCGCCCCATTCAACGGACAGCCGGTCCGGTGCTCGTCGCAACGACCATGAAGCCTCCGTTTTCGATCGATGCTGAAGGTCAGGACGACGTCACAAAATGGCCGCGTGGTTCGACATTTCCAGCTCCGGTGCTGATTGCTCGCGACGCCGGATTTAACGCAGAGATCGTGCTGGAAATGAACTCCATGCAGGGCCGACACGTGCAGGGCATCACAGGGCCCCAACTCATTGTTCCGCCGGGTGTGAATCGCATTTTGTATCCCATCTATTTGCCCGAATGGCTCGAAACAACACGCACCTCAAGGATGGTCGTTAACGGTGTTGCCAAGGTTGCCGACCCAAAAGGCAATGTTCGCTACGCAGTCAGTGCCCAAAAAACCCGCATGGGCTTTCTGCCCACCGGAGCCCTGTTAAAAATTTCGGCTGTTGCAAATGAATTTCAGGGGAAACCTGGCACAGACATTTCCGTTGTGATCCACGTTGATCGCTCAGAAAAACTGACCGAACCGGTGACTCTGGAACTCTGCTGTCAAGAATCTCAACAATTGCTCTTCGTGGCGAAACCGCAGGATCTTGCCGCTGATGTGGCACGCTGCGAGTTCACCATTTCTATCGCTCCAACAGCATCATCTCATCTGGAGCACATACTGAAAATTCGCGCAACGCTTCTCAAAGGCGGTTCCGATCGGGTGATTTCTGAAACAACGGTGCTTGTTGAACTCATCGATTAAATGCACAAGAGATTTTGTGAGTACTCTCGCCACGTTTTCACGAGATTCGCTGAAGAGCGAGAATCAGAGTGCTGTGACGCTGCTCAAGCTTTGATCGAACGAGTGTTTGACGCGAGGCAGGCATCAAGCGGGTTGTAGAACGTTCGTTATCGACTTTTTACCTGCACATATTTCCGAAGCGTATCGAGGATCTTGGGACCGAGGCCTTCGACGTTGCGAAGATCGTCAACCGTCGAGTATGGCCTGCCTTGAATAATCCGGTTGACCGTAGCCTCTCCGACTCCAGGAATGGTCAGAAGTTGATCGCGTGAGGCGGTATTGATATCGACCAGAGTCGTCGGGCCTGTTTTTTTTGATCCGGTGGCAAGGCCAAGTTCAGCATCCTCCTCGCGCTGCATGGCGCGCTCTGCTGGAAGTTTGCTCCAATCTGTCTTTGACCAAATGCCGTTTTCCATTTTCGAAGCGAGAAGCTCGAGATCGCGCAGCTTTTCCCGATAGACATCGGAGTGCTTTCCATCAGGTGTTTCACGGTAAACACCAAAAGCGCGTGCCAATCCGAGACGTACGAGCCGTTCGCCAAGATCGTCACCGTTGGCTGTTCTCACAAAAGCATAGAAGCGTTTGAATTTGGCATCGCCGCGGGCATCGGCAAACGATGTGTACACCGTAAACGGCTGAGCTAGCGCTCTCGCTGTTTCGACGGCAGCCATGGTGCCATTTTCTTTCGCCAGAGTAATTGATGCCTGTGGTGAGCCGCCGACTTCAGAGATTCCAAAATAACGCCGCTGAGCACGCAAGCGGCGAGCATCTGTGTCATCGTTCACATGCATCTCAATGCAGTCGACTCCGTAGAGACGAATCGTGTGCTGCTCACCGCGAAGAGTCTTTATAGAGAAGCTGTCGCCGTCCGCCCAGGGAGCTTGAACCATTTGACAGGAAGGAAGTTTTTCCAGGATCTGGGCGCTGAGAACTGTCGGAGCTGTCGCACAAAGTATTGACAATAAAACAAACTTCATGCGTGGTTCCCTTTTATCGGCATGTTCAAAGTGTCCCTTGTCATGTAATTCGCGAAAGCTGGAACGATCAAGACGCACACCTCTTGTGATTGGTTATACCCGGCTGGCGGTATCAGTCTGTAGCACAGTTGTTTTTACAGGCGCACGGGAATCGCGATTTACTGACTCCGCCGAACACGAGACGTCAAAGCCCACTGTATCCACAGTCGATCAGGTACCCATACACCGGTGATGCAAGCCGATCATTTTCAGAGGTCAGTTTGAGCCCATCAGGGGAACGCGGCCTACAAAAAGTGAAAAAGCTGAAGTGAAGCAATCCACTACTTCCAGAAACACGAACCAAGACACTACGGGGCTTCAATGACAGAGTGGAAAGTCAACTCTGATTTTTCTTCCAGAATGTTCAGGTGGCGTGTTGATAGTATTGGCTGCGTCCCCTTTTCCCCCTTTTCTCAACCGGCCAAACCGATAGAGTGTGTTGAATTGCGAACAGGAATCGAGTCTTTTTCTTTTTTCACTCGATTCGTTCTAAAAATAATAGTCAGTCAACTCGCATGAGGTTTGGTGTATGGCAAGCGTATCCGTGACATCAGTTCGAAGTCCGATCGTAGCTGGAAACTGGAAAATGTTTCTCGATCGCAGGGGTGCGATCACTCTTGCTCAAGGAATTGTTTCGCAGGTTACCGATAACAATAATGTTCAGTTGGTACTGTGTCCCCCGAGCGTCTATCTCGATGCAGTTGGAAATGTGATCGGGATCACGCAAGCGAAACCATTTGGTGAACGCGTGGCTCTTGGCGCACAGAATATGAATGCTGCTGCAAACGGTGCATTCACCGGCGAAGTAGCGGCGTCAATGCTACGTGATGTGGGGTGCCGTTATGTCATTGTGGGGCACTCAGAGCGACGCACGCTGATGGGGGAAACCGATCAGGTCGTTGCCGCAAAAACACTTGCTGCGTTTGCAGCAGGTCTTGTTCCGATTGTATGTGTTGGCGAACTTCTCGCAGATCGAGAATCAGGAAAAACCGAAGAAGTAGTTTCGGCGCAAGTGATCGGTTCACTCGCTGGAGTTTCACAAGCAAACCTGGAAACGATTGTGATTGCCTACGAACCAGTCTGGGCCATCGGCACTGGCAAAGTGGCAACTCCCGAGCAGGCCCAAGAGGTGCATCGATTTATTCGCAATCTTCTGGGAAAGCTTTCATCGAATGAAACGGCAGCAAAAGTCCGGATTCAATACGGTGGAAGTGTCAAGCCAGACAACGCAGGGTCGCTTGCCGCGCAGCCAGATATAGACGGGGCTTTGGTAGGAGGCGCAAGTCTCAAGGCGGACGATTTTCTCTTGATTGTCAAGGCATTTCAGTCCTGATTGACGTTTTCTGACAGGCGCTGTCGGCAAACCGGGTTGAGATCGATATGGTGTTGCTTCGAGAGGCGTCGAAAAGTTGAGCGCGTGCCGTAGAGCTAAAAAGCATTTTCATAAAACTGGAGTGAGAATCGATGTTTGAACTGGTTCGTTTTTTGCTTGGTTTTATGCTTGTCGTGACGTCACTTTTTTTGATTTTGCTTGTTCTCATTCAACGTGGACGCGGCGGCGGTTTGGCCGGAGCACTCGGTGGCATGGGTGGGCAGAGTGCGTTTGGAACCAAAGCCGGCGACATGTTTACCCGCATCACGGTCGGCGTGGCCGCGTTTTGGATTGTGCTGTGCATTCTCTCGATTAATGTGCTGAGTCGTCAGCGGCCGCTGTTGCGACAGAATCTCGGTGGAGCAGCGCCTCAGGCTGTAGATACATCCTCTGAGACAAATGCCGATCCCTCCGAGCCACCGATCCCTGACACTCCGGAATCGACGGTTCCAGCAGTTCCAGCAGGTTCATCGCCTGTGGCACCAGAAGAATCCTCAACGACCCCACCGGCCGAATCCCCTGCACCCGCGGCACAATCGTCTTCAGAGACGGTTCCTGACGCACCAAAGGAATAATGAACTGCAGACAGAATCCTAATCGCTCGGGAACAGAGCCGTCAGAATTTCATTCCACCGCATTGCTGGAGATTTGATGGCGCTGAGCATGACAGGATTTGGAGAATCGATTCAAACTCAAGCAGGAATAACCTGCCGAATTGAACTGAGAACAGTCAATAATCGACACTTCAAATTCTCCTTGAAGGCACGCGACGGTTTTGGCCGTTTCGAATCGCGAATTGAGACAACACTCCGAGAGTCTATTCGTCGTGGAACCGTGCAGATGAGTCTTGATTTGAACGGCAGTGGTGAACTGCTCGGCCGTCGCATCGACACCGATCGATTGTCTGCTCACTTAAAACAGATTCAAGAATTTTCAAAATCGCACGGTCTGTCTGCACCTGATCGCGTTGAGGGATTGCTGGCACTTCCTGGAATTGTGCAAGACGCGGAGCCATCGAACGACATGGTCGAATCGACCTGGGAACTGGTGCGTTGCACGTTAGAAGAAGCTACCGCAAAGCTCCAGTCGATGCGACGGGTGGAGGGAAATGCGATGACGCGGGAAATGCTCGCGGGCTGTGCTGCAGCAGATCAGATCGTCAGTCAGATCGCCGCACGCGGACCGGAAATGCTTGAAGAGCATCGGCGACGACTCACCGAACGTGTCTCTCGGATTGTGCAGGAGCATCGTGTGATTCTCACAGACGCGGATCTTGCTCGTGAAATCGCGATGGTTGCCGATCGCACGGACGTCTCAGAGGAATTGGTTCGTCTGGGAAGCCACCTGCGACAGTTTGAGGAACGTCTGAGAGAGGATTCTCCCGGACGCGCGCTCGAATTTCTCTCGCAAGAACTTGCCCGTGAGGCCAACACCATCGGCTCAAAATCTTCCGATGTCGCGATTGCGACACTGGTAGTCGATCTCAAAACACAGATCGAACGTGTTCGCGAGCTGGTACAAAACGTGGAATAAAAAAGGGAGCGACAGTACGTTTGTGCACGATTCGTTCGGTTTTTTGGAGAACTCCTTTTCCTTCACCGGCTCCAAATGATACAACTCTAAAGATGAGTTCCCCTGTAGGCATGCTTGTTGTTCTTTCCGGACCCTCCGGCGTGGGAAAAAGTACGCTCCTGCGACTTCTCTTTTCGCGATGTCCGGACCTTGTTCCAAGCGTCTCTGCCACCACACGGTCACCTCGTCGAGGTGAGATCGATGGAGTCGATTACCACTTCTTGTCACAAGAATCATTCAACAAAAAGCGAAGTCAGGGAGAGTTTCTTGAAACCTGCCAGGTCTATGGCCGCCAGCACTGGTACGGCACACTTCTCGCAGAAGTAGCCCCAAGACTCGCGGAAGGGAAGTGGGTGGTGCTTGAGATCGACGTCGAGGGTACATTCAACGTTCTCAAGAAATACCCTGATGCGTTAACAATCTTTGTGGAGCCTGCAGACATTCGTCAGCTTGATCAACGACTGTTAGAACGAGGTACAGAAACGCCAGAAGCTATTCGAAGACGACTCGATGTGGCGAAAGGCGAGTTGGAAATGTCTCACCGTTATAAGCACAGGGTAGTCAACGATCACATCGAAGAAGCCGTAAAAACAATTCACGACATCCTGTCGGCAGCAGGGTACCAAAAATTCTGCCAAACAAGCACAAACCAGCTACGTTGAAAAGTAACTCCAGGAGGCATGTAATGATCGACGACTTGCGCGAAGAAGAAATTGTCAATAAGGTCGGAGGGCGATTTAAGCTTTCCACGCTGATTCAAAAACGAATGGTGGCGCTCAATGCCGGAGGACGTCCATTGGTTGATATTGATACCAATGACAGAATGCAGATTGTGATTGAGGAAATCAAACAAGACAAAATTTATCTCGATACGTCTGCCAATCTTCGTATTACTGGAGAGTCACCGGAAGCTGGTGGACCGCTCGACTTTCTCCCGACGAACCTCTAAGTGGAGACGATTTATTTGCGGACCCATCCTCGAATGATTCAAGGGACTCCGTGAAGAATGAGCACATGGTCGAGGGACGCGAGATTTTACTCGGTGTGTCGGGCGGCATTGCCGCATATAAAGCTGCTGCGCTGGCGAGCCTGCTGGTGCAGCAAGGTGCGCGTGTGACGGTAGTGATGTCAGCACGATCGCAGCAATTTGTTGGAAGAGCGACATTTGCGGCTCTGACGAGTCGTCCCGTTGAGACAAAGATTTTTTCACCTCAGAGACATCCACTTGGAGCACATATTGAACTTGCAGAAAAGGCAGAACTTTTCTGTATCGCTCCTGCAAGCGCTGACTTTCTCGCAAAGGCTGCCTGCGGAATAGCCGACGACCTCATGTCAACGCTTTTGCTTTGCGTTGAGTGTCCGGTGCTCATGGCACCAGCCATGAATGCCAGTATGTGGGCCAAGGCTTCCGTACAACGCAACATCAAGCAGGTGCAAGAGGACGGTGTCGAGATTCTTGCGCCGTCATCTGGATGGCTCTCCTGCCGCACTCGGGGTCCGGGCAGAATGCAGGAACCTGAGGCCATTGCCGCAGCCATCCACCTTCAATTGCAGCTTCATTGTGGCGCGAAAAAAACATAATCCTTCAACTGCCCACATTCACTTTTTCGTGTTCGCGATGAGCCATGGCACGCATTCTACTTACTGCAGGTCCAACACGTTCCTATGTGGATGACGTTCGATTCCTGAGCAATGGATCGAGCGGTCGCATGGCGCAAGCACTTGCAAAGAAGGCGATTGATCGTGGCCATTGCGTGACGATTGTCACCGGGCCTGTAGCGATTAAGTACCCTTCGAAAGCACGTGTCAGACAGGTGATGACCACGAAAGAAATGCTCGAAGCGTGTCTCGAAGAACTTCCCAATCATGATGGTGTAATTGCTGCAGCGGCACCGTGCGATTTTGAGCCCATCCGCAAGCACCATGGAAAAATACCTCGGCAACAAGCCTCCCTCGAACTGATGCTTCGACCAACCGTGGATGTAATCGCCACGCTTTCAAAAAAAGCATCGGATCAGCAGTGGATTGTGGCCTTTGCCCTCGAAGTGGATGCAATGCACGCACGGGCACTTGAGAAGATTACGACCAAGCAGTGTCACCTGATCGTGGTGAATGATCTTTCCGCAATCGATTCGACGACAACGGCAGTCACGGTTTACGATCAGACCCATGCATGCGTCGGCGGGACGCGTGGAAGTAAGCAGGCAGTCGCAGCGTGGCTCATTCGACTCTTTGAAAAACAATTTGTAAAAAGTGGCATCAAACCCAAGCCAAGGACTTAATCCAAATGAGGACTCCGTGACACGCGTGAGGGTATTGATATAGTTTTGATTGGAAATCCACTTTCGAGTGTGCTTTTGTTATTTTCTTTGCCTTTCATGTGGAAACATTTTCATGATACGAGTTGCCATTCTTGGTGCCACGGGGTACACGGCTCTCGAGCTGTTGAAATTGCTGCTTCGACATCCATCTGTCGAAATCACTGCGGCAACGAGTCGGCAGGAGGGCCGCCCTTTGGTGTCGAGCGTACATCCGAGTCTTGTGGGACGGATTGGACTTGTGCTTGAGGAACTCAGTCCAGAGGAGATCGTCGAGAGATCACAATGTGTTTTTAGTTGCCTTCCCCATGCTGCATCAGCAGAAATTGTTTCGAAAGTGCTCGCTGGAGGAGCAAAAGTAATCGACCTGAGCGCTGATTACCGACTCGACGACTCGGCGAGCTATCTCGAATGGTATGGACACGAACATCCCGATCCAGATCGGTTGGGAAAAACGGCATACGGTCTTCCCGAGCTCTTTCGCGATGCCATTCGTTCTGCCGATCTTGTGGCGAATCCAGGATGCTATTCAACAAGCGCAATTCTTCCACTGGCACCATTACTGAAAAGCGGCCTCTTTGAATCAGACGATATCATCATCGACTCAAAGAGTGGAATTAGCGGTGCTGGTCGATCGCCAAAGCTCACAACGCATTATCCCGAATGCAACGAAAGCATGTCAGCGTACAATGTCGGTCGCCATCGCCACACGCCTGAAATTGAGCAGATTGTGAAACGATATTCTCTCGTGCGGCCAGAGGTTATTTTTACACCACAACTTGCGCCGATGGATCGTGGAATTCTCTCTACGATCTATATTAAACCGAAGAAACCAATGGTCGACGAAACTGTTTTAACACTGCTTCGCGAGGCTTATGCGGGCGAGCGATTTGTGCGGGTGGTCGACCATCTGCCGGCAACCAAAGACACTGTTGGAACAAATTTTTGCGACATCACCGCACGTGTAGTGAGGGGACGAGTTCTGCTGATTAGTTGCGTCGATAATCTTATCAAGGGCGCTAGCGGTGCGGCCGTTCAGAATTTTAACGTTATGTACGGTCTCCACGAATCGACAGGCCTCATCGAATGAACAATCCCTGTCTGTTTGATTGCTTCGCAAAGTATTTGATCATGAGTTGTATCGACAACACACACAAGGAATCGACCTCGTGTTAATCCCACCTCTTCCTCAGGGTTTTCGTGTTGCTGCCGTTCACGCGGGTCTCAAAAAAGTGACTGCTCGCGAAGACGTGGCGATTGTGATGAGTGATACACCGGCTGTTGCTGCGGGGGTCTACACGACAAATCTTATCTGTGCTGCTCCTGTGGTGTTTGATCGCTCTCGCACTCCGGGCAGTGATTTTCAGGCGATCGTGATTAATTCTGGAAATGCCAACGCATGCACTGGACAGCGAGGCATGAGTGATGCCCAGAGCATGGCGTCACTTGTCGCCAAACACTGTGGAGTCAGCGATCGAAGTGTTTTGGTGCTTTCCACCGGAATCATTGGCGAGTTTCTGCCAATGGAAAAAATCGCTCTCGGTATCGGCATGGCGGCGAACCAACTGGGCGCGGAGAGCGAAAGCGTGTTGTCGGTCTGCCGTGGGATGATGACCACTGACACACGAGCAAAACTCTATGGAGAATATATTGAGATTGGATCTCGGAGGATTACGATCTTTGGGATGTCCAAAGGGGCGGCCATGATTGGCCCCCGTATGGCGACGATGCTCGGCGTGATTCTTACCGATGCCGTTCTCTCACCAGAGGATGCCCAGCAACTTCTTATCGAAGCGACTGACGTCTCGTTTAATTGTGTGAGCGTTGATGGTCACATGAGTACCAACGACACAGTCTTGTTGCTGGCCAACGGTCAGACGGGAGGTAAGCCGCTTGCAGGTGACGATCTCAAACGATTCTCAAAATCGCTCACCGCCACGTGTGAATCGTTGGCAAAGCAGATCGCCGAGGACGGGGAGGGAGCCACTCATTCGATTCGAATTGATGTTTCTGGATGCCAGACCAGAGAGGATGCCAGGAAGGTCGCGCGAACGATTGCCGATAGTCCGCTGGTAAAAACCGCCATCGCCGGAGCGGATCCAAACTGGGGTCGAATCGTCTCCGCAGCGGGCTATTCTGGGGTGGCATTTGCTCCAGAAAGAATCCAACTAAGACTCAATGGAACGCTCCTCTACTCTCATGCAGCCCCTGTAGGATTTGATGCCGAGGCCGTGAGCCAGTCGATTTCAGCCACGCGAGAAACGCATATTGAGGTCGATCTGGGGGATGGAACGGCCACAATTCGGTTTTGGTCGAGTGATTTAACCGCAGAATATGTTCGATTAAACGCTGACTATCACACCTAGCTCAAAAAGATTGGCGGTGTGGCTTGACGGAAGCCTCCGCAAACGTTTTTCTTTGAACTCAAGAAGGACGACACAAATATGAATTTTCGTAATCCACAACCGACGCAATCCGTTTCCTGGAGATTTTCCAACCACATGCCACAGCCGTTCCCACTGTTTCCGCTCGTCCCCTTTTATCCGCGAGATCGCACCGCGTTTCCGCTCAGTTCACCGTTGGTTACACCTTTTGATGAACCGAAAGAACTTCCGTCTCCGGTGTGGCCATGGAGTTCATTTACTTCTCGAGATGGATACGGCACTGAACCTTGCATCGATGAACCGTGGAAAAATTCAACGGAAACTTTCATCGAGTGTTCTGATGATTCCGATGTCGACGAAGATGATTTAAAAGAAGAAGATGACCTTCCAATTGTCGAGCCCCAGCCTCCAGAAGAAACAAGCTTCGACGATTTTGATGATGAGTTTGACGATGACTTCGAGGAGGATGCAAACGATCCTGACTGGGATCACCCTGAGGATAAAGATTCCGGCACTCTTCCACCGTCCAAGGCTCCGAGCAAAAAGTCTCTGGCGCTTGCTGAAAAAGCTGCTGCACTGAAGGCAAAGGAAGTTGCACCAGCTGAGGTTGGAAAACTCACAAAGGTCCAGAAAGCTCTTCCGGAAAAATTAAAAAAGCCTCTGGTTGTTGTGCCAATGAAGGTCATCCCAAAAGCTGCAGTCGTCAAGAAAGTAAAGAAGCTAAAAAAGCTGAAAGAAAAAGTTTCGAAAAAAATTCCAAAATCTGCAAAGAAGAAGCTGGCTCAGAAAAAAGCAAAAAAGACTGTCCGAAAAGCAGCAGTCAAAAAACTTTCTAAAAAGAAGCTTCTTGCAAAAAAACGTATTTTTTCAAAAGCTTCGAAGAAAAAGAAGTCCAAAAAACACTAAATTGAATCTGTACATTGTGTCTCTAGAGTGATGCAAAAATGGATTGAAGTCTGCGGTATCTGACAACACGATTTCAAGGAACACGGAGCACTGTGCACGCCGAGGCGTCGCGTTCTCGGAGAAAAGAAAATCGATTATGCAAGTAATATTTGAGAAAATTGAAGAGGCTGTCGACTTTCTTCGTTCACGCTGGGGCCAGGTGCCTACCGCTGGAATCATTCTTGGAAGTGGACTCGGAGCTGCTGCAACGATCATCACAGAACGAGTCGTTGTGTCATACGAAGAGATTCCGCACTTTTCAAAATCGACAGCCCAAGGCCACGCTGGACAACTTGTCTGTGGGCTGCTCGAAGGAGTTCCGGTCATCGTGATGGAAGGAAGGATGCACGCCTACGAAGGCTATCCTCTCTCGCAGATTACATTTCCAGTGCGAGTGCTTCATCGTCTCGGTGCATCGCTGTTGATTGTCACGAACGCATGCGGTGGATTAAATCCGCATTTTAGGGCAGGTGATATCATGGTGATTGACGATCACATTAACTTACTCAATGACAATCCACTTGTTGGCATTAATGACGAACGTCTCGGGCCAAGATTTCCAGATATGGGCTGCCCATACGACCCAGGATTTGTGAACAGAGCGTTAGCGGTGGCTCGCAAACAGGATTTTGTTGCACACAAGGGAGTCTATGTTGCGGTGACTGGACCGAATCTCGAAACTCGTGCTGAATACCGTTTTCTGAAAATGATCGGAGCAGACGTCGTTGGCATGTCGACGGTTCCAGAGGTGATTGTCGCGGTTCATGCAGGAGTTAAGGTGCTTGGTCTTTCGGTTATTACCGATATGTGTCTTCCGGATGCACTCGAAACAGCAACGGTAGAAAAGATTTTGGAGGTTGCCCGTTTGGCCGAACCAAAGCTGCGGGCAATTCTCAGCGACGCGGTTGCTTTCCACGCCGGAGCGCTCCAGGCGGCACCGTTCTAAACCTGAGTGCCCGATTGACTCTCAGAATGTTCATTTCTGTAGGCATAGTATTGGCACACGAGAATCATTCTTCCGATCGGTCCCTCTTTTTTTAATGTAAGAACCTATGTTTGAGCCGGTTCGCGGCAGGCCTGATTTTCCCTTGCTTGAATCACAGATTTCTACGTTTTGGAAATCAGAGCAGATTTACGCAAAGTCGCTGAAACAAAGAGAAAATGGGCCAGCATTTATTTTTTATGAGGGTCCACCGACCGCCAATGGATTGCCCCATCCAGGACATTGCCTGACTCGCACGATTAAAGATCTCTATCCTCGCTATCGTACGATGCAAGGTTTTCTTTGCCGTCGAAAAGCAGGTTGGGACACCCATGGATTGCCGGTTGAAGTGGAAGTCTGCAAGGAACTTGGCATCCATTCAAAGGAAGAAATCGAGGCTTATGGCATTGAGCCATTCATTCATCGTTGCCAGGAATCTGTCTGGCGTTACATGAAGGAATGGGAATCTCTTACCGAGCGAATCGGATTTTGGATCGACTTGAGCGACGCGTATGAAACGTATCAACAGAGCTACGTTGAAAGCGTCTGGTGGGCACTGGCCACACTCTTCCGAAAGGGCCAGCTCTATCGAGGGCACAAGATTGTCTGGTGGTGGGCTCAAGGTGGAACGGCTCTGTCGGCTGGCGAAGTTGGCCAAGGATATCGGGAGGTCGCCGATCCGAGTGTTTTTATCGCCCTGCCCTTGACGGACGATCAAGGACAGGCAACTGCAAGGCACCTTGTCGCGTGGACGACCACTCCGTGGACGCTCCCTTCCAATCAGTTTGCCGCGGTGCGCGCCGATCTGTTGTACTCGGTCGTTTTTGATCCGCTCACCAATATGCAACTTGTGGTTGCCAGCGTGCTGGTGGATTCTCTTCAGGAAAAGCTCAAGCGAACTCTGGAACCGGTGGAAACGTTTCTCGGCGCGACACTTGTCGGCCGAACGTATCTCCCCCCTTTTGACACATTCAGGCCCAAGGGATTGCCAGCGATGGGACGCCGAATCGACGGTGTTCTCGAAGCGGTAGCATGGCGAGTTGTGGCAGGAGAATTTGTAACCACCGACACCGGCACTGGAATCGTTCACTGTGCTCCGGCTTTTGGTGAGGTCGACTATGGTGTTTTACTTTTCGAGCAGTCTCGCTTCGAACCCGATCAAGGACCGGCACTCATTCTCTGCGTAGCTCCTGACGGACGGTTTACCGAAGAGTTTTCTTTGTGTTCCGGACGATTCGTGAAGGAATGCGATCGTGACATCATTCGCAGCCTTAAGTCGCAGGGACTGCTTGTGCATCAGGAACAGATTGTTCACGACTATCCATTTTGCTGGCGTGCTGAGAATGACGCGCTGATTCAATATCCTCGCACGAGTTGGTTTATTCGCACGAGTTCACTTCGAAATGAAATGCTGGCGAACAACGCAAAGATCAATTGGATTCCAGAACACATCCGCGACGGCCGATTCGGAAACTTCCTCGAATCAAATGTCGACTGGGCGCTTTCTCGCGAGCGATTTTGGGGAACGCCGCTCCCTCTATGGATTTGTCAATCAACTGGAAATGTAGAAGCGGTTGCATCATTTCATGAACTGCTTGCAAAGTCTGGCGTGCAGGGCACCGACGTCTGGGAGCAAGCAAAGAAAACAAATCCTCATCTGCCAGATGATCTCAAGGTCCACAAACCATACATCGATGCGATCACGTACGATTCACCGTTTGAAGCTGGTGCAAGAATGCATCGCGTGAGCGAGGTCATCGATTGTTGGTTTGACTCCGGTGCCATGCCATTTGCCCAGTGGGGGTGGCCACATCGCGGTCACGCCGATTTTGAAAGTCAGTTTCCAGCTGATTTTATTTCAGAGGCGATTGATCAAACTCGCGGATGGTTTTATAGCCTTCTGGCGATCAGCACGCTTCTCTTTGGAGATCGCAGTCGAGAGACGCGTGGTGTAAAAGCAATTGATGAAAAAGAACCGCTTCCACACCCCTATCGAAATTGCATGGTGCTAGGACTCATGCTGGGTGAGGATGGAACAAAGATGTCCAAGAGCAAGCGAAATTATCGCGAACCCTCGGAGATTTTTGACAAGTATGGCGCCGATGCACTCCGCTGGTTTTTTCTTGCCAATCAACCTCCGTGGACGAGCATCCGCTATAGCGAGCGGGCAATTCGGGAAAGTATTCCGGAGTTTCTGCTTCGACTTTGGAATGTCTACAGTTTTTTCGTGATCTACGCACGCATTGATGATTTTGATCCAGCAACACTGCTGGAGATACCGGGACAACTTCTTCACGCAGATCTCTCCCGAGCGAGAGCGTGGAAACCTGTTGATCAGCGATGCGAACTCGATCGCTGGCTGATTGCAGAACTCCACGCCACAACAACTGAAGTGATTGAACATATGGATCGGTACGATCACTTCAGTGCTGCAGCAAGTCTGCATTTGATGGTCGATGCGATGAGCAACTGGTATGTGCGACGCAGTCGCGATCGATTTTGGGGACCAGGAAAAGCGTTGGCAGGCAGCGATAAACTCGACGCATACTGGACGCTCTATGAATGCTTGCTGACGGTCACAAAATTAGCGGCCCCTTTTGTGCCGTTTATGACAGAATCACTCTGGCACAATCTTGCAGTGACTCCATGGAAGTCATCATCCAATGGCCCTCCTGAGAGCGTTCACCTGTGCGACTATCCAACCAGTAACAAAATACTGATCGATTCAGACTTGGCCCGCCGCATGGCTCTTGTTCGAGACATCTCGTCGCTGGGAAGAGCTGCTCGGGCAGGAGAAAAACTGAAAGTCAGACAACCGCTTGCAAGGGTTGAGGTTATTCTTTCGGACTCAACGGACTCATTGTGGCTGGAGTCGCACGGAGGCCTTGTCTGCGAAGAATTAAACGTGAAATCTTTTACAATTTGTAATCAGCCCGATCGTTATATTGTGAGAACCATCCTTCCAGAGCTTAAGCGCCTTGGGCCAAAGATGGGAAAGTCACTGCCGGCAGTTCGTGCGGCGTTGGGAGTCGCTGACACAGGTGCTCTGTGCGAAGAACTTGAGCGGTTCGGACGTATTACGCTCTCGCTTGCGGATGGCTCCGTCGTGCAACTCGATCGCGACGACCTCATTCTTCGCACAACTGCAAAACAGGGATGGGCTGCAGCTGAAAGTCCTCAGGCAGTAGTCGTCATTGCGACAGAACTCACGCGAGAACTGCTCGACGAAGGGCTTGTTCGCGAAGTGGTGCATGCGGTGCAGACCATCCGCCGTGCGCTCGAGTTAGAATTTACGGATACAATTGAACTTGGTTTTCAATCGTCAAGCCACGATTTCTTTCGGGCGATAGAAACGCATTCGAAAACTATTTCTTCGGAGACACTGGCTCTCACAGTGGTCATGAAGGGTTTGGAAGAAGCACATCATGAATTGATCGACGTCGATGGACAGATACTCGAAATCTGGGTAAAGCCGGTCAATCGATCCGTTCCCGAAACGAATGGAGTTTCCTTTCATGACGGCACATCGTAACTACGACGCACCACCGCTGAATCTTGCTGTACTTCTCTCAGGTTCTGGTCGCACGCTGGACAATCTCCTTGAACGAATTGCTGCTCAAAAGCTTTACGCCAAGGTGAATCTTGTGATTTCGAGTCGTGAGGATGTACGCGGGGTGGTGCTTGCACAAAAAGCTGGACTTCGAACGATCGTGTCCTCTCCCAAGGGACGCGATCGAAGTGCCTGGAGTTGTGACATATTCAATCTCTGTCGAGATGCGGGAGCGAGTATCGTTGTGCTGGCTGGATTTCTTCATTTGCTCGAAATACCGTCGGAGTTTGAATCTCGAGTTCTGAATATTCACCCCTCGCTCTTGCCCGCTTTTGGGGGAAAAGGTTTGTGGGGCATGCACGTGCATCGAGCGGTCATTGAAAGTGGGGCGAGAGTCTCAGGATGCACCGTTCATCTGGTCGATCATCAATATGACCATGGGCCGATTCTCTATCAGAAAGTAGTTGCTGTGCTCGATGATGATACGCCCGAATCGCTGGCTGCGAGAGTATTCGCCGTTGAATGCGAGGCACTTCCAAAAGTTCTTCAGGTCGCTGCTCTTTGCGGCATCGAATCGCTTCTCAAAACAAAGAGTGTCATTGGATCAACGACGGATTCATCCCAAGAATTCTGAGCCTGAATCGTCAATCGTCTCTTGGATGTTTGTCTGATCAGAAAATCCAAGTGACATCCAGAATGCAACTCCAATCCTCCACGAAGAGAGTGTCTGAACTTCTATTTTCCGTATGGCCAGAATGCAAGCCTGTTTAATGGCTCGGGTCGCAAGTTGACGACCAATACCTTGTCGTCGCCATGATGGATCTACAAGCAACCATGCAATTGTTGCACGTTGATCTCGGAAGGTGACAAGCTTCACAAATCCGATCAGTGAATCTTCGGACGAATCGTTTTGAATGTCTTTGGTCGCCGTAGCGACCCATGCACAGTGAGACAAGAAGGATTCATCAGAAGGCAATTCTACAGGAAAAAGTTCGGCGGATATTCGTGAGGGAACCAGTCGGTCATCGAGCGATTGATGACTGGGCCCATTTGCAACAATGTGTAAAAGCCGATGAACGCTCGGAGCATCGCTGGCAACGAGTGGGCGAATCACAATTTTTCGACGCTGCTTCCGATCCATTTGAGGTTCAACAGCTCGGGCATTCCCTGAGCCGGCGTTGATCGGCAAGTACAAGCGAATCACGCTCACAGAATTTTTGCTCCCGCGTGTCTGCGGATCGGATTTTCCAAGGATGTCGTTCTTTACAGGTCGATTTTGTAGTCACTTTCCCATTGTTCAATCCTTTTTTTGAGCCTGGCGCAAAAACGTGGCCTAAATTCTTCTGGTGCATAGAAAAGTTTTCCTAACTGTCACAAGTTATGAAAAAGACGGTATTTAAGGCATAAAACATCATAAAAAAGAACGATATCAATCTAAAAATGTCTGTAATCTACCAAAAAGTGCTTGATAAATAATTATGAACTGTCATACTGGCCCTCAAAGGGAGCTTTTAGCGGTGCAAACGCACGAAAGACGCCAGCGTGTAATCGATTTTGTCAGAGCGCGTGGATTCGCGGCGCTCGATGAGCTTGTGCGCGAACTCGGGGTTTCTGAATCCACGGTACGGCGGGATTTGGACGTTCTTGAAGAACAGGGCACTGCTCGACGAACCCACGGTGGAGTGCTCTACAGCGGAGGACTGCCGCGACTTGCCGAGCCTGTCGAACGCCAGCCCTCAAACTGGTCCGCAAAGCAAGCGATTGCCACGCGGGCTGCAGCGACGATCTTGGATGGGGAGACAGTTCTTCTCGATGGCGGCACAACAACGTACGAAGTGGCACGGAAACTCGTAGGTAAGTCACTCCAAGTTGTCACGAATAGTCTCCCGGTCGCGAGTCTTTTCGCTTCCGAATCGCGTACGGATCTGGTTCTGCTGGGTGGTTATGTTTCGCCTCGCACAGGCGTCTGCTTGGGCCCCCACGCCAATGAAATGCTTTCGCGATTAAATGTCACCACGACGGTTCTATCGGCAGCTGGCATTCATCAACGAGGACTGTTCAACAGCAACCTTCTTCTTGCCGAAACCGAACAGGCGATGCTCAAGGCAGCAAGTCGTGTGATGGTCGTGGCAGACAGTGCGAAATTTGGACGTCAGAGCCTGGTGCTTGTCTGCCCGCTTGAATCGATTCATCAGCTCGTCTGTGACGATGCGATTTCAGACTTCTGGCAATCAGTTGTTGCTTCCGCGGGGGTTGAACTGTTGATCGCATCGAGCGGTGATTTGGCAGCTTCCCACAAAGGAGGCATTGCATGAGTTCAGCACTCTCTTCCGTCGTTGGGACAGCGATTGGCAGCCTCGATCGAATTACCGTTGAACGAATTGTGCGTGACATTGTGTTGCGATCTGTCGGCACACATTCGAAAAACTCAGTTCAATCAAAACTCGTTGTCAGTATCTCCGCACGGCACTGCCATCTCACTGACGAACATGTCGAAAAACTATTTGGACCTGGCCACAGACTCACGCCGATGAAGGATCTCTATCAAACTGGTTTTTATGCGGCAGAAGAAACCGTGATGATCGTGGGACCAAGCCGAAAGATGCTTCCTTCCGTGCGAGTCCTTGGACCGACACGAAAAGCCTCGCAGGTCGAGTTGGCATTTACCGACGGTATCTCAATGGGTATCGATTTGCCGGTGCGGGCGAGCGGAAAAATATCGGGTACTCCCGGCTGCGTGCTTGTGGGGCCTGCAGGGGCAATTGAACTCGCTGAAGGAGTCATTCGTGCTGAGCGGCACGCTCATATGAGCTTTGCCGATGCGAATGCTTTCGGAGTGCGTGACGGCGATCGCATGAGCCTTCGGATTGGCGGGAGATGCGGTGTGATTCTTCAGGATCTCCTGGTTCGCGCAGATGCAACAAGCAAACTTGAAGTTCACATCGATACTGATGAGGGCAACGCAGCTGACCTAGACAATGCCACCAGTGTGGAGCTGATTACACAAGACTGATTCGAACTGACCGTTATGTCGGCGCGTGCCGACGCGGAAAAGAGTGCGGGGGATGGCCCTGCAAAAACCCAAAAGGGGAAAGATTGAGATGGCGAAAAATATCGAAGCCCTTGGAATGATCGAGACAAAAGGATTTGTCACGCTTATCGAGGCCAGCGATGCAATGTTGAAAGCGGCCAACGTACGGTTTCTGGGCTGGGATAAGGTTGGTAGTGGTTTGGTGACAGCGTTTGTTGCTGGTGATGTTGCCGCCGTCAAGGCTGCGACAGATGCCGGCGCGGCCGCAGCTGGTCGCATTGGAGATGTTGTCAGTGTGCAAGTGATTCCTCGTCCTCACGACGACCTGGGAATCGTTCTTCCAGCATCTGCGGGTAACCGCAGTGCCGATTGAAGTGAAGTGTTTTTTGTCTGATTGCAGAATGGTAAAGCCCCCTCTGCAAAAAGGTCGCGAGATCCTGTCGGTGTCGTGACTATCGATGTGAAGTACCTCTTACGTGGAGAAATAAAGAAATGGATACGGCAATCGGATTGATTGAAACGAAGGGACTCGTTGGACTGGTTGAAGCCACCGACGCAATGGCAAAAGCTGCGAATGTAAAGATCGTAAAACGCGTGAGCATTGGTGGTGCATTTGTTACCACGATCGTCTCGGGTGACGTGGGAAGCGTACGAGCAGCTGTCGAAGCAGGTGCCAATGCAGCCCAACAAAGTGGTGAGCTTGTAGCAAGTCATGTTATTCCAAGACCCGCTGAAGGACTTTCAGAAGCGTTTTTCTCCTAGGTTGTTTTGTTCACGTTCATTGGTGATCCATCTGGAATAGCTCGACCGCCTTGGTGGAGCCAATGGATTTAAAATTGGTTTGAAGAGTTTCGTGATGGATCGTTGTATGAAAATCCTCGTTGCCAATCTTGGGTCTACCAGTTTCAAGTACCGGTTATTCAACCTGACCGATCAACCCGGTGTGGGCGGGAAGCGGGAACTTGCTCGAGGTGGCGTCGAACGAATCGGCGCGGAGTCGAGCCGCGTCTATGCCACGCTCGGGGACGAGAAATTCGATTCGATTCAGAACGTTCCCGACCATGCAGCTGCGCTCGAGGCAGCTCTCGGGCAACTTTCAAGCGAGAGAGGTCCTCTGCAAGCAATCGAGGAGGTAGCAGCGATTGGATTTAAGGCGGTTCATGGAGGACGTGTTACAGGGGTGGTCAGGGTTTCTTCCGAGGTGCTTGAGGCCATGGAAGAAGTGTCGGCAATTGCGCCAGCACACAATCCCCCCTATGTTCGGGCGATGCGGCTGATCCAAGAAAAATTCCCTACGATTCCGCTGATCGCAGCATTTGAAACCGGATTTCATCAGACGATTCCGGATCGAAATGCACTCTATGCGGTTCCGTGGGAATGGGTAGAGAAATACGGAGTACGTCGGTGGGGATTTCATGGCGCAAGCCATCAATTTGTTGCACAGCGATTGGAGTCGCTGGTCTCTGCGCGTCCACTGCGTGCCATTTCGTGTCATCTTGGAGGATCGAGTAGCGTCTGTTGGCTACACGATGGAAAAAGTGTTGGCTGCTCGCTGGGAATGAGTCCCCAGTCGGGTTTGCCACACAATAACCGCGTTGGTGATTTCGATGCGTTTTCTCTTGTGCAAGTGGCACGTGCAACCGGCCGAACCTTCGACGAGTTGTTTGTGGAACTCGGCACGAAGGGAGGCCTGGCGGGCCTCTCGGGTACCAGTGGCGACATGCGCGACCTCGAAGCTGCGGTGCTCGCTGGAAATGATCGCGCTCACATCGCAATCGATGTGTTTGTAAGTTCGATCCGCCACTGGATTGGGGCAGGAATGGTGGAACTCGGTGGGCTCGATGCGATCGCCTTCACCGGCGGGATCGGCGAGAACTCTTTTAGAATTCGCGAGCAAGTGTGTCAGGGACTTGATTCGCTCGGCATACAGATGGATGTGGCAGCGAATGCGTCAAACAATTCTGAAATCTCAGAGCGAAACATCGCGGATAGGCGTGGCTTGGTATCACTTTGGATCGTTCCAACGAATGAAGAACTTATTGTTGCCAGGCAGGCATTTGACCTGCTTATTTCTGAAGGAAGAAAAGGTGTCTGATGTTTGTTGCAAAAGTTACAGGATCGGTTGTGGCCACTCAGAAGGCTTCATCGATGGTTGGTCACAAGTTGCTTGTCGTTGAACCATATCGATTGGAAGAACGTTCACGAGATCGGCTTGTTTCAACCGGACGGACCTTTATTGCAGTCGACACGCTCGGCGCTGGAGAAGGACAGTTTGTTCTTGTGACGCAAGGATCGAGTGCCCGTCTTACACCAGAAACAAAATCGCTTCCGATTGATGCGGTTGTGATAGGTCTGATCGACACGGTCAACATTGAAGGACGAGATATCTTCCACCGGGGTACTGGTACAGATTCCTGAAACAGTTCCGCATCACAAAATACAATCACACTCACATACATTTCTCGATGAAAGGCTTTTTGATGACGACAGTGACCGATCTTTCCCAACCGTCCGAATCCTCGATCCGCGACATTGTTCGACAGGTCATCTCAGAGTTGAGATCCGGCGCGATTGGTGCCGAAACAGCCGCACCGAAAAGGCCATCGAACGCTGGCAAACATGGTGTTTTTGAGAATGTGAATGAGGCTGTAGCGGCATCCCAAGAAGCTTTTGAGCAACTTGAACGACTCGGGCTGGAAGGTCGACGGAAAGCCATCGGACATATCCGACGAATTTCGATCGAACAATGCGAAGAACTTGGTCGCAAGGAGTTTGAAGAAACTCAAATTGGCCGCCTCGAGCACAAAATTGAAAAATTGAAAATCCTCGGAGAACGTACCCCCGGCGTTGAGTTTCTTTCGAGCGAAGTTTTTAGCGGTGACCATGGGCTCGCAGTCATAGAACATGCTCCTTTTGGCGTGATTGGAGCAGTCACACCGATCACCCATTCGTTGCCAACAATCACGGGCAATGCGGTGAGCATGATCGCCTCTGGAAACACGGTTATCGTGAATCCGCATCCAGGTGGAAAACGAATCGCAGCCGAGGGAGTACGACTTTTCAATCAGGCAATTCATCGCGATATCGGTATCGATAATCTGGTGAGCGTGATTGCCGAACCGACGCTTGAAACCGCAGCCGATCTCTTTGCACATCGGGGAGTCAAGCTGATTTGCGTCACTGGCGGCCCTGCGGTCGCTCGAGCGGCGTTGCAATCGAGCAAACGGGCGATTGTTGCTGGTCCTGGAAATCCCCCTGTCGTGGTAGACGAGTCGGCTGATCTTGATCGTGCTGCACGTTCGATTATCTACGGTGCAAGCTATGACAATAATCTTTTGTGCATCTCTGAAAAACAGGTGTTCGTGGTGGCGAGCGTGTTTGACCAGTTGATGGCTGCGATGGAACGCTTCGGAGCTTTACGGCTCACGGCTGCACAAGTCGATGCTCTCACAAAGCGTGCAATCGTCGAGGTAGGCGAGGCAAATCATCGTCATCTTGCCCCCTGTAAGGAATTGCTGGGAAAGGATGCCTCGCTGTTGGCCCATGCCGCTGGAGCGACACATCGAGATGGACTCGAACTTGTCTACGGTGAGACAGACGTATCAAACCCATTTGTTGCCGTAGAACAGATGATGCCATTTGTTCCATTTGTGCGCTGTCGGAATGTCGATGAGGCCATCGATCGAGCCCATGAGAGCGAGCATGGATTTCGCCACACTGCGATTATTCATTCCAATAATGTGAGGAACATGACGCGCATGGGTCGCCTGCTCGACACGACGCTCTTTATTAAAAATGGTCCTTGCGTCGCAGGTCTTGGGCTTGGCGGCGAAGGCTATCTTTCGTTTTCGATTGCTACACCCACCGGTGAAGGTGTGACAACTCCTTTGACATTCACCAGGCAGCGCCGCTGCACGCTCGTCGAAGATCTTCGGATTCTCGGCACTGCAACCGTCTAGCCGCTTTGAAAAGGATACGCATTGATGCAAATTGCACAGGTTATCGGCAGGGCAACTGCCACAGTAAAACACCCGTCACTCATCGGCGCTGTGCTGCTTCTGGTGCAACCGCTGATGCGGGATGGTCACTCCTGCGACGGAGACCCGCAACTCGTGATCGACACCATGGCTGCAGGGCACGGTGATGTCGTGGTCATATCGAGTGACGGTGCGATGCTTCGTGAACTTCTTTCAAACGACCAAACACCTGCTCGTTACAGCACAATTGGCTTCATCGACCCTTTGCTGAATCAATGACAACTCCCCCCGAATCTCCTTTTTCTGCTGTCCTCATTGCCCGAGTGGTGCAAGAAGTGCTGCGCCGACTGCCCGCCGAAATTGTATTCACTTCCGCTGAAAAGCCTCCGACCCATTCGGCCTCTTCTTCTGGCGGTGACCAGTCCCCATCACTCGTGGGAAAACTAATCACGCTGAAATCGATTATCGAGTTACCTGCTGGAACGCGTCAAATTCTTGTGCGTTACGACGCTGTGATCACTCCTTCGGCACGAGAGGCCGCCGCAGACTCCGGGATCACATTTGTGCGAAAGAGTCTGGTGTCAACTAAAACACAAGCAAAACTTGTCATCGGTCGGGCTGACTGCCGTCGCGATGTGTCGACGTTGACCTCTGCAATTGCTGCAGCAGTTTCTGCATCACAGCAGCTGCCAGCGAGTGGTTTAGAAGATACGCTCTTGGCAATGGCTCTGCATGTGAGCCGTGATGGATTTCGCGGAATTTTACTTTCCGGCCGACCTGCATTGGCCGTGGTCGTTGCCAATCGAAACAACGCCTTACGAGCGATTACCGCTGACACTTCTTCCAAAATCGAAAAGGCTATCGAACAGTGCGGAGCAAATGTGCTGGTTATGAATCCCGATGATTTTTCATCCGGTGCACTTGTGCGGGCCTGTATTGATTTTGTTGGTCGTGAGACCGTCGAACCACCTATGGAACTAAAGATTACCGCGAGTCCCTGCGCCTGCAGTACTCACTCACATTTCTAAACATTTCTGGATTCTTCCAATGCGCATCGGTCGAACGCTCGGTACGGTAACACTTTCTCAGGCGCATCCGAGCGTGCGCGGTGGGGTATTGAGACTTGTCGTGCCTCTTGGCAAAGACGATCTGGATGTTGGAGATGGACTCGCTGAGCCATTGATTGCATGGGATGATCTCGGAGCAGGTGACGGTCAACTGGTGGCCTTCAGCGAAGGTGGTGAGGCCGCACAACCATTTCGACCGGAATCGAAGCCTATTGATGCTTTTATTGCAGCGATTCTTGACCAGATTGATCTGGGGCCAACTATCAAAAAACCGCCTGTTTCCAGCGATTAACCCTTGCAAACATCAACCGTATACCTAACCGATACCACCGTCAATCCGAACCGAGTCCCGACATTGTCCCAAATCTTGATCAACACTTTCTTCGAAAGAATACCGCGTTTTTTCTCAACCGTAAAAATCTGTTTTAGGAGTGCACTATGAATCGCCAGCCACTATCAAAACTCAAGGAAGAAATCTGTGATATCGGTCGCCGCATTTACAACAAGGGATTTGCCGCCGGAAATGATGGGAATATTTCATACCGTCTGGGGCCAAATGAAGTGCTCTGCACTCCAACGATGATCTCAAAAGGGTTTATGAAGCCCTCCGACTTGTGCATCGTAGATATGGAAGGCAAGCAGGTTGGTGGACAACGCAAGCGATCGAGTGAAATTCTGCTGCACTTGACGATCATGAAAGAAAGACCCGACGTCAATAGTGTTGTGCATTGTCATCCGCCACATGCAACGGCATTTGCTGTCGCCCGTGAACCGATTCCGCAATGCGTACTCCCCGAAGTTGAAGTGTTTCTCGGCGACGTGCCAATCACGAAGTATGAGACTCCAGGAGGTCAAGCCTTTGCCGATACCGTCAAGCCGTTTGTGAAAAACTCCAACGTTTTAATCCTCGCCAACCACGGCACCGTCAGCTACGGTGATTCCGTTGAAAAGGCTTACTGGTGGACTGAAATTCTCGACGCGTATTGCCGAATCTTGATGCTTGCCAAGGATCTCGGACGAGTCAATTTTTTTACACCTGAAAAAGAACGTGAACTGCTTGAGCTCAAGGCAAAATGGGGATATAGCGACCCCCGACTCAAGAAGGAGATGGAGAATTGCGACATCTGCGCCAACGACGTTTTTCGTTCGAGTTGGCAGGATTCGGGTGTGAGCCGAAGGGCATTTGATGCACCGCCCCCGATGGGTTCCGCTTCAAAATTAAGTAGCCCGGCTCCCGCTCCGAGTCCAGCAGCGCCGCTAGATTACGACGCTCTTGTGAAAGCCGTTACCGAACAGGTCTGTAAAGAACTTGGCGTCAGCGCATAAGCAGTCGCACCGCCTATCAAAGGAAAATACTCTATGAAAGTTGGCATCATCGGCGGAGGCGGTATCGTTGGCAGTTGCGCTGGCTTTGCACTGCAGATGGGAAAAGTCGTACACGAAATTGTGTTGGTGGATAACAATGCCGAGCTCGCGGATGGACAGGCTCTGGATCTTTTGCATGGAAGTGCAACTGTCGCAGACCAGTGCATTCACTCAGGCGGCTACAACGATCTGGCCGACGCGGATATTGTTTGCATCACAGCCGGCCTCCGCAGAAAACCCGATGAGAGTCGTCTTGCATTAATTAACCGTAACGTGGAACTTTTCCGATCGATTCTTGCCTCACTAATATCCAAAGGCCTTCGGCAGGATGTGATCGTTTTGGTCGTGAGTAATCCGGTTGATATTCTCACATTTCTAGCAGCCAAAGAACTCGGCTTGCCGCGGGGACGAGTCATCGGGCTCGGCACACTTCTGGACACGCTCCGATTCCGAAGTCTTCTGGCGATGAATCTCAACGCACCTCCTACTCAAGTTTCTGCCATGATTCTTGGAGAGCATGGCGACAGTATGGTGCCTGTTTGGAGCAGTGCCAGCATTGCCGGGCTCCCGCTTGAAAAATATCCTGGATTTTCTCAAAAACTTGGATTGGATGTCTTTGCACGAACAAAATCTTCAGGTGCGGAGATGATTAAGAAAAAAACCGGCGCAGGGTTTGCCGTCGGCATTTCAATTGCTGAAGTCATTCATGCAGTATTGCTTGACAGTAAACGCGTGCTACCGATTTGTGCGGTGCAGTCGGGTGCCTATGGACTTCGAGATGTTGCGATTTCCGTACCGACCGTTGTTGGACGATTAGGGGCCGAACGTATGATTGAAATCGAGCTTTGGCCGCGTGAAGTTCAAGGACTTCGAAAGAGTGCCGGCGTGTTACGAGAAACGCTCGATCAGGTTTTTCTTGCGACGCAGCGTTCGTGAATCATTTTGGCGTTTACGTTTTAGGGATCGCGCCGTGTGAAAATCAGACAGGCCGACAGAAGGAACACCGCAGTGTGTCCAAGGGTGAAGCCGAGGCCTCTTTTCCATGAAAAGTCAGTGCTCTCTACCAACGCCCGAAACGGACCGGCCACGGCATAGTCACGCATCAATTGTCGATCGACAGAGTTGTCAAGATCTTCGGTATGAGGCAAAACGGTGTAGATCGCTTCTGACACCCGGCCGACAGTCGTTTTGTAAAATGGTTTCCGCCCTGGCCTGAGTGGCTCTTCACGTTTTGATTTCGAGCCTCGCAGGCTATCGGCAATCGCCATCGGTTTGACCCGTCCAATATTTGCTTCACGCATTCGGCTATCAATAACCTGATTATGAAACTGTCCAACAATAAAAAGCAGAGCCCAGTAGGCAACCGTCACGAGCATCGCTGAGGTAACACTGCGAGTGATCACGCCGGTCAAAACGCTGACTGATAAAAGTAACGCGAAAAATAGAAGCAGTGTGGGCAAGGCGAAGAGAACTCCCGGTGTCCAGATGTCGGCAAGGATTCCAGTCACCAGCCAAGAAGCAAAAATTAAGAGGCCCAACAGCGCCGCGACCAAGAGCAGGCTGCCGCAATATTTGAAAAGGAGTATCTGCCAGCGAGGAATCGGTCGCACGAGCAGGAGTTCAAGCGTTCCTTTGCGCACCATGTTGGGAACGAAGGCGGCGGTCACTGCCACGCTGATCAAGAGCAAAATACTTCCTCCCAATCCCGTCGTAAGGAGTTTCTGTAAAATAAACACTTCCAGACCCAGTGGCGCCCCTTTCGAAGAGGTAAGTTCAAGACTGTCTTGAAAGAGTGTAAATCGATTGGGCCAAAGAAGTCTGAGATCGCGTCCAGGATCAACTGTCATTTGCCAGCTCTGAAACCCTATTCGCGTTATGAATCCAGATGTTGTTTCTCGCACTTCACGAACGTTCCAGAGCTTGACGTCTGCAATGTTTCCAAATCTTTTTTGAATGTCTGCAGCATTTTCCGGCTGCGCAAAAAGAGGAAGATAGGTGCGATTGAGCGTCACCTGCCAAGAGCTGTTGGGATGATCTTCGCCCTGGGCCCGATCACTGACGATCCAATAAACCGAACCATTGTGTTCCTTGGCAATGTCAGTCAGGGTCAGTTTTCCGAGGTCAAGTTCATCAAGGTTTGCAGACATCGCCGTTGCAGAAAAATCGAGATAGGCACGGCCACTCGGGAGAGGATCGATGCGACCTGAGAGAACCGTAAAAAAAAGGATGGCGATAAGACTCACGAGCAGATAAAGAATCTTCGCGTCAAGAAACTCTCGCCAAGCATCGCTCATCATGGCAACAAACGTCTGAACAACGTTTGAACAACCAATCGTGGATTCTTCAGAATAGGTGCCAGACCTGATCGGGTCTTTCATAATGAATCCCCCGCATCGTGCGCGAGCGCCACATAAAGGTCTTCAAGCGACGTTCGCTCGCGCGTGAGATGGCGTAGACGCAGACCACAGACACCAGCAGCAGCAAGAAACTCATCCAGTGCAAGATCGTTCTCTTGAACGACACCGGTTGAGGAAACATGTTCTGTACATTGAAGGCGAAGAAGACCCGGAGTCTCGGTTGGAACAAGAGTGCCACCATTCCAGGAGAAATGTGAAGGAATCGGTTGGTCAAATCCAATCAACCATGTTGCCTTCAAACCAGTAAGTTCTGCCACGCTTCCAGAGAGCACAACGAGTCCTTTCCGTAGAATGGCAACCCGGTCGCACAGTTGCTCCACTTCGCCGAGGAGATGGCTGTTGACGAACACCGTCACGCCTCGCTTTTGTTCTTCGAGTAATAGTTCGCGGATCTGCTTGCGTCCCACTGGATCTACGCCGTCGGTTGGTTCGTCGAGAAACAGTACTCGAGGGCGATGCAGCAACGCCTGAGCAAGACCGAGTCGCTGCTTCATGCCTTTGGAGTACCCGCGAATACGAAGTTTTTCACGCCCTTTAAGTCCGAGCATTTCAAGCAGATACACAATTCGAGATTGACGTTCGCGACGGGGAATGCCCTGCAGGGTACCGTAAAAATGAAGCAGACTCACAGCAGTGTGGTACTCGGGGAGCCTGTGGTCTTCAGGCAAATACCCCACCTCGCGGCGTGCTGAAAAAGTACCTACTGGTCGATCAAGAAGACTCGCGGAACCTGCCGAAGAGGAAACCAGGCCCAAAAGAATTTTAACAAGTGTCGTTTTTCCGGCTCCGTTTTGACCCAGAAGACCAAAAATGGTGCCCCGCTCTACTTCTAAGTTCACGCCGCCGAGTGCGCGAGTTTTTCCGTAGTTTTTCTCAAGAGAACGAATAGAAACAACCATCGATGTTGATCCTCCCAGAGATCGATGAAACTCTGTTGTACTGCGTGTTTTCTAAGTGCGGAAAAATTGTTAGAAAACTGAGTGAGCAGAGATAATCCTACGAACAAAGAGGTAGAGCAATCAGGACGTCACACTGCCCAAGTCGTATCCCGCGTTCGTTCATCGCTGTGTAAGTGTCACAAGTGTGTCTGTGGGGTCCTCTGCGAGAAGTATATTTCGAAAATGAAATTCCTGAGCCTGGCTGTTAGCGTGCAGTTGTAGACCGATAGGACTGGCCGTGAGCATCTCAGGAACATCGGTAAAGTCGAACACCTCGAGACCGTTTGCCACGAATCGTATTCGATCACCGCGAACGAGTATCTCAATCTGATTCCATTGCCCTTTTTTTTCTATGGTTCCACCGGCGCCCCCAGGCACAATTCGATTCCTGCGATGTGCGTCCCAGATGCCCCAGTCGTGACAAAACATGAGCAGCGGTCCACGAAAGCCAAACGTATTGTCGCCAGCGTCTGTAAACGTCTCTCCGAGGGTAGCAACTGCGGAATGCATCGTGGAGTGTTTTTCACTCATCGTTTGTTTGACCTCAAAGAGCATTCGATAATTCCGATATTTTTTGTCAGTCAATAAATAGGTGCTACTTGCGACCACATCCGTGTTCGCACCGCGGATCATCTCGTGCGATATCGACCAGCGAGAGGCGTCCCCTTTCCAGCCAGAAAGGTCTTTTCGATTAAACAAGTGCTGAACGCTTTCTGACGGTGGGAATTTTGATTCAACACTGAGTGGCTCTGAGAAATCAGTGCTCGGCTGTTCAAGATTGAGTTCTTTGATCCACACATTTCGATAGCGAACATCGTGCCCCTCACATTGAAGTTTGAGTCCACCGGGAGTATCGCTGATGCCTTGTCCGTCGTCATTGCCACCATCGATCCCAGAATTCGGTCCACCCCACACCTTATTAATTTCAAAATCAGTGTTCGTTTTTTGCCCGTTGAAATACATCGTCACGCGAGACTTCTCGGAACGTATTTTATTTTTAAAACGAGCTGCTCGAAAGACAACGTCATACGAGTTCCAGTTACCGAGGCCGTTATAGGCATAATAGGGCGATTCACTTTCGTTAATAATCGCCGCCATTCCATGCGGAGTGCTATCACCATCGAGCACCTGAATTTCATGGCGGTTCTGCAGATAAACTCCGCTGTTGCCTCTGGGATTGGCAATCAGCAATTCAATATGAAGACGAAAGTCACGGTATTCTTTTTTTGTAACAATGTCTGCCGTCCCAAATCGGCCACCAGCAGCTGCCGGATCATCTGTCATAACGACGGTGCCGCCGTCAACCGGATCAGCGACAATCTTCCATTTGATCGGCAACTCGCTTTTGAAACCGGGCCCCTGCCAATAGGTCCATTTGTCATCCAGCATCTCCCGTGAGCCGTCAAGAAGAACCTCAGCGTCTGCAATCGGCGCAGCACCGACACCGATATCGGCAAAAACACTCTTCATCGAGGCCACGAGACTGAGAAGGCATACGAAGAGACATTTGCGCGTGGCATTGTGAACGAATTTTTGAGAGAGCATCAGCGGTTTTCTCCTCTGCTGAGAGATATCCATGCAATGACACGAAACCATATTTTCAAAAGTATTCTGATCACAATGAGATCGCTGTGCAATCATTTACAAGCAAAGCAGGGAGAAAAACGTCAAGTCTGCCAGCAGAAAATTATCCCCTGGGCGGGTTATCTTCCGCAGCAAGCTCTCGTAGATTTTCAAAAGCCTGTTCGAGCGTTGGAGTATCGTAGCCCCGAACACATCCGCGCCTTTTTGATTCGGCAAGCAACTGAAGGTCTTCACAATCTGGATGAAGTTCCAGCCTTGCTCGAGCGCGAGCCCCCAAAACGCCCTCGTGCAGACTCATTGCGACCGGCAGTTGTTCGATAAACCACTGTGTGCGCGGCGTGATCATATCCTGGAGAGCCTCTACAGCGGCTCTGATGGAATTGTTTCGATCAAACACCTTGCCCACATCGTGTACGAGCGCCGCGGTGAGGAGTTCTTCATCGAATGGCCTCTCGCGATATACCCGATCAAAAACCTGCAGGGAATGTTCGAGCAAATCTCCTTCAGGATGCCGAGCTGGATCCTGCTTTACCGATTCAAGCATCTGCACAAGTTCCCGGAGCGTGTCAAACCGATCAAGAGATCGAGTGTGTGCGGGGTTGATCGCGCGGAGAATCTCCTTGTAACCTGGCAAACGATCGTTCGGCACCCATTCCCTTGCAACACGGCGCGCCGCGAGAAGTATTGCCTGAGTAAAATCCTTTCCGTCTCGGACATAGCGAGCGGCATCCTCAGCGATTCGTTGCCGAAGTTTATCTGGATAGTCGCCGGAGGAATTCGGTGGCTCACATGGAAATGTCATCAATAGGATTCTCCTCAACAATACCAGAGGAGCACAATGGTTGACATCAAAAGATCGTCGGCGTTTTTATTATAAAACTCTGAGTAATTCGATTACGGCTGGCACGTCGGCAACGATTCGAAAGACTTGATTGAGACGCGTTACGCGAAACAGCTCTTTTAAATCTGAGTTCAGTCCAACTAAAAAAAGTGGCTGTTCCCGAGTGCGACATTCCGTCAGAATTCGAAGAAGTGCTCCGAGGGCAAGGCTTTGAAGAAAAATGACTCCCGAAAGTTCTAGAACAACAGGCTTGGGGGATACTTCGGCAATTGCAAGCGACATTGCGTCCTGCACTTCCTGCACGTTGTACTCCTCAATTTTTTCAGCTTTGATTCGAACGACAACTACTTCTGGATGCTGTTCCACGTTGATGAGTGCGTTGAACGCATCATTTTTCTGAGGGACCGGCGGTTCTTTCATGGAATACTTTCAAGGCATCGCAAAAGTGAACAGCGGAAGGATTCGAACCGGATCATCTTCCTCAGATTGTCCCTCTTCATCAAGGGTTCTCTCATTTGATGAGCGATTCTCAATTCAAAAACGCTCAGAAAACCGGCGCTCTGTCGATTCCTTTTCGGAAACACTTACACACAGATAAATCGACATTGTGTTTATTTGGACAGGGATTTTTTTGAATTGCTGGGCGTTTCATCGATTGGGCGGAAACGAATATTTTTTATTCCAGCGGTCGTGGCGAACGACGCAATCCCCAGTGGCTTCGATGCGGCGACCTCATCTCGAATCGAAAGTGTACGCCCCTTGAGCGGCTGTTCGACCATTTTTTCATCATCGATCCAGCAGGTGATGGTGTTGGGAGAGACTCGAACACGGATGGCATACCACTGACCAGTCTTGAACTCTCGCCACTTCGTTGTGTCGTTTCTTGCCGCATCGAGCCCGTCAATGCTCGAAAGACCGCAAATGCCTCCCCCCCAGCCGCCAACAATAAAGCTGCAAGGATTCTTTCCAACAGGAAATGTCAGACCACAAAAAAAGTCGGTTCCGTCAACGCGACTGGCGTCCATTGAAATTTCGTAGTGCTGTTCAGGAAAAACTCCACTCCATGTGATGCCACTCATGTCAGAACCCATTGCAATCTGAATCGTGCCATCCTGAATGCTCACCTCTCCCTCACCGCCGAACCTCGTTGGTTTCCATAAACCGAGTGTTTTTCCGTCAAAAAGAGATTTCCAAGTGTCTGTCTCTGCATCGGTGGAAGATTCTGGATTCGGCGCACTTTGCTTCGGCAGAGTGTCAGGATCGGCCGCAGTGGTCATGGTGAATCCTGCAACTGCAACGATGACGCCGATCAGAGCACCATTAAGAACTCGCATAAAAATTTGCCATGGGTTTGTAAAAACTCTATGCACCGACACGGAGAGAAAGGATACCGGCCCGGAGTACGGATGTGAAACCAAGGGTTGAATTGTGTCTCAAGTGACAGCACCTGAATCAATATGAGGTGAACAGACGGCAGCCGTTGCGAAATGCTTTTGAATGCCATGCAACCAATTGCTTGCATGTGAGCTGTACATAAGTACACTCATGGAGATCAATTACCTCGAGAAGGCGATCTCACAAAAAGGTGACCTTATGCTTGCACGATTGCACACTTTTTCACTTCAAGGCATCGATGCGGTTTCTGTCGAGGTTGAGGTCGACGTCTCGACCGGAGGCCTTCCGGCCACGGTGCTGGTGGGTCTTCCCGATGCGGCGATCAGGGAAAGCACGCATCGCGTTGGGCGTGCGATCGTGAATTCAGGATTTACAAGGCCACAGGATAGAATAGTTGTCAATCTGGCTCCCGCCGAACTACCCAAGCAGGCGGCGTCTTTTGACCTTCCAATCACGCTTGGAATTCTTGCCAGTAGCGGTCAGTTTTCATCGGAAAGATTTGAAAAATATGCAGTTGTTGGTGAGCTTTCTCTCGAGGGCACGACCAGGCCAACCCGCGGTGCTCTGTCGATGGCCATCACAGCCGCGAGGGAACAACGTCTCCTCGGCGTAGTCGTGCCCACGGCGAGCGCTATGGAAGCAGCAGTGGTCGAAAATATGGAGATTATTCCTGTCGCGTCACTTGCGGAGGCTGTGGGATTTTTTTCCGGTCATCTCACAATAGGTCGAACACCGCCACGCGTCACGGAATGGATTGATCGCTTTGCAGACTACGATACTGATTTTTCCGACGTGCGAGGACAGGAGGCGGCCAAGCGCGCGCTGACAGTTGCCGCAGCGGGGTCGCACAATCTTCTTATGGTCGGACCACCGGGAAGTGGAAAGACGATGCTCGCCAAGCGAATGCCTACTATTTTGCCTCCCTTGTCAACATCAGAGTCGATTGAAACAACGCGAATCTATAGTGCAGTGGGGCTCCTCTCTCCCGGCCAGCCGCTGATGGGCACTCGTCCTTTTCGGGCTCCCCATCACACGATCAGTGACGCTGGTCTCGTGGGCGGCCGATCCAATCCAATGCCCGGTGAAATTAGTTTTGCTCATAACGGAGTTTTATTTCTGGACGAGCTTCCAGAATTTAACAGACGCACACTCGAAGCGTTGCGGCAGCCGCTCGAGGAGGGTTTTGTGACGATCAGCCGGGCGAAGATGAGCACAACGTTTCCGGCAAATTTCATGTTGGTAGCAGCGATCAATCCCTGTCCATGCGGCTACCGAGGAGATCCCCGTCGCAACTGCCACTGTACGACTCCTCAGATCGATCGATATATGGGAAAGATATCGGGCCCTTTACTCGACCGGATCGATATTCACCTTGAAGTTCCGGCCGTTCCGTTCAAAGAACTCTCCTCGACACGGAGTGGAACCGACGGAGCCACCATGGTTGAAGCCGTTCGACGAGCGAGGAATATCCAGTCGATCCGATTTGAAAAATCACACCATAAAACAAATGCACGAATGACGAGCCGTCAGACCAGAGAGTTTTGCGTACTTCATCATGCCGCTATGGAAATTCTCAAACGCGCTGTGAGTGAACTCGGACTCTCTGCCCGAGCACACGATAAAGTTATACGAGTTGCTCGCACTATTGCTGATATTGACGGCAGCGAGGCGATACAACCGCCCCACCTTTGCGAGGCGATTAACTATCGGCTTCTTGACCGTGGACTTCGGAACTGAGCTCAATCGATTGAGAATGTTCTTGTAATGCGATTTCCTGTTTTCCGCGTTATTGAATATTCTGACTCGACGTCAGGGCCGCTTGTTTCGGATTCTCAAAAAATTCTTTACCGTGTTGGTCATCGACAGCTTTGAAGGAATTGTGTCACGGCAACAATTTGTGATTGGAACTATGGCTTTCTTATTTCAGGTACCAAAACTTCTTCGAATCAATCAACCTCGTAGAAACAGTTGCCGAGGTTTGTTACTTGCCTCTGGAATGCTGGCGATCATGGGAGGAGCAGCATTTGTTATTGATGTGCCAGTTGCTCGTTGGTTTAAGACGGGCGGAATGCCGGGAGATGTTGCAAAGATTTTTTATCTCGCCGAAGTGATGGCGCATGGAGTGGGCGTGCTCGGAGTGATCGTCACGATACTCGTGCTTGATACCTCGACACGAAAAAACGCACTTCGCATTGTGTGTGTCGCATTTGCCGGCGGACTCGCAAGCAATCTCATCAAACTTATGGTTCTGCGAGTGCGTCCTCGTGCAATTGATTTTAGTCAGACTGATTCGATCTGGCAGACGTTTGTGAATACTCACAATCTACACGGCAGCGATATTGCGAGTTTCCCTTCGGGGCACGCGGCGACTGCAGCAGGAATCGCAGCCTTTCTCGTATCTCAGTACCCTCGTGGACGTGTATGGTTTTTAATTCTCTGCACGATTGCGTCACTCCAGCGACTTGTCAGTTCAGCCCACTACCCCAGTGACATTCTGCTGGGGTCATCGCTTGGCTTTCTCTTTGCGGCCGTGGTCTCACTTTGCTGGCCGCTGCAGGAACTACAGACGTCGACTTCTCGGTAGAATCTGAGGTTCGTGGCGGGGCACAAACATTCCTGCTAGGATTCGTTTCGCTGAGGCCTTGATTTTCCTGAGGCCAACCAAAGTTGTTCTCCAACTTTTATTGTGCGTATCAGCCCGCCAATGGATTCGATTTTTCCAGAGCTTTTCCTGATACTGCGAGGGGGACTTTTGCGATGACGACATCAAAAAAAACAGTGAAGCCTAAAAAGACGACTGACGCTCTTCAGAAACGTTCAACATCGAGCGATGAGAAAACTCCTCGACGTGTGCTGTTGGTGGATGACGATGCTGAGATCATCGAATCAATGCGGACTGTTCTCGAAAGCAAAGGATATGACGTTCTGATTGCTCGGGATGGTAATCAAGGCCTTGCTTTGGCAGAAAAAGAGAATCCGGATCTTGTCATCCTCGACATGATGATGCCAAAACGAAGCGGTTTTCTTGTTCTCGAGACACTTCGTCGCAGTCGTTCTGTTCCAATGAGAATTATTATGATCACTGCGAATGAGGGCAGTCGACACAAAGCCTATGCAGAGATGCTTGGGGTTGACGATTACATCCGCAAGCCGTTCGCAATGGATCGTCTCCTCGATAGCGTGCAACGGTTGCTTGCCACCACGGCCTCCTGAAGAAGTCGCTTCGTTTGGTTGAATGACTGCGCAATTCAACGGTTTGAACAACCCCAGAAAAATCAATCGGGTTCGGCAAATCATCGATTCTCCGAGGGTACTTCAGGTCGCTTGAAATCTTTGAAAAGCGACATTCATTATTCAATAAATTGGCTGTTATGAGCCAGTTGGTAAACGGCGCTGTTTTGTCGAATAATCGTTTGTCAGCTTGAGCTTGACCATAAATTTTTCTGGTCATAGATTTCGTCTGCGATTTTATTTTTGTTCTGTTGTTTTGTTTTTGCCGTTCACACGGTTGGCAATTACGTCGAAAGAATACCTGTGTCAATTCTCCCTCACGACGATCTCAAAGAACGCGTTCGCGACGCGATTGACATCGTCGATTTAGTGGGGAGTTATGTCTCGCTTCGCCGAAGTGGGCGTGCATTGATGGGGCTTTGTCCATGGCATGAAGACAGCCGCCCGAGTTTGCAAGTCAATCCGGAGCGTCAAACGTTCCGCTGTTGGGTCTGCAATGTCGGAGGAGATGCATTTAGCTTTCTGATGAAGGCCGAACGGCTGGAATTTCCAGAAGCTCTGGAACAATTGGCCCAACGTTCAGGAATCGATATTCCCCGAGGACGTGCAGGTTTTTCATTCAGCGAAAAATCGCAGCTCTATTCAGCAATTCAATGGGCCAGTGATCGATTTCACGAATGTCTTTTAGCGTCGCAGGGGACAGCAGTTCGAACCTATCTCACTGAACGCGGGCTTTCATCGGAAACAATTGAAACTTTTGCGATTGGTTTTGCACCGGATGAATGGGACTGGCTCTTAAAACAGTCAAATGATGAGGGAATCTCGACGGATGTCATGAAGCAGGCCGGGCTCGTCGTTGAAAGGCAGGACCGGTCTGGGTTTTATGATCGTTTTCGAGGTCGTGTCATTTTTCCAATCCGTGATCCACAGAATCGTTGTGTGGCATTTGGTGGACGAATTTTACCTGGAGCATCGCCTGACGCAGCGAAGTACATCAACTCTCCGGAGACCCCCCTCTTCTCAAAGAGTTCCATGCTCTACGGTCTCGATTCTGCTCGGCAGTCGATGGCACAATCGCGACGCGCTGTAGTGGTTGAAGGCTATACGGATTGTCTTGCGGCTCGTCAGGCAGGGATTCACGATGTCGTGGCGGTGCTAGGAACAGCACTCGGAGAACGGCATGCGAAGTTGCTGCGTCGCTACGCCGACCGTATTGTGCTCGTCCTCGATGGTGATGATGCTGGGCGTCGAAGGGCAGACGAGATACTCGACGTGCTTCTCTCCGAGCCGATTGATGTGCGAATCGTTCGTCTACCAACAGGTGTTGACCCCTGTGAGTTTCTAACGATCCATGGAAGAGAAGCCTTTGAATCCTTGCTTGCGTCTGCCGGCGATCCATTGGAATACCGAATGGATGAGGCGTTGGCGAAGATGCCTCTAGGCTCGGGAGATGAAGCGGCGCTTATTGCCGTTGAAAGTGTATTGAAGGCACTTTCGCGAGTATCATCTCAGGCGGTGAACTCGTCGCAGCGATTTTTGAGAGAGGATCAAATTCTCGGTCGCTTGTCGCGAAGGTTTACGCTCTCGCGAGAAGCTCTTCGGATCCGTCTTTTGAGTCTTCGTTCAGAGTTTTCTTCACGCCAGCGTCCGGTCGAAGCAGTCCAGACGCAGCACGCGCCGCCGGTTCCGAGCCTTTCGGCATGGGATCGTGAAATTCTTGAAGTGCTTGTCAGTGTTCCAGAAAGTGCTGGAATTATTATTCGAGAGTTTTCAAGCGATCAGATTGAATCGTCGGTTGGACGAACGGTATTCGATGCTGCACGAAAGCTTGATTCCGACGGACGCCGAGTCGCACTTGGGGATCTGCTTTTAGAACTTCCAGATCCTCAGATTCAGAGTCTCTTAGTCGATATTGATGATTCAGGATCGTTACGATGTGCCGGCAATCCGAGCGAACGTGTTGGCCAGTTGCTCGAAGCCCTCAGGCGTCGCAGCGCCGAGACGATGGCTCGCACGCATGCCAAAGTCCTTACATCAACACGCCTTGAACCATTGGCGGAAGCAGAACTTCTAGAGCAACTTGTCGCACAGCGCCGAGCAGCTCAGGGCATGACGGATCCCAAGGATGGGTGACGGTGTCCAACCCTTTTTCTCGTAACGTATTTCGTGAATCGCATGACGTACGTCACAAGAAGATGGTGGTTTACAGAGGCAGGGAGTCGAAGGAGTCCGAATTGATGAGTCATCACGATAAAGAACTCGTATTGTTGATTTCTACTGGTAAGTCTCAAGGGTATCTGACATTTGATCAGGTCAATGCGTTTCTTCCGGACGAGGCTGTTGACCCAGAAAAAATTGACTCTCTATTGGTGGCTCTCGAGGAACAGGGCATCTCGCTGCTCGATCGCGCTCCTGATCCGATCGACGGGCCTCCAACTCCCGTGCCAGTTCCGAAACGCGATGAACCGACTACCAGCGCGCCATCGAATGCGGGCGACGACCCGATTCGTATGTATTTGGCACAAATGGCTGAAATCCCACTTCTCTCCAGATCGGAAGAGATCTCGCTCGCGAAGCGAATTGAAGTGACTCGCAAACGATTTCGGCGCGCTATTCTCGGTTGCGGTTACTCACTGCAAGCCACCGTTGACACACTGAAGCGAGTGCACGAAGGCACGCTGCCATTTGATCGAACGATCAAAGTCTCTCTCACAGAACGACTGACAAAGGAGCAGATCCAGGCCCGTATGCCTCATAATCTGACAACACTCACTCATCTTATGAATGAAAATCGTTCAGATTTTAAAAAGCTGATTAGTCGCCTCACAGATCCGGAAACAGCGAAGCTCGCTCGCATTCGTTTTCGCCGTCGTCGCACGAAGGTGCTTCAGCTTGTCGAGGAACTCAGCCTTCGTACCCGTCGGGTCCAGCCAATGGTAAAGCTACTTCAAGGGATGTCCAATCGCATGGACCGTTTGCAGCAGCACTTACGGGAGATGCGAGAAGGATCGATGTCGATCGACGACCGTGCCGACATGCGAAAGGAACTTCGAGATTTAATGCTCTCAACGCTGGAGAGTCCGCGTTCGCTTCGCACTCGTGTGGAGATTCTTAGTCGTTTGCAGGATGAGTATGAACTTTCAAAACGAAACCTGTCCGCTGCGAATCTTCGATTAGTCGTGTCGATCGCAAAAAAGTATCGTAATCGCGGCTTAAGTTTTCTCGATCTTATTCAGGAAGGAAACACTGGACTCATGCGGGCTGTCGACAAGTACGAGTATCGTCGAGGATTTAAATTCTCGACCTATGCAACGTGGTGGATTCGACAGGCTATTACACGTGCAATTGCCGACCAGGCGAGAACGATCAGAATCCCAGTTCACATGATCGACGTTCTATCAAAGCTGCGAACCATGTCGAAGAGACTGCTTCACGAACTTGGCCATGAGCCAACCATTGAGGACATTTCGCTTGCATCAGGAATTCCCTTGGAAGAAGCTCGCCGAGTGCTCGATATGGGACGCCAGCCAATGAGTCTCGATCGACCAATCGGTGAGAGTGATGATGCAAGCTTCAGTGAGTTTGTCGAAGACCACGCAACGACAGCCCCAGCACTCAGCGCAACACATGAACTGCTGAAGGATAAGATCACATCACTTCTCAAAACGCTCACCTATCGTGAGCGAGAAATCATTCGTTTACGGTACGGATTAAGTGACGGCTACATGTATACTCTTGAAGAGGTTGGCCGAATTTTTCGCGTCACTCGTGAGCGAGTACGCCAGATTGAGGCAAAGGCAGTGAAAAAGCTTCAGCACCCAGTTCGATCTCGCCAGTTGGAGGGCTTTCTTGGCACTGGGCCTCAAGAGACTCTTGCGACGGCATCAAGAGATTTCTTCGATCACGCTGGGTAGAACAACTGTTGCGGTGGGTGGATTTACATCCCAAAGCAGAAGCTGTTTTGTTTTGAGTTGTTCGCTTCGAATTGTTTATGGTTGCTCTGTCTATTGATGTAATTGCATGCCTCATGGCTATGGTAGACTTTTCCAGTACGCCCAAACCCATTTCGATGTGTGGGGTGCGCTGTTCCACGTAAAAGGAATTTTCCATGTCGCTTGCCGTTACTGCTCAAACCCTACAGACCCTTCACAGAATGCATCGTCAGCTTGCGGATTTGCACGAACGGCAGGCTGTCGGTCCGCGACAGGTTTTGGCCCGCAGTGCACAGTTGAAGGCTGCGGAGGTGGCGCTTGCCACGATTCAAGGTTCTGTCAAACAGTCAAAAATGGCTGCTGATCAAAAACAGTTGCAACTGCGATCGAGTGAGGCAAAAATTATTGACTATGAAACGAAACTGAATGCCTCCAAAACAAACCGAGAGTATCAGACGCTACGAGATCAGATCGCCGCAGACAAAATGGCGACAAGTGTGTTGCAAGATGAAATACTTGAGGCTCTCGAACGAATCGACACCTTCAAGTGTGGTGTGAGTGAGGCTGAGGCGGTGGTTACAAAAAGTAAGTCGCTGTTGGTGCAGGTAAAGACTGGAGTGGATCAAGAGGAACATACACTTCATAGCGAGGTTGCACGTATTGTTTCGGCGATTGGGGAAGTCGAACAGGATTTGCCAAACGATTCACGTGAAACGTATCAGCGGACGGTGAAATCCAAGGGAGCTGATGCGATGGCAGCTGTGGAAAGTGATAGTTGTGGCGGGTGTTTTCAGAAACTCACAGGAAACACGCTTGCTGAACTCACTATGGCTCGCGTTGTAGTCTGTAGAAATTGCGGTCGATTGCTTTACATGCCAGACTCGCGTCTTCCAAAGCGAGTTGAAGCAGACTCAATAAGTCAAAAATCAGGACACTGAGTGGCCCGTGATTTCGAACGATCCCTGAAGAGAGTTTTAGAGTCATCATGATATTGTGTATGAGGTAAATCGATGTTGGACCGTATTCCAATGACACGCACCGGGTATGACAAGCTGAAGACGGAGGTAGACAACCTCGACACTGTCGAAATGCCAAAGCTTGCCCAACGCATTGCTCTTGCACGCAGCGAGGGAGATCTCAGTGAAAATGCTGAATACCACGGTGCTCGTGAAAGCCAGGGATTGATGCAGGCAAAAATCAACATGCTCCGCGATAAACTTGCTCGAGCTGTAATTGTTGAACGCCAGAAGGAAGCGACGAATGAAGTCGTCTTCGGTTCGACAGTGGTCGTTCGTGATCTCAAATTCGGAGATGACGAAATCTTTGTTTTAGTAGGAGCTGGTGAAGAGGATTACGATGCGGGAAAGATAAACGTCGCGAGCCCCTTGGCGCAAGGACTCCTCGGACGCAAGGTTGGTGAGAAGGTTTCTATCGACGTTCCAGCCGGAACGATGAAATTTGAAATCAAAGAAGTGCGATTCGAGGATTAGGCTTCGCCACACTGTGTCCTGTGTGTCTCGTCGCTGCATTCATCTCACTGGCCCTGCTGGCTAGTCGTGTGAACCTTGCTTTAATACTCCTTGCCAAAGTGCAGATCCAATGCGTACGATCGTCGCCCCTTCTAGAATCGCATCTTCAAAATCTGCGGTCATCCCCATCGAAAGCTCCGGTAGTTGAGCGGTATTGGTTCCTGCAATTCGATCCCTTTCCACCCGTAATCGTGAAAAGTCTCGCCTGGCTGCTCCAATGTCCTCAGATATGCCTGCCATTCCCATCAGGCCTTTTACACAGCAGTGCGGCTTTGACTGCGCAAACTCAACGAGGCGCGGCGTATCGCTCATCATGCAACCGGTTCGTGCAGGATCTCCCGAGAGATTAACCTCGATCAGTAGATGAGTAGTCTGATTGCGGCGTTTGGACTCAAATTCGATTGAATCGATCAACTCTTGGCTGTCGACGGTGTGAATGAGCGACACGCTCTCGAGCGTCCTACGTACTTTATTGCGTTGCAGATGGCCAATTAAATGCCACTGGAGAGCTGAGAAATCCGCAAGCGATTCTGCCATTTTCCAAATTCGTTGCGGTCTGCTTTCAGCCAGATCAAAGCATCCAGCCGTGCAGAGAATTCTTGCCAGTAATTCGTCAACGTATTTGGTGACACCCACCAGTCGCACTTCGTTGGGATTGCGTCCGGCCTGTCTGCAAGCGGCATCTTTTCGCTGCACAACATGATCCAGATTGGATCGAATTGTAAGTGATTGTGCATTGCTAGAAAACATTCTTCGTCCGTTCAACTCTTAGGTCGAGGAACCAATTTCAATCAGACGCTCAATGATGCCATTGGCCTTCAGTCTACCGAGCAAAAAATCACAGGCCATGTTACACCCAAGCGCCGTACGATTGTTTGGCATATCGAGTGATTGGTAGAGCAACCACTGCCGATTATCAGATTGAATGCGGAAGCAGGCTGCCTCGTCACGACGTAGAATTCGCATTGACTCAGCAACTGTCAACTGCCGCCAAGTTCGAGGTGCGGATACTCTCGAAGGTCTGAAATCGAACCATAGCGGAACATACATTCGAGATGCGTTTGTACGCTGACGAATCATGAGTTTAGCGGATTGAGCAACGAGCTCTCCTGCTGTACATGTGCTCGACCATTCGGGAAGCGCGAGTGGAATCGCCACAAAACGAACCTTTGAGTCGTACCCGATGCACTCACGAGTCTCTTCCAGCTGCTCTACTCGAGTGCGCGACGCGCACTCGAGAGAAAATGAAACGACTAATGCACTATTTTCCACAACTCGAGAAACACTGCCCTCTCCATTCTTTGATGGTACAACAGCTCTAGAGGCATTTTCAGAATCTGTGTCGGGACCAATAGCATCGGCTAGAACTACAACGCTCTCCCCAGGCAGAAGAACCAACTGCCTGGTAAGTCTTAAATTCTCTGAAAGAGGAGCACTAATTTCTAAAAATGCGGCATGCTTCTCGACTTCAAAACAGGAGACAGTCCAAGGCCCCTCGATGAAAAGATTTCGATCTCCGTACTGAATTGATGATTCCCATGATCCGGATAGAAGAAGCCTGTCTCCAACAGATATTTCAAGCTTTGGAGATGACTGTCGATATTCCAACAGCACGCGAATCGCTCCAACACCCCATGAACTTCGCATAACGGCAACTGCAGAATGCTCGCAGTGCATGTGCAGAGGTAAAAGTGTTTTCCCTTCTGCACGCGTGATGCGTTTGCTCCGATTGTGCATGCATCGAAGGGTTCGATTTATCTTTCCACTTCGCATTGAACGTGCAGACTGCAAAAACGGCTGCGTTTTTACTGCACGAGAATTCCCAAATTCCACGGGAAGTTTTCCGTGTGGACTCAGCAAACGCAATGTGAAGATCGTCGCACGGCACCAAGACTTTTCCGTTTCGGCCCCCCATACAGCTCCTCCGGTGAGGTACGCGAGGTTCCTGACACGAGCCCATCGCACGACTCGCGTTGTTACCGTAAAGCTTCCGTCCAGAACGACGACTCCGCTGCTCGTAACGAGTCTGCCAATCTCCTCCTCCAGAGATTGTCGGACGATGCTCTCGAGTTGTCGACATGCTTCAACATCATGAAACAGTCGCGAAAGAACAAGAACAAATTCCGCAGAAAAGGTATCGCGATTTTTCAGAAGCTCGATTTTTTGATGCGCTACTGTGACGAGGCTTTCGAGAATTGTTCCGGCATTTTCTCCGGCGCATCCATGTCTCGCAAGCCATGCCAAACCCCAAACAAATGCTTCCAGCTCAATGGATTGGTCAGTATCAGTGTTGCTGGAGCTCGTGATTGCCTCGTGAAGACATGCTGAAAGAGCTGCTTCAAAGCCCGCAGACGCTCTGGCGTCATTCTTCGCAAGACACATCTGTGAGGCAAGTTTTCGAAGCCTCACTCGAACAAGTACTTGCTCACACCTCGATGCGAGTGAGCGAATTGTCTTCTGTGCTGATTTGGTTTTTACAAGCAGAATAGCCCGAGATCGGATGGAATCCTCGATGTTGCAGGCCGTATTGTTGATTCCTTTATTTGTTTGTTGTTGCGCGGCGTTGAGTGTGTGTGTATCTACTTTTTCTGGATCAACATGTGGTTGGGAAACATTCTCTTTCGATCTTTTCTTTTGTAACTCTGACGAGACGCGCCGCTTCGTTTTTCTGTCATCGTGTGTTTTGGACATCGTGTGGCATCTTTCTATCTATCGAATAGATCTGCGCGATAGCCTACAACTACAGAGCGATCTGAATCGAACCCTTCCCGGATGGTTCCGCTGAACGCAAAATCTCTCAGGAGGCTGAGCGTTTTCAAGACCATTGCCGTGTTTGAGAGGAAAATGAGTGGATCTTGTTGAGTTCAGGATATTGTTGACTCCTGCACTGCCTTTCAAGCAGGTTTATGATCGTTTTGTACTGACTGATCCGACTTGTGACTCACATTGTTTGTGGACCATAAATGCATCGGAAAATTGTTCATTTTTACTATCGTACGGAAAAAGTTTTTATGTCCATGCGAAATGTTTTATATGGCTTTCTGTTCACAGCAGCTGCAACTATCGGATGTGCCCCTGCTCCTCATGAAAATCATTCTGTGGATCGATCAAACGTTATTCGAAAGGTACCGTCCCTTGGACCTGAGTCGTTGCAGCGTGACGGCGATGTGAATGCCGGAAGTCACACGATTGACCCTATCGTACCATTGAGCACACCTGATCATCCTGAAGAAAATGCGGCTGATTCATTGGGGCCTACGGAGCCTACGCCTGACAATCATCCCGAACTCACTCGACTATCGCCCGTGGATGATGTCTGGATTGATCCGAAGAAAAAGATTCTCGTTGTCGGAGGACGCGTGGTTCTCGATCGGGGTCCGATTGAATTCTTTGCATGTCCTCGTAACACAAAAGAACACGAATCGATTGTGGCAGTTCGTTGTTCGGCACGGTTGGTCCATGCCGGACTCCTCGCGCTTGGGTTGATGCCTGGCAGTCCGGTTTCCTTTGATCCGGCATACGTTGCTGCTCGCGGTCCTCGCGTATTAGTCGAAGTGAAGTGGACGAATTCTGATGGAATTCTTCAGCAGGTACCTGCGCAGCAATGGATACGCGACACGCGATTTAAAACTGTGATGAAGGAGCATTGGGTTTTTGCTGGCAGTGGATTTTGGACCGATCAAAGCGATGGAAAAGAGTACTACCAGGCCGATGGTGGAGATTTAATTTGCGTTTCGAATTTTCCTACCGCCACGCTTGATCTGCCAATTGCCAGTTCCCAAGCAAACGAAGCTCTCCTGTTTGAGGCTTTTGAAGGCATTGTTCCGAAAAGGGGCACCGACATGGAACTCATTTTTTCAGCGCGTGATTCCGAGTAGTAATTGCTGTTAGAGAGTTATTGTTATTGAGTTAGACGACTCGAGCCAGATTTTAGACTCCAACATGCAAATGCACCCATTGTGCATGAGTCAGTCGAGTAACTTCTGTGTTAGAGTGATGATCTCAATCCACAATGCGGCAGTGGCGAAGCATTTCAATAGGATCTGCTATGTATCCAGTGTAGAAGGGCCCAAACTCGGCATAGCGGGCACTCGCCTCATCGAACCGCATCTTGTAAACAATTTCCTTTAAAAAATCAGGGCGTCGCGCCCACAGTGTGACTCCCCATTCCCAATCATCGAGTCCGACACTCACCGTGATCAGTTGCGTCACTCGTCCAGCAAATGTCATTCCTGTACGACCATGCTCAGCCATGAGTCTCATTCGATCTTCGAGAGGAAGAGCAAACCAGTTCTCTCCAACTTTTCGTTTCTTGTTCATGGGATAAAAACAAGCGTTTGGCCATGGTGGGAAATCAGGCTCGAGTCGAGCTCGACGCATGCCTTCTTCGCGTGATGCATAAGCGTTGACCTTTGCCTGCCATGCAGCACTCCCTTCAGCGACACCCTCTTCAACTAATCGCTTCCCGAACTGCTCAACCGTGGGAACATACTCGCTCACCTCGGTGAGCCCGATAAATGACCACGCTGGTTCGATCGCATCTCCGAGTGGACCAGATAGAATTCGTTGATGAATTTCATCTACTCGTAGTGGTGATGGATCCATTGAGACCACACCGAAGTCAGCCTTATGACCAGGAACGATCCATGTCTGAAGTCGAGTTGTGGCGTCAGGATTCCCAGGTCTCAGTAATTCGCACAGAACTCGACTGCCTTCGATGCGTTCGGCTGCCGACATCTGCTGAAGCCGATCTCGGTTAAATCGATAAAACAAATGGCTCACATGCCAGCCTTTTTCAGGTTGAAGTGAAACTTCCTGGGTTGTCGATGGAGTGTGTGAGTGGCCCGGACGTTCCTCTGCCATGACTTTTTCCTTCTCTACAATTGTGAATGCTGCGACTTTGACTAGAGAGATCTCTGTGATTTGAATCACGAGTATGCACAAGGCTGGCAGAACCTCCATCAGCGGGCCATTAAAACGGGAAATTTTCAATCCCCGCTCCGCGGTCTGTCGTGGCTGATGCTCGCCGTGTATGATTTTGAGAGTCCCTCTAAGAATGTGAGGGGGGTTGGTAGATTGTCGAAATCGTGTTTGAAAACGCTTTTTTCTGATCGTCTGAAATGACTTCTCATTGACAACGTTCGCAACAACATTCACAAACAACCCGTGATTCTCTCCATGCCACAGAAGGGAACCTCCCATGCCACAGGCTATTGTTGATCCTGCAGAATTACGTCGATTTGCAGCTCGACTCCGACACTTCAGCACTGAGGTGATGACGCAGATGCAGGCAGTACAGCGTCAACTTTCAGCACTTGGAAGTACATGGCGCGATCAAGAACATCAAAAGTTTGCTGAAGAATTTGAACAGCAACTCAGTTCATTTGGTCGATTCGTCGAATCTACAGGTGACTATGTTCCATACCTCGTACGCAAGGCCGAGCGCGTCGAGGAATATCAGCAGCAGCGGTAAGTTTTGAAGCGACTCTCTGGAGGTGGCATCGTATGTCGGGACAGGCAGAAGTTCGTTCCATTGACGTTCTTGTGGATGTTAAGAGCGCCGTTGTGACATACAAGCATGAGTCTGCGCAGGCTCTCTCTGAGGTCGAACAACAAGCTCGTCGTGCTGTTGATTACATCTGCATTGATCGCGCTGCGTTTTGGAAGAACGAGGTGCGTCGCTCCTACGAACTCGTCAATGAAGCGCAAAAGGATTTGGAGCACTGCCGAACATTTAAAAAAGTGGACAATAACCAGCCTTCGTGCATCGAAGAAAAGAAGCGACTGGAAAAAGCAAAAGCACGACTTGCTGCCACGGAAAAAAAGTTTGAAGCAGTTCGTCGTTGGAGTCCTATTGTTCAGCAGCAATTTCGTGAAGCAAGTGTTCGGCTGGTTCATTTTCAGGAACGACTTGATTCGGATCTTCCAAAGGGACTTGCGCGACTGGAACGAATGGTCAGATCGCTTGATTCATATCGGGAAGTGTCTTCACCAGTCGGTGGATCGAGTCCAGAAGGAGGAGCAACTGGCCCCAGAGTCACCCGGTCGCTCGACGAGGCCCCTGCGGCGCAGACGCCTGTCACGCCAGAGACAATCGCCGTCCCTCCCCAATCGCCCGCGCCTCCGGTCACGTGAAGAGAGTCGCGACAGATTGTTGGCGAAAGTAGACTTGAAAATCGAATAATACGTTTCTGATAAGCAAATCGATACACCGAACATTTTTCTGGAGCCAGTGATGAAAGTTGGAGACTTGTCCAGTGGCGGATCAAAGCTCGCTCTTGCGCTCAAGCACTTAGAAATAAAGTGGGAATCTGCAAAGGAGTCCTGGGATGATGCAACGAGTCGCGCGTTTCACAAGGAGTACATTGAAACGATTTCTCCGGATGTAAAGGAAACGCTTGAAGCCATTGGACGATTGTCAGAAGTTCTTTCTCGGGCCTCCAGAGATGTCGCTGACTTTGGCGTTGAATAAATTCATCTTCTAGGAATAATTTTTCCCGTGACTTCTCCCTCCTGTAATCCCGATTATGATCCCGATATTCTTCGCAGCCAGATGGCAGTGTTGCGCTTAGAGGCCGCTGCTCGCTCAAAGAAAGAACAGGAAATTCTTTCCAGCTTTGAAAATACAGAGTCCTTGGCAAAAAATAATGCTGAGACACGTACGGAGACCACAAATCAAAGCCGATTGCAGGAGATTTCGGCTACGGAAAAAGAGTTTCGTTCTAATGTCTCCCATATTGAAGCGTGGGCCGTCGCAGAAATCAAAAAACTCGACGAACAACGTAACGTCATGGCCTCAAAGATTAAAGCTTTATGGAAAAAGCAGGATGGATCCCTTCACGAAGAATATGAATTTGATGAGGGACAAGAGAAAGAAACTTTTAAGGAAAAGCGAAAGAATCCGATTCGAATTCTGGCAAAGACGGAAAAGGAGATTGCATCTGCATCCGCTCATTTTGAGGATTCCGATAAGGCAGCAGCTTCGTTTTTAGCAGCGTGCCGAATTCCAGAACCGCAAAAGTCAGACTCACAGAATTCCTCTGAGCCACTGCCTCAAACAGAAGAGGTCTTGAAGCTTCTTGAAGACTTCAAAAAACAGACGACCAATACTCTTCAGCGGCTCAAGGGCACAAAAAATGCCAAAACCGCTGCATCTGGCGCTACAAAAGCAGCTGTGGTTATTTGTCCGATTATCATCGGAGGAGTGTTTGCTGCCGCCGGTTTCTGTGGAATGTATTTTAAGATATCGCCAGACAATGTGATGCCGGCCTCCATTACTGCTGGTGTTCTTGGACTGCTTTGTTTTTCAGGATCGCTCGCTGGAGGAATCCTCCTTTACCGAAGATTCGCACGTGTTGCCCGTCAAACATGCACTTCAATCCGAATTGAATTGATTGCTCTTCTTGAGAAAGGCAGGGCATGCTCTGCGACAGCGACTGTTTTTGCAAAGAGTAGACAATTGTTTCAGAGCACTGAACTTGAGGAGCGATTCAAGAAGGATTGTGAAGATCGTAGCTCTATTTTCAAAAATACGCTTGCACAGCTTGCCTCCAAGCGGGACGCGGCACTGGCCGATCTCGAAGGCAAGTATTCCAAAGGAATTGACACCATCAAAGACAAGCGGGAAGCAGGAAATAAAGCTGCCAACGACAAATATCCTCCGCGAGTTGCTGCACTTCGAAAAACGCTTGCCGAAGAACTTGCTTCCATAAAACACGAACGAGATGAAACCCTTTCTCGCGCTACTGCGCAGCGAACATCGGACTGGGATGCACTGAGTGAAAAGTGGAAAAGCATTCGTCTTTCCACACAGTCAGTCTACGACGACGCGAACGCAATTGACTCGAAAGCGTTCACGACATGGGATGTTCTCTCAGATGATTCGCAACCCCTTCCCGATGAGACTCCCCCTGGGATTCGATTTGGAAGTCTCTCACTATCCTTGGAAAAAGTTCCTGGTGGTATCTCAAAACATTCAGAGATGAACAAGTTCGGACCGACCCTATGGACTCAACCGGCAATCCTCAAATTTCCACTCCAGGCCTCTGTTTTGCTCAAGACAACCACGCCTGAAAAGGAGCGCGCCTCCGAGATGCTTCAGGCACTTTTGCTTCGCATTGCATCCGGCGTGCCGGCTGGAAAAACCCGTTTTACAATTATCGATCCGCTCGGCCTGGGAAAACATTTTGCTGGATTTATGCATCTGGCCGATTACGACGAACTGTTGATCACAAGCCGAATATGGACCGAACCGCAGCAAATTGAACAGCGGCTTGCTGACACAACTGAACAGATGGAATTGGTGATCCAAAAATATCTTCGCAATGAATACGAATCCATTGGCGCCTACAACGCCGACGCAGAGGTTCCGGAACCGTATCGATTCATTGTTGTGGCAAACTTTCCAGCAAACTTTACTGAAACAGCCGCACGAAGGCTTGCCAGTATTGCCACGAGCGGTCCGCGATGCGGCGTGTTTATGATCGTGTCCGTTGATACAAAACTGCCCATGCCACCCAACTTTTCTCTTGCTGATCTGGAAAAACATAGCACGGTCGTAGTTCTCAAAGACAATAGTTTTTCCTGGAATGATCCCGAGTTTTCAAAGTGGCCATTCACTGTCGAGCAGTCTCCTTCGGATGATATTTTTACCAAAATTGTTCATCGCATTGGCAAACAGGCAAAAGCCTCTAAACGCGTTGAAGTTCCATTTGAACGTGTCGCTCCGAAAGAAGAGGCCTGGTGGACAGGAAGTACTGCAAGTGAAATCGATGTTCCCTTGGGTCCGGCTGGTGCGAAGAAAATGCAACACATGAAACTCGGAAAGGGAACGAGTCAACACGTGCTCATTGCTGGGAAAACAGGTTCTGGAAAGTCGACGATGATGCATGCGCTCATCACAAATCTCTCGCTGATGTACAGTCCGGATGAGCTTCAGTTTTATTTGATCGACTTTAAAAAAGGTGTCGAGTTCAAGGTGTACGATCATTATCGACTTCCACACGCTCGTGTAATCGCTATTGAAAGCGAGCGTGAATTTGGTCTCAGCGTGCTTGAGCAGCTGGATCGCGAACTCAAACGGCGCGGCGATCTCTTTCGTGATTTAGCAGTTCAAGACCTAGCCGGTTATCGAGGCACTGGCCATCCTGAACCGATGCCCCGCGTTCTACTGATCATCGATGAATTTCAGGAACTCTTTATTGAGGATGACAAACTTGCTCAGGATTCCTCGCTGGTGCTCGATCGACTCGTTCGACAGGGGCGTGCCTTTGGAATGCATGTGCTGTTGGGATCCCAGACGCTTGGAGGTTCTTACAGCCTTCCACGAAGCACCATGGGACAGATGGCGGTGAGAATTGCCCTTCAATGCAGCGATGCCGATGCAAGTTTAATTCTCAGTGAAGAAAATTCCGCAGCCAGACTTTTAACTCGTCCCGGTGAAGCGATTTATAACGATGCAAACGGCATGCTCATCGGAAATAATCCTTTTCAGGTTGTATGGCTCGGCGACGAGCGACGAGAAAAGTATCTGAGCAAATTGCGGGCCCTTGCCGATTCAAGAACTGATATTAAGCCGCTCCCGAGAATTGTTTTTGATGGAAATCAGCCGGCAGACCCGGCAGGGAATCAGCTCCTCGAGGAGTTGCTCACTGCCGGTACGATCGCAGGAAAACCTCTTCTGACACCAGTTGCCTGGTTCGGCGATGCGATTGCTATTAAAGATCCGACCACAGCAATATTTCGTCGTCAGGGAGGTGCCAACCTCCTTGTTGTCGGCCAGCGAGAAGATCTTGCCGTCAGCATTCTCGCAATGTCGATTGTCGGACTCGCAGCAGCACACGATCCGTTCCCGAATGGTGCACTCGGACGTTCCGCCCGGTTTGTGCTTTTAGAACCCGCTGCAGCGGAGGAGCATCCAGATCTTTTGCTTTCACAGCTTTCTCAATGGTTGCCACACGAATTTGAATCAGTCGGTCGTCTTGGTGTAACCGACTCCCTTGAGTCGATTGCAACGGAGGTGCAGCGTCGACTTGATGAGCAGGTTCTCGATGGTGAGGCAATTTTTGTTATCGTTCGAGATTTGGCCCGATTTCGTGAACTCCGACGAAGCGAAGGTGATTTTGGATATTCATTTGGCGAAGATAAAAAAGCTGGTCCGGCCCAGAATTTCACCACCCTGCTAAAAGATGGTCCAACGGTAGGAATTCATCTGCTTGTCTGGTGTGATTCGCTTACGAATCTGATGCGAACCTTTGAACGAGGCACGCTGAAAGAATTTGAACTGCGAGTGCTTTTCCAAATGAGTGGCAGCGATTCAAGCCAGTTGGTGGATAGCCCGATGGCAAGCAAACTCGGACCACAACGCGCCCTGTTTATTCACGAGGAAACAGGAACACTGGAGAAATTTCGACCTTACAGCTTTCCGCAGGCTCCATGGCTTGAAATCGTTTCAGGTACGTTGCGAGCGAGAAGGCAAGGAACTCCGCAGCCTCGCCCGATTCGATTGTCACAAGAAAATAAACCGAAGACATCAGAGGAGTTGATGGATTTTTCTCAATTCTCATTCAGTGCAGAAGTTGATGTGCCAATCGATTCCTCAGCAGGTTTACCGAAGAGTTCGTCAGAAACGGATTCATTTCAAAGTGATTCGATTACCGACATCATGAAGCCCGATGGCGCAGTCGGCGATCAACAAGACGAAACAGCGTCTGGGCTCGAGTCCTAGCCGTTATGGCAAGGCTCGACGCCGCTCAAACGGACGCCTTCCGATACGCACTTCAAGTGTTTGTTCTTCGTCATCTCGCAGAATCTGAAGTGATGAAACACCTCCAATGGATGCTCTTGTGAGGAGAAGAACGAGTTTTGTTGGCTCTGGAATACGCTCTCCATTGAATCCTATGACGATATCGCCTGGACGAACGCCAGCCACGGCGGAAGGAGAATTGGGATCGACTGCAAAAACCATTGCGCCACTGATCCCCTTTTTGCTATCGTTTGACTGTCGAAGGGCCATGCCGAGATAACCACGCTCAACATGGCCGTGAAGAATAATCTCATCACTAATCGTTTTTGCAGTATTACTCGGGATGGCAAAGCCTATTCCCTGATAATCCTGCCCAACAATCGCGGTGGTAATGCCCATGATTGCTCCGTGCACATCCACGAGCGGACCACCAGAGTTTCCAGGATTAATAGAAGCGTCCGTTTGAAGAAATTCTTGAAAGGGATCTTCCGTAATACCTCGCCTGCCGATCGCGCTTACGATGCCATACGTAATCGTGCGATCGAGTCCAAATGGGTTGCCGATGGCCCACACCATCTCACCAGCCTCCACCGTGTTGCTGTCACCCCATTGAGCAACAGGTAGATTCATTGCATCAATTTTGAGAACGGCCAGATCCGTTGCGGCATCAGCTCCAAGCAACTGCGCGTCAAACCTTCGTCCATCAGCCAGCTTGACTTCAATCGAGTCGACCTGTGAAACAACGTGGTAATTGGTCACGATGATGCCACTTGAATCGACAAGAACACCAGAGCCAATCGACTCATCGGTTCCCCCTTTCATCGTTGTGCCACGCAGCGATCCAATCTCATCGGCAACAAAGAGCACCGTGCGTTTAGATGATACGTTTACGACTGCAGGGCCGATGAGGCGTGCGAGCGATGTGAAAAGTTTGCCCACCGTAGCCAGCTCAGCATTGGCAGCAGAATCACTGATGGCAGTGAGTTCTGCCTTCGTCTTCGCGTATTGTATTCGTCCAATGAACGAAGGCAGTGCAATGAGTCCGATAAGGAACACAAACATTGCTACGAGAATAAGGGTTCGACCTCGCGCACCTTCAAGCGGGGAAACAGGTCGGTCGTATTGCATACGTGCATTCTCTTTTCAATATTTTAAAATAAAACAGTGTCACGCAAAAACATATTTTCTATGTAAATATGCTACACGATAGATCACGGATTTCTTTTCTATGAGACCTCTCTAAACGTGGCGAAAGGAATGGCCTCTGCGAGTAAAACCCCTTACTTTTCCAGATTCAAGGCATTGGACTCACGAGGGACTCGTCGCCTTCGGGGGCGCCCTCAATGTTGAACGGTTGCTCGATGCCTATGAGCACGGGATTTTTCCATGGCCGGTCGATTCCGGAAAAGACGGTTTGGCCTGGTGGTCTCCTGATCCTCGAGCGATCCTTACTCTTGCCAATTTTCACGTGCCACGAAGGCTCGCACGCACTCTCTCTTCAGGACGATTTGTCGTCACGTTTGACCAGGCCTTTGAACATGTTGTGCAGCAATGCGCCAGCGTAGGAGACCGCAAACAAAACACGTGGATTACTCCAGAGATCATCGATGCCTATCGGGCTTTGCACGAACAAGGGTATGCCCACAGTGTTGAGGTGTGGAAGGATGGAGCTCTGTCAGGTGGACTGTATGGGGTTTGTTTAGGGTCTATGTTCGCAGGTGAATCGATGTTTTCAAATCAGCGAGATGCCTCAAAGGTTGCTCTTGTGAGCATCGTCCAACGCCTGATCGGTTCAGGCTGCACTCTTTTCGATATACAGATATTTTCACAACATCTTTCTCAATTTGGTGCGATCGAAATTTCACGACATGACTTTATGTCTCATCTCACAAAAGCCCTCACCAATCCCCACTGCTGGCCCACACCCTAAACAATATCATTGCGCAGAGGTCTTCGTAAACTGTTGCGAAACGAAACCTAAACATGTTTTTACCCCATATTTGAACCGGTGGAGAGGAGAAAAAGCCTCACCATATTCATGGCGGATTTTGCAGCACGGACCAATCGCACGTTGCCCACACCACCGAAGACATGTTCTCCTTGCACGACTCCTGACGTATGGGCCAAACAGATGCACATGCAAGATTTGTTTCCACCTGCAATATCTTCAGAATGCACAATCGGCCCTGTCACAAGTGCCAATGTCGAACCAAATGTGTTGAGAGTCTGCTGAGCCAGCGTGCAAATTGTTTCTGGCGTAGCAGTAGCCTTGAGCAATTGTTGCGCCTGCTGTGAAAGAAAACTGCTCGCACTATAGCTGTTGACACGATCATCGGAATCACAAGCATTGTCTCTTTGAGTGGTCACGTTCGATCTGGATGCTTCTGGAAGAACGACTCCTCCCACAAATCTTCCATGGGTATTTTTATCTGAAAGCATCGAACTGACAGTACCTCGCGTACCTATTTCTACAACCGAAAGCGTCATTCCGCGTTCCATCAGGATCGTATCAATCGCATCTGCAAGTTCGTCGTCCTCGACTCCGTATACGAGATGACCAAGAGATTTGCGAATCAAAGCCTCCGTGGGGCCATGTTTTTCCCGACATGCTTCAGCAGTCGGTGCATGAGCCGTAATGCGGAGAGTGATTGTTGCCTCGTGGACGGTAATGCCTACGAGCGGATCGCGACCCCGACGAATAAGGTCGGGAAGCATTTCTTCAACCGCGCTTTCACCTGCACCAAAGCATTTGATACGACGGTGCATGACGACATTCACTTCCGGCATCAGCTGTTGGATCGCTGGAGCAACGGTCTGATTCCACATCTCTTTCATTTCTGAAGGTACACCCGGCAACGCAAAACACCGACACTGTGTACCATCGGTCCTACCCTGAGACAGGAGAATGTCGATTCCGGGAGCTGTTCCGTGTGGATTGGGTATCGATGTCGATCCGATTGGGAACATCGCCTGCAGGCGGTTGCTCTCCGGCATCACAATACTCCGCTGTGCAAACCTTGATGAGATTTCCTGAAGTACATCTGGTCGCAACTCAAGTGGTTTTCCAGATACCCCAGCGAGTACTTCTCGAGTGAGATCGTCGGCAGTCGGTCCGAGTCCACCTGATATAATTACAATATCTGCCGATAGAGCTGCGAAGTGAAGTGCTTCTATGCCGTCCTCAATGGTGTCAGGAGCAGTTATGTGAATCGATGTTTGAACCCCAAGAGAGCATAATTCACAGGACAACCATGCGCTGTTGGTATCGATCCGCTGACCTGTTGTAAGTTCATCTCCAACCGCAAGAACAGCTGCACGCATCACACAAAACCCCTGTATTTATGTTCGATCCTCTACGTTTCAAACAGCATCACGATACGATGGTCGAGAGAACGGTCAAGGCTTCACCACGAGTCTCTTCCACGCAATGATACAGCGTTCCAACAACACACTATCCAATTTTTTTGAAATGTGCGAAGCATGAAACTCGGGGTACTCGGTATCGACCGATCGATCGCGGCCGTTGTGGCTGCGGCTCATCGCGCTGGCGATACGATTTCACTTGTCTGCGATGTTGAAGGAAACTCGCACAACGATGAAATGTTCAAAGGGGTTCCCGTCGATTCAGACTGGGAGGCCCTTCTTGACGAACATCGATGTGATGCCGTCCTTGTGGGAGCCCGTGGCTGGAGTGATGTTCGAGCTGAGGGAGTCCGAAAACTTGTACAGGCGGGAAGGCATTTGATTGTATCCCACCCAGTCGAACTCTCGATGCTCTGGTGCTACGAACTCGACATGATCCGCCAAGATAGTAAGTCTCGAATTATTCCTTGCCTGAGTGATCGACTTCATCCATTTTTACGAATACTGCAACAGCAGATGGAAGCGTCACTCGCTGGAGTGAGTCCACTTGGCGACATTGAAGGACTTTCGATCGAACGACGTTCGGAATCTCGATCAAAAGATTCGGTGCTGCGGCACCTCGCACGAGACGTCGATTTAATTCGGGCACTCGCCGGAGATCCGGCTCGACTCTCTACGTTTGGCGATGCTGATCCGACAAAGGCTTGGTCTACGCTTGCCGTACAATTTACAGGAGCTGCACACGTAACAGCCCGCTGGCAGATACAAGGACTTGAGTTTGCGGACCAGCAAATTAAAAATACGACTTTTTCCGCCACGATTCGAGTCACATTCCAGCGTGGTATCTGTACCATCGATATTCCGAGTTCTCGTCATGCGATCGGAACATGGCGAATGTCATCTCCCGACTCAACAAGTCCAAACAATCAATCGATTCTGCAATCCTTGGATTTTGATAGCGGGGCCGCAATTTTGCAGATTCTCAAGAATTCTGATCTCCATCCGCATACGAAGATTTCACTGAATCTGGACGACTCGTTATCGCCTGCAACGTGGAGCGATGCCTGTCGAGCAATTGAACTTGCTGAAACGGTTCCGCGAAGTCTCGATCGAAACAGATCGATTGAACTTCATCGAGAGGAATTTTCTGAAATAGGGACGTTTAAGGGAACAATGGCCTCTCTTGGATGTGGATTGGTTCTGATTGTCCTCGGTGTACTTTTTGTCGCCACGCTTCTTGGCGCGATCGCTCGCGAGGCGGGATGGGAATGGGCTGAATGGATCGCTGGTATCTGGCCACAATTTGTATTATCGATTCTCGGCATGTTTTTAGCACTTCAGATTTTGCCTTGGTTCATAGAAGATCGCCGCAAAAGCGACCGTGAATAAAAATACGTCTGAGGTCATTTTTTCCCGGACCTGCCGCAACCTCAGCACAATTGGGGTTCAATGACCGACAGAGACGCTATCTGGGCAGTCTATGCCGAGTGCAAGTCGATGCATTGAATGCGCCTTACGGATGGTCCGATTCCCAAGATCAGGGAAACTGTCCATCGACGAGAGACAATCGAACGATGGCCCGTTTCGTCCGCATTCGATGTTCAACCATCGTTCGTTACGTGTTGCAAGACCTGTATCGTTCAGGCTCCTTTTTGGAATTCTCTCGGACCACTATGACTCGCAACACCGACTACCGCAGCCTGCTTACGACCTTGAGTCATCATGGAATTCAAGTGTTCCTATTTGCTGCGATCGTAGCAACGCCCTTTTCACAAAACATCGCAGGCGAGTCACGCCGAACCGCGATTGTGAGGGCCATTGAATCCCAAAGAGATGCAGTTGTTAATATTCACGGTCAGAAAATGGTCGCAGAAAATGACAAGCATGACTCGAGTGAACTGCGGCGAGTCAACGGAATGGGCACTGGTGTCGTAATTGATTCGAGGGGCTACATTGTCACCAATTACCATGTCGTCGAAGGTGTTCGCAGGATCGAGGTGACACTTGCATCCGGAAAAACAACCGTTGCCACACTGTCATCGCACGATCCAAGAACCGACCTCGCAATTATCAAGGTCGATGTTCGTGATCCTCTTCCACAAATTTCCATAGGAACCTCTGATGATCTTTTGATTGGCGAGACTGTTCTTGCCCTTGGGAATGCATATGGTTACGAGCACACCGTGACACGAGGCATCATTTCAGCGCTCCACCGTGCCGTGGAAGTTAGTCGAACACAGCGATACGACGATCTCATCCAGACCGATGCAAGTATTAATCCAGGGAATTCAGGCGGACCATTGCTGAACGTAGATGGAGAAATGATTGGAATAAACGTTGCGATGCGAGCAGGCGCACAAGGAATTGGATTCGCTATTCCAGTCGACCGAGTTCTTCAGGTCGTCTCTGAACTTCTCTCGGTGGAAAGAGTTGATAAAACGTGGCACGGGATCGTAGCTCGCAAGGGAGATCATTCAAATCCTCGTGGCGCCATTGTTGAATCCGTGCAGAAAAAAAGTCCCGCGGAAGCTATTGGTGTGAAAGCTGGAGATGTGATTCTTCGAATCGGTGCGTATGAAGTAAGCAACCAACTCGATATTGAACGATCGCTCTTGGGACTCAACGTGGAAACATCGATTCCACTCACAGTGGCACGAGGGAGCGGTGAAGAACAGATAGATCTATATCTGGCAGACCTCGGAACAGAAAAAATAACGCTTGAGGATCGCTGTTGGCAAGAAGTTGGAGTAAGACTTTCTCCAGTTTCTTCTGATCGAGTCCAAAAAGTTCAGTCAAGATACCGTGGTGGTCTTGTGGTTGAGGCAGTTCGAGACGATGGCCCTGCAGCCGATCAGGGAATTCGAAAAGGGGATATTTTAGTCGGACTGCACGTCTGGGAAACGATCTCACCTGAAAATGTCACGTTTGTCTTAGATAAGTCACAGGAAGAAAATATTGGACCGTTAAAGTTTTATGTGCTGAGAGGACGGGAAACCCTCTTTGGCCATCTCACGCGTGACACGATTCGGCGTTAAACTCCAACCGGTTCGTGGGTGCCAGCCATGTGAGGCTGACATGTTCGAATCCTCCCGGAGTTTTTTGACTGTGGAATCATCATTTGTCGCCAAACTGATTTCCTCACTTCCACCGGATATCAGGCTCGAGGTTCCTGCTGGAGATGATGCGGCAGTGGTGCGGCCTCCGGCGATGAGGCGGACGGTGATCACAGTCGACATGCTGATGGAAGGAACAGATTTTCTTCCATTTCCAGCAACAGATCCAAAAGCTGTTGGGTACAAAGCTCTTGCAGTCAATCTGAGCGATCTGGCCGCGATGGGCGCGCGTCCCGAGGTGGCAGTCGTGGCGGTCGCTCTGCCAATAAAACATGGGAGAACAATCGGCGATGAAATGCTCGAGGGTATGTTGCCGCTGGCAAAACAATTTAATATAGCGATTGCCGGTGGCGACACTAATTCTTGGGACAATCTACTCGTCGTGAGCGTGACTGCCATCGGGAGCGTCGAACCGGGCAAGGCGTGGCGTCGAGACGGCGCAGTTCCCGGTGATGTGATCCTTGTAACAGGCGCCTTCGGTGGCAGTATTCTGGGAAGGCATCTTTGTTTTCTGCCTCGCTGTAACGAAGCGCTCGCAATGACGGCTAGATGGGAGATTCATGCAGCAATTGATTCGAGTGACGGACTCTCGCTCGATCTCTTTCGCATGATGTCCGCTAGTAATACAGGCGCTCGTCTAGAGTGCGATCGAATCCCAATCCATGAGGATGCCAGAATCTATGCTCAACAAGGCAGCGGCCAAACGCCACTGGAACACGCGTTTGGTGACGGTGAAGACTTTGAACTCATTCTCGCACTCGATCCACAAGTCGCTTCAGACTTGATCAATGAGTTTAAACATTTGTTTCCAGAAACACCGCTGAGTGTCATTGGAACGGTGACAGCAACTCCTGGAATCGTTTGCGTTTTACCAAACGGTGATATGAGACAACTCGAGCCGCGCGGTTATCAACATCTCTTTACAAGTAATTGTTCACTGAAAAAAAGCTGCGATTAAAAAATCTTATTCCTTCATTCTTCACAGAGCAATGTCGTTCATGGGCTCCTCGGTCACCGTCTCTATCACAAAACAAATCGATCTTGAACGCATTGCAAGGATTCTTGCATCTGCGCTTCCGTCGCACGCAATGATCGCCCTCGAAGGAGATTTGGGGGCTGGAAAGACAACATTCACAAAGTTCCTCGGAGCAGCTATCGGGATCCCTTCCAATGAAATCGTGAGTCCCACATTTGGATTGATTCACATTCACCAAGGGCCAACACAGCTCACTCATATCGACGCTTTTCGACTCTCTGGCGTAGAAGATCTCGAGCAACTCGGATGGGATGAGATCATTTCTCAGTGCGGCTGGGTAATCGTGGAGTGGCCGAGTCGTATTGCTGTGGCGCTGCCAGATGATCGGCTCACGGTCTTGATCGAGGTGACCGGAGAAACCTCTCGAAGGATTACTCTCTTCTCAGAGTCATCACGATTCGATGGAGCAATTGATGCACTGCTCATCGCCACGCACGACGGTCGATTTATGGAGACTCCCTAATCGTTGAAGTGTTATCCCCTTCGGGAGACAAACACTGAAGTTCGCCAACGACATCCCTGCAAAGGATTTCCTCAAGTTCTTGAAGCACTCTGGCAGACAGAACGCCGTCAAGAATTCTATGGTCCGCAAGCAGGGTCACAATACAACGCTTGTCGCTATCAAGGGGAGCATAGGAGAGGCTTGTCGTGCAGATTGTGGGATGAAGTCGATTCGTCGCATTGAATCCAGCAAGTGTCGAAAGACTGAATGTGCCAATCCGAGTAGCTCGCTTTTCTGAAAAAGAGTTCATATTCCATCGCAAAATAAATCTCCGAAGCATTCTCGGAAGCATCTCGAGTTGGAGCTGACGCTTGAACAATTCCTCGGTCGGACGAGTTGTACACTGCGTAACAAATGCCTGAATCTCAAGAAGACTTTTCTGATCCGGCTGTTCCAGACGAGCAAACCACAAACGATCCTCTCCATTTTCCATCCGATTAACTGCGAGTGTTGCGACACTTGCAGAGCACGTTGCCACGTGTGACATAAATCCAGAAACGTACCAAGATCGAAGTACTGGGTGGCGTCGAGCGACCAGCGCATAGGCCTTTAAAAAAATTGCAGCCCATCCGATTCGACTCGATGCACTGACACGAGCGAATGCAACCGGTCCTAGATCCATGACTCGTTCCACTGGAAAGAATGGGATCTTTTGAGAAAGACTTGCGATATCACTTACGCAAGCCCTCGCTTTTGAAAGCAATTGACGACTGACTCGAATTGGCTCCCCACTCATTGAACAATGTCCGTTGATGAATTGAACGATACGACGCACCATCTGCCAAATGAAATCGGCTCGTATTGAACGGAATACATCACTGTTCTGGCTATACCAGTATTCTCGCGGGCATCTACCGGCTCCCGTCGCGTGTGACGGTTGGTCCGCATCAGTACTCAGCGATTCACCCTGATAACTCAACTGCGTATCCCGAGGAAGACAACTCGATAAGCTTTGAGTGCATTACGAACAACACGAACAACATTTAGTGTTGCTCGGTTGTCGCACAAAACATTGTGCGATTGTGACAACGATATTCGCCGGAGGGCTGCTGATGCGCATGGTGTCTATTCGATATCCCACGGGTGCGTTTGTGTTACGACGTGCATGGATCGGCGTGGCAACTATTTTTGTTTTTCTCACTTGTGCCCAAGGGGGAGAACCAGTCTTGCGTGCTGGCGCGGCGATGATTGACATAACACCCAGACAGTTTCCTGTTCGTGTCAATGGCATGGTGGAGGAGCGCACCGCAACCATGGCTCACGACGTATTGATGTCAAGAGCGATCGTGCTTGACGATGGCAATGAACGAATAGCGATTGTCGTAGTCGATAGTCTTATGTTGCCACGAAAAATGCTCGATGCAGTGAAGCACGAAACGTATAAAAGTCTTGGCATTCGAACAGATCGAATTCTAATCTCGGCGACTCACACCCATTCGGCACCTTCCGCAATGCCCTGTCTGGGAAGTCGCGAAGATCCCCGGTACTCACAATTTCTACCCGAACAGATCGTTCGCAGCATTAAGGTTGCAACAGAAAATATGACTCTCGCCAAGGTTGGCTGGTCAGTCGTCACTGACGATCAGCATAACCACTGTCGACGCTGGATTTTTCGTGAGGACAAGATGACTATGACGGATCCATTTGGGCAGCTTACCGTAAGAGCCCACATGCATCCCGGGCATGTGAGTCCAAATCATGTTGGTGAGTCAGGCCCATCTGACACTGACTTGACACTGCTCTCAATACAAACCCTCGACGGCACTCCGCTTGCCGTGCTTGCAAACTATGCGATGCACTACTATGGATCTCCCCTGGTCTCTGGTGATTGTTGTGGCAGATTTGGAGCAGCTTTTGCGCAGCACATCGGCGCGAGCAAGCAGTCACCAGCGTTTGTAGGAATCATGTCGCAGGGCACCAGCGGTGACAGTATGTGGCCGGATTATGGGAAACCATCTGAAGCCCATGATTTGGATGTTTACACCAAAGCACTTGCAGAATCCGCCTTTCGTGCCTATCAGTCAATTGAATACCGCACTGTTGTCACGCTGGCAATGGCTGAGTCAACGCTCACATTAAACCGACGCATTCCAGATAAGGCGAGGCTCGCATGGGCGAGAGAAATCGTTTCCAGTGTCGGAGATCGTCTCCCTCGCGGATGGTCGGAAGTATATGCATTTGAACAACTTTATCTGCATGAAGATCCCAAGACAGAAATAAAACTTCAAGCTATTCGAATAGGTGACTTTGGTATCACGGCCATACCAAACGAAGTGTTTGGTATTACTGGTATTAAACTCAAAAATCGAAGTCCATTGAAGCTCACGATGAACATCGAGCTGGCAAACGGCGCCGAGGGCTACATTCCGCCACCGGAGCAACACGCGCTCGGTGGATATACCACATGGCCTGCTCGAACAGCGGGATTAGAAGTCAATGCGGAACCTCTTATTCTGGAAACAATGACTGGCCTGCTGGAAAAAGTTTCCGGAAAGCCATGCCGGATTGTGAAGGAAGAGAGTCATGAATACTCTCAGGCCGTTACTGCTTCAAAGCCTTTGGCCTACTGGCGACTTGGTGATATCGATGGGACGCACGCTGTAGATGCCGTGGGCGATCATCATGGACTGTACGAAAGTGGAGTGGCGTATTACCTCCCCGGACCCGTGGGAAGTGGACTGACCCAATTACCCCGTGGCAATCGTTCAGCACATTTTGCCGGCGGTCGGCTGTCTGCGAAGGTGCCCGCCCTTGGCAATGTGATGAGCGTTGAGTGTTGGGTCTGGAATGGTTTACCAAACGACGCACAAGCTGTTACAGGCTATTTTTTCTCTCGAGGTTCTGATGGAGATGAAAAGGTTTCCGGTGACCACTTGGGAATCGGTGGATCTTTTATGCAGAAGGGTTGGAATGGAAAATTACTTCTGTTTAACGGAAACGAACGAGACGAAGTGCTTGTTGGAAAAACAGAACTGGTGCCTCACACCTGGAATCATGTTGTGTTGGTTCGAAACAATCGTCATGCGATTGTCTACTTAAATGGAAATCCAACACCCGAAATCAGTGGCGAGCTTGAAGTGACGCATAAACTAGGTGAATCAGCAGTCTTTTTTGGTGGCAGGACCGATCGTCTTTTCGCCCTGCAAGGACGTCTTGATGAAGTCGCTCTCTACGACCGAGCGCTTCCATCGGACGAAGTATGTTCACACTATGCAAAAGCGGGTGTCTCACTCGTGCCCCCGACTGGTGTATCGTCGTTGCCTCTTGATTCAAAGCCACAATCTCCCGAGGACTCTCTTCTCCTGGCGCACGTGCGAGAAGGTTTTCAAGTGCAACTTGTCGCTGCAGAACCGATGGTTCGAGATCCGGTGGCTATCGACTGGGGGCCGGATGGACGTTTGTGGGTTGCAGAAATGGCTGATTATCCGTTGGGCATGAATGGCAATGGCACACCTGGAGGACGGATTCGTTTTTTAGATGACACCGATGGCAATGGAACCTATGACACCTCGACGGTATTGCTTGAGAATGTTTCATTTCCAACTGGAGTGATGGCGTGGGGACGAGGAGTTCTGGTGACGGCGGCGCCTGAGATCTTTTATGCAGAGGACTCCGACGGTGATGGAAAGGCTGATATAAAACGAACTCTTTTTTCAGGCTTTCTCGAAGGCAATCAGCAGTTGCGAGTAAACGGACTGCGGTGGGGATTGGATAACTGGGTGTACTGTGCCAGCGGAAGTCATCACGCGGGCTATGGAGAAAAAAGCCATATTCTCTCTCACATAACACAGCAAAAGACCGCCATTGGAAGTCGTGACTTTTGTATTCAACCTGATCTTGGCTTGATCGATCCTCAAAGTGGTCCATCACAATTTGGACGCAATCGCGATGCATGGGGGAATTGGTTTGGCGTACAAAACTCCTTTCCTCTTTGGCACTATGTTCTCGAAGATCCTTTTATTCGTCGAAATCCACACTTTTCCCCTCCAGACCCACGGCATCAAGTGGTGACGCCTGCCAACCCTCCCGTCTATCCTGCAGCAGTCCATGAAAAACGTTTCCACAGCTTTGAACAATCGGGACGATTTACGTCTGCCTGTTCGGGCATGATCTATCAAGACGATTTGCTGTTTGGACCTGCTTTGGAAAACGCCACAAACGTGACCATTGAACATGCCTTTACGTGTGAGCCGTTTAGCAATCTTGTTCAACACAATGTGATTGTGAGCGACGGTGTCAGTTTTCGTTTTGAACGAGATCCTCAAGAAACTGCGATGGACTTTTTTGCCTCAGAAGATCGTTGGTGCCGACCTGTTATGGCGCGCACCGGTCCCGACGGTGGATTATGGATTGTCGATATGTATCGTTACATGATTGAGCATCCTCAGTGGCTCCCACAAGAGGGACAAGATGAACTGCGACCATTTTTTCGATCTGGTGAAGATCGCGGACGAATCTACCGGATTGTGCCGACAGGCACACCATCGCGCATGATGCCTCGTCTGGATCAAATGTCAACTGAAGAACTTGTTGTCATGCTTGAAAGTTCAAACGCGTGGCACCGGGATACAGCGCAGCGTCTGTTGGTCACTCAACAATCCTCTCTTGCCAAAGCACCGCTCGAAAAAATAGTGCTGACGAGTCCGCATCCACTCGCCCGAATGCAGGCACTTTGTACGCTGGATGGCCTCAACGCCTTGACCCCGCAGTCTGTTCTTGCAGGCCTCAAAGACTCGCATGCGGGGGTTCGACGTCAAGCAGTTCGATTGGCAAATAAAGTTTTTGTTTCATCAGAAACATGGATGGAACTTGTACACGATTCCGATGCAAAAGTCCGCCTGCAGGTGGCAAGTAATCTCGGAGGTTATTCGGATCCCTCGGCTGGAAAAGCTTTGGCATCGTTGCTGATCGCTGACACAGATCCATTTATCCATGCGGCCGCAATGAGTTCCTTAACAAGCACCAATGTTGGCGGTGTACTTCAAGAAGTTCTTCTATTGTCTGCAGACGTGCCTGGCGATCCGTCTGCGTCTGAAAGACTTCTCAAAGCATTATTGTCCCAAGTGGCTGCTCTGGCTGACGATCAAACAGTGATAACGGCCCTGAATATCGCCATGACCCCGAAAGACGGTCGACTTTATCCATGGCAGATGAGTGGACTAGCAGCCATGCTCGATAGAGTCGCTGCACGTGGATGGGATGTATCAAAACATTTGACATCCGAGCAGCAGATACTATTTGCCAACGCTTTTTCCAGAAGTCGGCTCATCGCGGTTGATCCCAATACGGATGAAAATTATCGAGCAGCTTCTCTCTCTCTTTTACTCCGACAACCGGAGATGTTCTCGCAAGACAAGCTATTGCTTCTGTCGTTGCTTGTGCCTCAGGCGCCAGTCGTTGTCCAACAGGCTGTTGTAAACCAGATTGCGACTCACTCAGATGAAACACTTGCCGCCATCTTACTTGCTGGGTGGTCGTCTCATTCGCCTTCCATCCGCACTCACATTCTTTCCATTCTGGCCAGTCGTGAGTCTTGGGCGGCCGTGCTCGTAGACCATCTTGAACGCAAGAGCGTACTGCTAACTGAAATTGATGCACCGATGCGACAACGACTGATGACGACGACAAATAGTTCGACGCGGGAACGTATGGAAAAACTTTTTGTATCTGGCACTTCGACGGACCGAAAACAAGTTTTAGAGTCTTGGAAGCCAGCACTGAGCCTCTCTGGGGATGCAGTCCGAGGAGCTGCGATTTTTTTAAAAACGTGTTCAACATGTCATCGTCAAGAAGGTATTGGTCACGACATCGGGCCAAATCTTGCCTCACTCACGACGCGAACGGCGGAATCCATTTTTCACTCTATTCTTGATCCCAGTATCTCTGTGGAAGCAAAGTATCAACTGTTCGTGGTCACGAGCACATCGGGACGCAGTGCCGCCGGACTGTTATCCGCCGAAACTGCCAGCAGCATCACACTTCTTGCAGCGGAGGGAAAAACAGAGTCACTTTTACGCACGCACATCGAAGAGCTACGAAGTACCGGTCGATCGATGATGCCCGATGGACTCGAAAAAGATTTCTCTCATCAAGGCCTTGCGGATCTCATTGAATATGTTCGCTTACTTCACTAGTCACTGACAACGGCCTGACGTATCGGTTCACGCCCCGTCTCGTGTAAAAAAGGGATAGAATTTTAAAAAGTCATTCCAGATCACTCCACGGCATGCGGAAACATATTGAGCCAGACAATCTCCAGAGGTATTCCAAATATGCTCATACGCCCAGAGACGTCGGTGGTTGCCGTCATTGACGTGCAGGAACGATTGATTGCCGCGATGAACGATGCCCCACTGATCGTTCGAAATATTATCCGTCTCGCAGAAGCCGCGAAACTTCTCGGCGTGCGGCGAGTCGTAACTGAGCAATATCCCAAAGGACTCGGAAAAACGCCGCCGGAACTGGCTCATCATCTTCCGGAGCCTGAGTCAAAAATGAGGTTTAGTTGCTGTGGCACCCCTGGATTTGACAGAGCCGTTGAAGGCATGGATTGTGTTGTCCTGGCAGGCTTTGAAACTCACGTTTGCGTTTTACAGACAGCGATCGATCTTCTCTCAAAGGGTCATAACGTTTTGATAGTTCTTGACGCGATCACCTCCATTCGCCGAATCGACCATAAGACGGCCATTCGGCGAATGGAAAGCTCCGGTGCGATTGTAACCACCACCGAATCAGTTCTCTTTGAGTGGTGTGCGTCCGCCGAGCATCCACGCTTTCAGGAGATTCGTCAGCTGATTCTGTCAGAGTGAAAAAATCGCCGAGTAACCATACTTGAGTCAATCGTGGTTGTCGATACTTTTGACTAGGGCAACGCAGGCGAGGCATGGCTTTGGGGGAAAGCTTTTTTTTCGGCGCTGCTCTTTTGGCGAGTGAGGTCAATCGTTCCGGTAACAGCTTCGCCCCGTTTGAGAATTTCCTGAAGGCGAGATACTTTCTCTGCAGCCAACGGTTCCGACATTTTTTCTTGTCCCGGTGCGGAGCCATACAAAATCACCAGCCCCGATGGACCATGAAGATCCCACGAACGTGAAGTTTCAAGAAAATTCTGGTCATACTCTCTTTTCGGCCTGCATTCAGTCAGAAATAGTTGTTTCCATTCCGGTCCAATTGCCAGCACAACGCCAACTCCCTCCTCAACGACTACATCACCCCACGGGGAGCCTGCGGGACCTTGAGGGCTTGATTCAACACCACGAATGCAGGGATATTGAGCCGCGATCTCGCCTGAAAAATCTGCGCTTGGTAACACTACCGCATCGGCATCCACAGCCAAAAGCCCTCCTGGGACAGCAACCATGGCGATCGGCTCACGGCAAATCAACTCCACCGTTGCAGCCCCTGGATGACTGATAACCACTCGTAGCACGCGTTTCACCCACGGATGCATATCGAATGCGCGGGCTAAACGCTTTGGTGTCTGGGGATCAGTCGAAACGAATTCCCCTTCAAAACTCCAATCACGTAGCGATTCTGATTTAATGTCGCTTCGTAACCACATCGGCACACCAACTACATCGATTCGGTCGGCACGAATGAGATACCTCGGATCGGCAAGCAATTGATCGCGATACTCAGCCCAGACCGCAACTCCGACGACCATTGCAAAAAGAACAAGCACAATCGAACCGATTCCATTTTGACGCGTAGCAAAAAAATGTGTGGCTCCTTTAGAAGTGAGGTCCTGTGCGGATGCTACCGGTTTTCGACGAGGAGAAGTGTTCATGCTAACTTGCTGGGACGTTCGATAAAAAGAGGCTCTTGAACTACCACACCTCTAATTGTGGCTCGAGATCAATTCCCAGTCGTTCGCGTACGACTAATCGCACCTCGTCAAGTAAGGAGCGAATATCGTCACTGGAACATTGAGAACCGGCAACCACGTAATTGGCATGAGCACCTGAAATACTTGCTTTTCCAACATACATGTCGCGAGCACCCGCCTGTTCAATCAGCGACTCCGCAGAGGTCCCGTGCGGATCCTTAAACATCATTCCCACCGTACGAGTTCCGGACGGCTGCCTTGATCGTTCGACGATCCACTGCTTCTGCATTCGTTTCGTCAAGACAATATTATTTTCTTGATCGAGTTCAAGTCTACAACCAAGGACAATACTGTCTTCCAGATTGCTCTGCCGGTATTGGAAAGCGAGGTCTGATCGTCCTCGCGTATCGATGGTGCCTCGGGTATTCATGAGCGTGACTTCGCTGACTCGTTCACCGATATCCCCAGCCTGACCACCCGCATTCCCTATGAGTGATCCGCCAATCGTGCCTGGGATTCCGACGAGTGTTTCGATTCCAGAAAGTCCTGCCTGGACTGCCGCAGAGACAACGTGCACAAGTTTTGCTCCTGCACCGGCTTTTATCGAAGTCTGAGAAATTTCAATGGCGGAAAAAGAGGGTGACGAGAGCCTCACAACCATCCCTGAAAATCCTGCACGAGGAACAAGCACGTTGGATCCTCCTCCGAGGACTCGAAGCTGTATGTTCACGTCGTGACATCGCACCACAAGTTTGGAAAGTGCAACTTCATCGACCGGTTCACAAAAATATCGAGCCACCCCTCCCACGCTTAGCCACGTATGTCGATCAAGAGGCTCGTCACTGGAAACAGCAAGTCCAAGATCATCGAACGGTGTACTTTCGACCATGATTCTCTCCAACACCATACTCACAAAAAAGCAACTCGCATCGTGTAAACAAATGAAATCATTTTCACTCTCGTCATACCGCTCTGCATGAAAGTGAACTTCCAAAGTATGCCCATGTGAATCGATCGCTCTGATTTCATCAAGCGTCTGATTTTGACCATCGGTCTGCACACTTGTCTATTGCAAACCCGAATGCTTTGTGAATGTATAACGCCGCAGACTAATTTGTGCAGCATACGAATTATGAACGATGATTCACTCGGGTTCTTACGCTGCCCGGCGCGGTCGAAACGTTCCCTCTGGAGGATTTTGGGATGCGATCACCTCGTTGACCCATTCAATCAGTGTGCCTCGAACAGCAGAGGAATCGACGGAAGCACCCGACTCACCTGAAAAAGCGTCCGAGAGTACAACCAGACAATCGTTCGAACGCAGAGAGTTGATCACACCGCTCACTCCTGAAAAATCATTGCAACGCCCATTCAAAGACGGTGCCCGAAGAAGGTAGGCGTCGTCACACCAACAGGAGGCACAATCAATCATTGATTCGCTGCCTCGTTGACCACAATGGTTCGAAAATGCGCGGTCAATCAGCAAAATCAGTCTGCCGGGTGTTACACGGCGAAGGCTTTTGAGTGAGGATTTTAATGCATGCACGCTCGTTGGCTGGTCAAGAAACAGTGCAAACGCCTGTCCGCGGTTGAGCCTTTCAAGACGACCTGGAATATTTGCTGACGATTCGATTCCGGACGCAATCTTTTCAATCGCGACGCCGTATCGCAAGCCAACAGCTGCAGCCTGGAGGCAATTTCTTGCACAGGCGGCTGTGGGCAATGGTACGCACACCGGCACGACATGTCCTGCAATTCGAAGAAGAAATGTTTGGCCATCGAGACTTCGCTCGAGAAGCGTTCCCTCCACATCGCAGGGCGACTGAAGACCCGTCGAGAGAGACAATCCATCCCATCGCTCCCGAAGACTTCGACCACGCCGTTGATCAGCACACACAATAAGGCATCCGGTAGGGGATAAACTGTGGACTAAACGCGCCTTTAATGCGTGATAGGCTCGTCTGGATCCGTGTAAATCTTCGTGAGCATCGGCAAGATTGGTAATAACAGCCGTATCGACCGTAACACCTTCGAGAACCTGCTGTGCAAGCATTTGGCTAGAAATCTCAGCCACTACGTGAGTGCAACCGCTTTGAACAAGTTTGCACAGAATGCTCGAAAACGTTTTGGGGTTTTCCAGATTTCCTGGATTCGGTTCATATCCTGTCGAATCGAAGACACCAAGATCGCTGACAACACCGACGGCAAGGCCGGATTCAGCCAGAACGCTCGCGGAAGTCCAAGTCGTGCTGGTTTTCCCGCTGGTTCCGGTGATTGCGATGAGTTGGAGGCGATCAGCAGGATATTTATAGAACGCGTGCGACATTGCAGAAAAAACACGTGTTGAATCCGGCACTAAACAGAGTGGAACTCCACCGGTAACCACCATCCGTTCTGCAACAATTCCTGCAACACCGCGACTGATCGCCTCGGCTACTCGATCATGGCCATCGCCATCGCCGGTCTCTCGGGCAATAAAAATATCACCACGCCGACAATTTATTGGATCATCGTGCATATCCGAAACCATGATTTCATCACAATGAATCCATTGTGATGCCGAGAACAAATGGTGCCTTTTTAAAACCTGCGAAAGAGCAAACGGAACATGGGCAGAAAAAGAATCCTCGTGCAGATGAATCATAGATATCTCCGATTCCCGGGATGTTTGTACATCCCTCGTTCATCCCGAATTCGTCCTTGAAGTCGGGTTCGCTGAAAGTCATCTCAGGCGAGTCGCTATTTGTGTATGACAGCCAGAAATGGTCAAGACTGATTCCAGATTCTTTTTTTTGAAAATCTTACCAACATGACCCACCACCGCCATTTCGCCTTGCCTCGCTGAAGTGCCTCGAGTTACGCTCCTGCATACGATCATGAATCGCGGCAGATTGTTCGATCTCCGTAGTGCATCAATTGAGATTTGAATCCGAAGTTGCGTAAGTGTTTCATGAAAACACAATTGCAATCGCTTCCACCACTCTCGAGAAATTCTGCGATGGTGACTCATCAAACAACGCCGGTCGAAAACATGCCCGTCAACGCCATTCTCAGCGCTGGTGCTGAGACACCTCGATGCGAGCCTCCGCTCCTGGCGTTCTGGGTGGGCACAACTGACCACCCAGAGCTTTCGATTGCCCTTGACTGGTTGAAGGCCCACGTGACGATCCTGACTTTCAAAACACCAGAGGATGTATACGAGGCCAGATTAAGTCACGATCGAATGCCGACACTGTGTCTTTTAGCATGCGAGCATGCTGGAATGTGGCTCGAAAAGGACGTCGCGTTGATCGTGTCGAGTTGGCCGCTGACCCCAGTGGTTTCCGTGCTTGGAAGTCTGGCCGATGGAAAACGACGTAGCGGTCCAATGCTCGGAGGAGTTGATGATCTATTCTGGTACGACGTTGCGGGGCGCGTTGGTGAATGGCTTGAGCAATTGAATCACAATCAACCGGGTGTTTACGGAATTGCCACAACTTCTCGAAGAGAAGAGAGGTTGCTTTCATCGCTCTCCCTTGGTCGTTACAAACTTTTTCACGGTCTACCAAGAGTAAGTTCAATTGCTGTGGTGGCTCGTCGGAGTATCGACCTTGATGGCTTGATTGATCTTGTCAAAGCGACCGGTCGAGAAGCTGTTTCTTTTTTGGGCGACCATCCTCCGCTCGATGAGTCGTTTGACATTATTCTCTGGGATCTTGAAGACATTCGCGCCACCGACTTGGCGTGGCTTGAACTGCTCTCGGCCAACATGCCTCACGCGTTGATTGTGCTGCTGGAATCCTTTCCTCGAGGGCACTCGAGTGAACGCACCCGTCGGGCAGGTGCTGCGGCTGTTCTTTCTCGGCCAGTAGCACTCGACGTACTCAACGGGGTGCTCGATTCATTGGAAACAAATCTACACAGAAATCGTTTGCATAATCCATAATCGAATCAATGGCCTTTTTAAGCTGTTTGAACGCCATTGGTGACAGGCCACGCGATCGCTACAGTCACCGTCGGTCCATCCGTGGCAGATGGATTTTAACCCAATGCCTTTTTCCTTTGCGAGCGTCCCTGCGCTCCATAAGTTCCTCTGCAACCAGACTTGATGCCCAGCACGCAGCGAACAGTTTGTTTGATAATCACTCTGACAATTGTCGTGGTGGTGGGAGGGTGCGCATCGATGATGCTCACACAACCGATCGGTCTGCCTGATGCATCGGAAATTCATGCAGAACAACTCGTTATTCATGCCGATTTTCCACTCGCGAGCCATCACCGTCTCGTCAGAGAACTCGAGTCTCTTCGCATTACAGTCAGTCAAGAACTTGATCTTCCGGTATCCGACGAGATTGTTCATCTGTATCTTTTTCACGATACAAAGAGTTACTCTGAATATGCTGCGGTTCACTTCCCACAATTTCCCACCAGACGCGCATTTTTTGTCGAAACCGATACGTCACTTGCGGTTTTTGCTCCTTGGCAAGATAGGATCGCAGAAGATCTACGACATGAGACAACTCACGGATACGTGCACGCGGTTGTTCCAAACATTCCTTTGTGGCTTGATGAAGGACTCGCAGAATTCTTTGAAGTTCCTCGCGTCACAGGAGGACTTCACGCAGAGCATCTGGCGAATCTCACCGGCAGACTCTTGGAAGGAACCTGGCAGCCGGATTTAGAACGTCTGGAGCGAACTAAAAACGCAGGAGACCTTACGCAGGATCACTACGCTGAAGCTTGGGCTTGGTCGTACTTGATGCTTCGCACAACACCTGAACGGCGTACGGCACTTGAAGATTTCTTGCGGGACCTGAGAAAGGATGCGCACACCCCCCCTCTGTCATTGCGACTCTCCCGAATAAATCCCTCGTCTCATAAGGACTTAGTGGAGCACCTTCAAAACTTGAACATTCATTCCGAAAAGTAATACCGTCTCAAGATTACAATGCGATCTCCTTCCGAAAGACGGTACCTCTTTCGAGTTCTATAAACCCGAGTTTCTCAAACAGATGCATCGCCGCTGCATTGCAGCAGGGAGATTGCGTCTCGATCTGAGCAACTCCTTGAGCTGCCAGGTCGTGCATCGCCCAAGCCACAAGGTAGTACGCAAGTCCTTCGCGCCTGCGAGTACCCATGATGTCAACGCTCAAAAGTCCCGCAACTGCAGTTGATCGAGACGACGAAAACGGCTGCATGTCCCAGATCGTGCACGCGCCGAGCAGTTCTGCGGAGGCGTTAAACAGTTCATATCTTCGCAAACCAATACCCGAAAGACTTGCCGCCTCCCACCAGGTTCGAAATGCAGGCATATCAAAAGATTTCAGCTGTGTTTTGCGTTTGATGGCGATCTGCAGCCGATCGACTTTTGGACGATATCCAATAATCGAACGTGACAGAATCGATATTCGTTTCGACTCGCTATATCCTGCGCGAAGAAACAGATTCTTCATATCTGGCAGTGAGTCGAGAATCCCCGGAAGATCTGCACCGCCGTAAAGTCCAAAATAGAAACACCGACGAGAGGCATCTCCACCCCCGAACAGAACGCTCGCGCCACGATCTATTAAAAAGCGTTCGCACCGTCGAAGGAGTTCATCGGCAATGCCTTCACGATCTTGATGCGGCTCGACGATCACAAGCAGAGTTGTTCCCTCCGTCAAAGAAAGCCCGCTGCCACTTGAATCGGGACCTCGTGCCGCGTGAGCAAAGCCAACAATTTTTCCATCTTCGGTCGCAACAAACAGTCCGCGTGGATCGAAATAAGTTCTGGAAAAAACTCTGTCTTCCAAGAGGGCCGACGTGAGCGGGGACATCGTCCACGGTCCGAGGGTGGCTCGAGCCCAGGTATCAGCAATATGAGGGGGATCCCCATTTCGAAAGGTACGGTATTCAATCACTCGCACTACCCTTCCGGATATTCACCAAAATCTACGTACACTTGTTCATCGTCTTGCCGTACTTCCCAAACCTGCTGACGCACGGCGCTGGAAAGACGATTCTGGCCGGTAGCCACATCAAACTGCCAACCATGCCAAGGGCATGTAAGGAGCGTTTGACAGAGGGTTCCATTTCCAAGAGGTCCGCCCTGATGTGCACAGACGCCGTCAATTGCGTACCAACCATTCAACGTGTGTGCCAGCGCGATAACGCGTCCCTCGACAATCCGCTCAATGCATTCCCCTTCCGGGCACTCACTGATCAATGCAACAGGAATCCACCTACTCATAGTTCACAATAAGCCAAGAAGAAAGTGTCGTGTTAAAAATGAGTGCGACGTGAACGTTTGCGTCGCGACTCGTAAAATAATTGTAGGAGCAATTCATTGTGAGATCATGTGTGCTGGCGGTTTTACTCTCGCTTTTGGAGGCTCACCACGCCAGCGATGATGCACCCACCAGTACTGTTGCGGGGCACGCCGAATGGCCTGTTCCAACAGCGTTGTAAACCACTGTGAAAGAGCCTGTGCATTGACCGTAGCGGGGTGCTGTTGCTGCGGATCGGCAACTCCCTCAAGCCTTAAATCGAATTCGAAAAGTCGATTTCTACGAGTCGCCGAACAGACCAGTAACGGTGCATTACTGGTCAACGAAAAAATCCCAATTGCCTTGTGAACGCTTGCCGGACGAGAGAAAAAATCGACCCAGCAGCCTTTTTGTCCGGCATACTGATCCCCAAGTAATCCGATGATTCCATTATCAACAAGTACCGCTGAAACATCTGGCGCACTCCCCTTTTTTGGAAGAATCCGCTGGCCCCTAGACTCACGGAACCTCGTTATAAAATTGTCCAGCAGCGGGTTGTCGAGTTCTCGGGCAACCGAATAGACGCGAAAACCAAAGAGGCCGAAAAGAAAGGCAGCGAGTTCAAAATTTCCACAGTGCCCCGACACAATTATCTTCGGTCGATCCAACCAAAGCGTTCGAATAAACTGCGGCATATTGTGAATTTTAAGGTGACGCCGCCATGTTGTTGTACGAATAACCCGCTCAGCATGAGCGATCTCAACAATCATGAGCAACAGATGCTCCCACATTCCACAAGCAATTTCGCGACACTCCTTTTCAGTTTTTTCAGGGAAGGCTAGCCTGAGATTTTCTCGCACGACCTGGCGCCGTATTTTGATGCGGTTGGCGAGTATGTCAGACCATTTTCGAGCACGGCGCTCACACCACTCGCGAGGCAGCGATTGGATAATACAGATCGCCACACGCACCAGAACGTAGACGCCAACGTCCCCAACTCGCTGCAGGATTGAAGGATTCTCTCGAGCAGACATCAGCGGGTAGCTTCTCCGAGAACTGATTACCACATACGGGCCGTAACGATTACGGACTCTAAAATTGTGTCACGTGGATTCCAAATCAGCCAAGAGCGATTTCCGAGAAGACGAATATTCCTACCCGCACGAATCACTTGCTCTGAGGACTGTCGTCGATCAACTGGCCTGATTGTTCTGCAAAAGACAAATCACCACGCTCACACAATTAAAGGCTCCGTGCAACAATATAGCCGAAAACAATCTACCCGTTTGAGAGACCGACCATCCAAGAACCATTCCAAAAAGCGTCAGTGGAATCCAGGCCGCTCCCTGTCCGTAATGTGCAAGACCAAAGCACAAAGATGCCACAGCGATGCTTCCCCATCCTTTGCTGTAAGAAGTCATTGGCAAAGGGCCTTCCCAGCCTGATCGCTGTGCCTCACGAGTCTCAAGCCAGCCCTGTAAAATTCGTCGAAACAAGAGTTCTTCTGCAATCGGCACGACGACAACTGCCGAGAGCACGATCATGGCTGTGACGGTGGCATCTTGATGCGCTTTGAGAAAATCAATAATCGGATGGTGGTACGGAACGAATGAATCGAGCACACCGGCCAGCGTCAGTAACGGTGCCACTACCAGAGCAAGGCCTGCGATCGCTCTCCACGCGTCTTGTCGCCAGTGCAGCAGGCTCAACCCAAGCATCGACAATGTCGCACCACGTTTCAAGAAGAAACCAATCGTGCACACAACCGCACACGCTGTCGAGCAAATCGACGCAGCAAGATCGACTGGTCGAGTTTCGATACTGGGACCGACAAAAGAGCGAATCAACACAACCCCACCGAGTTGCATCCCAATCATGATCATAAATGCCACACAAACATCTGTCCCACTCCAAGAAACAGGCGAATGACTGACTGCCGCAACAACGTTCTGCCCTCGTAGGAGTCTTTTTAAGATCAATAGCACCATGCTCACGCTGAGACTCACCGCAACAGTGCCCACAAGAAGCGTTCCGAAATCGAACGTGCCTTCAGTTGCACTCATGATCGCTTCTCTCCTTGTTTTTGAACCACTCGCCATGCAGCAATGAAGTACTCCACTCCCGAGTAGATCGTTGCTACGACCGCTGCCAGAATGACCCACACGGTTGCGTCGTGAAGCGATTGACTCGGCCAAATGCGAGTGCAGAGTTCCATGGTAATGCCAGCACACTGCAAAACCATTTTTAGTTTTCCGGAAACACCGGCTGAAAAATCATGTCCCAGACGTTCTAGCTCACTGCGAATCGCAGTGACAACGAGTTCTCTCACCACCACGACTACGGCCATCCAAGAAACAATCGCCGAGGCAATTTCTCCTCGCGAATCTGCCAATAGAATCATCGCTCCGCATATCGCGACTTTGTCGAGCAACGGGTCGAGCACCCGACCGACAGCGGTGACCTGGTTAAATTTTCTTGCCCACCATCCGTCAAGCACGTCACTGAGCGAAATAATTATGAAAAGAGAACACGCCGTTCGATGCCACTGCGATGCAATCGCCGTAAAAAGAACTGGTGACAACAACAGTCGCACCAAAGAAATTCCGTTAGGAACGTTTACAATTCGCCGCGACGATTCGTTTTCACGTGAGCTAAAACCATCACTCATACGCGCGTTGCCTCAAAGGCTCCTTGCCGTTGGCTTGACAGTCGCCAGAAACAATTCCGTCGCATCGTTGATTGAACCATACATGGACAAAGCTACTGTTTTCCAGCAGAGGCGATTTCCGCTGGAACTCCTGCCAGATCGTACCCACTCGAAGCGACGATCTCGACTGGCACGATTTGTCCAACGCGAAGACCGCTGGCTGTAACGTATACCGAGCCGTCGATATCGGGAGCATCCGCATAGCTTCGGCCGATCCAAACATCGGCTCGAGTAGAACTTTGGGAATCAATGATGACGTCGAATACCTTGCCAACCTGACGGCGACTCCAGTCATACGCGATCGACTGTTGCAAACTCATCAGACGGTCACGCCTGAATAGTTTTACCTCCTCGGGAAGATGTCCATCGAGGCGTGCTGCGGGCGTGTCTGGCTCAAATGAGTATGGAAAAACTCCTAATCGTTCAAACTTCCACTTTTTTACAAATTCGAACAGTTCCTCAAATTGCTCGTCAGTCTCTCCGGGAAAACCGGTGATACAAGTTGTGCGAATGACGAGATTCGGAATCTGTGATCGGAGGCGATGCAGAAGCACTTCAGTTGGCGCTCTACCAACGCGTCGCTGCATCCGTTTGAGCACCGCATCACAAGCGTGTTGCAATGGCATATCAAGATAAGGAATAATTTTTGTGCTGTTGGCAATCGTGTCAATTAATGCGTCCGAAAAGTAAATTGGATAGAGGTACATCAGTCGAATCCAACGAATCCCTTCGACTTTTTCCAATTCTGCAAGCAGCTCGACGAGTCGCGGCTCGCCATAAAGATCCATGCCGTAGTAGGTGGTGTCTTGCGCAACGATAACGAGCTCTTTGACGCCATCCGCCGCAAGTTCGCGGGCCTCCCGAAGAACCTCTTCAAAAGGTTTTGTCGCATGCTTGCCTCGCATTTTTGGAATTGCGCAAAATGTGCAGGTCCGATCGCATCCCTCAGAAATCTTGAGGTACGCCATGTGGCGTGGCGTGACTCGCAATCGTCCGCGATCTTCAAGAGGCTGTGAGGGAGCCGGTCGAAAAAGGCTGCGCTGCTCAGTCAGTCCTCCAATGAGTCGTTCGGCTACACGAGCAATTTCATCGCGGGAAAATACACCGATAACCGAATCGATGCCCGGACATTCTTCGAAAAGAGCCTCTTTTTGTCTTTCCGCAAGACATCCCGAGACGATCACACCGCGCGTGCCCCCGGAGACCTTAAGTGCAATCATTTCCTCAATTGCACCGTACGATTCTTTTCTGGACTGATCAATGAATGCACATGTATTGACAATGACAAGGTCCGATCCTCGAGGCTCCTTCACAAGCTGCCAGCCATCATCACGAAGAAGCCCTAGCATCCGTTCACTATCAACGAGATTTTTAGGGCATCCCAAAGTCACCAAGGCGAATGTTCCCCGCAGTGGCGCATGCGAAGAGGCCGAAAAAAGCTCGGACGAAGCGTCATCATCATCAGGAAGAATATCGAGTGTCGGAAGTGATCGTGGGAGATTCATAGCGGTGTTGCGCAGCAAGGAGTTCGAATCAGAATGTTAAAGTCTGTGAAAGTAAGGGGAGCATTTTCCGATGCGAACGCGAAAAGATTTTTTGTCATATTGCTTTCGCAGACGCACGAGCAGCGATCAAAAGATCGAGTTCCTCTCGAAGCTTTGGCAAAATTAAATCATACCGAAACGCGCCGAGTTCGACGGATCGCCGCTTGAGATTGACATGGGTAGGACCGCACCAAAGACCAAGATCAGCATCGTCAGTCTCGCCAGGTCCATTCACTCGACAACCCATGACGGCAATTGTGATGGCGTGTTCACGGGCATAGCCAGTCATCTCCTTGACCTGACTGGCGAGTTCAATAAAGGCTTCATTTTCCACGCGAGAGCAGCTCGGGCAGCTGATAATGTTGAGCGAAGACAACCCGTAGTCCACTACGCTTCGAACCCGACCGCTCGCTATGTCAGCAAGAATTTCTCGCGCAGCCAGAATTTCTTCCGGCTTTCGCACATTGGGAACCGTCAAAGAAACTCGCACCGTATCTCCGATGCCACGACTCAAAAGCTGCTCAAAGGCAATTCGTGTCTTGATGATTCCATCAGGAGGCATGCCGGCTTCTGTGACTCCAAGATGGAGTGGCACGTCTGGACGAATCTGAGCAAATTGTCGATTGACGTCAATCACTTTGGAAGGATCAGAGTCTTTGAGGGAGACGCAGTATTGCGTAAATCCAATCGAGTCGAGCAACTCGCAGTGCTCAAGAGCACTTGCAATCATTGGACCGATGGAGTCTCCCTCGGCAAACACTTCTTTTTTTGAAGGATCCACACTTCCACAATTCACGCCCACACGCATCGCGCAGTCGTGCTTGGAAGCAATATCGGCCAACCATCGAACCTTGTCCTGCCACGGCTTTGTCGGTTCGTGATGATACAAATGCCCAGGATTATATCTGAGCTTGTCAACGTAGGGTGCAGCCTCAGCTGCGAGTCTGTAATTTTCCTGAAGATCAATCGCAAGTGTCGCGTTTGTGCGCGCTCGAATCTGCTGGAGTGCTGCAGTGTCCTTTCGATTGTCGACCGCGATGCGAACGATCCCCGCTCCCGCTTGGCGCAGAGCCTCTATCTGGTCAACGGTTGCGTCAATATCGCTGGTGTGCGTGGCTGTCATGCTCTGCAGCACAATTGGGTGCCCGCCACCAATGGTGACCAAGCCTACACGAACCGAACGAGTTGGATTTCGAACAATGGTGATCATAGAGCCAATAGTAGACAAGTCGACAAGTCGACAAGTCGAAAAGTCGACAAAAAGTGTGAACGGATTATTTCGAGGGCGGCTTGTTTTTGTAGGGAACCTTTTTAATTCGGAACAGATGAATGATACTGCAGAAATTGATTGTGAACTCCACGAGCCTCATATTCTCAAACTGAGACGATACCAGAGGCCTTTGGAGTCGGGGAGGACGAACCCTTTTCCTCAGCCAACTTTCATCGAGAATGTTCTTTTCATGAGGTCTTCGGCATGCGTTACAACCCTCTTCTTCATGTTGTCTTACACGAACCAGAGATTCCTCCAAATGCTGGGAATGTCGGCCGCACCTGCGTGGCGGTAGGCGCGAAAATGTGGCTCGTGCGACCTCTGGGATTTAGTCTCGATGATTATTATCTCCGACGAGCGGGGTTGGATTACTGGGATGAACTGGAGTGGGAGGCGGTTGACTCGTGGCAACATCTGATTGATCGCATGGGCGTGCGTCCTATGTGGTTTTTCTCAACACACGCTTCTCGCAAGTATACCGATGTTGGTTTTGAACATGGAGATGCAATTATCTTTGGCAGTGAATCTCGCGGGCTCCCAAAGGAATTGCTCGCGCATCATCCTGATCGGGTTCTTCGGATTGCTGCGCGTCCGCAAGTCCGCAGTTTGAACGTCTCCAATTGCGCTGCGATCGCCTGCTATGAAGCACTGCGACAGTGGGGCTGATTTGTTAATTCGATCCGTGCGATGTATCGGAAAGAATGATTTTGTTCTGTGAAGCTTTTTGTTGATAGATCGGCAGATGCCGGTAATAAACCTCAAGCATGTAGGTTGCCATGCAGGTCGTAAAAATTCTGCCTGCTTGACTTCCCCAATGATCGAGTGCCGGATCCCAACTTCCGCGTTCTGAACCGCTCTCAACTTGAGCATCTGGCAAAACATCTCGCATCTGCGAGTTCCATCTCTTCCACGCCGAGCCTTGGATGTGATGGCAGACCTGCGTAACGTAATACCACGCATAAAAATCCTTCTCTCCCGACAAGTCCAACGGTGCATCGAGAAGCAATTCCACTCCGGCAATCAGTCTTGGATCGTCATGCTTCCATCCAAGATACTGCCGACAAAGCAAACCCTCGGCAGACACTGCCTTGGTGATGGCAACTGGTTTTTTATTATGATTTGGACGTTGATAGCCATATCTGGCTCCGTCATTTTCGGCCACGAGGTCGAGGAAATTGTTGATCTGAACGAACGACTCAGCCGGCACCGGGATCTCCGCCATTTCGGCGCTCTTCAGTGCCATCATGAACCAACCCGTCATCGACATGTCGCCGGGCTTTCCCGGTTCGTACCTCCAACCTCCATCGGGGCCTTGGGAATTGATCGCGTACGCAATTGCCCGTCGCGCTGGTTCTTCATAAATTGGATTCTTTGTCATTCCATACATTTCACACAGGGCAATCGTGATCTGCGCATGGGAATAGTGTTTGTGCTGCAGAGGAACCTTTCCAACTTCAAAGACACCGTCCGGGTTTTGCTTGGCAAGAATTTTCCCCCACGCCCGCTGAACCACATCTCGATACGGCCCTTGATTGGTAGTGTTTCCAGCTCCCTGAAATGCCAGAAGTGCCATCGCGCTGGCCGCGAGTTGGTTTTCCTGACTTCCCCCATCTTTGTAAGGGCCAGTAAGACTCCAGAGATCGGTTTTTTTGTTTTGCTGCCGGGCTAACCACTCAAGCGCCTTTCCCACGGCTTGCTCGGTGCGATCACATCCTCCGTGCGCTGCAATGAGAATCTGTTTGCTGCCCGGTTCGCGACCTGCAAGCGGAGTTCCCATCACCAAGGGCGCCTCATGAGAAGCCATCGAACTGACATCCACAGTTATTGGCACTTCCGAAGGTGACGCCTCTGGATCTTCAACCAGAGGTTCGTTTGTCATCACAATTTCAGTCTCTTCAGGAATCTCTTCTGATGCGATCGACGGAATATCCACCCGCTTGTCATCGGTACGATCAACACCAGCGTTGAACGACATGGTTAACCGAATGGTCTTTGGAATTTCATGGTGCACATTCCACAGCGCAAGAATGAGAACCACGACCATGTGCACCGACAGACTTACAGTCCACGCGGGCGTTGATCGAATAAATCGTTCGAACAAAGTTTCAGCAGATTCAGGTTCTTTTTTTCCTTGACGGTTCTTCTTTTTTACCGATGAACTGATGTCGCCTAACTTCTCTTTTTCAGTCTTCGATGCGTTTGCATCCTTCCACGGAAGACCTCCCACAAGCACACTGCCAATTGCGATGTCGGGAAATGCTGGCGCTCTTGGCTTTCGGGGCAGCGATGGTTTTTTGGAATCGTTTGGGAAATCCATTTCAACTCACATGAATCAAACCATCGACGGAAGAGAATCAATGTCAGTGGCAACCTTTGTTGCCCCCGATGTTCTCACGTTACCGCTGCATTGAAGTATCGACAAAATACAGAGTTTTTTTCGATGCTGAAAATGGGATTCAAACTCATAAACGTAGAAAAATCTTTTATTTCAACGATGAGATTGGCAGTTTAGGCAGGTTTTGCCGCATAGCCAACGATCGCAATGTTTTTCAGAAGTCTGGGCCTCAAGACGCCCAATGTCCTTTGTTGTCAGTGTCAAAACAATACGAAGAGAGTTCTTTTTCACAGGTACTTTCAAGACGGCACTGCAGCCGGTATAGTAACGCACTGATTCAGACACTCTTGTGTGACTGTTTTAATATGTCGCGGGGTGGAGCAGCCCGGTAGCTCGCGAGGCTCATAACCTCGAGGTCGCAGGTTCGAATCCTGTCCCCGCCATTATGGGGGGTTGCAAGAAATCGCAACCCCTCTGCAAGCCTCTGCAAAACAGGGGTTTCTTTTTTTTCGGTTGTGTGGTTGCGGCTCTAGGCCCCACCCTTGCGTGCACTCGCTGCAACGCATTGCAGCGGTTTTTCACCCCCCCGCACTGCCGCATCAAAATGCGTGTCCGTGGTCTGTGGTCATCGGTCATCGGTCATCAAGATATTCTCGCAGGGCTACTTTCGATGTGTTGCCCATCCAATCCGTCTCATTCCGTGTGATGAACTGCGGCCTCTCTCTGATTCCCGTAGCGGCCGCTTTCACGCCATCGCGCCGAATCATTCGCTGCGGCGGACCGTCATGGCGCTTGCCATCGGGAACATCGGCCAGCAGGCAGACGCTGTAATTATAAGACCATCCAATCGCCAACAATTTGTGTTTCTGGATCGTCTACAGCGGGGGCAGCCTCATTTTGACACAACTCGACGAGAAACGGCCTTCGAGGATCACGCCTAACAGCGTTTCAGACTCAGCAGCTCTTCGGAGCCAGGGCCTTGGCGAGCATAGCGAAAGCGTAAAGCAGATCATGTTTATTTTTTTATGCGATTCATCTGCACAGCGAAGGCCTGCGCTATGTCTTGCGAGACGCCGGCGAGCGTGGCGATTTCACGCTTGGTGTCGATCGGGTTGTCAGATTTCTGACGAACCGAAACTCAGGATCCTGCTCCACGCTTGACGTTCGCCTTCGCCCGTGCCGCGATGGTCGCCTCCAGACGCAAGGCCATCTGTGTGCGAGTGTAGGCCGACGGGTTGCGCCTTCAAAACTGGTTGCGGATGATCCACTCTTCGGCTCGGCTTTAAGCGGCAAAACAAGCCATAACTAGAGAAAAATCACAAAGTAAAGTGTGCACAACTACCCGTCCAGCGTCCCGTGTGTAAAATCCCCCCGATCACCATACTTTCAAGGGGAATTCCAATGTGTACACAGGGCGTGAAGCTCTCGAGCGTAATCAATTCAATTGGGATGGAGTTGATTGAGATTCCAGCAGGGAAGTTCACGATGGGCAGTCCTAAAAGCGAAAAGACTCGTGAAGACGACGAGGCACAAGTTTCCGTGACGCTGACGCAGCCATTCGGGCTTGGCAAGACAGGAGTGACTCAAGAGCAGTGGAAGAGCGTGATGAAGTCGGAGCCTTGGAAAGGGAAAGACTCCATACAGGCTGACAAGAACTGCCCGGCAACGTATGTGAGCTGGGATGAAGCCACAGAGTTTTGCAAGAAGCTGACAGCGATTGAACGTAAGTCCGGGAAGCTGAAAGCTGATGAAGAGTATCGTCTGCCGACAGAAGCGGAGTGGGAGTATGCGTGTCGGGCAGAAACAACAACAGCATTTTCATTTGGCAATGATGAATCGAAGTTGGGTGAGTATGCGTGGTTCGACCACAACTTTAAGAGTGTTGACGAGAAATACGACCACGAGGTTGGCTTGAAAAAGCCAAACCCTTGGGGCTTGCACGACATGCACGGCAACGTGTTCGAGTGGTGCTCGGATTGGTACGACGGAAAACTTAGAGGCGGTGTCGATCCAATCGGCCCCGAAGAGGGCTCGTCCCGCGTGCTTCGCGGAGGCGGCTGGTGGTTCTATCCAGGCGGCTGTCGGTCGGCGCTCCGCAACAGCTTCTACGTCCCGTCGGGCCACTACTACTACCTGGGTTTCCGTGTGTCCCGCAGGCAGTCGGTTCAGTAAATAGTGACAGTAAGCGCAGACTATTGCTCGTGAGGCAGATGCCGCAGCCTGACTTTTCCGCAGCGAGGCAGCTCTCATCGCTACCCGTCCCACGTCTCGAGCGTAAGCTCACCCCGGTGACCAAAGAGTTAGAAATCGGTTAGGGTGTTTGACATTTTTTGAACACATCTAAAAACAGAAAATAGTCTGTTCTGATGTTCGTTACCGACACATTTATTTTTGGGATTGTAGAGAGATGATGGCTTGGGAAAAGTTTTTCTGTGATAGCCTGGTGCACGAATTTATTCACTTCAATCATTTCGCTCGTTAGAAAGGATCTCCCCATGACGACCTTAGAAAAATTTACCGGATGGTTTACGGATAATTTTGGTTCCGGGCAGAAAAAATTTAGATTCAGCGGTAACACAACCGGCATAACAGAAGAGTCCGCGAATTTTAACACGAAGGGTTCTTCGGCCGAGCTTCAAACAGGCGACAGCTATAAAGAGCAGATTGGAGACAGTGCCAACACACAGAAAGGTGATTCTTATGGGTTTCTTGAGGGAACCAAAAGGGGGGTGCATTTTGGCAACAGCAACAGTTTCCTGGAAGGAAACTCGGCCAGCGTGCAGGCTGGCTTTGGTTCGAGTAGTCACTACGGCCTGAAATTGACCGCTGTCGTTGGAGCAAATATTTCCAGTACGTCGGGATTACAGGTTAGCGCTTTCGGACTTCTTCCGTTGCTTGGGGGGGCTCTGCCCGTGGGGGGATTCAAGATCGATATATCCAATGCGAATAGCGTAACGGTAAAAAAAGGCCCGGGATACGTTATTGACACATCAACAAAATGTGAAACGGCAACGGATAGAATAGCCTCGCACGGAAAAAATACCAAGCTAGCTCTCGCTGTTAAGAAAATAATTGGCGAGGAAACGGGATGCTATGTAACCATGGACACGACTGTTGCGGGAATGGATGGCTTAACATGTTTGTCAAGGAAAGTCACAGCCGGCAATTACACCGTCAGCGCAGGATGTGCTGAAATTAATGGAACGGGGTCTGCGAAATTAACGTCAACAGGAGTTACGAGCGTGAAGGGGGCCGCGCTCTCACTGAAATCGTACTCGTCGACGACAGTCGAGGGATTATTGATAAAAATCGGGTGAACCCCTCTTCGGCTCCTCTGTGTTGAGGGACTCGGATTGTTGAAGCGTCTGCCGCCATTGTTCACCTGCTCTTGTGCCAACTTCCGGGCGTTCCGCGTCAGCCGCGGCCCGTCGAGCCGCTACTACTACCTGGGTTTTCGTGTGTCCCGCAGGCAGTCGGTTCAGTAAACAGTGACAGTAAGCGCAGACTATTGCTGGTGAGGCGGATGCCGAAGCCTGACGTTGCCGCAGCGCAAGGCCATCTCTAGGCCTTCAGTTGTAAACAAGCCTTCCCGTGACCACACCGCACACAGGGAATCGAACCGCGAGGGGCTGTCAAACTCCAAAGGGTGCGTTCGCTGATGCCGAGAGCATCACTTTGACAGGTTCGACGCTTGTGGAAGTGCCGTTGACCGGGCTATCCTTTATCCTAAGAGTGGAAGGCCGGAGTCGAAAGCCACCAGCTCATTGTGGACAAACTGGCAAAAGTTGATGTCGCTGCGGTGACGGCCGAACTGTGCAAGCATATCGAGAGCCAAGGAGCGAATCTGATGCGATGCCTCATAGAAGTAGGGGCACGGCGGAACCGGACGGCTTGCGCTGTGCTGCTTATTGCCTCTCTCACACTCGCGGCCGCGTCTGCCGATAGTGCAGACGACCTCGCGCAAACGTATACCACACAGATCCAGCCGCTACTCGTCAGGTCCTGCGGGAATTGCCACGGGGAAATGCCCAACGATAACGATCTCGATCTCACGGGCTTTGGCTCCGCCCAGGCGATACTCGCCAAGCCCAAACTGCTCGGTGACGTTGCCGACCGGTTGCGACTGGGCGACATGCCGCCGAAAGACGCGCCGCAGCCAAGTGAGGCCGAGAGGGAGCAACTGCTGGGCTGGATCACGGCGGCACTCGATGCCGAGGCGGCCGCGCGGGCCGGTGATCCCGGGCAGGTCACGCTGCGTCGACTGAGCAACACGGAGTACGACAACGCGGTCCGTGATCTCACCGGCGTAGACATGCGACCAACACAGGCTCGCGAGTTTCCCGTCGACAGCGTCGGCGGCGAGGGCTTTGCCAACGTCGGGGAGGCGATGCCGGTCACGCCCGAACTGGTCGAACGCTATCACCACGCCGCTCGTGACGTCGCCGCGCGGGTAGTGCTCCTGCCCGGCGGTTTCCGATTTTCCCCTTCCACCGAACGCCCGGATTGGACTGAGGAGGCTCTCAAGCCGCTCCGCAGTTTCCACGCTCGCTATGCCGGACCCAATGGAGAGCCGCCGCTAGCAGCGCACCTCGCGGCGACCCTGCGCTACCGCGACAAGTTCACCAGCGGCGGGGCCGCCGACATCGCTGGAGTGGCCGCCGAGGAGAAGCTTAATACGACTTACCTGACCGCGCTTTGGGCGGGGCTCAGCGGCACGACGGCCTCGTCGTTACCGTCAGCGGAAGTCGATGCTCGGATGAAGCAGTGGCGGGAGAAGACGGCCCAGTTTGAAGCCGAGAAGCAACGACGCAAGGCCGCTTTGCCAAAGATCGAGTCCCGTTGGGCATCGTCGAAACGTGTCCTTGCGGAGTCCAAAGTTGCGGAAGGGGGCTCTGTTCCCTTCGAGCACAAGGTCTTGGTCGAGCGTGGCGAACTGCTCCTCTTGACTGTGCTTCCGAACGAAAATCACGGGGCCGACAGCACGCTCGTCGAATGGACGATCCACGAAACAGCCGCTGATGGGCGAACCTGGAGCGTCGCCGATCTGGTGCCCAATCTGCTGATGGGAAACCCCTGGTCGGACAAGCACGAGGCCCGCTGGAGCTTTTTGGAAACGACATCCCTCCCGACGTTCCTCACCGAACGCCGCGACAGTATCGCAGGGAAGTCCGAACTGAAATCGTGGAGCCTCGGTTCCGAACCCTCGGTCTTCGTGAACTCCGCTGCGGAACCAATTAGTGTATGGACGACATTGCCCGCACGATCGGTCTTCGTGCATCCCGGACAGAAACGACCTGTGGCGATCGCCTGGACGAGTCCGATTGCTGGTGAGTTAGTGGTCGCGGGCCGCGTTGCCGATGCCCATCCCTCGGGTGGCGACGGAGTCTCGTTCGAGCTGTCACATGTCGCGGCTCCAGACTTGGGGCAGGCGCTGGCCGATCTGGGCAGTGCGTCCACTGATCTGCCGGATCCCGGTCCGGCTCCGGCACTGCTCGACCACATTCGAGAAAAGTGGCGGGAGGCAACCACCGATCCGGCACCGGTCTTGGCGGCGATCAAGGCCGCGCAGGACCAGTTGTTTCAAGGCAACTACGGGAAGAATGCGGCCATGGCGGTTGGCAATGGCTTTCCCGCCTGGGAGGATCTGCGTCGCGTGGTCGCTCGTGAGCGGGTGCAAGGCGCCGCCCGTGAACCGCTCTTCCGTATGGTTGCGTTGCCAGCTCAGCCCAACACCTTTGTGGTCTGGGACCGGCTGCGACTGGAAGGTGGTGACGGTCCGCCGCTGGTGTTTGCGGAGCATCCAGAACTGGCGGCGGTCGTCGAGCAAGCATCGGGACTCAAATTCGGCCATCACCCGCAGGGGCGACCGGTGCCAAAGTCTGCTCTCGTCACGGCTGCCGGTACCGAGGTCATCATCGATCTGACGAAACTGCCAGCAGATCTGCAGAAGGCGCTCACGCTGCCTCGGTTTCTCCGCGCCGATGTGAGCCTCGACGAAGCGAGTCCGGAAACGGCCTCCGTTGAAGCGTTCCTGATCGGTGCCACAGGCGGCGGCGGCAATCTGGCTGAGCCGGTCGCCAAAGCTGAAGTGGGCGACCCGCATGCCGCGCAGATCGTGCATCCACGCGTCGCCGCCGAACGGGCGCGGCCGGCGGCGGAGTTTCGTGCTCTCTTCCCGCCAGCGGTCCTCTTTCAACCGATCATCCCGCGAGACGCTCAAGGCAGCGTCTTCCTGTACCGCCGCGAAGACGAGCCGCTGCGTCGGCTCCTGCTCGACGAGGCGGGCCGGGCTGAGATCGACCGGCTGTGGAGCGAACTGGAGTTTGTGAGCGAGCAAGCGTTCGCCACCCCGATCGCGTATGAGGGACTCGTGCAGTACTACCGCAAGCCGAACGACGGCGCGCGGATCATGTTCTTCTACATCCAGCTGTTCGAGGAACAGATCAAACGTGAGGAGAAAGCCTTTCTCGCGACTCAAGTCGCTGCGGAGCCGGGGCATCTGGAGACGCTACTAGCCTTCGCTACCCGAGCATGGCGCCGCCCACTCGCCGCCGACGAGCGGAAGGCGATCCTCACGTCTTACCGCGCCGACCGTGCCGAAGGCGCCAAGCATGATCCGGCGTTCCGTGCCGCAATGGCCCGCGTCCTGTCGTCGCCCTGGTTCCTCTATCGGGCGGAACAACCCGCGCCGGGACCGCACTGGCAGCCGGTCTCGGGCGACGAACTGGCGACGCGGCTGAGTTTCCTACTGTGGGACTCGATTCCCGACGACCAACTGCGGGCGAAGGCCGCGCGGCTCCACGAGCCGGCGGTCATGGAGGAGCAACTGCGACGGATGCTGACCGACGTTCGGGTGCAGGGCATGGCCGCGGAGTTCGGCGCCCGCTGGCTGGGCGTGCGGGACTTCGTCACCAACCACGGCCGGAACCTGAAGCACTTTCCCGAGTTCACGCCGGCTGTGCGCGACGCGCTGGCCGAAGAGCCGGTGCGATTTTTCGCGGATTTGCTCGTGAACGACCGTCCGGTCGGCGACGTGATTGCAGCCGACGCGGTGGTCGCCAACGATCTCCTCGCCGAGTACTACGGGATCCCCGGCGTCACCGGTCCGCAGTGGCGTCGCGTCGAGAAGGTTTCAGCCTACGGTCGCGGCGGGTTGCTCGGATTTGGCGCGGTGCTCGCCAAGCAGTCAGCGGCGTCCCGTACGAGCCCCGTCAAGCGTGGCGCGTGGGTGGTTCAGCTGATCGGCGAGCGGCTGCCGAAGGTCCCGCCCGGCGTGCCACCGCTGCCGGAGACTCCGCCCGACGGACTCAGCGTGCGTGAGATCACCGAGCGGCATCGTCAGGAAGCAGCCTGTGCCGGCTGCCACGTCCGCATCGATCCCTACGGCATGACGCTTGAACAATTCGACGCCCTCGGCCGACTGCGGCCCGCCAAAGATCAGAAGCCTGGTGATGCCAGGGCAACCACGCGTGACGGCGTCGATATCGATGGCTTCGTTGGCCTGCGCGACTATATCGCCGGTCCGCGGCGTAAGGACTTACTGCGAGAACTCGCTCACAAACTGACGGGCTACGCGTTGGGACGCGCTGTGCAGCTTTCCGATCGGAAGCTGGTCAACGAACTGACGAAGACCATGGTCGACGGCGGCCGCTGGTCGGATGTCTTACTCATGATTGTTCACAGTGAGCAGTTCCGCTGCATTCGCCCAGCGTCCACTGCTGCTGCTACATTCCCCTGACACTCACGAAAGGACGTTCTCATGCCCACCACACCTTCTTCCATTTTCTCGCGACGCACCCTGCTGCGTGGACTCGGCGTTTCGATGGCTCTGCCCTGGCTCGAATCGCTCTCGTTCGCAGCGGGCGAAAAAACAAGCGCCGGCGATCAGCCGCCCATTCGCACGCTCGTCACTTTCACGGGCATGGGCTTCCACTCGAATCACTGGTGGGCCAAGGGGGAGGGAGCAGGCATGGAACTTGGGCCGTGCCTAGAACCGCTCGAGCCGTGGAAAGAGCGGATGGTCTTCCTTCGCGGCCTGTGGAACGAGCAGGCCAACAAGAGCGCCATTCACTGCATGCAGACAGGGAACATGCTCAGCGGCGCGCCGTTGTCGGGGGCCGAAGTCCGCACGGGCGTCAGTTTTGATCAAGTGATGGCTCAGCGAATTGGCGACCGCACGCGAATCCCGTCGCTGGTGCTAGGCTGTGAAGGACCGATCCCTGGACTCCAGGACGGGCTTCCCTTGCTCTACAGTTCGCACATTTCCTGGAGCACGGCGGTGTCGCCGACCTGGACCGAGACGCGGCCTGCGCTGGCCTTCGACCAACTCTTCCGCACCGATCGCAATCGTGGCGACCGCCGCGTTGTCGATGCCGTGCTCGAAGACGCGAAGTCGCTGCGTCTGCGGCTCTCCCTCTCGGACCGTCAGCGGTTTGAAGAGTACCTGGGCAGCGTTCACGAGATCGAAGGTCGCATCAAAAGAACCGACACTCAGCGCGATGCCAACGGCTGGCAGCCAACTCTGGCCGCCCCTGATCGCCCGCGGCCATCTGACGGGATTCCCACCGAGATTCCTGAGTATTGGAAACTGATGAACGACATCGTGCTGCTTGCCTTTCGCACCGACACCACCCGGATCGCGACCCTCAAGTATTGCAACGACGGCTCCGCCGAAACCCACACTCACTGCGGCGCCAAAGATCAGCATCACCAGATGGCCCACACCCAGCCGCCGGAACTTATCCCACTCAACCAGTTCTTCACGTCCCAGCTCGCCTACCTCTGCGAACGGATGTCAGAAGTCAAGGAAGGGGATCGCACGCTGCTCGACAACACCTCGATCATGCACTGTTCGAGCATGTTGCACGGCAGTCACGACGCGAAGCAGTTGCCAATCATCCTGCTCGGAGGCGCAGGGGGAAAACTCCGCGGTGGCCGCATGCTCGATTACCTCGATTCGCCGAACCGGCGCATGTGTAGCCTGTTCCTCAGCCTGATGGAGTGGGGTGGCTTGGAACTCGACAGTTTTGGCGATTCGACAGAGCGATTGACGGGCATTTGATCCGGGCTCTCTACAGCTTGTGAACGAGATTTTGTCATAAAAAAGTTTTCTACTGTGTCTGATTGCGGTGCTGGCGGCGTCCTCCTCGCACGGCTTCGCTGCAAATTCTTTCGACCATGCTGAACGCCGGCATTCCTACAATCTAATCTTCTTACCTGTTGAGTTTCTCGGTCGTGTGCGACTCGCGTGCCACCGCTGCGGAAGCACCCGCTATCACGACGTGTTTGCGCCGAACCACCCGCCGTGACGGCACTTGCGTAGGCAGGGGCATGACGACGTAGAGATCGCGCACGATGAACTGCCAGTGATCGAAATCCGCTCGCGTTGAGGGCGGCCACAAGCAGCGAACCGCTGGTCGAATTCCGGAAGGGCTGCTTTGGCGGCGAAAAACTGTTCACACAGCGGCAGTTTGGGTGTGAGCTTTGAAGTCACGGCACCGACCGACGTGCCGTGAACGGCCTCAGCGTTGCCTCGTCAACCGTCCAACGCTTGCCGAAGTGCCGTTGACCGGGCTATCCTTTGACCCGAGACAACCGTTTGCGAAAGTGCCAAATTCCAGATTTGTCACCAAGACTGAAAGTGATCGGGATGATACGACAGAAGTCGCCCCTGGCACTGTGGATAATCTTGCTATTTGCGAGCACGGCGAGCACGACATTCGCGGCAAAACCGGCTGGGTTTGACACGAGCATTCAGCCGTTTTTCACGACATATTGCCAGCGTTGTCATGATGCCCAGAAGCAGGAAGGCAAGTTTCGGCTCGATACTCTCCCTCGCGAATTCGTCGATCAAGCCACGGCTCAGCGCTGGGGCGAGATCGTGTTTCGGATGAACTCCGGTGAGATGCCGCCCAAGAACGAACCACAACCGAAGGCTTTAGAACTCGGCGCGGTCGTCGATTGGCTGTCGACACGGATCAAGGATGGCGAAGCCGCGAGGCTGGCCCAGCGTGGGCCAGTGTCGCTCTACCGACTGAGTCGCGAGGAGTACGGCCATACGATCTACGATCTGCTTGGCGTCTATCTCGATGTCAACCAGCCCGGACTGTTCAACGACGACCCGCGTTGGCATGGCTTCAATCGCATCGGCGCGTTGCTCTCGCTCTCCCCATCGCATATCGACCGCTACTTCCTCGCCGCTGAGAAGTCGTTCAATCTCGCCTTTCCGGATCAGCCCACGAAGTCTGCCATTGTTCGTCGCGACGCCAACCAGGGACACGAGATACTACTGGCCGAGCAAAAGATCACGGGGAGCGTTCGTTGGCAGGTCTTTCCCGGTCGTCGGGAGAATTTGATGAACATCTCGCAGCCAGGAAACTATCGAGTTCGCATTCAACTAAGCGGTCTTCAACCGCCACAAGGACCGGCACCACACCTTTCGATTTGGCATCAGGAGTTGAAGAAGTCGATCTACGACCAAGATATTCTTGCTCCGGAAGACAAGCCGATCCTCGTCGAATTTGAATCCGCGTTGTCGCCCGGGGGATTAAGTTTGATCAATGAAGTTGCCGGTGCATTTAAGCAGCAAGGTGAAGGGGATCACACGGCCAACATTCTGCATGCTGGCGGCAGTGTCTTTACCAGCACACGCGACATGCGCCGGATCAATCCAACCGGCTATCTGCTCTTCACGGATACTGGTGAGCCGATCTACCCCATGTTGCTCATTGACTGGATCGAGTGGGAAGGTCCGATCATCACCGACGAGGAACAAAAGAAACGCTCGGATGTCTTCCCCGTAAATATCACCGCGATGAAAATCGACCCAGGCGAGATGCGGACTCAACTGAAGCGATTCGCCAGTCGCGCGTGGCGACGCCCCATGACCGATGCCGAAGTCGATCGCTACGTCACGATCGTCGAGAGCGAACTCCAGGCGGGGGAAACCCCCGACACGGCTTATCGAGCTGCGCTCGTCGGCGTCCTCACGTCGAAAAACTTCTATTACCTCGAAGAGGGCTCCGTCAGTCAGAAACGCGACACGGTCAACGATTGGGAACTGGCCTCACGGTTGTCGTACTTTCTCTGGAGTTCAATGCCCGATGACGAACTGCTGGCGGCCGCCCAAGCCGGTTCACTCGCTCATCCGGACGGACTGAAATCACAGACCCGGCGGATGCTGGCGGACTCAAAGTATCGTCGTTTCACGGAGTCGTTCCCGAAGCAGTGGCTGCAACTGCATCGCGTCGGCATGTTTCCGCCCGATCCGGGACTTTATCCCGGCTACGACAAATGGCTGGAAACAAGTATGTCCCTGGAGACGCTGGCGTTCTTCAATGAGGTTGACTCGCAGAATCTTTCGCTGCGCGAGTTCATTTCCTCAGACTGGACGATGGCGAACCCGCGACTGGCAGCCCACTACCAACTCCCGCCGCTTGCCACCACTGGCCTCCAGAAGGTTAAGCTGCGGCCCGAGGATCATCGCGGCGGACTGCTGACACAAGCCGCGATCCTTTCGCTTACCTCGGATGGGACGCGTCATCGCCCAGTGCATCGCGGAGTGTGGGTGTCGGAGGCGATCTTCGGTCGAACTCCCCCGCCACCACCGCCAAATGTTGAACCGCTGGCCCCAACACTCAGCGACAAGCCCAAGGCCACAATCCGCATGCAACTCGAAGCACACGCCACGCATTCCACATGTGCTTCGTGTCATCAGAAGATCGACCCGCTCGGCTTTGCCTTCGAAAACTTTGATGCCATTGGTGGCTGGCGAACGGAAGAGCACGTGGCCACCGGGCAAGGCAGCAATCCACTGGTGAATGCCAGCGGCGTCCTCCTCCAGGGCCAGCAATTCCAAGGACCAGACGAGTTCAAACATCTCTTGCTGCAGGACCTCGATCATTTTGCCGAGGCGTTTGTCGAACAGCTCGCCACCTATGCCTTGCGACGTGTGATGACGATCGACGATGCCCCGCAGATCAAGGCCATCGCAACTGCCAGCAAGCCGGAAGGTTACAAGCTCCGCTCATTGATCGAGAACCTGATCCTGTCCGACCTGTTCCAAAAGCGCTGATCGAGAAGGACGAAGTCGCCCACATGCATGAAGTCAACAGGGATCACACTGTGAGCCGTCGTCGCATCCTGCAATCGCTTGGGATGGTGGTTGCATTGCCGTTGCTGAATGACGCGTCACCATCTCTTGCCGCAGAGACCGATGTCGTGCCCAAGCCTGGAACGTTTCCAGCACTCGGCACGGGTGTGTCCCTGGCGGGAGAATTGGTGTCGGTCGATCATGTCAATCGACGCGGTGCGATCCGGCTGGTCGGTGACAATGACGATAGTCGCTATCACTCCGCTCCGAGCCATCGCTTCGCGATGCTGCCTTATGGAACCGTGCGTTATCACGGAGCACCAGCAGAGCTTCGCGACGTTCCGATTGGCACTCTGCTGCATGGCACATTTCTGTTGCCTGCTGAAGGGATTACCGCATACCCACCGATCGAGAAAAACCAGTCCAAGTATGTTCCCGCACAGAATCAGGCTCTGACTCTGGAAGACGACTTCAGCTTCTATGAGCGTCAGGGGCAGTCTTGGAAAATCACAGCTGTTGATATCAGCAAGGGGACGCTGAATGTCAGCTCATTAGGACAGCCATCCTCCGCAGGATTGACGGGCGATTGTGTGTTTGAAATCGATCGCAGTACGCGAGTCTGGAACGGACGTGCGTTTGGAGAACTCAAGGATCTGGCACCCGACCAAAGTATGCAGTTGAATCTGACCTGGGCTCCTGAATGGAAAAACGGAATGTTCCACGTCGCCGATGTCTGGATTGACCCGGAAAGTCGAGATGTGGCCCGCGAGGTGCAACGGCAGGTCCATATTCGCCATATGCGGACTCGCTGGCTGCCAGGCTGGGTCGATCATGTGGAGCATCAGCCAGGCGGTGGCGGCATTGTCTCGGTCACCTTATTCAGCGGAATGGATCAAACGTTGTACGATGCTGCTCGGGCCGAGGCCAAGCCCGGCGGAGGTGCCTCGATGGCAGCTGCCGAATGGACGCTTCGCACTTGGTGGCAGGAGCACGATTCAAGAAACGGCCCGGTACTCGACTTCAAAGACTCCCCGAATCCCCCGCCCGGCAGCAGTGGATTGCAACTGCGTGTACAATTCAGCCGTCTGCTCGAAGGCTATCGCGCGGGACGAATCATTCGATTTCGCCCCAACAGTTTCCCAAACGTCAAACTGCCGCCCGAAGCACGAATCAACAGTTTGGATGAGCGATGATCCGTTCTTCGTGGCGAAATCTGGCTAACATGTCGTACTGATGATCATAGTCGAACAGGAGAATTGGAAATGGCTCACTTCCTCTCGCAACGACGGCTGCTTCACCGTCGACACTTCTTGCGAGGACTCGGAGTTGCTGTCGCGCTCCCTCTGCTTGACTGCATGCAACCGCTGGCTGCTGCAGAAACCCGGACGCGTGCCAAACGAAGCGTCTTCATCTATCTGCCCAACGGCGTGAATACGCTCGACTTCCAGATCAAGCAGGCCGGTGCGGATTACCAGTTTTCCAAGTCTCTCCTGCCGCTAAAGAAACATCGCGCGAGCCTCACGCCGATCAGCGGGCTCCATCACCCGCATGGCTTGGGACATCACCATAACTGCAGCAGTATCTGGCTCACTGGCGGCAAGATCGGGCAATCGGAACGAAACACGATCTCAGTCGACCAGCTGATGACGCACGTCACTGCGCCGCTCACCCGCTACTCGTCAATCGAGATGAGTAATCAGGGACACTCCCTCGCCTGTACAGCCGATGGGATTGGCCTGCCGGCTCAAGGCAATCCCAGCGTTGTGTTTCGAGATATGTTCACGGAACCACAAGGCGGCATTGCCAAGCAGCGGCGTGGCCTGCAACGTCGAGGCAGCATTCTCGACGCGATTCTGGGCGAAGCTCAGTCTCTGGGTGATCAACTCGGGAAAGAGGATCGCGGCCGTCTGGAGCAGTATCTGACTTCGGTTCGCGAAGTGGAGATTCGCACGGAGCGATCCGACAAGTGGCTCGATACACCTCGGCCCAAAGTCGATCCGGCAGTCGAGTCGCAGCTCAATCGCGATATCTCCCTCGAACGACTCGGCGAGTATCTGCGCACGATGTACGACATTATCGTTCTGGCGTTTCAGACCGACATGACTCGCGTAGCAACTTTCAGCACCGGCAACGAAGGCACTGGCCCATCGGTCCCGGAAATCGGCGTGAAGCAGGATCGCCATTCGCTCTCTCACCACAACGCCAATCCTAAGCTGATGCAGGATCTGACGGCGAGTGACACGTTCAACATTCAACAGTTCAGCTACTTCCTCGACCGACTGAGCCAGGTGCAGGACGCGGACGGACCGTTGCTCGATTCGACGATGGCCCTCTACGGCAGTGGCATGGCCTTCGGTCACAGCCACGGCAATGCGAACCTACCGCTCATCTTCGCGGGCGGCGGTGGACTGGGGATCAAGCACGGTCGACACATTGACTACAACGCGATGTCGAAGCCAGAAGGCTACACATATGACCTCGACACTCCTGGCAAACACTATGCGATCTGCCACAGCCCCGTGAACAGCAAGGCACACCTCAGTAACTTGCTGCTGACGATGGCTCAGAAGATGGATGTCCCCACGGAAAGATTCGCCGACAGCAACGGCACGATCTCAGAGGTGTTGTCGTGATGCGTCGTTCTTGGTTGCTGTCGATCGTTTGTTCCGCTGTGTGCTGTCTGCTCCTTGATCCTGCCACTGCGCAGGAATCCGCTCACCCCGTCCCAAAGGCTGGCGAGTTTCCGCCACCGAACACCGGCACGTACCTCGCAGGCGAGCTGGTTATTATCGACCCGGTCAATCGTCGGGGGGGCTTGCGGCTGGATGGCAATGAGCCTCACGATCGCTATCACAGCGGGCCGCTGCATTATTTCGCGATGCTCCCCTATGGAATGCTCTCGTTCAACGGCGCTCCCGCTGAACTACGAGACATCCCGCTCGGGACTCACGTCCACGGTTACTTCTACCTGCCTCCAGTTGGAGAAGAAGCCACGATCCCGCCGCTACCCAAAGACATGGAGCGGTACGAAATCAAGCAGAATCATGCCGTGTCGCTGGAAGACGACTTCAGCTTCTATCAGCGTCGCGGTCAGAGCTGGAAGGTGGTCTCGATTGATTCCAAGAAGGGGAAAATCCATGTCGCCCCGGCAGGCCAGATGGCCCAGGACGGCATCAATACGCCCTCCACCTTTGATATCGACGACCTCACCAAAGTCTGGAAAGGCCACACACTGGTCGAGTTGACTGATATCGCCCCAGACCAAATCGTGCAGTTCAACCTGGGCTGGTCACCCGGTTGGCGAGACAGGGAATTCACCGTCTCGGAACTCTGGCTCGACGACGAAAGTCGGAAGTTCGCGACCGATCTCCAGCGCCGCCGTCATGTGAAGTATCAGAAGCAGCGCTGGCTTCCCGGTTGGATCGACTCCGTGGAAGACAATGACTACGGCGGGGGCATCATCACGCTGACGCTTTTCGGCGGCATGGACCCTTCGCTGTATGCCGAGTTGAAAGCGACGCAGGACAAAGGCTTCGGTGTCGCTGTGGCTGAGAAGTCTCTGCGCACGTGGTTTCACCGCAGTGACAAGAAGATCGGCCAGGTAATCGAGTGGAAAGAATCCGAGAACCCACCCTCCGGCAGCAGTGGCATTCAGGTCCGCATGAAGTTCACCGAGTTACTCGATGGTTACCGTCCCGGTCGAGTCGTTCGCGTGAAGTGCCACGACTGGCTCTTCGTGACCATGCCGTCGGAAGAGCGAGTCAAGACGATGGAAGAGCAGCAGCGATCGACCCTGTTTCGCCTGCCGTGAAAACTCCTCTGACCCTGAAGCAACGTCCCTTATACCGCTGGAGGTCTCGATGATGAAGTCTGTTCTTACCACTCTCGTTCTACTGCTGGCCGTGATCGCCGGTTCGGCTCGCGCTGACGAAAAAATATCACTGATCGCCCCCGGTGAGAAGGTGCAGAAGCTCGCGGGCGACATGAAATTCACCGAAGGACCGGTGTGGATTCCCGCGAAGAAGACGCTCGTCTTCTCTGATATTCCCAATAGTAAACTGATGCAGTGGAAAGCAGGCGACGGACTGTCGGTGTTTCGTCCCTGCGAGCAAGCCAACGGAAACATCCTCGATCTTCAGGGGCGGCTCATCTCCTGTCAGCACGCCGCTCGCAACCTTGTGCGGACCGAGGCGGATGGCTCCATCACCGTGCTGGCCGATAAATACGACGGCAAACGATTCAACTCTCCGAATGATGTGGAGGTGAAATCCGATGGCACGCTCTGGTTCACCGACCCGCCGTGGGGACTGAACGGACCCGGCGAACTGCCCGGCCATTGGGTCTTCAAGCTCGATCCGACAACGGGCAAGGTCGAGCCTGTCGTCAAGGATCTGGCCATGCCGAATGGGATCAACTTCTCGCCCGATGAAAGCCGCCTCTACATCGCCGACACGGGTGGACATCCCAAGCATCCCGATCCGGCATTCCACAATCTCCCGGCCGGAGTCCATTGCTACGAGGTTCATAACGATGGTCAACTCGGCAAGAAGCTCTTCACAATCTCGGAAGGAAGCGACGGCATGACCGTTGACGAGCTAGGCAACCTCTACACGACTCATGGTGGTGTTACTATTTACAACGCCGATGGCAAACTGCTGGAGAAGATCGAAGTCCCGGAAGGCCCCGCCAACGTCAACTTCGGTGGCGAGGACTACAAGACACTGTTCATCACGGCGAAAACTTCACTCTATAGCGTTCGGATGAAGCACGCTGGGGCGAAGCCGGTGGGAGCCATATGGTGACCGACAGACACGCCCTCGAAGACGTTCGCGAAACATGGCCAATGACGACTGGAGGGACGATGTTCGTCATGAGACTCTCGCTGTGGGCACTGTTGTTCGCAGTGAACACAGAAGCGAACGCCGCCGATGGAGTAGCCGGATTTGACCAATCGGTCCTACCCTTTATTGAGACCCATTGCCTGCGCTGTCATAACGCTCAGAAGCAGGAAGGCAAGTTTCGGCTCGATACTCTCCCTCGCGAATTCGTCGTTCAAGCCACGGCGCAGCGATGGGCCGAAGTCGTCTTCCGGCTGAACTCCGGCGAGATGCCGCCCACGAAAGAACCTCAGCCCAAGCCCCAAGAACTGGGGGCAGTTGTCGATTGGCTCTCGACGCGAATCCAGGAAGGCGAAGCCGCGAGGATGGCCCAGCGAGGGCCAGTCTCGCACTACCGTCTCAGCCGTGAGGAATACGGACACACGGTCTACGACCTGCTTGGTGTCTACTTCGATGTGAACCTGCCGGGAGCGTTTAACGAAGATCCGCGCTGGCATGGTTTCGACCGCATCGGTTCGTTGCTGACACTCTCTCCGTCGCACGTCGATCGTTACTTTCGAGCAGCTGAGACGGTCCTCGAACGGGCCTTTCCCGACCAGGAACCGACTTCACAGAAGACACGCCGCGAAGCCAGCGCGGGGCAAGGTCTGGTCGGTCCGGTTCGCTGGCCCCTTTGGCCAGGGCATGGGCAGCACCTTGTCACCGCCAGCATGCCCGGCTTGTACCGAATTCGGATTCGGCTCAGTGCCCTGCCCTCCTTCAAAGGCCGTTTACCGCATCTCGCGCTCTGGCATCATCAATTAAAACGCTCGATCGTCGGTCTGGATGTTGACGCTCCGGAAGACAAGCCGACGGTCATTGAAATCGAGACGTTTCTCCCCGAAGGCCAGTTCAATGTGATGAACGAATCCCCGGGGATGTTGGCCGACGGTCAGACTCCCAGTGTCTCTCAGTCCCCATTTGTGAACACCACTGACAGCCGCTCGAATCAGCCGACCGCCTACCGGCTGTTCAACGACGCTGGGCAATCGATCTTTCCGCTGCTGATTGTCGATTGGGTGGAGACCGAGGGTCCAATACTTCCTGCATCGGATCAGAAGAAACGTGCAGGACTGATCCCCGCTCAGGCTGACGACCTGAAGGCAGCCCGCGAGAGCCTGAACCGATTTGTGACTCTGGCCTGGCGGCGTCCTGTGACCGATGCGGACCTAAATCGCTACATCCAACTGATCGAAAGCGAAGTCGCTGCCGGGGAGACTTTCCGTTCCGCGTATCGGGCGGCCATGGTCGCCGTGCTGTCCTCCAAGAACTTTTATTACCTGGAAGAGGGTTCGCCCTCGCTACGACGTGACACCGTCAACGATTGGGAACTTGCTTCCCGGCTGTCCTACTTCCTGTGGAGTTCGATGCCGGACGACGAGCTGTACGGCCTCGCTCAGCAAGGGACGCTCCATCGTCCAGAAGTTCTGCGGGCGCAGCTGACGCGGATGCTTGCCGATCCCAAGATCGGTCGCTTCACGGAATCGTTTCCTCGCCAGTGGTTGCAGCTGCACCGTGTTGGAGCGTTCCCACCCGATGCGAGTCTCTTCCCCGACTACGACAAGTGGCTCGAACAGAGCATGGTGCAGGAGACAACTGGCTATTTCGGTGAAGTGTTTTCCAAGAACCTGCAGCTCCGGGAATTCCTGGTTTCGGATTGGACGATGATGAATCCGCGACTGGCCATGCACTATGGATTGCCTCGTCCAGAGGTCAGCAGCCTGCAGCGAGTGTTGCTCCGCCCCGAGGAGCATCGCGGCGGGTTACTGACGCAGGCATCGATTCTCTCGTTGACATCGGACGGCACGCGGCATCGCCCGGTGCATCGCGGCGTTTGGGTTTCAGAAGCTGTCTTTGGCCGCACTCCCCCTCCACCTCCACCCAACGTCGAGCCGCTCGCACCGACTCCCAGCGACCAACCGAAGGCTACGATCCGCATGCAGCTAGAATCCCATGCCACGCATGCCACCTGCGCTTCGTGCCATCAGAAGATCGACCCGTTGGGTTTTGCCTTTGACAACTTCGACGCCATTGGCCGCTGGCGAACGAGCGAACAAGTGCCGGGAGGACAAGGAATCTCCCCCCCCGTCAACGCCAGTGGCCAACTGATGGATGGCCGTTCTTACAACGGCTCGGAGGAGTTCAAACAATTACTCGCTCAAGACACCGACCGCTTTGCCGAAGCCTTCGTCGAACAACTCGCAACCTATGCTCTGCGGAGAGTCATGACGATCGATGATACAGCACAGATCAAAGCCATCACGGTCGCGAGTCAGAAAGAGGAATACAAACTCCGCACAGTCATTGAGAACCTGATTTTGTCAGATCTGTTCTTCAAGCGATAAGTCGACAGGGTAATCGATCACCCTCGCACTGGACTGAATGCCCATCGAAGATCCAACCTGTTCTTGCAGGCAACTCAGATTGAGAAGTCCGGTGATAACGCGTGTCACAGAACTGCGTATCAGGCATCCCCTCGTTTTTGTTTATAGCTTCCGCTGTCGCTTTTCTTCCAATTGCATCGTTATTCGACGAACATAGTTCGCGAATGTGGTCGACGACAATCCCCGGCACCCAGACATGAAAGCTGTGCCCACAGGTGAAGATCCTCTGCCCTTTCACAATCGGCTCTGCTAGCTTCGAGTCAATCGCGGCGAGGGCTTTGGTCCTGAGCGTGTGATCCGTGGGCCGTTCACAAGAACGATGCAGGCGAACCCAGCGATCAGGAATTGCGACGCTGCGCAGGACTCGCGACATAATGGAAATGATCATCACGCACAGGATAAAAATGGAGGCGATCACAACGCCGTTGGGCCGTGCGATCATGTTGGCGATCGTGGTGTTGATGAAAACAACGGTGATCAGGCCGAAACCGATCAGCATTCGCAACCGCCCACGGAGGTCTTGAGTTGTCAGGGGTTTTTTTCGATAGATGTGCACCCATGATCCAACACACGCGCTGGTCATGAGAACCAGCACGTCGGTGGCATAGGCACCTCCCTGCGCCGCGACATTCGCCCGGAAAAACCAGGTCACGATCAGATTGATAATCGTGAACGTAACCACCAGAGGCCGATAGGCGGCTGCCCACTGGGGTGCCATACCGTAACGCGCCAGATAGCGGGGCACCATGTTCAAAAGTCCGGCCATCGCCGATGCACCCGCAAACCACAGAATGAAGATCCTACTGATGTCGTAGATCGTGCCGAAGAGGGAGCCGAAGAGTGGACAGATGGAATGCGGACTCTCACCGTGCGCGAGGTAGCAAGCGCCCGATCGATTGCTCTGCCTTTCAGTTCGTGCCCGTTGGCATCCTTCTGAACCTCGCCGGTCTCGTCTGTCTGGGAATGCCGAAATTCCTCCGCCGGAATGAGTTTGTTGGTGCCTGTCACAAGCGACGAACCAATCATGGGAAGAAAACGGGGCTCACTTCCAAGAAAACCTCTATGACCCGCCTTTTCAAACTGTCAGGCCCATACCGGTTATTTACAGAAGAAACGTTACACAACGGGTCGCCCGGATGCTTTACGGGCACTGAGTCAAAGCTCAGAACCAGTTTCAGATGATTGTCGGGGAGTCATCGGGCTTAATAACTCTCGCCGCTGTAGCCCTTTGCATGGACATAACGGCCGACACATTCGGCGGTCTCGATCAGTTCGGGGCTGCGATCAGCGACTCGCGAAGCACGCGATCGACACTCTCAATCAGGTAGTCGTGTGCGATCGCGTTCCGGAGCAGTCGCAACTCCCGCCAACGCTCAGCGGAGGAGATAAGCCCACGAGCCTCCGCCCGCTGCAGACGATCAAGGACCGTCCCTTCGTCCGCCAGTTCGATTTGGTCGAGGGTGCGAAACACTCGCTGCAACAGGAAATCATTGAGTCTCGCGAAGCGAGAAGTCAGCGCCTCGCACGACTCCCGCTCGCTTATGGTCAGCTCGCTATCCAGCCGATCAGCAAAGGCAGAAACACGAATACGGGACTCGTCGAGCACTTGAACCGCGGCCCGCATCAGAGCGATTTGGTCTGTGAGCAACTTCTTCAGGTGTTCGACCACAACTCGACTCCTGTCTCGCGTGCAAGCGTCGGGAACACGCTGTCCGCGTTGCCGTCATCGAGGACAAGATCGATGCGTTGCTCGCCGAGTTCGTCTTCAAGCGCCATCCGTAGCCTTTGGTTCAGACGAAACGTGTCAGCCGGTCTTGCTGGCTCCAACTCGACGAGTAGGTCGATGTCGCCCCCGCGACGGTTCGGATCAGTACGCGAACCGAAAACCACAATCCGCCGCCAGACTGCCCCCGTCTCCCCGCAGGCCTTTTGTACTGCGGCTCGTATCCCGTCGCGCTCGCTCGGCGTGAGGCGGAGGTTGGTTGCGGCGGTCTTCATGGCTGCGGAAGAACTGTCGTTTTCGGGGGAAGCCGCTGCACAGAGCGGAGGTCAACAAGACGCATGTTCTTCGCAAGAATATATACGCCCGTACACAAATTGTCGAATCGTCTTGCCTGATCCGCGTATGGAATGGGACGCAGCTCGGCGGCGCATGCGTCTGGCCGGAGTTCTTCGACAGCAGCGTGTAGACGTTCGCCAAAGGATAGCCCGGTCAACGGCACTTCCACAAACGCGTGACCGATGACGAGCCGGGCCGGCCCAGTTGCCGGCCAAAGTGCCGCGGCTGCACCTCGCGGACTCTCTCGATGCGGCTGTCTTCACCGCGGTTGCAGACGACAAATAAACGTAGCTCAGTTGCTCCCGCAATTGAGATTTTCAAGGCGATTGGAAACTAACACGAAATGCCACATCGGGTGTTCAACGACGCTCGGAATGCAAATCAAGGGAGCAACTCGCCGACGATTACTTCGTTTCCCAAAGGTTCTTCAGCGGCACGACGGCTCCGCCTTTGGCTTTACTTTCTTCGGCGGCCTGCATCAGAGCGAAGATCTCCAGCGTTTCGCCGGGCTGGACCGGGACTTGGCCGGTCTTGAAGAACTTGGCGATCTCGGTGGCCAGCGGTTTGTAGCCGACGTATTCGTCGTTCGTCGGGACAACTCCCATGACCGGGATGCCGTGGCCGTAGATGCCAGCCGTCGAAACTCCTTTGTCGCCGAAGACCGTCGCGCTGTATTTGACCGCTCCCTCTTTGATGCCTCGGTACGTTCCGACGCGGCCGTCTTTCCAAGTGGCGGTGATGGATTCGGTGGTTGGCGTCGAAGCACACGTCACTGACACGACGCCCGGTCCCCCCATGATCGTGTAGAGCGTTTCGAGGCTATGCAGCGGAAGCCAGAACTTATCCACTTCGGGAGTCTTCGGATCCCAGCCACCATAGACATCGCAGCCGATCACCTTGCCGACTTCAGGATGATTGACCATCCCGGCGAAGCCGGTGCTGAAGCGATGCTGTGAACCGCTCCAGCACGGGGTCTTTGTTTCGGCGGCGAGCTTCATGATCGCGACCGCATCTTCCGGCGAAGACGCCAACGGCCGGCCGATAAAAAGTTTCTTACCTGCTCGCAGCACCGATTCCGCCTGTTTGCGATGCAGTCGAGCGTCGAGGCTGAAGATCATCACGCAATCGACGCGCTTCAACAGTTCGTCGAGCGAATCGACCCAATCGATCGGCGGCACCGCGTCCTTCGGGTCTTTCGGAGTCTGATACATCTTCGAGAGCTGATCTTTCCACTTGTCTCCCAGCGTCTTGCTCTCTGGGTAGTCATCGCTGCCGATGGGATACGCGGCGACGACTCGCATCCCCTCGAAGACTCCCTCGGCATGCGGCTTGTTGAGAAATTCCGTGTACGCGACCGACCCATAGTTATCGATGCCGAGAATTCCGATGCGAATCAGATCCGCAGCTTGGACACTTACGGTGGAGAAAAGTCCCAAGACGATCAACGTTGCGAGTGTGATGAGGTGACGGATCAAGTGGCTCTCCTTTGTAAGATGGTGAGACGAATCCAAAGACAAATCTGGAAGTGCCCGACGAATGAAAGGAGACGACGAACGAATGCGGAGCCAAGGATAGCCCGGTCAACGACACTTCGGCAAGCGTTGGCCGGTTGACGAACGGTCGATTGGGTGAAGGTTGAGGCCGTTCACGGCACGGAGCAGTTCGCCGAGGTGTGTCAGGTTCTTATCTTCACGCGTACGAAGCGATCCCTAGCCTTCGTCTGCTTGCGAACCTCGAATTCGAAGTGAAACGGCTCCTGCTGGCGGGCTGCACCGCTGCGAACGCATGACGGTTCCGGTGACTTCTCGCAGGCAGGGCATGGGTAGATTTATCCTCGCTGGAACATCACCTGGGCCGGGTTAATCGCCTTGTATTTGCCTTTGTTCGCGGTGATCTCAAAGGCCTCGGCCACCGACTCAATCCCCTGTAAGACGTGCGTAATCGTGGGACGCAGGTTGACCCGCCCCGAAGCGACGAGGCGGACGGTGTGTTCGAGATGGGCCTGCGTGCTGATGTCTGGAAAAATGTAGCGCAAGCTGCGCTCACGCAGGAGATCGACATCGAGTTCCAGCGGACCACCGAACCAGGAGACCCCGATAACCTTGCCGCCAGATCGCGCGGTATCGATGGCCTGCCGCAGCGTTTGCGTTCCAGCCAGCCCTTGCTTGGGACTTCCTCCAGCGCACTCAAATACGACGTCAGCTCCAATGCCATCGGTCAAGTTGCGAATCTCAGCCACGACATCGCACCGGGTTGCATTAAGAGCGTAGTCAGCCCCCAACTCCTTCGACATACGGCACGACTCGTCACGCACGTCGACCGTAATAACTCGCCCTGCTCCGCTGATCCTTGCGATCTGCAAACACTCCAACCCCATGCTGCCCTGACCGAAGATCACGATCGAATTGCCAATCTGAATTTGAGCGGTCTCGACTGCAGCCACGCTATCGCTCAGAGATTGCAGGCAAGCGGCCTCGCTGTCCGAGATGCTGTCATCGACACGCACCAGAGAAATCTCAGGGAGCAGCGCAATCTCACTGAAACAACCCGGCTGGTCGAAACCGATCACGGGACCTGTGCGACAGAGTGAACTCCGCTCACTCAAACACAAGAGGCACTGCTCACACGGCAGCTTTGCACGGGCCGCCACACGGTCGCCGACATGAAAGCGAGTCACACCGGGACCGACTTCAATGATGCGGGCACAGAACTCGTGTCCAAACAACTGGAGTGGAGCATCGGCTTCGAGTCGTCGTTTGACACGATCATACGCCAATGTCGGAATCCCAAACGCCAGCTGGGCCTCTGTCACGCTGGGCTGGACGCACAATGGTTCCACAAGCACGTGCCGCGGTCGCAACTCGGGTGGAGCGACTTCTTCGAGACGAAAATCACCGAACCCGTAAAAACGCCATGCTCGCATTGGTCTGTGCCTCTCGTGGATGAACCGTGAATCGTCGCAAGGAGTACGAGATCATTCCATCGTATCGTGTCGCCGCGTGAACTTCTGAAGACTGTGACAGGTCGGTGAAACCAGTCCGCGATTCCCGCCCGCTGACATGACGACTTCCGACACGTAGACATCCCCGTGGGAATCGACACGAATGTCATGTGGGGCGAAGAAGTCTCCGAGAGCTGTCGGGTTCTCACCCCCGCCCCAACGAGCCAGTAATTGGCCAGCGGAGGCGAAGATGCTCACTCGCCCCCCGGTCGCATCCGGCGACGGAGCGGTGGTGCCGGGCCACATGCCTGCGCGGTATCCCAATTCAGCGACGTAGAGATTGCCCGCTGCGTCGAATACAACCTGACACGGACGCGCCATGTTCGTCATCTCACGAAGGAATTCCCCGGTGGGCGAGAAGACCTGGATGCGGCTATTCTCGCGATCCGCCACGAAGACCTGTCCCTCGCGATCAATCGCGATCCCATGCGGGACACGAAACTGTCCCGGATCGCTGCCTGGCTCTCCCCACGAGAACAGCAACTGGCCATCGGCATTGAACTTATGAACGCGAGCGTTGCCATACCCATCCGTCACATAGATTGCTCCATCGGCAGCCAATGCGATATTGGTCGGAAAATAAAACGGCTCACCAGCGTGACAAATCGTGCGATAATCAATGCTCGTCGCCCCGGTATTCGAGGGTTTTCCGCTCGTACCCAGAGTCATCAACAAGTGTCCGTCGGGCGTGAATTTCTTGACAGTATGATCGAGGTCATCCGTGCAGTAGACACAATCATCCGCACCGATCGTAATCCCATGCGGGCGGGCGAAGGCTCCTTCGCCCCAAGAAGTCACGAACGCTCCGTCGCGTTCGAAGACCAGCACTGGATGATCTCCCCGATTGAATACCAAGACTCGATCTTGGGAATCCACAGCCACTGCAGTGACTTCATTCCAACTCCAACCGTGCGGCAGCTGCGCCCAGTGGTCGTGTGCGTCGTAGCGAAACGCTCCTGCAGAATTGCCAGAGGCCGCAGTCGACGGGAAAGAACTTTTCATCTTACTCAACTGTTCGGGGAGGAATTATCGATGGTTCGGCAGGAGGCTCGGGCAACAGAATGGCAAAACATGCAGCAGGCAGAAAAAGGAAACCCGCATAAAACAGAGCGAGCCGCGAATCGCCGACCTTGGAAAAGAGTCCAAAGAACACCGTCCCCACTCCAGCCACGATGCGGCCAAAGTTGTAACAGAAACCGGCTCCAGTCGTCCTGAGTAACGTGGGAAACAACGGCGGCAAATACATCGTGAACAGGGCGAAGCACCCATGACACAACCCGATGGGGACAAAACAATACCATAACGCATGGTGATCGCGAGGGGTGGAGTAGGTGACCGTCATCGACACAAAGTACCCCAGAAACAGCAGTGCGATGGCCGTCCGGTACTTCAACCACTGAGCCATAAATCCAGCCAGAAAGTTCCCCACAATCGACATCAGCATCACCACCCACACCATCTGGCTAATCAACTGGCTCTTCTCTGCATCGGCCCATTGGCTGATTTCCGGAAGGTTTCTCACATGTTGCAGATGCCAGAACAGAAAGGCCCAATGCCCCGTCAAAGAGAGTGTGCAGACGATCAGCGTCAGCACTGTCGTGCGACGGACATCTCCGCGAAAGAGATCGAGAAACTTCGGCGGCGAGTCCAAAGACTGCTGCTTGGCCGCATGCCACTCCTCCGGCTCCGGGACGGCTTGTCGAATCCAAAGCACTAACAGTGCCGGGAGAATTCCCACCAGAAACACCGTTCGCTTCGGATAGTCTGCCAGCAAAAAGATCGCCAGACCCGCCAGCATCACACCGAGATTCACTCCCGTTTGAAGGACAGCAGCCATCCACGGCCTCCAGCGACGCGGCCACGTCTCGGACAGTAGCGCCGCTCCGACAGCCCACTCGCCCCCGATGCCGAGCGCCGCCAAAAATCGAAAGATGAGCAGATGCCACCACGTCTGTGCAAAGAACGAGAGACCGGTAAATGCGGCATAGGTGAGGATCGTCAGCATGAGAGCCCGACTGCGACCCACACGATCAGCGACACGGCCAAAGAAGCTTCCTCCCAAGGCCCAGCCGATCAGAAACGCAGCCTGAATCAACGAGCTGTAGTAGCCAACCTGCGGGTCTTTCTGATTGGTGACTCCCAACAATTCCGCCACAAACGGAGTCGCCACCAGCACGTACAAGTGCATGTCGAGTCCGTCAAACAACCAGCCCAGCCAGGCTGCAAGACCCGACTTTACCTGTTGGGGGGAAAGTTCGCTCAGACAAGTCGCCTCGCGAGAGGAGACCGAAACAATTGCAGTGTCGGTAGACGATGAAGGAGATCGTAAGGACTCGTGCATGGAAGATTCCGTTGAAAACTGGAGTCTTGTTCCAGCAGATGAATCGTGACTGGGAATCGAAGACCGCTTCGACTCGCGATGTAGAGCGAACCACAAAAGTCAGTATGGACTCGACACCAAGACTCAAGAACAGTCACTATTGTCCCGAACGCAAAAGATAGCCCGGTCAAAGGCACTTCCACAAGCGTTGAACCCGCGATGAGCGATCGACGTAGCGATCGCGAGGCATTTCCTGGCTTCTCGAGTTCAAATCGATGTAGTAAAAATTGCCCATCCTTGAATCGGCACCACTTTCAGAGAGAGAATCTGGTGGTGTTTAAGGGGCAGGTCAATCCGCGACAAAACCTCTGATCCGGATAACATTGATGGTGGAGGGAGCCTCGTCGCTGGAGATATTTCTTGGACTAAAACCCTCGCCATACGGCAGGTAAAAAACTTTATCTTGAAGCTCAAAGAATTCGTTCAGCAGCTTGAAGACAGCAAGATTCTTGCTGGCGATACGCTCAAGGACGGACTTCATCCACCCAAAGCATCCCGAAAAGATGTCGAGGAACTGGCCCGTGAACTCATTCGCCAGAAGAAGCTGACGAAGTATCAGGCGCAAGAAGTTTATCGGGTTCATGGGTATACGTCGGAGGAATCGAACTGGTAGTCGTCTCACCAGTACGTCGGACCTTGCATTCTGGAAGCGGCATATCTAATATACGGAAATCGTTAGGGCGCTTACCATTTGTACGGAAACCATTCCCGTGCTTGAATACGACTTCGAGAATAGCGTCGGGTTTTGGATCATGACCGCGGCGCACAAATATCAGCGGGCGATTAACGAAGAACTCGCGCCAACCGGCATTACGTACCGGCAGGCCCAGGTGCTCGGCTTTCTCGCGCTCGAAGGGCCGCTCGCTCAAGCCGAACTGGCCGAGCGGATGCATCTGGAGCCGGCCACCCTCGTCGGCATTCTCGATCGCATGGAACGCGACGGCTGGATCAAGCGCCTCGCTTGCCACAACGATCGCCGGCGAAAGTTGATTCACCCACAACCGTCGGCCAAGCCGGTCTGGACGAAGATCGTCGCGTGCGTGAAACGCGTGCGGGCACGGGCAACTCATGGGATGAAGCCCAGCGAACTGGCGACACTCAAACGATTATTGAATCAAGTGCAAAAGAACATCAACCAGGGGCTTTCTGCTCTGGAGACAGTCTCATGAATCGCACCATTGCAATCGCATTTACGCTGCTCTTCAACATGACATCGCCGCTTTTTGCGCAAGCGCCCAAAGGCCCCGCCGCTCCTCCAGCGCCGCGTGTGTTTGTCGCCACTGCGCGAGTAGAAACGCTCGACGAACCCAAGAGCTTCGTTGGCACGGTCATGCCCTTGCGCAAAAGCGTCGTTGGCAGCGCTGCACCGGGCCGGGTGGAAGAATATCTCGTCAACGAAGGCGACTTCGTCAAAAAGGGTGCACCCATCGCGCATCTCCGCCGCGGCATCATTGGCGCTGAAAAGCGGGCCGCCGAAGCCGAGCTCGAAGTTCGCAAGGCAGCTCTCGCCGAAATGGAGAACTCGCTGCAAGATGAAATCGCGCAGGCAAAAGCTCAAGTGGCCATTGCCGAAGCCAATCGTCGCTTTCAACATGCCAAGGCCGAACGTGCAAAGCAATTAGCCAACGCCATCACGAAAGAAGCCCTCGAAGAAGCGCTGAGTCTCGAGCAGCAAGCGCACGCGACCGAGAATAATGCGACCGCCGTCTTGCGTTTGCTGACCGGCACTTCCTGGGAACAAAAGCGCGAACAATGGCGGGCCCGTGTCGCGGTTCAACAAGCCGAAGTCGAACGCATCAGCGAACAATTCGATCGCCATACCATGTTCGCGCCCTTCGACGGTTGGGTTACGGCGGAGTTCACCGAAGTGGGCCAGTGGCTGATGCAAGGCGATAAAGCTGCCGAAATCGCCGAACTCGGCAGCGTCGATGTCGAAATCGCAGTGCTCGAAGATTACGTCACCAAGCTCACGCCCGGCGTGATGGGCAATGTCGAAGTTCACGCACTGCACGGTCAGCGCTTCGTGGGTAAAGTTGCGATCATCAATCCCCAAGCCGACGCGCGAGCTCGCACCTTTCCAGTGAAAGTCCGCGTCGAAAACGTTGTGGACGAGCGCGGCCCGCTTCTCAAGGCCGGCATGTTCGCACGCGTGACGCTTCCCGTCGGCGATGAGAAGCCGCTCCCGCTCGTTCCCAAAGATGCCATCTCCATCGGTGGTCGCACTCCGGTGATCTATGTTGTCGAGACCGCTGGCGGCAAAAGCACCGTGCGGCCTGTACCTGTGACGCTGGGCGTTGCGCAAGGTCAATGGGTGAGTGTGGGCGCGAATGAACTCAATGCAGGTGACATTGTCGTTGTTGAAGGAAATGAACGCCTGCGCCCCGGGATGGAAGTGCGCGCCGAGCCAATTCAGATCAGCTTTCCGTAAACCTGTTTATCAGCATCTGCCGAGCACCTGCCTGAAATAACTCACCGTCGCCTGCCCGTGACGAGAGCCTGAATTATGAATGTGATTTCGATCTTTGTGCATAACCCTGTGAAAGTCACAGTGGGCGTGATCCTGCTCTTATTGTTCGGCATTCTGTCGGTCTTCACGATGCCGATGCAGCTCACGCCGGAAGTGGAAGTCCCCACGCTGACCATCGAAACGGCGTGGCCCGGTGCCAGCCCCGAAGAAGTGGAAAAACAGATCATCCACGAGCAGGAGGAGCAGCTGAAGAGCGTCGAAGGCGTGCGGAAGATGACTTCCGAAAGCATGGACTCGATGGGGCGGATCACGCTGGAGTTTCCCGTCGGCATCGACGTGAGTGAAGCGCTGCTCAAAGTCAACACCAAGCTCTCGCAGGTCGCCAGCTATCCCGAAGATGTTGACGAGCCGGTGATCAATACCTCGAGCGCTGCGAATCGGCCCATTGCTTGGTTGATCCTCGGCGAGCGCGTGCCGACGCGCGCTGAAAAGGACGAGTGTGTCGAAAAGAATCCGGATCTCAAGCCCATTCTTGATAAGGCGTATTCCACCAAAAATGAAGGGCTGACGATGCACCGGCTGAAGGAGCTGGCCGAAAAAGAGCCGCGCATCAAGGCCTGGATGCCGAAGGATCGCGATGTCACTACGCTCCGCAAGTTTGCGGAAGATTACATCGAATCGGCGCTCGAGCGAGTCGATGGAGTTTCGAATGCCAACGTGCTCGGCGGCCGCGAGGAAGAACTGCAGATAGTCGTCAATCCCGAGCATCTCGCGGCCCGCGGTCTGACGATGAACGACATTCGACTCGCTTTGCGAGGCCAGAACGAAGACACATCGGGCGGTGACTATTGGGAAGGGAAACGCCGGTATGTCGTTCGGACGCTGGGGCAGTTTCGCTCTCCGGAACAAGTCGAAAACGCGATCGTCGCCCGACGCGACGGCGTTCCCGTGTATGTTCGCGATATTGCGAAAGTGGTGGAGGGCTACAAAAAGCCCGACGGCATCGTGAAACGATTCGGCACGACGAGCATTGCCATCAACGTGCAGCGTGGCGTTGGTGAAAACGTGCTCGATGTGATGAAGGGAGTTCGCGTTGCCACAAAGGATTTGAATGAAGACATCCTGCGCAATAACGAACTGCAGTTGGTACAGGTTTACGACGAGACCGATTACATCTACTCGGCCATGAACCTCGTCAGCGACAACTTATTCTGGGGGAGTATTTTCACGTTTGTAACGCTGCTGGTCTTTCTCCGCAGCGGCTGGTCGACCGTGATCATTTTCGCGCACATCATCATCAGCACCGTCGGTGCCTTTCTCGTTATGGCGGCGCTCGGTCGCTCGTTGAACGTCCCCGCGCTCGGCGGCTTGGCCTTTGCGGTCGGCATGCTCGTCGACAACGCGATTGTCATGCTCGAAAACATTTTCCGCCGCTATCAGCGGGGCGAAGATCCCGAAACGGCCGCGGTCAAAGGGGCCGGCGAAGTGTGGGGAGCGCTGCTCAACGCCACGCTGGCAAACCTTGCCGTGTTTATTCCGGTCCTCTTCATTCGTGACGAGGCCGGGCAGCTATTTCGCGATATTGCGATCTCTATTTCGGCGGCGGTGGCCCTTTCAATGCTCGTCGCGGTGGCGGTGGTGCCGACGGCAGCGATGCGCATCCTGAAAAAACACAAGCGCGACCGCGAGGGGAATGTCATTCTGACCGTGCCGAACCCACACCGAGAACGCCGCTACGGCGTGGGAGGAGTCGTCGACCTGCTGATGCTGCCGATTCGAATGATCTTGGGCGTGGCAGATCGGGTCGCCGAATGGATGGTCGCACTGTTGATCGGGATCAACCGCACACTCCAGGTCGGCCTGTTGCCGCGGATCATCCTCGTGTGTGGTGTGGTAGCTGCCTCGTGCGTGCTCACTTGGATGCTGTTGCCGAAGGTGGAGTATTTGCCGAGCGGCGATCGCAATCTGGTCTTCGGCATCATCATTCCGCCGCCGGGCTACAACCTCGACCACTTGCTGAAAATGGGCAATCTGGTGGAAGAGGAATTACGGCCGTTTTGGGATGTCGAGTCGACGGATCCCGACGTCATCAGCGGCAAAAAACTGGTGATCGACGATTTCTTTTTCGTGGCCCGCAATCGTCAGGTGTTCATCGGAGCGAGAGCACTTGATCCCACTCGCGCGAAAGATCTGGTCGGCGTCATTCAAAAAGTGGGCGACAAGCTTCCCGGCACTTTTCTGATCGCCAAGCAGGCAAGTTTGTTTGAACAAGGACTCACCGGCGGACGCACGGTCGATATTGAAATTACCGGGCCAGATATCAATCAATTGGTTGCGTTGGGCGGCCAGATCTTTGGGCAGTTGAAAGGTTCGCCCGATGCACGCGGCCTGATGCCGGCTGCACAAATTCGGCCCACGCCCAGTTTGGATCTGGCGAATCCAGAAATGCGGATCTATCCGAAGTTTGAACAGGCGGCTGACCTGCGCATGTCGGCGCAAGAACTTGGTTACGCGGTCGACGCTCTCGTCGATGGTGCGTACGCCACAGACTATTACAAAGGTGGCGAGAAGATCGACCTGCGGATCGTCGGCGAAGATCGCTTCGCCAATAGCGAACAGAGCCTGCAAACTGTGCCGATTGCGACTCCGAGCGGACAGCTGGTGCCGCTCGAAGCCCTCGCTGACATCCGCTTGGAACCGGGCCCGGAACAGGTGAATCACCGCACGCGGCAACGGGCCATCACACTCGAAGTGAGCCCGCCGCCGGAAATGCCGCTTGAACTTGCGATGGACATGATCACCAAGCAGGTGATTCGGCCGTTGCAAGCCAGCGGCCAGTTGAAGGGTGGCTATCGCATTAGTCTGGAAGGAACGGCTGATAAACTGCGCAGCGCCTGGCAGTCGCTGCGGTGGAATCTCGTGCTCGCCGTCGTCATCACGTACTTGCTGATGGCTGCGACGTTTGAATCGTGGGTTTATCCCTTCGTCGTGATCATGACGGTGCCGCTCGGTGCCGTGGGTGGTTTCGCCGGTCTGTGGTTACTCAACATGTGGGTGCTGCAGCCGCTCGATGTGCTCACGATGCTCGGCTTCATCATGCTGGTCGGCACCGTCGTGAATAACCCGATTCTGATCGTCGAGCAATCGCTGATTCACTTTCACGATGATCACATGAGCATCGGCGACGCGGTGATTGAAAGCGTGCGCACACGTATTCGCCCGATCTTCATGACTACAATCGGCGGCCTGGTTGGTTTGTTGCCCCTGGTGCTCGCGCCGGGTGCCGGCAGTGAACTGTATCGCGGCATCGGCGCGGTGTTGCTCGGCGGTTTGCTCATCTCCACAGCGGTGACACTGGTATTCGTCCCCGCGCTGCTAAGCGTGATGATTGAGTTGCAACAGTTGATCTTGGGCACTCGGCGTCGCGATCATTCCAGCGATGTGCCCGGCAGTAACCTGCCGAGGAGTGGAGAGGATCGTCCGATCAGCGGCACTTCCGCAATGGATGGACGAGCGACCGATGGCCCGTGGGTAGCATCAACTACGCCGTGCCCATCATCGTCCACCTAGAAAAAGATACTCTAACGCCATGAACATTAGCGGAAAGTCATACTCGGCGGCACAACAAGTAACAAACGGCGGAAACCGTCGAATACGCTCATTCTTGTGTTTCTTCGAAAAAGGGCGGGCGTTTCTCGCCACCGTTATGCTCGGGCTACCAGCGTTTTCGGCTCCCGTTTCAGCGGAAACCCCGCCGGTGGACGCGGTGTTTCAACCGGAAGCCGTTCTCAAATTGATGCACCTGACCAATGACTGGCAAAAGGCGCATCCGCGAGTGAAGGAAACGGATCGCAACTGGGAGCGCGGCACCTGGTACACCGGCGTCATGGCCGCTCACAAGACGACCAGGGATCCACGCTTCCTCGACCAAGCCATGGCTTGGGGTCAACAACACCATTGGCAGGTCAGTCCGGGGATTCTGGGCGGCAACCGTCTGTTTTGTGTTGAAACCTGGGTGGAATTGTATTTGGAGAAAAAAGACCCGGCCATGATTGCTCCCACCATCCAATGGCTCGCGACCCCGGCGTCCAATTCGCCCGCCGGCGCTAAAATCTGGTATCGCGGAAAAGGCGGGGTGTACGCGGACTCGCTCTACGGCGCGCCCGCGCTGGCCATGCTCGCCCAAGCCACCGGCGACCGAAAATATCTCGCATACCTGCACCCCTTCTGGGCGGACGTGTCGGAAGAACTTTTCGACAAGGACGACTCGCTCTTCTATCGGGACCGCTCGTTTATTGGCAAGCGGTCCTCCGGTGGGAAAAAGATTTTTTGGTCGCGCGGCAATGGCTGGGTGATGGGCGGCTTGGTACGCGTGCTGGAGTATCTACCAACGGACGATCCGGCGCGCGGCCAGTATGTTGAACAGTTCAAGGCCATGGCGGTCGCCGTTTCCAATCGTCAGCCGTCCGATGGCCTGTGGCGTTGCAATCTGGACGATCCCTCGCATTTTCCCATGCCCGAGAGCAGCGGCTCCGGATTTCTCTGTTATGCGATTACCTGGGGAATGAACCGCGGCATCCTCGACCGGATCACTTTCGAGCCGGTGGTCCGCAAGGCATGGAGGGGACTGACTGGTGTGGTGAGTTCGGAAGGCCAGGTGCAATACGGCCAGCTCGTCGGCGACCGGCCGACCGAGATTAAACAGGAAAATACCCACGAGTACGTCACTGGAGCGTTCCTGCTGGCAGCGAGCGAGATTTACAAGCTGGGAAAATAATCATCCCATTTGAAGATCACTATGAGACTATCCTTCGCATGTGTCTGGTTGACGTTGGCAGTTTCGGCGTTCGCCGAGCAGCCGGGCATTATCAAAACGGAGTTCATCTTCGATTCGGCGCCGCATTCGCAGTGTCATTCAAGCACCATTGTCGAGACATCAAGCGGGTTGGTCGCGGCATGGTTTGGCGGGACGAAGGAGGGCCATCCGGATGTGGGCATCTGGTTGTCACATCACCGAGATAGCAAGTGGTCGGTACCCGTGGAAGTCGCCAACGGCGCGGAAACGGAAGATCCGCGTGTGAACTGCCTGAATCCGGTGTTGTTTCAAGTGCCGAATGGGCCGCTGCTGCTGTTTTATAAGACGGGCAAGTGGTGGGCTTATGTGAAGCGATCTGCCGATGACGGCGCGACGTGGTCGAAGCCTGACAGGCTTTACAATGGGCTATACGGGCCGATCAAAAACAAACCCGTGCTGCTCGCAGACGGTTCCATTTTGAGTCCGGCGAGCGTCGAGATTCCTTCACCGAAAGGCAGCTGCTGGCGCGTGCATTTCGAGCGCAGCACGAATGGCGGCAAGTCATGGGATCGCATCGGGCCGGTGAATGACGGGCACGAAATTCAAGCCATCCAGCCGAGTATCCTGTTTCATCCGAACAATCGATTCCAGGCACTGGGCCGCACGCAGCAAGGGCGCTTGTTTGAAATCTGGTCCGAGGATGGCGGTCTGAGCTGGGGCAAGATGAGCCTGATGGATTTGCCGAACAACAACTCCGGCACGGATGCAGTAACGTTGCGTGATGGCCGCCATGTGCTCGTCTATAATCACACCGGAAACCGCGACGGACAAACCAAAGGTGATCGCTCGCCGCTGAATGTCGCTGTCTCCAACGATGGCAAAATCTGGAAGGCCGCACTCGTGCTGGAGAGCACACCGAGGCAGGAGTTCAGCTATCCCGCCGTGATTCAAACCAGCGACGATCTCATCCACATCACCTACACCTATCGGCGCATGAACATCCGCCATGTGGTCATTGATCTGGCAACGCTGACGCTGAAACCTATCATCAACAGCGAGTGGCCGAGATGACTGACCTGCCTCCATGAATGACGCCAGTAATTCAGCGAGGATTTTGCCCTCTATCGAATAGAAATAGACCAGCCCCGTGTGTTGGCTGAGGCGAACGCCATGCGAACAAACGGCGCTGCCACACTTGGAAGCGCCGGCCGATAGCCCAAGGCTCTGTGTGGCCGGATCGTGTAGTGCGGCCCGCCAGCGATCGAAATAGCACCGCTGGCCTCGAGCAGCGTGTCCAACGCTGCGCGTTGGAGCAACTCGTCTCGAAGCAATACAAAAGAAGCTCTCGATGGAGCCCTTCTCCCTAAGGTGAGCAATGGCTCGATAAACAAAGTCTTCACACCAACTTTGACCCCGCCACTCCCAGACGCCTCCTGAAACGCCAGAGTTGAGCTCGGCGCCCTCTACTTTCCTACAGGAGTCGAGCTCGCCGAAGCAGAAACAGCAGCGTCAGCGTGACGACGCCGGAGAGTATCCAAAAAAAGGTATAGCCGTGGGCCCAGCGGGTCTCCGGCATGACGTCGAAATTCATGCCATACACGCCGCAGAGGAACGTCAGCGGCAGGAAGATCGTACTGACCACTGCCAGTCGATTCATTGTTTGGCTCGTACGGTGCGACATGACAGTGATCGAAAATTGTAGCGAGGATTCGAGAATTTCACGGTTCGATGCGATGTCGTCGAGTAGCCGTTCGAGCGTGCCGATCATTACGCCGAGAAAGCCAAGAGACGCTTCGCTGATGAGCGTGGTCTTGCGCGACACGAGTTCCTCTAAGACGCGCCGCACCGGCACGATCAACTTCCGTAGCGCAAGCAGACTGTCAGAAATCTCCGCCAGCCGGTTGAACATCTTATCGTCCGCGGCCTGCCGCAGCGCAAGGCGCGTCTCCTCCACCTCCTTTTCTAACTGGCCCTCCGCGACGAGAAACTGCTCAACATGCTGGTTGCAAATCTCGTAGATGAGAAAGCTCGGGGTTGTCGCGTGCTGCTGGAAGTCAGACACGTAATCGCGACGGACAGCGGAGATGACCTCGTGCGGCCCGCGATGGATCGTGAGGAGTAGGCCCTCTCTGATCACCACGTCGAGCCGCTGGCTGATGCGTGTCGTTTCGTGGGACGCTGCGCTGACGAGCACCATGTGCAGGAGGCTTTCTGACCGGTGCAGCGAGGAGACATGTTCGACGTTAACGTTCAAGTGCACCGCGAGGATGGCACCGATGTGGACTCCTCTGTCGACGTCTTCGGGCAGGGCACCGATGATTGTCTTTGCGTCGGCCTCCGCACTGTCGACATCGATCCACACGAACCGCCCATTTGCAATCTGTGAACGCACCTCGTCGAGTCGTATTCCGCACCGCGAGCGGTCGGAAAAGTCGAAAAACTCGGCGCGGAGTCCGTCCCGTCCAAGAGCTTCTTCGAGCGATGGATCAACGAAAATGGTCATCATGGGATTTAAAAGAGATCTGACCCAATACTGTTCGGCACGACATTCGCTGTATTCGCTGTAGTGAAACGCAAGAGCGGGCGGGACGGCGGGGAGAGAGAATCGACTGTCAGAATAACTTGTCGTGGGTGACTCGCGGTGGCAGTCAGGCCAAGCCAAGGAAGCAAAAGCAAATCATCTCGTAGGTCCGTTTCGTCGGCTTGCGGCTTGTCCACACGCTGATCAAAAGACAGGCGATGATCACACAATACGTTTGAAGCCTATGATGCCCGTTTTGATTGTGACTCAAAATAGATGTCGACCAATACGAGCGTATGGTCGATGTCTTTCAGCCGCACACTCCTATTGGTCCTGCTCCCCTTTTTTCCGTTCGGGCCCAGGCTACAGGCACTTGAGAAACTCGAGCACCGCCAGTCGCTGCTCCTCCGAAAGATCGTCGCCGAAGGTGTGGCCGGTGTTGAGCATGCCGGTGTAGAGCTCCGGCTTTGTGGGGTCGACCTTCACGCTCTTGACGTTGGCCAGCGACTGTCGAAGCGCTTCCCATTGTTCCGGCGATCGCCAGTCGGGATCAAAAATCCGCACGTATGGCTCCTGTTCCATCTGCTCTAGAATCTGCTGGTGGCTCTTGGCCGATTCGTCAACAAACTTCCAACCGATGCGGGCCTGATCGTAGTTATTTGGATCGGTGCTGGTCGGACGCATGGAGTATTTTCGCGGCCGGCTCGAAGACTTGAGCAGATTGTAGACCGTGGGCACCGACGCATTGTGGAGATAGGGGCCGCGGGCCCAGATGCCCACCAAGGGGGGTGCAACATACTTGTGCGTCAACGTCACAGTGCCGCTCAGGAATCGCTTCTTCTCCTCGGCGTCCATATCAAATACTCCCGTGATCCGCAGCGGATCGGTGCCGAGCTCATCCTGGTCCACGAGCGTGTTGGGGAAGCTCACGAGGTCGTAGGTTTTCGATCCGGTCTTTTTGAAGTCACCGTGGCAACGCGCACAGGTCTCCACGAAGACCGCGTGCCCCGCGTCGGCCTGCTCTTCACTGACGTCGCCGATGAACGGATACCGAGGCGTGGTGAGCGATTTGAAATACTCGGGAACGCAATGCGCGAACACCTCACGGGCATCGGCGTAATCGGCGCCGAGGTGGTCGCGGCTGATCGCCATCGCATAGGTCACATCGGCGACGTTGCCGGTAAAGCCGCCGTCGACATAGAGTCCTTGACCCTCTGTGCCAGCAGTCTTGTATTTGTAATTGGTCCAGGGCAGGGGCTTGAGGAACGGAATCAGCGGCACCTGCCCCTCGATCTTCTTGGTGTAGCTGCTACCGTGGTCGGCCACGAAAAACTTGTCGTAGCGGAGCAGGCTCGGCTTGAGCCCGTCGGGCCGGACCACGGGCACAAGGATTCCGAAGAAGTCGGCGGAGTCAACGAAGAATCTGGGGAGGTTTTTTGCAAACAGGAAGCCAGGGCTCGTTCCACCGCTCGTCGCGACGTTCTGATGGAATCGCTCGAAGTCGAGAAACGCGTTTGGAATGCCCTCCGCAAAACGCGGCTCGGGATTACGGGGATCGGGACTCGTAAAAAGCATCGTTGAATGGCAGAGACGGCAACTCGAGACCATGCCGGGCGAGCTTCCGCCCACGACGTTCGCCTGAGTGCGGATGAGCCCAATCGCCACGGTGAAATCCTGATGGCTCTCCGGCACAGGCGGATGCATGCCGTAGCGATATTCCATTTCACGCCACCAGGCCGGGCTGAACTCCCGAACGCTATTGAGACGGGCCCGTTCGGCCTCGTCGATAGCCTCCTCGGCCCACGCCTCGTTGAGCGTCTCGAGGCCGTCGTAGCTCCACATCCCTCTGGCCAGATGGAAGCGACTCTCGATCTCCAGTTTGCCGGCATCGATGGGCCGGCCGGCGGCGATGAGCTCCTTGGTGCGCTGCGACTGGTGGTCAGAAGGCGGAGCGGGCGGGGCATCGGCGGGAGCGGTCGCCTGCAGGCTTGTCGATGCCTGCAGACCGAATCGCGCTGGAAGACGGATCTCGGGGTTGGTCCTGAGCGCTTTGGCGGCCCGGTCAGAGAGCGTTTCCAGTCCCATCAGATAGAGGGTGCCCTTGTGTTGGGCCAGCGATTCGGCCGAGGTGTCGGAGAGCGTGGTGATCCCGTGAAGCCCCAGCGGGCCTTTGTGTTGGGCGAGAGCCGTGGCGACCTCGTCCGAGATCGTCTTGAGACCATCCATCCGTATAAACTGGGCGTGCGGTGCGAGGGCTACCGCCGCCTCTGGCGAAAGCGACGTGAGACCATTGAGCCCGAGAATCCCTTCGTGTTGTCCGATCGCTTTGGCGGCCCGTTCGGAAAGCTGCTGCAGGCCGGAGAGCCCAAGAAATCCCCGGTGTGCAGTGAGCAGTTCAATCTGTCGGTCGGTGACGGACTCCAAGCCCGACAGCCTCAGATAGCCGCTGTGCTGCCCCATCAGCTCTGCAACCTCGTCGCTGATGGATTGCAGGCCCCGGAGCGTGAGGGATCGCGGGTTCGTGACGGTGATGAGGGCCCGGGCGGTGTCGAGCGGCAGTTCGGTGAGACCATCTAACTCGAGGAAGGCGTCTGGCTGCGACAGGGCGGCGGCCGACTCCGGCGAGAGTGACGCGAGACCGTTGAGCTGAATCGAGCCAGTGGAACGGGCGAGCATCGCAGCAACCTGCGGCGGCAAGACGCGGAGATGGCTGAGCTCCAGATCACCTTGCGTGCCGGCAAGTTTGACCGCCTGCTCAAGTGTAAGATCCGTCACCGAGGGGCCGAAGGGATCAGCGGCAGGCAGCGTCGCGACATCGCTCCACATCAGCACCATCACGACCGGCAACAGGCAACGCGTCAGAATGTTCATGGCTTACTTTACTTTTTGCAAACGTGGATTGTTGTAAACGAGACACCTCGCTCTTTAGAATAGCAAATCAATTGCCCGCGACAACTTTCTCGTGTCGATGGGACTGCTGGCGAACTTTCGCCGTTGAAATGTTTTCAAAAACACTCCAGGCTTTCGCGCCGGCTTTACAGCTTGAACAAAGCCTCGCGACGGCCACACTCTCATCACGATTTCAGCCGCAAAACGCACCCTTCAACCACGCTCATCGTCGCAAAATTTTCTCGTGGCTTATTTGTTTTTCTCAGTCGATGGATCGCTCCGCTTCGTCGAAAAAGATATCTTATGATCTGAAAGAAAGCGAATGTTGCTGATGTGGAGTTCTGATTTGCTGCCATCCCACCAGCGAGAATTTGGATGCTGATCAGGTTCGGAATCGGACAAGCTCTTCCCTTGCGAAAATAGATCGCCGGCATCACCTTCATTCGCCTTGCGTTCCAAATCGAACAAACCGTCTGCCTGAACGATCGAATACGCGTAGTGGCTCGCGAATGTCCGATCTTCTTTTGTATTCACTGTGACCCAAGGCTTGGTGCGGCACCAAGAAACTTTCCGTAAAGAGTTCAACGCGTTTGCAAGGACAAACACTTGCTTTGTAAAAACAAGAACACTTTTACATTCGTCGACGTTCTATTTTTTAGCGTCAAATGCGTAATGAAGAAATAGCGTCAGGCCAGAATTTCGTGTACCACGCGACCGTGCACGTCGGTCAGTCGATAGTCACGGCCAGTGTGACGATATGTCAGTTTTGTGTGATCCAGACCAAGCAGATGCAGAATCGTCGCATGAAAATCATGAACGTGAACCGGATCCTGAGCTACATCGATTCCGTACTCGTCCGATTCGCCGTAGGTGATTCCAGGCTTTACTCCTGCACCTGCCAGCCACGATGAAAAAACCCAGTGATGGTGCTCGCGTCCTGCGGCACCGGCGGCAGCATTAAAGGGAGTCCGACCAAATTCAGTGGTCCAGACAACGAGCGTATCATCCAGCATGCCCCGCTGCTTTAAGTCGCACAGCAGGCCGGCTATTGGTTGATCTACATTTTTCGCCAGCGGGGCGTGTGTGAGCATGTCGCCATGGGCATCCCAATTCGACGATGATCCAACATCAATCAGCTCGACAAAACGAACTCCGTGCTCGGCAAGCCGGCGAGCAATAAGGCACTGCCATGCAAATCCCTTTGTACTTCCTCGTTCTAATCCGTAGAGACTCAGCGTTGCGTCGGTCTCCTTTGAGAGATCGAACACTTCGGGCATTTCCGCCTGCATACCGAATGCTGTCTCAAAAGATTTGATTCTCGCAGTGAGCAGCGGATCACCTCGTCGAGAATCAAGATGCCGCTGATTCATTCTGGATAATGTTCCAAGCTCTAATTGTTGCAGCCGATCGCTGACAGCGCGGCGCGTAATATTTGAAACTGGCTGAGCACCGGGAACCATCAGCGTTCCCTGATGTGCACCAGGCAGAAAATCACTCCCCCAGACCTGTCCGCCCGCGTAAGGAGATTGCGGTGCAATCACAACAAACGATGGAAGATTTTGATTTTCCGTACCAAGACCGTAACTCACCCACGAACCGATACTTGGCCTGGCAAACGTAAATGATCCGGTATGAATTCCCAACGTTGCTTCGTAGTGGTTGGTGTGGTCCGACTTCATTGATCGAACAACGCATAGATCGTCAACACACTTTGCCATATGTGGAAAAAGTGAACTGACATGAGTGCCGCATTTCCCGTGCGCAGAAAATTCCCACTGCGGTCGCTTGAGAAACATGCTGTAGTCCCCCTTGCGGCCTTGAAACTCTCGAATAGGGACTGTCTTTCCGGCGTCGGCAAAGAGCTTTGGCTTGGGATCCCATGAATCGACGTGAGAAACTCCGCCACTCATGTAGAGAAAAATAACTCGCTTTGCCTTCGGTGGAAAATGCGTCGGACGAACAGCCAGTGGATTGTCCGCATTTTCTGCGTTGGCATCCTGTGAGAGTAGGTGCGACACAATCCCCGGCATGAGGAGCGAGCCAGCGACCATCGAACGCAAAACGCCTCGACGCGATTGATCAAACTGAGATTTGTAACGCATAAGACCCTCAGTCTACGTGAAGAAATTCATTGCTTCCAAAAAGCGTTCGAATGTAGGCCGCCAATGAATCGAGTGAACATTGATCGGCCGGTATTCGTTTTGTTCCAGCGAGTTCGGCGCGAGAAAGAGCAAGAAATTCTGTCGCCTCAGACCGCTCGACATCGTTTGGAGTGTGCCCCATGGCGTGAAGCCATACCAGATCGACCCAGTCACCTTCCTTGGATGATTGACTCACAAGACGAGCGGCCCATTTTTCAGCTTTTTCATGAACAAACGGATCGTTTAAAAAAAAGAGAGCCTGTGTCGGCACGGTTGTGTTGAGGCGATCAGCGGTGGTTGCGTTGGGATCAGCACCGTCAAAAAGGGCGAGAAATGGATGGCGTTTAAGCCTCTGAGTCATGAGGTAGATGCTGCGTTTGTTATGGTCGTAGACGGCATTAAACGGGCCATGCTGAGTAAATCCCCAGTTGATCGGCGTTGGAAAAGGATGCTCTCTCGCAGGCTCCGTATCGAGTTGTTCGCTGACAAAGAGAATGGCGTCGCGAATTTCTTCCGCATCCAATCGCCGTCGTGAGAAACCGATGTAGGCATCCGTGGCATCGTGTGCTGATTGATCAGACAACAACGCATCGCTCACATCGCTTCTCGATGCCTGCTGGTACGTCGCACTCAACATAATTTCACGATGCATCGCTTTGACGCTCCATCCACTGTGAATAAATTTGTTTGCAAGGTGATCCAGAAGCTCGGGATGCGTTGGTGGTTTTCCGCGGACACCAAAGTCATTCGGCGTTTGAACGAGCCCTCGTCCAAAGTGATATTGCCAAATTCGGTTGACCATAACTCGTGCCGTGAGTGGGTTCTTTGATCCCGAAAGCCACTGCGCAAGTTCGAGCCGACCGCTTCCAGAACTCTCATCAATCACCCGACTCTCACCAAGAGCCTGAATAAATCCTCGTGGCACTTCGATGCCGGGCTGATCCGGCTCACCTCGCATCTGCATCCGAACATTGTGGGGCGTGCCTTCAGCCATGCCATACGTCATTTCGAAGGGGCCATCGGTCAGCAGTGCGCTAAGTTCCTGCGTTCGACTTTTATTGCTTTCTACCCGTGCAGCAATCTGCCTTCGCATTTCAGATGCCTTTTCACGATACGATATTCGGGCTGCTTGCAACGCCTCAATCGCAGTGAGATCGAGCAGCGGCCGCGCAGAGGATGAGATGGAGAAGTTGTCTGCGTCGAGCGAAGGCCGCACTCCCGGAATGTGGCCGTAGCTATCGATAAATGTGTAGTCAATTGTTCCATCCCAGCCAGTCGCCGCCTGACCGCTGTATTCGACCGATGACGTTTGGGAGGAAAGCCTACCTGTGTAGGTTTTTGCTTTGGTATCAAACGTAAGAGAGACCTGATACCACTCACCAACAATCAATGGACAGACTTTTTCTTTTGTGTCGGCACTGCGACGAAAAAACTCATTACCATTTAGAAACAGTTCGATGGCGGCAGAGTTTCCCGGACCATGACCGATGTAATATCGCCACGAACCACTGCCGCCAGCTGTGATATTCTCACAGCGGAAGTCAAAAGTGATGAACAGACGGCCATGTTCGTCAGGCTTTCCATCCTGTATCGCCAGTCCAAAACCGTCGTACTCGCTTCGATTGGGCATGTGAATGCCAAGCTCACCTGTCGGAAAGAGGTTCGAAAAAGGACTCTGCGAAGTTGTTGCAAGCTTTACAACACTGTTGGGACCAGGATTCCACGGTGCAGCGGGAGCCTTTCCTGATACCTGAAATTCAAAATCGCCATCGATGCCCGTGATCGTTGCAAGTTCCTTGAGCAGCGACTCGGAATGAAACTCCGGCAACAAAGCAGACGACTGTGGCAATTCTGTGGTCACCTTGCCAATCGCTGACTCCTGCAGACCAAAATTGTCACATTCAAGCGATGGGGTTTTTGTATCTGTCTGAGCCGGTGAGCCGATCGCAACAAATTCAATCACACCGTTGTAGTCTGGCGAAAGTGGTCTCTCGGGAAAATCTGTAGTATTTCCAGGCACTCCGAATGTGCAAGAAACAGTCCGGCGTTTGAGGTCGATCTGAAACGTGATGGTATGCCACTGGTTTGGCGCGAGCGTTCCTAGATTCTCAACTCTTTCACCCGTTCGCAGAGAGAGAGACTCTGACGAAATGAGCAGCTCAAATGCGGGCATCGACGGCATGCCTCCAATCCACACGCGATGAATTCCTTTTTCCTCTGCATTCGGGGCAGCAACGCGAAAATCAAAATTCCCAAAGACTTTCTCGCAGTTTGCATCACTTCGGCGTGGATAAATCGCCTGCGCTATTGTGTATTCACCTGTGCCGGCGGGAATGTGTACACCAACTTTTCCTCGTGAATAGAAATTTTTAAACGGACTTTGTGCCGCGTTCGTGACTGCAATTGTTCCTCGGGAAAGCCATGGTGGAACAAGCACTCCATTGCTGCCGCCTGCCGCTACCGCTTGCATCTCGAAATCGCCGTCGCAGTCATGGAGCGAACGCAGCAATGCGGCTGGAACAGGTTGCTTCTGTGTTTCAAGAGCACTGGCAAGCATGGCAACTTTTACATCGAATGCCCGCCACAGTGAAAGCGATTCTGACTGCGGCACGAGTGGGAGCATCGCTCGCAGTTTTTGTTTTTGCTCTGAGCCTGGAAATGCATACCGGCTGCTGTCAAAAATGCCGTACAAACCATAATAATCGGACATCGTGATCGCATCGAATTTGTGATCATGACACCTTGCACAGCCGATGCTTAAACCCAGAACTGATTGACCCAACGTATCGATTGTGTCCTGAATCGTGAGGTGATGATAATTCTCTGAGTCGAAACCGAATCGGCGTGAAATCGCGAGATACCCTGTCGCAATGACCCGTTCGGCATATTTTTCACGAGGGCCTCGATCGGCCAGAATGTCACCGGCAATCTGTTCTCGGAGAAACTCGTCGTACGGTTTGTCGGCGTTGAATGCGTCGATGACATAGTTTCTATACCGCCACGCCAGTGGTATCGGATAGTCCGCAGTCTCCCCGGCCGTATCGGCATAACGCACCACATCGAGCCAGTGCCTTCCCCATCGCTCACCATACGCATTCGAAGCGAGCAAACGATCGATCACCGTTTCGAATGCACGCGGAGATTTATCATTTTGAAACGCCTGAATTTCATTGGGTGTGCAAGGAAAGCCAGTGAGATCAAATGTTGCGCGACGAATCAGCGTGAGCGGATCGGCTGCAGGAAAAGGCCGAACACCTAATTTTTCTCGCCTGTCCTGGATAAACGCATCGATACTCTTTTTTCCCCATGTGGCATCTCTCACCTCAGGAAGCTCCGGATCGCTAATGACTTGAAACGCCCAATGTTTGGTCGTTTCAAACGCAACGGTCGATGCGGGCCAGACCGCTCCCTCCTCAATCCATTTGGAAAACGCATTCACCTGATCGACTCGCAGCGCCTTGTCGATTTCTGGAGGCATCGCGGAAACGTCGGACTGTCGTCGAACAGCCTTTAACAGCAGGCTTTCCAACGGTTTTCCAATCACGATCGCAGGCCCCGAATCTCCCCCCTTGAGAATCGATTCCAGCGAATCAACGCGCAGACCACCTCCAGTTTTTTCAGTGCCGTGACAGCGAAAACAGGTTCCAGCAAGTACCGGACGAATGTGCGATTCGAAAAAATCTTCCCCTTCACCAGCGTGTGCTGAGGGTTGGCTTATTGCTAACACCGCCAACACACTTGCCATGCCCCATACCAGACATGCACAGAGTGTCGTTGTTGCACTCGACTCGCCAAAGACTCGGCAGCGAAGAGGAAGCTTTTTTTTCTGTATCACGGTCAGTCTCCCCCACAAGTCTATTTGCGATCACGATACTGAGTAGGCGTTTTCACTCGCTGTGAATGACTCTCGATATGAAATCGCAGTTCCTTTTTCGCATCAACCACGCGGCCAGCCTTCAAGAACTCGATGATCTGCTGATGACTTTGAATTCCCTGCGACCACTCTGCTTTTTGAATGCTTTCTCGAAATCGCTTGAAAAACACAGCAAGCACGTCCGTAAACGCCATCAGGGGCGAAAGGCCGCTGGCACAGATCAGTTCACGATGAAACGCACTATCGAGTTCGATCCATCGGGCCAGACTCCTGGCCTGACGAAGACTCTCATTGATTGTGCTGAGTTTATCGTAGAGCACATCATTCTGTTTCATGCGCTGCGAAACATGTGCAAGAACACCCGTTTCGATCAACACTCGAGTGTCAATTAATTCGCTCAGTGAGATGCCGTGCAACGCCGGATGAAATCCGAGATACTCGGTGACTCGTTCCATATTCACACTGCCAACGGTCAGACCGCGGCCCGGCTTCGATTCAAGAATCCCCAGAAACTCAAACGACTTGGTGGCTTCACGCAAACTCAGCCGACTCACCCCGAACTTTTTTGCAAGCTCTGTTTCTGTCGGCAAACGATCGCCCGATTGAAGATTGTGTTTGACAATAAATGTCTTTAGCCGATCGGCCACAATCGTGCGCAGCTTTGGACGGCCAATCACGTTCATCTGTTTTACAAGAGGCATTGAATAGACCTTCCGTACCAACCAAATCCTCTCACAAAAGTTTCTCACATGGAGTGAGTTGCCAAGTGCTCGTGCGTTCATTAGATTATCAGACAATCTTTATTACGTCCAGTTTTTAGGACGCATCAAGACCTTTTACACGGGGAAAGAAAGCAGTGATCTGACATGAAAGTTGCAATCACCGATTACTCATTCCCAAACCTCGACGTTGAGGAAGGCATTCTGTGCCCCCAGGGACACCAGATTGCCGCGTGGAAAGAAAAACATTCCGCACAACAGTTGTCAGAGCTCCTTGCCGACGCCGATGCGGTGATTACGCAGTTTGCACCACTTACCGCTGACGTAATCCAGAGCATGCAGCGAGCGCGGGTGATCGTGCGATACGGCATCGGCGTAGACAACGTCGACCTTCTCGCGGCAAAAGCAAGAGGGATTCCCGTCTGCAATGTTCCCGATTATTGCATTGATGAAGTCGCCGACCAGACTCTCGCTTTCATGCTCGCAACCACTCGGCAGGTCTTGAGCAACTGCCATGCGGTTCGCGAAGGACGTTGGGGATTGGCCACGCCGCTCGAGCAGATGCGAACTCTTCGCGATCTGACGGTCGGCCTTGTTGGTTTCGGAAGGATTGGTCGCGAAGTGGCGGCTCGGCTGCAACCGTTTCACTGTCGCGTACTCGTACACGATCCTGCTGTCACCGATGCGGCCGTCGAGAAATCAGGTTGCCACAGCGTTCGTATGGATCAATTGTTTGCTGAATCAGATTTGATTTCGTTGCACTGTCCTTCAATGCCCCAGACTCGTGGAATGATCAATCGTGATTCACTCTCTGCTATGAAGCAAGGTGCGATCCTGATCAATGTTGCTCGCGGAGACCTGATCGATTCCGATGCCTTGTGCGAAGCTCTACTCAAAAAACATCTTTCGGCGGCGGCTCTCGACGTTTTCACACCAGAACCAATTCCGTCTGACCATCCAATGTTGCAGATGGAAAACGTCATTTTCGCCTCACACATTGCTTCGTGCAGTGTGCGAGCAGTTCGCACATTACGGGAAACAGCAGCGACGATTGCGGCGATGGCCCTGCGAGGAGAACCGCTCCCGAATATTGTAAATGGGGTCGGAAAGAGCACCTGAACACAAGGCTGTTTTCAGACGACGAATTGACGCACGAGTGAGAGATATTTTCAGGAGTCCTTGCATGACCAAACCACTTTTTCGCGGCGTGTGCGCTTCAAGCATTACTCCCTTTCATTCTGACGGAAGCGTTGCATTTCAACAGTTGCCCGCACACATTGATTGGCTGATTCGCGAAGGGGCCGACGCACTTTCGCCGCTCGGAAGTTCCGGAGAGTTTTCTTCACTTGAAGTCGATGATCGAAAGCGTGTGCTCGAGGCTGCTCTGGAGGCAAATGCAGGCCGGGTCCCGATGGTAGCCGGAACGCATCATATCTCCACAAAGCTCACCGTTGAGCTGTCACGGCATGCCGAAAAGGCTGGCGCGGATGCGCTTTTGATCGTGCCTCCCTACTATATGGCCCCCACGCCAAGTCAGGTGATGGATCACTATCGCCGCGTGGCCGAGGCGGTTTCGATTCCGATCATTCTCTACCACAATATTCCACTCACGGGGATCGATCTGAAGACCGAGCATCTTGTTGCACTTTTTTCTGAGGGAGCAATCGGCGGCGTGAAGATGTCAAACCCAGAACCCGATCGCATCTGCGAACTGCTTCAAGCCACAGACGGTCGTCTTTTCGTCTACGCGGGCATCGACACGGTCGCCTTCGAAGGACTTTGCCACGGCGCACACGGATGGATTTCCGGGATTCCTAGCATGGTGCCTGCTGTTGCAAAGCGATTCTACGAAGCGGTTCGTGTGCGCGGTGATTTACACGAAGCTCGCACTCTCTGGAAGCAACTCGGGCCACTGATGCGGCTTCAATTTAGTGCCTATCACTCCAAAGGTGACGGTGCGCACTGGTTGGGCGTGATGAAGGCAGCTCTCAACATGATCGGGCCGCCTGTGGGTGACCCCTGCCCGCCGATTCTTCCACTCGAGGCATCGCATCGAGCAACTCTCGCCGCGAGTCTTCGATCTCTCGGCTACACCGTGCGAGAGACGTAATCTACGATGACCACCTGCGAACATTTCCGAATTTCACCCCAAAAACTTTCTGAGTTTTGCTGCTCTGCCTTTCTGCGAGTGGGAATGAATTCCTCGGATTCCGCAATCGCTTCTGATGCACTCGTCACCACTGATGCGATGGGGGTTTTTACACACGGCACAAAATTGCTCGCCGGCTATCTCAACAAACTCAAAGCGGGCGGCTATCGGCCAACAGCTCGTCCTTGCATTGAACGAGAGGGGCTCGGTTTTGCACTCATCGACGGCCAAAACGCACTGGGACAAGTGGGCAGCGTCTTTGCCATGCAGACAGCCATAAAAAAAGCCCATCACGTTGGAATCGCTTACGTTGCTCTTCGTCATACTGGTCACATCGGCGCCGCAGGATACTACGCAGCCTTGGCCGCTCGCGAAGGCTTGATCGGACTTGTCACCGGAAATGATATTCCGAGTGTCGCTGCCCCTGGCTCGCGAAGAGCAGTGCTTGGAAGCAATCCTATTGCCTATGGAATTCCCGTTGGCAACGGTGATCCAATCCTGCTTGACATGGCAACCGCAGCAGTTGCCGGAGGCAAGGTCTATGCCGCGATTCAAAGAGGAGAACCGATTCCACCCTCTTGGTTGATCGATCATAACGGCCAACCCACTTCTGACGGCAGCCTCTATCCTCAGGCTGCATCGCTGGCGCCGATGGCAGGACACAAGGGCTATGCCTTCGGACTGTGGTGCGAAATTCTTTCGGCCATTCTACCCGGCGGGCATTCGACCTGGCAGGTTGGAAGCTGGATGTTTGATGATGCCACTGTTCCAAGCCACCACAACGCTTCGTTCATCGCGATTGATATTGCAGCCATCGTTCCAATCGAGCAGTTTTATAAACGTCTGGGAACTCTGATTGATGAGATCCATGCTGCCGCAACTGCAGAAGGTATCGAGCGGGTTCTCCTCCCTGGCGAACGCGAATGGCAACTCTATCGGCAAGCGCATACCGACGGAATCGCACTCCCTGCAGATGTCGTTGCCACATTATCAAATGCAGCCAAGACCGTCGGACTCTCTTCTCCTTTTGAAGGGCAAGCGTCGCAATGATTGTTATTGGACCTTTTGGGGAACGTACCTATGAGTAGAAGAGATTCTTTTTTTTTACGATGCTACTCGGCATGTGTGGCTGTGATGATTGGCATCCTTCTGATCCAACATCTCAGCGCCTTAGAGACCACGACACAGCCCTCAGCGGTGATCGGATCGAGTGAATCTACTTTTGTTGACCACTCGTTAATCATCGCTCCAGAGTATCCATGCACCTGGCCATCGGCTCCATTTCCAAGGTTTCAGATCACGCATCAACGCACGATTGGTCCAGATTCTGCATACAATGTTGACGTACTGTTGATTGATGGAAACACCGGAACGCAACTCGACGTGCCACCACACTCCGTTGCTCGTCCCGAACTCATGCGAGAGAAGTCGGGGCCTTTGGGGCTGGCTTACACCGACACGATCGAGCCGTGGCAGTTTGGGGGCGAGGCCTGCGTAATCGATGTGTGCGATCTGCTCGACAAGGCTCCCAAGGGTGTCAGCCCGCTGGTGACGCCAGAGCGTGTGATGGAGTTTGAAAAGCGCAATCGACGCTTGCGACAAGGGGATGTGGTACTTTTTCGGAGCGATTATTCGGATCTCTATTACAGACCGTTTCCTGAAGGAAGTCGATTTATCGCCGATGCACTCGATCGCAAAGCCCCGGGGTTTCCAGACCCAAATCCAGATTGCATGGAATTTCTAGCGTCGCGCGGTGTGATGACTCTTGGAACCGACAGTGCGAGCATGGGGCCGCTACCGGATCTCGCCGAACCAACGCACTATGCGGGTCTCAAACACGGCATGATCTGGACGGAAAGTGCCACAAATTATAAAGCCCTGCCGCCAACGGGAGCCTTCACCTGCATGCTCGGCCCAAAACATCAAGGGGCTCCCTATGGCGAAGGACGAGCGTTCTCAATTGTTGGTGGTGAATTACCAAAGCGGCTCATCGATGCGGCCAAAAACAAGCGGGCACTCGACCTCTCGCCAACGCTTGGAACACAAATGCCGATCACGTCTCCAGGCATCGCAACCGGACAGCATCGGCAGGTCTATCTCAAAATTGATTTTCTGTACTCGGAGTATCTCGATCTTTGGCACCACGCGCATCTGATGGATTCGATGGCAGGAAGCCATCTGGTTCCACCTTCGTATTCACTTCCTCTTGAAGGAACACCTCCAATACATTCCCCGGAGGTACGCGGATGGCTGATCGAATACGAAAAAAACTATGGGCCGCGCGGCACAAGTTCGATGACCACAGAAAAAGTTCCGCTTCAATGGACCTGCGGACCGGCAAGAGTCATTGACGTTCGTTCGCTCGTCGGTAGCACTCGTCAAGCATCATGGCCGGCGTCACCAGAAATTCTTCGGACTCATATCGAGGGCTACGAAAAAGAGCACGGTCCTCTCAATCCCACAGATATTGTTCTTTTTTATACAGGCCATCTCGACAGACATTACAGACCGCTGCCCAACGAGAAGGGCGTTTGGCTGGATCCTCTTCGTGGCACCAGCGAAGGCTGGCCAGCTCCGGGCCCTGAGGCCATTGTCTATCTCAAGAGCAAAGGAATTCGTTGTATCGCTACCGATGCTCCCGATCTTGGCGGTGTCGATCCCAAACGGGCTCTTATGACCTACTGGGCACTTGGAAGCCGCGAGATGGTCGGCGTCGAGTTCTTACAGAACTTCGGAAACATTTCACCGACAGGATATTTTCTCTTTGCGGCTATCAAGGTTCGCGACTGCCACGGTGGTCCCGGCAGAGCAATTGTTTTGGAATGACTTTGTAGAAAGCCTCACGTCACTGACTCTTCAGGGATCATCCGTCGTACGAATCAATCAATCATGCTTCCACCAATCTCCCCCATTCCCACCTGGAATACCGCTGACCTTCCTGAACCGAAGCCCCTTTCATGGAAAAACTGGAAAAGTTTTATCGGTCCAGGCATCGTCATGATGGGAATTCAGATCGGCGGCGGCGAATGGCTTTTTGGTCCAGAAATCACTGCGAAATATGGCGGTGGACTCATGTGGATTGCGACGGTCGCAATCGTGCTGCAAGTCTTTTACAACCTCGAGTGTGGCCGCTACGCACTCTACTGCGGCGAGCCAGTCTTTACCGGTTTCATGCGCATGCGACCGGGGCCTGGTCTTTGGATGGGGTTCATGTTGCTGCTCAATGGCAGTGCCCTGATTCCAGGACTCTCAACTCACGGTGCGGCGATCATCGCTTCGCTGGTGTTAGGGCGACCACCAACCGCTGACGATAAGTGGCTTGTGATCGGCCTGGCCTATGCATGCCTTCTGGCAGTGGCACTTCCGATTCTTGTTGGAGGAAAAGTCTACAACATGCTGCAGACGGTGATGGCCGCGAAAGTATTGTTCGTACTGGGCTTTTGTCTGTTCATCGGAATTTGTTTTGTCGAGCCGTATCAGTGGTGGCAGATCTTCAGTGGATTTGTAAAGTTTGGAAATGTTCCCGTTTCCGATGGCCAATCTGGTGAAACGCTCGTCAACGCGTTTGGCTATTACTACGAGTATGGACAATGGCCAACAGTGTCCATGGCGCATATCGCTGTGCTCGGTGCCTTTGCTGGCTATGCTGGCGGCGGTGGATTATCGAATTCAACCTACAGCAATTTTGTACGCGACAAAGGCTGGGGAATGGGGAGTCTCGTTGGGGCCATTGGCAGTGCCGTCGGCGGCACTCACGTAACTTTGAGCCACGTCGGCACAGTCTTTCCCATAAACGCTGACAACCTCCGGCGCTGGCGTGGTTGGTGGCGATACATTCTGACGGATCAGATCTATATTTGGGGGCCGGGTTGTTTTATGGGCATGGCGCTTCCGGCGTTGATGTCGATCAGATTCGCCCCCTACTCCACTCTTCAGGAAAGCGGTCTTGCATGGTCTGCGGCAATTATTACTGCAGACGGAATGCGATTGGCGCCGGGTCTGGCTCCTGCAGTCACAAAACTTCTCTGGATCACTGCTCTTTTTGCCGGTATCGCGGTAATGCTACCGAGCCAGATGTCGATCATCGATGACTTCAGTCGTCGATGGACAGATGCCATCTGGACTTCTCATCAACGCGTTCGTGATTCTTTTCGTCCTCGCGACGTAAAAAAAATCTACTATGGGATTCTCGCAAGCTATGTGCTTTGGTCCCTTGTCTGCGCCTACCTCTTTAGCACTTACGGTACTCCGAAACTAATGACCATCGTCATCGCGAACCTCAACAACCTCGCCATCGGCATCACGTCGATTCAGCTTCTCTGGATCAACCACACGCTTTTGCCCCGAGAGCTTCGTCCCCGCTGGTACCAAACACTCGGGGTTGGATGCTGTGCAATTTTTTATCTCGGTCTCGCACTCCTTGTATTTTTCGAAAAACAATGGCCAGCGCTGATGCACTGGTGGGCACAATAGCCAGGCCGTCACTCGCGATGAGGATTTCTCTGATGTCTCTGTTTGATCTTACTGGCACTGTCGCACTCGTCTCGGGTGCGGCCAGCGGCATGGGGCGCGCTGCGTCGCTGGCTTTAGCGGAGCATGGTGCAGATCTCTTGATATGCGACATCAATGCCGAAGGGCTTCGTGAAACTGCCGATGCTATTTGTGCCATTGGCAGGCGAGCCGTTGCTGTTTCCTGCAATGTCTCTGAACCTGAAGCCATTCGAAAGATGTTTGCAACACTCGATACGGAGTTTGGAAGGATTGATTTTCTGGGGAATTTTGCCGGCGAAGGTCTGCTCGGAAATCCCGAGGACATTTCTCTTGAAAAAGTGCACCAGGTTTTTGACAACCTTGTGTTTGGTCGATTTATTATGTGTCAGGAAGCGGGACGCCGAATGCTTTCCGCTGGTCGAGGAAGCATTCTCAATATTGGGTCACTTGCCAGTGTTTCATCGCTTGGCCGCGGCCACATTGCCTACAGCATGGCGATGGGAGCAGTTGTGCAGATGACTCGCGAACTCAGCACCGAATGGTCGGGGCACGGTGTGCGAGTCAACTCGATTTTGCCGGCACAGGTTGTCAATCCCGGTCTTCTCAAGCGCATGATGGCCGATCCGTCACTCGAGGAGCAGTGGTTGCGCGGTATTCCCCGCGGGCGACTCGGTCAGCCCAATGACATTCAGGGGCTTGTCGTGCTGCTGGCGTCAGATGCATCGAGCTGGATTACCGGAGCCATCATTGCCATGGATGGTGGCAATCTTGCAGCCAATGCTGGCGCGACAATGCGGCATGCAGCATCCCCTCCCTTGCAATAGTTTTTCTTTAGCCTCATGCCGGCAAAACAAGTTTTCAGTTTTTTCACCTTCACAGATTGATTTCTACAAATCGGAATATTCTATGGACGCATCCGAACTGCTTGCCCTCTATCGCACCATGCTCATCATCCGTCTTACGGAAGAGGAATTGGCTCGTTGCCATCAGCAAGGACTCATTTTCGGAGCATGCCATACCTACGTCGGTCAGGAAGCAATCTCAACAGGAGTCTGTGCATTTCTGAATCGAGACGATTCAATCTTCAGTACCCATCGCGGACACGGCCATGCTCTGGCAAAAGGAATGCCTCCGCAAGAACTGATGGCTGAACTCTTTGGCCGAGCGACTGGCTGCTCGCGTGGACGAGGTGGGTCGATGCATCTATTTTCGCCCGAGATCGGCATGATGGGCACCAGCGGCATCGTCGGCCCCTGCATTCTTCAGGCATGCGGAGGCGGATACAGTTCAAAACTTCTCAAAACAGGGCGAGTCTCTGTAGCGTTCTTCGGTGATGGCGCTGTCAACAATGGCGCGTTCCATGAAGGGCTCAACATGGCGAGCATCTGGAAACTCCCAGTTCTTTTTATCTGCGAAAACAATCAATTTGCCACAGAGGTGCCGTTTACCTACTCCAGCGGCATTCCAGAAGTAGGTCGTCGCGCAAGTAACTACGGCCTGCCCGGGTTTGAAGTCGATGGAAACGACGTACTGGCCGTCGCAGAAGTCGCTCGCGAGGCGGTGACACGAGCCCGCAGCGGTGATGGCGCAACCTTAATTGAATGCAAAACATACCGCACTCGCGCGCATGCCGAAGGAATGGGGGACTTCTCCTATAGAACTCGCGATCAGGTTGAACAGTGGAAAAAACGTTGTCCGATTCTATCGCTGCGATCTCGGATGCTCAGCGACTTTGGCATCGACGAAGCCCGGATCATCCACATCGAGTCTGAGATTCAATCGCTTGTGACACAGTCGCGGCTCTTCGCCGAAGCAAGTCCATTGCCCGAAGCATCGCTCGCTTCAGCAAATATCTACAGTGCACCTCGAGCGATTTCAGTACGCGCTGCGACAATTCCCTCCGTGCCATCTGACGTGAGAATAATCACCTTCACGCAAGCGACACACGAGGCACTTCAACATGAAATGGCTATCAATCCTGGCATTTTTGTTATGGGCGAAGGCATTGGGGAGCGCGGTGGAAACTTCATGACGACCAAAGGTCTTTATGATCTTTATGGATCTACCCGCCTGTGCGACACGCCGATTTGCGAACGAGGTTTTGTCGGACTTGCCGGAGGGGCGGCCATGACCGGCAGTCGACCGGTGATCGACTTTATGTTTGCCGACTTTCTTTTGGATTCGGTTGGAGAAATCGTAAACCAGATTGCAAAAATTCAGTACATGTCGAGCGGTCGTCTCACAATGCCTATCGTGCTCCGTGGATGCATCGGCATCGGCCATTCTGCCGCAACCCACCACTCTGGCAGTTATTACGCAATGTATGGCCAAGTGCCGGGCCTGCGAGTGGTTGTGCCGTCAAACGCATTCGATGCCAAAGGACTCTTTACCTACGCTCTGCGGTGTGATGATCCGGTCATGTTTCTTGAACACCGTGAGCTTCTGACAACCAAGTGCCACGTTCCGACGGATGACTACGAAATTGAATTCGGTCAAGCGAATATTGTTCGATCCGGCACGAGCATTACCGTTGTGGCACTTGCTCGAATGGTGCATCTGGCACTATCGGTCTGCGATCAACTCGATCGCGACGGCATATCTGTCGAGCTCATCGATCCTCGCACCGTCTCGCCACTCGATACAGAAACAATTCTTCGCTCGGTTGCCAAAACGGGCCGCCTGCTGATCGTTGATGAGCCACCGGCACCCTGTGGCTTCGCTGCTGAAATCGCGGCACACGTCGCCGCTTTTGGTTTCGATGATCTCGACGCTCCGATTCGTCGACTGACAGGCGTCTTTACACCGACTCCGTATAGTCCACCACTCGAGCAGGCTGTTGTGCCGACGGCAGCAGCAATTGCCGATGAGATTCGTTCACTCGTCAAGGAGTAGTCAGAAATCATGGCACACGAAATTTCGGTTCCTCGACTCGGCTGGTCGATGGAGGAAGGCATTTTTATTCGCTGGCTCAAGCGAGACGGTGATTTCGTACGACGAGGAGAGGCACTGTTTGAACTCGAGGGCGAGAAGGCGCTTCAAGAAATTGAATCGCTCGATGATGGAATTTTACGGATTCCTCCCGATGCTCCAAAAGAAGGAAGCGTTGTGCCGGTTGGACAACTCCTGGGATACCTGGCAGCCGAAGGCGAATCGATTTCCGATTCTGCGTTGACCACGACCCCTTTGCCACAAGCGACGACTGTCGCACCAGAGATTTCTGCAAACGATCAAAAGCCAGCGTCTGGCGAGCAAGTCACAGACGAAGCTGCCCGCACTGTAGTCCAACCGCGACCCTCGACGGTTGCCAGCCCGCGAGCAAAAAGAGTTGCCAGAGACCACAACCTCGACTGGACGCAGTTGGCTGGAAGCGGATCCAAAGGACAAGTGCGACAACGCGACGTGCAGGCGGCGCTGGCCCAACACTCGTCGGAGCCGAACTTTCAGGCAGAGCGAATGATTCTGTCCAATCGCCGCCGGGTGATCGCACAACGAATGGTCGCGAGTCGTCAGAATATGATTCCCGTAACGCTGTTTTCAAAGGCAAATGCTGACAATCTTGTCAACCTTCGCGAGCAGTTTAAATCCGTAAGCGATGCGGCATTGGTTCCGAGCTATCAAGATTTCATTACGAAACTCGTCGGCAACGCTCTCGCGAAGCACCGTTTGCTCGCCGGTCGTCTCGAGGAGGATGCAATCGTCCTACCACCCGATCATGAAATTCATATCGGCATGGCAGTTGACACGTCTGATGGCCTTCTCGTGCCGGTGTTACGAAATATTGTTGGGCATACGATCATGGAAATTGCAAGGCAGTCGCGCGATGCAGTCGAACGTGCCCGTCAAGGAAAACTCACTCGAGACGAAATGCGGGGAGGCGTATTCACAATCACGAATCTCGGCGCCTTTGGCGTGGATGGTTTCACGCCAATAATCAATGCTCCCGAAGCATCCATCCTAGGACTCGGTGCAATTCGTCGCGAACCGACAGTGCTGGACGATGGGCAGATTTGCCCGACCCATCAGATAACGCTGAGTCTGACATTTGATCATCGCATGATCGACGGAGCTCCTGCTGCACGCTTCCTGCAAGACATCGTACGTGCCATCAACAACCCTTCGCCGTCGATTATGGATGTTGCTTGAGTCGTATATTCGTTGGAAAGCAATCCTTGCAACTCACCGCAAAAAGATCTTCGATGACTCTACGCATCTGGCTATTTTTCGAACGAATCTTCGCCACCGGATACGCACCGCAGCCCTTGATGCGATCTTTTCTTGCGCGCGACAGCCAGACCAAGGCAACGCCGCTGGCAGAAATCACCGCTGCAGTGTTATCGGCAAAGGAAAGCCGGCAGGTTTTTGGCGTTCCTATGGCCCGGCGAAGCATACAGCCAGTATTTTTGAGAATTACCAATCGCCACAACGTGCCGCTGCGATTATTTGCATTAGACATCGATCCGCAGTATTACACGCCGCTTGAAGCATCGAGTCTCAATCATTTCTCGGTTCTCAAACAGCTTTCAGCATTTGGCATTGCCGCCTTTTATTTTCTGCCACTGCTGATCTTCTTGCCGCTGAAGTTGTTTGCGGCATCTCGCGCGAACACCCGGATGGATCGCTGCTTCGATACGTTGGGATTTCCACTGCGACCAATTCCACCGGGGAAAACCGTTGAAGGATTTGTCTACACAACTCTTGATGCAGGAAATAAAACTGTGCGAGCGTGTCTCTATACCACTCTTGGCATATCGAAAGACGATGACTGTTCATTTCTCAGCGAACTGTCCCAGACTCCTTGTACGCCGGCGGTGAATATCACATTTCTGATTCCTGTTGTCGGCCTGTCGACTGACTATTCGAGGCTCATCGCTCCTGAAGGTTCTCCCGTTTCTCCGATTATTTGCTGCGATCACAAACAGTTGGTTACGCATCTGGTCGATATGCCTGCGGCCACAACAAACGCAAGCGTCAGCCATGTGCGGCATGGGGATCCTGTGAATTTGGTGATCATCGGCAATTTCGAAACCCTGTTAAGTGCTTTTGCTGCTCGATGGGACGAATGCGAGTCGATCACTTTTGGTACCTGCTGGAAAACTTTTCGTTCGTTTCTCCTCGGTCAAGAATACCGCTACTCACCGGTCAGTCCGCTGTATCTCTTTGGCCGCGGTCAGGATGTCGCGCTGCAGCGAATTCGAAGTTCTATCAACGAGCGATTGCACCTTCGACTCTGGCTGACACCTCTCCGCTTTTCCGACAAAGAAGTCTGGGTGGGACAAGTCAGTCGGGACATCGGCATTCGCTTTACCTTGAGGGCTTGGAATCTCACAACCCATCGAGTCGATCCCAATGTCGATGAATCGCGCGATTACGTGCTTGAAGATTTGCTACGAGCAAAGCGTGTCGAGGCCGTAGGCTATGTCGACGGCGCTGGAATCTGTCTTGAAGATGCACCGAAATACAACCTCACTGGCGATCCCTACTACACCGATGGACAAAGAGTCGTCGTTGTTCTCTCACCTTCCCGAATTGAGCCACAACAGGTTGGGTGCCCGACAATTTTGTCTGGATCCGCCCAAAGCAATGGTCACCAGTAATACTCTCTGGGCAGAAAACGATGCGATTTTGAGCCGATGGCAAGACGACCGTGGAACGCAGCTTTTCGCAGGAGTATGCTCCCAACCCTTCGTCGGTTTATAGTCTTAGGGACGATTTTGATACGAGTGCCTTCGACAGGCGTCAGACAACTATCACGTTCAGGAGAAAAGTCATGAGACACAACAAAACCAATGTTCCTCGTCGACAGTTTCTGAAAACTGCACTTGCAGTAGGCAGTGCTGCAGCGATCGCGCCGACTATTATTCCGAGTTCGGCCTTGGGTCTTGATGGAGCCATTGCCCCGAGCGAGCGGATTGTGGTTGGCGGCATTGGAATCGGAAACCGAGGAACATACGACCTAGGCTGCTTCCTCGAACAAAAAGATGTTCAATTTATAGCCGTCTGTGACATCAAGGAAGCAAAGCGGATTGCGATCAAAAAAATCGCTGACGAAAAATATGGAAATGGAAATTGTGCGACCTATCGCGATTTTCGCGAACTGCTTGATCGTCCCGACATTGATGCGGTGTTAATCGCCACCGGTCCCAACTGGCATGCAACCGCGGCGATGGCCGCAGCGAAGGCCGGCAAGGATATGTACTGTGAAAAACCAGTTACAAAAAACATTGATCAAAGTCTGATTTTGGCCGAAACGATGCGCCGCACCGGCCGTGTTTTTCAGGCAGGCACTCAAAGACGAAACCTTCCTCACTTTGCATTTGCCTGCGAGTTGGCCAGGACAGGAAAACTCGGAAAACTTCAGAAGGTTTTCGCGCATCCAGCCGGCATGCAAGCCATGATGAGCGGCTGGCTAGTGCCCCAAGACGAACCTAATAAAGAGAGTGTCGACTGGGACATGTATCTTGGACCAGCTGCGTGGAGACCATTCAACGCCAAGCAACTTGATGGATTTAATTTCGAAAAAGGTGGCGGCATGGTCGGTGGTGGCGTTCTTGAATGGGGTTCACACTGCGTTGATTTGTGCCAGTGGGCTGTTGGAGATTGTCCTCCACCTGTTGAATACAACCCGCCAAAGGATGGACAACTCGTTGCCCGTTATGAAAATGGTACCGAACTGATCTTCCGAGAAACCGGCTGGATTCCTCTGGGTTCTTGCCCAGTACGATTCGAAGGTGAATCTGGCTGGGTCGAAGCTGGTGATAGTGGCAAAATCGTGCTGAGTTCACCAGGATTACTTGCCGGTAGAACAGTTGCCGAAATCGATGGCTACCCGGCGACCTATCACGTTCGCGACTTTCTTGACTGCGTGAAAACCCGCAGCCTCACAAAGGGAAATGCCGAGGCTGCCTGCAATGCGCATATCGCCTGCCATGCGGCCAATATTGCGCTCTTCTTGGGGCGTCAAGTGAAGTACGACAACAAGACCAACATGTTTCTCAATGACGAACCAGCCAACCGCCTGCGATCCGAGGCATTGCGTGAACCGTGGCGGCTCTAAACTTTTTCGCTCAAAAAGTCTCCCTCCTGTTCTTAAAAGATTTCACTCAGCGCTCTCGTACTTTTCATCACAATCACTTGAACACCGTTATTTCACCTTTGGACCAAAACTATGTTTCCAATCCGTGACCTTGCTCGATCCATTCTTTGTGCGGTATGCCTTTTGGCATCCTCGGCGTCATTCGCAGCAGACACCACCTTTGGTGTCTCGCCTGAAAAAGAAAAAGCACTCATCGCAATTCTTCGCAGCGATGCTCCGGCAGCGGAAAAGGCACTCGCGTGCAAGCAATTAGCGGTCGACGGAAGTAGTGCGTCGGTGGCCGATCTAGGAAAGTTGCTTCCTAATATCCAGCTTTCTTCGTGGGCGAGAATCGCACTCGAGGCAATTCCAGGTTCGGAGTCTGTTGATGAGCTGCGCCGGGCCTGTGCATCGCTCAGCGGGAAGCTTCTCGTCGGCACGCTCAACTCAATCGGTGTACGCCGGGATGCGGCGTCGATCGAAATTCTCACAAAGTATCTTCAGGATAAAGATCCCGAGGTCGCATCAGCAGCCGCAGTTGCACTTGGCCGCATCGGCACTCAAGCGGCCGCAAAGCCTCTTCGACAGTCTCTCTCTTCTGCACAAGGAGCCGTTCGTTCTTCGGTTGCAGAAGGCTGCATTCTCTGCGCTGAGCGATTGCACGCCGATGGAAAATCTGCAGAAGCGGCTGAACTTTATGATGCGGTTCGCACATCAGAAGTTCCCAAGCAGCGAGTTCTCGAAGCAACTCGAGGAGCGATTCTCGCGCGTCAACAAGCGGGGCTTAAGTTGTTGGGTGAGATCTTACAGAGCTCTGATAAGAAATTATTTCAACTTGCGCTGACTGTTTCGAGAGAGTTTCCTGGCACAGAAATTGACACGCTCCTTGCAGCTGAATTGAATCGAGCGAACGCCGAGAAAGCGGCGTTGATCGTGTGTGCCATGGCAGATCGTCCAAAAACTGTCATTGTGTCGGCGGTGTTGAAAGCTGCTGAACAGGGCCCTCCTACGGTACGACTTGCGGCGATCACCGCACTTGGACGAGTGGGAGATGCGTCGTGCCTTTCGGTACTGCTTGCAACTGCGATCGAACCCGACACAAGTTTGTCGCAAGCCGCCAAGGGAACGCTCGCCGATCTTTCCGGAGAAAAAGTGAATGCCCAGATTGTTTCACTTTTGCCCCAAGCCAAAGCAGGAGCCTATCCACTGCTCATTGAGATCATTGGCCAAAGACGCATTGAAGCCACCCCTGCACTTTTAAAGGCACTCAAGCATTCAGAAAAAGCCGTGCGCAGTGCCGCACTTGTCGCCCTTGGAGAAACCGTCACGCTCAAGGATCTTCCGGTGCTGATTTCGCAGGTTGTTTCACCAACCGATACATCGAATCCCGAAGAAACCTTGGTTGCTCACGGTGCACTCAAGGCGGCGAGCGTTCGCATGCCAGACCGGGAGGCGTGTGCAGCGTTGCTTGCTCAGGCCGTCGAAAAAACTTCATCCATACCGACAAAGGTCACTCTCCTAGAAATTCTTGGTGCCGTTGGTGGTACCAAAGCTCTGGCAACGATCGGTCTTGCGGCAAAAACTGCTGAACCAAAGCTTCAAGACACCAGCACTCGTTTGCTCGGCGAATGGATGACCCAGGATGCAGCACCGGTGCTTCTTGATTTAGCCCATTCGACAGATCTGGCTCAATATCAGGTTCGGGCGCTACGCGGTTATATTCGTATTGCCAGACAGTTTGTCCTACCTGAAGCAGAGCGAAACGAAATGTGTCGCAAGGCGTTTGAGGCCTCGCGTCAGCCTGCTGAGAAAAAAATGGTGCTGGAAGTGCTGAAACGCTATCCGAGTTCCGAATCGCTCGCGCTCTCCATCGCCGCGATGAAAATTCCGGAACTCAAGGAAGATGCCACTGCAGCCACCTTGGCAATTGCACAAAAGCTCGACGGAAAGGGACTCGATCTGAAAGCACTTCTGGCCACAGCCGGGCTTGATCATGTCAAACTCGAAATCGTCAAGGCTGAATATGGCGCTGGTGCCACGCAAAAAGATGTGACTAGCATTCTTCAAAAACAGGCTGGCAATCTGCCACTGATCACCTTTGCATCGGCAAGCTATAACACCAACTTTGGTGGCGATCCGATCCCAGGCAGCGTCAAGCAGTTGAAAATTGTCTACCGCATCAACGGCAAGACTGGGGAAGCTTCCTTTGCCGAGGATGCCACAATCGTTCTACCCATGCCAAAGTAATACTCTGAATTTTTGGCATTCCTTGATTCATGCGACGTCTCTGGCAACGACGCATAAATTTTCAAATGGAGTGACGCTGTTGAATTTTTCGTCTTTGTTCTCTTGTGGAGCATAACGTCTTGCCTCGCGTTCTTATCACACCGATCGAATTGATTCGTCGCCATGAGCCTTGCCAGGACGTTCTTGTGGCAGGCGGTTTTGAGATCGTTTATCCACCCGAGGGGATCGATCTGTATGACCAGCAGCGATTGAAAACGCACCTTCAGGGCATTGATGCAATGCTTGCAGGCGTGGAGCCACTGTCTGCCGACGTACTTCAGTCGAGCAGCCTCAAAGTGATTGCACGTTTTGGCGTAGGATACGATGCCATTGATGTCTCGGCGGCAACCGAATGCAACATTGCAGTGACGATCACACCCGGAGCCAATCAGATTTCGGCCGCTGAACATACGATGGCCTTGATTCTGGGAGTGCTTCGCGGATTTCCGCACCGCGACAAAACCGTTCGCGATGGCTCATGGACTCGTCCACCGCTGGCGAGATTTGGGGGAGCAACACTCGGTCTGCTCGGACTCGGCCGCATTGGAAAAGAGGTTGTTGTTCGCGCTAGTGCCTTTGGTGTCACCATTGTTGCCTACGATCCAATGCCGGACAGAATTTTTGCTCAAAAAAACAACGTGCAACTTCTCGAGTTTGATCAGGTTCTCTCGCAGTCTGACATTGTCAGCCTGCATCTTCCTTGCACGTCTGCAACCCAAAACATCATCAACTCCGCGACGCTTCAAAAGATGCGACCCAAGAGCATCTTGATCAATACCGCACGAGGCGGACTCGTCGATGAAGAGGCTCTAGCCGATGCAATCCAAAGCGGACATCTCGGTGGCGCTGGTCTAGATGCATTCGTTGTAGAACCTCCTCACACCACCAATCGGCTGCTGCATCTGCCAAACGTGCTACTCACTCCGCACACTGCGGGGCTCGATCACATTTCGGTGAGAGATATGGGGAGACTTGCCGCCGAATGTATTGTCAGTCTTCATGCAGGAAAGGCTCTTCCCGAAGGCAGTCTGATCAATCGCACGTTAACAACTGCATGGAATTGGAAGGTCAACTGATGAGGCACAATCCCGTCAAGGACAAATTGAAACGCGGGGAACCTGTTTTTGGAACGTGGCTTTCAACAGGTGATCTTCTGGCGGCCCGTGTGCTTGCTCGTATGGGTTTCGACTGGCTCACTCTTGATCTTGAGCATTCTCCGATTGATTGGGCGCAGGCCGCTGCTGTGTTTGGCGCGATTGCCGATGCTGGTGGCGTTCCGTTGGCGCGCGTGCCAAAGGGAAACCACGATTACATCAAACGAGTGCTCGACGCCGGGGCATGGGGAATCGTCGCTCCGATGATCGATACCGTCGAGCAGGCAACCATTGCAATTGCGGCTGCGAAATATCCTCCTTGCGGAAATCGCAGTCTCGGTGGCAGTCATCACATGCTGAACTTTGATGCATCAGCCGACGATTATTTCGCGAAGGCCAATGATGAAATTCTGGTTGTGCTCCAGACTGAAAGTCCACGAGGGATTGCCAATGCGAATTCCATTTACAGTCTCCCAGGAGTCGATGCGATTTTTGTAGGCCCTGTCGATTTACGAGCTCAGATGCGAGCCGCCGACGGCGCAGAAGCAACCGATGCCGAGTTTGAGGCGGCGATTGAAAAAATTATCGCGGCGGGGCGGACGTCTGGTACTCCTACGGGCATGCACGTTATGGACCCTCAAACAGCGATTGCCAGAGCGACGCAAGGCATGCAATTTATCGCCATTGGGAGTGAGCTGCGGTATATAAGCGAGCGCGCAAACGAAGTTCTCAGCGTCGTGCGAACACACGATCATCAACCGGGATCGGTTCGTTACTAATGACCTGTGGTCGAGTGTTGGGAGTCAGCACAAAGGTGCATCGATACTAGTGCACCATTGGCAGGTGGTAGCCTTCGCGATTCACTCGAATACAATAGAGGCTCGAGCCAGCGGTGATGTAGAGCAACGAAGCATCCTTCCCACGACCAAATCCAACATTGGTGGGAATTTCTGTCTTGATATATGCCAGCTCTACGCCATCGGGAGAATAAACCACTATTCCTGGACGATTTTCAGCGCGGACCGCGACGTAAAGATTTCCTTCTGTATCGACTACGAGTCCGTCGGGACCGTCAAACGGCGCATAATCAACGAGCGTCTTGCGAAATGTTGCCGTTCCATCGGCGTGAAGATCGTAGGCCAGCAGTGCCATCAATCCTTTTCTTAAGGGAATTGGCGGATTGTCAGAGTTTGCGTTCCCGCTTCCAAAACGCTCAATCGCGGTTCCACCGTTGTCGTTGCTCACAACATACAAGCTCTTTTGATCTGGCGAGACGCAGACGCCGTTGGCCTTCCCTGCATCCGTGATGACTCGATGTAAGGAACCGTCAGTATCAATACGGTAGACACCAACAATTGGCTGATCGATGGGTTCGTGGCCAGCGTAACGGGGATCGCTGAAATAGATTCTGCCCTTTTCGTCAATCGTAATATCGTTTGGAGAATTCAACGGACGACCCTCAAATAATCCGGCGATGATCCTCGCCTTTCCAGATTTCATGTCGGTGCGAGTGACGCGCCGCCCGCCGTAATCGGCTCCCTCGGCGACAATCATATTGCCAGCGGCATCAAACTTGATCCCGTTGGACATTCCGCTGGGTGAACGAAAAATCGACGCTTTTAGCGTCGATGGATCGAGTTTCCAGATGAATCCTGCCTCAATGGTTCCGCTGGTATCTCGCGAGCGGTGTGAGAACGTAATTTCGCTGAAATACACCTGCCCATCCGGTGCCACCGCCACGCCTTCGGTAAGAATATGTGACTCAAAAAGTTTTTTGACGACCGCTCCTGGTTCAACGATGGGATTTTCTGCAGTGACTTTACGCTCAAAGGCGCCATGCTCACACATCACAATCACAAGCAGCAGCGTGCACATAAAGCTCCACGCTGACTCAAACTTTCGCATGATAATTCCTTTTTGTGGAGGGATACGAATTCAAAACAAATCGATTAACGGGTGATGGATTACGGCGATTGATGCTGAAGCCGATTCCATTTCTGAAGAAAGCCAGGCCGGGACAAAACCTCTGGGTTCACGACTCCTTTTGGCGTTATTCCTGCTGCCAGATCGATGATTGACTGAAATGCAGTGCGGCCGGTATCTCGAAACATCTCATTGGTCCACGCGATACAGTGCGGTGCAAGCAAGACATTTTCAAACTGCGCAAAAATCGTTGGAGACGTAAGCGGTTCGTCAACAAAACAGTCCAGAGCAGCTCCTGCGATGCTCTGTGAGGCAAGTGCTTTCGCAAGGGCACTCTCATCGACGATTCCACCTCTGGCCGTATTGATCAGATACGACGAGGACTTCATCATGGAAAGTTCACGATCACCAATCAGATTTCTTGTTTGCTCGCTCAGCGGGCAGTGAATAGAAACAAAATCGGCTCGCGTGAGAAGCTCATCAAGACTCACCGACGTGGCACCATGTTCTTGCACCGTCGAAGGAGTCATAAATGGATCGTATACCAGTGGTGGATTCATTCCAAAATTTGAAAGCAGCTTTACCAATGAGCGACCAATGCCACCAAAACCGATGACTCCGAGCGTTCGTTCGCGCAGCTCGCAACCCATAAACACACTACGCTCGCCCCACCGTGACTCCCGAACGAGACGGTCCTTCGTCCGCAGGTGATGCGTTAAGGCCAGCATCCATCCAACCGTCGCTTCCGCAACAGGCCGATCGACTGCGCCTGTGGCAATGCAAAGCACGACATCCTGAGCCGTGCACGCAGGAACATCGACGCTATCGAATCCAACGCCAAAGCGAGCGATAACCAGAAGTTCGGAACTTTGCGACAAACTGTGCGTCGTTACGCGCGGAGTCAGAACAACAACTCCATTCACTCCGGAAAGCTGTTCGGGCGATATTTCAGGGTGGTGATCGTCAAAGCGACCGACTGAGAATCGGCGGTTACAGTCAATCCGATCAAGGCCAATATCGTGGTATTTTATCTGACCGCTGGCATCGAAAAAATCGGCGGTGAGCGAAACACAAAACGGAGTATTTGGAGTCATCGCCATGGGTTTCCCTCCACAGTCGCACAGCATTCGTTCACAATGATTCGCTCTGGAGTTGGGCCAGCGTACACCCAAAGCATTTCCATAGGACGATTCGATTCATTGATAAAATAGTGAACTCTGCCTCGGGGCTGCAAGGCTGTTGAATAGTCGCTCATCGAGTATTTTCGTCCCTCTACAACGCAGGTGGCGGTTCCTGAAATAATGCAAATAGATTCATCAAAATCATGCACATGGGCGGGCAATCGTCCGCCCGGCTGAAAGAATCCGTATCCACCGCTCATTTCGATGCCCGGCATGAGTTCTCTGTTAAAGCAGTCAATAAATTCAGTATTCGGACCTGCTGAACTGCGAGTCGCAGAGATGAATCGGGTTACTCGTTCCGAACCACAAAGCCCCGAGGAGTCGTTGGGCATTTCTATTTTCTGAAAACTGTTTTCGATGAGTGTTCGGTTTGGGGCATCACTTGCCATCGCAACATGCACGATGGCCGACTGCGTGGGAGAAAGGTTTCTCACTGCATGAGCCCGTCCGGCAAGAATGACAACGTTGTCGAGTGCGGCGAGCGTGTAGCTGCGACCTTCAATCTCCGCCGCCAGCGAACCGCTTAGCAGTGTGATCGATTCAGAAAACGTGTGCGAGTGATACCCAAGCAGAGCACCTGGCGCAATGGTCACAATGCCAGTCGTCAGGTGCCTGGCAGAATTGTGGCTGCCAACCAGACATTCAAAATGGACATCGGGAGCAATTTCAATCGTCACCCCATTCCCTCTATCGTTCATACGCTCCGGGCGATCAGGGCGCAACGTTTCTGGTGGACGCGTCAGCAGTGCCGCTTCACTGTGCGTCTGTGCGTCTGGAGTGAGCGATGCGCGAATCGTAGGATTTCGACCGAGGAGAGCCAGCGATCCCTTGAGCGATTGCATCAAAAGACCGGTATCAATCCCGATGCCAATCGCATAAAACCCCTGCGATAATCGCTCTCGCAGGTTGTCACTATTGGTTGCAATCACACCACAGTGCAGACCTTCCTTGCGAATGATGTCTTTGAGTTTAAGAATCTGCTCTGCGATACCAGGGCCCTCCCACTCTCCACGAAAGCCTGCACTTGATGAGAAATCGGCAGGACCAAACCAGAAGAGTTCAACGCCGTCCTCACGGCACATCAACGGCACTTGCGATGCGGCTGAAACAGTTTCGATGATCGGTACCACAAGAACGTGATCGTTCGCCTCTGCAGTATGTTCGAGTGTGCATTGCCCCCAGCAGGTAGCCCGTTCGGCCCCAATACCTCGAAGCCCTTCGGGAGGATATCGTGAAAATGCAATCGCTTGCGCGAGTTGCTCGGCGGTTTCAATCCACGGGATGACCACTCCGTCTGCTCCGATGTCGAGCGATCGTTTAATGAGGCCTCTGTTGAGTTCCGCAACCCGCACAAGCGCGACGGTATTGCTGCGAACGGTTGCCCGCACATGTTCGGCAATCTCTTTCCAGTCCAAATGCCCATGTTCAGCATCGATCACAATCCAGTCGAGACCGAGTGCAACGGCCATCTCGGTGACGGCTGTCGATTCCAGTGTGATCCACAGTCCAAAGACTGGTTCACTGTGAGATAATTTTTTGCGAAGGCTGCGCAGTGCAGACGTTTTCATGATTATTCGCACATACGCATATCGGTATGTTCTCTCAGGAAGCCTCTCACTGCTACTCGCTATGAGTTATCAATATCACAGTGGCCCGAAGTCTAGCAGAGCCGAGATGAAGGGACACTCATCAAAAACGTATTGCCAGCAGGTAGACCTCGAAGACAATCTTTCAGTAGGCTATCATACCGAAATACGTAAAAGACAGTATTTCAATCGAAAACTCTTACTTGCTTTCCACTCACAAGTCCTTTCAGAACGGAAACATATTTTTATGTGCACTCCATATTTTTCACAAACGCCTGTTGTTCCGGCCGCGTACGGAATCTCTCTTGCGGGCGATCGTCGAATGTTTTTACGTATGACTGCCATCGCAACATTGACACCGTGGACGATCAACGCGTTTGCTGCACCGCCATCCGATCGTGATGCGCCGGCTCCACATGGGATGAGTCCTGCTGAAGCGCTCGAGCGATTGATGCAGGGCAACGCACGATATGTTGCGAATCAACCCAAACAAAAAGATTTCTCTGCGGGTCGGGCCGCTCGTTCGAATGTACAGTTTCCGATTGCCGCCATTCTCAGCTGTGCCGATTCAAGGCTTTCGCCTGAATTTGCATTTGACCAAGATCCCGGAGAGCTTTTCGTGACTCGCGTAGCAGGCAACTTCATGAGTCCGTCAGTGCTTTCTTCACTGGAATACGCTGTTGCAGTCTTAGGGGTGCCGCTCATTATGGTGCTTGGACATTCCAACTGCGGCGCGGTTTCAGCCGCAATTAAGTCGTTTGAGACAAAAAATATTCTGCCTGGCACGATGCAGGATTTGGTCACCGCCATTGCGCCGGCAGTCGTTCGAGCCAAAGATGGAACAACAAGCAATCTGCTCGATCGATCGATTCTTGAAAATGTAAAATTGCAAAAGCTCCTGATGGAAACTCGGCCTTCACTCGTTCAGTCAATGGTGAATGACAAAAAAATAAATATTGTCGGCGGGGTCTATGATTTGGCGACTGGAAAAGTGAGTCTGGTCTAAACGTTGAAAATTTTTCATCGACGACTACTCGTAGAATGTGTATTGCTCTGTTGATAGTATTGAATGATCCGTGCGCGGGTCGTTGAAGCGATGCATGAATGAGGTCGATGCTGTCGAACTTCCATACCTTGAGGAGTCAACAATGGCTTTTTTGGCGACAATCGAGGGTGATGAATTGGTCATTCGAATTCCGCTGAATGCAAAACCGGAACGGTCTGCCAGCGGAAAAACACTTGTCGTTGCATCTACTCACGGCAACAAAGAAACCGATTGCGTGATTGATGGAAAGAAAGTAACCGTTGGTGTGAACGCTTACATTTCGTTGAAATAATTATTTTCTGGGATGGGATGGGTTAAGAAATACTTTTTTTAACCCTATGCCGGCTGTTGAGTGCCTCGGCAGCTTGGCTCTGATCGATACAGGGCTCGAACCTGTAATGAAATCATTTAGAAAACTGACCTGCCCCCATGAATGACGCCAGTTCTTAAGTTAGGATTTTGCCCTCTTGACGCTGCCCCCAACTTGGTACCAGCCGGGTTGTTAGCCATGCAGGGCCGATAGCCCAAGGCACTGTGCGGTCGGATCGTGCTGGTGTGTTGCTGCCACCGCACGAAGAGCACCGTTGGCCTCGAGCAGCGTGTCAAACGCTTTCCGCTAGAAGGGGGGCAGGTCAAGGCCGCACGCGGCCGGCGAACCAGAGGCTCGTGAGCGTCACCGTGACGGCGAGGATGCCGACGGTTCCAAAATAACGCAGGGGTTCGCCGGCACCCCCCTCCAAGATCAGCCCACCACATACGGTGCCGAGGCCGCTGGCGATGTGCTGCACCGACGAATTGACCGACATGAAGCCACCGCGCCGTCGGGGCTCAATGCTGGCCGTGATCAGTGATATGGAGGACACCAACCGCCCCGCGTTGCTCGCCATCAACACCGCTGCCACCGGGGCCGCCACGGCAAGCCCCACGGACGGAAGGTGAGTGACCACGAGCGTCATCACGGCCGCCAGCAACACCGTGCAACGAAATACGGGCAGGGCACCATAGCGATCGATGAGCCGGCCCACCAGCGGCGTGCTCACGAGCATGAGCAAGCCCCCGGCCACGAAGACGACCGGCAACTGGGCCTCCGTGACACCCGCATTGCTCACGTAGGAGGCACTGATATAGGGAATCACGGAAAATGCGCCGAACATCAGGATGGCGGTGAGGGCCAAGGCAGGCAGGTGTGCGGGATATGTGAGCGTGTCGAGCAACTGGGCCAGGGGACGTCGTCGCGTCCCGCCCAGGTGGCCGGTCAGCGGCGGCAGCGTCCACGCGGCCATGCCCAACAGTGGCAGCCCCAACGCCGCGAGCATGAGGAACGGCATTCCACATCCGTAGCGGTTGCCAAACGCTATGCCAACGGGCACGCCCACTACCGACGCCACAGCGAACGACGACATCAGCAAGCCGGTCGCCCGGCCGCGCCGCTCCTCGGGAAACACGTCCGCCACGATGGCGTACGACAAACCACCCAACACTCCGCCAAACGCGCCCGTCAGGCACCGGGCCGCGACCAGCAGCTGGTAATTCGTCGCCAAGCCGCAGGTCAGGGTGCCCAGCAGCAGGCCGGCTGAAAGCGCGATGTAGGCCGACCTGCGTCCCACGCGGTCGAGCACCCCCGCAGCCGCAAAGCCGGCGCACCCGGCCGCGAACGTGTAGGCCGAGACGACCCAGCTGAACTGCACGGTGTCGATGCCCAGGGTGTCAAACAGGAGCGGCCCTAGGGGCATCACGATCATGAAATCGACGGTGCTGATGAACTGCATCGCCGCGAGCGTAAACAAGATCAGCCCCGCGCGGTCCACGCCACTCCCTTCCGGGAAGGCTGGCTCGGTTGCGGGGATTGGGGCCACAGTGCTGCTCGCTTTCACCGCAGGGGCGCCGCGGGAATCTGCGGCATCCTCGCCCTGACGGCCGAAGAGAGACTAGCATACCCCGCACATCGCCCTCAACACCATAGCGGACTCTGGTAAAAAAGTATTGTCTTCGTACGTGAAACAGGACCACCCATGACGTTGGCTGCCATGCTCGACGATGCGGCGGCGAAATCGCCGCAAGCCCCCGCGATCCACACCTCCGCCGGGTCGCTTTCGTATGCCGATCTCGCCGATCGCGTCGCCCGGGTCGCCCACGGCTTCATGTCGCTGGGACTGACCGGTCAGGATCGCGTGGCCTTCCTGCTGCCCAACGGCGTGGAACTGGCGATCTCGATCTTGGCCACCGCGAAGGCCGGCCTCATCGCCGTGCCACTGTCTCCCACGTTCGCCCCGCCGCAATTGGGGTACATCCTCAGGCACAGCGGCGCCCGTATGCTCGTCACGTCGCCGGCATTACTCGGTGCCGTGACAGCGGAGGCCCGTGATCAACTCGACGCTGTTGTGCTCTGCGGCGACGTCCCGGACGAGCCGCCCGCGGGCGTTGTGCCGTTTGGGCACCTGCTCGCCGGCCCCGCTGCGCTGCCAGCGATGTCCCGGGGCCTGGCGGCGGATCCGATCGGTCTGTTGGTCTACACGTCAGGGACCACGTCGCGGCCCAAGGGCGTGGCCCACACTCAGGGTCGTATGACTCACCGCTTGCGGCTGTTCGTCGACGAACTGACGCTTACGGCCGACGATACCACGCTGGCGTGCGTGAGCATCGGCCGGCCGGTGATCATGCTCAGCCAGCTGATGCCGATGCTCTGTGTCGGAGGAAGCATCACGCTCCTGGAGCGCCATGACGCGGGGTCTTTTTGGCAGGCCCATGCAGACTCTCGCCCCACGTATCTGCTCACGCCTCCCAGCCTGACGCGCGACCTTCTCGAGCACGCCTCGGCGCGGGCGGCCGATTTCAGCCGACTGCGATTCTGGATCGTGGGTGGTGACACGTGCCCGGCTGCAGTCCATACGCTGATGAAGGATGTGGTGCGCAAGCCGTTGCTCGAAATCTGCGGCATGACGGAAACGGGCTTTTATTGCATCAGCCCGCCGCACGGCCCTTCCAAGCCGGGGTCGATCGGGCAGGCGATGATGGGCGTCGCGGTGCGGGTGGTGACCGAGAGCGGCGAGGATACGGCTCCGGGCGAGGTGGGACGGGTTCTCGTGCGTACCCCCGACATGATGGTCGGCTACTGGAACGACACGCTGGCCACGCATCGGATGCTCAGGTCGGGCTGGCTCGACACCGAGGACCTGGCCTCGAGCGACGACGATGGCTTCCTCTGGTTCGCGGGCAGGCAGAAGGACATGATCTCGCGCGGGGGGTTCAAGGTGGCCCCGGCGATGGTGGAGGACGCGATCCTCTCGCATCCCGGCGTGGCGACCGCCGCGGTGGTGGGGGCCTCGGATGAACGCGAGGGCCAGGTGCCCGTGGCGTTCTACGAACTCCGCCCAAACGCCGTCGATCCCGGCGCGGAGGCCTTGGCCGCCTGGGCCGCCGCCCGCCTGGAATCGCTTTCGGTGCCCGTCAGCTTTTTTCGCGTCGACCACTGGCCACTCACAGCCCAGGGCAAACTCGACCGCGCTCGGTTGGTGTGGATGGCCGACTTCGGCGACGGCCGGGAACTCTGAGACAGGAGGCTTGTCGCGACCGAGTGATCGGCTTCATGATCGCCGTCGGCAAGGCAGTGAAACCGGCCATCCCGAAGAGGGGAGCTAGCTCTTCCCGAGGTGGTGGCAATCGACGGCATGGACGATGAGGCGATCCGGTCAGCGTTTCCTAGCGAAAAGCCCAAGAAAAGTGGTGGTATCCGAGAATAAGCGAGTTACCCGTTCAGAGCACAGTTGAGCCGCACCATTTCTTCGTAGCGGTCTGACACGGTCACCTCGACAACCAGTAGATCGACGCCGCTATGGTCGTCGGCTTCACTACGGGCATGGAAGCCAAACAGGAGTGACCTTCAGCGACTGAGCTGCCGCCACCAGCCGATTCACGGCGTCATTCAGCCGCTCGGCAGTTGGTGCCCACGCTGGCTTGGTCAGGCTGTCCTTGCTTCAAGCCTATCTCGAACCGACAGATGCCGGAATGCCGCTGACGAATCCATTGCTGACTCACCGCGGGCGATCGCCGCATCGTATTGGGCTGCCACCGCCGGCATGACGACCAGCGGGCAGCCGTGCTCCGCCGCCTCTACCATCAGCCGGACATCCTTGCGGGCCATGCTGACGGTGAACGAAGCCGGCTCGAATGGGCCTTCGGCCACCTTCGCAAACCTCGCCGGAAAGAATTCGCCTGGATTGAACTGCTGAAACATCTTAGTCACATCCTGCAGATCGACGCCGGTTGCATGCGCCAGCCGCACGATGTCGCCCGCCAATGCCGACATCCCAAGGAACGTCAGGTTGCCGAACAGCTTGAACGCCGCCGCCCGTTCCGGCTGTGGCCCCAACTGGAAAACCCTGCCGGTCATCCGCTCGAGTTCCGGCAACACCCTCGCACACTGCTCTGGATCTCCAGACAGGAGCATGACGCCAGTGCCCTCCGCCGCATTGACCGGCCCCATGAACACTGGTGCGTGAAGATACACCCGCCCTCTTTCTGCCCAGCATCGGGCACGCTCACCGGTCGCACTCGGCGTGGTCGTCGTGTGGTCGATGATCCAGCACGAGGTGGGAATCACGCCGGCAAGCGGCTCAAGCACCGCGTCGACCGAAGCGTCGTCAGCCAGCGACAGGTGCACCCGCTCGACTCCTGCAACCGCGTCGGTGGAGGCGGCAAACGCCTTAGAACCGTAAGCCTCGAGCGCCTTCGCCGACGCTGGCGAACGGTTCCACACGTGCACCGTGTGCCCCAGCGCAAGCAGTCGACGAACGAAGCCGCTGCCCATCAACCCGGTGCCGAGAAATGCGATCTTCATGAAATATCTCCTTAGGATGCGTCTTGCGGCTGTTCACAAGTGCCCGATCAACTGTGTGACATCGCTTCGGCGTTCAGGCGGCAGACAGCGCTCGGCCTCCATCGCAGTGAACGCTAGCGAGGATCCTGCAGCACGTTCTTCAGGGCCCCGAAGCCGATAGCTGTTGCACACTCTTTCAACCTCAGTCAGTTCGCATTCCGGGTTACGGGCGAGCGATAGACGTTGGTTAAACCGTGGACAGTCTACACGCGGGAGCGGGGTGGTGCTTGCGGCCCCTCGCTCCGGCATCCGGCCTTCGCCTTCCGTGAATGCGCTATTGTTTACTGGAATGTTTACTGTGCCGACTGACTGCGGGCCACACGGAAGCCCAGAACGTCGTTGTTGCGGTACGCCGGGGCGTAGCCGTAACGGGACGATTAAATGGACCTGTCCCCTTTCTTTTCCCAATGGCTCAGAAGGTTTTGACGGCTTGCACAATTATTTGATTTGCAAACGGCAACGGTCCAACGACAGGAACTTCAATTCCGCCCAGTAAATACCATTCGTTGCCAACCCCAAATCGAAATCCTGGAGTCAGACTGAAGTAGGTATCGTTTCCGCCATGAGTACGAGCATGAATATTTGAAGCAACCGAAGCCCATAAATGTTTGAAGACTGGTGCATCGCCAGAAGTCAGGTAGTAGCCGGCTGCAAGACGTGCATCGATCGAACTGAATGCACTTGGGGATGCATTAAACCCTATCCATGGATTTGCAAGGAGCAGCGGGGTGTTCGCAGACGTAAGATTTGTCGGAACGGTCACTCCGATGGCGCCTCGAAAAATCCAGCGTGTGATTGGATTAATCCAGAATTCGATGTCTGGAGAAAGACTTGTCGAGCCATTTCCAGTAGTTCCATTGCCAGTCGGACATCGAACGTACAGGTTTGCAGTAACTGAAAAGTGTTTCTTTTCAGCCAACATGAACCGGGGTGCCACCGTGAGATCTCCAACACCGGAAACCGTTGTTTCGGGAGGGCCTAGCGTATTTGGAGAAGTTACCGAGAAGGGTAGAAACCATCCCAGTTCGAAACGTCGACTCAGGGGCGTGAAGAGCAATAAACTTCCATTTGATGTGTCAGGAACACCGGCGGTACCCTGAGCCCACGATCCCGATATGAGACCGAGTCGATAGAAGGCACCGTCTACGGTGTTAACCCATCCTTGACGCGGGAGTTGATGATCGACCGAATCATAGGGTTTGTCCCAGCCATCGTGAAAGAAGGTGGACCATTCAAGAGGCGTCCATTGTTCTGTCTCAAGTGGTCCGATGAGGGACTCAAGCCAGACTCTTTGCGTTGGATTGACCTTTCGACAAGTGGAAAGCAGATCTTGATAGTTTCCATTGAATTGAAGTGTGAGATCAACAAACGATTTCTCAGAAGTGCTGCTGCCGAAAGAGTTTTCCGGAAAAGGAAAAACCGCAGCGAGCCCCCAAACAAAGAAAAAGAAGATCTCAGACCAAGAGGATCTCAAAAAAGCCAAGCGACGATCGGTTCTAGGCATGGCAGATGATCTGAGTATTTGTAAGAGTGTTTGCGGCCAAACTCCTTACCGGAATGATCGACCGGTAGGAGGGAGATCATGGAAGAATGTCTTCAAACAAGCTCCGTATCTCACGTAATCAGCAAAATAATTACGAAACATCAAAAGGTGGGTGAACTGTTGCTGACCTTGCGGTCTGTGGGTAGAGCCAGTCTTCAGAACTCAAGAAACAATGGACAGCGGAGCTGACGGAACGATTTCCATACCCTCGACAAAAACTCGATTGATTTCAAGCGTCGGGGAGAGCAGAAGAATGTCAGCTATTTTTCCAATATCAAGTCTGCCGAGATCTCGATCGCGTCCAGCAATAGTCGCCGGTGTCAGTGATGCTATGCGTATTACTTCCCAAATTGGTCGCCCAGTCATGTCGTGGAATGTGCGAACCATGTGATCCATTCCCTTGAAGCTCGAAGCGAGTGCAAGGGCTCGCCGTTCGTCGTGCATCCGCATCCATGCGGATAACCTACGTAAAATGTGCCGATTGTCGCACATGTTATGAGTGTATGTTTTATGCACGATGTTTCTTAAGTACCGGTCGATGATACCGGCGTCGGGCGGTTCCGCGTGATCGGGCCTCGGCAATTCACAGGGAAATCAAATGAAAACGTCTTTGGTTTACTCCCTGACCACGATTGCGGCTCTGTTGATGCCCTCCGTTCTCGTTCGTGCGGATAACTTCCAATATCCGGGTCTTAACGATCTGAACGCACTGTTCGAACTTTCTCCAGTTCTTGAACAAGCCAAATCGGTTCGGCTGGTCGAAGTCGCCGATGCTCCCTATTCGAACTCTCGTCGTGAGTTCTTCGCGTCGTTTCTGCTCTTGAAGCCGGGCTCCGGGAATTTGGAACGCTGGTCTATCCGCTTCCGGTTCTGACGCCACACTGGGAGAACCAAGCGATCAACCCGAATTACAGCCCTGCGTTCAACATCGGCGCTGCGTATTTCATCTCCGATACCTACAACGATCTCAGCACTTCTTGGACGCATCTTGATACTACGGACAGCGCATCGTTCGTCGGTGGGAATAACAATTTCGCGGGGCCTCCTTATTTGATCGGGCCCGGCGCCAATGCGTACAACTTCGGCAGCGGCAGCGTGAACTTCCGCTACGATGCCGTGAACTTCGAAGCCGGGCATCTGTTTCGCGCCGGTCGTCCGTTTCAAGTGCGCGTCCTTGGCGGCGTTCAATACGTTTCGATCACGCAGAATATGACCGGGACGTTCTCAAGCGATTCCAGCATCAACTCCCAAACATACACCACCAACTCGTCGTTCTCCGGAGCAGGTCCGCGAGTCGGTGTGAACACGCAATTCAGCGGACGCTATTTCCAGTTCGTCGGCGATATGGCGGCGGTTGCTTTGATCGGGACGCAAGAACTCAACCAGACCTTTAACACCGTTTCACCGAATTTCCCTGGTGGAAATCCGCAATCGTTTTCTTCTCCCAACGGGACGCAAGTCGTGCCGGGGCTCGACTCTAAATTGGGTGGCTCGTATTCTTTTCCTTTCAGACGCGGAATCTTCAAGATCGAAGCCGGATATCAAGCCGCGATCTATATAGGCGCCGTGAACTCGTACTCGCTGGGCCAAGTGACGACTCCGTTGCAAATGCAAGACGCAGGGGTCTTTTTCGCTACGGCTCAACACGAGCAAAGCAACTTCTTCGCTCACGGCCCGTACCTGTCGTCGACCTTTTCGTTTTAGTGAGACAGGGCCGATTAACTGGACCTGTCCCCTTTCTTTTCACGGTGTTTTAGCAGTGGCAGCTGATTGAGCAGATTCTCACAATAGTCCCATTGCTCCAGCGTCTCCTTCCATGCACTTGGGATCGCATGAACGCCTTTATAGGCACCCAGTACCATTCCGATTGCAATGCTCCGTGACGCATTATCGCCACCAACCATTGTATTGGCTTGAATCGCTTGTTTTAATCCGTCTTGTTGGTTTGCATACTTGAGAATGAAATAGATCGCGCCCGGAAGCGTCCCCTCGGTTGGGCTGGCTTTACCGACTTTGATCGGTTCAGAGCGGCCGATATCCCATAGTCTTGCCATGCTCGTGAGGGCTAGATCATCCGAGAAAGGCTCTTTGGAAAGTGCCGAGCTAGGATCCGCCTCTTCTGTACATTTCGCAATGGCTTGAGCCGCTTTTTGCTCAAAGAATCCCCCCATCAGTAGTGCTACGCTTTGAATCGCATCGAGAGGGGTGGCCCCATTCATAACTCGGTGGGTGACGCGCGCAAAAAACTCTCCTCCGCCTAAGGCGTGAGCATCTTTATGGGTGAACATTGTTTTTCGTGCCGCGTCCACCAATTCCTCTTCGGTTTCATAGTAGGCATGGGCCGCAACATGGCGGATAGCCATCGCGTTCGAGATACCGCCAAGATGTTCAATCGGGGTTCCTCTTTTGACTTGCGCATAGGTCTCTTGAGTCATGGTGCAAATCCAGGAACCCCAGCCATTCTCAAGACGATTCATCCAATGGGGAATCATCGCTGCAACACTCAAGGCTCTCGGGGGGTCGGAAATAGACGCCAAATGCTCTAAAACGAGGATATTGTAATCACCGTAGTCGGTGGTTCCCCCGGCCGTTTTACCCGGATGGTAATTGCGCTCACCCCATCCGATTCCATGAGTATGGCCACCCATCATTTCACCAGGTGACATAAACTTGTCCAGCGGTCTATTGCCATAGGCCTTAAAAATCTTTGCGGCATCGTATTCATAATGACTGCCAAGACAGAGGGCGTCGCCGACAAGGGCACCAAAAAATGCCCCTTTGATTGCTTCTTCTTTTGGCAAGTGGTTCATACCATTTATCTCATTGTTACTCGGTTTTAACTGACCACACAGGGTGTTTGGTTTCAGCGGTTTTGTAAAGAGCATCTGCGGTTCACGCCTTCGCGTAAATCTCCGCCCCCTTTCACGAACTCACAAGACTTAGCTTCTATGCCGCGATTGAGGCGGCAGCACACAAGCACGATCCGGCCACACAGTGCCTTGGGCTATCGGCCCCCGGCGCCTCCAAGCGTGGCTGGTCTATATGGAGAGCAAAATCCTAACTTAATAAAATAGCGTCATTCATGGGGGCAGGTCCGTTCCCATTTCAGGCCAATCCGCTGCCGGTCGGCGAACTATGCCGACGACGACCCGTCGATCCGGAACGATTCCTTAGAGTTTTCGTGTGGCCCGCAGTCAGTCGGTTCAGTAAACAGTAAACTAAAACAGCAATGCAGGCATGGAAAGCGAGGCGGATGCCGAAGCCTGACTTTCAAATAAGAACTTGTGAATTTATGATTTAAGTTGGCTATCCAAAGTGTTTGTGAATTTTAAGAAGACCACGCGTCAACATCAGGAACCATCGCTATGCAAAAGTCGACTTCGTCCCCGTTCGACGCAGACCGCCGAGGTTGTGCATGTTTTCGGAGAATATCGCGGCGTCAGACCCTGCAAGTGGGCGTGTGCGGGGCACTCGGGTTGTCGCTGGCAGACTTGTTCAGGTTGGAAGTTCGCGGCGAAGACTCGGCCAACCAGGCGTTCTCGGCGGCGGGCTCGAAAGGCCGGCTTAAGCCCAAAACGCTGAGCGTGATTCAGCTCAATTTGGGGGGCGGTTTTCCGCAGCAGGAGTCGTTCGACCCGAAGCCCGAAGCGCCGATCGAATACCGCGGCTCGTTCGGCGTCACAAAGACTAAAAATGGCGACATCTTCAGCGACAACTTGCCGAAGACCGCCGCCATCGCGGATCGACTCACGGTGATTCGCAGCGTTGTCGGCAAAATCCCCGATCATGGCCTGGCGACCTATCACCTCTCGACCGGTTATACGCCAACGGCCGTAATCGATTACCCTTCCATGGGGGCGATGATCTCTCATGAACTTGGGCCTCGCGGTCTGCTACCGCCATATATTGCCGTGCCAAATCAGTTGGCTTACGGCGGGGGGACCGGCTTCTTGAGCAGCACCTATGGTGCGTTTGAACTGGGGGCCGATCCGGCTCAGGGGAAGAATTTCAAGGTCCGAGATTTCTCGCTTCCGAATGGGATTTCGACTGAGCGCCTCGATCGTCGTCATGCGGCTCGACGTATCATCGAAGAGCGCATCCGTAACGAAGAGGCTGACCCAGCCACTCTCGACACCATGAATGGCTTCTACGGTAAAGCCCATGAACTGCTCACCTCGGCCGACGCCCAGAAGGCGTTCACTTTTGAAGGAGAAACCGACGAGACGTTCGCACTCTACGGAAGTACGGTGACCGGCGGAGTGAAAGGGCCGGATGGCCGGTACCATCCGAAGGGTTTGGCGGAGCGACTGATCATGGCGCGACGACTCGTCGAGGCCGGCGCTCGGTTTGTCACGGTGAGTTATGGCGCCTGGGACAGCCACATCGACGTCAAGAAGAACTGCATCGACCAGATGGCTCCCCTCGACCAGGCGATTGCGGGTCTCGTCACCGATCTGGATCGCCGCGGACTACTCGACACAACCCTCTTCTGGGTGACGACCGAATTTGGACGCACGCCAAAGATCAACAAAGACAGTGGACGCGACCACTGGGCTCGCTGCTACTCGAATTTACTAGCGGGTGGAGGCTTTCACAAAGGCCTTATCTACGGGGCAAGCGATTCGACCGCAGCCGAACCGGCCCGCGATGCGGTGACACTCGAAGACCTGATGTTTACGGTCTATCACCAGTTGGGAATTGACGCCGACAAAGAGTTGGTCGCATTTGGCACTCGGCCGATCGAAATCATCAAAGACGGCAAGCTCGTGAAGGGACTGATTGAATCTCACGGCGACCAGGAGGTTGGGTCTTGAATAGTTTACGAGTCGGGTTGATCGTTGCAGTGCTTTCGCTGGTGACGATAGCTCCCGTTTCCGCCCAGGGATTGCTCAAGCATATCGAACGAGTTACGCCCCGTATTGCGCAGCGAGGTACGACCGTCGAAGTGACGATTCAAGGCGGCTGGCTGAAAGAACCTCGCGAGGTGATCTTTTCTACGCCCGGTCTTCGGGCGATTGAGATCGAGCCGCTCCCCAGTCTGCAGCCACCGATCACTCTCGCGCACGGCGGTCGGATCGAAGACCAGATGAAGTGCCGATTCGAAATCGCGGCGGATTGCCCGGCGGGCGAGCATCAGTTTCGAATCAGAACGGCCGATCAACTCTCGACATTGGCGACCTTCCATGTTTCTCCGTTTCCGGTCGTCGATGCGTCCGACGTTCCGCATCACACAATCGCCACTGCGTTGCCAGTTCCGCTGAATGTGACCATCCGTCAAAACCGTTCTGCCGACGGCCTGCACCTGTTCAAAGTACCGGCCGCTCCAGGCACACGGCTCACCGCCGAGGTCGAGGCCGTGCGTCTTGCCGACGTCCATTATGGCGACAGCGAATTTGATCTCGCACTGCGGATCCTCGATGCAAATGGGCGCGAACTGGCAGCCAACGACGACAACCCGCTTCACCTGCAAGACCCGTTCATTAGTCTGAAACTGCCGAATCATCTTCCCGGCGACTCGGTGTATGTGGAAGTCGGACCGTCCGTGGCGGGGCAGGGAAACGTTCCCTATTGCCTGCACGTAGGCTCCTTCAGCCGACCACTGGCCGTGTTTCCTCCAGGGGGGCCTTCGGGCAAGCCGCTACAAGCCAAGTTGCTGGGCGATCCGATGGGCGATGTCGATCAAGCAATCGCCATACCGGATGTTCCCGGCACGTTCGCTCAGTTCGGAGATGCGCCGTCGCCGTTGTTGCTGAGGTCAAGCCCCTTTCCCAATGTGCTCGAAGAGCGTGAAGCGACGGATACTCGAATCTCGTCGTTGCCGGTGGCGCTCAACGGCGTGATCGATAAGCCGGGCGACACCGACGCCTTTCGGCTCTCCGTGAAGCAAGGCGACCGTTATCGGGTGCGGGTCTATTCCGCCGCGTTGGGCTCCCCTCTCGATCCTGCGATTCGCATCCGCCCCGTCACGGCGCAGGGCTTGCCCGGGCCCGCTGTCGCTGAAGCCGACGATGCCGATCCGCTCCTTACCGACCGCGAAATTTTTGGACCCAACTTCCGTTCGCGAGGAGGACTCAAAGATGCAATCGATCCTTCGATCGTTTGGGAATCCAAGGCTGACGGCGACTATCTGATCGAAGTGCGCGATACGAACGGTTTCGGCGCCCCGACCGCCGTCTATCGAATTGAGATCGAGACGCCGCCCGACAGAATCTATGCTCACCTAACGACCGGCGGCAACTCCGACTGGGTGGAGTCAACCCGCTACATGGGACTCGCCGTACCGCAGGGCAACCGATGGACTGTGAATCTGAATTTGCCACAGGGACAGGGCAACACCTATCGTGGCGGCCTTCAAATTATTGCCCAAGGATTGCCGCCCGGCGTGAAACTCGTCTCGCCACCAGCGCCCCCTGGGCAAACCCGCTGGCCGGTGCAATTGGTGACCGATCCGTCCGCTGAACCGCAAGGCGCCGTCGTCGCGTTCAGTGTGCTCGCCACCGATCCCGATAAGTCGATCGAGAGCGGCTTCCAACAATGGGTCCCCTTCATCAACCATTCCGGCGGCGACGCGTGGCGGGCGGTCCGCAGCGATCGGGCCATCATGGCCATCACCGATCCAGCGCCAATCACTATCGACCTTGTCCGTCCTACGATCGCGTTAGTCCGCGGCGGGGAACTCGCCATTGCCGTAAAACTCGCGCGGCGAGCAGGCTACAACGAACCGGTCGATTTTCAATGCGAATTCGCGCCGCAAGGAGTTGGACTTCCCCCGGCGGAAACCATCTCCGGGTCCGCCACCGAGGCCACACTGCGAATTACGGCCGAACAGAATGCTCCGCTTGGCGCAGGACCCCTCTTCGTGAGGGCTACCACGTTGCCGCAAGGCAGCGGCGAACTCGGCGCGGGACGAGTGATGGTTTCGTCGGAAATTATCACTATCACTGTGGCCGATCCCTTCGTCGAACTGGCGAGTCAACCCACAAGCATTCGTCGCGGCGCCCAAGGTCGCTTTACGTTTGCGGTTAGTCACAAAACGCCCTTCAATGGACAGACGACAGCGAGGCTGCTCGGGCTGCCCAAGGGAGTGAATGTGTTAGAACCGCTCCCGGTCATTACGGTCGACTCGAAGGAGATCGTGTTTGAGATCGAAGCCACGGAAGAATCGCTCCTGGGCGCCGTGAACGGCATTGGTTGCGAGCTAACTGTCAAAGTCGCGGGCCAGGAAATTCGCCAGCGGGCAGGAAACGGCACGCTACGAATTGATCCCAAACTATAGGAACCACTCTGCATGATTCGGCTCAACATTCCAAGGATGAACATCCTCCGCACCGCGTTGCCCGTTCTCCTGCAACTCGCATCAGCGATCGCCGCTGGGGATGAGCCTGCTTCCGTAACGGCCCCGCCGAGCTTTCGTAGCGACATTATGCCCGTCTTCTTTCGAGCGGGCTGCAATGCAGGCGTCTGCCACGGATCGGCTCGGGGCAAGGAAGGCTTCATGCTTTCGCTTTTTGGGTATGACGCTCGAGGAGACTACGAACGCGTCGTTCACGATATGCCAGGACGCCGCGTAAACTTGGCGGTACCAGAAGAGAGTTTGCTGCTGTTGAAGGCGGTTGGCGGCGTGCCACACACGGGCGGGAAGCTCTTCGATCGAAACAGCGACTACTACAAAACGCTCCTTCGTTGGATTGAGGCCGGTGCTCCCGACGACGCAATCACCGTACCAGAAACAGTTGGCATTGCACTCTCTCAGGACAGCATCGAATTCGAGAAAGCTGGCGAACGGGCGTCGCTCCGCGTCACCGCCAAGTACAGCGACGGCTCATCCCGCGATGTCACCAACCTTGCCCGTTTCTTCTCGAACAATCCGAGCGTTGCGACGATTGACGTAGACGGACATGTTGTGGCGGCCGGGCCGGGTGATACGAACGTGTTCGCTCGTTTCAGTCGCTTCACAATCGGCGTCGAGACCATCGTGCTCCCGCCTGCCGAACAATTCGTCTGGCCGAATCCAATGGAAAACAACTTTATCGACACACTCGTCTTCACCAAACTCAAGAAGCTTCGGATTGCCCCTTCCGACATCTGCGACGACGAAACCTTTCTACGCCGCGTAACACTCGACCTAGCGGCACGCCCTCCCACAGTTGCCGAATATCAAGCCTTCATGGCCGAATCCTCGCCCAATAAACGATCCAGAAAGATCGATGAACTGCTTGCTTCCGATGACTTCGCTGATTTCTGGGCCGCCCTGTGGGCCGAGCAACTGCGGGTCATGGGGGGCAACTATTCTCCCGACGCCACGCACATCAAGGCTGCCGATCAGTATGCGAAATGGATTAAAGCTCAGTTCCGCATGGGCCGTCCTCTGAATGAGTTTGTCGCCGAGATGGTGTCAGCTTCCGGCAGCAACATCAGCAACGGACCCGTCAATCTTTATACAATGCTGGTTCATGCCCCGAACGTTCAGCCCAAACCTCTTGCGGCGGATTTCTCGCAGGTGTTTCTCGGAGTGCAAATTCAGTGCGCCGAATGCCACAACCATCCTTTCGATCGTTGGACTCAGGACGATTACTACGGATTTGTCAGCTTCTTTACTGGCATTCGGCGGAAGCCCGGCGTTGAACCCCGGGAGAAGCGAATCTATTGGGATGAGTCGTCGAGTCCGGCCGTCAATCCGGTCGATGGACTGGGAAAGCCGGCCAAAGTGCTGGGATCGATCGAGCCTGTCGGCGCGACGGGCGACCCCCGGTCCGAGTTGGCTGCATGGCTGACGTCGCCAAAAAACGAGCTCTTTTCCAAGAACCTCGCGAACCGCATCTGGGCGCATCTGTTGGGACGTGGCGTCATCGATCCAATCGACGACATCCGCGTCAGCAACCCGCCGGTAAACGCCCCACTGCTCGATGCGTTGTCGAATCGGCTCGTTGAAATCAAATTCGACCTTCGCAGCCTAGTCCGAGACATCTGTCGATCGCGAGTTTATCAACTATCCGCTAGCCCGACTCAGAGCAATAGAGGCGACTCGCGGCAGTTCTCTCATGCTCATCTCCGACGATTGCGTGCCGACGTGTTGCTTGACTCAGTTGTCGCCGTGACCGAAGTTCCACGCAACTTTCCCTACTGGCCGCCAGGAACGCGGGCCATCGATTTTTATCCTCGTTCTCCTGGAGACACGGAAGGACCGAATTCGGGCGATCCATTTTTCGCCACGTTTGGCCGCTCGACCCGAGGCACGATTTGCGCTTGCGAGACCAAGAAAGAACCGACACTGTCGCAAGTCATGCATCTTTCCGTTGGCGATTCCGTCAGAGATCGCATCGCAGCAAGTCCGGTTGTGGAAAAACTGTTCGGAACCAATTCGCCTCCCGAAGAAATCATTGAACAGCTCTTCATTCGCACGCTCAGCCGTCGTCCCACTCGCAGCGAGCAGGTCGATCTGCGGGCAATCGTTGGCGACGCGGTGAAAGAACAAGGAGTTTACGAAGACATCTTCTGGGGCCTGCTGAATTCAAGCGAGTTTACGTTCAACCATTAGTCCGCTTCTGTCATGCCGTTTTGTGGGAGTTCGCCCATGTTTCGTTTCGTCCGTCTCTCGCTGGCCATTGTCTGGCTCTTGGGAACCGCCTCTGTTCACGCCGACGATGCAATGCCGATCACGTACGACGACCATATCGCTCCCATCTTCAAACGTCATTGCTTTCAATGCCATGGAGAGTCGAAACAAGAAGCCGGGTTGAACCTCGCCAGCCATGCCATGGCAACGAAAGGCGGCAGCGGCGGAGCGGTCGTAGTCTCCGGACGATCGAGCACCAGTCGTCTCTTCCTGGCCATCACAGCCGAAGACCCTGCCGAACGTATGCCGCCTCAGAACGATCCGTTGCCTAAAGAGCAGGTCGCGATGATCAAAGCCTGGATCGAAACCGGTCTGCGACAAAACGCAGACATCGCCAGTGCTCCAACTCGAACGTTGAGCTTCACTCCCACGGCGTCGCTCGCGAGCGACGGCCCGCCGCCCATGCCCGAGAGTTTGCCCGCCCTCGATCTTCCCAAGACGCACCGGCCGTTTCCGATTCTCGCGCTGGCCGCAAGCCCGCGTGCGCCATTGGTCGCGGTTGCGGGCTACGAACGCGTCGACTTCGTTAACCCGGCGACGCGCGACGTGATTGGATCCCTTCCGTTCCCCGAAGGAGAGCCCCACGTTTTGCGTTTTAGTCGTTCAGGATCGGTGCTGCTGGCTGCGGGAGGTCGACCTGTTCAAAGCGGCGCGGCCGTTCTGTTCGATGTAAAGACCGGAAAGCGTTTAGCAGAGCTGGGCGACGAAACTGACGTCGTCTTGGGAGCCGATATCTCCGCTGATGAACGACTGGTCGCCATGGGCGGTTCGAGTCGAATCGTCAAAGTCTATTCGACCATCAACGGCTCGCTGAAGCATTCGCTCGTGAAACACACCGACTGGGTGACAGCCATCGCCTTTAGCCCCGACGGAAAACTGCTCGCCAGCGCCGATCGAGTCGGCAATATTCACCTGTGGGACGCAACGAGCGGCGGAATTGTTTTGCCGTTGGCAGAGCACAAATCGGGTGTGAGATCGCTCGCATGGCGAACCGATAGCCAGGTGTTGGCCTCGTGCGGGGAAGACGGCGCCGTCGTCTGGTGGGATGTCGCGAAAGGCTGGCCCGCAATTTCGAAAGGCGACGCCCATCCGCCGCAACGCCCGGCTGGCGTCTATGGAAAAATCGCCAATGGAGTGCTCGACGCCTCTTTCGGCCCCCAGGGGGAACTCGTAACCTGCGGCCGCGATCAAACCGTTCGAATCTGGGCGAGCGATGGCACGCTACGGAAGTCGTCCCCGCTTGATGCAGACGCGAAACCAAATATCGCAAGCCTTCAATCCCGTATTCTGCCATTACGATCGGTCGTCACGTATGACGGAACGACTCTCGTTGCGGGCGACTCTGCCGGCAAAATTCACACATGGCGAGTTGAATAAAAACAATCGACTGACCCGCCCCCTTTAACCGCCAGCGGATCCTCTCCGAATCGTGGATCGACACGATTCGGACGTCCAAAACGACGGCCCTTATCAACTCCATTACGGATATTTCTGGTGGCGCGGAAACGAGAACTCGGAAGGAAAGGAGTATTGTGAAATCCGCCCGCGGAGCGATGGGGCGGTTTCTCTTGTAGGTGCCTGATCCTGAATCACTCAAGCGAATGCTGGCTAAACGACCCCGAGATGAACAAAAAAATCCGCCCCGACGGGGAGTCCCACCGGGGCGGTTTTTGTTTTGGGGAATACGACAGTCAACCGGATCAGGTGCCGGCTCCAGGACGTCCACCGCCACTAGGCCCGCGCATTTGGAGCTTCGAGATGTCGAAGGCGGGGCCCTTGAGCGCTTCGAGCTTCGACTTCTGCTCGGCGGAGAGGATTTCCATCGCCTTGGCAGTCATCTTTGTCCGCATCTCATCGGGATTGCCGCCGCCCCCCTGGGCCGCCTGCCGCATCTCCTGCATTGCCGACTGAAACTTTGCAACCTGATCATCGGTGACGCCGATTTCCTTGGCGAGGGTTTCGTCCATCAGGACGCCGGCACCGAGGGCCTGAACCCGAATCTGCTTGAGGCGGGAAAGTTGCTTGGTGTCGATCAGGCCAGCCACTTTCTTGTCGTCCTCGGCCGTGCGGGCGCGACGCTCCTCCATCCACTTCTGCCGCTGTTCGTCGGTCATATCACGAGGGTTGCCCCCACCGGCTCCGCCGCCGCCCGGGGCACGCTCGGGGAGGTCAGCGGCGATCTTTGTCTTTTGTTCGGGGGAGAGGCCGAGCTCGCCCTGAACGGCATCCTGGCGAAGGAGTGATGCCTGCGACATGCCGCGGCCACGGCCACCGGGGGATTGGGCGAAGGCGTCGGTGGCTAGGAACGCGGCAGCGAGACAGGCAACGACGAGAAGCGTGCGGTGCATGTAAGGAGTCCTTTGGGAAGAAAATGGCGGGGAACGGCACGTCGGCGGGCACCCCGTCGAGCCCGTTCCCCGGTCGATTGAACTGGCAATCGTCGGGAAAGTTGCGTCGGGTGAGCTTACACGCGAGACGTGGGACGCGATAGCGACGGCCCTCCCCGCATTGCAAACACATTTTAAGAACTCACAATGAGTTCTTAAAAAAGACCTGCGATGTCGCCCGCATCACTTTACTACTTTTTTAAATCAAAATACACTCTGATTGAATTCGACATTGAGTATCGTGCGTAAGAATTTGCATCGTCACACTAAAACAGAGGGAATCGCAATGAGTCAGGAAAGTTCTATTTTTAAATATGATGGCCAAGACTTCATACGAATGCACACAACGTTACGTACAGAAGCTGGAGAATCTGCCGCTGAAACCAAGCTCGATCGCAACAGCCCCGGATATGCGGCGCTGATTCAAAAGCGATCCTTTACTGGAGAAGTCACTTTGTTTGGTCATACATGCGACGCCAACTATGCGCCACTTACCGATCACGATGGTCGATTGACGGGCGCCCTGATGGTTTGTATCCAGAAATGAGATCATTGAGTCGCTGCCTTCCTTAGTTTAAAAAATAGCTCGGGCATGCCCAGCTACCGGCCCTGCATGGCCAACAACCCAGCTGGTACCAAGTTGGGGGCAGCGTCAATCAGACAGGGTTCGATAGAAACAACCCTCACAAACTTCTCTCAAGCTTCAACATGAAACTCACGCTTAACACGAAACTCATCCTGATCACCGCCCTGCTTGGCCTTCCCATGTCTGCTACGGGCCTCGCCTCCGAAGCCTTTCGCGTCTATGCGCCTTCCAGCAAGACGCAAACACTTTGGATCGTTGACGCCGTTCCCAGGGAGGACGGAGGATTGGAACTCAAGCTGGCCGAGAAGCGGGACCTGGGTTTTAACGGTCGGGTCATCGCCGCGCACCCGGAAAAGCCGCTGCTCTACATCGCGGGCGGCGGCGGAGCACCGGGCAAGGTGCCCGGTGCGGTGGTGACTCTGGCGAAAAACGGCACCTATGCGAGCCATCAGCCCGTTGACCTGAATGACGACGCTGCCTACCTCAGTCTCGATCGCAGCGGTGCGTTTCTGTTGGGCGTCAGCTATGGAAACGGACGGCTCAATGTCTATCGCATCGATGAAAACGGACTGCCGGAAAAGGCCGTGGCAACGGTCGATGAAGGAAAAAAGGAGGCCCACTGCGTCCTGATTTCCCCGGACAACCAGTTTCTCTACATCCCCTATGTGAAAGGCAACCTGGCACTCTTTCAATACCGCTTCGATGCGACCTCGGGGGCTGTCACGCCGCTCGCTCCGGCCAATGCGAATCCACCGGTCGGCACCGGCCCGCGCCACCTCGTCTATCACCCCACGTTGCCGATGGTCTATTTCACGAACGAGCAGGGCATCGGCCTCTCCACCTACGAGCGACGCCCCGACGGTCAGCTTGTTCTGAAGCAGGACATTGCGATCCTGCCGGAAGGCATGTCGAAGGAGGGCCTCAGTGCTTCCGACCTGGAGATCACGCCTGATGGCAAATTCATCTTCGCGGGACTGCGGGGACACAGCCAGGATTTTGACCGGATCGCCCGTTACCGAGTGGGGGCAGACGGGCAGGCCGAGTTACTCGGGCTGACACAGGCGGACAAGATTCCCTGGGGGCTGGCGCTGTCTCCAGACGCCAAGCATCTCCTCGTCTCCGCCTACAATGGGGCGACCCTCACGGCCTACCGAATCTCCACCGAGGGTGATTTGGAAAAGGCGGCGAGCCTGACATGGGACGCCGAGATTTCAGACCTCCTCACTCTCGCCGCAACAAGCACCGCTGCACCTGGTCTTTCCAAAGTCACCTCCCGCGCCGATCTCGATGCCATCATCGCCGCCACGACCGATGCGGCATTGAAGCAGGCACTCGCCGATCACGCCGATGCCATCATCGCTGCTGCCGAGCGGCACCGGCATGTGGCGGCGGTCATTGCCACCATCGAAAAAGCGCCGGGCTCGTTCACGAAGATCAACACCACACCTGAGGCCTTGAAGAAAGCGGCGGGCGGCGACATCGCGATCTTTGACACGCTGACGCTCGTCAGCACCAGCATCCTCGGCGGGAAAGCCCACGATCATCGCAAGGAAAACGAAGACCCCTATGATGCTGCTTTCATCGAGCACCTCGGGCACATTCTCTCACTCGAGACGGTCAAGCTCGAGGCATCGGGAATCCAGGACTCCTGGGTGGCTCCGCTTCTCAATCTCAGAAACTTGAAAAACCTGAGTGTGAGTGGCTTCGGCAGATTGGGCGATGCCAGCCTGGCTCAGCTCCAGCGGCTCACCGAGTGTTCTCATCTCACCCATCTTGAGCTGGCTTATTTTGGCGCCGCCACCGATACGGGTTGGGAGCAACTCGCAGAGCTGAGAAACCTGGAGTTTTTCTCTCCACGCGGCGCTCGTTTCCCGGGCCACTGCTTTGCAAAGTTCAAGGGTTGGACCAAGCTCAGGAACATCAACTTCCACAGCAACAGTCTCGATGACGAAGGGCTGGGCTATCTCTGTGAGAACTTCCCCAACCTCGAGTTCATCAAGCTCTGGCACTCCCAGCTCATCACCGATGCCAGCGCCGAACACCTGAAAAAGCTGTCAAATCTGAAGGGCATGGAGATAAGCTGTTCGAAGGCCACGGCTGCCCTCGTCAAGCATCTGGGCCAATTGCCGATGGAATATGCAGCGATTGAATATGGGGTCAACACCCCGGCGTCTGACGCCATCGCCACGGTCAAATCCATCCCCACGCTGCGCCGGCTCAAGTTGGCCGCCGACGCGTTCACCGACACCGACCTCTCCACCCTCGCCAGCGTGTCCCAGGTCCGAGAACTTTCCCTCTCAGGCCTCGACTTGCCCGACGAGCGTCTGCCGCAATTGCAAAAGTTCGTGCATCTCAAAACCCTCACGCTCGTCCGCTACGGAAAAGGCTACCCCGACGAAACGCAGTCCAAGGTGAAAGCCCTGCTGCCCAAGGTAGACGTGAAGTTTGTGCAGTAAAAAAAAGGAGAAGAAATGATCCACGTCATCGCCACCATTGAACTCGCGCCAGGCACGCGAGAAACATACCTGACCGCGTTCCGGAAAATCATTTCCGACGTCCGCGCAGAGAAGGGCTGCATCGAATACGGCCCCGCTGTGGACGCCCAAACTGATCTGTCCAATCAAGCCAAGGTTGGTCCCGACAAGGTCGTCGTCGTAGAGAAGTGGGAAGACCTCACCGCACTCAAGGCGCACTCGGTTTCGCCGCACATGCAAGCGTATCGCGTCAATGTCAATGACTACGTGCGAAGCGTGCATTTGCTGGTGCTCGACCCGGCCGATTAAGTCGATCAGAAGAGATTGAAGAGGCAAATCTCCCGCGCGCTCAACCGCCAACCCAAGCACAAACCATGAATTCTCTCTCCCAATCCTGGCTGATCGTCATGCGTCCGCAGCTGTGCAGACTGCCGGCAGGAGCCGTCTCACTTCGAACCGGAGGTTCGCAAGCAGACGAAGGCCAGGATGGCTTCGTCCGCGTGAAGCCCAGATTCTCATGCATCTTGGCGAACCGCTCGAACCTCCCGCCGTCTCTCCCGGTCGCGGCCCGCCGACCACCTAAGGCGAACTCGTCGAGGTGCATGACGACCGCGACACGATTCACGCGTCGCCCGACTTTACTGCCCGCGATCGACATTGACTCGCTTTGAGGGCCGCCGTGATCCGCCACCCGCAAGCCGGACTCAGGGAAGGGCTGCGCCCACGGTGAAGAACTGCTCGTACAGCGATGGTTTGGAGTAATTTTATGTACGTTGATCTGGGCTTGAGGAGCCAAGAAATGCGTCGAGTTCGCCAGAGTCGATCGCTCATCGCGGCTTCGACGCATCTGGAATTGCCATTGACCGGGCTATCCTTTGTTTCGATACGCGTCCGAAGTTGCTGCTGCGAATGGTCGCCAGTGGAGGGCGGTAAATCAGCAACAGAAACATTCCGCATGCTGACCGTACAGTCAGGAATGGGGAATCAACGCTTGGAAACGGGACTTCATGCCAGAATCTCGTCAATGGCATGACCGTAGTCCAGATCGAGACGCTTGCGCCCCGGGATCTCCAGGCGACGCGGATCTATCCCCAGCAACTTGTAGACGGTTGCGTGCAGGTCAGTGACGTAGTGCGGATGTTCGACGGCGTGGAAACCCAGTTCATCCGTTGCACCGTGAATTCCCGGCTTAATGCCAGCTCCCGCGAGCCAGATCGTGAAACCATGTGGATGATGATCTCGTCCAGTGGCAGACTTATTAAACATGCCATTTTCGACGCTAGGCGTGCGACCAAACTCGGTGGTAAACACCACTAGCGTGTCATCAAACATGCCGCGGCGCTTGAGATCATTGAGCAACCCCGCGATTGGTTTGTCGATCCGTTCGCAGGAACGTGCATGATTTTTCTGCAAATCGCTGTGTGAATCCCATTCGCCGTAGTCGCTCAGGTAAACCAGCGTGTACCGCACACCGCGTTCGGCAAGTCGGCGGGCGGCCAGGCAGCGTTGTCCGGCGACGGCAGTGGTGGGATTATCGATGCCGTAAAGTTGCTGCGTTTCCTGAGTCTCTTCCGCAAGATTGAGCGTTTCAGGCACAGACTGCTGCATGCGAAACGCCAACTCGTAGGCATTGATGCGGGCCTGCAGTTGAGCATCGTGAGGAAATTCTTCAGCCGTCAGTCGGTTCAGTTGCTGCAGAAAATCAAATTCGCCCCGCTGCTCGATCGCGCTAATGTCGTCGGCGCGTTTCCCGAACGCCAATGGGTTGGCAGGATCAAGATGCAACTGCACTCCACCGTGAGTCGGCCCTAGATAATGCGCATCAAAATTTTCTTTGACGCGGGGATCCTTAAATTCACCTAGAAACACAAACTGCGGCAGGTTCTGATTAAGTGTGCCGAGACCATAATGCACCCACGAACCAATGACGGGCTCAGGTGTATCCAGTTTGTGGCGACCGGTGTGCATCTGAAACTCGGCCGCATGATCATTGTCAGTGGTCCACATCGACCGCACGACCGCCAGATCATCAGAACAGGCGGCCAGATGCGGCAACCAGTCACTCACCTCAAGCCCGATCTCACCGTGCTTCCTGTAGCCGACCTGCAGGGGGAAAATCTTCGAATGGACTTCGCGTTCGAATCCGACCACTGATCGAGATCGTTCCAGATACATCGGCATCTTCTGAGGATTCGGGAGGTTCGTTTCGTCGTACGTCTTACCACTCAGGGTATTCAGCAGCGGCTTCGGATCAAATGTTTCCATGTGGCTGACACCACCGGACAGAAAGATCCAGATGACTTTCTGTGCTTTTGCCACAAAGTGGGGACTGCCATCCAAACGCAGATTCCGGTTGGCCTCTGACGCCCGAGCGAAACCGTCCTGCTGCAACAGTGAATTCAAGGCCATACCACCAAAGCCCATTCCCAGATTACTGAGAAACGTGCGTCGCGAGCGACCGCAGAAAGATAATCGAGAGCGTTTCAATGAAGTGCCTTTCAATGCGTCGCTTATCTGATCGTGACAAAATCATTATGATTCATTAACGCATGAATCAGGTTATCACGGGATCGTTCGTGGGGATCAAACGCTGCGGCACTTCCATCGGTCGGAGTCAGCCGTCCTGCCTGTTGTTCCAGAAAGCCGATTGAGGCAGACCGTTCCTGTGCTCGTGGTTCGCGATTCAGCACCTGCAAAAATGCGAGTCTGACGAAGCGGTTGATGGCGTTGTCAGCCGCAGCGAGAATGACCTCTGCAGCAACCGCCTCGCCGTTGGCGTCGGTCAATCGAAGAGTATCAGCTTCCTTGGCGACTTGCGTCCAGAGCTTTGTTGCCAAGTGACGACTCAGTGTTTTCGTCAGCTCGCTGTTGGTGAGAGCCAGCGCCTGCTGAGGCTGCACCGACGACGTGCGTTTGTAGCAGTCACATGCATTTGGCGCGTCGAAGAGTTCCAGAAATTCCATTTTCTCTTCGCCGTGATGCGCAAAGTACAGACTTCGGCGATGTGATATCATCCCCTGTTTGTGGTCAATCTCGTGGCCGCCCATGGTTTCATCAAGTTGTCCGGCCACCGCCAGCAGGCTGTCGCGCACCACTTCCGCCTGCATCCGCGCCCCCGGAAATCGCCAATACAGTTTGTTGTCAGGATCGAGGGCACTCGCCGACGCATACTGCTCCGAAGCCGTAGCGGACGAGTGGGGCAACAGACTGGCGAGGCGATAGGTCTGACTTGTCACGATCAGGCGATGCAGGTGCTTCATGGACCAATTCGAGTCCATCAACTCGCACGCCAGCCAGTCGAGAAGTTCGGGGTGAGTCGGACGACTGCCGCTGCGCCCAAAGTCGTGAGTCGTCTCAACCAACGCCTGTCCAAAGTGGCGCAACCAGATGTGATTCACGGCGACGCGTGCGGTCAGAGGATTGTCCCGGCTGGCGATCCAGTTCGCCAACGCGGCGCGGCGACCTGATGTGATCTGCGGATACAGCGGCGACAGCGGCGTGTAGGCACCCAACTCTGTTGCCAGCGCTGCGTTCGCAGCATCGAGTTCCGTCGTTGCCACAACGCGTTGTTGCTGAGCAGACTGCAGAGATTTTTGCGCAGCATCGATTGCCGTCTGATCCGCCTGCTGGCTCGATTCGACAATCTTCACTTCCACTGCGGCGATGGCTTGATCGGCTGCTGCTAGATGCGCCTTCGCTGTTGCCACCGCTGCCGCTCGTTCACACTGACAGGCCGCTTGAATTAGCGCTTTCACCGCTGGTTCCGCTTGGCGATCTTCTGAGAGAAGGCCCGTCGAGTACCGAATGGTATCGCTTTCGATGCGTTTCTGAATACTGGCGAGTTGCAGATGCGCTGCCGCCAACCGGCTTTCAGCGGCAGCAATCGTCAGCACTGGCAGCCGCAACGTCTGCTGAGCCGCCTTCAGCCGAGCGACCGCTGTTTGCACCGCTAGATTCAGCGAGACGGCCGACGTAATTCTGGAGGTCGCAGGTACTTGGCAAGATCCCGTCACCTTCCATGGCGCTGAGCCCACTGCGAAAGACGCATCGACGACATCCTGACCTTCAAGAAATGCGGGCGGTTCAAAATCAAACGCCAGCACTTTTTCGCCGTCCGGCTGAGCGAACGTCAAGGCATCGTAAATTGCTTCCGTCCCCGGTCGGCAATCAATAAACAGTCCACGTTTGCCATTCACCTGTGGCCTCCATCCGTTGACGGCTGCCGCAACAGCATTGACGAGTATTGTGCCGTCGGAAAGTGATGTCACGGTGAGAAAAAACTGGTTCTGCGACAAATCCAGCTGCAGCTGTACTCGGAAGCGATTTTGCCCCTTCGCAAGGTCATAGTTTCCAGCAACGAATTCGTTGAAGCCGCCGGGATGGTAGGTCTTGATCGAACCTTTTTCAAAAGCTACGTATCCGCCGGTCGCCCCCTGCGCGATGTCCAATCCCAGTTGGAAATTGGTGTGATCATCCTGCACAATCTGAACGAGGTACGAGACGATTGCGTTGTCCGCGAGCGAACTCAGTTCCGGGACCGTGTGCGACAACGCCCGGCGACCGATCTTCGCGTCCAGCACCAGCGACTGCAATCCTTCCAGCATCTGACGATCCGTGCGAGATGTGTCCGCCGTGCGCTGTCGCATTGCTTCCTCGCGTGCCACATTGAGTGCAGTTTCGGCAGCACTCAATTCGTCGCGTAACACCGCTGGTACGCCGGTCAACGCGGCTTTGGCGGCGGCAAGTTCTGTTTCGGCCGCCGCGATGGCCGCCATTGGTTTGCCTCGCTCTTCCGCACGCACGAATTCCTTCATCCCTGGGTAAGCGGCGGTGATCGGCAACACGCGCTTTGAGATTTTTAATTTGTCACCACCGATCACCGCTGGGGCGGCCGGAGTCATCGGCGGCTTACCGTCAATGCGCAGGCGAGAATCACCCTTGGAAAACATGAACGTCTCCGCTTCAAGATATTCGTCGAAGACTCGAACCGTGCCGCTCTTGATCGGGCCATACGATAACGCGTACACGTATTTTACGAACGGCCCTGGGTCGGTTTCTCCAGGCACACGATCATGACGCAACTCCAAGGGTTCAAAGAACGCTCGGAATCGAAAATACTCTTCCTGTGAGAAAGGATCGTATTTGTGATCATGGCACTGGCAGCAGTTCAGAGTCAGCCCGAGGAACGCCTTGCCCGTGTGCTCGACAAGATCCTTCTTCCATGTTTCGTAGTTCCATTTGAACCAACTCCGAACAAGAAATCCGGTGGCGACGATATTCTGATCGTCGGCAGGCAGTAACTCATCCGCAGCCAGCATCTCGACGACCAACTGACTGTAGGGCTTGTCTTCGTTGAGCGACTTCACAATCCAGTCTCGCCAGCGCCAGACCATCGGATAGCTGTTCATCACGTCGGGTACCAACCGGCGGCCGTACCAGTCGCTGTAACGCCAGACGTCCATCCAGTGTCGCGCCCACCGTTCACCATACTGAGGCGATGCAAGCAATCGATCGACCGCTTGTGGATACGCCGTCGGTGTTTCATCCGCCAAAAACGCCTGCAGTTCATCGGCGGTCGGGGGCAAACCCTTCAAATCTAGGCACACACGACGCAGCAGCGTGGCCTTGTCGGTCATCGGCATGACCGTGATGCCTTGCGAGTGACATTGGGATTTGATGAAGGCATCAATGGGATTGAGGTTGGCCGATTCAGTGTCGGTCGAGTTTCGATTCACCGGGACTTCCGGCCGCACAGGCTTCTGAAATGCCCAGTGCCTCCCGGGATCCTGCTCGGGTTGTTCATTTTCGGGAGATACTGCTCCGGATTGAATCCAGCGCGTCAAGATGCGGATCTGATCGGCCGTCAGTGGCTTACCCTCAGGCGGCATTCGCACATTTTCATCGATCGCGGAAATGCGTTCAAGCAACGGACTGTGTTCCGCATCGCCGGGAACAATGACCGCTCCGCTGTCACCACCTGTTTTGGCTAGTGATCCAGTATCCAGCCGCAGTCCGGCTTCCTGCTTCAACGCCCCATGACAGGCGTAACACCGCGCGCGAAAAATCGCCTTCACGTCGCGTGTATAGTCAACGGCACCGTCATCAGCCGAAACGGCCGATGTCACAGCCAACAAAAACAACAACGCTACGAAAATCTTCATTCGTCGAACTCCCAAAGAGAAATTCTGAACGATCGTAGCTTCTCGAACAAGCGGATTCCTGAGGAAGACCTGAAAATGCATATGCCCGGATCGCAAGGGAGGCGACATTGGTTTTTCTAGCAGTACCAATCCGAGCACCACTCCCACACGTTGCCGTGCATGGCATGCAAGCCCCATGGCGGTGGTGTGCACTCACGTGGGCGCATCATTGGCCGCAGCGATATTCATGCTAACGGTGGCAACTACAGATAATGTAGCGCCATCTGATGCAATTACCGTAAATGTTTGGTTCCATTTTCATAGAAGCTGGAAAACCATCCTTGACGTGTTTCGACTTCGGGAGAAACGAAGATTTTTACACACCATGGTTCTGTAGGCAGGTCAGTGAGCGACGTCGTTACCGGGAGGGAATTTCATTGACGGTGTAGAACGCATTACGATGCAGCAGTTCGTCCTTGTCGCGCGAACGCAGACTCGCTAGATCAAGCTCGTACACGAATCCTTGGTTGAGTTTTTCCAGCACGACCTTTGCCGAGAGTCCGTCTTCGGCCAACGAAACCGCTTTTACGCCGGGCTGATGCTGTTCGATTTCTGGCCCGCCGTAGCCGGCGTGGTAGGGGTGAGTAAATGCGGAGATCACATAGGAATCCGTTGAGCTGCCGACGGCTTGATCCACAGGTTTGGTGAACGTCACCTTGAATCCATCCGGTTCGATCGTGACACGGTTGATCTCGAACGGCGTCTTGCCACTCCATTCAACTCGTTCGAGGGCGAACGGTTTGATGCCTCGAACGGGCCAGCCGCGATTTGTTCCGCCGCAAAGCAGCTTGCCTCCGGGAGTGAATTCGACATTGAGGATTCCGGTAGAAAGGCCCTCGCGAAACGGATAGCACGCTCCCTGCCAGACGCCGTTGACCTGCTCCGTCGTGGCACGCATCAGAATCGATTGCGTGTAGTCGCCCAGGAATATCTGGTTTTCAAAGGGGCCAAATTTTCCCTGCGTCCGATTCACGCTGAATGCCGTGATGGATCGTCCCATTCGGATATAGGGAAAGATGACAGCATAGGGCACCAATTGTTTGACGCGATACTTCTCGGTCGCGATACGAGTTTCCGACTTCGGCAGCTCCGGCACAGGCCCCAGTTCTGGAGCGTACTTGTACCACTCGAAGCTGGCGGGGTGACCGTGAAAGCTGTTCTGCGACACGGCCTTCAGACTGCAAGAACAGTTCCACGGCCCCTGGCTTTCCACATAGAACAGCGTTCCGTGCTCATCCAGTCCGATGCCACCGGGGCTGCGCAAGCCGCTGGCGAATGCGGTTGTCTTCCCGTCGGGCGCAACCTTCATGATGAAGCCACGGTTCAACGCATGTGCGTAGTAAGACTCCGACAGGCCGAGCGTCACAAACTGGTTTCCGTCCGCATCGAGTTTTGAACCGAACGCGTATTCGTGGTAGTTCGCATATCCCCAGGCATCCGAGATCGTTTCAAAGCGATCGGCCACGCCGTCGCCATTCGAATCGCTGACGCGAGTCAATTCGCAGCTCTGAGTGACGCAAAACGCCCTGTCTTTCCAAACCAGCCCGAAGATTTCGTCGAGTCCCGTTGCAAACCGGTGAAACGAAGGAGTCGGCTTCGGTGCATCGACTCCGTCAATTAAATAGATCTCGCCATGCCGCGTGCCGACGGCGATTCGACGATCAGGCAACACCGCGAAGGCCCCGGCTTCGATGACCGTATCCTTCGGCAGGGGAACGTTGACGATCGGATAAAACTCGCGCTCGCGTTCCTCGGTTCCCCAGCGCTCGCCAACCTCTTCGGCGCGCAGAGCACCCAGCGTAGTCATTGCAATCGGAATCAGCAGGCAAAGGAGTCGCAGGTGACTACTTCTTGATCGGTTCATAGAGGAACTCCAGTGTGGATTTACCTTGAGGAAGTTGCAGTCGCAACAACAACTCAAATCGCTTGGGTTCTTCGGATAGCGATCGCAGTTTCGTTTCGGTCTGGGGAATCGTCAGTCGCAGTCGCCCACTTTGGAAGACGCGATCGGACTCCTGGCTGATGTCTCCGGTGAGTCCACGAAACCAAACGGTTTGTTGCATCGGCGAGTCAAATTGCACAACTCGCTTGAGCTGTTGCTGTTCTGCGGAACCCGTCGCCACTGACCGATCTTCGATCTCAATGGTGCCGCTGCGATACATGAACGTGGGAATTGACGATTCACCGAGGTAGTATCCGCGGAATTGATAGCCGACATTTTTGGGATAGAGCGGGTTGGGGTTGGTCCGAGCCTCTTTGGTCATCACTGGCAGCAGCGGCCACGGAGAGTTTGTATCTGCAAGAGTCACGAACGAAACATCCTGAGCCAAAGTGATCGGTTCGCTGGCGGGATTGAAGTCCCCGGAACCCTGACCACTCCAATTGACGCCGATGAACTCCCCCTGCCAGATGGCCGATAACGTTCCGGTTTCTGCATTGAATGCGTAACTCAGCTTCTCGGGCAAGCCGACGGCGATGCCTCGAAATCCCGCAACTCGACTGCGGCCGCGATACGTTTTGGCCTGATCATCGACCGTCAGTTTCGTACTCACACCGTGGATGCCGGACGGATCAGCAGCCGATGTACCGAGCGAGAGGTAGTACCAAATGGCTTCAATCTGACTGTCAGTGTTGCCATCCAGAATCGTTTTGTGTGCGGCAACTCCATTGGGCCAGGCCGTTGGCATCACGGTTCGTGGACGAAACGCGCCAGGATTTCTCAAGTAGCTGTTGAACCAACCCGGCTGAAGTCGCGGATAGCTCGTCAGCAGATCGATCCCTTGATTGCCCTGCGCAGCTTTCCCATTGAAGTTGTGACAGGCGACGCAGTTCAGCCCCTTATCGCCGAGCAATTCGCGACCCGCCGCCCGAAACAGTTTCTCTCGTTCTCGCTCACTTTCAAAGCGACTCTCGGGGCTTGGTATTTTCATCTCCTTGCCCTCCATGACATCCAGACGAGCGAAGACGCTTGGCAAGTGCTGGAGGTTGGTCGTGCCGTACTGCGGCATCCGAGTGGCCATGTAATGGCGGACACTTTCACCATCGAAGAGCACCTTCTTCATCCAAGCCGGTTGCAGCTTGGCCCCGACCAGCGTGAGCGGCGGTGGGATGCGACCGTCGTCTCCCAGTTTCAGGTCGCTGCTGCCAAAGAACGGGTTGTGTGTTTCGTGAACGCCGCCAAAGTCATCCCGAATGTGACAGGCGATACAGTGAAATACGGTCAGCGTTTTCTCTGCCACAAGCTTGTCCGAGTCGGCGGACGGCTCTTCCCTAAGCGAAGCGATCATCGCCTGGATCTGCGCGTCTTCAAGGTGGAACCGAGGACTCCGGCTACTCGTTTTGGACAAACAGCCGCGTGTCGTGTTCGCAGTTCTCAACGAACCAATCAAAGGAGCCGCCGCAGTGCCGGGGAGTGCATGACAGGCAGCGCAGTTGAGTTCCTGAAATAATTGTTTTCCTTTCGCCACGAGCGGTGCCTCTGGAACCAGGGCGTTTCCTGCGAGGGTCTGTTCTCCAATCAAGTAACCGGCAATGGCCAATGACTCAGCGGGGGTCAGTTTCATGTCCGGCATTCGACCGGAGGTTCTGACACGCAACGGCTGAAACAGGAACTCGCTCAGCGACTTCGCACTGTACTTGGCGGCGACATGCCCAAGTGAAACAGCCACTGGCTTGACGGACTTTTTTGCGCTGAGTTTCTTGTCCTCTTCGTCGTCATCCTCGTCATTGCGATTTGGTTTCTGCGGCGCGTCGGCGAGTGCTTCCTTCGGACCATGACACGCAACGCAACCGACCGAGTGATACAGCGATTTGCCTTGTTGAAGATCAATCTGCTCGGGTGCTTCAACGAGAAAGACGGTCTTCGACTGAGCGATCAGAAAGTGAGTCAGAGCTTCAGCGATCCGGCCTCGTTCCGCTTCCGATTGCTGCACCAACACGTCCGGCATGGTTGTCCCAGGATGAGCCGACGACGGAGATGCGAGATATCGACGGAGGTATTCCGGTGAGATCCGCGCACCGACTCCGGCCAAATCCGGAGCCGTCTTTTCCGGTATGAAACCTCGTTCCACGCCACTGTGACACGCCGCGCAGCGCATTTCCGAGATCAGCAAACTCCCTGCCTGAGTCTGAGTGAGCGGATGGTGGCCGGGCAGCGACGGATCACCGGGTTCCGCAGGGGCCTTGCCGATCAGCAGAGCCGAGATCAACGCCACAAAAGAAATGACGCCTCTCACAAGACGAGTTCCTGGCATCATCGTTTCAGTCTTTCTTATTCATTGGTTCGGACTACTGACGGTCATCCGGCCGGTCTGCTTTTGGTGGGTGCATCTGTTTGACGAAGTCGATCGAGACATATATGGCCGCGGCTTAAACGCTTGCGGAAGTGCCGTGCAGAACGATTCAGCGTTCGGCCACGTTAGCGGTTGATTTGTAGCCGGGGAAAATTGACGAACGAATTCAAAGTTCGAACTTTCGAACTTTTTTTCTTGTTGTTTCTCCAGGGCCGTTGCTGTGTACAGATTATGTTTGTATTCCTTTATCTAGTAATCAGTTTTAAGGTTCGCAATAAGTCGCTCTAAGCAGATGCTTGCCCGCTTCCAATGCCTGCTTTGCCATCAAAAAATGAAAATTACTGGGAACACCGAGATGAACAGAACCAGCACTGGAATCTGCACTTCTTCATAAGAAATATAGGCCTTTGCAAGACCGGTTTTAAGGACAAAGGCTTTTGTTTTTTCGGGGCTTGAACCGAGCAACCCTGCGATGCCCGTCTCAGAATCTTGTGTTTGGCTGAGTTTCTTTCTTGTGATTGATACCACACACAATTAGTTACCCGAGGCTCCCTTCCCAGCAGTGCTGACGATTGGCTTTTCGATGCGGTAGAGATGTTTGTCGGTGCGAAGAAAAATAGTCTCTCCAATGATCGCAGGCGTAGCCAACGTTCGACCTTCAAGCGTATTGCTCCCAAGCGTTTCGAACTTTTTTCCGGGCGCAATCAACGTAGTAACGCCATCTTCATCCAGAAGAAAAATGCGGCCATCGGCAAACGTTGGTGAGGCCGAAAAATTGCCGCCAATACGTTCTTGCCAGTGCTCTTTGCCGCTCACGGCATCGAGACACGTGGCGATCCCATTGTCACTGACCAAATAGAGTTCGTCACCGACAAGCAGCGGCGATGGATTGAGCGGTGCCGCCTTCTTCATATTCCAGCCGAGATGTGTAGCGGTAACGTCCCCTGCTCCATCCAATCGCACGGCAAAAAATTCAGGCTGATCATATCCCGAACTGATAAACACGAGACCTTTTCCAACAACCGGACGAAGAACGTTTGAATATCCATCGTATCGAAACCACCAGTATTCATCGCCAGTACGAGGGTTGTACGAAACAATGCTATCGGCACCACTACTCAACAGCTGTTGTGTTCCATTTATTTCAACTAACAGCGGCGTGGTGTAGGCCATTGGCACGCTCGACTTTCCCGTGAGTCGATCGCTCCCAATATGCTCACGCTTTTTCTTCCAGCGTATTTCCCCCGTTTTTTTATCGAACGCTACGACAAACTGAATGTCAGATCCGTCGCAGTTCAGAATCAGAAGATCCTCAAAGATCACCGGCGATCCACCTGGGCCGTGACGGTGATTGTATTGAAGTTCTTGATTGCGCCATTTGATCGTGCCATCTGTTGCAACACATGCTGTGCCGTGCGCCCCGAAATGCACGTACACAGACTCCCCTTCGATAATTGGCGTTGGTGAAGCATGGCTGTTCTTTGAATGAACGGCTCCCGGATCATCTAAGTGAAAGACTTCGACGTCGTACAGCGAGTTTCCGGTTTGCGTATCAAATGCGATCGCCCGCAAAGATTTTCCGTCATCAATCGCTGTGGTGAGCCAGATTTGATTGCCCTGAATTGATGGGGATGACCAGCCGAGTCCGGCGACTGGAATTTTCCATGTCACGTTCTCAGTCTCGCTCCACGCCAGCGGAAGATTCTGTGCCTGCGAATGCCCTTGCCCGCCCGGTCCGCGGAATTGAGGCCAGTCCGCAGCAGTCGCAAGACTCATTCCGGAGAGTGAGAGCGCCGCAATCAACATACGCGCAAAAACTGGATGCATAAAAAACTCCGCACATAAGAAAATTGAAATTCCGTTTACAAACAGCCAAAAGTCTACCGCAAAACAGAGACGCTCATGGTTGATTCATGACACAACCACACTCTCAAGAAACCTGTCGTCGAATCGGTCATTTTTCTGTCTCGGATTCAGGCAGACTGTCGTCAGGCTTTAATTCAATAAGTGCATTAGAAGCCGCTCTCTGTTCTGCTTCTTTTTTATTTTTTCCCCAAGCAGGGCCATACCGCACCTGACCGATCTGGGCGGCAACCTGGAAACTTTTGCTGTGATCGGGCCCCGCTTCGTCGATCACCTCATACGTTGGAGTCAGACCAAAGTCACGCTGCGCGGTCTGCTGAAGAATCGACTTGTGATTCGCACCTTGTTCGCCAGATGCAACCTGTAAAATCTGGGGCATGAGGAGTCGCTCAATAAAAATCCTCGCTGGCTGAACTCCTCCATCGAGATAGATCGCCGCAACGAGTGATTCAAATACATCCGACAACACCGACATCGGAACAGGTTTTGACACCGAAAGTCCTTTGCCAACGATCAGAAAATCGATGAGTCCCAATGCGTCGCTGATTCGACTGCAGGTTTCACGACTGACGACCACAGACTTAATTCTGGTGAGATCACCTTCAAGCGAATCTGGGAAAAAGCGATACAATATTTCGCAAACAAAAAAACCCAGAATGGAGTCGCCCAAAAACTCAAGCCGTTCATTTGATCCCAATCGATGCTGCGCCCCTGAGGCATGGGTCAGAGCGGTCAAAAGAAGCGCACGATCCTGAAAAAGATAGCCAATGCGTTTTTGGCACGCTTCAAGATCTGGCTCAAGCGGGGGCTGATTTTTTCGGTCGCGAGTCATCTGTTTCGGGCCTCGAGACCAACTGTCAGTGGAAGTGAAATAGTAAAAAGTCAGCTATGGAACAATCACTCAAATACAACGCGTAGAGATCAGCACACTACGAACTCGCCACCCACTCCGTCAACAAAGACCGCTCTTTGACTCTCCGTTGTATGAGGCATTTTCAGTACACAATCAGCCTTATTTTCTGCTGGAAACGCCACTCTGGAGCGAACACGTTTTGAAAACCAGGCAATCAGCTGCCGAGTCAGTCGAACCGTTTGCTTGGGTTCTCCGTAAAGAGTGGCGACTGCCTGAAGCATGCGGATGACCTGTTCGAGTTTCTTCTCATAGCTCCAAAGAGCATGCCTTGACTACAATCGACCGGTTCACGCTGTCACACTAATTTCAAAAGTTTTCGTCAGTTCGCTGAAGAAGTCTATCATTTGCAACAACCGCTTCGTCTGTTGAATTTTGTGTATGATTTTTATCAGAACGAGCGATATTTCCCCGTTAAGGAGGTTTCTATGCTCATGAATTCTAAAATTCGTCATTCGTTTTTCCCCACGGCTCGTGACGTTTTCCTTGTCGCTCTATTCTTTTTTCTTTTGTGCGCTTCAGGAAGTATGGTCGCATGCTCTGGCAGCGCTCTGGCCGCAGAACCGAACGATCAAAAGCCTGCTGATCCAGCAGCCGTCGAAGCGATTACGCATGCAAACGCGCTCTCTCAGGCATTTCGTCATGCAGCCAAACTCGCAACACCCAGTGTTGTGGTTGTGCGCAGCGAAATAAAGTCTCGAAAGGTTTCTTCCAAACGAGTGCCCGGCAAAAATGGCGGCGAGAATCGATTCAAAGGCAATCCATTCAAGGGCACACCGCTGGAAGAGATGTTTCCGGATGGAATGCCTGAAGGATTTGATTTTCAGGTTCCAGGCGATGAACAGAGCCCCTCTCGATCTGGCGTTGGATCGGGTGTGATTGTCGATGCGTCCGGGATCGTTCTTACAAATAATCATGTGGTCGAAGGGGCTGATGTGGTCAGCATTGAATTGACCGACGGTCGCACTTTCACGGCCACAGAAATCAAAACTGATCCCGATAGTGATCTTGCTGTTATTCGGTTCGAAGGAGGGAAAGATTTGCCAATTGCCGTGCTTGGCGACTCAGACTCTCTTGCCATCGGAGATTGGGTGATCGCAATCGGCACACCTTTTGAGCTTGAAACGACTGTGAGTGCTGGAATCATCAGTGGCAAAGGGCGTGAACTCGGATCGGTTCGCCGAGCAAAGTTTCTTCAGACCGATGCGGCGATCAATCCAGGAAATTCCGGTGGGCCACTGGTTAACCTCAACGGAGAAGTTATCGGAATTAATACAGCGATTGCATCCAACAGCGGCGGATATCAGGGGATCGGCTTTGCAATTCCGGCAAATCTTGCAAAGTGGGTGAGCGATCAGTTAATTGCCAATGGCTCTGTGCAACGCGGCTACCTCGGGGTGTCGATTGGACCGCTTCAAAAAGATGTGGCCATCAAACTTGGCATTGAGGGAAGCAAAGGCGCTCTTGTGAGCGAAATCATGCCCGATTCTCCTGCCGCACGTGCCGGTGTCGAAGAACTCGACGTGATCACAATGTTTGACGGAAAGCCGGTGGACGGCCCCCGAACTCTTCAAGAAATCGTTGAACGTTCCCCGCAGGGAAAAGCTCATGACATGACGGTTCTTCGAAGTGGAAAACCAGTGACACTGAGCATCGTCGTAAAGCCGTTGCCGGAGTCGCTTGCCAGAACAGGCAGTGGTCGCCGACTTGCTCCGAGTGGTACCAACACGTTTTATTCGGCAGACCTTGGAATCGAGGTCTCACCGAAGAACACCGAAGCCGAGGATGCCTACGAAGGTTTTGATGGAGTTGTCGTAAATCGAGTCGATCCTGAAGGCCTCAGCGCGGAGGCTGGAATCGGTCCCGGAATGCTTGTCCGAAAAGTTGGAAAAACACCAATTGCATCGGTAAGTGATTTTGAGAAGGCGCTCGTTGCCGAATCAATTGAATCTGGAGTGATGCTTCAAGTACGAACACCTCGTGGCAATCAGGTTGTTATGCTGAAGAAGGAATCCTGATTTCAGCCCGACTGCCAGTGAACCCATTGGACGAATTGAGGCGTCGGCGGGATAACTTTAAGTTGTCCCGCTGACGCATTTTTACTCTTGCAATCGACTCATCGGCTAACATGTCTGGTCGGTTCTGAACATTATTTTCGTTCACTCACTTTCTGGTAGCCGTTCCCATGCCCCTGCTTGGCGTGAATATCGATCATGTGGCAACGCTGCGTCAGGCTCGTCAGACCAACGAACCGGATCCCGTATGGGCAGCGGCGCTTGCTGAACTTGGCGGTGCCGACAGTATTACGATTCACCTTCGCGAAGATCGTCGGCATATACAGGATCGCGATCTGGAAGTGCTTCGCAGGACGGTTGCGGTAAAACTCAATCTTGAATGCGCGATCTCACACGAAATGATCGACACTGCCTGTCGCGTGAAACCGGATCAAGTGACGATTGTTCCAGAGAAGCGTCAGGAGATCACGACTGAAGGCGGACTCGATGTGGTGCAATACAAACAGGCTGTATCTCAAGCGATCGCAAGACTTCACGATGCCGGAATTACTGTGTCACTCTTTATCGATCCCTCACCTGGGCAAATCGATGAGGCAGTCGAACTCATGAGCGATGCCGTTGAACTCCACACTGGTGCTTACGCTCTTGCGATAAGTCCACACGACCGAGATTCTCGCCTGCTGGAACTCGCGAGAGCCGCAACGATGGTTCGTAAAGCAGGAATGGTGCTCGCAGCCGGTCATGGGCTCACCTATCGCAACGTTGTTCCCATAGCAACTATCGATGGAATGCACGAACTTAACATCGGTCATTCAATCGTCTCTCGCGCGATATTCGTTGGTATTGCGCAAGCCGTCAAAGAGATGAAGTCGCTGATGGGATGATTTGTGGCGTGTGTCGCCGCTTGAGGTAATCGTTTAGGCTGGTGATGCGTTTTGAGCGTGAAAGTCTTCTCTACGCTCGCAACGTGTCTGTATCTCCACATCAGGTTTGTCTCTGATTATTCAAGTCGATTGGATTGCGCCGCTTTTTCACAATGCTCACGGCAGTGCATCCTGAAGCGGTAATTTTGCCTGAAATCATGGCCCATATGAGAGATATTTGCCTTTCACACAGGAAAATTATTTTCCTGCGAGTTGCAATGCGCGAATAATCTTCCTATCTATAAAGGGTGCGGTTTCTACTTTTAAAATATTTTTTGCGGAGTATCTCTATCCATGTTTGAATCAACTTCCTCAATTCCAGCATCCGAGACTTCATCGATAGGGGATACAATGTCTTCTGCCATGCGGGCAGTTGGACAAGGAGCCGTTGACGCGCGAGGTGCCGCTTTGCAATTTTTGCCTAAGGCTCGCCAGGCATTTACTTCGGGGATTCGTACAAGTGGATTTTGTATTGGCTATGGCGTAACTCTGCCGGCATGCTTTGTGGCTCGTTTGGTTCCTAGAAATAATCCGCTGAGCTACGGCATGATCGACGGAGCACTTGCGGGACTCGAACTTGCTAAAGACACAACCGCTCCAAAAGTTGTGCAGCCCTATTCCGTAGTGCCAGCCATCGAGATGGCCTGATTCCTTCGCCTAGGCACCGCCAAACGATCGATTGTAGGGATCGTTGTATGGCTTCGTGCTATGCACCTGCCAATTTTCCTGAAGCCAACTCCTTCAAATGTTGCACTCAACGTGCAATGGCTTCCTGAAAACAATATTTTTTTCCTATGGAAAGATTTTCTGGACGTAACGGTTTTCTGGCGTAGAGTAAAAGCATGTGTCTTGTGATCAATAAATCACAGCCATCCTTTTCCTCCTTAGAATACCTCGGAAATAACTTTCTATGAATCGTTCTCAGCTCGGTTATTTTTTTGCCGGTGTCGCTTTAGGCGCCTTGGGAAATGCGGCACTGCCTCAACTCAAAGAGAAATTTGGCCCTTTGTTTGCTGGTGCCGGAGCATTCCTTCAGGAAGCTTTTGGCGATGCAATGCGTGATGCGACCGCGGCAGCTGAATCAATGCAGGACGCTGTTGCAGGAAGCACCGTTTCGTCGGGAGTGTCTGCTGAATCCCGCGGTGCGGCCTGATACGCATTGCACTTGAGCACCACTGGAAAAGTAGTCCTTTGAACATTTCATAGACCAGATTCGTATGGGGCCTCGAGCAGTACGCTGGGGCCATCTCCTCAAACGTTCCTCTTTCATAGTGCGCTAATAAAATCAGGATCTTGCCAACATGGACGTAAAGATATCGTTTCCCGGTCAGGGAACAATTCGTGTTGAAAGTCGATCGCTCTTTGCAGACCCGCAGGCCGAGGAATGCAAGCGATTTGTTGAATCAGTGTTTCATGCGAATGAAATCCAGGCGATTCGACTTCATACCGTACCCACTCCGTGTGTTGACATCTCTTATTGTACAAAATCGACTACGGCACACTCTCTTTTGGAACGTCTTTCACAGCTCATCAGTGGGCATGCTTCTCATGGCCATGCGAATCATCCGAGTTCCAATGGAACAAACGGCCATGCACTCGAGACTTCGGGGCGTCCTGTTTCATTAAAACCAAGAATTACTGCTGGAATGCAGGTTGCTCGAGATCGTAACGGGATCGCGCATCTCTATCGTCACGAACATATTGTCAGCGGCTGGAAGGTGACAAGCCTTGCAGATGACAAAATCAAGCTTCGTCATCCCGCGCTCTATCGAAAGAGTGATGTGACGCAGGCGATCGAACGCGAACTGATGGGGATTCTTGGAATCGATCGCTATTCGACCAATACACTCCTCTCGACGGTATCGATCACCTTTGACCGTCGCCAACTCACTCCTCATCAGATCGTTGAAATTCTCGATGGGGTGCTCTCGGGTACTGAAATTCCGAAGAAACTCGACAAACTCGATCTGCATCTTCCAATTTGCAGCGTCTCATTGCCTCTTGCGGCAGTCGCTCAGTTTGCAGTTCCAGCACTTCTTCCACTTTCGGCCGTGATTTTCGCATGGACGAGCATTCCAACATTCAAAGAGGCTCGCGATACGCTCATCAAGGAAAAGCGACTCGGAGTCGACGTGCTCGATGCAATCGTAGTGGTGGGTTGCCTTGGAACAATGTCTATTTTTCCGGGAGCCGTCTTGTGCTGGTGCTTGGCACTTGGTCGGGTACTGGTCAAACATACCGAAGACCGTTCGCGAAAAATGCTGCTTACTGCCTTCGGAAAGCAGCCTCGATTTGTCTGGATGATCCGAGATGGCGTTGAAATCCAAGTGCCGATGTCGGAACTTGAACAAGGGGATGTAATCGTCGTCAATACTGGCGATGTTGTGCCGGTGGACGGAGTCATTTCGCAAGGCATGGCGATGATCGACCAGCACGCCTTAACCGGCGAATCGACACCGGCAGAAAAAGGTGTCGGTGATCGCGTGTTCGCTTCGACGATTATGGTCGGTGGCCGAATGCTCGTGGCGGTCGAAAAAAGCGGTTCAGATACAGCGAGTGCCAAGATTGGGAAAATTCTCGCAGATACCGCCGGCTATAAACTCTCTCGTCAACACGCTGGTGAGAGACTTGCCGACAAGGCCGTTATTCCGATGCTTGCCATCAGTACTGTAGGCCTGGCAACCATGGGCACCGGTGGAGCCGTTGCAATTCTCAATAGCGATTTTGGCACCGGTATTCGAATGGCAGCCCCCTTAGCGATGCTCAGTTCCCTCGCTCTTTGCGCGAGTAAAGGAATTCTTGTAAAGGATGGCCGTGCACTTGAATTAATGAATGAAATTGACACGGTTCTCTTCGATAAAACAGGGACACTTACCCGAGAGCGTCCGGAAGTTGGAAAGATTCACGCCTGTCGGCCTTGGCACGAAGATCGCGTTCTTGAATTCGCTGCAACTGCAGAACAGAAATTTCATCATCCCATTGCAATGGCGATTCTTCACGAAGCACAGCAGCGAAACATCGCTCTTTCTTCCGTTGCAGATACTCAATTCAAAGTCGGTTATGGCATAGCGGTACAAGTTGGCGATCACCTGATTCGAGTAGGAAGCAAACGCTATCTCGAAATGGAAGGTATCGAAATCCCTCCGGACATTGCGTTTGCCACCGATGAAGCTCATACGCTTGGAAATACGATGGTCATGGTTGCCGTCGATAATCGACTCGGTGGAGCGATCGAACTGCAGGCTGCCATTCGTCCGGAGGTCCATGACATTGTTGCAGGCCTTCGAAAGCGTGGAATCAAACACCTTGCCATTATCTCAGGCGATCACGAAGGACCTACAAAACGACTCGCGCTGCAACTCGGAATGGATCGTTATTTTGCACAAGTGCTTCCTGCCGACAAAGCCGATTATGTTGAAAAACTTCAAAAAGAAGGTCGAAAGGTCTGCTTTGTGGGAGACGGAATCAACGATTCCATTGCACTCAAAAAAGCAAATGTTTCAATTTCACTCCGCGGAGCTTCTACGATCGCAACAGATACTGCGCACATCGTCTTTCTGGATGAAGGGCTTTCAAAACTTTGTGAACTCCGAGATATCGCAAAAGATCTCGAACGGAACGTCAATCGTAGCTGGGGCATGATTGTAGCGCCAAACGTGGCCTGCATCGCCGGAGTCTTCACGATGGGTTTTGGAATTATGGCGAGCGTTGTGCTGAATAATGTTACGGCTTTAGCAGCTCTCGCTAACGGCATGCTGCCACTTCGAAAAGTCGCTCGAATTGAAGCCGAACGGGCAAAGCTATTGTCTGCCGAGCGAGCTCATTTCAGTTCGAAGTTTAGTAATTCAAACCATGCCACGGGATTGCTGCATCCAGTTGGAAATGGTGAATCTCACAGCAACAAATCGCACAATGGCCACGCCCACGCCCACACCAATGTTCCCGTTACTGATCATCTCACCGAGACGAATACCAACCCTATGCTCAATGGCGAATCGATCGATCTACCGTTTTGTTCTTCTGAGATTATCGATGCCGGTGACCACACAATGGCCCAGTAACGACAATGCCACAGACACAATCTAATTCATCGAACAGTTCAAGCCCCAGTGCTCATAGTTCCGGCGAGCCACACTCCCATTTGCCACCTGCAATTTCCATTCGTGGCTCCGTTGATCGAGTCGTCGTAACAGTCAAAGCACCGAAGGCTATTGGTCTGGCCCACGCGGCGAATCAAGAACTTTTGCTCGCCAGACTTTTTGCTGTTGAGGGGGTGCACCGCGTTTCAATCGACCCACGAAAGCATGAGGCCGAAATTGAACTCTCGGGAGCCCTCCACGATCGTTCCTTACTCAATGTGCTGGCCTCAGCACTTCGGGGAGAAATGTCTTCGCTTCCGCAGTGGGCAATTCCACCTGTGAATCACGCTCGTCCACTGAGCGTTACTCGTTTTGGGGGGCGGCTCACGGCATGGGAAGTTGCCTCGAACGAGCCTGGTTTTCTTCGCCTTCGAAACGACCTTGTTCGCCGGGATCGCACGGTCTCTACGCGGATCGAACGAATGCTCTCGACCACCGAGGGTATTGTAGAAGCGACATTCAGTGCCTGGACCGGAAGCCTCGTTGTGCGATACGACTCGGCTTTACTTTCAGCCGAAGCTGCCGTTGCACTTGCTGAAAATGCACGCTGTCGATCGGGAAGCACTCAAGGAAGTCTTTCGCTCGTTCCCGGAGTCGGCGCATCAATGATGCTCGGAGTTGCCGTTCTGGCTGATTTTGTTTTTCCAATCCTTGCACCGGTGAGCATATTGCTTTTGTTGGGAAATAATTTGGGCACATTTGCTCGGGCGACCGGCGAAATCTCTACCCGTCGCCTCGGTGTTTCCACGTTGATTACCGTGATTATTGGCACGACGCTCGTTACCGGACAGTACACCGCTTCAGCGTTGATGACATTTTGCTTTGATTTTTGGAGGCGTCGGTATCGTCGGGATCTCGTTGTGGAACGGGCTCTTCTGTTGGAGGATCTGACTTCAATCGGTCCTGGTAGCCAATCATTTTCAGACATTGCAAGCCTCGTACAGGGAAATCGAATTCGTTTGATCTCCGGTGACGTGGTTCCTGCTGATTGCCTGATCGAACAAGGATCTGCCATGTGTGATGAACGCATGGTGCGAGGCACCCGCGGCGTGACCCGGCGCATTGCAGGCGAACAGCTTTTAGCCGGAACTCTTCTACTCGACGGGGAAGTTCACCTCCTCGTGCAGGCGGTTGCTCTACAAACACGTGCTGCCTCGATTGCCAGAGAAGTTATTTCTGCAATTACCAGCACTCCTGGCGTCGTCACTCCCACCGCATCGGGAGAGTTGTATGCCCAAGGCGCCGTCGTGCCGACGCTCGCCACAGCAGCAGTTGGGTTTCTGGCTGGTGACGTAACAACAGCAGCAGCAATTTTGCGTCCCGATTATGCCACGGGTGTTGGTGTTGCTTCATCGATGGAAGATATTGCTGCTGTCACCCATGGCCTCTCCAGAGGTATTTTGATTCGCCATCCAGGCGCGCTGGATACCCTTGCACTTTCTGACCGAATTCTCTTGGTCGACGACGACGCCATTCGGCACACTGGCCTTCGTCTTTTGCACATCGAAGCTCCTGCCGAGAGTGCCGATGAAATGCTGCGGCTTGCGGCGAGTATCGCGATGCAGTCTGACGATCCAAGAACAGCGGCCTTGGCGAAGGCCTGTCGTGAAAGGGGAATCGTTCTTGTCAATCGCATGCCCATCGACTTTCGCCACGGTATCACCGTTCGTCATGGACGGCATTTGGCAACGCTTCTCACTCAAACGGATGGAGCTCTTTCAGGTGATCTTCAAAGCTCCACGTCCCATCCAATGGTTCTTTCACTCGACGGACGCGTTGCCGCAACATTTCGATTTACCGCGTCGGATGAACCTCTTGTCGTCCCAGCAATCTTGTCCCTTTTGTCAGCAACTCGAAGCGTTGAACTGGTTTCAAACAGAGGAGAACTCGAGGCACATTTGTTTGCCACAACGCTCGGCATTCCCTGCACGGGAGTCGCACTCAATGCCGAAACTCTGTCCGCGCAGGTCAGTGGTCTTGCTGGAGAATCCCATCGGGTGGTTGTCATTGGACCGCGATCGATGATTTCAAAGATTAATCCTTCCTGTGCGGTAATGATCGAGACGAACGCCGGGGAAGACCTGTCAGGAAGTCCGGCTGCAATTGTCATGCTTACAACAGATCTCTCTCAATTGAGTGACCTTTTTGTGGTTGCCCAAGGCCGTCGCGAGCGGCGCAGTTCATCGTTGAACCTCGCACTCATCCCTAACATGGCCTGCGTGGCCGGCGCGTTCTTATTCGGGTTCACTGCGCTCATCGCGGTCATTGTCAGTAACCTCGGTACGCTTGGAAGCTATTCACTTGCATCAAAGCGGCTCAAAGAGCAACAGCGGCTCGCATGGGTTCGCAACAGACGTGGCTTGCCCTCCATTCCTCGCACGATTACGAGAGTCGATCATATAGATCATGTGCCGCAGGTTCCGTAGAGCGATACCGTATGCATACCATTGCAAGCCTTAAGGTTTGTCCTGCTTTCAATCTTCTCATCCATAGACACTCTTATTCTGAATACTTTTTCGACGCCTCTGGTTCTTCTATGAAACTTCATCAAGACTCTGACGACGAGTTTTCGAATGAACCAAAAGAATCTCACGTTTCAATTGAAAAGTTGCCCCGTGATATCGGCCTACTCCTCGTTGGTGTTGGGATACTCGGTGTTCTGTTGCCAGGAGTTATTGGAACGCCTGTGTTGCTCGTAGGCGGACTCATTTTGTGGCCAAAGGCTTTTCATGTTGTTGAACTCCGATTTCGTCGCAGATTTCCCAAGACACACCGAACCAGCATGCAACAGGTTCATCGATATCTCGTCGACATGGACCGTCGGTATCCACTGGAAAAACTTCCTTGCAACCAGGAAGCACAGCAGCACAACGATTCACCATGAATTTTCATTTATTTTTTGCTAAGGAATTGATATGACAGCACCCACAGAAGATCCTGTGAATCAGGGTTTGACATCCGTCGATACTCATTCCGCACAAGACCTCGATCGCATCAGTAAACTCCCGAAAGAAATCGGTGTCTTACTCGTGATTGTTGGGATCGGTGGGATTTTACTTCCCGGTCCGGTAGGCACGCCCTTTCTTCTGCTCGGTGGGCTGGTGCTGTGGCCAGGTGTTTTCGGACGAATCGATTCGGCATTTCACTCGCGTTTTCCAAAAATACATGGCGAAGGAATGCGACAAATGCGTCGATACGTGCTTGATCTGGAAAAAAGGTACCCTTCCCTCACATCCCAAGAAAGAGAAGCCGTTGCGAATCTTGCTCGTGAATCGGAGGAAATCGATAATAATAACGGCCGCACTTGACTCGATCACAAACTCGAATGAATCTCTGAAGATTCAACGACTATTTACCTGCATGCCGATTTTCATGGTTTAGTTTTTTCTCTTTTTTTAGAGACACCTCTTTTTACGAAATTATTTTATGCCACCAAAACAAAAATCTGACGGGAAAATTCCTCACTCTCCGAAGAGTGAATCTCCAAAGGTCTCAGCCAACGGTTCCGGAACACCGCTGGCACTGCACCTGACGGTGCACGAACTTTCTCAAGTTCAAGCAATCGCTGTTTGGAAAAGTTCTCGTCCAAGTCCATTAACGGAAGTTATTGAACGGGTCACCGCTCCGGTCGCTTGGCTCGTGACCAAAATAATGCCGAAAGCTCTTGTATTAAAAGCCATTCACGCAGCGCAGGAAATTGCCGCACGACAAGATCACGCTTCTACATTTTCGAGGCTACACGGTCTTTCAGATGTATCGCAGATGTTGGAAAAGCCTCTTGAAGATTGCGATCGACTGGCTAATCAGGTCAGCGCTCGAACGGAAAGATTTGCAATCATCGAAGGTGCAATTACAGGCCTTGCAACACCGCTCATTCATCTCCCCTACCAACTGATCACTGCACTCAAGGCAATTCGTAGAATTGGGCATTGCTATGGATATGCACTCGACAGACCGATTGACCGGGCCATGGTGCTCGACATCCTCGAACTCTCAACGCTCGATGAACCCGACGAGCGAGAACCGGTTCTCGAGCGACTGCACGGAGCACTCGACAACAAAATGGTTGTTGATCCTGATGATCTCATTATGAAAACCAGTGAAACCGTCATCGCCGGTGAAATCCTCGACGAACTTCCTGGCATTGGAGCCGCAGTTGGATTCATCTTTGATCACGGCTTTATGCATTCTGTTGATCAAACCGCCCGTCGAGTCTTTCAAGAGCGATGGCTGCGGGATAATCACAAAGTTGGTTCAATTCCTCCCTCACCCATCCATCAGCGACACAGTAGCCTCAACGAGATCGGCCAGGCGATCGGCCAGACTGTTTATATTGCGGGCGCAACCATCGGATTCACAGCCACGCTCCCAGTTGCAGCCGCAGCAAGAATTGTTGGAAAAGTGAAAAATCCAGTGGCCTATGGATCGCACGATGGCTCTGTTGCAGCCGTCCGCAACGCCCGTCAGTTCATATCTGGAATACAGAGTGCCATTGAAGATGAAGTTTCTGTTCCTGCGGTCCTCACAGCGGCTGTTGAATGAAACGTCTGCCTAAATCTTCTTTCAAAAATCCTCCAAATGTTCAATAAAAAGCCTATTTTCATAAGATCGTGAGATTTTACGACAACTCATTTGCTTTCCCTGCATAGTGAACTACCCTCTCTAAAGACGTCCTAGTCTTCCCCATTTATTACTCAACGAGAATCCTCATGACCGATTCAACGACCCAAACAAAAGCTAATGATCCTCTCGGTGCCGTTGCTGATGCCATGCAAAAAGCAGCAGCGAGCGTACAATCTGCTGTTGGTCAAGGAATATCAGGAGCTTCTCAGGTCACTTCCGAGGCTCTCCCAAGAGCCGGCCTCTTTCTCAATCGTTTTGTCTACACAGCCTGCTACACGGTTTCCTACGGTGTCGTTTTCCCAGTGGCACTCGTTGCACTTTCGGTGCCTCGCAACAATGCGTTTGTTCAAGGGATTGTGGATGGATCGAAAGCCGCCCGTCACAAAGTTGACGATGTACTCGGACCTTCAGCCGTTGCTGGCAGTTCGCCTCCAGTAAGCTGAGCGGTCGAACGACACTCTTTATTATTCAGAACCGTGCGCGACTCATTCCAAAAAGCTCTGTCTTTGATCGATATTTTTTGGGGTTTTGAAGCGTTCAACGTGTATCGGTCATCTCATGCGCCCTTCCAGTATTATTCGAAATACTGGCTCTTTTAATTTTCGACTTGCACTGGTCTGCCTAGTAGTCGCTACACTGCCACGCTACGGCCTAATCACTTTCTGGAATAGGTTCAAAGCAAAATCGCTCGAACCCCCTTCTTGCAAAGTCTGGCCTTCATCCGAGTAGAATTTCGACCCGGAAATGACCTTGGGTGACCAGTTCCATCTCTAAAGTCTTGTGAATTTTTGCTCTCATCAATTTTACATCAAACGAGGTTCCCATGCTGATTCGTGCTTCTCTCATTTCAATTGTGTTCTCCCTTCTTTTTTTATCCTCGGAGGTTCTGATGTCTGCAGAAAATGCCAAAGAGATTGATTTTCCAAAGCTTCCCGCTGGTGCCGGAGCGATTGATGCCGACGCACCTCACATGTTCACCAAAACCGCATCGGGTCTTGAGTATCGAGTACTGCGAAACGGGGCGGGCGAAAATCCAAAGGCCTCGAATACTGTGAAAGTTCACTACCACGGCTGGCTCGATTCCGGAAAATCATTTGACAGCTCGTATGAGCGAAAGGATCCAATTTCTTTTCCACTCAACGGCGTAATCAAAGGTTGGACAGAGGGTATGCAATTGGTTGGTAAAGGTGGCATGATCGAACTGCAAATTCCCTCAGACTTAGGCTATGGAAATCGAGGTATTCCAGGCACGATTCCTCCTGCTGCTACGCTTCACTTTCTGGTTGAATTACTTGAAGTAAAGTAGACCTACGACAAGCAACGAAACGAGATTCGTTGACACAATTATTCATACGCAAATCCATTCACATTCATGGCAATTCCTGTGCAGACTGCATTAACACATCGACCCTCGTGGCAAGCACTTCAAAAACATAGTTCAGTCATGCAGAGCGTCCATCTGCGAAGGCTATTTGCTGACGATACAACGAGAGGAAAACGTTTTACACTCGAAGAATGCGGTCTCTTCTGGGATTATTCGAAACAGCGAATTACCGACGAGACCGTCGCACTTCTTCTCTCGCTTGCCGAAGCATGTGGTGTATCGGCAAAAATTGATGCGATGTTTCGAGGTGATGCAATCAACAGCACTGAGCAGCGTTCTGTGCTTCACGTTGCCCTTCGAGCAGAGCCGGGGGAATCCTACGTTGTTGACGGTGTCAATGTTGTTCACAATGTGCATGCCGTGCTCGATGCAATGACCGTGTTCTGTAATAGCATTCGCGACGGAGCGTGGCTGGGATTCACAGGAAAACCGATTCGATCGGTAGTCAATATTGGTATCGGCGGATCCGATCTCGGGCCGGTTATGGCGTATGAGGCGCTTCGACATTATTCGAGGCGCGATCTTGTTTTCCGTTTTGTGTCAAACGTCGATGGCACCGACTTTGTCGAAGCAACACGCGATCTTGATCCCGCTGAAACGCTTTTCATCATTTCTTCGAAGACGTTTACAACACAAGAAACGATGACCAATGCCCATTCGGCTCGCTCCTGGATGCTTGCTGCGTCGTGCGACGAACAATCCATAGCAAAACATTTTGTCGCCGTTTCAACCAATGCTTCAGAGGTCTCAAAATTTGGTATCGATACCGCCAACATGTTCGGATTCTGGGATTGGGTTGGCGGACGCTATTCCATGGATTCTGCAATTGGTCTTTCGACAATGCTTGCCATTGGACCAGAGCACTTTCGTGAGATGCTCTCGGGATTTCATGCGATGGACGTTCATTTTCGCAGCGCCCCGCTCGGCAGCAATATTCCCGTTCTGCATGGGCTGCTTGCCGTTTGGAATACAAATTTTTTAGGTGCAGGCTCCATCGCCGTTTTGCCCTACGAGCAATATCTCAAGCGGTTTCCAGCCTACCTTCAGCAGCTCACCATGGAGAGTAATGGAAAACGAGTTTCACTCGATGGCGAATCGATTACCGATTATGAAACCTGCCCCATCATCTGGGGCGAACCTGGCACCAACGGACAGCACTCATTTTATCAATTAATCCATCAAGGAACTCGGGTTGTACCGTGTGATTTTCTTGGATTTTTCAGGTCGCTCAACCCTCTTTCCAGACATCATGATCTGCTTCTGGCCAATGTGTTTGCACAGGCCGAAGCGCTTGCGTTTGGAAGAACCGGCGATGAAGTTCGGGCCGACGGTGCGGCAGAGCGACTTGTGCCGCATCGAACCTTTGATGGCAACCGTCCAAGTAGCGTGTTCCTCGCTGACTGCCTGAATCCACGAATACTTGGCAGCCTGTTGGCACTCTACGAACACAGTGTTTTTGTACAGGGCGTGCTCTGGAACATCAACTCGTTTGATCAGTGGGGAGTGGAACTTGGAAAACTCCTGGCTGCGAAAATCGTTCCAGAACTTTGCAGCGAGTCAGAGCCTTCGCTTACTCATGACAGTTCGACAAACTCGCTCATCACAAAATATAGAAGTATGCGCCGCGCCACTTAAACGCCAGCTCACAGCGCAATACATCACTCGCCGAGTTCTTGCTGGAGGATTAACCAGCGTTCTTCTAGGACGGCGAGCGTCTGTGTGAGGGCCGCTACTTCGTTATGCAATTTGAGAGACTCGGCGGGATCGACAGCCGCAAGAAACTGGATTGATAACCCCTTTTTTTCTTGATCCAGCTTGCTAATAGAACGTTCTACCGTCGTGATTTCCTTGCGAACTTCACGGTCATTCCGCACACTCGTAGCGGTTTGCGATGCTATGTTTTTATTCTTTGCTCCGCCCCCGCTTTTGGCCACGACTGATTTGTTCTCACGTTCACCTTCGTCGATTTCTCGATTCACCATGTGAATGTATGAATCGTAGTCACCGCGGTAGTTGATCACGCGACCATCCCGGACTTCGACGATTGATGTGGCTACGCGTTTGAGAAAATACCTATCGTGACTGGTAAATATCACTGTTCCTCGATAGTCAATCAACGACTCCGCCAGTGCATCAACCGTGTCTACATCAAGATGATTTCCAGGTTCATCTAATACCAGCACGTTGTATGGCCCCAAGAGAAGACCCGCCATGCACAGACGCGCGCGTTCTCCTCCGGAAAGCACTGAGACGCTCTTGTTGACGGCGTTACCCCGAAAGAGCATCGCCCCAGCCAAATCAAGAATCATCTGCGCCTTGGTGCCGATAGTCGCCGCATTCTCAAGGTAACCAAGCACAGTCTGATCCACAGGCAGACTCGTATAGACATGCTGTGCATAGATACCGATCTGACAGCCAAAGCCCCAACGCACATCTCCTCGAAGAGGCTTCAGCGAATCGACAATAGTTCTCAGAAATGTTGTTTTTCCCTGACCATTGTCCCCCACAAGCGCTGCCCGCGAACCATGCTCGATTTCCACATCGATACCACAGGCAACTTCTCGACCCGGGTAACCCACCGATACGTTTCGACATCGTACCGCTGGACCTTTCCGCGGATCGACCTGCGGCGCACGAATAACCGCAGTGGGTTCGTCATGTTGCAGTTCCTCAATCTCCATGCGCTCAAGCTGTTTGCTTTTTGATTTAGCACGCGTCGCCGTGGAGGCTCTTGCTCGATTTCTAGCAATAAAGTCTTCGAGCTGCTTACGCTTCGACTGCATCGTTGCGTTGGTTCGTTCCTGATGATCACGTTTTTCCCGTTGAAATTCGAGAAACGGCTCGATCTTTCCCGGAAACATCGTCAGTGATCCTCGCGTAAGATCGAGCGTATGAGAACAGGTCGCCGAGAGAAACGCGCGATCGTGCGAGACAATCAAACAGGCTTCTTTGAAACTGCGCAAAAAGTGCTCCAAAAGAATCTGTGTGCGCAAGTCAAGAAAATTTGTGGGCTCATCCAAGAGCAATAGATTTGGCTCTTGGAGAAGAAGGGATGCGAGCTTTACTCTCGTCTGCCATCCGCCAGACAACGCGGCAATCGGCCCATGAAGACTCTCGCCTTTGAGTTCGAACTGACCCGCCACCTCTCCGCACTTCCAGTCTGGCTGGCCTGAGTCGCGCATGAGAAATTCAGCCGCTGTCTCTCCAGGCTTGAATGGATCGTGCTGTCGTAGATACCCGATTTTCAGCCGCGGGTGCCGTATGATCTCCCCACGATCGAGTTCTTCTTCACCAAGGATAACCCGCAAGAGCGTACTTTTTCCCGCACCGTTGCGACCGACAAACCCAACTTTTCCTTCGTCGGTAATCGTTGCCGAAGCATCGTCCAAAAGGACCTGATCACCAAAGTGTTTCGACGCATTCTTGATCTCGAGCAAAACCGCCACTGGAACGCATTTCCTTAAAAACTGTTGTCTTTGACATCCTCATCCTTTTCTTTCGTCGAACCGATTGTTGTCGAGTTCTTAGCCCAAATGAAGGCCACTGACCAAACGCTGGCCCTCGGGGGATGCTCAAGCAATAGCATACTGTATCATGCAAAAAAACTCTTCCTACAGCCTTTTTTGTCGTAGTTTTTTGCCACGATCCCCCCGCGAGTCCTCTTTCAACGACACACAATCAGGCAAGCAGTTCTGTTACGACTCTTGCTTCCTGTCCATCGGTGAGCGATGCCGAGAGCCCGTTGTGTTTGTAAATCAGCTTGGTGTGATCAAGACCAAAGCACTGAAGAAGCGTGGCATGCCAGTCGTAGTGATGCACGATATCTTTGACGGCCCTGTGGCTCCACTCGTCGGTTTCACCATATACAAATCCTCGTTTGAATCCGCCACCGGCTACCCACTGTGAAAATCCATAGGTATTGTGATCGCGACCCCATTTCTCTCGACCAGCATCGTTTTGTAAAACTGGAAGCCTTCCCATTTCGCCTCCAAAGTGAACCACTGTTGAGTCGAGTAGTCCGCGTTGCTTGAGATCACTGACAAGCGCCGCACTCGGCTGATCGACCTGCATGCAGTTTGTAGGCAGAGCTGAAATAAGATCGCCATGTTGATCCCATGACTGGCCTGAATTCAGTACCTGCACAAATCGCACACCACGCTCAATAAGGCGTCTGGCAATCAGACATCGCGTGGCGTAGTCACTGGTCTGTGGATTATCCACACCGTAAAGCTTTCGAATGTGCGGTGGTTCACTGGAAATGTCGAGTGCTTCCTTCGCGGCAGTCTGCATTCTCGCAGCGAGTTCGTAGCTCGATATTCTTGCCTGCAAATCATGTTCGCCTGGGTAATCAGAACCGTATTCTTCGTTAAAGGATCGAAGAAAATCGATCTGTCTTATCTGCGGTGCTCCGGAGAGATACGGAGCAGGATCAAGATTCAAAACACGAGGCTCTTTCGGCCGGATAAGCGTTCCTTGATAGAGTGAAGGAAGCCATCCGTTCGTGAAGTGCTCTCCTTGAAATGTTGGAAGCCCGTTGGGATGAGCCAGCACCATATACGCAGGAAGCTCTTGCGATTCGCTGCCGAGCCCGTAAGAAAGCCAGGCTCCCAACGTTGGTCGACCGGCAGTGACTCGACCTCCGTTTAAGGCGTAGAGGGCTTGTCCGTGGTTATTGACGCCCGAATGCATCGAACGAATGAGCGTAATATCATCTATCACGTTCCCGAGATGCGGCAGAAGCTCGCTCAGTTGTGTTCCGCATTCCCCTCGCGGCGAAAACTTCCACGGAGAACCAAAAACTTTTGCAGAAGCCTGCGCGAGATTATCGTATTTAATTTCTCCAGGAAAGGATTGCCCATCGTATTTGGTGAGCATCGGCTTTGGATCAAAGAGATCCATCTGCGATGGTCCACCCATCATAAACAGCGAGATCATCGCCTTCGCCTTCGGCTCATAATGAGGTTTTTTTGGAAGAAGATTATACCGCAGCGGGCCATCAATCAGCGGTTTTACCGGCGCCGCCAGAAGCCCCTCCTCCCGCAACAGCGATGCAAGGGCAAGCGTACCGAGCGAGAATCCTCCGGCGTGCAAAACGTGTCGCCGAGAACAAAGCGCGGGACGTGTCATGACAGACCTCTTTTAATGAACGTAAAGAAACCGATTCGAGCTGTAGAAAATCTGGCAAAGACTCGCAAGCGCATCGAGATGCGCATCGGGTGGCGGTCCGTCTTTGGGGAGGCCAATTTCCTGCTGTTTGAGTCGTATTGCCTCAGTTTGTTCTGCCAGATAGAGCAAGGATTTTGTGATGTCGGAGTTGGTCGGCTCCTGACAAAAAAGAATATGCCAGGCTCTTTGAATCTGGCCACGAGCATCTCCCGGAACCTCTTTTCGCAATCGACCAGCCAGAGCACGAGCGTTCTCGAGTAGAAATGTATCGTTCAGGCACAAAAGAGATTGTGTTGCAACAGTTGTCTTGTTTCGAAACTCGCAATTGGGGGTCATGACAGGAGCATCAAATGTGTCAAGCACGGTCACCGGATGCGTGCGTCGCACCTGTAGATAAATCGATCGCCGAAAATCATCGACACCGAGACTTTTGACATTGATGACATCGCCGTTGGCATCGAGTTCTTCTTTGCCAACAACAATTCGCCCAGCTGGATCCCGGGCGATCGATACCGGCGGACCGCCCACAGTGGTGTTGAGCGTTCCAGACGCCGAAAGCACAGCGTCTCGGAATGACTCCGCATCAAGTCTCCCAAGACGAAAACGACCGTAGAGCCGATTCTCAGGGTCGACCGTCAGAGCCATGTCGTTTCGAGACGATTGACGATACGTAGAACTGCTCACCATCAGACGATGCAGATTTTTGAGTTTCCATCCACTTTTTACAAAAGTATCAGCCAACCAATCGAGCAGTTCCGGATGGGTTGGACGCTCGCCGAGAACACCGAAGTCTCCGGGTGTGCCAACAATTCCTCGGCCAAAGTGATGCATCCAAAATCGATTGACAAGCACTCGAGCTACCAGCGGATTATTTCCGCTGGTGAGCCATCGAGCGTAAGCGAGTCTTCGGCCACTTGTACCAGAGGAGACTTCGGCCGACTTAAACGGCTCGATTTCCGGAGCTCGAAGAACCGTGAGTTCAGCAGGTTCAAGGACCTGCTTTGGCTGATCGTGATCACCCCGATGAAAAAGACTGGTTTGAGGAATCTTCTCTTTGAGTTCGGTGATCGCCATCACAAAACCTTCCAAGGGCTTTGTGGTTCTGAGTGCTGTTGCCTCACCAATTTTCTCAGTTACTTTCTTCTGTGCTGCTGCGTCGTAGAGATCGAGCGAATAGAGCGCTAGCGCCGATGGATATTTTTTGATCAGCGTCTTTTGTTCTTCGGTGCGATCCTTTTCAGTTGTTGCGCGGGCTGTCCGATAGGGTTCTCGTTCCGCTTCTGGGAGTTTTACGATCTCCTTTTCGAAGATTTCATCGAGAAATTGCTTTGTCATCGTCTGTGCAGAAGCTTCAATAGCTTTTGCCTGCGTCTCAATAGACTCTGCTTTCGCACGTTCTTCGGGCGTATACAGCGAATATTCACGCTCTTTGGGAGCCCGCCATATTTTCCAGTCCATCGCCGGCTCAAACAAGGCACGAAAACGATAATAGTCTGCCTGTGAAATCGGATCGTATCGATGATCGTGGCACTGTGCGCAGGCAACCGTCAGACCCAAAAGCGCTGACGAAACCACTTTGATCTCCTCCGCAATAACTTGGTTTCTAGCAAGGTTGATATCAGGAACCTCATCTCCTGTGCCGTCGGGAGCCATACGAAGAAAACCGGTTGCGATCAGTTGATCTCGGTGAGCGGGATCAAGAACGGCTTGCTGCGTGCTGTCATGCGTTGCCGCAGCGAGTTCATCACCGGCAAGTTGTTCGACGATAAATTGACTCAGCGGAGTATCATTATTGAAGCAGCGAGTCACATAATCGCGGTACTGCCATGCATAAAGCCGAAGAGAATCATTTTCTGCGAATCCATTTGAGTCGGCATACCCGACTACATCGAGCCAGTGTCGGGCCCAACGTTCTCCATAGGCTGGCGAAGACAAAAGCCGTTCAACCAGTTTTTCATAGGCGTCGGCAGATGTGTCGGCGACAAATGAATCAACTTCTTCTCTCTGTGGAGGAAGCCCTGTAAGGTCCAGTGACAGTCTTCGAACGATTGTTCTGCGATCGGCCTCGGGAGCAAAAGAAAGATTTTGTTCTTCGAGTTTTGACAGTACAAAAGCATCGATAGGGTTTCGAACACGTTGCTCGTCGAATGTCTTTGGCACTTCCGAAACGACCACAGGCGTAAATGCCCACCATGTTCGATCCTCTTCGGTAATGTGCATTCCAGGAGCGAGAGATTCCGGTTCCGGTTTTAAATGCTTTGCTCCAGCAGAAATCCAGCGTTCGATGAGACCAATATCTGCCTCCGACACCTTTTTTCCTTCTTTTGGCATCTCTCCAGAACGAATCACACGAACGACTTCACTTGCGCCGGGCTGCCCAACCACCAGCAGTGGCCCAATCCCCTGGGCGTTGCGGTCCAAAAAGCGACGCAACCGAAGATCGACACCCCCTGCGAGCGACTCTTCTTCCCCGTGACACGCTGTGCAATGTGCCTTGAAAATCGGTCGAATATCTCGCTCCCAGAAAAGCTCCTCTTCCCCTAGAGCCCAAGCCCCCGGCAGAACGAGTGCTCCCATCACAGCAAGAATCGAAAATCCTGTAGGGTGCCTGTTCATACCCAACAGTATGACTTGTCAAAGGTATGGTTGGAAATCTGGATCCAACTCGACGATACTTTCCTCGTATTTGAACACTCTTCCTACAGGTGTGCGTCTCTCTTGATTATTTCACGACCCGAAGCTTGGAGTTCCATTACTCTGTGAAGCAGCCACACCTACCTTCGGTGATCGACATACTGGCGGATCTCGTCCGAATAAACAGTATTAACTGCGCGTATGCAAACGGTCCTGGCGAGGCCGAGGTAGGAAACTACGTTGTCACTTTTTTTTCTGCTCAGGGCATTCAGACCCGCAGGCAATCTGTTCTCCCCGGAAGAGATAACATTCTGGCGATCCTTCCAGGAAGAAATCGCTCTCGCTGTGTTCTTCTCGAAGCGCACATGGATACCGTGACGGTCGAAGGCATGACGATTGCTCCATTTGATCCAGTGCTCGACAATGGAAAACTTTTTGGTCGAGGCTCCTGCGATACAAAGGCTGGACTGGCTGGCATGATGTACGCGATCGCAGATTTAAAACGCAGCGGAGTAACCCCACCATGTGATGTCTGGCTTGCGGCAGTCATTGATGAGGAGTACTGGTTTCGAGGTGTCTCCAGACTGTGCGAGAATCTCGAGGCTCATGCGGCAATCGTCGCCGAACCGACTGAGATGAAAGTGGTGATCGCAACCAAGGGCGTGCTACGCTGGAAAATAGTTGTCTTTGGAAAGGCAGCACATTCATCAAAGCCCCAGCTTGGAGTGAATGCGATCACTCACGCAGCCCGGCTCGTCATGGCGATCGATCACTTTCATAAAACGCTTTCTCAAGTCTCTCACCCACTCTTGGGAGTTGCCACTGGCAATGTTGGCATCATTTATGGCGGAGTGCAGGTCAATTTTGTTCCAGATCGATGTTCCATTGAAATTGACCGCCGCCTGCTGCCGGGAGAGCGGGCCACTGAGGTACTCGCAACGTATCAAGCTCTTCTTGACGAACTCCATCGCCATGATCCGTTCTTTGTTGCAGCCATGGAGGCCCCTCTGCTCGTAGACGAGGCCCTAGAAACATCCAGCACTTCTGCAGTTGTTCAACTCGCATCGATCATTGCAGGCGAAATGGGATTATCATCAATTCCCGTTGGTGTTCCTTACGGGAGCGACGCCAGTAAGCTCTCACGAAAAGGAATCGACAGTATTGTCTTCGGACCTGGGAGTATTGATCAGGCTCACGCGGCAATCGAGTATGTTGACGTGACTCAAGTTGAACAGGCTTCGATGTTTTATCAAGATTTTATTCGTCGGTTCGAATGATCTCCTACAGAATTGGCGAAAGCCACTTTCTTTGTCTAGGTGTCTATTTTTTGAGGGACAATCATGGCATCAGCATCGCGACGATTCTTTCTTCAGCAGGTGTCCGGCGCATGTCTTGCCGCATCAGCAGTGCCGTCTTTAGCCGATTCTGACGAAGAATCCTCGCACGACCTCGTCGACGCCCATGTGCATGTGTGGACGCCCGATACGCTGGCCTACCCACTTGCAGACTCGTTCAAGAAGACCGACCAGGTTCCGAGCAGTTTTACTCCGGAAGAGCTTTTCACGCACTGCAAGCCCGCTGGCATCTCGCGCGTTGTTTTGATTCAAATGAGTTTCTATGAGTTTGATAACTCCTATATGCTCGACTGCATCGAAAAATACTCTCCCGCATTTTCCGGAGTTGCTATTGTCGACTCCACCAGAAGTGATGTCGCAGCCACCATGAAAACGCTCGCCAAACGAGGTGTGCGGGGGTTTCGCCTCTACGCGGATCGTGTGAAAGCCAATGCGTGGGCAACATCCGATGGCATCCGAGCCATGTGGAAATGCGGTGCCGACGAAGGTCTTGCGATGTGTCTGCTTGCCGATCCAGATGCGCTCCCGGCGATTGCAGCAATGTGCAACGACTACCCGAAGACTCCTGTTGTCATCGATCATTTTGCAAGGATCGGGATGCGGGGAGCCGTTGACCAGCAACAACTTGACCAACTGCTCGCACTTTCGAAGTTTCCACTGACACTGGTGAAGACGTCCGCGTTTTATGCCCTCGGCAAAAAAAAGGCTCCCTATGTCGATCTTGGTCCAATGATTCGCCAGCTTCGCGATGCCTACGGAACACAACGACTTCTATGGGGCACTGATTGCCCTTATCAAGTGAGTAGCGTTGACCAACAGCACTCATACACCGATTCGGTTGCGCTGCTACGCGATAAAATTGATTTTCTTTCCAAGCAAGAGCGTCGTGAGATTTTACGCGACACGGCAAGGCGGATCTTTTTTAGTGGATAGTTTTTCAATACTCATTTGTTATTAGCTGTTCATTCTTTTATGTGTTTAAAATACTATTTCTTCTGAGTGCAGCGGTCATGCGATCCATTTTTATTCTCACACTTCTGGCTACTCTGTTTTCTCAGGCGATCGCCCAAGACCTACCCCTATCCACAATTTCGTTTCATCGAGATATTTTGCCAATCCTGGCATCCAACTGTTTTCCCTGCCACGGATTCGACATCAAAAGCCGACAGGCTGGCCTTCGTCTTGATACTCCCGAAGGCGCAGGAGCATTGCTTGACACTGGAGTGCGAGCTATTGTTCCTGGATCGCTTGAGTCAAGCGAACTCATTCGTCGCATCACAATCAGCGATGATTCTCTTTCCATGCCGCCGAGCGACTCGGGTAAATCGCTCTCTGACGCTCAGCGAAAAATGCTCGCTGACTGGATTGCTTCCGGTGCTCGGTATGAAAAGCACTGGGCTTTTATTGCACCGGCAGAACATGTCGTTCCGGTCGTGCCTCACCTCGATCATCCAATTGATCGATTTATCGGTGATGCTCAGGCGAAAACGTCTTTGTCAATTTCGAATCAGGCATCGCCTCAAACTCTTCTGCGTCGTGTGAGCCTCGATCTGATCGGACTACCACCAACTATTTCAGAAATTGACGCCTTTATCATCGCAACTCAATCAGACCCCAAACGAGCCTACGAACAACTCGTTGATCGCCTTCTGGCGAGCGAGCACTATGGAGAACGCTGGGGGAGGTGGTGGCTGGATATGGCGAGATACGCTGATAGCAACGGCTATTCGATCGACGCTCCACGCGAGATCTGGCAGTATCGCGACTGGGTTGTTTCCGCAATCAATCGTGACCTTCCTTTCGATCAGTTTACGATCGAACAGATTGCCGGTGATCTTCTCCCCAATGCAACCCAAGAGCAAAAAATTGCGACAGGGTTTCACCGCAATACGCAAATCAACGAGGAAGGAGGTATCGATAAAGAACAGTTTCGGATGGAAAGCGTGTTTGATCGCGTTGCAACCACGGGGAGCGTCTGGCTTGGTCTGTCTATTGGATGTGCACAGTGCCACGATCACAAATTTGATCCCATTACGCAGCATGAGTACTACCGCTTCTTCGCGTTTTTAAATAATCAGATTGAACCGAAACTTCAAGTGGTGGACTCCGGAGTTAATCTCGCCCAAGTCACCGCTGATTGGAAATCCTCAGAAAAAGACGTGCTGGAATTCGTTCTTTCACGCTCCACGCAACTTTCTCATTGGGAAACCACGCTCAACGATGATGCTCGAAAACTATTTTCTCAAGAGGCTCTCGCCGCCATAACAATTGCCGCTGACAAGCGAACTCCCGAACACAAAAGAGTTTTATTTATGGTTGGGCTGGGCTCTGGAGATCAAACGTTTCGTGCACTCAACGAGCGGTACCTCGAATTCCGAGAACGCGTAAAAAATGGTCCTACAACTCTCGTACTCGAGGAAATGGCCGTTCCTCGGATAACGACAGTCTTGATTGGAGGAAGTTTCACGCGGCCGAGCGAGCCTGTGACTCCCGGCACGCCATCGGTGCTGCATCCGCTGGAACATTCTCCGGAACATCAAGGCAAGTTCCCCAATCGTCTCGATCTCGCTCAGTGGATCATGAGCGATTTGAATCCACTCACTGCTCGGGTCATTGTGAACCGTGTTTGGCAGCAATACTTTGGACGCGGTTTGGTTGAGACCGACAATGATTTTGGACTGATGGGTTCTCTTCCGACACACCCAGAACTTCTCGACTGGCTCGCGATTTCTTTTCAAAGACACGATTGGAGCCTCAAGTCACTTCATCGCATGATTGTGACTTCAAAGACATACCAGCAAAGTTCTGTAGAAACATTAGGGCACCTATCAAAGGATCCACACAATTATTTTCTTACCCGGCAAAAACGACTGCGACTCGATGCGGAAATCGTTCGGGATGTCGCTCTCACGGCGAGTGGACAACTTGTTGCAACCCTCGGTGGTCCGCCGGTCTTCCCCCCCGTTCCCCAGGGTGCCATGCGACAGGGACAAGTCGAACGAATCTGGACTGCCAGCCAAGGCCCAGATCGCTATCGACGTGGACTCTATACATTCGTCTACCGAGCCTCTCCGCCCCCTTCGTTAAACGTATTTGACGCACCGGATGGATTCAGTACCTGCACCCGGCGCAATAGGAGCAACACTCCCCTGCAGGCGCTCACGCTTCTCAATGACACCACCTTTGTTGAGTTTGCGTATGCACTTGAAAAGATTATCAATCGCGACGGCTTGGAGATTGCTTTTCGTCGCTGCACCTCCCGCGATGCCAGCCAAAGTGAACTCGACATCTTGCGATCTCTTGATGCACTCAGCGCAGCTCGTGTGCTTTTGAACCTCGATGAATCCGTCACGCGAGAATAACAATGCCTTATCAAATTGATTCCCTCCATCCACAGACACGGCGACATCTTTTCGGTCAGTGCGGTATTGGCTTAGGCTCGCTTGCGCTTTCAAAACTTCTTGGCTCGAATCAATGCCACGCAGACTCAGAAATTCCAACCGCCCATAATCACCGTACGCCACTTGAACCTCGGTCCACGCATTTTCCAGCGAAGGCCAAGCGAGTGATCTTTCTCTTTATGGCCGGTGGTCCTTCCCAACTCGATCTGTTTGACTACAAACCAGAACTCGCTGTTCGCAGCGGCCAACCAATCCCCGCTAGTTTTGTTGAGGGAAAGCGTTTTGCTTTTATGGATTCAAGTCACCGCGTCAATCTGCTCGGCTCCACACGGAACTTTTCCCAACATGGAAATTCGGGTGGCTGGGTGAGTGACCTTTTGCCTCATACGGGCGGTATTGTTGACGAATTGTGCATTCTCAAAGCCTGCACGACCGATCTCTTTAATCACGCACCAGCAAAACTTTTAATGAATAGCGGCACCGGACAGTTCGGCCGACCGAGTATGGGAGCGTGGCTGACGTATGGTATTGGGAGCGAGTCAAGCGATCTTCCTGGCTTCGTTGTTTTGCAAAGCGGGCCACGCGGCCCCAGAGGTGGAGCGGTGCTCTGGGGGAGTGGAATTCTTCCAAGCGCGTATCAAGGTGTGCCGCTAAGAAATAAAGGCGAGCCCATTCTCAACCTAACGTCCCCAGCTCAAGTTGATTCTGCTCGTCAGAGACAGGTGGTCAATGCAGTTCGGGATTTGAATCTTCGACATCTTATTGCCACCGGTGATGAAGAGATTGCCACTCGTATCAGTGCCTATGAAATGGCCTATCGAATGCAGACAAGCGCCCCCGAACTTATGGATATCAGTGGTGAATCAAAATCAACGCTCGACCTTTACGGCATCCAAGATATTCGCGAATCGACCTACGCCCGAAACTGTCTTCTCGCTCGCCGACTCATTGAGCGGGGAGTTCGTTTCGTACAGCTCTACCATACCAATTGGGATCATCACGGTGGCCCCACAGAAAATTTAGAAACACATCTCCCGCAGGTCTGCAACAATGTCGATCAGTCCTCCGCTGCCCTTGTTCTTGACCTCAAGCGACGTGGACTGCTTGACGACACTATTGTGATCTGGGGTGGAGAATTTGGTCGGACGCCGATGGGAGAAGTTCGCGAGTCAACCGGGCGTAATCATCACATCGATGCCTTCACAATGTGGGTTGCCGGCGGCGGATTTCGTGGTGGGCTTTGTTATGGTCAGACCGATGAGTTTGGATTTGGACCTGTCGCCAATCCCGTTCATGTTCGTGACTTACATGCAACACTGCTTCATCAACTCGGACTCGACCACCAGCGTCTGTCCGTTCGTTTTCAAGGACTCGACTACCGCCTGACGGGCGTCAATCACGCACGCGTTGTTCATGACTTACTGACGTAGCGTCCGTCATCTATTCCTTACGCCTTCGAGAAATCGTCTCAGGGAGTCGATGCACTGATCGATATCGTCGATCGTGTTGTATCCATGAATTGCGATACGAATACGCCCTGCCTGATGCATCACACGAATTTTTTCAGCCTCCAGATGCTCATACATTGCCAGACTTTTCTCATGCTGAAAGGCAACTATCCCGCTCATTCGATTTGGAACTATTGGACACATCGGCGTAATGCCGAGTGAACAGAGTGCGTCATGGAAACGAGTGACCAAGCGATCTGCATGCGCAGAAAGAAGATTCATCCCTACGCCGTCAAGATAGCTCAGTCCAGCTTCAAGAGCATAAATTGCAGAAAAGTTCGGCATGCCGACCGAATAGCTCGCCGCTCCCTGCTTCATACTTATTCGCTCAAAACGATCCGGATCGAACGCATTGTCGATGTGATACCATCCGCCTGCGCGGGCAGAGAGATAGTGCGCCTGTTCGGCGATCACGCCGACAACACATCCGCCGTGAATCCCCAGAGACCATTTGTGCGTGCTTGAAATAATCACGTCGGCGCCGGGACACAACGTCTCAATCCGTCCAAGAGCCTGTGTAACATCGACTGCGATGACGGCCTGCGGCGCGAGACGTCTCACGCATTCCAACACGGCAGGCCAATCGATTCTATAACCATTCCAAAAGCTCACCAGCGACAACTGAACGAGTTTCGTCTTCGAGTTCAACAGCCGAGGAAGGTCTTCTTGTCGGAGGACTCCCTGAATCGATCTCCATAATTGAATTCGCGGCTTCGTTCGCCAGAGCATCCACGGCGTAGCTCCAGCCGGAAAATCAAGATCCGAAATGACAATCTCATCTTCTTGTTGTGGGTCAATTGCATTGGCCAGAAGGTTATAGGCCTCGGAAGAACAAGAACAAAACGAAACCTCCTCTGGTGCCAAACCAATCATGCGTGCCGCTACAGAACGACACGCATGAACTCGCTCAAAATGTGCCTTGCGACCGTTCATGCCATCGCACTTGTCGCGCATATACGCGTTCACCGCGTCGAATACTCTTTGGGGAGGAATATTTTCTGCCGCCGTATTGAGGTAGGCCTGACCATCGAGAGACGGAAAATCGCGACGTCTCGATTCCACACTGAGCATTCACAAACCTTTTACAAGAGAGGCGGTTGCCTATTCGACGCTATGCAAGCACATCTGCGTGAACTTTTCCAGCCACATCCGTGAGTCGAAAATCACGCCCCGCATGTCGATAGGTGAGCTTTAAATGGTTTATACCCAAAAGATGAAGCATCGTTGCGTGAACGTCGTGAATATGCATTTTATTTTCAACTGCGTAATAACCGTACTCATCTGTGGCACCGTGACGGATGCCCCCTTTGATTCCACCACCTGCCATCCACATCGTAAAGCCATCGGGGTTGTGATCGCGGCCATTTTTCCCCTGCGCAACAGGAGTTCTTCCAAATTCTCCCCCCCACAAAACAAGCGTGTCGTTCAAAAGGCCTCGCTGCTTGAGGTCGGTTAAGAGACCAGCAATTGGCTTATCAACCTCGGATGCCTTTTCCGTATGACCAACAAGCAGATCGCCATGCTGATCCCATTGAACTTTTGGATCGCTATGCGTGACTTGAATAAATCGCACGCCCACTTCAGCAAAGCGACGAGCCAGAAGACACTGCCTCCCGAAATTTTCGGTCACAGGATTATCGAGGCCGTAGAGCGCGAGAGTCTCTTTGGTTTCTCCAGAAAGATCCTGCACCGGTGGCATCTCAGACTGCATGCGAAAAGCTAATTCAAATGATTTCAAGCGAGCCTCGAGAAGAGGATCGTGCGCGGTCTCTGTGGAAAATCCAGGCTGGCTGTTGGCGAGTTGAGTAAGCATGTCGATTTGTTCCCGTTGAATCGCCTTTGACCAACGAGGGTTCTTCATGAATTTGACCTGTGCACCCGTTGAGGGCTGGCTCGCAACACCAAGTGGAACACCTTGAAACTCGGCTGGCAGAAAAGCCGATCCCCAATTGTTCACACCTCCGTGTGCAAGCGTGGGGCAGATGGTGATAAAGCCCGGAAGATTCTGATTTTCGCAACCAAGTCCATAGTTGATCCATGCTCCCATGCCCGGCCGCACAAACGTATCACTCCCGGTATGAAGCTTGAGTGCTGCTCCTCCGTGCGCGGCGTTGGTGCCATACACAGAATTGAGAAAGCAGATGTCATCAACATGTTTGGCAACGTGAGGAAACAGATCACTGACATGAATACCGCTCTGGCCATACTGCTGAAATTTCCATGGAGAGCCCAAAAGATTTCCAGTCGGTGCAAACTGCACACGAGGCTTTGCAAATGGCAATTCTTTCCCATCATCCGCGTTTAACTTTGGCTTGTAATCAAACGTGTCGACCTGTGAAGGCCCCCCCTTCATAAACATAAAGATGACGCGTCTGGCCCGAGCGGGAATCGTCTGTTCAGCGTGCTCGGCATAGACTCTCGGGCTCACCTGCTGAAGCAGTGCCGATGCCGCCAGCCAGCCAAAACCGACAGAAGAATGCTGCAGTGCATCGCGTCTGCTTACAAGTGAATGCGTCATAGAATAATTTTCTTCTGCGGGTTGACCCACGTCGTGTCTGACACTCTTTCTAGCGCATCAACGAATAAACAGAAATTCATTACCGGTCACAAGTGTTTGGCTTAAAACCGTCCAAAGAGACAAGTCTCTCTCGGCCTGAGGTATTCCATCCATCTGGAGTTGCATTTCGATTTTTTCGGCGGACTTTTTGATCAATACCAACTCACATTCAGCTGGGGTTCGTCCTAAAATACGACGAAAAGCGATGGTCGTCCGCACGTCAGTGTCGAGATTGACTGGCGAATCGACAAACAGGCTCTCGGCGATCGCCTTCGAAACCTGCATCACAAAATCACTATTGAGCATGTAGAGTGCCTGTGAGGCAACCGTTGACGTGCCTCGATCTCCGTTGGGTACGGCGCCATCGGTAGAGTCAAACAGCCAAAAAGCATCGTGAATATGATTTCGAATGACTGGGAGATAAATTGATCTTCGCAGCGAGTCATATCGGGTTTCATCCTTCGACGTGTGATCGAAAAGAAATGCTCTATTTGCAACGTGCAACAGCGTGCCACCCATCGATCGATCAAGTGTCCCGCTGACAACAAGCATGGCGTCGCGAATGGATTCCGACGGAAGTCGCCGAACATCACTTCTCCACCGCAAAATATTCCCTGGGTCGACTTGGGCTGCCTGCTCTTTCGTAGCACAGGTCTGCGGATCGCTCGAAAGTTGATAGGTGCGAGAAAGCATGATCGCACGGTGCATTTTCTTAAGCGAGTATCCCGACTCAATCAGCTCCACCGCAAGCCAGTCGAGCAAGGGTTGGTTTGATGGTTTTTCACCAAGAATCCCGAAGTTTTCGGTCGTTGCAACAATGCCTCTTCCGAAATGCCATCGCCACAGTCGGTTGACGAGCACTCGCGACGTCAGGGGGTGCCGGGGATGTACCATCCACTCGGCAAGTTCTTTTCGACCACTTCCAGCCGCAATCGAAAGTGGTGAATCGATTTCTAATACAGCCGGAATTCCTCGGCTTACTCGACGTCCGAGTGAAAGATGACTGCCACGAATATGAATCCTCGACTCTTGTGAGGACTTTTCTTGTACACCCATTGCTGAAGCCATCTGGGGAACTGCGCCTTCAAGGGCTTTTTGCTCCTCTCGAAGTTGAGACAATTGCGTGCGAACATTCTCGGGAAATTTCTCTTCCGAAATAACTGCAGAACCTTTTTCATTACCGCGAGACTCCGTTGAATTCGGCAACGCTGTCGATGCGTGGGTGATTTCTTCTTGGGAGTGTTTGATCAGATTTTCAATTTCAGTTTTTTTTGTGTCAATCGTAAGCAGATACTGTCGATGCGATTCCTGCTCTTCGGGAGAGGCAATACTATTCTCGTGCCACTTTGCAATACGGACGAGCGATTCCATTGTTTCAGTACTTTGAAATATGCCCGCAATCGAATAATAATCCGCCTGTGAAATAGGATCGAATTTGTGATCGTGACATCGCGCGCAACCAAGCGAGAGACCAAGAAATGCGCGACCAGTGGTATCGATCTGCTCGTCGATGATATCCATCAACATCTTTGTTTGGTCACCTTCCGCGAGCACCTTCGGACCCATTGTCAGAAAACCGGTTGCCGTCAGAAATTCAATTTTCTTTGATTGACTTGTGTCGGGGCCAACCAGAAGGTCTCCCGCAAGATGCTCTTTTACAAACTGATCAAAGGGCTTGTCAGCATTGAGCGACTCGATCACATAATCCCGATATCGCCATGCGTTGCCATGTGCAATATTTTCATCGAGTCCGTTGGAATCGGCATAGCGAACCACATCAAGCCAATGCCTTGCCCAATGCTCTCCGTAATGTGGCGAAGAAAGCAATCGATCGATCACTTTTTCGAATGCATTCGGAGAATCGTCTGCAAGAAATCGGTCGATCTCATCCGGTGTTGGTGGCAGACCCGTTAATCCAAATGTGGCTCGTCGAATGAGCGTTGTCTTGTCAGCAACTGCTGCTGGAAGCAGACCTTTTGCCTCAAGTTGCGACTCGATAAATCCATCAATCGGACTGACTACAAATTCTGGATGCAGCACATGCGGAATATGTGGCCGTACTGGAGGAGTGAGCGACCAGAATTTTCGTGACTCAACAGGATCAAAAACCGGCGGTGGCGAGTGAACGACAACTCGGCCCTCCGGATGAGGGGCGCCTGCTTGAATCCATTGAGAAAAAGCCTCGATTGCCTCAGACGAGAGCTTTTCCTCCGGCGGCATCTGAAGAGCCTCATCCATATATTGCAAAGCCGACATCAGAAGACTTTCGTCGACCGCTCCCGGCACAACCGCTGAGCCAGACTTCCCTCCAGTTGAAATTCCTGTCACTGAATCAAGTCGTAAACCACCCTCTTGTTCCTCGGGGCCGTGGCAACCAATGCAATGCTTCTCGAGAAGTGGGGAAATTGTTTCACTGAAAAAAGCTGGCGTCACCAAGGACGTTTTTAATTCCTGGCATACGCCCCCCCTGCCGCAGCAGAGGATTGTTACCGCGACGAAAGTAGCCTTCACAAAAAAGTATTGAAGCCTCTGCAGATTTGCAATACACATACATTGATTCATTCCTCAGACCCCCCACATCCGTCAATACCGCCTGAATGCGTATCTCTATTTTACGTACGTTGGAACATCAATAAGAGTAGACCACCCCGCCTCAGGTCAAAGAAGAATTGCATTGATCGCAATTCGCCTTTGACGATAAAACATTCGTTGACAATGCTCCAAATTTATTTGGCCACAGACGGAACCTCTGAGGCAATCCATAGAGAAACAATGCCCTCAGGGCCGCACACGACTGGAAACACTGTTGGCAGAGAATCAGGTGAAGGCATTTGAACCTGTTTTCTGGCCACGAGTCGCACTGGCCCTGAAAAAGGTTCACTCACCGAAAAGGTCAGTGTCACTTTTTTTGAAGTGTCTCCTTCCGGCAAGGAAACCACTGGCATCGCTTGAATCGATCCAGGGGCATCCAGAAAAACTATTTCAAGCGGATCCTTGAATCCATACTGCCGATCGATCTGCAGAACGATATCCGTCGGCTTAGACACTTCTGTCGCGATTCGATCGAGATCTGTTTTGATTACAACTCGCGGAGTTTCAGGTTGCACTGACAACCGATACATCTGACTCGGTCCAAAGAGACGCTGACGATCAGAAATCAGAATTTTGTACTGTCCTTCAGCGGGCACTTGCCAGACAAATGTTGGTGATGGTTCGTCGTTTGCGTGGAGCACCTTTCCATCAGAGTCCACAAGAGAGAGCATCGGATCAATTGAGTACCCAAGGCTTTGACTTTCAAAACTCACGATCCAGCGACTGTCCTTGGCTGCTGTTATGGAATGAACAGCAATCTGACCGGGGAGACTCAAGGATCCACTAAAGGTTCCCGGGAGTGTCTGTGCAGTGTGGATTGCCTCTTGAGTCGGTTCCGATAAAGTCACCACGGGGTTCTCTACGATCGCCACCACCGCCTGTCCGGCGATTCCAGGAATTGAAATGACGATAGGACTTTTTCGACTCTCGCCCTTTTGATCGGTCGTGTCCTGCGGAGTCTTGAAGAGTATTTTTTTCACCGCTTCAGGGAGATTCCAGCCAACTGCCACGAGTGAAGTATCGCTGGTACGTGAGACAGCCAGCGGCAAGACTCCACTCAGAAAGGAGTTCTTGGCAAGCGTGAGCCGATAGACAAACCCATCGCCACCCGCCAGACCAATCGTTGAATCGGGTGTTTCTGGAAAACCAAATACACGTACGATAAAATCTCCCGAATGCTGTGCGTGATAAACAATTCTTGGATCAAGTCCGGATGCGTCAAGATTTCGTATGACAATCGACTGACGTGCATCAATGAGTTCCAGAGTGCTATCAACGGGCGATCGTAACTGATGGTGCGCATCGACATGCGCGATCAGCGTTTCACCTTTTTCAAGCCGAACGAGATAGCAGTCTGCGTCGCCAGACTTCGAGAGAATTCCATTGATGACCGCTGGAATTTCTGTCTGGAGCGTGAGTTCAGAACGCTTGTCGTTCGGTTCGACTTCATTGAATTCAACGAGGTTTCCAACGACAAATCGCCGCACGGCAGTTGAACCACCTGGTGTATACAAGCGGATCAAGTGCACGCCGAGTGCTTCTTGAGCAGCAATCGACACTTCGAACGTCCCCGATTCTGCAAGCGGTTTCCACTGGCACTGGGATCGGTCGGTCCAGACCGACACCGGCCACACAGGAAACTTTCCCGTTGCCTTTACGGTGACTGTTCGACCTTGCATGCCACCCGGAGGGAAAAGTCGGGTTGCCTCAGGCATTTCGCCAAAAGATGGCAGCGACAACATTTCACCAAAAGCTAAAAACCAGAACAGGTAGCGTGAGACACTGAACCCTCCTATCAGTCCGCTCCGCTTTTGATCGCTCCACAATGGTGCACAGAATCTCATCAGCCCATCAATTCCTTGATCGGTGTTGGATCGCTGACCAAGAATGTCGGCCTGCCAGCGGGGGTAATAAAGTGCATTCCCGGATCGATACCGAGCTTTGTATAGACCGTCGACACAAAATTCTCCGGCGACAACACACGGTCAAAAGCTGAGTGGCCAAGCCGGTCGGTCGAGCCAACGACCTGTCCGCCCGGAGTTCCACCACCGGCAAAAAAAATAGACATTGAACTCGACCAGTGATCTCGCCCCCCCTTTGCCGCTCCAGGAAGAGTCGAAATTTTGGGAGTCCTTCCAAACTCGCCCAGCGCCAGCACCATCGTTGTTTCAAGAAGTCCCCGAGCGTCGAGATCACTGACGAGCGCGGCGAGTGTCTGATCCCAGGCTGGAAGCCTCGTTTTGAGAGAATCAAAAATAGCGCTGTGATCATCCCAGCCACCATTATTAATAGTGACAAACGGAACACCTGATTCAACGAGCCGTCGCGCAAGGAGCGCTTGCTGACCAAACGAAGTACGGCCGTACGCATCTCGCATTGATGCCGTTTCGCTGGCGATATCAAACGCCTTTTGAGCTTGAGGAGTCGTCACCAGCTTGTAACCCTGTTCGTAATATCCATCGATAACCTTGACCGGGTCAGCCGCTGCTGGATCATCGATGCGTGGCATGCGATCGATTCGACCCCGTAGATCGCGTCGCATTTGAAAGCGAGACTCATCGATCCCACTAGGGATCGCAAGATCGCGAACGCGAAAATTCGCGCCATTGGGGTCATCGGTAACCACAAATGGAGCGTATTTCGCTCCAAGAAAATGTGGGCCACCCGATCGAGTCATGCCAGCAAGCGCAAAATAGCCTGGCAAACCATGCGGAGCAAATCGTTCATGCGAGGAAACTGCTCCCATACTCGGATGAAAGCTGACAAACGCACCACAACCAACCGGTATGCGAGGAGGCGCGCCGGTCATCATGTAGTGGTTTCCAGCGCCATGGTTGCCTTGATTGTGACAGACCGAACGAAGGATGGCGTACTTGTCAGCAATCTTTGCCAATTGCGGAAGGTGTTCAGAGATCGAAATTCCCGGCACGTTCGTCGATATCGGTGAAAATTCACCGCGAATTTCGGATGGCGCTTCGGGCTTAGGATCGAACGTTTCAAAGTGCGAAGGACCTCCGTCCATCCAGATGAGTATGCAGTTACTCGGTGTCTTACGCGGTACCGAATGAGCAGAGTTTTCGGATGCTCCGGCGGACTGCACAAGCCGACAGAGTTCTAGGAAACTCCCTCCGGCTAAGCCGCCCACGCCGAGTCTCAAGCCGTCGCGACGGCTCATGGGCCGCGACCACCACGGTGTACTATGCATCAAGAGGTCTCCGCTCATACGTGTCACGACTCTTTTGTGGTCCCATCAACATTCAATCTTTATAAACAAACTCTGGCGTATTGATCAGCGACCAGAGTATGTCCTCTATACAGTGTCGACGCGATCGACCCTGTTGCTCAAATTCTTTGAGCAACAACTGTCGTTCATCCGACGTCGGAAAACGGCTGTAGCAAACAAGATAGAGCTCATCCAGAATATTTTCCAAAGATTGATTACCTGCCGCCAGACGGGCCGCTCGACTGGTGTCACTGGAAATCTTTGCCACGATGTCAACGCTGTTCATGAGATGCAACGCCTGCACAACCGTGGCATCTGGATCGCGTTGACAAGGAGGATCTTGATTCGGATCTGGCCTTCCGAAAACGTCAAGAAACGCAGAACCGGTTCGATGTGTCCAAAGCTGAACCGCTCGAGACTCTGGAGAAAGTCCTGCGTAACTTGTTGGCACCTGCGTAACGTCGTCGATTGCGTCAGCAAGCACCTCGGCCCGCAGACGCTGGCGATAGTGACGAGAATAGTTTCGATGATCACTCGAGTTCGTAGCATTCGGAATCGATGAAAGTTTCCAGACTGTCGATCGCAGAATCGTAGACAGAAGTTTTTTTTGATCGCATCCGTTGTTTTTCAATTCCTGTGCCAAGGTGTCGAGAAGTGCAGGGTTACTTGGGGGATTGGTGGCTCTGAGATCATCCACCGGATCAACCACGCCAACCCCAAAAAGTTCTGCCCAGATTCGATTCACTGCCGCTCGATGAAAAAACGCGTTGTCGTGACTGGTCATCCACGCAACAAGCGATCTGCGCGGATCCTGATCAAGCGGAATATTGCTGAGCGTTCCGAAAAGCGGCTTGGGAGCAAGTACTTCGTTTGTAAGTGGGTGACGAACCTCTCCTGTTGCGGCAACGACGATCGTTTCCTCACCGCCAGAAATTGGTGGTGAGAGACCTGCTCCCTTGTAGCCTACGCGTCCAAAAAAAGCTGCCAGTGAATAAAAATCTTTTTGGCCGTAGACCTCGAACGGATGTTGATGACACTTAGCGCACTCGAGTCGTACCCCAAGAAAAAGCTGGCTGATCATCGTCACAATCTCATCTGGACTTCGACGATCTCGAAAAATCGTCGCTGCTCCATTTCGCCACGTGCTTCCCGTCGCTGTTACCAACTGCCTCACAAACTCGTCGTAGGGAAGATTCTGAGCAAAAGCGTTACGAAGAAATGAGTCCAGACTCAGCGTTGCCTTGATACCAACTCGATACGGATTCGGGCGGAGCAAATCAGCCCACTTATTTGCCCAGAAATCGGAATACTCTGAACGCTCCAGAAGTGATTCAACCAATCTTTCAAATTTCTCCGGATTGGAATCGACAAGAAAACTCCGAGCCTCATCAGCGGTTGGAAGTCTTCCAATCAAATCGAGATGAGCCCGTCGCAGCAATGTGCTTTCAGAAGCCACAGCGCTTGGAATGAGATTCATGCTAGAAAGTTTCTGCCACACTGGATCGTCGAGCGGCGTGAGCCTCGGCAGGACGGCGTAAGCCGCCACATCGACAGCGCCGGGTCTGGCAATCGCCGTGCTCCATGTGCCGATCATGCCCATGTAACGAGCCATGATCGTCGCTTCCCCCGGAAGATTTCCTGCTTTTAAGTGTCCATCGTGTGTTACGGAGACAATCACGGGCTCGTTCGACTGATACGCGCATCTCGACGTAACAACACGACTGGTGGAATCGTTGTAGTGAGCCGTCACAATCAATTCGACGCTTTCTCCTGCAAGGAGCGACTTCGCCTGAGGAGAAATTGAAATTCGATCAAGCTTTCGATCGGTCGGAGAACTTCTGGGAACTCCTTGCTCAATCCAACGGCTGAGCATTTGAAAATCATCGCTTTGAGAATCAATCTTCTTCCCACCGCCGTGTGGGATCGCAGCAGAACTTTTCAGCAGAAGCAGGCTCGTCTGCGGAGCGGCAATCGCGATTCGTCTTCCACGGGCCGCCGAAACGATCGATTGAAAATCGCTCTCTGGGTCAAACCCCAGCAGCGATAATGCAAATCCGTTCTGACCGCCTGATTTACCGTGACAGGCTCCAGAATTACATCCCCGAGAGGTCAGAATAGGTTCTATATCCAGCTCAAATGTAATCTGTTCCGCGGCAGCAATACAAAGACACTGCACGGAAACAATGACCGTGCACCACGCTGCTTGTCTGACTCTCCAAAGAGTTTGAAACATTGCTTTGAGTCTCACGACAGACAACACGCTACGCGATCGATCACACCGATCGCTGTCCCGAATCGTTCCTTTGAAGTCTATCTTCTCTCTTCATGCAGTGCATACAGATGGATGTGGCGGACACTTCTTAAAGAGTGTAGTCTCCTTCGATTCGTCGCAAAACTCAGCACATCACGCTCGGAATACAACTTTATGATCAAGGGAATTCTCACACCACTCATGGTTCCGCTGGATGACAGAAACCGCATTGATGAGTCTGAATTTCGTCGCTACATCGACTGGTTAATTGCCAAGGGTGTCCATGGTCTGTATCCCAATGGATCCACTGGGGAGTTTCTCCGGTTCACGCCCCAGGAGAGGCAGCGCATTGTCACCATTGTCTGTGAACAGGCGGCAGGACGAGTGACGGTTGTCGCTGGCGCGGCGGAGGCAAATGTCTCTGAAACAATTCGTGCCTGCGAACACTGCAAGGAAGCCGGTGCAGACGCAGTTGCCGTTGTCTCACCGATCTACTACAGGCTGTCACAGGAGAGCATCTACGCCTACTTTTGTGAAATCGCACGACACAGCCCGATCGATGTGACGATTTACAATATTCCTGCGCTTGCCTCTGCGATCGAAGTGGAGACTATTCGTCGGCTCTCTGCTGAGTTTCCACGATTTATCGGAATCAAAGATTCCAGCGGTGACATCTCCTTCATGATCCGTTTGATGGCGGCTGTTCGTCCCAATCGACCCGATTTCTCATTCCTGACAGGTTGGGAAGGAGGACTTCTTCCAATGCTCACCATTGGCTGCGATGGAGCAACTCTCGCGACGAGCGGTGTTATTCCAGAAGTCACACGAACTATTTTTGACGCCGTGAAGTCTGGAGAACAAAACACGGCCACGGCTGCTTTCACCGCGATGCGAGTTCTGTTTGAAACCATGATCGGAGGAGCCGATTTTCCAGAGGGCTTTCGAGCTGGCGTTGAACTGCGAGGCTTTCACATGGGGCATTCGCGACAGCCTCTCAGTGCTCTGCAGAAACAAACGCGAGCAACGCTTGTTGAAAATCTTCGCAAACTGCTTGCTGCGCCACTCGACTTCTAAAGATGTTCGAGGAACACACGCATGTTTTCTGACCGCATCAGCTCCACAGCTGTCGGATCGGCTTGCCGCTCCGGATAATCGGAGTCGGACGACCGCTCAGGTCATTGATTGTGGCATGTTGGTAATCGATCTTGAGGTGATCGTAGAGTGTTGCCAGAAAATCCTCCGGTCCTACGCGGCTTTCAATTGGAGCTTCACCGCGTTGATCGGTGGCACCAATCACCTGCCCGGTTCGAATGCCTCCACCGGCAAAGAGCATCGAGCCTGCCTGCGGCCAGTGATCTCGTCCCGGTTGCACCACGCCAGCATCGGCGCTAGCCACTCCACCACCACTGCTAGCCACATGCGAGATTCGAGGAGTGCGGCCAAATTCTCCTGTGACCACAACCATGACTCGCTTGGCGAGTCCTCGAACGTAGACGTCCTCGATCAGCGCAGAGACCGCCTGATCAAACACCGGAGCACGAAAACTCAGTGCATCAAACACATGATGATTCACCGCATGATCATCCCAGTTTGCAACACGACCACACAGCGACCCGTCAAATTCTGTGGTCACCACCGAAACCCCGGCCTCCACCAGTCGCCTTGCCAAAAGGCATTGTTGACCCCACGCATGCCGCCCGTATCGATCCCGAATACGAGGTGATTCCTTCGAAAGATCAAATGCTTCGGCAGCCTTGGGACTGACGAGTAAATTGAGTGCCTGTGCGTCAAAACGATCCACAGCATCCATTGTGCTCGAGGAATCAATCGATCGCTTCAATCCATCGAGAGACTGTTTCAGCGATGCACGCGACAACAGCTGCGACTTTTGTTTTTCGTCACCAACGGCAATGTTAGGAACCCGAAACTCTGGCGCACCGAAATCACCATGCACTGAAAATGCATCGTACGCCGGCCCGGCATAGGTCGCCCCGGCGATCGTAAAATTGTCATAGCGATCCACTGGATTAATCGCAGCGTAATGCGGTAAAGCCGGCTGACTCTTGGAAGAGATCGAACGAAAATAATTTGTAACCGTCATCCAGTCGGGATATTTTGGAAATAATTTGTCAGCCGGATCGGGATCTCCTGAGAGCATCTGCAGGCTTCCGGCAGGATGGCCGCCACCGGTATGCGAAAGTGACCGAATCAGTGCGTATCGATCTGCGATTTTTGAGAGCCCCGGCAAAAGCTCACTGATATCGATACCGGCAACATTCGTATGGATGGGCTGAAACGGCCCACGGTATTCGCTTGGCGCCATTGGCTTTGGATCAAACGTATCGAGATGACTTGCCCCCCCTCGCAACCACACCAAAATAATCGCCGTCTGCTCTGCGTTGGCCGATGGCTCCTCCCCCGCCGCCAATGGTGAAGCACGAAGCCGAGCAACATCACCGAGAGTGAGGCTCGTAAATCCTCCAAGAGCGATTCGCAGCAGTTCACGGCGACTGGAGAAGATTTTTGCGCGTGAATTTTTTAATTGCATGACATTACTGCTTCAACAACTGAGACGACTGGCTCTTGAGGTGGTCTGACTGCCGAACAACTTCAGTAAGAATTCGTTCCTCGACATCAGCTGCCCATGGGGATGGCCTACCGTAGTAGACCATCGCGGAGGCTCCTTCATAACCGCCTTCGTTCAACACACGCAACGACGGAATATAGGCCATGACATCGTTGGCGTAACCCATAACCCAGACATCGCTTCCAAGCATCGATCCGTCGGCGATGTTTTCCGTTTGAGACGATCTTTGTGGGGCGCGTCGATCCGAGATCGCTTCTTGAATCGTTCGTGAATAATCAACGACTACCTCGCCGCCGAGTGAAACAATCTCAAGACTCTTACCAAGACGCCATATCCCAATCGGATATGGATAGGTTGCAGGAATTGATATTCCTCCATCAAGATCGGCAAGAAACCCTCTGGCTCTTGAAGCCAGAAAACGGTCCTGTGATTTCATATCGAACTCACATTCTTCACGAGAGGGCACTTTGACAAACGCAAGATCGATTTCGTGATAGATCGCCTGGAATTCAGGGGCTAGCGTGATCATTGGTAGATCAATCACCCGCTCGACAGCGTCAGCAAGTTGCAAACCGTACTCCTTTGCCAGCTCCACAGTCTTTCGCGGCAGTGGATTTTGATCGGCTCCACAGCCTGCAAAGAACATCGCCACCGAACCGGGGTGCGTAGACTCCAGATCACTAGAAGCAAAACCGGGATAATCGCCACACCATTTTTGATAACTCAGTGTTGTCGCATGACAGGCATATCCAAAGATTATTCCACAGAGCGACCCATCTTCACGCCGTGCCGTAAGCACCGGCACGTCATGATTGACCGGCCCGGCAAGCGCAATTCCCGCTGCTCGTTTGGCAGGCACCTCCGCTTCGATATTCGCTCGACGATTCACGGCAAAGCCTGCCGAACCAATACCCCAAGCAAGTGTCACCGGCTCAACACGCTGCGCTGCTTGTGTCACCGCCTGTTCAATTCGATCGATCAGGTTTCGAGAATAGCTTGCGACTCGCGATTGCTGAGTCGCGTCGAGGGCGTACATCGTCGACAGCGTACTGCCGACCACCGGTCCACAGTGCGTATGAGATACCGAAAGAACAATCGCTTCTCGCGGAATTTTGTGCAGGGAAGTTATGCGATTACATATTTCTTGTGACATTTGACGGTCAATACCAACCAAGTCGAGTGTGACGAGCACCGCACGAATGCCATGGGCATTTTCGAGGACCGAAGCTTTGGCCCACAACTCTGTTTCAGCCTCTTGGGCTGGCGCGGTTCGACCTGCGTAGCCGGACATCCACATCGGCTCGGTTGGTGTGATCGATTCCTTGGAAAACCCCGCCTTCCATCCGACTGACAAAGTCGCCTGTGCGTGCAGCAGGTTGCTTTCACACCGAATGACGATGCTCACAAACAAGAGGATTTTTGCCAAGCATGCGCAACCCCATTGTTTTGTCCCTGTACCCAAAAACAGGTTTCTCAAGAGAGTCTCCTTGCTCTGTTCATGTTCGATCGAATGAGGCCAATATCCAGAAACAGCGGCGCACTCATTTCTCTCTCATCCACACTTTCGGGATCATTTCCGAGATTCTTTCTCAGGATCTCGCGGAGTTCTTTTCGATGCATTTCATTGAGCGGAACAAAAAACACCGGATCTTGAAACAGCACGGGATCCGTGTCGCGATAGTCGATAACCCGATTATTTTGAATGACCGGGGTACGACCAAAACCGAGCATGTACCGATCAACACGTTCAAGGAAATCCCGCACCGTCACCGTACGAGGAACTGGCTTTCGGATAAAAAACAGTTCAATCGCCGAATCCCAGAAATGAGTAACAAATTTTGTTCCCACATCGGCATGCCCAAGTTGATTGCGATTGGCGCCCGCAATCATGACTGGCATCGACACGATACTGCTGCCACTTGTTTTTGAAACCGATTCCATCGAATGAGCGAGATTGATGACGAAATCAGTGCTGTAGCAGTCATCAAAAATCAGCACGATATTTTCAAGATCAAGTTTCGTCGAATCAACTCCACTGCGGGCTCTTGCCGCGGCAACGACTGCTGCAGCCACTCTCTGGTATGAAATATGGTAACTCTGAATTTCCTCCGGAAGCCCATGTCCAAGAACAACAACCGTCGTTGGTTGATTTTTTTTGACCGCATCTGTGAGGGCCGCCACAAACTCCTCGGCAACCTCTTCAAGAAGTGCGTCGCCTGTTCGCTTGTAGACCTGAGCCTCGCATTGATAAGCACTCGCAAGCGCTGTGATTTGTTTGCGATCGAGCCCCTGTTCGGGATCGAGCAGGGCAATAATCGTTCGTCCTTTTCCAAGAACAACATACTGAGAAGAATCCTGCCGTAGCATCACGATATAGTGGGCGATCTCTTCGATAAGGGCTTCTTGCTCGCTTCGGGACATTCTTGCAAACAGTTTCGAATGACTCTTGAGACACCAGTAGACCGATGGTTGAATCTGTCGCCATTGCATCGGCACTGTCTTGAGATTCGCATCGATAAAGGTTTGAAATACCGATTGGAATTGAGCCAGAGATTCAAGACCTGAGCCTCCGTCGGTTGCACGGTAGCTTGCGGTATCGTCCCCACACTCGGCAGCCGATACTTTCTGCGGAGCCTGAGCGATTAAAAGCAGACACCCGAAGCACGCATACAACCATTGAGAACAGAGCGCTTGAATATCACGAAAGTATTCTTTCCAGCAATTGTCTACAAAGTCTCTCCTTGAATTCATTTGCTGCTCCCTCTTTGCGCAGAGAAATGGACCGCAGATGCAATTGCATCGGACCACCGAACTACTTTTCAACCTGAATCAGACTGATTCCACCTGCACCTTACCGGTCCTGCCGATGCATTTTGCCGAAAGTGGCAAGAAAGTGCACGCGCACTTTTTATGAGGACCGATTTGCTACGTTGACAGAGTCTCTCTCTGGGAAACATAGTAATTTTGCTCCAGACACAGTGGGGAGTACAATTCCTGCGAATCCTCGGTGCTTTCCAAGTATCAATTCAAATTTTTCAATGCACTCCACAGTTTGCCTTTTCACTGCCGCACTCGTTTGTGCTCATAGTTTCGTGGGATGCTGTGCACTGCGCCATTGTCATGCTGAGCATGCGTGCGTGGGACAAGACCTGAACGCGCCTGGGAATCGCAGCGCCCCGGCTGCGGAGCACTGTCTCCACACGCCCCACTCGCACCTCACTGCTCTCCAGAAGCATGGCGATGATTACCAAAAATCCAACGATCTTTGTTATGAAATGCAAGCGGATTTCTGTCCGTCGGAATCACACTGTCACTGGCATGTCGTTGAATGTCTCTTTGTTTTTCTGCCACGAGTCGCTGGAGATCGCTGCGATCTTTCAGCATTAAATACGTGGATGTATTGGCGAGCAGATGAGTTTTGTCAGCTTGATTCTTTTCTCCGTGGCATCGACCGCATCAAGCGTGCATCTCTTTTCCCTTTTTCTCAATTTTTAATCGATCAGTTTCTCCTGATCTGATCGTCACCTCGCTCTTCTCGCCCCTGTTTTTGTGTGTCTTTTTTTTCACTGCCCGGAGTTGCCGGCTTGAAACTCATGACCACCAATTTATGCGAGAACGTCTGCTTGGGACGCGTCTGCGTATTGTCGCAGCGTACTTGTGAGCGTCAGGATTCTTTTAATGGTTCGCGAGCCTTTTCGTGCCGACCACTCTGTGCACCACAACTCACCAGAGACCCTTATGCAAACTGAAAATAATGACAAGCCAAGCATGGTGATGAACCTTGCTGTTGTTCTTTTAGCACTTTGTGCCATTGGCTGCCGTGAGACACACTCACTGTTTTCCGATCGATGGCAATCCTCACCGCCGCAGACGACTCCTGCCTCAACCGGAACGCTTCATGGTTCTCCAGGCAATATTTCTAAAGGATCATCCGTCTTTCTATCCCGAAAATCCCGCGACAACATTGGACTGACTGTAGTTCCACTGGTTTTGACCACCGCGTGGAAAGTGGTCGAACTTCCAGCCGTGATGGTCGATCGTCCCGGTGTCAGCGATCGCGGTGTGACCGCACCCATAGACGGCACAATCGTCTTCATACACGCTTTTCCAGGTACGACGGTCGCGCCACATGCCCCGCTTTTTACGATTCGACTCGTGAGCGATCAGGTGCATAAGTCACAGCTAGAACTCTTTCAAGCAACTCGTGAAATTGATATCGCAAACCGTCAATACCGTCGACTTTCGGAGCTTGCTTCGAGTGGCGCCCTGGCACAGTCTCGCATTTATGAAATCGAAAATCAGCTCGATCGGCTCCAAGCAACCGTCGAGGCTTATTCGCAGGACCTCGTTGCGCGTGGACTCTCGCGCGAGAATATCGATTCGGCAGCTCGGGGGGAATTTGTCACAGAACTAATGGTTCGCGCGCCGCCTGACATCACGCAATCAGAGTCCGAGCCAATGGATTCCTCACAATCGTTTTCCTTTGAAGTGCACTCGCTCGACGTTGAACTCGGCCAGCATGTCGAAGCCGGGAAGGTGCTGATGCATCTGGCAGATCATCGATCACTTTTTATAGAGGGGCGTGGATTCAAGGATGACATGCCACTGGTACAGATGGCCGCAAGCAGCAACATCGGTGTAGAGATCGATGTTGACGAGCCTGACCTTGCCACGTGGCCAGCTTTTCAGGAAAAGCTTTTTATTGATCATATTTCTAACACGATCGACTCGGCGTCTCGAACGTTTGCATTTTTTCTACGACTGGAAAATCAGTGGTCTACCTACGAACATATGGGGGAAACTCGCCTACTCTGGCGATTTCGTCCGGGAAACCGCCTGCGATTGCGAATCGCCACAGAGAAAATGGAAAATGTATTCGTTCTCCCACGCCAGGCAGTGGTGCACGAAGGTCCTCAAGCATTCGTGTTCCGACAAGATCTCGCCGTATTTCAGCGATGCGAGGTGCGCGTTCTCTACGAGGATAGGCTCTCTCTGGTGCTTGCCAACAACGGCTCGCTTCATGTTGGTGACCGCATCGTTCTCACAGGTGCCGCAGCCCTTGATCGCATCGCTCGATCGCAGCAAGATTCCTCACTGCCATCAAATGTTCACGTTCATTCCGATGGCACGCTTCACGATCCCCGTGCGAACCCTTAAATAACAAGAAGGGTCGTAACTGCCCATGATCGATTTTGTGCTTCGTTTTTCACTGCAAAACAGGGCGATTGTCGTTATCGTCTCGCTCCTGCTTTTGTTGTATGGCTCGTGGGTGGCCGTCACGCTTCCGATCGATCTTTTTCCTGATCTCGATAGACCACGCGTAGTCGTGATCACTGAGTGTCGCGGACTTGCCACAGAGGAGGCCGAAACACTCGTTACTCTTCCGATTGAGATTGCTTTGTTAGGCGCCAGCGGCGTGCTCGACGTGCGTAGCCAAACCACCACTGGGCTTTCAGTGATCACGATCGAGTTTGATTGGTCAACTGATATTTCTAAAGCAAGACAGACCGTGCAGGAAAGACTTGTGATGCTCTCTGGCACGCTTGGGGAGGGCATTCTTCCACAGATGACACCCACCTCCTCGATCATGGGTCAGATTGTCATCGCAGGCATCTCCTGGAAACCCGATTCACAATCAAACGATATTTCATCGGACTCTGAGCAGTCGATCGCAAAACAGATGGATTTACGCACGCTCGCCGATTGGGTCGTGAGGCCGCGTCTACGACAGATTCCAGGTGTTGCCGAAGTATTTGTGCAGGGAGGCCATCGGAAGCAGTACCAGATTCTGGTTGATCCTGCCGCACTTCTGGAATACGGAATATCTCTCGAACAGGTGGAGCAGGCGCTGGCGGAAAGCAATATCAACACCAGTGGCGGTTTTGCAATTGAAGGAGAAACAGAACGGCCAATCAGAGTTCTCGGTCGCTTAGGACCTGATTCTGCTGAAGTGCTTGAGGATCTCAGAAATATTCCGGTAAAGGCCAGTGATGTTCGACCGGTGCTTCTTCAACAGGTGGCGAACGTCATCGAGGGGCCTCAGTCAAAGCGAGGTGATGGTTCAATTAATGGAGAACCAGGAGTTGTTTTCACAATTGCAAAACAACCACATAGTGATACTCGTGCACTCACTGCGCAGATCGAAAAAGCATTTCGTGAGATTCAAGCATCTCTGCCAGACAATGTTGTCATTGATCCCGGTCTTTTTCGTCTGCGCAGTTTCATTGATCGTGGAATCCTCAATGTTGGTGAATCACTTCTTTTAGGCGCATGCCTTGTTGTCTGTGTGCTTTTTTTATTCCTGCTCAACGTTCGAACGATGTTTATCACATTCGTTGTCATTCCACTTTCTCTTGCCATTACGGCTATGAGTTTTCACTTCTATGGTCTTGTCGCGGGCCATGCACTTTCCATAAACGTCATGACGCTCGGTGGCATTGCCGTGGCAATGGGAGAACTTGTCGATGATGCGATCGTTGACGTCGAGAACATCTTTCGGCGTCTTTCACAAAACAATGCGTCATTACAACCCCGTCCGATTCTCACAGTCGTCTACGAAGCCAGCCGAGAGATTCGCACTTCTATCGTCTTCGGAACCGCCGTCGTGATTCTTGTGTTTTTCCCACTTTTTAGCCTTTCGGGAGTTGAAGGAAGACTGTTTGCGCCACTTGGAATCGCGTACATCGTTTCCATTCTCGCTTCACTTCTCGTATCGCTGACACTCACACCGGTACTTGCGTCGTACCTCCTTTCTCATTCGCGACCGCTGCATCACAGTGGCGACAGCCCGCTGCTACGAATTCTGAAATGGATGGCTACTCCAATGATCCAACTCAGCATGAAAATTCCAGTGGTGCTCGTGATTGGAAGCTGGCTGCTCGTCGCGTGGGCGGGATTTGAACTTTCACAGCGTGGTCGAGATTTTCTGCCTCAGTTCGATGAAGGAAGTATTCAGGTCAACGTATCGCTACCACCGGGTTCATCTCTCGAGGCTACCAATCGGGTGTCTCGCACAATTGATACCGTGCTCCGTCTTGCACAACGCTCCGAGAAACAACCAAGCGGCGAGATTCTATCGTTTGTTCGACGTTCCGGCCGCGCGGAGCTTGACGAGCATGCAATGCCGGTAAGTTCAAGCGAATACATTCTTGCTATGAACCCGAGCAATGCTCGAGGTCGTGATGAAGTGATAGCAACGCTGCTTGCGACACTCCGACACGAGGCGCCCGGTGTTGATATCGAGGTCGAGCAGCCACTGGCGCACATGATCAGCCATATGATCAGCGGAGTGTATGCGCAGATTGCAATCAAGGTTCATGGCGACGACCTCAATCTCCTGTTGTCAATTGCCCAACAACTTAAAGACTCGCTGCAAAAGGTGCCAGGAATCACACAGCCGGTCATTGAACCGATTCGGATGACTGATGAGCTCCATATTCGTCTCCTACCCGAGGAACTTGCTCGCTACGGCCTGACACGTCGTGGTGTCGCAGAGCTTTTGCAGACGGCTCTGCAGGGGAAAGTGGTCTCGCAGGTTCTTGAGGGACAGCGCCGATTTGATTTGCTTGTGCGACTCGAAGACCGCGCTCGAAATGACTTCGCAAACCTCGGTCGACTGCGAATTGACCTGCCACATCAACAGGGCCAGGTCGAACTGGGACAACTTGCCACGATTAAAGACGGAGTTGGAGCGAGTGCCGTCAATCGCGATAACGCGACTCGTCGCATCGTCATCCGATGCAATACACAAGGAAGGGATCTGGCAAGTGCTGTGAATGAGATTCGCCGCGTAGTGGCAGCCGATGTCGTTTTGCCAGTTGGCTTTTACTTGGAATACGGCGGCCAATTTGAAAGTCAACAGCAAGCCACTTCGCTGATTGCCACACTCGCAGTGGTATCGGTCCTAGGGATGTACGCTGTTCTTTTTATTCTTTTTCCATCTCACCGAATCGTGTTGCAGATCTTGAACGCGCTGCCAACGGCATTTGTAGGCGGTGTGGTCGCCCTTGTGCTTACCGATCAAACGCTTACCGTTGCGAGCCTTGTTGGTTTTATTTCGCTTGGAGGAATAGCAGTTCGCAATGGAATTCTTCTTGTCACACACTATGTCTATTTGATGCGGGTGGAAAAGGAGCCTTTTTGTCAAAATATGATTTTGCGAGGGAGTCTCGAGCGACTTTCGCCGGTGCTCATGACCGCGATCACTGCTGGAATCGCTCTGGTACCACTGGTGTTCGATGGCCTGAAACCTGGTCGAGAAATTCTCTATCCGGTGGCAACGGTGATTCTCGGGGGACTCATGAGCTCGACGCTGTGTGAATTTTTGATTCACCCAGGGCTCTTCTGGTTTTCCAGCGGCCGCGATGCACTGAAAGTGAGCCAGACAAGCCAGTTATGAACCCTGGCCTGAGTGTCTATTTATCCTTTTGGCGATCGATATTTCGAAGCTGATTGTAGAGCAGGCAGAGCAGTTGCCGCTGCGAGCCTACCGCGTACAGCAGCACTTCACAGCGTTTTTTAAAAGGCAAACTTCATCATTTCAAAGGTGTCCACTCACACGGCCCTATGGATTGGCCCGATTGAAAACACCCCTATAAAAAACTTTTTAAACAAATCAATAGGCAATGTTCATTGACATCGAACGCACAGACGTACTGCTTCGAACTTCACGCGTTAGAGAGAGACATAGGAATTTGCCATCTGTTTGATACAGAGTCTTGGGGCGGTGCACACGCACATTACTCACAGCCAATGGAGTGATTCGCTGCTGCACTCCGCATGTATTTCGTTTTCCTTAATGCACAAAACGTTTTCAATGCGACTCATTTGACTCTTTCGACCGCCGCGCGAAGAGTTCTCACGCACAGGATGGTCGGCACACAGGCTCGATCAAGGTCAACCTGGGCTCGACTGCAAGAGCGTGAGCCAAAACAATTTCTCATAGAATTCTCACACAAAACAGGCCTCACAGTAACTTTTACATTCTATAAGCCTATGACGACCGACTCTCTTATTCTTCGCTTGCAAGTTCATTCCATGAACATTTTTAACAATCGCTGCGTACAGCATTTACATAATCCCAGGACAGTCCCCCCGTCCGTTTGATCTTTCTCTACTCGAAGGAGGATTCGCTGATGCCCTACAAATCAGAGGAACACTGCGGCCGATGCGAAACGCTTCGCGATCGAGCGATTGACTTCATCCTTGGTTCTGCTGCAACCCTCCGCAGCGAAACTGCTGCACTTGAGCATCTCTGCACCGGCTCACCACGCAACATCGATTCGGAAGTCTCTGTCAATCAAGAGGAGAATTCACTTGATCTTGGACTGTGGCAGCCCCAACTCGACGCTGAGTCTCCATTGTGTGACAGCGATGATTGTGACGAGATGACAGACAATGTTTTTTTCCCATTCGACGGCCTGACCCCCGACGACCTCTTCTGTCGTCACGATGAGTTGCCGTCTTATCTTGACACCTGCATCGGTTGCGGCGCAGAAATCTACGATGCTGTTGCCACGCAGACTGTCGATGATGATTCCTGCAACCCCACAGTTTTCTGCTATCGCTGCATGGGCATGGATTCTCCGGCATCGCTGAGGCCGCATACCCGGTAACGCTCGAAGAGAAAAAACTCCTCTCGGAGGAGGTTTTGTACACATTCTCTTTTGCATGCGGTTCGCACTAAAAACCTTTCGTACCTTGAGTGCTACACTCTCGGTTTAGGTTTCGCTGCGTTCAACAGTTTGGTAACGGTGTGTTTGTACGCGGACGCGTCACCTCATCACTTTTCTGAAAAAGGAGTTCTGAGCATGGCAACAAAGCTGACATGTCCACGATGCTCGAGTGAGATCGAGGTCAGCGACGTGATGCAGGAGCAGATTTCCGTACGCATTCGGTCTGAAATGGAATCTGAACTTCAAAAAGGACGTGACGAAGTTCTTTCGATTCGACAGTCTTTAGAAAAACAACAACTCCATCTCGAAGAATCACGAGCGACTGTCGATCTTCAGATTTCTCAAAAACTGGCCGTTGCGAAACAGAATCTAGAGGCTTCCGCAATCCTGAAAGCGAGAGAACATCTCGCGGTGGAACTCTCGGATCGTTCCACGGAAGTTCAAGAACTTAAAAAGCAACTCAAAGAAACTCAGGATGCTGAACTTCATCTTCGAAAACGAGAACGCGATCTTGTTGAAAAAACGCAATCGCACGAACTCGAAATGGCTCGCGCTATCGATGCCCAGCGAGAACAAATTAGGGATGAAACTTCTTCGCAACTCACCGCTGCTCACCAGCTCAAAGAAGCGGAAAAAGAGAAGCAGATATCAGATCTTCGGAAACAGATCGATGAACTCAAACGAAAAGCGGAGCAGGGTTCCCAGCAGACTCAAGGTGAGGTGCAAGAACTTGCTCTTGAGAACCTTCTTCAATCCTTATTTCCACACGATTCCATCGAACCGGTCGCCAAGGGAGTTTTTGGCGGTGACGTGCTACACGAGATATTCGATACCAATGGACTCAATTGCGGATCCATTCTGTGGGAATCAAAACGGACGAAACACTGGAGCCATGGCTGGCTTGCCAAGCTGAGGGACGACCAGCGTTCTGCTCATGCCTCGATTGCTGTACTCGTCAGCGACGTTCTCCCCGAAGGCATGCGCTACTTCGGTCTTTCCGAAAGCGTCTGGGTTTGCAACTGGCTATGCGCCGGGGGCTTGGCCACGGCTCTGCGGGCAGGCCTCATTGAGGCCGGGAAAAGCCGTTTGGCAACACAGGGCCGCCACGAAAAAATGCAGATGGTCTACGACTATCTCTCTGGCCAGGAATTCCGTCATCGAATATCGGGCGTAGTCGAGGCCTTTGTCACGATGAAAAGTGATCTCGATTCAGAGAAACGTGCCATTACTCGCATCTGGGCCAAACGCGAGCGTCAACTCGAACGCGCCCTCGCGAATACATCTGGTTTCTATGGCGATCTTCAGGGAATTATTGGTGGCTCAATGTCTGAAATCGAAGGCCTTCAATTACCGCGACTCGAATCCAACGCCGAGTCCTTTGACGACGATCCTGATGCGTTCATTCATTCCCCGCAGTAACGAAAACACTGCGATTGTATTTTTTGAAAGTATCGAGATCGAGGTCGAACCCTCGTGCTACCATCACCACACAGACGACACCTATTCAATCAACTTCGTCACATTTGCGAAAGGCGCTTGCTTGTTCACACATCTGCGTATTGCACTCACTTTTTCTCTCTTTATTATTTCACTTGTCGCTCATGCTGATGACTGGCCTGGGTGGATGGGTCCAAAACGCGATAACCATTGGCGCGAGACGGGGATTCTTCAAACCTTTCCAAAGGGTGGTCCGACGGTCGTGTGGCGAGTGCCGGTAGCGGGTGGATACGCCGGCCCTGCCGTCTCCGGCGGGAAGGTTTTTATCACCGATCTGGTTACTTCAAGCGATATCACAGTCGACAATTTCGGTCGCAGCGCATCAGAAGGACATGAACGGGTATTGTGCCTTGATGAATTAACCGGCAAACAACTTTGGAAGCATGAGTATCGAGTCACCTACACGATTTCGTATCCCTCAGGCCCGCGATGCACTCCAACTGTTGATGGTGAGCACGTCTATACGCTTGGCGCCGAAGGCCATCTCGTCTGCCTCCGCGTCCGTGATGGAACAGTCGAGTGGTCAAAGGATCTCAAGCACGAATACAAAACGAAGTCAGCGCTTTGGGGATATGCGAGCCATCCACTCATCGACGGTGATCGACTGGTTTGTGTGGTCGGAACGCAGGAAGCACACGCTGTTGCGTTTGAGAAGCGCACTGGCAAGGAAGTCTGGCGAGCAAATACAGCACCCGAACAGGGTTATTCACCGCCGACAATCATCGAGGCTGGAGGCCAGCGACAACTTGTGTTTTTAAAACCGGACGGGGTGTACGCCGTTAATCCACTGACCGGTGCGATTCTCTGGAAAGCTCCATACGGTGCCGACAACGGATCAATAATCATGTCACCGGTAAAAGTTGGTGATTATTTATTCATTGGGGGCTTTCAAGAAAAAAATCTGCTTTTAAAACTTTCCTCCGAGAAGCCCGGTGCCCAGGTCGTGTGGCGAAACAAGGCCAAACATGGTCTTTCTCCCGTAAATGTTCAGCCAATTGTTGCCGATGGCTTGATCTACGGATTTCACGAAAAAGGAGAACTTCGAGCCGTTCAGATTCCTAGTGGCGAGGTGCTCTGGAAGTCTGGCGGACCCCTCGGAGAACGGCCCAGCGGTTCAGGAACTGCTTTCATCGTGAAACATGCAGATCGCTACTTTATGTTTTCCGAAACAGGCCACCTGGTGATCGCAAAACTCTCGCCCCAGGGCTACACAGAAATTGATCGAGCCAAGGTTATTCAGCCGAGCAATGTTGCTTTTGGAAGAGATGTGGTGTGGTGTGCTGGGGCCTATGCAAACCGGCACTTTTTTGTTCGCAATGACAAAGAATGTATTCGCGTTTCTTTGGCAGAGTGATTCATGAGCAAGCGAAAATGTGCCGTACAAAAGAACCCTTTTCGAGTCTATATTCTGCGATGCTCTGACGATTCGTTCTATACTGGGATCACCAACGATCTTCCTCGCCGCCTTCGGCAACATTCTGCCGGAACTGCTTCAAAATATACCCGTTCGCGACTCCCTGTTTCACTTTTGTACAGCGAACTGCATCCCTCACGGAGCGTCGCGCTCAAACGTGAAGCAGCCGTTAAAAAATTACGCCGCAGGCAAAAAGAATCGTTGATCAAACTCTTGAGTCGTTGATCACGCTTTCGGTTTGATACGTGTGGGACAGCCCCTTGTCTATTTTAACGCAGTGATGAATTTTCAAGTGCCTTTCCATCTATTGCCAACACTTGAAAATGGTGGACCGCGGGCACATCGGCCTTCCACGTCCAGACCAACTTCTTTTCGGGCGTGATCTCAAGCAGTCGCACGCCGCCCTGGCCGATGTGATAGCTCGTGATCATGGTATTGCCGCTGGGCAGCCGCTGAACACCGCAGGCATCGTTGATAATTCCACCAACATCGTCACTGGTTATCTGCCACCGGACCTTGCCCTGAGGATCAAACTCGATGACACGATTGCCATTGGTGAGTCCTACAAGAATACCGCCGTCAGCAAGTGCAATTGCTGTAAATGGCCAACTATTTACAGCCGGTTCTCCGGTAACGTGTGTATCAAACCGACTGATTTCCTTTCCTTTTCTATCGTAACGCACCACGGCAAAGTCGAGCAGATGCGGCACAAGAAACGTGCCGTCAGTCTGTTTGCGGGCCATACGCGATTGCATGTGCGCATTGGCCTTCTGACAGTTGAGCGCAAACTCATTTACAATTCCCCCAGCAGCATCCAGCTCCAGTAGCCTTGGGTTCGGACCTGCCTCGGTAATCACATATGTTCCTTCGGCTGTTTTCTGAACGCTGTTCACTTCCGCCTGCGTTCCGTCATAACGCCAGACAATTTTATTCGCGATAGGCGTTCCATCACTTTCTTTGCCTCCTGGAACAACTTCGACTGCGGCCCCCTTGGGAGTCGTATCACTCGCCGAAAGTGCCAGTAACACATTTCCTCCAGGGAGTACCCATCCTTCTCTCGACGATGATGGATAACTCCACTCAACCTTTCCTTCTGGATGAGCCCGATCAATTTCAACGATCGCCGTCCGCGCACCGCAAACCAATATTCGACGAGACGATGTTTCCGCCGCACGTCCCATGTCAAAGAGAACACCTGCAAGAATTACTGCAATCACAACCGTTCCTTGATGCCGACGATGTTCACTCATTGAAATACCTCGTTTTTCATTTTCTATATTTCTTGTTCACTCGCTTTGTTTAGCGTACGCATTGTGAATGAGTATGCCACGAAAGAAGTCCTTGCGCTGCTATGATTTGTAACAGAACAAATCGTATCCATAATTGGGCGCGAATTCCCTCGGATGCAAGGACTACCATCCAACCCGATGGTCTTACTGACCTCCCAACCTTCTTCGGAAAACCCTGTATGAAAACCGTATTTTTCTCGGGAGCCATATTTTCTTTTTTTCTGTCTGTGTGCATTGCCGCTGACGCGATCAAGACACAAAGTGTTACCACGACATGGTCTCCAGATCCATTTGAAAATCTTCCTCCCAAGCCAGTCGTGAGACGTTTTATCACAACAGTCAATATTCCTTCCATTACGCCGAGCGTCATTCTTGACAGCTTTGACGTGGAGCAGGACCCAATCTCTGTTTCCTCTTTCAATCAAGCACAACAAGGAACTGTGGAAGACCTTCTTAACGGCACATTTCTCTATACGCCGCACCTCGATTATGTCGGTGACGATTCCTTTGAATACACCCTTGATGACGGCCGCGGTGGGCGGGCATCAGCAACGATGCACATCACAGTTGTGCCTCATACAGACAACGCGTCGAGTACAACTTTTACCGATCTTGCGGTTTTCACTGTCAACGACAAACCGATTACTTACGGCAGCGGAGCGTCTGTTCCAAGAGTCGTTGACTTCGATTCGGATGGTGATCTTGATCTGCTTGTTGGCGCTGCAGGCGCAGTCTGGTTGCACCGTAACACAGGATCGAAGACTTCTCCTCTTTTTACGCAGGGGGTTCGATTGCAGTCTGACGGCAAAGACATCTCTTTTGGAACAAATCGCGTTTCAATTGCCTGGGTCGACGTGGATGCAAATGGCACCGGTGACCTTGTGACAATATCCGATCCCGACCGAGTTGTTCAGTATTATCCAAATACGGCAAACGGCTTGCACGATTGTGTGCTTGCCTCACCGATCGTATGCGAAGACGCTCACGGATCCGTTTTCAGAGCCGCTGATATTCGTGCGGACTGTGGAGATCTTACCGGGGATGGCGTGCCCGACCTGTTGACTGGTTCATTTTCTGGATCGGTCAAACTTGCCAAAGGTGTACGCAAGGCTTCGGGCCTCACCTTTGAAGAACCAACTTCCCAGATCGATAAAGATGGATTTTCAATCGACGGATCATACAACATCAACGTACGTCTATTTGATCTTGACCACAACGGACTTCTCGATCTGTGTGATTCCTACAACTGGGGCACAATCCGCGTTCGCCGAAATTATGGATCAAACCAAAGTCCGCGTTTTGGTCAATCTGGTGAACTGGGAATCAGTGGACATGATTACGAAACAGTCGATCTTCACTCTTTGTGTGACGGGGGAATCATTGACTTTGGCGACCTCGATGGCGATGGAACTCTCGATCTTATTCTAGGGGGTGAAAAAGGGGGCTCAGTACGATTCGCCCGTGGAATAAGTATCCGATCGCACCTTACACAGTTTCGCAATGTACTGTCGGAACATACCCATGATCTTGCGCACTTTCTTATGCTTCCGGAAAATAAAAAAACTCACAACCTTCTTCTCACAAGTGTTGCTGCCCTTTACGACAACATAGAAACGCTCGCTTCACCACAAGACAAGATTCGTACGTCGGATGCATTCCTTGAAATCATCAATCAGTACCCACAGTATTTCGCAATTCAGTCATTTGACGTCCACACGCAGCCCGGGATGGCTTCGCTCGCCGTTCAAACTTGGCTGACGACACTCATTGCGCGTCAGTTTGATCCCGACGCACGGAGTCGTCTCTGCGACGCGGCAGGGTTCACCGATGGCTACCGTGGATTAGTTGAGCAAACAGGACTGATTTACGCCGACAATAATCGCAATCCACGAGGTGCGGAGGCGATTCGACAGTGGGTGAGAACTATTCCTCGCGAAATTTATCCCGGAACGTGTATCACTGCCAACGACTGGCTTGGAGGCCGAACGTATCTGGTACGAGGGCATCTTAAAAATACGTTCAACGGTTCTCCCGAAAGCGGCGGCGAGTATGGATTCTCAGAAGATGCTCGCCCGATTATTGGCACTCGTGGAAGCGAAAATCTTTTTATGACAGTAGTTCACCACGAGGCCAGCCACGACGTAGATGCTTTCGTACGACGCTCCCCTGCCCTGCTTCAGCGTTGGGGACGCGTTCTCGTGGCCGCTGGTGGACCTGACATGCGAGCCGATCCGGTCACTGGATGGATCGACATGAATCGCACCCGCCAACATTTCCACGACGTGGGCCACTTTGATGGAAACCCAGCGCACTGGAACGACGCATGGAAACAGTATTGGTTGCAATCCACCGGAGCCGACTGGAAGTCATACGGTTTCATGCGAGGTAACATTCCATGGTTTTACGATGCCGTTCAAGAGAGTCTGGCGACACAGGGAAATCAGCACTGGAATACGACCGAAGGACGTCTTGAAGTCGCGATTGATCGCTGGATGAATGGCTACAAAAGTAATCTGACTGAGGTTCTGTTCTTTTTAGATATATGGTCGGCTGGTCTATCAAAGACACTGTTTTACGAGACAGATGATGCGTGTAACCAAGTCATTCGATTTGCCAAACTTGGTCGAACAAACTCAGGCGCAATTCATCGAATCGATTTGGGGGACCGCTTCTATCATTTCTCCGTCGACGACATGGGAACCGTCATAGACGTTCTTCATGTCCCAACGCGAACCCCGAGATAAAAAAGGGGCAAACCGCTCTTTTCGCTTTTTTTCTTCTCGTTCTATGAGCAAGTTTCTTTCTCTCGAATTACTCTTTCTGACATTGGTGGTGACTCATGGTGCGTTTGTACTATTGGTTCACTGATTCATTCACTCCGCGTTTAGAAATTACTGATGCACGCTTACTATGCTCCACAGATGCTGGTTTTTGTCTTAGTTCTTTTCAGTGCATTTACTGAGAATTCAATTTTTGCTGACGATGTGTCGAGTGATACCGACAATACTCCTGTCACGCAGACCGGAACTGTCATTGATCCTCGTTCAAAAACTTCTCCTGCGAACGTATCTACCGTGCCTGACGCAAGCGTGAAACCAATCATCACTGAACACACCGTGACAATCGACGGCACAAAGCTGATCTACAAAGCCGAGGCAGGCATGCTTCCACTGCTTAAAGATGATGGTTCTCCAAAGGCGTCTGTCTTTTTTGTTGCATATACAAAGCGTGATGTTCTTGATCCCGCTGCACGGCCAATTCTTTTTTGTTTTAACGGTGGCCCCGGCGCCTCGGCGGTCTGGCTCCATCTTGGAGGGCTTGGACCTCGTCGAGCAAAAGTCAATTCTGATGCCACTCTTCCACCACCGCCGTTTGAACTCGTCGACAATCAATATTCACCTCTCTTATCGGCTGACCTTGTCTTCATTGATCCAGTTGCCACCGGATACAGCCGACCGGCAAAAGATGAAAAAGTGGAACAGTTTTTTGGCGAGCATCCTGACATCGAGGCAGTCGCTGACTTTATTCGACTCTATACAACGCGGAACAAGCGATGGCGATCCCCGAAGTATCTCTGCGGAGAAAGCTACGGCGTATTTCGTGCAGCCGGACTTGCCGAAGAACTACAAGACAAGCACGGCATGTTCTTGAATGGCTTAATTCTTGTGTCGGGCCTCGTTGATTTTGAAACGATTCGCTCATCTCCCACAAACGATCTTCCTTACAGCATGTTTCTTCCCTCATTCACGGCGACAGCTCATTTTCATAAAAAACTTCCTCCTGATTTGCAGGAGAATCTCCAAAACGCGATGGCCGAGGCAAAACATTTTGCGGCAGGGGAATACCTGACGGTGCTCCACGCAGGAGATTCGCTCTCGAAGCAACAGCGCACAGAGACTGCTGCCACGCTCGCTCGATTGACAGGTCTCTCAGCAGCTTTGATTCTTGAGCATAATCTTCGCGTTGATCCGTCAGTGTTTCAGAAGAAACTTTTGCTTGAAGAGGGACTCATCTGTGGACGTTTTGATGGACGAATCACTGGTCGCGATGGTGATGCTGCAAGCAACTCGCCCGGGTTTGATCCCTCCTATGCCGCTGCGCTGGGACCTTTGGCCAGCGCTATGAATGCATACGTTCGCGAGGAATTGCTTTTTGAAAACGATCTGCCATACAAGGCTCTCGCGGGAGTGGGACAGTGGACTTTTCCACAAAATAGCTATGCAAGCACTTCGGAAGAACTTTCACGTGCCATGTCTACCAATCCCTATCTGCGTGTACTTGTGCAGGCAGGACGATGCGATCTTGCGGTGCCTACAGACGCAATGCGGTACAGCATCGATCATCTCACTCTTGATCCGCAACTTCGAAAAAACATTTCTTTTATTGAATACGAATCTGGACACATGATGTATTTGAATCTCCCTGACCTGATTCAGTTTCAAAAGGATCTTGCCAACTTTCTTCAGTAATGAGACGTTTTTTTGCTCTGTTGGTTCTCTGGGTTCTTCTGCGATTGTGCGGTTTCTCGAGCCGTGTATGAATCTGTCTCGGCCTGCTCCGTGAGGCTGTTCGACGATGTCAGGCAATCTTCTGAAAACACTTTCCAAAGTGTCCGATTGACTCAGCAATCGGCATTCATCCTTCCGCTGCTCTCCGCGTCATCTATTCTCGTTGCTGTTGCTTTTTCTATTGCGTATCCTGTCGCTAGGGGACTTTTCGATTTGGGCAAGAGATGTTCGGGAAACCGAATCAAACTAAGCGAAGGGAACGATCGCTCTATGTTTACAAAGCCAACGAATTTCGAACCGACGCCGCCCCTCTTTCGCAGCGCACGAGAACTTCTTGCACTGCATGGTTATTCCGATGCCGAATGCGCTTGTCTGATTGCGAATCGAGAAGCGGCGGCACCTACTTTGTTTGAATGCCTTCAGGACAAGGCCTTTTTTCATCTTTGTACCGAAGTGTGCCAGTCTGAAGAATTTAGCAACACAGAACGACGAGAAGCCTGTTCTTATCACCGCTATTTATTCGATCGAGATGCCTCCGGATTTCATTTTCCAGTCTGCTTTCACTCGCCGTTCGTAGAAAATTCCACAGCGATTCACACAGATGTTCTTTCATTTCCAGATCCTAAGAAAGATTATCTTCTACGCCTTCAAGATCAGAGTACCACCTGGTTTGAATGATGAAAGAAGAAGCATTGCCTTTTTAGTTTCCAAGTTGGCGTTGAGTGTCGAAGCGACAATGCCGACACCGTTTTTCTCAGTTGCTCCGCAGGTTTATGACACAGATTTTCTACCCGCTTCGATTTTTTTCTTCTCGCGGAATTCTCTCACGAGCCTTGGCAACGGACAGGCTGATCAAGCCCAACAGTCACGAACGGGCCGCGATCGAAGACTGTTGGCCTCGGGATCGTTGATAAATTCTTCTTTTATCGGATCGAGGACGAGTTTTCGCTGAAGCATCCACGCTAAGGCCGCAGCATGGCAGGTAATGTGGGAGTGACGCATGACTTCAGGATTCGTGACCGTCGGCTTACGCGACTTCACGCAATCAAAAAAGTTTCGAGCGTGCGCCGACACATCAAGTCCTTTGACCTTTGTGACTGCCTCGGGGATTTCTTTTTTCAGTAACTCCGGGTGAACCTCGATTTCGCCGCTGTCACCGGTTTCCACCCACCCCTGATCACCCACGAAACGCACCGGACAGGTTCCGAGTTTCGTAATCCAATTGGGGCCTCGTTCGCCAAATGGCGTAGAGAGAAAATCAAGAATGAGCTTTACGCCATTGGCATACCGACAAGTAACGTTCGACGAAGTCGGCTCATACTCAACAGGCATCGTATTATCAGCAGAATTTGCCCACTGGCACAGATCTACTGTATGCGCACCCCAGTCGAGCAATCGAGCACCGGAATCGAAGTCGTACTGCCCACGCCAGCCACCCGAAACATACTTCTGGTTATAGGGCCGCCACGGCGCTGGCCCCAGCCAAAGATTCCAATCGCACGACTCACGGGCTGGCGTCTGCTCTCCGGGCAGCCAAGTGTTGTCGATTTGCGGCATGTACACAGATGCATAAAGTGTCTGAAGTTTCCCAAGTTTTCCACTGCTGGCCATCTGCACTGCGTGCTGAAAATTCGGGACGCTTCGGCGCTGCGTACCAGCCTGAAAAATCCTTCCTGTTTTCTTCATCGTGTCAGCAAGGTCCTGGCAATTTTTAATTGTCAGGCCGCAGGGTTTCTCACTGTAGACGTCCTTGCCTGCTTCCGCTGCCATGATCGATGCCTGCGAATGCCAGCGGTCGCCAGTCGCCACGAGTACTGCATCGATATCCTTGCGAGCCAACAGCTCACGGAAGTCGCGAAACAACACGCAGTCGCCGGTGCCATAGTGTTTGTCAACAAGTATTTTTCCAGCATCGCGGCGGCTTGCCTGGACATCGGCAATCGCAACACACTGAACGTCTGGCATCGCCAGCATCATTGTCAGATCGTAGGTGCATCGGGGGCCGATGCCGATAACTCCAAGGCTTATTTTTTCACTCGGTGCAACTGCACCGCCGAGTCCGAGCGCCCGAGAAGACACAACGAGAGGAAATGAGGCTGATGCTACCGTCGCTGCAACGCTTTTGAACACCTGCCGCCGTGTAAAAACAACTGGTTGAGTCATGACTTTTCTTTCCCTGCTTTCGTTTTGAATCACTGAGCTTCTAGCGGCTCTCCAAAGAGCCTCTTTTCTGATGAACGGATGAACGATTGTGCAAGAAGCCTACAGAATACAGTGCAATAAGTCTTTAAAAATCTGAGTAACTTTTCAGCGAGCATGTAATGCCCTCATTTTCCTCGATAGACTCATACCGACAGACCAACAGTGGATTGGTATAACTTTTCTATGACATTTGATCTTGATAGCTTCTTGGGGACGCTCTCAAACAATGGAATACTTGCGCGCCGAAGTGTTGAGAATTTTCTTTCTACAGCGCCACGTTCTCAGGATGCGCAAAGCACGATCCGAGAACTCCTACGTCGAAACGATATTTCTGATTTTCAGTCGCAGCACCTTCTTCAAGGAAAATCGAATTTACTGTGCGTCGGCAACTACACAATTCTTGACAAACTCGGTTCTGGCGGCATGGCGAGCGTCTACAGGGCAAAGCATCGTTATCTGAATCGAGTTGTGGCGATTAAAATTCTTCCCGGTCACAAGGATTGGGATCGTGAGGCGGTTGTACGATTTGATCGCGAATGCAAGCTCACCGCGAGCCTTTCGCATCCCAATATCGTCACCGCCTACGATGCTGACCAGATCGATCAGGCTGACGGATCACACATTCTGGTCATGGAATGTATCGACGGAGTTGACCTGTTGACGCTTGTCAGAAGGAAGGGCCCGTTACCCCTGGGGCAAGCGATCGACCTGGCGTTGCAAGTGGCTCACGGTATGGCGTACGTCCATTCCAAGGGAGTCATTCATCGAGACTTAAAGCCGGGCAATGTCATGCTTGACACCGCTGGCGTAATTAAAATTCTTGATCTCGGAGTTGCTGGCGTTTCATCGCAGCCGGATTCAATCGCTCACAGCCAACTCACCTCCACGGGAGCTGTCTTTGGAACAATCGATTATATGGCCCCGGAACAGGCTGAAAGTACAAAACAAGCTGATGCCCGATCTGATATTTATAGCCTCGGATGCATGTTCTATTTTCTTCTGATGGATAAAGCTGTGTACGAGCGATCAACTGTTATCGACAAAATGCTTGCCCATCGAGATGAACCGGTTCCTTCTCTCTCTGAGGCTCTCGGCATCCCTTTTTCAGTGCTCGACCGAGTCTTTTCAAGGCTCATCGCCAAGAAACCGAAGGATCGATATCAGTCAATGGCTGAAGTTATCGACGACTTTCAGATGCTGCGCATTTCTAGCGAGAATATGCCGGAGGCTACTTCGACCACGCTCAGGACTCCCGTCAGGTTTCTTTCTGGAAGTAGTGCGCTCATTGCGACTGGAGGAGTCGCTGCGATCGTCGCGGGATTCATTGCATTTTTCAGCAATCAAGTGAGTTCCGGATTTCTTGCAAGCGTCTTTTCTACAACTCATGTCACTCCTCTCTCCGATGATACGAAGAGTGCGATCAAAGATACTTCTGTAGGTCTGGGAGTTCTACGAGATTCGCTTGCACATGAAACACCAAGTTTTTCCGGAATCAGTCAATCAAACTCGATTGGAATGGAGTTCGTTGAAATTCCTGCCGGAAACTTTCTCTTGGGAAGTCCAACGAGTGAACCAGGACGTTCTTTGAATGAAACACAGGTTCCCGTTTCTCTGACTCAAAAGTTTTGGTTGGGGAAATATGAAGTAACGCAGGGACAGTGGAAAAAAGTAATGGGCTCACAGCCGTGGAAGGACAACAATGGCATCGAAATTGATGACGACTATCCGGCTGTCTTTGTTTCATGGGAAGACGCCACACAGTTTTGCAAAACGTTAACCACCGTTGAACGCGAGAACAGAACACTTTCGGCGGATGAGTTGTATCGACTGCCGACAGAAGCGCAGTGGGAATTTGCATGCCGGGCCGGAACAACGACGGCGTTCTCATTTGGAGACGATGTTTCGGTGCTCGGTGACTATGCATGGTTTCAGGAGAATAACAGTGGCAGTGCCCATAAGATTGGCGAAAAGAAACCAAATCCGGCAGGCCTCTATGACATGCACGGCAATGTGCACGAGTGGTGTTCTGACTGGTCTGACTGGCTTCAGAGTCAACGTCAACGTCAGGGAGGAATTGATCCAGCTGGTGCATCCGATGGTTCTTACCGGGTTATTGCTGGCGGAGGATGGCGTTACGCCGCGTTTGGTTGCCGCTCAGCCTTTCGCACTCCCGCCATTCCACTGGGCAACAACAACGATCTCGGTTTCCGTGTCGCCTTAGTTTCTTCGGTATCGCATGCTTCGGCATCGCAGGCCAACGCACTCTCAGCACCTACCGGCACAAACGCGATCGCCTCGGAATTTCCCGACTGGCGAACGAACGGGAACACCGTTCAAAAAACAATCGACAGCATGCGAATAGCAGTTCGTCCATTTTCTCAAACTCTTTCCCATTTAGAAACTCTCGAGAACGACTCCGACTATCCTTGGGGCGAGGGTTTCTTCTATGGGGGGATCCTTGCTCCCAATGGAAAAATTTACTGTGTGCCTCGAAATGCGAACTTTATCAAGGCCATCGACCCGGCAACTGGTCTTGTGACGGTATTTGGACAGCAGGCCTATGCGTACGACTGCCAAGGAGGCGTGCTGGCTGTTGATGGGAAAATCTATTGCACGCCACGAAGTGGAACTCGCGACAGCGTGCTCGTGATCGACCCGCAAACCAATACGACTTCTTTTGTTGGATCCGGAATTGGGCCGCTGGAATTTACGTCCGCGGCCATGGGATCCGATGGCAGGATCTACTGTCCACCATTTAAAGGTCACGATGTCTTAGTCATCGACGTTCACAAACAGATGCTTTCTCGGATACGAGTCTCGGAGTCGCTGCTCGATAATGCCTATCACAGTGCGACTCTTGCAGCAGATGGGAAAATATACTGTGCTCCGCTCAGTGCGAGTCAAATGCTTGTGATCGACCCTGCCACAAACGACACTACTTTTTTCGGAAACGTCCCGAAAAATCAATCTTATTACGGTGCAATCCTCGGTCTTGATGGAAATATTTATTGTATTCCGTGGCACGCCACAAACGTCCTTGTTATCGATCCAGTCCGTCGTGTCGAACGATTTCTTGGCCCGCTTCCTTCTGCCCCTCGTTCCAATATAGTACCGCGATTTGACAACGGAATGTATGCCGGGGGAGTGCTCGCTCCTGATGGAAAAATCTACTGCGTGCCCTCCCAGGCTGAGAACATCCTTGTCATCGACACTGTTTCACAATCACTCGACTGCTTTGGAAAATTAATGGGAGCCGAGAAGTATCGAGGTGGAGTGCTGACGACCGACGGAAGAATCTTTTGCATTCCATTTTATTCGACTGAGGTGCTCGTTCTCGGAACGCCTCGCCCACTCGATCCCCATTGGCCTCTGAGCCGAATCGTTAATAAGTTTTAGCGTTGACGGCCCAAAGATTTACGTGAACGATTATTTTTTGCCGCCCACAAAAAGCAGACTGGCACCAATACGTAATTCGCGCACAATACTGTCTGTTTATTTTGTGACCCTTGTCTCCATTTGATTCACTTTCACTTATGCGCCACGCACCACTCGCTCCTTCTTTTTTTGAGTCCAACCGTCGTCGGCTTACTGTGCTGCTGCCTCAGAAGAGCGTGGCTCTTCTGCATGCTGCGGATCTGCTTCCCACCAGTGGAGACGGAACATTACGACTTCACCCCGCACCTGACCTTTTTTATCTCTCAGGCATTGAACAAGAGGAGAGCGTGCTTGTGCTCGCCCCCGATGCCCATGAACCGCTTCAGCGTGAGATGCTTTTTGTGCGTCAGCCCAGCGAACACCTGAAGCAGTGGGAGGGAGAAAAACTGACAAAGGAAAAGGCCCAAGAACTTTCTGGGATTGCCTCCATTCGATGGCTCAGTGATCTGCCAGCTGTTCTCCACAGTCTGCTGTGCGAAAGCGACACTCTTTTTTTAAACTCCAATGAACACGAACGCGCGGTTATCGATGTTGAGCCTCGCGATACACGCATGGCGCGACAATTGATCAACCGCTATCCACTGCATCGATTCCAACGGCTTGCTCCACTCATGCGATCACTGCGAGCGGTAAAAAGCCAGGTGGAAGTCGATCTGACTCGCACGGCGATCGACATTACCGATTCGGGACTGCGACGAGCGATCGCAGCGATTCGACCTGGCGTTATGGAATATGAACTCGAAGCTGAGTTGATCTACGAGTTCACACGAAAAAAAGCCACCATGGCTTACGAACCAATTATTGGGTCAGGAAAAAATGCTTGTGTGCTTCACTATCTCACAAACGACAAACCCTGCCTCGATGGTGAACTCGTGCTTATGGACGTGGGTGCTTCCTACGCCAATTACAGTGCCGACATCACTCGTACCTACCCTGTCAGCGGCACGTTTACACCGAGACAGAGAGCGGTCTACGAGGCGGTTCTACGCGTTATGAAAAGTTCCATCGCACGAACAACGGTCGGAACGCTGCCACGCGATTGGAAGCGAGCTGCCCAAGAAGAGATGAAGGATGAACTCGTTACGCTCAATCTCATCACGCCCGAACAAGCCTCCAAAGACACTCCCGAAGAGCCTGCATGCAAAAAATATTTTATGCACGGTCTTGGCCATTCACTTGGCCTTGGAGTGCATGACGTGGCGCCTTTGAACGGCCCCTTCGAGGCCGGATGGATACTCACTGTCGAGCCGGGCATCTACATTCCCGAGGAGGGAATCGGCATTCGGCTGGAAAATAATATCTTAGTGACTGCTCAAGGCCCTGAAGATCTTTCTGCCCATATTCCCGTGCTTCCAGACGACATTGAATCGCTCATGAAACAGCGTTAGTTTCGGCTGGTCTAAGGCATCACGCGGTCGCCGACCGTTATGAATTTTGTTCGCATGATGTTCATCTTTTTTTGCGTTTTTCTTCTCTTGATGGCAACGGCGCGAGAGGATCATCGGGCCAGGAATGTTTTGGGTATTTTCTTCGAAGTTCTTTTTTAACAGTGGGATACGTATTTTTCCAAAAGCTGTGCAGATCACTCGTCACCTGTTGCGGACGATGATTCGGGCCGAGCAGATGCAGGAGCACTGTGACTCGACCGCCGTTGATGCACGGCGTATCACAAACACCAAAAAGTTCCTGGATTCGAACCGCGAGCACCGGAGTTTTCCCATGCTCGTAGATAACTGTGTGCCGCTTACCATTAAAAAACTGAATCTGCACTGGTGCGAGTCGGTCAATCTCGTCAAGTCTCTCAACGCCGACAGCAGCCTGCATACTGGCAAGCCAGTCGGCGGATTGAACATCGTCGAGTGATCGCAATCCCCGACAGAGTTCCGGCAGCATGGAGGCTACATCCGCATCATCAAGTGTCGGTAATTCGAGATCAGGTGCGACGGACGCAAGCCATCGCACACGCGAACGAAATGACCCAGCCGCCGACATTGTCGAAGGAACAACGCGATCGAACTGCGCACGCGCTTCGATTTCCAGAATCTTCGCGGCTGCAACACTGTCGGTGATCGTTCTTGGAGTCTCGTCGATCACAAGATCGGCCCAGTATGTGCGCAATCTCGCCTCCACCTGCCGACGCGTTGGATGATAGAGCAGTTCTTCGATGGAATGAAGATTGATTGCCTCAGCATCGATCCATTCTTTTTCAATCGCCGAGGCCTGACGCACGCTCGCCTCGCCCCCTGCATCGTTGATTTCAATTGCCAGAAAGAATGGTTCCTGTCGCACTCTTGATGCATGATCAAGCCGAACGCCTCGACCACCAACCATAGTGGCACGATCCTGCGTACCGGAACGCAGACGCGCAAGCCTGTCGGGAAACGCTTCTAGCAGCGCCTGCATCAGCGACGAGGCAGGATCCTGTGCCCTGGGAGCCAACGCACCATCGACCACACGATAGAGTTGTTCCGCTGCGCGCAAAATATTTCTCGCCCCACCAGGATGCAATTCAAGTCCTTTGTCACTCTGCGAGACACCAGCATGGAAGGCCTGTAAGGCGATTACACGATCGACCACATCCGATCGAGATCGAACGATTACCCGGTCACGCGGCCCGCTGTGAACATGGGTTCCCCAACGAAATGGATCGCGTTCAGAGAGCATCGCCGCTGCAACGGATGTTTCGCGAAGCACTCCATGCCGCGCACCGGCAAGAAGCAGGCGACCAAGTCTCGGATGGGCCGGAATTCGAGCGAGTTCGTGTCCCAGTGGTGTAACGCACTTATTTTCATCGATGGCACCGAGCATGACAAGAAGCCTTCTGCCGTTCTCAACAGCATCTCTTGGCGGAACATCGAGCCATGGAAAATCATCTCCTTCGCCAAGCACAGAGAGTTGCAAAAGTGGTTCTGCCAGATCGCTGCGCAGCACCTCAGGCGTTTGGGCGTTCACGCGGTGAACGTGTGAAGCCTCGTCCCACAATCGATAGCACCGCCCTGGTCCAGTGCGACCCGCTCGCCCGGCGCGTTGGTCAGCGGATGCCTTTGAAATAGATATCCGTTGAAGTTGTGGCAATCCTGTGGCCGGAGAAACCTGCATTTGTCGGGCCAACCCAGAATCGATGACCGCCGTAATACCAAAAATCGTGAGCGATGTTTCCGCAACATTCGTTGAAAGAATAATTTTTCTACTACCTCCCTCGACGAGCACACGATCCTGCTGCTCTGGTGGGAGGTCGCCAAACAGCGTCAGCAGCAAGTGTCCTTTTCGCTCGGCAATCGGAGCAAGTAACTGTTCACATTTGAGAATTTCACCGACACCTGGCAGAAATACGAGCAGATGCCCATCTGTTTTTTCAAGTGCATCAAGCACTGCTTCCACAACAAGATCATTCTGAGATCGAGAATCTCCGCGACGAGCGTATCGGATATCAACTGGATACCGTCTTCCCTCTGCGGACACCAGAGGGCAGTTTCCCAGCAATTTCAAAACTGGCTCTGTTGCCAGCGTAGCACTCATCACAACGATTCGCAGATCGGGTCGAAGCGTTGACGCGATGCGCACGAGCATTCCCAGCACAAGATCCATCTCGATTGTTCTTTCATGAAACTCATCGAGCACCACTGCGCCGATTCCCTCAAGGGAAATATCTGTGAGCAACCGCCTCAGCATGATTCCGGTTGTCTCAACAAACAGTCGGGTGTCGCGACTGGTGCAAGAATCAAAGCGAACCTGATAACCGACTTCGCCACCAAGCGGCACGCCACGCAGAATCGCAATCTGCTGGGCAACTGCACGCGCAGCGATTCTTCGCGGCTGCAAAAGGATAAGTTTCATTCCGTCTGCAAGATCGTCAAGCACCGCGGCCGGGACGAGCATTGTCTTTCCCGAACCGGGAGGTGCCGTGACAACCACCGCCCCACTACGAGAAGCCTCTTTCACTTGCGAGAGCACACCAGCAACCGGAAGATCGCAACAAAGAAATTCTCGGCTGGCGGTCATCAAAAGCTACAAGATGGGGGGAAACAGATGAAACCTGCGAATGATCGTTGGCTGCTGTGCATAAATATATCGTTCTCAAGACATCTCTTCGACAACACCTAGCTCCTGGTGCCTGTTTTATTTCCGTACGTGCTCATCCTCATGAAACGAACATCGCGTACGACCGGTCGAAAATCCATCTGGTTCAGAATGTCGCGATGCAAAGAGATCCCTGGAGCGATTTCGATCAATTCTAAGCCATCGGCTGTCAGACGAAAGACGCCGCGTTCAGTGATATAAAGTACGTTTTGAAATTTTTTCTGGGCTACCTCGCCGCTGAACGATATTTGATCAACTCGGTCAACAAATTTTCGAATACGTCCTTCGCGAACTATTGTCACCACTCCGTTACAAACACTCACTTCAAGGCCATCCGATGTGAACGTGCCACAAAAGATGACTTGTCTCGCATTTTGACTGATGTTGACAAACCCACCAACCCCGGCAAGACGCGATCCGAATCGCGAAACATTGACATTTCCGAAGCGATCAACCTGCGCAGCGCCAAGCGCGGCGAAATCGAGACCACCTCCATCGTAAAAATCGAACTGTGCTGGTTGATCGATGATCGCCTGCGGATACACAGACGCGCCAAAACTCAGTCCACCGACCGGCATGCCGCCAATAGGACCACTTTCAACAGTCAATGTAACGCTCTCGAGCAAACCTCGTTGCGCAGCAATCTCTGCAATCCCTTCTGGCATGCCAATTCCGAGGTTCGCAATCGCGCCAGTACGGAGTTCGTCACAGGCCCGCTGGGCAATGAGATATCGTTCGTTGATAAACAAGGATCCAGAAGAAGTTTCGTCACTCCTTTCAGAGTTCTTCTTCAAGGCACGCGAAAATGTTGATGCTCTTCGCGGCCTCGTGGTGTCATCGAGTCGCCTCGAGTAGTAGGAGGCGTTGTCGACCTCTGCAAACGTTTGGTCATGCTCGCCATCAGTTGCAATGACAATCTTATCCACCAGCACCCCAGGAACTCTGACTCGCGTGGGGTTCGCTGGCTCGTTCACGATCCGTTTCACCTGCGCGAGAACCTTTCCACCAGAGTTGTGTACTGCCTGCGCAATGGCCAGAACTTCACCAATCACGGCCTCTTCATCCATGATGAGGTTGCCACATGAATCCGCACTCGTAGCCCGAATGAGACCGATATTGATTGGAAAAGCTTTATAGAAAAGCCATGTCTTTCCTAAAAGTTCAATGCGTTCAATCAGATTCTCTGTCGAGATATCGTTGAGCCGTCCTCCCTGCGCAATCGGGTCGATAAACGTTCCGAGCCCGACGTGGGTGATACAGCCCGGCCGTCCGGCAGCGATATCTCGTAGCAACTGACAAATGACGCCCTGCGGAAAACAGTACGCTTCAATTTTGTTCTCAATCGCCAGTCGGCCGATGCTCGGCAACAATCCCCAATGGCCGCCGATCACTCGGCGCAAGAGTCCTTCGTGTCCAAGGTGATTGAGCCCACGGGTTTTGCCGTCTCCCTGGCCAGCGGCATACACAAGCGTCAGATTTCGCGGATGTCCTTCGCAATGAAATCGGCGCTCGATCGCTGCGGAAAGCGATTCAGGATGTGCTGCTCCAATAAATCCGCTACTTACGATTGTCATGCCATCGTCGATCAACGCCACGGCATCGTCGGCTGAACACAGAAGCGAATCCAAACGACACGTCCCCACGACTTCCCACCCTTCTGTATTCCATCAGAAACCGGTTGATCGATCGCGATTAGGTAACCCAGCCACCGTTGACATGAAGTGTCTGCCCGGTGACGTAGCTCGCCAGATCGCTACATAAAAAGAGAACGACGCCAGCGATCTCCTGAGGTTCAGCAAAACGTCCCAGTGGAATTTGCTTAAGCATGTCGGCCTGAACTTCCTTCGGAATAGTCTGTCCCATTTCTGTAAGCACGACGCCAGGGCTCACGGCGTTGACCGTGATACGTCGCTTTGCAAGCTCTTTGCTCAACACTTTGGTGATCGCGATCACGCCTGCTTTCGCGGCCGAATAGTTCACCTGTCCATAAAATCCAACCACTCCAGAAATCGACGCCATGTTGACAATTCGTCCTCCATCGCTGATGAGTTCGGCAGCAGCTCGGCACACGTGAAAGACTCCGGTCAGGTTGGTATCAATAACCTCTTGCCACTCGCTGTCTGACATTTTGACAAGCGTACGGTCCCTGATGACTGCGGCGTTATTTACAACAATATCCAGTCTTCCTGTTCGGCATTTGATTTCTTGACACATTTTTTCAACAGCCGCCGCGTCGCGCACGTCACACTCCAGAGCAAATGCTCTGTCGCCAAGAGTTTGTACGAGACTCTCTGCCGCAATCCGATGAAGCCCCTGCCGATCTGGCAAATAGTTCACGCCAACGTTCGCCCCCGCCGCGTAGAGTCTTGTTGCGGTACAGCGTCCAAGCCCCTGGCTTCCACCAGTGACAATCGCGGTTTTCCCTGAGAGCTCAATTGTTTCCATGTCTTCTTATACCCAATTATCCAATCGGCGATTGATCACTCACGTTTTCTCTTCGTGAGAATCTCAAAAACCAACACTCCTGCGGATATCGCTCAACAGAGAATCAACAATCCACGTACCGGCACGCTTATTTTGTGTAGTCACAGTTCGCAATATCAGGGATTGTGGTATGGACATGGATGTGGAGATGGACAAGGATATCGACTGTAGAATGCCGAAAAGCTGAAATCGCCAGCACTTTGCTCTGAGATGCAGAAGCCGCGATCGACGCAGCCCCTTGGCATCGGTGTGAATATTTCGAATCACACGGTTGCGATTTTTCGATCGCCTTTAGTTTCGACCAACCACCTAAGTCATCGAGATGACTGCTCTGGTCTATACGTTGAAAAACTGAATAGTTTCTTTCCCATGCCAAGAAGCCATGGATGATTTCTTGTCGTGATCGACAAGGATGGGATGAACGGGGCTGACTTCAAAACGATAACGAAAGAGTGGGCGCATATCGTATGGGTATCGTGCTGTCCGATTTCAAGCCGGTGCATCTGACCGAGCCTGTGTGTCAAGAAAAACTACGCGAGATTGCGATCGGTTTCGCGCAGTTCGCTGCCAAGGCGAACGTCGGCCGCGACGGCGCACTCTCGCCTGAGATCTCACCCGAGATGATCCGATCGGCATGGGAAAAATATTGCGTTTCTCCCAAGTACATCCAGAGCAGGCGAGTGTCGGTCCTACCAGACGCGGAGGCCGCAAAGGCTCCTCACGACCTCGACTACGCGACGATTCCTTTTTCCAGTGCATTTTCTGAAAGGCCTGGCGGATGGGACCTCAATGCGCGACTCGCGATGTTCCGGGAGCACGCCTGCGCGGCGATCCAGAAGATGTATCCAAAATCCGACGATCCTCCGGACGAGATCATCCACGTCTCCTGCACCGGCTACCGATTGCCCAGTCCAGTGCACGAACTCGTCTCTGAGCGAAATTGGAACCGAACGACCGTCAGTCACTGCTATCACCAGGGTTGTTATGGCGCATTCCCGGCTGTACGAATGGCCGCCGGCATCCTCATGGCAGCGTCGAGCGGGTTGGGACGCATCAGCGAACGGGTGGACGTCGCGCACACCGAGATCTGCTCCATCCACGTGGCACCTGAGTGTCTCGATCCCGGGCACATCATCTGCGACAGCCTTTTCGGCGACGGATTCATCCGGTATTCGGCGTACTCCAACGGAGCATTTCGGGAACGGACGGGGCCAGGGCTTGAGGTGCTGCGATACGCCGAGTGCGTCATTCCAAATTCTCTCAACGCAATGACGTGGAGGCCAATTGCCAACCGGTTTGAAATGACGCTGTCGGCCGAAGTGCCGCGGCTGATTACAACTCACGTGACGGGGTTCATCGCTGAGTTGCTGCGGGACGCCGGCCTGAATTTAGAATCCGACAAGGCGAATATCATCTGGGTCATTCATCCAGGAGGTCCAGCGATCGTCGAACTGGTCGCCACATGTCTTCAACTGACGAAAGAGCAGATCGTGCTGAGCAAGGAGGCACTTCGCGAAGGAGGCAACATGAGTTCCGCCACGGTGCCGCACATCTGGGATCGCATGCTCCGCGATCCCGAGGTTAAAAAAGGCACGCCAGTGCTGAGCATCGCCTTCGGCCCGGGGCTCACTGCGGCGGCGATGGTCGCGCGCGTCGTCTGAATATCAAAAAGGGATTGCACAAAGTAGGCTGCCCCCTTTTTTGTTCGCCCTTTGTTGTCCAAAAGGCAGGACTGTTCTTTAATGAGAAACAGAACAAAACCTTGCAGGCTTTTATGATGTCAGAATGGGAAACATTCCGACGACTGTTACAATTCCGAGTAGATCTGGAACGATAGAGTCATCGCTCCACGCGAAACCTGGCATTCCATTAGTTTTTGTCTGGCCTTCGTGAATAACAAAATCAAAGCAGCAAAAAGTATTGCTTTTTTAGAAATGATGTTGAAAAAAGAAAAAACAGCAATGGTTCATAAAAGAGTGGCCGTTATCGGGGCGGGATGCTCCGGGATTACAACAATAAAAAACTTGCTCCAAGCTGGCGTCACTGACGTGGTTTGTTACGAGCAAAACAGCGAGGTAGGCGGCAATTGGATTTATTCTCCTCAGGAATCGCATTCGAGCGTATGTGAAACTACGCACATTATCAGTTCAAAAAAAATGTCGGAATACATCGATTTTCCTATGCCGGATGCTTACCCGGATTACCCTTCCCACGAACAGGTGTTAACGTATTTTCAATCGTATGCCGAACATTTTGGTTTGTATCCCTACATCCGTTTTCATACCCGGGTTGAAAAAGTAGAAAAAATAAACTCTGAACGCTGGCAACTGACTTTGGGAACCGGCGAAGTGGAAGTTTTTGATTATCTGTTTATTGCCAACGGGCACCACAACGTGCCCCGCCACCCAGAACTGCCGGGTACATTCACTGGCAACTATCTGCATTCCCACCAATACAAGAATGCCGCACCGTTTAAAGACCAACGTGTGCTCGTCATTGGCGCCGGGAATTCCGGTTGCGACTGTTCCGTTGAAATCAGTCGTACGGCGAAATTTGTTGCCATCAGCCTTCGACGAGCACAATACATTGTTCCCAAATTCTTTTTGGGGAAACCCAGTGATGTCTGTAACCATTCGATCCATTGGCTGCCGACGCCTGTTGCCGATTTTTTGCGCAGGTTAAGCCTGCGGATCCAAGTGGGGAAATATAGTAATTACGGACTTCCACAGCCAGATTTTTCAATGCTCAGGGCGCACCCAACCATGAATTCAGAACTGCTTTTCAGAATTCGTCACGGCAAGGTACATCCTCGAGCAGGCATTGAGCACATCGAAGGAAAAGAGATTACTTTTCACGATGGAAAAAAGGAGGTTTTTGATACCATCGTTGCGGCTACTGGCTATAAGATCAGTTTACCTTTTTTTGATAAAAACTTTATCTGTTATGAGGAAGCAGACCGCGTGCCTTTGTATTTGCGCATCTTTCATGCAGATCACCCTACCTTGGCGTTTATCGGTCTTTTTCAACCTCAAGGCGCGATTTGGCCGGCGGCGGATTACCAAGCCAAGTTGGCAGCTAATTATGTTATGGGACGTTGGAAAATGCCTGCCAACATTAAAACACTCTGCGAAAAAGATGCCGATTTTATCGACAAGAAATTTTTGGCGAGTAAACGCCATTCCATTGAAGTACATTTTCAGCCCTTTCTTAAAAAGCTGAAACGTGAAGCAGAAAAGGGGTCAGGTCCATTTATTGACGGAGTCGTCGGTGTTCTTTAGGCTTGACTGCATCATGCCACGCAAAGCAAGAGTGACACCAGGCGGAATGGTTTTTCATGTGCTCAATCGGGGTGTTGGACGACGGCAGTTGTTCGAGACCGAGGCCGATTACGACGCGTTTGAAAGTATCATCGGGGAAACCTTGGACAAGTGTCCAATGCGCATCTGCGGTTATTGCCTGATGCCCAATCATTGGCATTTCGTCCTGTGGCCCGAAGGAGACGAGGATCTGGGTCTCTTCATGCAGCGGTTGTCGGTGACTCATGTCACACGCTGGCAAAAGCATCGAAATGTCGTCGGCGAAGGGCACTTGTACCAAGCTCGCTTCAAGTCGTTTCCGGTCGAGACAGAAGATTACTTTTACCAAGTAATGCTTTATGTTGAGCGGAACGCACTGCGAGCGAATCTCTGCCAGCGCGCCGAAGACTGGCGTTGGGGCAGCTTGCACGCTCGGATTTTGGGGACTCCTGAACAAAATGCGCTACTTAGCGATTGGCCTCTATCTCGTCCGCACCAATGGAAAGACGACGTCAATCGCCCGCAGTTAGACAAAGAATTGAACGCCATCCGCCAGAGCCTTGTGCGTGGCCAACCACTCGGTTCCCCCGCATGGATTCAAAGCAGAGCCCGCGATCTCTGCTTAGAATCGACTCTCCGCCCTCGTGGCAGACCACGCAAGTTGGCTGCTGAGGATTAAATGGACCTGTCCCCTTTCTTTTTCCTGGGAACAATTATGAAAATTAGACTTTGGTTTCTGTTCACAAGCATGCTGCTCGGTTCGCTGGGATGCGGCACATCGGAAGATGCCGTCAAGTCGTCTGGCTCGCAGCGAACGGACATCGTGTCGGCAACTTCGAAGAGAACAATCGGTGTCTCGCTGCTGACGCTCGACAATCCGTTCTTCAAGGTCATCGGCGACAGTATCACCGCCGAGGGAAAAAAACTTGGTTACGAAACAATCGTGGTCAGCGGTGACAAGGACGTTGCCAAGCAGAGCAATCAGATCAAAGACTTCATCGTCAAAAAGGTCAGCGCGATCGTGCTCAGTCCGTGCGATTCGAAGTCGATCATCCCCGTCATTCAAGAGGCGAACGCAGCGGGAATTCCGGTCTTCACCGTCGATATCCCTTGCAACGAACCGGGCGTGAAGATCGCCACACAAGTCGCCACCGACAACTACGGCGGCGGCAAAGAGGCGGGGCACGCGATGATCGAGGCGCTCGGCGAAGCGGGAGGCAAGGTTGCGATTTTGCACTTCAAGCAGGCGGAATCGTGCTTGCTCCGCGTGAAGGGTTTTCGCGAGGTCATCGACGAACACAACAAATCAGCAGCCTCGAAGATTGATCTCGTGACTGAACTTGAAAGCGGCGGAGCGAAGGACATGGGTTACAAGGCCGCCGAAGATTCACTGCAAGCTCATGCCGATTTGCGAGGCATCTTCGCGATCAACGATCCTGCCGCGTTAGGCGCGGTAGCCGCGTTCGAGAAAGCTGGCAAAGCAAATCAAGTTTTGATCGTCGGTTTCGATGGCCAGCCTGAAGGAAAGCAAGCCATCAAGGAAGGGAAAATCTACGCGGACCCGATTCAGTTTCCCGACAAGATGGGGATCGAAATCGTCGCGGCGATCGTGAAGCACTCGAAGGGAGAGGAACTTCTACCGCAAATATTGATCCCGACAAGCCTGTATCGCAAAGCAGATGCCGAGGCAGATCCCCAACTCAAATAACTCAGTCCTCTCATGCGTCAACGAGGGCGACTTTTTCCTTCATTTTAGAAATGGTTCTCATGAGCGATCAACGAAATTTCTTGCACGAACTGGTTGGCTCGATGTCGCATGGAGCAGCTGGAAATCCGACGGTGGCGATGATCGAGGCAGCATTTGCTCATCATGGCTTGCACATGCGGTACATCAACATGGAAGTGAATCCCGAAGATTTGGGAGCAGCCGTGCGAGGTGCTCGCGCGATGGGCTTTCGCGGATTTAATTGCAGTTTACCGCACAAAGTGACGGTCATTTCGCATCTTGATGGACTCGGCGAATCAGCCGCCGTAATGGGAGCCGTCAACTGCGTTGTTCGTCGCGGCGACCAATTGATCGGCGAGAACACCGATGGAAAAGGTTTTCTCAAATCGCTGAGGTCAGCCACCGATCCGCACAGAAAATCGGTGGTGATGTTCGGAGCCGGCGGTGCAGCAAGAGCGATTGCCGTTGAGTTGGGACTGGCCGGAATCCGACAGATCACCATAGTGAATCGCTCCGAATCGCGCGGTGCTGAGTTGGTCGAATTATTGCGCAGCACACTGAAGCTCAACGCCGAGTTGGTGGTGTGGAACGGAGATTTTTCAGTTCCCACCGGGACTGATGTCGTGATCAACGCAACGTCGATCGGACTCTACGACGCGAACGCTCGGCTGAATGTGGATATTAGCTCACTGAAATCAGGGATGGTCGTCGCGGACGTGATCGGCAATCCGCCGCGCACGCGGTTGATTCGCGATGCGGCGGATCGCGGCTGCACGGCGCTTGACGGATTGGGAATGCTGGTCAATCAAGGAATCGTCGGCGTGCAGTATTGGACCGGCATCGAACCGGATGCGGCGGTGATGCGGCGAGCTTTGGAACAGGCGCTAGGACTATGACCACTTCCGCGCCGTCGTCCTCAACGTCGCTGTTGGAAATGCGCGGCATCGTGAAATCGTTTCCCGGATCGCAAGCGCTTCGCGGGGTGAACTTTTCGCTGAAAGCTGGCGAAGTGCTGGCGCTTCTCGGCGAAAACGGAGCCGGCAAGAGCACGCTGATGAAAGTGCTCGGCGGAGCGTTCCGAGCCGATGCGGGGTCGATTGAGATCGACGGAGTCGTTCAGCATTTTGCTTCGCCGCAGGGTTCGCTCCGTTCCGGAGTGGCCGTCATCTATCAAGAGTTCAATCTCGTTCCCGGCCTGATGGCGTGCGAGAACATTTTTCTGGGACAAGAGCCGACCCGCGTGGGTTTTATTGCGCAGTCCCAGGAACGGCGGCAGGCGGCCGAGCTGTTTAAACGTCTGGGAGTCGAAGTCGATCTAGACGTTCCGTGCCGGCGGCTGACGACGGCGCAGCAACAGCTCGTCGAGATTGCCAAGGCGCTCGCCTTTCAAGCGCGCATCATCGTCATGGATGAACCGAGCGCCGCGCTGACATCTCACGAGGTCGGCCGGTTGTTTGCGATCATCGAGGAGCTGAAGCGGCAAGGGATCGGCATCGTCTACATCAGCCATCGGCTGGATGAAATCTTCGCGATCGCCGATCGAGTGACCGTGCTGCGCGACGGCCTGAACGTCGGTGAGCGGCCAATTGCACAAGTCACTCGCCAAGAGTTGATCGAGCTGATGGTCGGGCGCGTATTAAGCGATGAGTTCCCGAAACGTTCGACAACAATTGGTCCACCGCGATTGGAAGTCACCGGCCTGCGGCGTGGTCGCGCCGTGCGCGACGTGTCGCTCTCGGTGCGCCGCGGTGAGATTTTGGCTCTGACCGGATTGGTCGGAGCCGGTCGCACGGAAACCGTGCGGTTAATTTTCGGAGCCGACCTGCGCGAAGCGGGCGAGATCCGGCTCGACGGTCGCTTGTTGGCGATTCGGTCGCCACGCGACGCGATTGCCGCCGGCATCGGGTTGCTCACCGAGGATCGCAAACTGCAAGGACTCGTGCTCGGTCATTCGGTGCGTGAAAACTTTGGACTGCCGAATTTGAGTTGGCTGACTCGCGGAGGTTTTGTAATGCTTCGCCGCGAACGAGACGAATTCGCACGGTATGCCGCGGCTCTGCGGATCAAAGCCTCCAGCAGCGAGCAGCGAGCGGATACTCTGTCGGGAGGGAATCAACAAAAAGTCGTGCTGTCGAAATGGCTGGCTCGCAATTGCAACGTGCTGATCTTCGACGAGCCGACACGCGGCATCGACGTGGGAGCGAAGTACGAGATTTACCTGCTGATGAATGAATTGGCCGCGCAAGGGAAGGCGATCCTCATGATCAGCTCCGAACTGCCTGAGGTGCTGGGAATGGCGGACCGAATTCTGATTCTGCACGAAGGCCGCGTGACCGGCGAGATCGCGGACCCTCGCAGTGCAACGCAGGAACAGATTATGAAGCTCGCCATCGCGTAAACTCAGGATTCCGATGAAATCTATGTTGTCCCGATTGCTGACCGACTACGGCATGATCTTCGTGCTGGCGCTGCTGTGCGCGTTCTTCAGCGTCGCGACCTACAGCGAGCAATCAACAACCGGCGAAGCGGCGGCTCGGCAAGTCGCAAAGATGTTCGGTTCACAGTTTGGTAATGCTCCGCGCGTGTTGATTGTGGCTCGCGATCAAGCGGACGAAGTGTTGTTTGCGAGCAAGCTCGAAGCGGCCCTGTCGGGCAGCGGCGCGAACGTGTTGGCTGTCGTGAAAGGGGAGCCGAAGGATGCTCGTGCGGCGCTTCAACAAATCGTGGCCTCTGGTGAGTCACTGGACGCGATCGCCTGCACGCGAGCGGCAGCGGCGTGGCTGATCTTCGTAGATTTAAAGGCCGACTTCCCGATGCTTGGCGATCCGCAGTTGGTGCAGCCCAAGACCGAGAAATGGCCGAACTTTTTGAAGTCAGAGAACCTCGTCAACATCGCCAATCAGATTGCCGTGATCGCGATCATCGCAATCGGGATGACGATGGTGATCATCACCGGCGGGATCGATCTTTCAGTCGGTAGCTTGATCGCATTGTCGGCGGTGTTGACCGCGCGGCTCATCCGCGATTACGCGGGAGCGGAGCAAGCCTCTGTATTCGGCATGACGCTGGCTGGCATCGCAGCAGTCTTGATTTGCGGTCTGATTGGAGCGTTTTCCGGTGGGATGATCACAGTCTTCGGCATCCCACCTTTCATTGTCACGCTGGCAATGATGCTGGTTGGCAGCGGCTTGGCTTTCATCCTCGCAACAGGTCAATCGATTTATCAGCTTCCCGATTCGTTCGTGTGGCTCGGACGCGGCGAAGGGCTATGGAAGATACCGATCGCCGTGTTGCTGATGCTGATTCTGTACGGCGCCGCGCACGTGCTGATGTCACGGATGCGGCTCGGGCGGCATTTGTATGCCGTCGGCGGCAATCGCGAGGCGGCTCGTCTGTCCGGCGTTTCGGTGTGGCGCGTGTTGATGTTCGCGTACATCGCAAGTGCTCTGCTGGCGGGACTCGGCGGAGTCATTATGGCGTCGCAGCTCAAAAGCGGTTCGGCGACGTACGGCAACATGTACGAGTTGTATGTTATCGCCGCCGTCGTTGTTGGCGGTACCAGTCTCAGTGGCGGCGAAGGGAAAATGTTCGGCACACTGATCGGAGCGTTCACAATCGCCGTTATTCAAAATGGAATGAACCTCACGAACGTCGAGAGCTACACGCAAAAAGTTGTTCTGGGAGGCGTGATTCTCGGAGCAGTGCTGCTCGACAAAATTCGGCATGGACAGTGGCTCGGAAGTGGGTCTCGTGGCACTCGCTGATCTGACAGATCTGACCGATTCTGTTGTCACCGCAATGATTCGCGCAGAGGCCGTACTTGAACCAAAGAGCGCATTCATGCGGGCAAGTCACTGCTCCAACGGTGGTTGGATTTCTATTGACCGAAATTTCCCAGATGAAATTTCTTGTGTAGTGTCAAGTCTTGAGTTTGGTGCGTTCGTTTTCGAGGGTGAGGTGCCAGTCGACTCCGCGCTTCGTATTGGTCTTGTCGGCCTAGTGCTGTGTCACAGCACTAGAGCCAACCGCAGCGTGCTGCAGTGCGTCTTGAATCATCAGAGCCAGTGCAGCGGTCGAATTGTGTCCGAGGGACTTTGTGTCGCATAGAACAGCTATGTGCAACCGGCCGCCGTAGGTCGTTACACCAACTGCCGCTCGCGTGCCTGGTCGGATAGGAGGCACCGCCCACATCCCTGTGACTTGCAAATCGGCTGCCACATTCCATTGGTCAGGCACTTGTTTTCCATCGGCAATCGGCTGGGCGTAAGGATCTGCGTGACCGGGTGGATGGGCACGGGCGCGCAGGCGGGGGGTTACGTTGCCCAGATTGCTTACCACTGCGGTCGACAGGCAGATCGGCAGCCGCGTGATCAACCACAGGAGCCAAGGCCGCGTACTCAAAACAGCAAGGGTATCCAGAAACCATTCGGCGGCTCGGTTGGCTTGAATCCAGCGACTGGCCGTCGCAATCGAAAGCGTGAGGCGACAAAAGGAGGTGCAGTCATCGCTGGTTCGGTCGAGAAAGGCATAGCCCATGTCATTGCAGGCCGGCCCGCGCGTCCCTGGACTCCTGAGGCTCACCGGCATGTTGACGCGGATTCGCTTTGAAGGGTGGCCGGCAGCGGCATTCCACGCCAAGAGGGCTTGCATCACAGCGGCGATGACAACGTCGTTGAGCGTAACGGATGCACGCGAAGCGGCATTTCTGAGCGCTAAACTAAATACACTGCTGAATTCAAAAGTCTCGTAGGGCGTGCGTAGCGGATTAGAGAGCGAGGCGTGAGCCGCTGCCGTGGTGGTGCCAGGCCGGGCCAGCTTCTCGGGAAAGAAACGAGCAAATGCCAACGACTCGTGGGTGAGGTGGCTCCCGGTAGCAAGGGGGGCAGTCGGTGCTCGAGCCCGGCGAGCGAGCCGATCAGGAGAGCGAAACGCCGCTGGTGTGGCAGCGGAATAGCACGCCCAGAGGTCGCCAAAATATTCGACAGCGGCCAATCCGTCACAAACGGAGTGATGCACCTGCAGAACCACTCGCCAACGGTGCGAAGGTTCGGCGATGACAATAAACCGCACGCCGCTTTCACGGCGCAGATCGATGGGTTGCCACAGCACGGCTGGAGCGGCTGTCGCTTCATCCACCCACTCCACCGTTGGCGTCTGATCGGGGGCCAGCCAGACGGGCCGGCCACGGCAATATCCCACCCGCATCTGCGTCTGCGGATGGCGGGCGGATGCCGACAGAACTGCGGCTGCAAACTGCTGCCTGTGAAGCGGACCCGCCAGCCTCATTTCTAAAAAAAAGCACATTGGGTAGTTCTGCCGCATGTCCATCAACATGAGGTGCTCAAATGGGGTGAGAAGCCTAATAAATGTCATAATTGTTATTTTCGGCATGCGGACATTATTTTTATCAGCGACTTCAGAGCCGGGTTGACCGGCCCAAGAGAGGGTGTTTTTCACAAATCCAAGCGTCAAGAAAGTATAATTCTGATCCCAGAACCCTGCGAACATTTTTTGTGACGCTGGCCCGATTTCTTGACAGCAGACTCATGACAGTGAACTATGGTTCAACGCGAGTGTCTGATTCACTGCGGAATCTAGAAATCGGTTGAGTTTTACATTTCACACAAGTCGTTCGTTCTCAAAGGGTATTGCTTTGCAGGAATCGCTCGCAATTGTTGGTATGGCATGCAGGTTGCCGGGTGGTGACGGGCTCGAAGCATTCTGGGATTTGGTCCTCCAGGGGCAGACCGCTTGGGGGCCGCTCCCGGAAGCGCGCCTCTCCCGCGAACTCTACTATGATCGCGAAAAGAGCAAGATCGGAAAGTCGTATTCGGAGTTGGGCGGGATTATTTCGGATCGTCCCGTGGATCGGGCACTCTGTCCGATCACGCCGGAAATGTTCGAGAAGTACGACATCGCACACCAGATTTTTCTGGAGGTGGCGTCACTGGCATGTCGGGATGCAGGAATGGATCCATTTGCCATGCCTGCTAATCGTCGAACCGGAGTGTATGTCGGCCATACCGGTGGAAGCACGAAGATCGGTGACGTTGTCTACTCTACTGGTATCGATCAGGCAGCGCATCTCTTGTGCGATATGGAGACCGCTCACACGCTGCTTGGAAGCGATGCCGAATGCGTAGCCGCCGAAGTGACTGCCGCTATTCGCAGCCAGTATCCCGGACGCACGCCGGGCAAAGCGTACGATCTTGGGTCGCTAGCCGTCGCCAAGATTGTACAGGAAGCTCTGCGGCTCGATGGGCCATACCTCGTCGTTGATGCGGCGTGCGCGTCGTCGCTGCAGGCGATGGCCATTGGCGCCCGGGCACTGCTGCAAGGTGGCATCGATCAGGCGATTGTGGGCGGAGCTTCGTACTGCAAATCTGATAGCCTGGTCCTCTTTTCTGCGGCCCAGTCGGTAAGTAACGCGGGTTCTTGTCCTTTTGGCAAATCTGCCGATGGGCTCGTGACGGCCGAAGGCTACGTGGCGCTTGTCATGAAGACGCTCTCGCGAGCGATTGCCGACGGCGACCGCATTCGGGCCGTCATCCAAGGCATTGGTGTGGCCAGCGACGGCAAAGGCAAAAGCCTGTGGGCGCCGCGACAAGAAGGGCAGACGCTGGCAGTCGAGCGGGCATACGCCAATCCAGACGATATCAGCCGACTCGACTACATAGAGGCTCATGCCACCAGCACGCAGGTTGGCGACGCGACCGAACTCGCCGCATTGTCGTCGCTGATAGGTGAGCACTTGCCGCCCGGAAAGCAAATCCCAATCGGGAGCGTGAAAGCTCATATCGGGCACACGCTCGAAACCGCCGGCATGGCCAGTCTCGTCAAAGTGGTGCTGGCCATGGAGCATGGCATCATCCCGCCCGGGTCAACCTGCGATGAGTTGAACCCAGAATTTGACTGGAAGCACGGCCCATTCTTCGTGCCGCGTGAGGCGATGGCATGGCCCTCGCCGGCCATTGGCCCTCGTACCGCTGCAGTCAATGCGTTTGGGATTGGTGGCCTCAATGTTCACGTGTCGTTGGCAGAGTACGCCCCGCACCAGGAGCATCGCGATAGTTCAAAGCCAGCGATGCCCGGCTCACAAGACCCAGATGCCAACGCCATCGCCATTGTAGGAATGGGAGCGGTGCTGCCCGGTGGCCTCACGCTTCAAGATTTCTACGACCTCCTCGACCGAGGCGAATCGGCGATAGGACCAGTGCCAGCCGACCGCTGGAATCTCAGTCGTGCACTGGATAGTTCCTCGCCTCGGGCCTGGCATACCGTCGGAGGAATCGGCGGCTTTGTACAGGGTTTTGCGTACGACTGGCGCCGACACAAGGTTCCTCCCAAGCAGATTGCGGCAGCCAACCCACTTCAGTTCATGCTTCTCGATGCCGCTGATGCAGCCATTGCCGAAGCCTGTGGCAGCGATGGAAAGATTGATTTGAATCGCACTCGCACCGGTGTCGTTGTGGGCACGATGTTTGGAGGTGAGTTTTCAAACGACTTGCAGATGGGACTGCGTCTTCCGGAAACAGTTCAGCATCTACGGGCTGCGTTCGAACGCCGTCATATTCCCACAAGCAGCATCGACAGAATGATCCAAGACTACGAGAAGAAGGTGCTCGCGGAATTTCCTGCGTTGGTCGATGAAACCGGCAGTTTTACTTCGAGCACACTGGCCAGTCGTCTTACCAAGTCGTTTGATTTGATGGGAGGTGCCCTAGCCTTGGATGCGGGTGACTGTTCAAGCCTGTCGGCAATCTCCGTTGCGGTAGATATTCTGCGTCAAGGGGAGTGCGATGCGGTGGTGTGTGCTGCAGGCCAGCGGCATCTCGATTTGGATGCCTTTGAGGGTTTTTCGATCGCCGGCGATCTGGCCACGACACCCCAATCCATGTTGAATACGCGTCAAGCAGGACGAGTACCGGGCGAGGGAGCTGTGGTGCTGGTGCTCAAGCGTCTGCCGGAAGCCCGAGCTGCCGGAAACAGAATTCGGGGTGTGATTCGGGGAGTGGCCTTGGGTTCAGGCCGCACCCTTGCGCAGGCTGCTAGCCGAGTGATACGCGAGGCGACGGACCATGCGGGACTCAAGCCTTCGTCTATCAAGCTGCTCGAAGTGTGCGGCTGTGGCAAACTCGCAGGGGATGCTATCGCACTGAATGCCTTGGCGAGCCAGTATGGTGGCTCATTGCCAGTTGAATCTGCTGCCATCGGATCGCTGGAATGTGTGATCGGACACGTGGGTGCTGCAGCGGGCGCTGCGGCAATCGTGAAGATTGTGAGGAGTTTGGAAGAGGGAATTTCGCCGGGCACTTTGGGTTTGAAGGAGGACGCGAGCGTTTCTTCAGGCTTGCGGGTTTCGGCGCGAGCCTACGCAGTGCCTGCGATGGATGCCGCTGGCTACCGAGCTGGAGCCGTCACGGTCATGCACGGTGAGCTTGTGGGCCACATGATTCTGGATAATGCGGCGCCGATGCCAACGGCGATAGCACCACTGGTAGCACCGGTTGCAAGCCAGTCCAGCAGGCCGCTGGTGGCGGCCATTTTTCCCGGACAGGGCTCACAGTACACCGATATGTTTCGGGGATTAGTCGAAGATTCGCCCGAGGCCAAAACGTGCTTACGGAATCTGGATGCGATGGCGCAGGCAAGCGGCCTGCAGACGCTTGCCGAGATTGCCTGGCAGCCGGTCAATGGGCTTGGCACAACCGTCTGGGACACGCAGTGGGCGATGTACCTCGCGGATCTTTTGGCGTGGGGGGTGCTTCAGAAAATGGGGTTCGCGCCTGACGTAATCGCCAGCCACAGCTTTGGCGAATTTCCTTCGCTGACCGCCGCTGGCGCCTGGAGCATTCAAGATGGCGCCAAAGCCACCCGCGCTCGGGCCGATGCCGTGGAGCAGTTTGGGCCTCGCAACGGCGCGATGCTTTCAATCATTGCAGACAGTCAAGCGGTAGCCTCAGCGATCGAGCCGTTTGCCGGTCAAGTGTGGGTGTGCGCCCAGAACGCGCCGGAACAGTCGGTTGTCGGTGGCATAGCGCGAGCGGTCGACGCCGTTGAGTTGTTGCTTGAAACGCGGAACGTGAAGTCGAAGCGGCTTGCAGTACCGAGTCCGTTTCATACACCGCTGTTGAAGTCAGCGGGCGAAGAACTCTCGCAAACCATTGCGACTTTGGCGATTCACCAGCCCAGGATTGCGACGTTTAGCAGCACCACCGCGCAACGGCTTGAGAGTTCGGGCGACATTCGAGAGAGCCTGATTCGCCAGATGACCGATACGGTGCGATGGGTAAGCGTGGTGGAGCGGCTCTATGAATCTGGCGTGCGCACGTTTGTGGAAGTCGGTCCGTCCGGCGTGCTGTCGGGGCTGACGCGTCGGATTTTGGAAGGCAAAAAGAACGTGACTATTATTCAGTTTGATCAACGCAGCCGTGCGGCCACCGAACACCTCGAAAAAGTTCGCGGCCAGCTTGCAGCCGCTGGGGCCCTGAGAACTCATCTGTCGTCTCCAGTCGCAGCCACTGAGAATGCCAATCGTGCTGGAAGCGCAGCGGGGACAGGCGGTGGCACAGGCATGGTGATTGCATACGATGCCACGTCACGCCGCCGGGCCCGCAACCGATCTCAAGCAGCCAGCACGCGCACGGCGAAGCCGCGGCAACACGTGGCAGCCGGAGTCCCTCATGGCATCGAAAGCCAGCGTGGAGTGGATGAAAAGAGCTACGGTTCCAGCGATGAATATCGCACGCTTACAAAAGAATCCACTGGCAATGGCTCCCAACATTCCACGCAAGACCAGAGCCCCGCAGGCCGTCCGGCCAAAAGCGTGCCAGAATACCTCGAAGATGTGGTGGCACATCTGCTAGAAGAATTCGGTCTGGAGTTGCCACTCTCGGCCGATCGAGCCACGCCCGATACAGAAACATTTTTCTTGACGGCGGCGGATATGTTTGATCTTCAGGACGCCGATCGGGCCGCTGTTGTGTCGGCTCGGTCGTTGGAGAATCTCTGCGACATTTTTGCTCAATCGGGCGGCAAGGCCGACTGGTTGACTCGTAGAGCAGGACCGCAACCCGCCGCAACGTCACATGAGCCGATCAACCACCCGGCTCAAAACAATGCAGTTGCAGGCGGGGTGCCGGCGCTTGAGTTAGAAACGTTTTTGATCGACTTTGTCGTCGAGCAAACGGGTTATCCTCGCGAGATCGTAGAAATGGACGCCGATCTGGAGGCAGATCTGGGGATCGACAGCATCCGCAAGGCTCAGCTCTTTGGCGAGATCGGGCAGAAGTATGGCCT